>CAWHDL010000021.1:0-444383 GCA_963828065.1 uncultured Actinomycetota bacterium | reverse complement strand
ACCGGATCGTTCGGCAATCCGTAGCGCATCCTCGATCTCACGCATTGCCGAATCGTCGGGGCTCAGCACGCCAAACGGTATCCCCAGCCAGTAGACATAGGCGACAACCGTCACGTAGGACGCAGGGTCGGCGCTGCTGGCAATGGCCAGGCCGTGGCGCAGGTCCTCTTGCCATCCGGGACGACCCAGGCAATACCGGGCGATAGCTCGCGTCGCGGAGGCGAGCGCTAGCGGAGACCCTAAAAGGAAGTTGCCTTTCGACGGGTCACCGTCGGCCAGGTCGATGACCCGCTGTGACCACCGCAGCACGTCACACCAGTCGCCGCTTTCAGACTTGGCGTAGATCACCGCAAAGCACAGTCCCACCGTCAAGGTCGGATCGCCGAGCGACTCGGTGAGGGCCATGGCTTCCGATGCCAGCTGCGACGCCTCGCGTATCCGGTCCTGATGCGCGTGATCCATCACCAGCCCCGCCATCCCGATGGCCAGCGACGCCTTGTCCCCGGCGGCGGCACACAACTCCCGCAATTCCTCGAAGCGGTCCCCGGCGACGTGTTCGTGGACTCGAAAGGCGATGCCGCACCAACATGGTGCGAGGGGCGATGCGCATGGCTGCCCGGTTGGGGTCCTCGGCGGGTAATGCGTCGGCGATCTCTACCGCTCGCTCCCACGCAGTTGCGCCGCAGCGCTGTCGCGGTTGGTCGCCCAGGTTGCGGCCCGCATGTGCCAGCCGTAGGCGGCGTGCAAGTCACCGGCGGCCTCCAAATGCTCGGCGATCAGCGCCGCGTTCTCTTCGGCCGCTGCCGCCGGGTCACGCGACTGGATTGCGCCCGCGACGCGCCGGTGCAGCTCGGCGCGATCCGATTTGAGCTGCGATTCGTAGGCCACCGCGCGGATCAGCGGATGGTGGAACACGTACTCCGGTTGCCGAGTGAAGCGGACCTGATCGATGAGCTGAGTGGGGAGCAGATCATCAACGACAGCTTCAACCCCCAGCGCGGTCAGCAGGTCGAGGGTGAATCGTGCGCCGAGCACTGCCGCCGCGCTCAAGGTGCGCTTTGCTTTTGGGTCGAGCCGGTCGATGCGAGCGGCGATGGCCGCCTGCAATGTGGCAGGCACCTTGCCTCACTGACATCCGCGTCGACACGTATGCGCCGGGCAGTCCCTGCAGCACACCGCGCTCGGCCAGTTCGCGCACGATCTCCTCGGCGAAAAACGGATTACCGGGGCCCTCTCGGCGATCTTCTGGCCCAGCGCACCAACGGAGGGGTCGGGCCCGAGCAGCTCTGAGACCAGCGCCGTGTTTCTGAATCACTCAGCGGCGCAAGGGCGATGGTTTGAGGACCCACCCGAGCCAACGCCCCCTCGTACTCGGGTCGGTAGGTGGCCAGCACCAGCGAGGGCGTCTGCGGGATCACAGTGAGGAATCGGCCAGCATCGACTCGCTGACCTCATCGATCCAATGGGCGTCCTCGACGACGTAAAGGGCGGGGGTTTCGCGAGACAAGGAATCGGCATTCACCAGGGCGGTCAGACCGCCGCCGACGGGCATCGGGATCAATTCTGGGCAGGTAAATCTCAGGATCGGCGATACCCAGCAGGTCGTGGACAACAGCAAGTCCTCGGAGTCTGCGTCGGGAACCCGGGCATGCACCTGTCACGGGCGGCTTCCGCGTCAAGACCCTCGATGCCGGTGGCCGCACGCAACAGCCGAGCAACCGCATGGAACGGAACCTGGCTGGCATGCGATTCGCAGAAGGTGGTGAACACTTCCACACTACGGCGACCCGCCATCGCGGACACCTCCCGGACCAGACGGCTCTTGCCCATGCCCGGTGGGCCCACGACGCCCACGCCGTGGCCCTCGATTGCACGGTCCAGCAAGCCCTCAACGGCCGACATCTCCCACCGCCGACCAACCAGATCCGACTCGGCACGCCCGACACCGCGATGCTCTTCGAACATGCCCACCAGCCGCTGGGCCGCGACCGGCTGATCGGCACCCTTGACCTGAGCCAACTCAGGCTCGCCCAGGGCCGCTGAGCGGTCAACCAGTCGTGCGGTGGACGCGCTGAGCATCACCCCACCCGGCGCAGCGACCGACTCCATCCGCTGAGCCATCCCGACTTGCTCACCGACTGCCGGTGTAACCGAAAAGCCCCGAACCGATCTCACCAGCGATCACCTGACCCGAGTTAAGTCCCACCCGCAGCCGCAGTTCCACGCCGTCGCGGTCTTGGACTTCCACGGCGAGCCGCTTGGCCTCCTCTTGAACTCCCAGGGCTGCCAAACAGGCACGCACAGCGTGGTCCTCAAGCGAGACTGGTGCGCCGAAGATCGCCATGATGCCATCGCCGGGCGGACTTGTCCACCGTGCCCCCGTACCGCTGCACCACAGCTGCCGCACGGTTGACCAGTTCGGTCATGATCTCGCGTAACCGCTCTGCCCCCACCACCGCCGCGATGTCCATCGAATGAACAACATCGGCGAACAGCACCGTGACTTGCTTGTACTCGGCCGGTGTCGCGGCAGTCGCAACCGGCGCACCGCACTCGTTACAGAATTTCGAGTTCGGCGGCAGCTCAGTACCGCACGACCCGCACACCACGGCTGCCGCCGTCATGTCACGCGGCCACCCCACTGGCGTTCACGTCAATATCGTGTCACCGCGGGTCAGGCATGTCTGACGTTTTGGCCCTCGATCCGGTCCGGCGCGTAGCCGCCCTATCGATGCCGCGCGCTACCGGACCCGCGCTGGCCCGTCGATCAGACCGCACCCCGCCGTCGAACCCAGCCCGCGCCGATCAGCAGCCACGAGTGGGTCATGGCCGACGATGAGCGCGGCGCGTATGGCGCATATCCGCCCGGCGGCGGTGTGATGCGCTGATCGTGATCAACTTTGTCCTGTCTTAGAAGAAGGGATTGCTGTTCGCCTGCCGCTTGGCCTCTTCCGGGCGCGGACCGTAGCGTCGGATGTAGTCCTCGTGCATCTCCGCGTCTTTCTCGCGCTTGATCACGTCAACCAGGTTCGGGTCCAAACCATGCTGCGCCAGCCGGTGCCGCCGCCACACCTTGTTCAGCGCGAGCGAGATCAGCAACGCCCAAATGTAGATCGGCACTGTCATCTCAGAATGCACATACAGCGACGCGGGAAGCAGCCAGAACGGGGCGAGGACTAACAACGGGGGTATTGCGGCCAGGAACATGAACCGGCGGACCGCTCCCTTACCGGCTAGGTCACGGGCGACCCAACTTCGCATCGAATCGGGCAGGCGTCGCAGACCGTACGAGAACGCGATGTACTGCAAGAAATTGGGTCGTGCGGTTGCCATAGCAGCTCCTGTGGCTCGTTTCCTAACATTACGCCGCAAGCGTCGACGTTTATCCCCTCTCAACTCGGCCTGGCCCGCCGCCGCCCACGCCGTATCTCCACTGCCGGTTTCCGCAGGAAAGGGTGCGGGATGCCGGGTCCTGTCGTGAGGCACCGGTCCCTGCGATGCGCCACGGCGGCCCGCGGGTCGCCGTCACGGTCCTGGCCGCCCGTAAGCCCGGGCAGCAGACGCCCTACCTGGCGATCACCGGCACAGCGCAGATCGTGGAAGGCGGTGCTCCCGAGCTACTCAAAAAACTCGCCAAGGTGATGCTGGGCTCCGACGAACACTTCCCGCCGCCGAATGCGCCGGAGGGGCTGCTCACCCGCGTCCGCATCGAGAAAGTGGGCGGCTTAGGCCCCTGGACGTCCTGACGCCCGTGCGGCTGTAACACTGCCGACGATCATCGCGACCTGGCCGTCCGCGAGGTCGCCTGGCAGGCTGTTCCTCCTCGTATAGTTGATCTGCTTCACGAGATGCCGTCGCCAAGCTCCGACTGGACGGCACGCCAACCCCACGCTCGTGGGTGGCTCGGATGACGAAGCGGCCAGCACCAACCGGTGCGGGCAGGAGCGCCTCCGAGCGGGAGGCTCGGCAATTGGAGTAGTGCATGCCGAACGACGAGATTCACCCAACCAATCGATCCGTCCGGCGGGTCGTACCGTCCGGGCCACCGGGTGCACCGAATGCAAGTCTGAAGTCAGGGCGTGACCAGGAGGTCAGCACCGATGAGGCCGGATGGATGACCGGCGCACCGTGGATTGTAGGAGGGCGAGATGGGCGTTGACATTTACGGCCACAGCGGTCCCTATCTGTGGCCACCGTGCCCGGTCTGCGGTTATGCCACCCGCTCCAAGCAGTACCACATACGTTGCGCCTGCAATCGTCATTGGACAAACGAGGAGCTGGAAGCGCACCTGCCTTGGAACAACGACCCTGCGTGGCAAGAACGAATCCGTCAGGCCAAGCAGCGGGTCGCTGAGTGGGAGGAGAAAGATGGGGGTTAGCATTCGCGGTCATTCTGACCCACACCTGCACTCCCCATGCCCTCAGTGCGGATATGCCACCAGATACAAGCAGTTCGGGCCGATGCGTTGTGCCTGCCCCGACCCCAAGCCCAGGCCTCGGCGGGTGATCTGCTCACTTACGTTGACAGAACACTGTCCCTACGAGGGGGAGGAAGAGAAGGGTCGGAATGACCAATCCCACTGACCCAAACTGGTTCCCAGCGCGCCGTCTCCGACGGATGGCGGGTCGCTGCAGGTAGCCGCCCGGTACGGGGCGGGGACGACCTCGGCCTAAGTCGAGCCCGCGCGATTGACCTGTTCTCTTCGTCACCAGGCTGTTGGGAGGCGACAGAGGGCCGTGGTCCGAAGTCACTACACGATCGGTCTCGGGAACAAAGCTCCCTCCTGCAGGAGTTTCGGGCGTTAGCAGAAACCTACGAGGTCCAACGCCGCGTCTACACCTCGATGCTGTCAGAGGAGAAGGAATGACCGGCAACATCAAGCATCTGTTCGGTTTCGCCGAGGTCTGCGCCGCCCTATCCGACCGCTTCGGCACCAGCTTCGAACTGCAGAACACGGGCGGCAACTGCGTGACCCTGATGGCCAGGCTGGAGTGCGGCATCGAGCTGCTCATCACCGACTGCGTCGGCACGTTGTCGCCGTTCAGGTGGCACCTCGATGGCCGAGCTGCTGGGTTCTTCGTGGGCGTGTACCGAGTCGCGCTGGATGCCGACGGTGCCTACGTCGCGCTTCCCGACCGGTTCGCCTACGCGTACAGCGAGACGGCTCCGCCGACCGCCGAGGCAATCGGCGGCTTGGTGCAGGAGGCGTTGGACAACGCGAAGACCCAGTCGGAGGTGGAGGTCCCGACGGATCGCCGATCGGTACGCAGCGGGCAGGGGCACAGGCCGGTCAGCTAGACGCGTCGTCATCGCCCGCCGGCTATCACGAATGACATCTCCGAGCCGATCGGCCAGGGCTTGCACTACTACGTGCTGCCCAAGGACGATCCGGTGGCCGCGTCGAGTGTCCTGCGCAGAGGCGCCGGACCTGGGTGGGACGGTCGGAGGTCAAAACACGGCCGCTTCCACCGATGTGGGGGGAACCTGCTGGAGAGAGGTGCTGACCATTAGGTGTCGTCCTCGTCCGGGGCGTCATCGATGGGCACCATGCGCACGCGCTCGACTACCTTGGGCTGTTGTCGGCGCGTCGGCGCCTCTCCGCGCAGGGCCGCCTGCAGCTCCGGCCAGCGCTCGGAGGGGATGAAGGTCCGCACCACGTCGATGATGCGACCCATCTTGACGTGCATGTCGGCGATATCTGTTTCGCCCGCACGCGCATCGGTCAGCGCCTGGAGTTTCTCGGCGGCCCGCAAGCCGGTGTCGATGCTGACCTCCACGTCGCCGTCCGCCAGCCGGCGGAACGCCTCGTTCATCACCACCTCGTAAAAGGCCATCGGCGTGAGAGCCGTGGCCACACCGTTCACAAAGTCGACCCCGTTCTCCTGCGCGCGCCGCTCAAGTATCTCGCGGTAGGTGGCGCGGGCCACCTGTTGAACGGGGAAGTGCCGGGCCGCATGGCGGCGGATCGAGTCGATGGTGACGCAGTCACGATTATCCAGCGGGGCGGTCTCGTCCTCCAGGGTGCGCAGGATCATCGCGTAGCTGGCCCCAGTGGCCAGCAGGTCGTTGACCTTCGTCCGCACCTCGTCGTTTCTGCATACGCGGCATCGGGGCTCCAGGTCGAACCTGTCGATCCGCGGGCCCGACACCATCGAGGCCGCCGTCTCATCCGGCAGACTGAGTGCTGCTTGCGGCAGAGTCATTGTTGCGCTCCTCACCGACGTAGGGCTGGTGCCTTTCACCTATTACCGCCGCGCGGCGGAGCCCGACACATGGTGAGTCCCCGCGGCTTTTCCGCGGCACTTGGCGGCACTTCCTGGTGGGCAGGGGCCGGGCGGTTGGAGGTCCTACAGCTTGGCTGGACCAGCGGTTGCGCGCAGGCCAGTTCATGATCCCTGACGGCACCACCGTGCGGCCGCTACGTACGCCGGGAGGCTACCGGCGGTTCACTACGGGGACGCTCAAAGACATCGCGATATGCAGCTACAACCACCACTGGTTCTCGATGAAGAAACTGAAGTCCACCTTCCGCGAGTTGCTTATTGCTGCCCACCGCGAGACCGGCGAATACAAGATCCTGAGCTGAGCGGCTTATTACCGGTGATGCTCAGCGATCACCAGGGCCAGGACACGTGACCTGGTCGGGCTCTGCTCACGCCCTTGTGTTCGTGCAGAGGGGTCCTCCGAGGCGCAAGTCGCAGGCCTGTTTGCTGGGCTGACCCTGCCGACGGTACAGTCCGCAGCCAGTCCGCAGTAGAACTTGAGGCAGCTTTTGGTAACCGTCACAGCCAACCGTCTGACCTGCTGGTTCGTGGAACTACCAACACAGCTTGCCGCATTAAACGCGCATGTAGTCTCGTTCGCATCGAGTAGGTCAGGGGTTCGAATCCCCTTAGCTCCACCAGAGAAAAGCCAGTTAGATAGATATTTAACCGTTAGCTGGTGACGCGGAGTCAGCCGTCCCGGCCCGCTGTAGCACTCGGATTGGCCTCTGTCGCAGCGGCTTTGATCGCCGCGTCCAGCTCGACCGCGACGGCGTCAAGGTCGGTGTCGCACAGGTCGGCGTAGGTGTCCAGCGTCATCGACACCGCAGTGTGGCGCAGATCGTACGGCTTGATCGTCGGGAACGACTCGTCAGCCTTCTGACAGACGGCCACCGCTGGCGCGAACACCCGCGCCCGCCAGTTCGAGTTGGGCAGAACCCCGCGGCGCAAATCGGCGAACACCAACGCGTCGCGGTCCTTGCCAACCATGAGCGCGGCCAGCTCGTCGGCCAGCGCTGCCGGGAACGGCACGGAGCGCCGCTCGTACGTCTTGGGCGTCGACCAAACCAGACCCGCGCCGGAAGCCACGGTGACCGACCGTGACCGACCGCGACACGTTCACCCGCTGGCGCAGCATGTCGAAGTCGTACACCCGCAGCGCGGCCATTTCGCCCCACCGCAGGCCGGTGTAGGCCAGGAAGCGCACAACCTCACTGTGAAATTTCACTAATCGCGGCGGCTTTGATCTATGCCTGGATCTATGCCTGCGTGGGCAGTGCCACCGTGTCGGGCTCCTCGCTTGGCGGCCGCGGCGGTTGCGGTTTCAGGAAGTGATGGTCACCGCGCGGGTAGACGACCTGCGGCCACCAGAACCACCGGCCCAACAGTGTGGCGATCGACGGCATCAGGAAGGCGCGCACGACGAACGTATCGACCAACAGGCCGATCGCGATCGTGGAACCCATCTGCGCCAGCACGATCAGCTTGCTGCCCATCATCCCCGCCATGGTGGCGGCGAACACCAGTCCGGCCGAGGTCACCACACCGCCAGTACCCGCCATCGCGCGGATGAGGCCGGTCTTCAAGCCCGCGTGGATCTCGTCCTTGAAACGGGACACCAGCAGCAGGTTGTAGTCCGATCCCACCGCCAACAGGATGATGACGGACATCAGCATGACGAGCCACTGCACTTGTTTGCCGAACAGGTCCTGCCAGATCAGCACCGAGATGCCGAAGGACGCGGCGATCGAGCTGCCCGCCGTACCGACGATGACGGCCGCCGCGACCGCGCTGCGGATCAGGATCAGCATGATGATGAAGATCAGCGTCAGCGACGAGACCACGACGATCAGCAGGTCGTACCTCGCGCCGTCAGCCATGTCCTTATAGGTCGCTGCGACTCCACCGAGATAGATCTTGGCGTTCGACAGGGAGGACATCTTCAGCGCCTCCTGAGCGGCCTTCCTCTCCGATTCGACCCGGCCGATGCCCGCGACCGTCGCAGGATCGCTCTCGTGTGTGATGAACATGCGCGCGGACTTGCCGTCCGGTGACAGGAACATCACCAGCCCGCGCTTGAAGTCGGGGTTGTCGAATGCCTCCGGGGGTAGAAAGAACAGGTCGTCGTTCTTCGCCCCGTCGAAGGCGGCGCCCATCGCGAGGGCGGTGTCGTTGGCGGCCTCCAGCTGGTCGAGCAGGGCCTTCTGAGAGTTGTACGAGGCCAGCGACAGGTCCCTGCTGGCCTTCATCGACGCGATCGTTTGTGGAAGGAGTGCGGTCAACTTCGGAGCGAGGTCCGCCAGCTTGTCGGTGTCTACCTGCACCGCACCCGTCTGGTCGGTCACTTTGTCTACCCCGTCGAGGGATTCGAAGAGGGACTTCGTCGCGGCGCACAGCGGAATGTCGAAGCAATGCGGTTCCCAGTAGAAGTAGTTCCGGATCGGCCGGAACTGGTCATCGAAGTTCGCGATGTTGTCTCGTAGTTCTTCGGTGGTTTCGAGTAGGGCCTGCGACTTTGCCGCCGAGTCTTGTGTGAGCTTGGTTTGCTCGAGGGAGAGTTGGTACTGCTTCTCCAAGATGTCGATCGAGACGTTCGTCTCATCGATCGTATTGAGCTGATTGGCCAATTGATCCCGCTGGAACGGCAGGTTCATGTTGTTGGTCTGCCCCTGGATGCTCGTCTGGAACGGAATCGAGCTGTGTTGGATCGGAATTCCCAATGGCCGCGTGATGTTCTGCACCATCGCAATGCCTTCGGTGTGCATGACGTTGCTTGAAATCTTGTTCAGCACAAGCATGTCGGCGGGGTTGCGCATGTCGTGGTCGGCCTCGACCATCAAAATGTCGGGGTTCATCCGGGCCTGCGAGAAATGCCGGTCGGCTGCCGCGAAGCCGACGTTCACGGGGGCATCCTTGGGCAGGTAGTAGCGGTCGTTGTAGGCCGGCTTGTACCCGGGGATGGCCACGATGCCGATCAGCACCACAACCAAACTTGCCACGAAAATCGGTGCGGGCCAACGTACTACCGCCGTACCGACACGCCGCCAGAATCTGCTCTGCGGAGGCCGCTTGGACTCGTACAGCCCAACGCGGCTCCCGAGGAAGAGCACGGCCGGACCAAGTGTGACCGCGATCGCCACGATCACGACCATGCCGATCGCGACTGGGGCGCCCATGGTGGAAAAGTAGGGCAGTCGCGCGAAGCTGAGGCAGTACGTTGCGCCCGCGATCGTCAGTCCAGAACCCACGATGACGGGCGCGACGGACTTTAAGGTGGCGTAGTAGGAGTCATCCCTGTTCAGCCCGATCCCGCGGTCTTCGCGATACCGGCCGAAGATGAAGATGCCGTAGTCGGTGCCGGCGGCGATCGCCAACATCGTCAGGATGTTCCCGGCGAACGTCGTCAACCCGAACACGCCATGAGTGGCCAGTACCGAGACCACCCCGCGCGCGGTCAGCAGTCCCAGAAACGTCAGGAACAACTGGATCAGCGTGGTCCGTATCGAGCGATAGACCACCAGCAGCATGCCTGCGATTGCGGCGAGGGTTATCAACGTGATCCGGGCGAGGCTGGCGTTGCCGATGACGTGCAGATCGTCGGTGAGCGCGGCCGGACCAGCAACGTACGCCTGTACTCCGGGAGGCGCTTTCGTCTCTTCGATGACCTTGCGTACGGCTTGAACGCCTTCGTTTGCCAAGGTTTGGCCTTGTTCACCGGCCAGGTTCAGCATCACGTAGGACGCCTTGCCGTCCGGGCTCTGTGCGCCGGCCGCCGTCAGGGTGTCGCCCCAGAAATCCTGAATGTGCTGGATGTGCTGGGGATCTTGCCGCAGCTTGCGGATGATCTCGTCGTAGTAGGCGTGGGCGTCCGGGCCGAGTGGCTTCTGGCCTTCGACGACGATCATGATGGTGCTGTTGGAGTCGAATTCCTTGAAGTTGGCGCCCATCCGCTTCATCGCGATCATCGATGGGGCGTCCTCGGGCGCCATTGGCGCCGCGTGGAGCTCGCCGACGACCTCGAGTTGCGGGGCGATCACATTGACCAGAACGGCGACGACGATCCAGAACAGAACGATCGGCAGCGCAAGGATTCGAATCAGGCGAGGCACGAACGCCCGCTTTGGCGTCCCGGCGGTTTCAGGCTCGGTGATGGCGTGGGTCATGCGGACTTCACCAGGCAGTACGTCTGGGCGTTGACGCCATTGGCCGATTGCTCCTCACGGACGGTTCCGTTCACGGTGACGCGGCATCCGATCTCGTCGCCGTCGGTCTGCGCCATGAGATTGGCGCTGACCGTTGGCAATGTCGTCGACAGGGTGATCGACCACGGAAGCGGTGCGGTGAGCAGGTGCACGTTGGCATCCGGGTCGAAGTAGCTGATCTGGGCGGTGGTGCCGGGTGAGCCGTAGACGTCGTAGACCATGACCTTGGGGTTGAACTGGACGATCTCGATGCCCGCGCCCGCACCGGCGTTGAGGTCGGCCGACGCGAACATCTTGTGCAGACGCGAAACGACCAGGCCCGAAACCGCCAGCACGACAATCACAAGCAACGGGATCCACGCATGTTTCAGCGCGCGACCCACCGGAATAGCCCTCACCCGAACACCTTCCGCTTATCGACTCGTCATGTCACGACCGTCAACTCGGCTCCAACACCCGGTTTCATCGCCGCTGTTCCCGCCTGTGCGCGGCGACCGACTCGGCCGCAGGCAGGTGCGCTGCAACGTGATCCGGTGGACAGTCCGCGTTGGTGACAAGCCGATGGAGGATCGGAAGCGCGACCCATGCCGAGAGCCACAACGCGGATTCCTCCTCCGGCGTCAGCGTTTCCAGCAGTGCTTTCAAGCGTTCCCGCCGCATTCGCTTCCGTTTGTCGAGCAGTTCCAGACCGTGACTGGTGATACCGATGAGGGCAGCACGCCCATCGTCGGGATCGGCGAGCCTGGCCACCAGGCCCAGCCGTTCCTGTCGATCGATCAGCTGAGTCATCGACGGCTGGCTGATCCCTTCCTTCGCGGCCAGCGTCGTAAGCCGGATGGGCCCTTCACGGCACACCCTGTTCAACGCGTAGGCAGCGGACGCGCTCAAATCGGCGCGGTCGGAGAGATATCGCCCCGTCAGGTCCATTGCCTGGTCGAGAAGCTCACCGACACAGTCGTTGACCTGTTCATCGGCCCGCGGCTTCTCCACACGGTATCTCTATCATGCAACCTATTTAGCGGCAATCCTGACTAGGATGTCACAACGCCACAGGTGCCTCACAGTGATGGATTGCGCTGCGACAACGTCAATGGCGCCACGGGCGTGATGGAGGTCGAGCCAGCTGCCGAAATCTCGGCCACCGGCGCACGTCAGACTTGTCAGTGCCCGGGATTGATTGCGACGCAGCCGATCCCGCTGACAACACCCATCACGGACTTGTGGACCGACCGTTCAAGCGCGGCGACCCCAACAGAGCCTGCGGCCGCGACGCCCAAACGAAGGCAAAACTATATACCGGGCTATGCATCGCCGCGGAGGGCGAAGGGTCGGCGCGCACTCATCGGTCGCCGTGATCGCGCGAGACAGGAGAGACTCTCGACTGCTGACGCCGGAGACAAGTGGACAGCTCTGACCGGATTACCGATGACAGAGGCACGCTCAAGGATGCCCACAACACCTATCCGAGCAAACTCGTATCGTCGCACTCCAGCAACGTTACGTCGCGTAACACGCCGAGGTACATCACCAGTACAGAGAGCACCCGCGTAACAACACGAAAACACATAGACCCGCAGTTCAGAGCGCATTTCCGCAGGTTCGGTACGGGGTTCGAATCCCCTTAGCTCCACACACCCTTAGCTCCACAATAGAAACAGCAGTTCAGAGGCTTTTCGGCCCAAGACCGACAGTCTCCGAAATCGGCCCGGTCCGCAGGTGGTCCCCAGAACATCCGCTCCTGGGATCGACGCGTTTCAGCCCTGAGAGACCTCGGTGTTGACTCCGGTCTTGTTGATTATCGGTGAGCCCGAGTGGTAGAGGACCACGACGTCGATGCCCTCGACATTGATGGTGTCGGCACTGTCGACAGTGACATGGATGTTGTCACCAGTGACCGTAAGGGTCAGACAGTGTCCGGTAACGGTGAACGTCCCGCCGTCGCCGTCCGCATGCAAATTGCCGTCGTTGCACACGACCGTCTGCTGCCCACCACCCTCAAGGGTCGCGTGGAGGCTTGCGCCCTGTTGCACGGTGGGGGTGGTGGAGCCCGTAGAGGGGTGCGACATGTGCGACATCATGTGCCAGATGAAGAACCCAACCCCGGCCAAAATAACCACCACCGCCGACGCCACCCGGGGCCGGGGGCTTCGCGACACCCCGAAACCCGCGGCACCGCCGCGGGAAGGTCCCCCCGGGTACGGCCCACCGAACTGTCCACTGAACGACGGGCCGAACGGTGAGCCGGACGGCGGGGGAAACGGCGTGCCCGAACTCGTGCCGTACGGCTGGGGCGGCGGGAAGGGCGGTGGAGCGGCGGTCCCCGGCGGCTGGCTGACACCGCGTTCCAGGTCGCGTATGTACTGCTCAGGGTCCTCCGGGTTCATCGCTGAATGATCCCACATCCGCACCACAGGGACGCGGCCTTTGCTGACATTAGCGGGTCTTCTCGCGGCGACCCGAGTCATGGTGTGCCGCAACGTGTATGGAAAAAGGCAGCGCCTCGCCGGGCCGATTTGCTGTGCCTCGATAATGCTGTCCGTCATCACAGGACCACCTGACCGGCGATCACGACGCCGTGAACATCTGACTGACGGGCCAGCCATTCGCCACGCCGGGCTGTTCTCGACACACGACGAGCACAGGCGTAATGCGCTCCACTTGTAGGCTTCCCGGCGAAGCTGCCGGAGCTGCGGCAGGCCAAACGCTGATTACGCCGACGCCTCGAAAGGCCCGACTCTTAACGAGGCGCTGGTACCGGTTGAAGGCCAGGGACTTGCGCCGCTGGTAACTGTGCTGGGGGCATCTGAGGCGAGGGCACCTGAGCGGCGGGCATCTGAGCCGGTGCCGCCCCTGGCGCTGGCGGCGGCGCGGGAACCTGCGTCGTCAGGATTCGCACCAAGTCCGGCTTCATTTGCTGCAACTGCGCGCCCCAGTAACCCCAGCTGTGCGTCCCGCTCGACGGGAAGTTGAACACCGCGTTGTGCCCACCGGCAGCCGCATAGTTCCGCTGGAACTCCTTGTTCGTGTCCAGCGTGATGTTCTCCAGGTACTGGGCGCTGAACTGGACTCCGAAACCCCCGTCACCGTTGTCGAGGTCGCTCATCGTGCCGTTGCCGCAATACACCCAGATCGCGGTGTTGTTGGCCACTAGCCGATTGATGTTCAGCATCGGATCGTTTCGCTGCCATGCCGGATCGCTCGGCTGACCCCACATGTCGACCACGTTGTATCCGGAAGCCTCCTTCATCGCGAGACCAATCACCGTCGGCCACAACCCCTTCGACGGATTCAGGAAACCGGACAACGATGCCGCGAAGATGAACTGCTGCGGGTAATACGCTGCCAAGACCAACGCCGCGCCGCCCGACATCGACAGCCCGACGACGGCATTGTTGCTTGAGTCCTGGCCCCTGTTTGCCGCCAGCCACGCGGGCAGCTCCTGCGTCAGGAATGTTTCCCACTTGTACGTGAGAGTCGCATTGCTGCCCTTCGCAGGGGCGTACCAGTCGCTGTAAAAGCTCGACTGACCGCCGACCGGCATTACGACCGATATCCCCGACCGGTAGAACCATTCGAACGCAGCGGTGTTGATGTCCCATCCGTTGAAGTCGTCCTGGGCGCGCAGCCCGTCGAGCAGCAGCACCGAATGCGGTCCGCCGCCCTGGAATTGGACTTTGATGTCGCGGCCCATGGACGGTGACGGAACACTCAGCATTTCGACCGGCAGTCCCTTCCGCGAGAACGCCGACGCCTTCGGCGTCGAACTGACCACGGTGAGCGCGACAGCCGCCGCCGCGACCACGATCAGTGCGCCGACGCGACGAGCCCACTCTGCGAATACCTCTCCCACGCGCGCGAAATTACCAACATCGCCGCCCTTGTTCGCGCGACCACGCGGGCGAGTGATCGTGTTGTTACCGAGTTATCTAGGTCATCGGTGAGATAACCGTCCGTGGCGTGGGTACGGCTTCGTTCGCCTCGGGATCGCATCCGGGCCAACGTGCCGCGCACCGCGCCCGGCTTCGGCCTGGGCCAAGGGTGATCTGCGCCGCGTCGGGCCGGATGACATCGTCACTCCGGTGCCCGATTCCAAGCGCTGAGCGGCCCGCACGGCCCTGGTGTGCGGTCACGATCGGATGGATCGTGGCGCTGCGCCGCTGCCCGGGCCGGGGACACCAGGACGGCCGGGACTGTCCGAACAACGGTGGATCTGCTCGACCGACCCAGCACGTCGGTTTAGCGGCATCGAACCCAGTAGTTTAGACAAAACATTCCGACGCCGCCCCACTCGGTTGTTGGACCGCCTTCATCGGTCGGATTTACCGACAGTACCGGCGTGGACGTGGCCAGTTGATCGATGATCGACGGCATAGGTGGCGGCGCAGGGTCTGGCTGCGCGCGGGCTGCGCCGGTGCCGCCCGCGAGGGCTACGACGCCCATCGCACCGGCCAGCAGTCTGAGGGCGCAGCTTTGAAGTTTCATTCTCGCCCCCTTGTGTGGCGTCTGACCGGGACTAGTGGCTATCCCCAGGATATGCGGCCGCCGAAAATTTTTGGTGCTGGGATGAGGCGTCCTTATTGCGTACCAATCACAAACGTACAACAACTTTGGTTTTGCCCGGCCGGGAAGGCCGTTAGTTGAATCCGACGGCGCTTACGGTATCGGCCGTGATGCCGATAGCCGTGGTATTCCGTCGCGCTGCGGCTTTTGCCGTTTGCCTTGTCATCTCGGCGACCATCGCACCCTCGGCAGGTGCTGACCCCGACTCTGACCCTGGCCCTACCGATGGCGTGCCACCGGCCGACGTACGGGTGCCGTCGGGTGATCCGGCAACGGTCGACACTCCTGACGGCTGGACCCTGACACTCCGGGCCAAGGACGAAATGCAAGTTCCCGTGCCGCCGTTGACCACCGCGATCTCGTCTCGCGAATACCTCGCGAGCGGAACGTTCACCGGTTCGCTGGTCGGACCCGAAGAGCCTCGGGGAGTCCTCGAGGTCGGTTATGAGATCGGTTGCGGGATCGACATGAGCACGTCGAACGGCGTGACGTTGGCCGGTAGCGCAGGCATCACGCCGTCGCTCGGCGTATCGGGACCGCTAGGCCTTTTGCCAACGGCTCTTTTGCCTGTGCTTTCTACACCGGTCAACGGAGTGATCACCGTGGGCCTCAAGCCCGGCTTCGTCGTCGTCGCGCCGGTCGACAAGAAAGAGTTCAAGGGTCCCGACCCCTGGGTGATGATCAGCAACTTCCACGTCAAGATCGACGGATGCGTTGGCCAGTCGTTTATCCGCTCATATGCGACGCTGACCCGACAGACCGATCAGTCCGACGTAGTGCTGTCCTACGTCGGCGTCACCAAAGCCGTCTGATCACGGCGATCCACGGCCCGCCGCCATCGGCGGAGCTTAGCCGGGGTTCTCACCGACGAGCGATTCGTCCCAGCCGTTCACGTGTTGCTCCTGGTGGTCATCATGTGACTCAGCGGGCTCTTCATGGTTGTGCCCGAACTCCTCCTGCTGTTCGGTGCCAGTCAGCGCAGCAATAGTGGCGTGGATTTTCGCGACGTCCTCTTCGCTGGGGGCTTCGCCGGCCTCGAGGTGATCGAGGAGATCCGCGGACAGCCCCGCCCCGTTGGCTACTTCTTCGGCGGACAATTTGGCGTTGATACGCGCGACGTATAACTGTTGACCCACACTCGATCCCGGTGCGTCGGCGGCTTGGGTCATGAGAGCGTCGTAACGACGCCGTACCCCGCTGAGTGCCACAATCACCGCGGGTGACGGCCTGCTGCTGCGGGCCGCTTCTGTGAGAGCGCCGCGCAACTTGCGCATGCCCGAGAGAACGACATCCGCGCGCTTGTGGAACTTCTTGTCCTCGGCAAAGGGCAACGCGTCGATTGCTGCCGAGTACATGTGCATCGCCGCCTCGGAGAGGCTGACGATGATTGATGAATCACCTTGAGGTGGCATCGGCTGTCCCACGGGCCCTCAATTCTCTAGCGGTCAGTCACGCTGGGATGAGCAGCGACGACACGGGCTTCCCCGGCCGCACCGCTGCAAGCAATCACGGATGAGAGTAGCCGTCCATGCCGGGTCTCGTACACCTCGAACGACGATCCCCAGCAATGATGGGATGTAAAAGCGGGCCGCAACGTGCCACGCCTTGTGAGACCGGCCGTCTGATGGTGGGATCGCGCCGGCGCGTGCCACCAACCAGGGGTTGGTGGCACGCAGAGGCGCTGCTGAACCTGAACCCGCGTTGTGGGAGGCTCGGGCAAATGGGAGGCCAGAGATGACCGGACTATCACAATCCACCAGGGACCTCGAGCCATCGGAACGCGGCGAGGTTAGACCCGATACCGAGCCGACACCGCTGCCTGCGCACGTTCGCCCTGCGCCGCGCCGGCTCGGTCCATTCGGAGGCTGGCGCGGAATCGGCTGGCTGATCTGCGGCGTGGCAGCCTGCCTTTCCATCGCCTGGTACATCGTCCTCAGTCCCGGCCAGATCGGGTCCAAGGCAGAGTGGTTCTTCGGCGCCGTCGTGTTTTGCGTCGCCCTGGTGTCGATGTGGCAAACCGCCAGTATCCAACGCCAAGCGAATCGGAACGCGGCTGACGCAGCCGAACGACATCGACGGGAGTTAGCAGTTGCCGGCGAGCGCTCGGCACGCGAACTGGCGCAGATGCAGACATTGCACCGCGCCGAAATGGAGCTAGCTCGCATAGAGCGCATCCACCTCCTCGGTCAGCTACAGAGGCAGGCGATGATCGATGTGTCGCGCACCATCGCAGCGCACACGCAAACCCTGGCAACACTGTGGAACCAGGGCGCCAGCGTCCTACGCATCGAGGAGCGCGACGAGCGGGAGGATGCCATGAACCCGATCTTCGAGCAGATCAGCCAAACCGTGAACGACTTTTCAGTCGAGCTCGCCAATGCCCACTTGCTCGTTGAGGACGACCGCTTGCATCAAGCGCTGAATAGCGTCAACGAGGCCGTCCTGATGGCGATTCGGGTAGCGCAGGATGTGCACGTTGCCATCGTTGAGGGGCACGCACCGCAGCCCAATCCCATTCCGCCCGTTCAGCACCTGATGCAGACCAGAGCCGCAGAAGCTCGGCGTCTCGCGTGGGACTTGGTCCGATCCGGGCTCGACGACAGTGGAGCCCAACCAAATTAGGGCTTACCGGTCGCACGCTATGAACGACATCTGGCCGCTGTGAATGCGCGCGCTGTTCACGCGCGCCCACGGTGACGACGGCTACCGCGACATTCGGGATCGATAGCTCCACAACACGATTCGCCGTTGCCGGTCCGACCGACACGCCTCTCGTCGGGGTGTAAGGACTTTCGTTACTAACATCGCGACTTAGGTGTCGAACATCGCGAAGAGGGTATTGAGGCCTTCCGCCAGCAGCGGGTGAGTGAAGATCGCGTCCGCCATGGCGGTGTAAGTGAGCTTGCCCAGCATGGCGACCTGGATCATCGTCATGATCTCGCCGCCTTCACTGCCGAGCACAGCGCAGCCCAGGATCTGCCCGGTATCCGCGTCGACGACGGCCTTCATGAAGCCGCGCGTCTCCCCGGTCTCGATGGCCCGGACAACGGCGCTCATCGGGAGCTTCGCCACCCGGATCTCGCGTCCCTGCGCCCTGGCCTCGCGCTCGGTCATGCCGGCGCGGCCGAGCTGCGGGTCGATGAACGCCGTGTACGGGACGATCCGGTCCCGCGTGCTCGCCTTCTCGTGCGTGATGAGGCTGGCGTGCAGGATGCGGTAATCGTCGTAGGAAAGGTGGGTGAACGCCGGGCCGCCCTTGACGTCGCCCATCGCGTAGACGCCGGGAACACTGGTTTCCAGGTACTCGTCGACCTCGATGAAGCCGTGGTCGTTGAGACGGATCCCGGCCGCCCCGGGGGTGAGCGCCTCCGTGTTCGGGATGCGGCCGATGGCCGACAGCAGGTGCGAGCCTTCGAGCGTCGCTCACCGTCGCGTGCGAAAAGTCAACCGCAGGCGGCCGCCGTCGGCGGGCTCGACCCGGACCGCCGTCGATGAGGTCAGGACCGTGATCCCCTCATCGCGCAAGATAGCGGCGACCTCGTCCGAGACGTCCTCGTCCTCGATCATCATCAGGCGAGCACCGTTTTGGATGATGGTGACCTCGCTACCGAACCGGCGGAACATCTGCCCGAACTCCAGCCCGATGTAGCCGCCGCCGAGGATGATCAGGTGCTCCGGGAGCTCGTCCAACTCCATGATCGACGTTGAATCGAGCACGCGGACGTCGTCCACGCCGTTGATCGCCAGCGGCCTGGGCCGGGTGCCCGCGTCGATGACGACCACTGACGCGCTGATCTGCCGCGTCCCGCCGTCCGTCAAGGCGATCTCGACCGTCTTCGGCCCCGTGAAATGGGCCTCGCCTCCGATCAGGTCAAGCCCGTCCTGCGCCAGGCGGCTCGCGTAATTCTGCCGCGCGCCGGCGACCATGGCCCGTTTGCGCTCGCGCACCGCGGCCAGGTCCACCGATACCGGACCGATACGCACGCCGTACTCCGCGCCGTGGCGCGCCTGGTAGGCGAGGCGCGCGCTGGCGACCATCGTCTTGGTAGGGGTGCAACCCGTGTTGACGCAGACGCCGCCGAGTTGGCCACGCTCGACGAGCGCCACCTTCTGGCCCGCCTTCGCCAGCTCGATGGGCAGGAACCGGCCGCCCTGGCTGGTCCCTATCACGATCGCGTCGTAGTGCTCATCGGCCATTGCATCTACCTCCCAGATCCGCACCGACAGTCACCGCGATCTTTCCAACCGTTCCGCCGCCCGACTAGTGCGACTTCAGCCCGGCATCGATGGCTTGGCGGGATGGCTGTGCTGTTGGGCTACTTCGCTCATTTGCTGTGAATGAGATTGCTTGTTCCGCACAGCCTGCTGCCGGGGTTTATGGTGTTCGCTGAACCGCAGTTGCCCGAGAGGCTGATGTGGAGCGCGGCGTCGCGGGGTCGGGCCATGCTCCATGTCGAGCCGACGTAGTCGATCGAAATCGCGGACGCGATCCTCGATAAGTGCCCCCTCGATGGAGGTGACCATGCTGATTTCCGGGATGTCTGGTAACGAGATCTACTGCCTGGCGCAGAAGGGGTTTGAGCCGGGCGAGATCGCCGTGGGCAACAGCGTGTGCTCGATGGGGCTCGGCGGCGCGATCGGCAGCTTCGGGCAGTCCCTCGCGGGCGGCGAGATAAGCGCGGTGACCGAGCTCATCTCGGGCGGCCGGCACGCCGCCATCCAGCGCATGCAGGAGGAGGCGCACCGCCACGGCGCCGTCGGCGTCACCAGTGTCGTCAGCGAGCTGCGCACTCTCGCCGGCTACACCGAGTTCATCGCGCAAGGGACCTCCGTGCACGCCCAGGGGGGCGGGCCGCACCTCTTCTCGAGCGCCGCCTCGGGCATGGAGCTGTACTGTCACCTCGACGTCGGCTACCACCCCATGCGCTTCGTGATGGGCAACATCGCCTACGCGCTCGGGATCGGGCGCGGCATCACCGGCAAGCTGCGGACCTTCGGGCAGGGCGAGGTCCACGAGTACTCCCAGATGTACAACGCGATCCGACACCACGCGCTCGAGCGGCTGCGCGCCGAGGCCGCCGCGGTGGGGGCGAACTCCGTGGTCGACGTCATCATCCGGATGCTCCCGCACGGCGCCGGCACCGTCGAATTCCTGCTCACCGGCACCGCCTCCCACCATCCCCGCATCGCGCCGGGCCCGGTGGCGCCCGAGCAGGTCGTGACCTCCGAGCTGACCGGCGAGGAGATCTGGAACCTCGCGTCGCTCGGCTACGCCCCCGTGCAGCTCGTGATGGCCACCTCGGTCTACTCGCTGGGACTCGCCGCCGGCATCGGCACCCGGCTCAGGAGTGTCAGCAAGGGCGAGCTGCCCGAGGTCACCGCAATCGTCTACCGCGCCCGCGAGAACGCTCTCGAGCTGCTCCGCGGCGAGGCGACGCGCATCGGCGCCGAGCGCGTGATCGGCAACAAGCTGCGGATCGTCGAGCTCTCGCCCGGCTTGATCGAGATCATGGCGATCGGAACTGCCGTGCGCCGCGTCGACGGGATGGCGCCGGCCACCCCGGCGCTGATCCCCCAGGCGATCATCGTCGAGCGCGACACGATCGAGGCCAAGCGGACCCTCCAGGAGTCGCGATTCTCGGCATCGGCCGCGGTCTCGGCCGTCGCGGGCCGCCGGACGGGGATGTCGCCGCTCGTCCGCCTCTGGTCGATCGCGTTCACGCTGTTCTTTGTGGTGATCTTCATCTTGGGCATCGTGAGCTCGATGCGGCACTGACGGGGCGCAGACCCTGCGCCCCGTGAACTGGTCCGGGTCACGGGGGAGGCGCCTCTACTGAAGGTTCATCGGGAAGTTCGAGCGTCTTCACTTCAGCTGTGAGGTCGGCGATTTCGTGAAAGAACTTCTCGCTCCGTGGCTGCACCCCTGGGGGATCCTCCCCGGCCGACGGTATCACCGTGCGCGGCGACGGATGGGCGTACCACTCCCCTCCACTTTCAACGTATAGCGCACCGGGGGGCTTGCGGCAAGACCCGGGTCGTGCCGCAGAATCGCTGGCCGAGACCAGAACCGGCGGAAAGGGGAGTCGTGGAATGCGTGTGTCGTTGTCGACGCATGGGTCGCGCGGGGACGTCGAACCGGTGGCCGAACATGCGGTGGTGGTCGCTGGAGGAGGCCCGACAGGGCTGATGTTGGCAGGTGAGTTGACGTTGGCGGGGGTCGACGTCGCCATCGTCGAGCGGCGCGCCGGCCAGGACCTCATTGGCTCGCGCGCAGGCGGTCTGCATTCACGCACCATCGAGGTTCTCGATCAGCGTGGAATCGCCGATCGGTTCCTGTCGCAGGGGCAGGTGGCGCAGGTCGCGGGATTCGGCATGATTCCGCTGGACATCAGCGACTTTCCGACCCGGCACAACTACGGCCTCGGGCTGTGGCAGAACCACATCGAGCGCATACTGGCCGGCTGGGTCGACGAGCTGGGGGTGCCGATCTATCGCGGACGTGAGGTGGCGGGGTTCGCGCAAGACGACACCGGCGTCGACGTCGGGCTGTCCGGCGGCCGGTCGCTGCGGGCGGAATATCTCGTCGGGTGCGACGGAGGCAGCAGTGTGATCCGTAAGGCAGCCGGTATCGAGTTCCCCGGGTGGAATCCGACAACGAGCTGCCTGATCGCCGAAGTCGAGATGGACGAGGAGCCGGAGTGGGGTTTCCGCCACGACGATGTTGGCATCCATTCTCTCAGCAGATTGGAGGATGGGGGGCCGGTGCGGGTCCTGGTGACCGAACCGCAGGTCGGACAAACCGGCGAGCCCACCCTGCGCGATCTCAGTGAGGCGCTCATCGCCGTATGCGGGACGGATTACGGGATGCACAGTGCCACCTCGATTTCCAGGTTCACCGATGTGACTCGGCAGGCGGCGTCCTACCGGGACAGACGGGTGCTGCTGGCCGGTGACGCCGCACACGTGCATTTCCCGACCGGTGGGCAGGGCCTCAACACCGGTATTCAGGATGCGGTGAATCTGGGATGGAAGCTGGCCCAGGTGGTCAACCAGACATCGCCAGAAAGCCTCCTGGATACCTACCATCGCGAGCGCCACCCGGTCGCCGCGCGCGTGCTGCGCAACACGATGGCGCAAGTCGCGCTCATCCGCCCCGACGAGCGTATGGAGGCGTTGCGCGACACCATGTCCGAGCTTCTCGGCATGGAGGAGCCTCGTAAACGATTCGCCGGGATGATGTCTGGTCTGGACATTCATTACGACCTCGGTGAGGGACACCCGCTGCTCGGGCGCCGCATGCCCGATCTCGACCTGGTCACCGCCAACGGCCCGCTGCGGGTCTTCACCCTCCTGCACGATGCCCGGCCAGTGCTGCTCAACCTCGGCGAGCCCGCTGGCTTCGACATCACTCCATGGGCGGATCGGGTTCAGTTGATCGACGCTAAATATGTTGGTATGTGGGAGCTTCCGGTACTTGGTGCGGTCACGCGCTCCCACTGCCGTGTTGATTCGGCCCGACGGATATGTCGCCTGGGTGGGAGACCTAACCGACGCTGGGCTCCCTGACGCGCTCACCACCTGGTTCGGGCAGCCCACCGCGGCCTAGCGGCGGGAAGGGGGAACCGCTGCAGGGCCCGGACCCGTCTCAATCCCCGGGGTATGGCCGTCGCTTGGCGTCTGGGTCTAGTGCAGCCCCGGGAACAGGTTCTTGAAGGTTGTTCCCGGAAGCGAGGCGTACCCGTTGGCAGTATTGGCGGGGAACGCGGCGTAGTTGCCGAGGGTTGTTGGAGGAAGTGGCGTAGTTGTCGAGGGTTGTTGGCAGGAAGTCGGCGTAGTTGCTGGCGGTTGTTGAGGGGAGCGCGCCGTAATTGCCGATGGTGTTTGGGATGAACGCGGCATATCCGGTTCCGGGGACGGTCCCGATTGTTGCCGCGGGGAGCCCGGCGTAGTTGTTGAGGGTTTCTCCGACGATGGTGCACGGGAAGGAGCAGGAGACAGTGCCGGGGCCGGCCAGCGCCGGGGCCGCAGTTACCAAAGGTAGGGCAATGACACCGGCCGCGATCACAGTGCGGAACATAATCTCTCCAAAGGTTAAGCGGGACATATGGGCCTTCGGCTGGGGCAGGTCGAAATTCCAGGCGTGCTGAAGTTCACCATCATTGGACCACGTGTGCAAGCTGTCCGCAGCGAAACCGACGACGAGACCCCCCTTGTCGAAAGTGCGACAGTAGATCGACGACACGAGATCCGACGTGACGCGTGATGAGGTGCGGGCAAACGTTACATTGCGTAACACGCCGAAAACATATCCGCAGCACGCAGAACGATCGACGTAACAAACGGTGGTTCAGAGCCGATCTCCACGGGCGGTTCGAATCCCCTTGGCTCCAGTCTGTTTTCGCGGGTCACGGGCCGTGATTGCCTCTGTGCGCCGTCTTGACCGGGCGAAGTGACGATCGCCTACATCGACCACTATTGGCCGGCTTGCTGCTCGACCATCATTCCTTGCTGCTCGGCTTGCTGGGCCTCCTGCTGGGCCATTTCGTTCTGCTGCTCGGCTGCCTGTTCGGACTGCACCATCTCCTGCAACGCCAGCTGCTCCTGCAGTTGGTCCTGTTCCTGTTGCTGCTGCACCCAGTCGTTGTTGTCGTCGGTAGCGTCCGCCAGGACGACGTCACTGCTCGCGATCGTGCCGGGAAGCTGCTGCGGTGTGTGATGTTGCAGGGCGACGCCGGCACCGACGGCGAGCGCCGCGACGACTGCCGGCGCGGCCAGCAGCACCGTGCGCATGGCTGTCATCCATCGGGAGGACTGTGTTGACATTCCGACCACCTTCGGTCTCGGGCACCGCCCCCGCCCGCGAAGGTAGGACCGGCGGCTGGGGCATCGCCACCGGTCACCTCACAGAATGCTGTGAACACTGAGCGCACCTAATCGTAGCGGGGTGCCGGGATTCGCCCCGATCCCCCGCGCAGCGCATTGGACACCTGGGTGGACTTGATCGCCTCGCAAGCGTTCGCTAGCCATGCGCAGTCGGACCTACCCGCACCGGAATCTGACCCGTGACACCAAACAGATGTCGCCTGATTTTTGTTAACATCGCGCGGTGCACGACCCGCCTGCGCCACGTGTACGCCGCGGACAGCGACCTGTTTCGAGGCGCGAAGTTCTCCAATATGCTTTTTCCGCACCGGTTCTGGTAAGCCTTCCAACGCTGGCTGCGGCTCTCGACGTGCCGAAGGCATCGGCCGCCGACACCAGGCTGATCGACTTTGCAGAGCGGACGATACCGCCGGATGAGATCAAATCGGCAGGCTTTGCCGGAGTGGTGAACTATGTGTCAGAGTCGCGGCCGGGCGCGAACTTCCAGGCAAAGCCCATCACCCGCGAGTATGCGGATGCGCTACGCGCAGAGGGTCTTCAAATCGTCAGCAATTACCAGTACGGCAAGCCCGGCTGGTCTGCGCCGTCGGATTTCACCCGCGGGTACGACGGCGGCGTGGCAGACGCTCAGACAGCGATGCGGCTGCACGCTGCAGCCGGGGGTCCTGACTCGGCGCCGATCTTCTTCAGTATCGACGACGATATCGATGTCGACACCTGGAAAAGCGTTGCTGTCGAGTGGTTTCGAGGAATTAACTCGGTACTGGGTATGAACCGCACCGGCATCTATGGGCATTCTGGGGCATGCGCGTGGGCGATCGAAGACGGCGTCATTGGGCGCTCGACCACTGCAGGGCACCGGTGGGCATGGCAGACGAAGTCGTGGTCTCACGGTCAGCGCGAGCCGACGGCGGTGCTTTATCAGTACGTGGTCAACAGCCCGGAGAGCCCGGGAACCCTCCTGGGCGGTATACGCGTGGATGAGGACGAGGTCCTTGCGGCCGATTTCGGGCAGTGGGATTTTGATCGATGAATTGCGGGTTCGAGGCTGACACCGCCATGCACCGAGTCATCAGTAGTTGTGCAGGGCGGCGAGCTCCGTTCGATCACTGGTGAATTCGCGGCGCATCACAAGCATCGGCTAGTCGCCTGGCGGCGGTGGTGCAGGCGGTAGCAGCCTGGGCAGAGTGATCGGGGGCAACCCGGGAATTTCGATGACCTGCGGAGCGTCGGCGTCTGAGGTTGCCGACGGTGACGGGCTCGGGTTCGGACGGCGGCGGGCTCGGGTTCGCCGACGATGACGGGCTCGCTGACGCTGACGGTGACGGGCTCGGGCTCGGGCTCGGGCTCGGGTTCGCCGACGATGACGCGCTCGGCGTCGGCGATGGGCTAGCGGTTGTACTCGGGGCCGGGCGTGGCGAGCTTGCCGCGGTCGATGGTGTATCCGGTCGCTGATCTGGCGCGTCCTGCGGCGGGGCGGCGGGCCGCGCACCCGGTGCCACGCCGTTGATGAGCAGGCGGTCTTTGGCACTGCCGCTCAGTGTCGCCCAGCCTCGATCGCCCGCCGGCGCACCGATGCCACACGACATCTGACGGCTGCCCGCCAGCCAGCTCGGCGGTGGCAGTGTGCTGTAGATCAGTGTCAGCCCGGTGGTTGGCAGCGCGACCGGTGAAAGGTAGGCGTCTGTCGCGCGCGTGCATGCATCCCGTACGAATGCGTCCTGATCGGGCTGAGAGGGTGGCGGGCCGGGCCACGCGTCCGCCAGGTTCACTGCACCTGTGATCTCCTGCGCATGCGGTGCCGAGCAGCCAACGGTGATGTCCGCCAGGTTGGAAGACGGATCGGCGGCCAAACAAGTGCCCGACGGCCAAACCCTCGATTGATCGAGCTCCGCGATCTTGCCCTTGAAGGCGACCGGCTGTTTGTCAGAGCCGGGCAGCTGCAGTCCGCACAGCAGGTGCTGGCCGGCGGACTGCGATCCGGCTGCGTCCCGCCCCAATACGCCGATCGCGAACTTGCCGTTCGGGTCGTATCGGGTTCCCAGATAACGCTGTACCGCCAGCTGACACCCCTGTTGGGAGTCGCTCATGTCGACCGACTGGGCGACCTCGAACAGGTGCTCGGCGTTGCAGTCGGCGAGATGCGCCTGGTCGGGTGAGTTCTTCGGCCAGCTGAGGCAATCGCCGGTGTGGGCGTTGTCAAAAGCCGTGCTGCCGTGACCGTTGGCGCTGGGAGCCGTCCCGGAGCCCGAGGTGGTGATTACGGTGACGCCCGCGATGAGCAGGCCACCCAGCCCGGTGATCGCCAGCGCGCGACGGGTCGAGTTCGTCCGCGGTGAGCGCCCCTCGGATCGCGCGGCGGACGGCTGGGTCAGCTCGCTGGTTTGGGTTGGCTCGCTGGTCTGGATTGGCTTGCCGTTGTGGGTTGGCTCGCTGGTCTGGATTGGCTTGCCGTTGTGGGTTGGCTCGCTGGTCTGGGTTGGCTTGCCGTTGTGGGTTGGCTCGCTGGTCTGGGTTGGCTTGCCGTTGTGGGTTGGCTCGCTGGTCTGGGTTGGCTTGCCGTTGTGGGTTGGCTCGCTGGTCTGGGTTGGCTTGCCGTTGTGGGTTGGCTCGCTGGTCTGGGTTGGCTTGCCGTTGTGGGTTGGCTCGCTGATCTTCGGTGCCCTGCGGTCGATCGCGACGATCGCCATCGTAAGGTCGCGATTTTCCTCGCTGGGTTCCGAGTCCAGCAAGAGATCCACTAAGGACAGGCGTGTGACCACGGTTACAGCGCCTTATATGGATGGTCTACGGGTAGCGGGCGGCGCGTAGTTTTGCACGACCGTGCAAGAAACGAGTTTGCCAACCATGAACGTAAAGCCTTGCATAGGTGGTCCAATCGCGCCAATCGGCCGAGCCCGTACACCGTGGCAGGGTGTCGTCAGCTCAGTTCACCGGCACGTCGAGAATGGGTCGGTCGACGGACGCGCCGGGCCCGTCGAAATGCCACCACTCTCCCGAATACACCGTCAACCCGCCGGTGCTCATGGCGGCGCGTAGCCGCACCCGATTCGATTGGGCATCCGCGCTGACGCCGTCGGTTGCCTGTGCGAATGCGCGGGGGGAGAAGTCGTCGAAGTCGGTGCCCATGTCGACGAGGCAGAAGCCGGCCCACCTGGCGCTCGGGTGGGCACTGCTGATGTGGGCTTGCGAGCGTCACGTCCACGGATCGCCCCGTCTCGTGGCTTCGCGCGGATGTGCCGGGCCGGGCCACCCAAGCGGGGTTCGGCACCGCCTCCCACATCCTGGCCTGCACGTCATGTGGGCGGTAGCAGTCCCAGAACACGAGCACCTCTCCCTGTGGGCGCAGCTGCTCGGCGGCGGCCGCGAGACCGGGGGCCATGGACTCGTGCACGAGGCAGCGGGCATCGGGGGGATACAGAGGCGCGCCAACGAAGTTGTTCGGCGTCGCGTAACGCAGGTCGATGATCGCGTCGGGGACGACGGTTCGGACGTCGACAAAGCCTGCTGCGCGCGCCTGGTCGCGCAGTGGGGGCACACCCGCGTTGGGGGCGTCTGTGGTGGTGGCGACGACGGTCAAGTCGCTGGCCGGGGCGGGCGACGCATCGCCCGGGTGAGATCCACCGCAAGCCGTGCCGCACACGGCGACCAGCAGGCCGGCCAGGAGCCATCGCACGCTGTGCACCTCCGCATTGTCGCGTGTTGCGGTGCTGTTGGGTGTGCACCGGGGCGACCCGTGAGATCTCGGTCAGGCACTTAGCAGATTCTCAACAGATTCTTCGAAGAAAGACGGTCCTTCTCCAAGGGCTAGACAAGGCGCCCCGTGCACCATGAGTCTCGCCAGTCTTGTCCGACCCAATCGGAGTGCACATGAGGTCAGTATCGTCAGGCACAGATCTGATCGAACGGTATCTGCTCGCCCGCGGACGCCGCTATTTCCGCGGCCACCACGACGGGGACTACTTCTTCATCGTGACCGTGGGTCACGAGCGGCTGCACGTTCACCTCGAGATCTCTCCCGCGGATCGAGACACGTTGACGGTCCGAATTACTCCTGCGTACTTTTTTCCCGCCACCGACCGTGCGCGGCTGCTGCAGTTCGCCGACAAGTGGAACCGACCCGACCGGCGGGCCACAGCGATCGTCTACGAGTCCTGTGACCAGACTCGGGTTGGTGTCGCCGTCCAAGCCTCGTATTCCCTCGCGCCGGACGTGGCGTTCGGGGAGTTCGCCGACATGGCCGACGACACAATCCGGTCGGCGGTCCAGTTCTTCACCGAGATGACCCCCGCGGCCGAACCGAGGCCGGCGCGACCGTTAGGCACGTGGCTTAGAGACGCCGGCTGACCGATCTAAAACGCTCTCTCGGGCAACTGCATGACATCTGCATGACATCTGTCGTCGAGAGACTCGATGATGCCTCGCACTGCGGTCAGGTTGGCGAGCATGTTCTTGGCGAAGAACGCCGCCGTCGCGATCTTGCCCCGATAGATGTCCTTGTCGACATCCGAGGGCCCGGGCGTCGCGGGTAGCCCAGCGCGTAGTGTCCTCGAGGAAATCACCGCTACCGGAAGAAATGCAATGGAGCTGAATGTTCGACCTGTGCCGGTCCCGGATCCGGTGAGCCAGTTCTACTGGGACGCGGCGAAATCGGGTGTGTTGGCGATTCAGGGGTTTCCCGAGATTGGACACTTGCAGCATCCGCCCAGCCCGGTGCCCGAGGTGCGCGGCGGCGCGGAGGGGACCCCGACCGCCGTCGAGGTGACCGGCCGCGGCACGCTGTTCGCGTACACGATCCTGCATCAGCCTTTTCACCCCGGTTTCGTCGACGCTGTGCCGTTGATCATCGGGCTCACCGAACTCGACGACGCCCCGGGAGTGCGGATCCTCACCAACATCGTCGAGGCCGACGCTGCGGAGTTGCGGTGCGGGCTGCCCATGGAGGTGGTGTTCGAGACCCGGGGCGACTTCGCGTTGCCGCAATTCCGGCCGGTGCGTGACGCGATCAGCTAGCCGCGACGTTGTAGCGGGTGCCGCGTGGGCCACATCGCCACAGCACGCCGCTCCCGGCGCTCGGTCCCTGCGCAGCCGATTCCCTCTTGAGAATCTTATGTGTTGGGGCAGTAGGTAAATCGGTGGTGACACGAACGTACTCTCGCCACGTCCGGCATCGGTTGCCGTACTTCACCGCAGCGGTGTTCGCAGGATGCGCGTTCGGCCAACGGCTGCTGGATGGTCTCGCTCAGGGGACTCCTGGAGTGTCGCTATTATCGTATCTTTAGCAAATGGACCCTGGGCAAAGTGAGCTGATGCATGCGAATCATTGACGCGGACGGGCATGTAGCCGAGGGAGCCTCGCTGGCAGTTGAAGCCATGCAGCGCTGGCCCCAACACATCGCGCCGCGAGATGACGGACGCGGTTTGGTGATCGAGGGGCGTAACTATCCCGAGGACAGCGGTCCGGGAGCGGGCTGTCCACGCGAACACGGGCTCAGCACGGCGCCGGGCATCGACCACTCATCCGCAGAAGGCGTGCTGCGCGATGCTGACCGTGATCACATCGACACGATGGTGCTGTATCCGAGCCTTGGACTCTGTGCGCCCAGCCTCGAAGACCCGGGGCTTGCCGCGGGCTTTGCGCGGCTTTACAACCAGTGGATCGCGGACTATTGCCGCCCGACGGGCAGCCGCCTCCGCGGTATTGCGGTGACCCCGATCGAGCACGGCGAGGTCGCGATCGACGTCATGCGCGAGGCGAAGGACCTCGGGCTGGTGGCGACGCACATCCCGCCGGCGCTGCGGACCCGCAACCTCGACCACCCCGACCTCGACCCGTTCTACGCAGCTGCGGTCGAACTCGACATGCCGCTCGGCATTCACGGTGCCCCCGGCATGCATCTGCCGAAGATCGGAGTCGACCGCTTCACGAATTACATTCAGGTGCACTGCATCAGCTTTCCGTTCGACCAGATGACGGCGATGACCGCGCTGGTCTCCGGCGGCGTCTTCGACCGGCATCCGGGCTTGCGCGTCGCGTTCCTGGAGGCCGGTGTCGGCTGGGTCCCGTTCTTCATCGACCGGCTGCATGAGCATTTCGAGAAGCGCGGCGACTGGATCGAGGGCGGCTGGCGACGGGATCCCGAGGCGTATCTGCGGGCGGGGAACATCTGGACCACCTGCGAACCCGAGGAGCCGATCCTGCCCGGTGTCATCGATGTGCTCGGTGACGACTTCATCATGTTCGCCAGCGACTACCCACACTGGGATGGTGAGTGGCCCGAGAGCACAAAGCACCTGCGCACTCGCTCTGATCTCAGCGAAGAGTCCCGCGCGAAGATCAGCGGTTCGAACGCGCAACGATTCTACGGGCTTAACTAATCCCGAAATCGATTACACCGCGGATGATTTCACCCTTTCGTAGATCGTCATAGGCCTCGTTGACGTCGTCGAGCCGGTAGCGTCTGGACACCATCTCGTCGAGCTTCAACTGGCCGGCGTCATACATGCGCGCGAACCGGGGGATGTCGGCCCTGGGGTTGCACGACCCGAACACGGTGCCGACCAGGTTCTTGTTCCACAGGATGAATTCCTGTAACGGAATCTTGATGGATCGCGTTGTCTGCGGTGTCATTCCGGTGAGAACGCACGTGCCGCCCTTGCGAGTCAGCTTCAGCGCGGCGTAGACGTCGTCGCTGGAAATAAGGGAGGGCGAGACGACGACGCCGTCGGCCATCACACCGTGGGTGAGATCGCGGACCATCTCCTCGGCTTCGTGTGCGGTCGCCGCGGTGTGGGTGGCGCCGAACTCGAGGGCGGACTTCTGCTTGCGCTCAACGGGATCGACCGCGATGATCTGCGCAGCGCCGTTGATGCGTGCACCTTGGATGGCGCCCGTGCCGATTCCACCGGCGCCGATGACGACCACCGTGTCGCCACCGCGCACGTGTGCCCGGTTGACTGCCGAGCCGTAACCGGTGGGAATTGCACACGACAGCAGGGCGCCCGGGACGAGCGGCAGACGAGGATCGACCTTGACGAGCGAGTTTTGGGAAACGACAGTATGTTCGGCGAACGCACCGATCTTGGAGATATGGCCGAGCGGGCGACCGTCAGTGGTGTGATGGCGGAACGTCCCATCGGTCGGCATGCCTGGCGTTAATGTCTGGTTGCCGTAGTCACACAGGTATTCCATCCCGCTTGCGCACCAGCGGCACCGGCCGCACACCGCGATGAACGACATGATGACATGGTCGCCGGGTGCGAAATCGGTTACACCCTCGCCCACTTGGACCACGACGCCCGAACCTTCATGCCCGCCGATCAGCGGGAACATGGTGGGTAGGCCGAGTTCGCGGAGCATCTTGTTGGGCGCGGACATGTCGCCCGTGAGGATGTGCTCGTCCGAGTGGCACAGGCCGGCCGCGGCCATCTGGACGAGAACCTCCGAGGCGCGCGGGGGATCCAGCTCGTAGTCCTCGACCGACCACGGGCCGCCCACGTCGTGCAGGACGGCGGCCCGGCTTCTCATGACGCCGTGCGAAACGTGACCGGAAGGTTTTTCGGCGACCGGAAGGGCATTCCCACGATTCTCGTATCGCCGTCGGGCACCAGCTGCAGGTCGGCTACCCGATCAAACAGGCTGGTCAGTATCGCCCGCGTTTCCACCCTGGCCAGATGCATGCCCAGACAGCTGTGAATGCCACCGGCGAATGCGATGTGCGCGCGGCGGCCGCGACGGACATCGAAGGCGTTTGGATCGGGCCACCGCGTCTCGTCCCGATTGGCGGCCCCCATGCACAGGTTGACCTGTGCTCCCTCCCGAATGGGTATGCCATTGATTTCCACGTCCCTGGTGGTCGTGCGCGGGACGCTCACAAGCGGCGTCTCGTACCGAAGCCCCTCTTCGATCGCCGCCGGTATCAGCTCACGGTCACCCTGCACCGCCGCCAGCTGCTCGGGATGGGTCAGCAGCAGATACAGAAGGTTGCTTGACGACCGGAACGTGGTCTCGAGACCCGCCGGGAGCAGCAACCGCAGAAACGAGATGATCGCCTCGTCGGTCAGCTTCTCACCGTCGATCTCGGCGCCGACGAGATCGCCGATGATGTCGTTGGTCATGTTGCGCCGCCGCTGGTCGACCTGCTCCTGGAAATAACTCTGCAGTTCGACGGACGCGCGCAAGCCCGCCTCGATGTCGACGTAGATCGAGATCAGATCGAACGACAACCGCCGGAACAGATCGAAGTCTTCTTCCGGCAGTCCCAGCAGCGCGGCGGTCACCCGGGTGGGGAATTCGAGGGTCACCGATGTGATGAGATCGGCGGCGCCGTCGTCTTTGATTCTGTCGACGAGGTGGTCGCAGATCGGGTCGATCACCGCTGGTTCCCACCGCTCTAGGGCGCTCTGCCGGAAGGCCTTGGATACCAGGCTTCGGTGGTCGTGATGTTGCTTGCCGTGCATGCCCAGAATCGTGGGCCCGAAGACTAATCCGATCGTGTTGTTGTACTGCTCGGAACCGAACAGCTCGTCGTCGCGGAAGGCCGCGAAAACGCTGTTGAAGTCGAACAGCGTCCACTCCTCCTCGGGCAGCATCTCCGGCGGCGACATCGACTGGTCCATGATCGTCCCGCGCCATACCGGCGTGGTCTTCCTCATGTACTCGAAGTACGGGTAGGGATCGCGATCACCCGACAGGTCCAGAGTGATTGGCTGATCCTGCGGATCGGTACTGATCGACACCCGTGCCTCCCGAGCAGCAGAGGCGGCCGGCCCTGCGCGGTGCAGGCTTAAGCCACCCATCTTTCAACGACGCTGTGTGTCTATCTTTACTATTTTAGGTAAACTAGGTCAAGGAACGCGACCAGGAACAGCGAAGTGCCTGTTCGCAGACCGACCCCGAAACGGCAAGCTTTGCGGCAAGGCGGTGAGACCACGTGATCCGGCAGCCAGTGTGTTCGGTTGAGGAGCTGCCCCCGGGAACCATGAAGCTGGTCCCGGTCGGGAAGTTCGGCGTGGGCGTGTACAACGTCGACGGCTCGCTATTCGCGATCGCCAACTACTGTGCGCACGAGGGCGCCCCGCTGTGCGCGGGATTTGTGGGCGGCACCAACGAATTCGCGCCGGACATCCCCGGTCGGCTCCGTCATGTGCGCGAAGGAACAATCCTGCGATGCCCATGGCATCAGTGGGAGTACGACATCACGACCGGTCAGAACGTGGCGGACCCGCACAAGCGCGTCCGCACCTACCAGGTCGACGTCACCGACGGGGAGGTGTACCTCACCGCATGAGCCCCGTCATCGACGCCAACGTTCAACCCCACTTCCGCTACAACGCCGAAATCCGGCGCTACCTGCCGCCGGCGTATAAGTTGCGCGCGATCCCCGATGTTGAGCAGCAGTGGTACCAGGCTCCGGGCGGCGACTACCGGAAGGACCTCTACGGCGATCACTACCCGGGATCTGACCCGGAGACGTTGTGCCGGCACCTTTTTGACGAGCATGGTGCCCACTACGCGATCCTCAATCCGCTGACCCGGGGCAACATCGCCGACTATCTGCTGAACAGCCGGATCTGTGCGGCCGTCAACGATTGGCTGCTGGACCAATGGATCGATGCCGACGCGACCGGGCGGCTCCGGGGAACGATCCGCGTCAACCCCGAGGACCCAAAAGGGGCCGTTGCCGAAATCGAAAGGCTCGCCGCACATCCGAAGCTGGTGCAGGTCGGCGTTCCACTGCAGTCGCGAGAGCCCTACGGCAAACCGATGTTTGAGCCTATTTGGGAAGCGGCTGCGGCACACGACCTTCCCGTCGCCGTGCACATCAACGGCGGCAACGGTGTCGACTATCCGCCAACCTTCGCCGGCCATGCCCACACGTATCCGGGATACGCGGCTTTCATGCCGTTGAACTCCTTCGTCCACCTGGCGACGCTCATCATCGAGGGTGTCTTCGGACGCCTTCCGGCGCTGCGGTTCGTGTTCGCCGACGGCGGCTACGACATCCTCACCCCGCTGATGTGGCGACTCGACACGTTCTGGGTCTCGATGCGTGACCAGACACCGTGGGTCGACAAATATCCCAGCGAGTACCTGCGCGACCACGTCCGGTTCTGCTCGTCGGCCTTCGACGGGCCCACGAACCGCGACGTCGCGCAGCGGTGGCTGGACTTCACCGACAAGGCCGACTTGCTGATGTACGGGTCGGGTTACCCGCATTGGTCCACCTCGACGCCTGATGCCGTGGTCAGTGGGCTCAGCAGCGCACAGCGCGACAAGGTGCTGTGGCGCAACGCGAGTGACCTGTATGGGCTCGCGCTCGAGACGGAAGGAAGCCTGCGATGACGGCCGATGAGCGCTTGCGCGAAGAGCATGACACCGATGAGCGCTTGCGCGAAGAGCGTTATGTTGATGAGCGCTTGCGCGAAGAGCATGACACCGATGAGCGCTTGCGCGAAGAGCATCGTGTGATCGAACACCCAGAACAAGCAGTTGGGTTGCACGACCAGGACATCGAGGTGACGATCGTCGACACAGACGTGCACCCGTTGCCGGTTTCGGCCGACGTGCTGAAGTCCTATGCGCCCCCGGAATGGCGAGACACGGTCTGGCCGACGGGTAACGCGGTCGCGCCGATCCCGTACTTTTATGACACCCCGGACTCGTACAAGACGAACTCCCTTCGGGTCGACGCCGCCCCGCCCCGGGGCGGCGTCGCGGGCAGCGACCCGGACTTCGCCGCGAAGCAGCTGCTGATCGATGCCGGGGTCAGCATCGCGTCGCTGGAGCCGATGTGCGACGCCCAGCTGCCGCAGGCAGAACATGTGCTGAAGTCGACGTATAACGACTGGCTCGCCGATGTGTGGCTGGGCGAGAACAACTGGCACGGACGCTGGCGAGGGTCGATCAGCGTCAGCGCGCAGGTTCCCGACCAAGCGGCACGCGAAATCGAGCGCTGGGCTCCCCACCCCTACATGACCCAGGTTCTCATGACCCCCCAGACCCGGGGCATCCCGTTCGGCAGCCCACACTTCGACCCCCTGTACGAGGCGGCGGCGCGGAACGGCCTTCCGGTCGCCACCCATCTGATGGGCCAGACGCCGTTTGAACTGATTCCGCTGTACCCGGTGGGCAATCCGGCGCACTGGCACGACTTCTTCGCGTCATGGCCGTTGCTGTACGTGTCGCACCTCATGAGCCTGGTGTTCGACGGCGCTTTCGACCGGCACCCCGACCTTCGGGTGGTGTTCATCGAGGGCGGATTCACCTGGGCGATGCCGGCGATGTGGCGGATGGACCGGATCTGGGAAGCGCGCCGCGGCGACCTGCCGCACGTTCGTCGCCGGCCGTCAGAGTATGTCCGCGAACACGTGCGGTTCACCACGCAGCCGATCGAAGACGTCGACACCGTAGCCTTCCGGGACTACATCGACATGATGGATCTGGGCGATAACCTCATGTTCTCCACCGACTATCCGCACTGGAGCTACGATTCGCCGGCTTGGGCGATCAAGCGGTTCCCGAAGGACCAGGCCGAGCGCATCATGCGCGGAAACGCGACGGACCTTTACGGATTGCCGTCGACGGTGAAGGCACTTCCGGGCGAACGGCGCAGTGTCGGTGACGGTGCCGCCTGAGGACGCTGTCGTCGAAACCGTCCTGACCGATGTGGTCCGCCAATACGACGCGCGGTTCTCCAGCCTGGATTTCGCTGGCGTATCCGACCTTTGGGAGCGCTCAAGCCCGCGGCCGATCTACTTGGGCGACGAATACCCGGCACCTTTGATCGGCCTCGATGCGTTGGACCGGCATTGGGCCCGGGTATCGGGCCGACTCAAAGCCGCGGAGGTGTCATCGAGGCTGCACTCCTTTGACGTCGTGGACGAGGCGACCGTGCGCGCCGTGCTGTTCAGCCGATGGCGTCTCACCGGCCGCGAATCGGATCTCGAACACGCAGGGGCTAGTTGGGTCACCTGGCTGCTGGTTCGCCGCGACGGGGGCTACCGGATCTTCCACCATATGGAGGCGCAGGTACATCTGACCGAGGACGGTTAGTGGTTACAGGATTGCCCCGGACTCCTTCGCCCGCACTATGTCGTCCCAGTCGAGGTCGAGTTCGAGCAGGATCTCCTCGGTGTGCTGTCCGTGTTCGGGTGCCCGTGCCGGCTCCGGGGGTGTCTCGTTGAATTGCACAGGCGCAGCGACGTTCTTGTACTCCTTGCCGTCGCCGTCGTGGTTGGTGATCACATAACCGTTCGGTTCGGTCTGCGGGTCGTTCAGCACTTCACGTGGTGTCGCCAGGGCCCCCCACACGCCCGGCTCGTCGGCCAGCACCGCCCGCCAGTGGTCGAGGTCGTGGGCCGCGAACGTCTCGGTGACGATTGCGCACGCCTGCGCTGCGTTGGCGATCAGGTTGCTTGACGGCACGAATCGCGGGTCGTCGGCCAGCTCCGGCAGCCCGATCCGTTCGCAGAAGCCGGCCCAGTACCGGTCGGGCTGCAGGAAGACCAGCTGGATCCACCTGTCGTCCTTCGTCCGGTACCGGTTCACGAGTGGGTTGATCGCCAATCCCGGTGGGGCACCCGGGATACCGTCGATTCCGAAGAAATCCGCCGCCATCACCGCTGGCGCGATGGTCCACATCGCCTGCGCTAACAGTGATGAGTCCACGATGCTTGGTTCACCGGTGCGTTCGCGATGAAACAATGCCGCGCACACCCCGCCCGCGAGGGTGATACCGCCTTGCAGGTCGCCGAAGCCCGGGCCCTGCACCGCAGGCGTTTCGGTGCCGAACGGGGTGAGCGTGTACGCGACGCCGCCACGCGCCAGGTAGGTCGCCGCGTCGAATCCGCCCCGATTGCGATCCGGGCCTCGCACTCCCAGGCCGGTGCCGCGGGCGATGATGATGTTCGGGTTGAACGCGCGGATGTCGTCGACGGTCAGTCGCGCGCGTTCCAACACCGCGGGCAGCCAGTTGGTCAGGAACACATCCGCGCTGGCAAGCAGGCGGCCAAAGAGTTCACGACCGGTCTCGGACTTGATGTCGATCGCAATGCTGCGCTTGCCGCGGTTCCCGAGCTCGAGGATGAAGTCGGCGTCCACGCGGGCGGCTTCGCGAGTGAAGCCGCCGACAACCAGGGCCCGGCCAGGGTCGCCGGTGGCGACGCTTTCCACCTTGATAACGTCGGCGCCCCAGTCCGACAGCGCGGCACCCGCCGAGGGCACGTACGTCCATGACGCCAGTTCCACCACGCGCACGCCACTGAGCACCGTCGACATCAGACCCTCTCTGTTACTGGCGGACTTCGGACTTCGGGGTGCCGGCGCGGCGCTCGACCTCGATCGGCACCACTGGCTCGCGCGCCCAGGGTCCTCTCGTGATCGCGTTCAGCCGGATCTCTGGCAGGTCGACGGACGGGTCGACGGTGTCCAGCCACGCCACGGCGTCGGCCACATCGGTGGCCCGGATCGCGTACATCTCGAACGGCACGTCTTGCAGCATGTCGGTCTCGACCGGTCCCGGCGTGACGATGTGAACGCTGATGCCGTCACGGTCGACCTCGAGCGCCAGGGCCCGCGCGAACGCGTTCATCGCCGCCTTCGATGCCGAGTAGGCGGTTCGCGCCCGCATCGGTTCGTGCGCGGCGGACGACGAGACAAACACGAAGCGTGAACCGGCTGTCATCTTCGGCAGTGCAGCCGATGTGACGACGAAACACGAATCCAGATTTGCCGACATCGTCGTTCGCCACTGCTCGAAAGTCTGCTTGCGGACGTATGTTCCGCCGAGCACGCCGGCCGCGTGCACAAGAAGGTCGATCGTCTCGACCGCCCGCACCGCCGGGTCGAACGTCTCCGGCTGCGCCGCATCGGCTACGACATATCGCGCACCCATCTCCGCGGCCGCCGCGCGCAACGGCTCCTCACGCCGGGCGGTCAGCACGACGTCGTAGCCGAGTTCGGCGAGCTTGCGTCCGCAGGCCTTGCCGATGCCTCCGCTGCCCCCGGTGATCAACGCTGTTCGCACACGGCACCTCTCAGCGGCGTCGCGCCATCGCTTGCGGCGACAGCGCCACGATCCGCTGCTCGGGGTCGCCTGCCAGGAAATAGGTTTGCGTGTCGGCGAGATGCCGCGCGGCTAACCGACGCGCCCGTTCGCCGTCGCCTGCCTCGATCGCGTCGGTCATCTTGTTGTGGACGTTCAGCCCAATCCGGCGCTTGCTCATCGCCGGGTACTCACCCCGGGCCGCGGTCTTGTCGGCCCACTGCTGTAAGTGGCTGGTCCACAGTGTTTCCAGGCTGCCGACGACCGCGATCATCGTGTGGTTGCCGCAGCCGCGCACCACCTCATCGTGGAATTGGTTGCCGATCTCGGTGAATCGCGCACCCTCGTCGATGTGCTCGGCCATCGACTCGTTGATCGCTCGCAGCTTCGGGATCAGCTCGTCGCCCCGGTCGGGGCGGCGGGCGGCCAGCGCCGCACACATCGGCTCGAGCTCCTGCAGTGCCGTGCCGAGATCGACCAGTGGCACATAGTCGCTCTGCAGCAACAGACCCAACATGTAGGCCGCGCTCGCCTTCGCGGGCGCGTGCACGACAGCGCCACCGCGGTTGCCGCGGCGCACGGACAGCAGGCCCTCTGTCTCGAGGATTCGCAGGGCCTCCCGCAACGAGACCAGGCTGACGTTGAACTGCTCGACGAGCACTTCCTGGCGCGGCAGCAGATCGCCGTCGGAGAGCTCGCCCTCGATGATCTGCCTACGCAGCTCATCGGCGATGATTTCGGCCGTCCTGCGCGCCGAGAGCCGACGGCGGACCTCGAGGCCAATCCCCTGCGTAGTCATTGTCTTGGCAATGCTAACAGCGATGATGTCCGCCGGCGGGGTTCTATCCGTCAAAACTAACTAAGATAGTGGTGATAGCGACCAGGGAGGATGCGTACGTGGGTGATGCAGCACATACCCCGCTCACGACCCCACTCACGGATGTCCGCGTCGTCGAGGTCAGCGACCGGATCGCCGGTGACTACTGCGGCAAGCTGTTGGTCGATGCGGGCGCCGACGTTCTCAAGGTCGAGCCGGCCGGTCCAAGCCCGATGCGCACTTTCACGGCTACCGGTGCCGTGCCCGCGGCCGGAACGGATTCGCCGCTGTTCAGCTACCTTAACGCCGGTAAGCGTAGTGCCACAACCCTTTCCGACGATCTGCTCACCTCTGCCGATATTGTGATCGTGACCGCTACCCGCGCAGCGGCGGTTCGTGGCGGTATCGATCCTCAGCGGCTTCTCGAGGCAGCGCCACAGTCGATCGTCGTCTCGATCTCCGATTTCGGTTGGACCGGTCCGTGGTCGGGGCGTGCCGCGACCGAGTTCACGCTGCAAGCGGCCTCGGGCTGTACCGGATTCCGCGGTGATCCGGACGGCCCGCCGATCTCGATCGGCGGCGACTTGGGGGAGTACATGGCGGGCGCGTTCGCCGCGTTCGGCGTGCTCGCGGTCCGCCGCCGCGTGCGGCACGGCGGCCGCGGTGAGCACCTCGACTTGTCGGTGCTGGAAGCGATGACGCTGATGCAGAGCTGCGAGTGGCTGCACGCCCAGCTGATGGCTGTGCCCGCGATCAGGCGCTCGATTGAAGTGCCGTCGATCGAGCCTGCCAAGGACGGTTACGTCGGCATGACGATGATCACCGGTCAGCAGTGGCTTGATTTCGCGGCGATGGTCCAATGCCCCGAACTGACCGAAATCCCGCAACTGCGTTTCCAGTTGGGCCGTTGGGAGTATCGCGACTGGATCCGTGAACGCATCGGGGGGTGGCTGCGCGACCGAACCGTCGCCGAGATCGTCGAGCTCGGTCAGCTGTTCCGCCTGCCGATCGCCCCGCTGGGCAACGGCGCCACGATCCCCGAGATGCAGTACATGCGTGAGCGCGGGGTGTTCGTGCACAACCCGGCCGGTTTCCGCCAGCCGCGCACCCCCTGGCTGATGTCGGTCGCACAGGCGTCTCCCGTCGGAACTGCCCCGCCCGTCGGCGGCGCTGACAGCGACACCGGTTGGCAGCGAAGGGAATCAGCCGCGCGACAGCGTTCGAATGGATTGCCACTGGAGGGGGTCCGGATCGTCGACCTGACTGCTTTTTGGGCAGGACCGTCGGCGACGAATTCGTTGGCGGCGTTCGGGGCCGAGGTCATCAAGGTCGAATCGATCCAGCGCCCCGACGGCATCCGGTACTCGGGTGGAATGCGCAGCGACGTCGACGATTGGTGGGAGTACGGCTGGCTGTTTCAGGGGGTGAACACCAATAAGCGGTCGGTGACGCTGGATCTTCAGTCCTCCGACGGAATCCGGCTGTTCAAGACGCTCGTCGAGCAGGCGGATGCGGTCATCGAGAACTTCTCGCCGCGCGTGATGGACCAGTTCGGTCTCGGTGCGGACACCCTGCTTGAGTGCAATCCCCGCCTCGTGGTCGTCCGGATGCCGGCGTTCGGGCTCGAGGGCCCATGGCGCGACAGGGTCGGCTTCGCGCCCACGATGGAACAGATCGCGGGCCTGGCCTGGGTCACGGGCATGCCGGACGGGCCGCCGGTCCCGCCGCGCGGGGCCTGCGATCCGGTGGCCGGTGTGCACGCCGCCGTTGCGCTGATGGCCGCGCTGGAGTTCGTCGATGACACCGGACGCGGTCAGCTCGTCGAGCTGCCGATGATCGAGACCGTGCTCAACGTGACCGCGACGCAGACAATCGAATCCGAGGTATTTGGACTGACGTTGCAGCGGCGGGGCAACCGCGGTCACACCGATGTGATCCAGAACATCTACCGGTGTGCCGGCGAGGACGACTGGATCGCGCTGACCGTCCGCGGCGACAGCGATTGGCAGTCGCTGGTGCAGCTGATGGGGCGGCCGTCGTGGGCCGACGATCCGGGCCTGTCGACGGTCGCGCAACGACGCGAACGCGCCGACGACGTCGATCGCCATCTCGAAGAATTTTTCGCCGAGCAGGAACTCGACGACGTCGAGCGCCGCCTCGCCGGCGTGGGCGTGCCTGCGGCGGCGGTGATTTCGCCCTCGGCGGTGACGGAGAACCCGCAACTTCGCGACCGGGGTTTCTTCGAGCGGCTCGACCATCCGCGCACCGGGCCGGGCTGGTATCCGTGCCCGCCGTTCGCGCGGCTCGCCGGCGCGGCGAGGTGGCTGTTGCGCCCCGCCCCCACGCTCGGTCAGCACAACGAAGACGTACTCGGCACGCTGTGCGGGCTGACCGAAAGCGAGCTTGCCGACCTCGCGGCGAACTCAGTGATCGGCACCCGCCCGAAGGGTCTCTAGCCTGCCCGCGCGCAGGCGCCGGACCACCCGCAGCTGCTTACCGTTGCGACCCGGTGCCCACAGCCCGATCAACACCGCCGCGACGGTCACGATGACGGCGATCACCAGCATCGAGCTTTGCATCGCCTCCACAAAAGCCGCCTCGCTCGCCATCGCGAGTTGATGCCCCTGGGGGCCGAGCATGTTCGACGCAGCCAGCGCCTGCGCCAGCGAGTCCGACGCCGGTCCGCGCACCGATTCGGGGAACGCCGCGAGCGCAGGTAGTAACCGGTCGGTGTAGCCGGCGGCCAGAATCGATCCGGCGACGGCGATGCCCAGCGCGGCGCCGATCTCGCGGGCGGCGTCGTTCACCGCCGATGCGACACCCTGCTTGTTGTCCGGAACGGCTGCCATGATCGCCGATGTCGCTGGGGCGGTGATCAATCCGATGCCGACGGACAGCACCAGCCACCGCCATAGTTGATCGAGGTAGGACGAGTCCAGGCCGACGCCGTGCAGGAGGAAGAAGCCGGCGGATATCAGCAGCAGGCCGGTGAACAGGACGGCTCGCAGGCCCAGCTTCGGCAGGTACCAGAACGAAAGTGCCGACAGCGAGACGATCCCCACCATGAGCGGGCTGATCGCAAAGGCCGTAGCGATCGGGGAGTAGCCCTTGACCAGTTGGAGGTGTTGCACGAGCAGGTAGAACAACCCGAGGTTGGCGGCGAAGAACACGACGATGGTCGCCGCACCGGTCGCGAAGCCCGCGTCGGCGAATACCCGGACGTCGAGTAGCGGGTGCGGACGCCGAAGTTCGACGTAACCGAACAGCACGGCGAAGGTCAGCCCCGCGGCGATCGAGCCGTAGACAACCGGGTCCGTCCAGCCACGGGTGGGCGCCTCGAGGATGCCGAACACGAAGAGTGCCACGGCCGCTCCGATGAGCGCGGCGCCCGGCCAGTCGACTGGCGGGGCGTCGCTGACGCGCGACGACGAGACGGTGCACGTCAGTACAAAGAGCAGCACCGCTGCCCCGCTGAGCGCCCAGAAGATCGACTGCCAGGACCACAGGTGCAGCAGCGCACCGGAGCCGAGCATTCCCAGGGCGCCACCGGAGCCGGCGACTCCCGCCCAAATGCCCACGGCCTTCGTGCGATCCGCGGGTGGGTACGCCGCGGTCAGCAACGACAGCGTCGCGGGCATGATGAACGCCGCGCCCAGCCCCGCGGCGGCGCGTGCGCCGATGACCTGGACCGGGCTGTCGAACACGAGCGGCGCGATCGACGCGACGGAGAACACCGCCAGCCCGGTGAGTAGCGCGCCCCGCCTTCCGTAGCGATCGCCGATCGCTCCGGCCGGCAGCAGAAGACACGCGAGCACGAGTGTGTAGCCGTCGACCACCCAGGTCAGCTGTGTCTGGGTCGCGGAGGTGGCCACGGCGATGTCGCCGAGCGCGGTGTTCAGAGCCGTCATCGACGCCACCACAAGGGCGACGCCCGAGCACGCCACGATCAGCGTCCATGTTCTGCGCCCGCTCGAACCACTGATGCCCGTCGAATCGCTACCCTTGTCGGGCCGAACGGTGTCGAGCGAAGTCATGCACCTCATCCTCTGGGTCGAGGGCAAAGTTTGAGACTATCTGTCTCGTAGACAGACGGATAGTCTTGACATCGCGCAGAGGAGGTGCTCGCTGTGGCCACGGAACGACGCGCGGACCCGCGACCGGCACTGTCGCGCGCACGTCTTCTCGACGCCGCGACATCGCTGCTGCGCTCGGGTGGGCCGAGCGCGGTCACCGTCGATGCGGTCACCCGGGCCGCCAACGTGGCCCGCGCCACCCTGTATCGCCACTTCCCGAGCGGTAATGATCTGCTGGCCGCGGCTTTTCATTCGTTGATCCCGCCCGCGCCGATGCCTCCCGGCGAGGGCTCGTTGCGCGATCGCTTGACGGCTTTGGTGCAGGCCTGGGCCGAGTCGATGGCCGACGCGCCCGCCGCGCTGTCGGCGATGTCATGGCTGGCGTTGGGCAGCGGCATGGCCCAGTTGCCCAGCGGGCGTCCCGCACGAGACAGCGCGGAGGTCCGCACCCTTCGCGAACGGGTCGCCCAGCAATACTCCGCACCGTTCGACGCGATATTCGACAGCCCGCAGGCCATGGCGGAACTGGGCGATGTCGATCGGGCCCAGGCGATCGCGCTTCTGCTGGGCCCCATCCTGCTGGGAAAGCTGAGCACGCTGGCGGAATTCGACTACCGCGATTGTGCTTGTGCCGCCGTGGAAGGTTTCCTGGCCACCCATGTCAAGAGCGCGGGCGAACTCCCCTCAGCGCGCAGTCACTGAGATCGCCATCTCGTCGAAGATGGACATGTTCGTCGTCAGGTTGGGGTAGGCGACCTTCGGCGGACCCAGGCTGATGTGGTCGGCGCGGCAGAGCAGCTCGTCGAGCACCGCGCGGATCTCGGCACGGGCCAGCATCGCGCCGAGACAGTGGTGCGGCCCGCCGCCACCGAACGTGACATGTGGGTTCTCGGTGCGGCCGATGTCGAACCTGAACGGGTCGGCGAAGACTTCTTCGTCGCGGTTGGCCGAACGCAGCATCGACACCACGCGACTGCCCTTTCCGATGGTGACACCGTCCATCTCGAGGTCGACCTTCGCGGTGCGCGTCCAGAACGCGACCGGCGTCGACCAGCGCAGCACCTCTTCGACCGCGCCCGGTCGCAGGGCCTCGTCGGCGCGGTAGCGCTCGATCTCTTCCGGGTTGTCGACGAACGCCTGCAGTCCCGAGGCCAGCGCGTTCTTTGTGGTGTCGCTGCCGGCGAAGGTGAGCACGAAGAAGAAGATCTCGAGCTCGTTGGCAGGTATGGAGAGTTGTTCACCGTTCTCGTCGGTGACGACCGCGGAGGTCAGCGTGCTCCAGATGTCGTCGGCCGGGTTGCGTCGCTTGTCGGCGGTGAGCTCGGCCGCGTAAGTGAAGACTGTGCCGAAGAGCTCGAGATGCTGCTGTCCGCTTAACGACGAGCCCGGCGAACTGGCCTTCAAGATGCGATCGAGCGTGTCGAAGATGTGCGGCCGATCCTCCTCGGGTATGCCGATGATGTCGCCGATCACCGTCATCGGGAGCACATCGGCGACGTCGCCGATCCAGTCGCCACCGCCGGCCGCGAGCAGTCTGTCGATCAGCGAGGCGGCCCGCCGGCGAATGCCCTCCTCGAGCTTGCTGATGGCCCGCGGGGTGAAGGCGTGCGACATGACCCTTCGCCGCTTGTTCAGGTCGGGCGGATCCATGTTGATGATGGTCGGGAACGAGCCCACCACGCCCACGCCCTGGATCAGCGGACCGTCGACGGCGGTGAACGAATCCGTGTCACGGTGAATGCGCTGGGCGTGCCGATGCTTGGTGGTCATCCAGAAGTCGCGCTGAACGGCCTTGGCCACACCCGGGGTCAGCGCATGGTGGAAGATCGGTCTTTCCCGGCGGAGCTCGGTGAACAGCTCGTCGGGAAAACCATTGCGCCACAATGCGAAATCAGACAGATCGACGGGGGCAGTACTGGTCATCGCCATCCTCTGGTCAGCGCTGCCCCCACAGCCTACGCGGTGGGGTCCGCTTGACCCATAGTGCCTAAAATAGTAAAAATAGGCTACATCGGAGAGTCGCCGAGCAGGCCGGGTGCTGCCCGTATCCGGGCGTACGCTTCGTGGACAGCAGCACAAGGCGCGTCGGGAACGGAGAGACAATGACGGACACTGCGGAGTCGACCATGGATCCGTCGGAACGCGAATTCGGGTCAAGCGGAATCAGCCTGTCGCCGTACCGGTTCCCGACGGGGTGGTTCATCGTTGGATTCGCGTCCGAGCTGGCCTCCGGGCAGGTGAAGCGTGCCCACTACTTCGGCGAAGAGCTGGTGATGTTCCGCACCGAATCCGGGCAGGTAAATGTGCTCGACGCGTACTGCCAGCACCTCGGCGCGAACATGGGCGTCGGCGGCACGGTGGAGGGCGAACACATTGTCTGCCCGTGGCACGGGTGGCATTGGAACGGTGACGGCACCAATGCGCTGATCCCGTACAGCAAGATCGGTTGCAAGAACAACGTCCGCGTCCGCACTTATCCATGCCTCCAGTGGTACGGCTTCATCCTGGTCTGGCACGAGCGCCATGGCCGCGCGCCGTACTGGCAGCCGCCGGTGCTGCCCGAGCTCGAGACCGATGAGTATTACCCGCTGCACCCGCACACCCGGATGGTTAACCGCGTCAAGGTGCATCCGCAGATGATCATCGAGAACGCCGCCGACCCGTATCACGTGCAGTACGTGCACAAGGCCGACAGCGCGGCGACCACCGCGTCTTTTGAAGTCGGTGGTTATCACCTGCACGCGACCGTCAACGCGAACTTCGGTGGCGGCCGGGCCAAGACGTGGCTGACACCCAACGGGCCTGTCGACGCGAAAATCATCTACGACAATTACTCACTGGGCCTGGGGATCGTGCGTTTTCCGTCGGAGCTCGTCGCGACGGTTCAGGTGACCGGCCAAACGCCGGTGGATGAGGACTTCACCGACTACTTCTATACCCAGGCTTCCGTTCGCGAGGCCGGCGACTCCGGCGACGCGCCGACGGGCCGTGCCGCGAGGTTCCTGCAACTGCAGCAGGAAGTCATCAAACAGGACTTCTTCACGTGGGAGAACATGAAATACCTGGAGAAGCCCAATCTGGCGCCAGAAGAAGCGCGGGACTACGCGGCGCTTCGCCGGTGGGCGCACCGCTTCTACCCCGGTACCGAGCCGGCGCCGCAGGATTTCGGGTACACCGCCGATGGTGTGCCGGATCCGGAGGCGGCACACCTCTAATGCCCGCCGCAGCGGGCCCGTCGGCGTTCGGTGTCGAGCGATTCGCGGTGCCTTCGGTGCTCGATCTGCGTGCCGAGCAGCATCCGGACCGGATGATGATGTCGATCGGCGGCACCCCGGTCACCTTCGCCCAGATGCGCGATCGGTCCTGCGCCGCGGCGAACGTCCTGCTCGACCTCGGTGTGCGGCGCGGTGAGACGGTCGCCCTGTTCGCCGGCACGTGTGCCGAGTGGGTGTACTTCTGGCTCGGCGCAGCGCGCATCGGGGCGGTCACCGCCGCGGTGAATGCCGCCAACAAGGGCGAGTTCCTGCTACACGCGCTGCGGCTGGCGCGGGCCAAGCTCGTCTTCACCGATGCCGAGCGCCACCCCCGCGTGCTCGAGGTCGCCGATGACGTCGAAACCCTCGATCGCATTCTGGTACAGGATGATTCGCTCTCCGATGCGCTGCGAACCGCATCGACGCGCGCGCCCCGAACATCGCCTGCGGCGCCCGACGACGTCGCCGTGTTGTTCTTCACGTCGGGTACCACGGGGCCGTCCAAGGCCGTTGCCACCACCTGGCATTACCTGTTCAGCGCGGCCGCTGCCGCCGCGACGGCCTGGGAGTTCGGTTCCGCCGAGGTGTTGTGGACCGCGATGCCGCTCTTTCACCTCAGCGCGGCACCCACCGTGCTGGCGCCGATGCTGGTCGGCGGAACGAGCGTTTTGGCGGCCGGGTTTCACCCCGGTGAGGTGTTCAACGACGTACGGGACTGCGGTGCAGTCGGATTCGCCGGCGCCGGCGCGATGGTGTCGATGCTGTGGAACCAGCCACACGATCCGCGCGACGCCGAGCTGCCGCTGCGATTCATCTCCGCGGCACCGATCGCGGCGGATCTCTACCGCAATATCGAGACGCGGTACGGTTGCCGCGTCGTGACGATGTACGGGCTCACCGAGGCGTTCCCCGTCGCATACAAGGCGGTCTCCGACCAGGGCGTGCCCGGGACGTCGGGCACGGTCAATCCGGCGTTCGAGGTGCGCATCCTCGACCCGCAGACAGACGGCGTGCTGCCGGCAGGTGAGGTTGGTGAGATCGCCTGCCGCCCAAGATTTCCCCATGCGATGAGCGAGGGGTATGTGTCGACGGCGTCGCCGGGACCGGGTATCCGGATCGAACCGCACCCGGAGTGGTTCCGCACCGGAGATCTCGGCAGCCTTGACGGCAACGGACTCCTCACTTACGTCGATCGTGTCAAGGACTCGCTGCGCCGACGCGGCGAGAACGTCTCGTCGGTGGAGATCGAGACGACGGTGATGCGCCATCCCGCCGTGCTGGAGGCCGCCGCGGTGGGCGTTTCGAGCGAGCTGGGGGAGGACGACATCCTGGTCGTCCTCACGTTGCGACCTCAAGCGACGCTCGATCACGCGGAGCTGCTGGACTTCTGTGCGGCGCGCATGCCGTACTTCTGCGTGCCGAGGTATCTGGAAGTGCTCGATGAGATTCCCAAGAACATCATCGGCCGCGTCCGCAAGGACGTACTGCGCAACAGGGGACTGGGCGCCGCAGCCTGGGACCGGGAAGCGCACGGCTACATGTTGACTCGATAAAGGTGGGAGAGACCATGACGATGACCTATCAACAGCAGCACGTGCTCGACGGGTTGGCCGGCCGCGCCGGCATCCTCGACCTGGACGCCCGGCACAACCGGCTGTACTCCGCCGGAGACCGCGCCGGCTGGGTCGCCACGTTCCGGCACGCGGGGGCGACGTATGTCCGTGCCGGGCAGAACTTCACCGACCTGGGCGCGGCGTTCGACGGCGGCAACGGGCAACGCCTGGTGACCGTCGACCACCAGATCTCGGTCGATGGCGTTGAAGCGACGCAGCACTGCGTCGCGCTGCTGTTCGTTTCGGCCGAACTGCGCGCCACCGGGGTCTGCACCGACAGCCTGATTTACGAGCGCGGCGGTTGGTACTTCACGTCGCGTGAGCTGAACTGGGATCTGCTACCCCGCGAAGACGCGCTGCCGGTGTGAGCGCAGACATCATTTACGAATTCGCGTTCGGCAGTTATCAGGACGCGTTGCGGATGGTGGGCGTGCGCACCGAACCCCGCGTCGCGGGCACCGCAGTCAGCGCGGACCGGATCCAGCACTTCGCCGCGATGGTGCGCGACGGTAATCCGTCATATTGGGACCCCGACTTCGCCGCACGGGTATGGGGTGGTCTCGTGGCCCCGCCGGCGCTGCTCATGGGCTTGCTGATTCCGCCACCCTGGATGCCGGCCGTGCCGCCCCGGCCCGCGGGGCTCGCGATCCGCGTCCCGCTGCCGGGTACCACGTTCATCAATGCGTCCAACGACGCCGAGTTCCTGACCCCCATCCTTGTGGGCGACGTGCTCCACGTCGTCGAGGAGCTCGTGGCGGTGTCACCGGAGAAGACCACGAAGCTGGGCGTGGGGCACTTCGTCGAGACGTGCGAGAGCTTCTATCGCGATGACGGCACTCTGGTTGCCACCAATCGAAACACGTTGTTCCGCTTCACCCCTGGCCAACAGCGATGACGTGGGACGAAGTGAGCGTGCCCGCAGATCTTCCCGACGTTGTCGACGAGGTCAGCTACCAGCGGGTGGTGATGAACGCGGCGACAACCTGGGATTACTTCCCGGGCCACTACGACCCCGCCTACGCCCGAAATCAGGGCCATCCGACGATTTTCGTCAACACGATGCACATCGCAGGCTTCATCGACCGGATCGCGACCGACTGGGCCGGCCCAGACAGCCGAGTGGTCCGCCGTAAGATGCGGATACTCGGTTCGATCTACGCCGGCGACTCGATGGTCGGGCGTCCTCGCGTGATCGACAAGCGCGTTGAGACGACCAGCGCCGCAACAAGATACCTGGTGGATCTCGAGGTCGACGTCTGTAACCAGCGGGGCGAACTGTGCTGCCCCGCCGAGGTCACCGTGGAGTTAGCTCCGGGAGCTTGCCGGCGCTGACCGTCGATTGCAGCTCCACATATTCCGACAGGCCCTCGGTCCCGAACTCGCGTCCGATGCCTGATTGCTTGAATCCGCCGAACGGACAGGTGGTGTCCAGCGTGTACATGTTGATGCCGTAGGTGCCGGCGCGAACCTCAGCGGCGATCTGAAGTCCGTGACCGACGTCGGCGGTCCACACGGAGCCCGCCAGCCCGTAGTCGCTGTCGTTCGCGATCCGGACCGCGTCCCGCTCGTCGGAGTACTTGAGCACCGTCAACACCGGGCCGAAGATCTCTTCGCGGGCGATCTTCATCTCGTTGGTCGCGTCCGCGAACAACGTCGGCCGGACATACCAGCCGCGGTCGTACGGCTTGTCGGTGCCACCGACGACGATCCGCGCCCCTTCGTCGAGCCCGGCCTGGATATAACCCTGCACGCGATGCTGCTGGCGTTGCGCGGCGAGAGGACCGACGTCGGTCGCTTCGTCGGCGGGGTCGCCGACCGCAAGACCCGACATCATCTCTGCGAGCGCGTCGACGACCTCGTCGTGGCGCCGCTCGCTGACCAGGATTCTGGTCTGGGCCACGCACGCCTGCCCGTTGTTCATCAGGCTTGCCATCTTCAGGCTCTCGACGGTGTGCCCGACATCGGCGTCGTCGAGGATGATCGCCGCCGATTTGCCGCCGAGCTCCAGGCTGACCCGCTTGAGTTGCTCTCCGCAGATCGCGGCGATGCGGCGACCGGTCGCCGAGGACCCGGTGAACGAGATCTTGTCCACGCCCCGATGGCGGACCAGCGCTTCCCCGGTCTCGCGGCCGCCGGGAATGATCGACACCACGCCTTCGGGCAGGTCGACTTCTTCGAGCATTTCGGCCAGCCACAGCGCATCCAGCGGCGTTTCGGGCGCGGGCTTGACGACGACGGTGCAACCGGCGATCAGGGCCGGGATCAGCTTGGGCATGATCAAGAACTGCGGAACGTTCCACGGCACGATCGCGCCGACGACGCCGACCGGGGCCCGGCGCACGTGGACTTCGCCGAACAACCCCTGCCGCCTCTCGGCCCAGGGAAACTCGCGAGCGGTTGCCAGCACAAGGTGCATCTGCGCCAGCGCACCGGTGGCCTGTCCGAGCCTGCTGAAGCTGCGCGTGGTGCCCATCTCCGCGGTGATCAGGTCGGCCATCTCGTCCGTGTGACCGGCGTAGACCGCGGCCAGCTTCTCGACCTTCTCCATCCGCTCGAAGGGGGACAGGCGCGGCCACGGACCGTTGTCGAACGCGTCGCGAGCGGCAGCGACGGCCCTGTCGACGTCCTCGGGCATTGCCTCGGGTGTCTCGCCGATGGGCTCCTCGGTGTGGGGCGAAATCACCGAAATCCGGTTTCGGGTGGACGGCGCCTGCCACCGACCTCCAATGAAAAGATGTTCGTACTCAAGGGATTTCATGCCGACCACCGCCCTACTAACGGGTTAAAATCGCTATTACTGCTAACATAGCAAAAAAGCAACTCAATGGGCAGGCGGTGGGGCCACCATGGGCGATGACTGGCGTCGGTACCCGTTTGAGCTGGTACCCGGTGAGCCGCAGTTCTGCTTTCCGGCCGCCGAGGGCGAGCACCCCACCTACGAGTCGGACACCTGGTTTCTGGCCGGCGAGCTGACCGGTGAAAGCACTGGCCGAAAGTTCGCTTTCCTGACGATCTTCAATAAGAACCGTCTCGGTCATAAGATCGTCGCTGACTTTCACACGCTCGCGCTGTTCGATCTGGACAACGGCACATACGGGACATACACCGATTACGATGTGCCGCCGGCAAACATGCGCCCCGAGGCGGTCAATAAACTGTCCACCACGGTCGGCAGCCTCGACATCTCCTACCGGGGCGATGCGGGCACCGCCGAATGGCGGGCGTGCCGTGACGAGCACCAGCAGCTGATCCCGTACACCTACGAACTCGTCCTGGTCGGCACCGACCAGGCCGCTGCGGCGATGGAACTACACCTGCGCGTCACACCCACGCGGGCGCCGGTGCCGGTCGGCGCCTCGGCCTATGACGGGAAGATCACCTGTTTCGGCCAGGCCGACACGTACTCCTACTTCCAGACCGGCATGACGATGGCCGGGACGCTGCGGTGGGGCGGCATCGAGGAGGCGGTCGCCGGCGACGCCGGCCACATCGATCGGCAGTGGTTCCCGTCGTATGCCGCGGCGGGTGGCCCGGGCGGTGATCCGCGGTCGCGCTCCCATGAGTGGCGCACGATTAACCTCGACAATGGCGTCGACATCAGCATCTGGCGCCAGTTCGATCGCACGGATCACAATGTGCTGCAACCCTTCTCGGGTGCGACGACGAGCCCCGCCGATCCGGACGCCCGACCCGAATGCGCCGAGGACATCGAGGTGAGCATCGCGGGCTACGTGCGCTGGCCGGAGTCGATACACACGCTGCTTCCGCCGCCGTCCCAGGCGCGGTACCTGCCGGATCGGCATCGACTCACCTCGCGGTTACTCGATCTCGACCTGACGGGCGAGCCGCTGGTGCCGGCGCCCGCGCACGGCTTGCCGATCGACTACATGGAGGGCCCGTACCGCTACCGCGGCACGCTGCGGGGAAAGCCGGTGAGCGGCTTCGCATTTTACGAGCGAACCCTTGCAATGCACCGGGATTGGGAATTGGTCGACGTCCTGGCGATCACTGCGGCGAACCTGGGCGTCGAGCAGCTCGTGCCGATGGTGACGAATGTGCGGGAGCTGATCGACGAGGGTCGCCGCGAGGAGGCCGTCGCCTATTTGCAGAACGACGTGCGGCCCGTCGCCTCGTCGGTCGACGAGGTGGCACAGATCATCGACGACCTGGTGACCGCTCTTCGCTAACGATGTTACCTATGTGGTTATCGCCGCCGCCCACGTAGCGTGGCGGTGCTGCAGCCCAGGCTCGTTGCGGCCGAACACCAGGTGCGCGCGCGCACCCGACTCGAGATTGGCCTGCAGCCCTGACACGAGTCGATAGTCCTCATCGCGGACCGTGCCATGGGCGTAGTCGAATACCGCCAGAGCGCCCGCCGCCACGGATTCGTCGGAGATGTCCATCGGCGTCGAGTTCTGATGCACGGTGATCGATCGACCCGGCTCGTCGGTCGGATAGACGCGGAACAGCTCGCCGTTGGCGATGGTCGCCGAAATCACGATGTTCGGGAATAGTGCGTAGATGACGACCATGTTCTGCAGCGGATCCCAGTGTTCCTCCGTTACCCCCTCCAGGTCGCAGATGCTGTTGAGCGGGAACACCAATCGGTGGTGGGGTCCGAAGGCGTCGAACACCGTGCAGTTGCTTCTCGCGATGGTCGCGAATGTGTCTCTGTGCACGGTCGCGAAGTGGTAATTCTCGGCGAACGTGTCGATCGCGAGCTTCCAGTTGATCGGCGAGTCCAGCACCTTCTCGCCCAGCGGTGACCACCGCCCGATACCCCATGAACCGAGCTCGTCGCCCAGTGGCCCGAGATGTGCGGCCACATCCAGCGAGGCCTTCGGGTCGAGCGCCAGCCAGAGGAATCCGGCGTACTCGGTGGCCGGCAGTTCGGTCAATCGCGCTGAGCGCGCAGAACTTTCGGGGAATCCTTCGTTTCCCGGCACGCCGACGAGATTGCCGTCGAGATCGTAGGTCCATGCGTGGTAGGGGCAGGAGAATCGGCGGGCGCTACCGCACCCCGACACGATCTGTGATTGGCGGTGCAGGCAGACATTGTCGAACGCCTTCACGGTCCCGTCGGCGCCGCGGGTCATCAGGATCGAACGGCCCATGACGGTCTTCGTGCAGTAGGTTCGCGGGTTCGGCAGCTCGGATGCATAGCCGACGAGCTGTGGACTGGCCATCAGCATTGCCCTGTCGTGGGCAAGACGTTCGGCCGACGTGTAGTCATCGGCGGCGACGGTGTACTCCGACGGGGCCAGGTCTGTCGTCTTGTCCCGCGCGAGCTTCACCGCGCGACGGGTGAGGTCGATCAGCTGGTCGCGATCCATTCCGATCTCCATTGCGTTGTTTTTGCAATGATAGCCATCCGGGCCGGTGGTCGGCACCCGGCTATCGCAACGGTCCGAGCTTCTCGCGATACCACCGAACCGAGGCGGCCACGTCGCGCACCCGCACGACCGTCGCGACCATCGACGCGTCGTCGAAAATTCCGCTCACCATGTATCGATTCCGGTGCGGCGGTTCGGATTTGTCCAACCATCCCCGGGTCGCGGCGGGTGCGAGAGCACCGTTGCCGCGATGACGGTGCGGGTGTCGGCGGGGTCGATCACCTCGTCGATCTCCAGATGCGAAGCGGTGTTCAGCGCACTGCCTTGCCGGTACACCGAGGCGAGCATCTCGGCATAGGCCTGTTGACGCTCAGCGGTGTCGGCGATGGCGTTGAGCGTGTCGCGTGCGCCGATGCGCACTGCACCCTCGAGGTTCATCGCCCCGAATTCGCCGGTCGGCCACGCCACGGTCGCAGCAGTGTTGTGGAAGTGCCCGGCGGTCATCGCCATCGCACCGAGTCCGTATGCCTTACGCAGCACGATGGTGATCATCGGCACGCTCATGTGTCCCCCGAGGACGAACAGCCGCGAGAAGTGGCGGACCGTCGCGGTCTGCTCCGCATCGGGCCCGACCATGAAACCCGGTGTGTCGCAGAGAGACACCACCGGCAATCCGAACGCGTCGCACAGCTGCAGGAACCGGGCGAGCTTGTCGGCGCCGTCGGCATCGATCGCCCCGCCGAGCACGGCGGGATTGTTGGCGATGACGCCCACGGGTCGTCCTTCGACGCGTGCCAGTGCCGTGATGACGCAGACGCCGAAGCCGCGGCGCAGTTCGGAAACCGAGTCGGTGTCGAACAGGGTGGTCAACACGGCGCGCACATCGTAGGCGCGCTGCCGGTCCGCCGGCACGATGTGACGCAGGTGACGCTGATCCGTCACTTCGGCCCCGGCCAGAGCGCCCTGAAAGTAGGCCAGGTATTTCTTCGCGGCGGCCACCGCCTCGGCCTCGTCGGCCACCGCGATGTCGACGACACCGTTGCGCGTTTGAACGTCGATGGGCCCCACCTGTTCCGGGCTGAAGGTGCCGAGCCCACCTCCCTCGATCATGACCGGGCCGGCCATCCCGATGTTCGCGTTGGCGGTCGCGATGATGACGTCGCACGTGCCGAGCAGCGCCGCGTTGCCGGCGAAGCAGCGACCGGCCACGATGCCGATGGTGGGCACGACGCCGCTGAGCGCACCCATCGCGGCGAAGGTGGTGTAATGCAGGCCCGCCACGATTTGTGCATCGGTGTCGCCGGGACGCCCGCCGGCGCCCTCGGCGAACAGCACCAGCGGATAGCGGTGCAGGCGCGCCTGTTCCAGCACCCGGTCGGTCTTGCGGTGGCTGAAGTGCCCCTGTGTGCCGGACATGACGGTGTAGTCATAGGCCACGATGGCGCAGGTGCAACGCTGCGGTCCGAACAGCTCCGCATTGATCCGGCCAAGCCCTGTGATCACCCCGTCAGCGGGTGTCTTGGCCTCTAACTCCGTCAGCGGGCGGCGTCCCCGTTGCGCGGCGACCGCCAGCGCGCCGTACTCGACCAGCAGGCCGCCGTCGGTCAGGTCGGCGATGTTCTCCCGCGCGGTGCGCATTCCCCGCTCGTGACGGCTGGCCACGGCGTCGGTCCGCTGCGCGTCGAGAAGCTTGCTGCGTCGTTCCCGCAATGCGGCCAGGTCGGGGCGGATCTCATCGAGGTCGATCCGGTGCTCCTCGACGGCCGATACCGCGCCGCTCGCCGACGGATCGAGCCGGATCACGATGTCGTCGGCGGCGATGACGTCCCCGGGTTTGACGTGAACGGCCTCGATGCGCCCAGCGTGCTGTGCGCGCAATGGGTGGTGCATCTTCATGGCTTCGACGACGGCCAGCTCGGCGCCCGCCGCCACATCCTGGCCGACTGCGACCTCGACGGCGACGACCGTGCCCGCCATCGGGGAGCGCACGGCGCGGTGCTCGTCCACCTAACGGATTAAAGCAGTCGCGCGACGGAGCCCGCGGCCGGGCGTGCCGGTGCCTTCGCCAAGCGGTTACGGCTGGCCAGACCCCGCGTCGATCGTTTCGGCGCACACCCGCATGATGGAGGGCGTGATGAACGCAGCGCAGTTCGAGAAGATGGGCAAGGGCGCCGGCTTCGTGGCCGCGCTGGACCAGAGCGGGGGCAGCACGCCCAAGGCGCTCAGCCTGTACGGCATCGGCGAGGACGAGTACTCCACCGAAGCCCAGATGTTCGAGCTGGTCCAGGAGATGCGCGCCCGCATCATCACCAGCCCGAGCTTCGACGGCAACCGCATCCTCGCGGCGATTCTGTTCGAGGACACGATGGACCGCACGATCGAGGGTCGGGCCACCGCGGACTACCTGTGGACCGTCAAGCAGATCGTGCCGATCCTCAAGGTCGACAAGGGCCTGGCCGACGAGTCCGACGGCGCGAAGGTCATGAAGCCCATCGGTAACCTCGACGACCTGTTGTCGCGGGCGGTCGAGCACGGCATCTTCGGCACGAAGATGAGGTCGTTCATCACCCTGCCCGGCAATGGGCTCGACGCGGTGGTCGATCAGCAGTTCGAGATCGCCCGCCAGATCCTCGCCGCCGGTCTGGTCCCGATCGTCGAGCCGGAGGTCGACATCCACAGTCCCCGCAAGGCGCAGGCCGAAGATCAACTCAAGGCCCGGCTTCTCGACGAGGTCAACGGCCTCGACGCCGGGCAGGTCGTCATGTTGAAGCTGACGTTGCCGGACGCCGACGACTTGTATCGAGAGTTCGTCGAGCACCCCAAGGTGCTCCGCGTGCTCGCCCTGTCCGGTGGCTACACCCGTGACGAGGCCTGCGCGCGATTGGCCCGCAACCACGGGGTCATCGCCAGTTTCTCCCGTGCGCTGACCGAGGGTCTGACCGCGCAGCAGAGCTCTGCAGAGTTCGACGCGATGCTGGACAAGTCGATCGCCGAGATCGCCGCCGCATCGGGTACGTAATCCCTTTATTGTGGGGCGATCCAGTTCGCCGGACGAAGGAGCCGCCGACGGCCAACCGAGGCAAGACCCCACCGACCGACCCGCTCACCCCTGGCGAACGCCGGGTCATGCTGATCGTGATCGGCGTTGTCGTTGGTGTTCTTGCCGCGGGCGCGATCGCATGGGCGATCATCGGCCACCCGTCAGCCCATGACAGATCCGGTGACGGCTGCGTGGATGTCGCGATCGCGAGCTCTATGGGTGGTTCAGTCGAGCACAAATGTGGTGCGGCCGCGCGAGACTGGTGCCGTGCGGTCTACGCCCGGAACGACACCCACGCCGAAGCAGTTCAGGCTCAGTGCCGGGTCGCGGGGATTGTGCCGTAGGGACACGCTCGCCCGGTTCCTCGGAGCAACGGTTTACGGCCAAAAGCGCGCGCCACCCACCAAACTTCGGCGATGAAGCGCCAAGGTGTGCATGGCGACTCCTGCGTCGTCGACACGCACGTGTGTCGACTGCTTAATCCTCTTCGTCTGGCCGGTCGATTTCACTGGCCGGTCGATTTCAATAGCCAGGAGGGCGATCGCACTGAGCGTTGTGCGGCCGGCGTGCTGACTCGTCTGCACACGACAAAGAAATTGGGTCACAACGGGTTTGGTGATGCGAGATGGCCTGCGATATTGGCCGACAGCGATCCCGACGCTGGTGATCCGCTGGATAATTCCTGTAAAAAACCTGCCACTCGGCAGTGAAATCTGTCGGAAAAATCAGCTCAGCGGAAATCTCGATTTAACAAAGGATCATCTGGTGGAAACTCCGGGACGTAATACTTCGGCGGATCGAGTTGAGCTCGTGTGGCAACGACCGGAGGGCGTACCTGAATGAACCCTTATCCCGATTGGCTCAATCCCGGAGACAACACCTGGCAGTTGGTGGCGGCGACTCTCGTCGGCCTGATGAGCCTCCCGGGCATCGCCGTCCTGTACGGGGGAATTGTCCAGAAGAAATGGGCTGTCAACACGATGTTGATGGCCTTCACCGGCTTCTCGCTGGTTTTGGTGGTGTGGGTGCTGTGGGGTTTCAAGATGGGTTTCGGCGAGCCGCTGAAACTCGGCCCCGGCATCCTGCAAGCCGCGGTGGGCAAGCCGCACACGATCCTCAGCACGAACAATCAAGAGATCGCCATGATCCCGCTGCTTGACGGCAGCGGCATGCCGAGTTTCCGCTTCTCGGAGACGACGCTGGCGTACTTCCAGTTCGTGTTCGCCGCCATCACCCCGCTGCTGTTCCTCGGCAGCGTGATCGGCCGGATCAGCTTCAAGGTGTGGCTGATCTTCGTGCCGCTGTGGTCCTCGCTCGCCTACTCGGTCAATGCCTTCCTGCTGTGGGGCGGTGGCTGGTGGGCCCAGCCGCACCCCGGCCTGGGTAACTGGGCCAGCACCGGCGCCCTGGACTTCAGCGGTGGCTACGTGATCCACCTCGCCGCCGGCACCACCGGATTCGTCGCCGCCGCGGTGATCGGCCCGAGGCTGGCGCGCGACCGGGAACGCGCTGTGCCGAACAACCTTCCGATGGCCGCGGTCGGCGCCGGCATTCTGTGGCTGGGCTGGAACGGGTTCAACGGCGGTGACCCGTACTTCTCGGGCGCCGACGCCTCCGAGGCGGTGCTGAACACCAACCTGGCCACCGGCGTCGCGTTGCTGACGTGGGTCCTGTGGGACATGTTCGCGAGCAAGCAGCGCAAGCCGACCTTCCTGGGTGCGATCAACGGCATGATCGCCGGTCTTGTCGGAATCACCCCGGCTGCTGGGTTCGTCAACAGCTTCGGCGCGATCATCATCGGGCTCGTCACGTCGTCCGTCGTCTGGATGTCGTGGAACTGGCTCGGCAGGACACGGCTCTTCAAGAAGGTCGACGACACACTCGGGGTGGTTCATACCCACGGTATCGCCGGACTGACCGGCGGCTTGCTCGTCGGGGTGCTGGCCGACCCGAACGTCATCGTGTATCTCCAGGGCGCCACGGGCGGTCCGGTAACGGGAGGCGGCTGGCTATGGGGCCACCATCCCGGACAGATATTGGTCCAGCTCGGCGCCGCACTCACGGTGATCATCTGGGATGCTCTCGTCACGGTCGTCATCCTGAAGGTCCTCGGGCTGTTCATGAACTTGCGATTGCCCGACGAGGCGCTCGAAACCGGCGACCTCGGCGTGCACGACGAGGAGGCCTACCCCGACGAAACCCTCGTCACGGGCCACCACCGAACCGAGGCATTCGTTCCAAGCCAGACCGCGACGGCACGGCACGCCGAGACGATGGAGGGCTGACGCCATGAAGCTGATCACCGCGATCATCAAGCCATTCACACTCGACGACGTCAGGAACGCGGTTGAGGCCGCGGGCGTACCGGGATTGACGTTCACAGAAGTCCAGGGGTACGGCAGGCAACGCGGGCACACGGAGGTTTACCGCGGGGCCGAGTACGCGGTCGACTTCGTCCCGAAGGCGCGTGTCGAGGTCGTGGTCGACGACGAGTCGGTCGAGACGGTCGTCGAGGCGATTGTCAACGCCGCCCGGACGGGCAAGATCGGCGACGGCAAGGTGTGGGTGTCTCCGGTCGAGACCATGGTCCGCATCCGAACCGGCGAACGCGACCACGACGCGCTCTGATCACCCGATCCGAATACCGACCTGAAACGAAAACCGTTGCGGCGGTTACGGCATCGGCAGCACGCCCGGGGCCGTGCTGCCGACGCGGGTAGCGGTCATCGGCTGTGACATGCTGCCGGTGGCGTCGCCGGCGCACGAATGGCCGATCGTCGCCACCGTGCGGCTTCCCGAAAGCACGTCATTGCCGCCCTGCGGCGTGAGCGACCAGGTGAGTAGCTGATTGCGTTCATCACCCTCGGGACACGGTGAGTCGTAAGGCAGCGACAGCTGCCACACACCGTCGACGAACTGCAGAGTCACGTCGGGATTGTGGGCGGAGACGGCCTCCTTGTCGGTGGTGTTGAGAAGGACGCCCCTCGCGATGCAACTCTCGCCCGCGCACGACGAGCTAAACGTATACGTCGTGGATGTATTGGCCCCCGGAACCGACCCGCCGTTGTACGTCTGATGAGCCCCGTCGAAGTCGAACCTGTAGGTCCCATCGAGCACCGGATCCGCGGCGTATGCCGACGGGGCAACGGCCGGCCCGCCGACGAGAACCGCGGCCGCCAGTGCGGCGCCCCACGTGAGTTGTCTGACCTGCATGGCCTTCCTCCCCTTAGCCGGCAGTCGGGAATCTACGCCCGCCGGACGGGCGCCGAGGCAGATTGCGCGAACAGCAGAAGGCACCCCTCACCTGGCGTCGAGCATCCGCTTGACCACCTTGCCCGTCGGATTCCGTGGTAGCTCGTCGACGAACACCACATCGCGGGGCACCTTGAACCTGGCGAGTCGGCCTCTGACGTAGTCCTTGACGTCCTGCTCCGACAGCGATCCCCCCGGCCGGACGACGACGAAGCTTCGCAGCCGTTGGCCGTACTGGTCGTCGGGCACTCCGATGACCGCTGCGTCGAGAAGGTCGGGGTGCGCCGTCAGCGCGTCCTCCACCTCGCCGGGAAACACGTTCTCACCGCCCGAGACGATCATCTCGTCGTCGCGACCGTCGACGAATAATCTTCGGCCGCTGAAGTGGCCGATGTCACCGCTGCTCATCAGCCCCCGGATCGTTTCCTTCGTTCCGCCGCCGGTGTATCCCTCGAACTGCGCACCGTTGCCGACGAAGATGCGACCGCTTGTGCCCGTCGGTACCTCTCGCCCGTCGTCATCGAGGATCTTCACCACGGCTCCCCGTACCACGCGCCCGACGCAGCCGGGCTCCGCTGCGAGGTCCTCGGGCGTGGCGACGGTGGCGTACGCGACTTCGGTTGAGCCGTAAAGGTTGTAGACCACCGGGCCGAAGGCCGCCATCGCGCGGGTGCACAGCGCCGCTCCCAGCTGCGAGCCCGCGACGAAAATGATCCGCAGCGCGCAGAGGTCGAGGTTCTTGCGCGCGCCCGGACCGAGATCGAGAATGCGGCTGAGCATGATCGGAACCGCGATCATCGCTGAACACCGATGCGTGGCCAGGCTTTCCAGCGTCAGCTGCGGGTCGAACCTGCGCCGAACCACCAGCGTCGAGCCCATCAACATCGCGATCATCGCGTGGCCGAAGCCCAGCGAATGGAACATCGGGGTGCAGCATTCGGTGACGTCCCCGGTACGGAACGGCGTCTTGTCGAGCAATCCCGCGAGCGGGATCAGCGACCGCGGAACCGATCGCGGCGCTCCCTTCGGTGTTCCGGTGGTCCCGCTGGTCAAGATGATGATCTTCGGGCTCGTGCCGGCGGCCGGGGGCGGGGACGGATCGCCTCGTTCGATCAGCGCTTCGAGCGTGTCCGCACCGGGCCGGTCGGCCCACCCGCGAACCCGGCCGTGCCGAAGTTCGGTATCGGCTACCGCGTCGGCGTATTCGTCGTCGTACACCAGCAGTTCGGCGCCCTCCCGAGCGATCACGTCGCGGATCTGGTCGCTGCCGAATTCAGTGTTGAGCAGAACGATGCGGGCACCGGTCTTCGTGCCGGCGAACAGCGCGTCGAGTAGTCCCCGGTGGTTGCGGGCCAGGATGGCGATCGTCGACCCGGGCCGCAGGCCGGCGCGCCGCCATTCGTTGGCCACCGCATTGGACCTGGCATCGAGGTCGCCGAAGGTCAGTGGACCACGTTCGTCGATGAGCCCGACCGTGTCCCGATGCCGCACCGCCGCCAGCGTCACCGCCGCGCCGAGTTCGCCGTAGTCGCTGACCGCCCGCAGGACCGCGGCCAGCTGCAGCGGCGACATCGGGCGAAGTAACCCGGCGCGCGCCAGCTGCAGCACCGCCCAGCCCTCGTCGCCGATCCTCCAGGCCAGGCGCCGCAGCATGGTCAGAAGTGTGGCAGAGCACCTTCGCAGCCGGTGAGGTACCCATGAGGTACAGAAGCCCTCCTCGACAAGCATAGGTTCGGCAAATATCGTCGGCAGCAGTCGGCGGAGGGATTTACTCGATGACCGTCGCAACGGAACTCGGCGCGCTACCCGTGTTCGCCGGGATCCCGACCGACGAACTGTCGGCGCTGGCCGCGGAGTTGACCCCCGTCCGCGCGCCCGCCGGTGAAGTACTGATGCGCCAGGGCGACAAAGCGCTGTCGTTTCTCATCATCGCCTCCGGGGAAGTCGAGGTCTCCCACACCGACGGCGATGGCCACACCCTGGTGGCGTTCCTGTCCGAAGGCCTGATCGGCGAGATCGCGCTGCTGCGCGACGCTCCGCGCACCGCGACGGTGGTCGCCACCGACGAACTATCCGGCTACCTCGGGTACCAGGCGGCCTTCCATTGCCTGCTCGAGATCCCGGGCATCGCCCCCGAGTTGGTGCGGACGGCGCGGCAGCGGCTGGCCGCCTTCCTCACACCGGTTCCATTCCAGGCCCGCGACGGCACGGAACTGATGCTGCGGCCGGCGTTGCCCGGGGATCCCCAGCGGGTGGCGCACGGGCATGTGATGTTCTCGCCGGAAACGCTGTACCGGCGCTTCCTGTCGGTCAGGACGCCTACCGAGACCGTGCTGACGTACCTGTTCGAAGTGGACTACGTCGACCACTTCGTCTGGGTGGTCACCGACGGCGAGGACGGCGCGGTGGTCGCGGACGCCCGGTTTGTCCGCGACCAGGACGACCCGAGCCTTGCCGAGATCGCGTTCACCGTGGCCGACGCGTACCAGGGCCGCGGTATCGGCACGGTCCTGTTCGCGGCGCTGGCGGTGGCCGCGCGCATCGACGGCGTCACAAAGTTCCATGCACGGGTGCTCTCCGACAATCTGCCCGCACGAGCCCTGCTGGACCGGCTCGATGCACCGTGGATCCGCGAAGAGCCCGGGGTCGTCGCCGCGACCGTCGAGGTGCCTGACCCGAAGCAGCTGCCGGTCAAGATCGAGCACCTCAAAGCGATTTCCGACGTCGCGCGACAGGTGATCCGGGCCTTCGAATAGGGGCCCGACGAGGCGTTCACCGCAGCGAAGCGAACGGAACGCCGGCAGAGAATCGAGGACAAACCAGCGAGAAATCCGGCAGGTGTAGCGTCGGCCCGGTCATGAAGCCGCCCCTGACCAAGGACACGCAGCTCTGCATCTCGCTGGCAGCGCGGCCGAGTAACATCGGCACCCGGTTTCATAACCATCTCTACGAAGAGCTCGGCCTCGACTTCATCTATAAGGCCTTCACCACCACTGACATCGTCGCGGCGATCGGTGGCGTGCGAGCGCTCGGCATCCGCGGCTGCTCGGTGTCCATGCCGTTCAAGCGCGACGTGATCGCCCTCGTCGACGACGTCGAGGACTCGGCGCGCGCCATCGATGCGGTGAACACGATCGTCAACGACGACGGGTGCCTGACCGCGTCGAATACCGACTACATCGCGGTGCGCTCCCTGATCGCCGACAATCATCTCGACGCAAAGGCCCCGGTGGTCATCCGTGGCAGCGGTGGCATGGCCCGAGCGGTCGCCACGGCGTTCCGCGACGCCGGCTTTCGCGACGGCACAATTGCTGCGCGAAATCCGAAGGCGGGCAGGGAATTAGCGGAGCGCCTCGGCTACAGATGGCGCACAGACCCCGGGTCGATCACCGCCCCGGTGATCGTCAATGCGACACCGATCGGCATGGCGCCGGGGAAAGAACACGACAAGATCGCTTTCGAGAGCGCCGTTGTCGAGCGCGCCGATGTGGTTTTCGACGTGGTCGCCATGCCCGCCGAGACGCCCCTCGTCGCAGCGGCCCGGGCGGCGGGCAAGCAGGTGATCACCGGCGCCGCGGTGATTGCCCTGCAGGCCGCCGACCAGTTCGAGCGCTACACCGGCGTGCGGCCGACGCGCGAGCAGATCGAGCAGGCGTCGTCAGTGTCACGGGCCTGACCGCTACTCGCGCTGCCGTGGAGTCGTTAGTTGTTGGCGCAGTACAGCGACACCTGCACGGTGCGGCTGATGATGACCGGGACGAGGAAGCTGGGCCTGTTGTCTCTGCCGCCGGTCCGGACCAGCTGGGTCTGCGTGTTCGGGTTGCGCACGCTGGTGACGACGCAGCTTTGCAGCGGCCCGCTCCCTACCCGGTCGATGTTGACTTGGTAGCCCTGCTGCTCCCAGTAGGTGATGGTGTTCTGCGCCCCTTGGTCGGCCGATGCCAGCCCGGCCGGGGCGGCCAGCACGCCCCATGTTGCTGCGGCCGCCGCGGCGAGGGTCAGTGCCATATGCATAGCCCCGCCTCCTTACTTCTTTTCAAAGCCTGAGGACTCATGAAGCTGGGTACTCATTGAGTACATCGCTTTCCAGGGCCCGGACGTTCCAGAATGACCAAACCAATCTGTGGTATCAACGGGCGTGCGCCCGTGCTGGTTCATCGTGCCGGCGATACTGCTCGCGGGCGCATGCTCGGCGCCCGCACATAGTCCACCGTCGACCACGCGGACCACCATGTCGGCGGGGCAGGTCATTCACGTCGACCCCGGCAACATCCGCCGCATGCGCGGATCGTTCCCGGCCGGCTACGAGGTCTCCGACGTCGAGGGCGCCGCCTCACCGGCGAAGTACTGGGGTCTGCCATCGGACTGGTCGTCGGACCCGCAGCAATGCGCTGCGCTGGCGGACCCTGCCAACGGGTCGTCGGCCCCGGAAGGGCTGTCCGGGTCGGGCAGTGGGGGGATCATCTACGTCGTGGTGGCGGCGTCGCCGTCGCCGGGCGGCCCGGACCAGGGCGTCGTCGACGCGTGCCGTCACTGGTCGATGGATTCCGGGCGCACTACCGCGGTCGTTGATCTGTTCGACCCCGCCGGGATCGAAGGTGTGCCGACGGTCGGGATGGTTGCCGCGGTCCGCACCATCGTCGAAGGGGGCAACGAAACCGACGTGCGCGCCACCACAGCCACCGCCTACCTCGGCGAGTACGTCGTGTTCGTCACCGTCGTCACCGACCCGGGCTCCGGCCCGCCCCAGTTGCCGCCCGATTTGGCATCGACATTATTGGCTCAGGCCGTGGCGACGTTGCGCGGCTGAAGCAGTTTGATTCGGTACATTGCGCGGGTGCGGTTGCCAAGGATGCTGCTCGCCTTGGCGGGCATTGCCGGTATTGCGCTGGTCGGCGGCTGCTCGGCGAACGGGGCCACCGGCGCGTCGAGCACTTCACCGTCGCCGGCGGTCGACATCGGGAAGATCTTGTCGCTGAAACCGTCGTTCGGGCCCGGGTTCACGGTGCAGGCGATTCCCAAGACTGCTGTCGATCCAAAGCTGTTGTCTCCCCTCCAATTCCAGCAAGGGCTGACGTGGGATCCGGCCGACTGCTCGAAGTACGCGTGGACGCTGCCCGCCGGGTTGAAGGGGAACATCGCCTCGGTGTCGGCTGAGGGCGAGGGGAATCGGTTCATCGCGATGGCGATCGAGACCTCGGAGCCGGTGAGCGTCGACCCCGCGGTCGTCGACAAGTGCCGGCATGTCAGCTTCACCGGAGCTGGTCTGCGCGGCGTCGTCGACGTCGTTGAGGCGCCCCACATCGGCGGGGTGCAGACCCTCGGCAAACATCGCCAGCTGCAAACCGCGGTCGGGTCAGGTGAGCTGTACACCTATGTCGCGTATCTCGGCGATTACCTCGTCATGGTGACGGCGAACCCGTTACCCGCTCCGAATCAGCCGGTGCCGCCGGTGGATGTGCAACGAGCACAACACTTGTTGACCGACGCGGTGACGGCGGTTCGGGCCTAGCGCACGTCATGGGGCCGGAACTGGATGCTGATCCGCGGCCCGCATCCCTTGCTCGTCTTGGGCACCGAGTGCTCCCATGTCCGCTGACACGACCCGCCCATCACCAGCAGGTCGCCGTGCGCCTGGGGCAGTCTCAGTGAGGTTCCGCCACCGCGCGGACGTAACGCGAACACCCGGGTGGCGCCGAGGCTGACGATCGCCACCATGGTGTCCTCGATGCGGCCGCGGCCGATCTTGTCGCCGTGCCATGCGACGCTGTCGCTGCCGTCGCGGTACAGGCACAGGCCCGCGGTGGTGAACGGTTCGCCGAGCTCGTCGGCGTAGGCGTCGTTGAGGCGGTCACGCAGTTCGGCGATTCGCGGGTGAGGGGCCGGCTCGGTCCTCAGATCGTGGAAGCTCACCAGCCGGGGCACGTCGACGACGCGGTCGTACATCGGCCGCCGCTCCGCGCGCCACGGCGTGGTCGCGGCCAGGTCATCGAGCAGCCGGTCGCCGTCATCCAGCCAGCCCGAGGACACGTCGAGCCACGCGCCGTCGCCCAGCGGGCGACGCTCGGCCTGCTCGAACAGCGCGCACTGCACCGCGAAGGTCATGTCGAATATTCTATCGCACGTGTGTTCGATGCGGTCAAAGGCGAACTGCCCCCGGCCCCTGCGCGGCGAGGGCATCGCCGGGGTTGGACAGCGCACAACTGCGCAGGCTCAGGCAGCCGCAACCGATGCAGTCGGCGAGATTGTCGCGCAGGCGCTGCAAATGAAGGATCCGGTCGTCGAGATCGTGGCGCCAGCCCGCCGAGAGCTTCGCCCAGTCCTTGCTCGTCGGCACGCGATCGGTCGGTAGCGTGCCCAGCGCGCTGCGGATCCGGGCCAGCGGGATGCCGAGACGCTGCGACATCCGAATGAACGCCACCCTGCGCAACGTGTCGCGGGCGTAGCGGCGTTGATTGCCCGACGTGCGCCGGCTGCTGATCAGGCCTTCGCGCTCGTAGAAGTGCAGCGCCGAGATCGCGACGCCGCTGCGGTTGGCGAGCTCGCCCGGTGTGAGTTCGTGGCCGTCCATCTCACCTCAACCATAGTTGAGGTGAGGGCCGCGATACGGTCTATCAGTGACTGCGCCTTCGTTGGGTGTGAACTCCGAAGTCGGCACGCTGCGCGCGGTGATCCTGCACCGGCCCGGCCCCGAATTGCAGCGGCTGACGCCACGCAATAACGGTGCTCTGCTTTTCGACGGACTGCCCTGGGTCACCCGGGCGCAGGAGGAGCACGATGCGTTCGCCGAATTGCTGCGGTCACGGGGCGTCGAGGTGATGCTGCTGGCCGACCTGCTGACCGAGGCGCTGGCCAGCGGGGCCGCGCGGATGCAGGGTATCGCGGCCGCCGTCAATGCTCGTCGTCTGGGACATCTGCTGGCACAAGAGCTTTCCGAATATCTGCGTAGCCTCGACCCATCCCCGCTGGCGCGGGTGCTGATGGCCGGAATGACGTTCACGGAGCTGCCGTCTTCGTCGGCGGCCCTGCGGGCACCTCCCGCCGGCGGGGGACTGTCGCTGGTGCGGCTGATGCATCACGGCGCCGACTTCGTCATCGACCCGCTGCCCAATCTGATGTTCACTCGTGACTCGTCGATCTGGATCGGGCCCAGGGTGGCGATCACGTCCCTGGCCCTGCCCGCGCGGGTGCGGGAGACGTCGCTCACCGACATCATCTACGCGCACCATCCGAGGTTCACCGGCGTGCGGCGGGCCTACGAGTCGCACACCGCGCCGATCGAGGGCGGCGATGTACTGCTGCTGGCGCCGGGCGTGATCGCCGTCGGGGTGGGGGAGCGTACCACACCGGCCGGCGCAGAAGCGTTGGCGCGCAGCCTGTTCGACGACGACCTGGCTCATACCGTGCTGGCCGTGCCGATTGCGCAGGAACGCGCACAGATACATCTCGACACCGTGTGCACGATGGTCGATGTCGACGCGGTGGTGATGTACCCGAACGTCGTCGACACGCTGTCAGCGTTCACCATGACCCGCACGCCGGACGGTGTGAGGATCATCGACGCCGTGCCGTTCGTCGAGGCGGCCGCCAACGCGATGGGCATCGACCGGCTGCGTGTCATCGACACCGGCCTGGACCCGGTGACGGCCGAACGCGAACAGTGGGACGACGGTAACAACACCCTGGCGCTGGCGCCCGGTGTCGTCGTGGCATACGAGCGCAATATCGAGACCAATTCGCGGCTCGAGGATTCCGGGATCGAGGTGCTGCCGATAGCCGCCTCGGAGCTGGGCACCGGCCGCGGTGGCCCACGGTGTATGTCGTGTCCCGCCGCGCGAGACCCGCTGTAGTCGGTTGGCCGCAGCCGACGCGCTCAGCGCCAGCTGGGCAGCCAGATCTCCATGTCCCACGTCGCGTTGGCGATCGGGATGCCGGTCAGTATCGGGAACAGCCACGCGAAGTTCGCGATGACCAGCGCGACGTAGAAGCTGGCGACGAGCAGTCCAAGCGTTCGGCGTTCGCGCGACTGGGATGGTTGATTCAGGATGTCGCCGAGGATCAGCGCGATCGCGATCACCAGGAACGGCGCCATCGGCGCGGCGTAGAAGAAGTACATCTGCCGGCCGATGTCGGCGAACCACGGCAGCCATCCCGCGCCGTAGCCCACCAGCACCGAGGCATACCGCCAGTCGTGCTTGACCGCGGCCCGCCACAGCGCCCACCCCAGCACCGGCACCGCGATCCACCACATCGCAGGCGTGCCGACGAGCATCACCGCCTTGACGCACGACTGATCCCCGCAGCCCGGAATGTTCTGCTGGTCGATCGCGTACAGCACCGGCCGCAGCGACATCGGCCAGGTCCACGGTTTCGACTCCCACGGGTGGTAATTGCCGGCGGCATTGGTCAGCCCGGCGTGGAACTGGTAGACGCCGTAGGTGTAGTGCCACAGTGAACGGATCGCGTCGGGCAACAGCCCGCCGGGGCCGATCGAGTGGCCCACCTCGTAGCGGTTGACCGCCGTCTCGGATGCGAACCACGGTGCATAAGACGCCAGGTACACCGCGAACGGAATGATCGCCAGCACATACGCGGTCGGCGCGGCGTCGCGACGCAGCACGCCCAGCCACGGCCGCGGCACCCGGTACTGCCGCCGCGCGGCGACGTCGAACGCCAGTGACATCGCCGCGAAGAACACCATGTAGTACAGCCCGGACCACTTGGTGGCAAGGGCCAGCCCCAACAGCACCCCCGCGCCGAAGCGCCACCATCGCACGCCGAGCCGCGGACCCCACGGTGTTTCGGCGATGCGGTCCTCGAGGTACGCGACATGCATGCGCGCTCTCATCTGGTCGCGGTCGACGATCAGCGCGCCGAATGCGGCGACGACGAACACCGTCAGGAACCCGTCGAGGAGCGCTGTCCGGGCCGACACGAAGCTGACCCCGTCGGCGATGATCAGCAGGCCGGCGATCCCGCCGACCAGGGTGGAGCGGCTGATCCGCCGGGCGATCCGTGCGACCAGGACGACGACCACCACCCCGGCGACCGCGCCGGTGAATCGCCAACCCAGGCCGTTGTACCCGAACATCGCCTCGCCGATGGCGATCAGCATCTTGCCCACCGGCGGGTGCACGACCAGCCCGTATCCGGGGTTGTCCTCGACGCCGCCGTTCTGCAGCATCTGCCAGGCCTGCGGCACGTAGTGCTTCTCGTCGAAGATCGGCGTGCCGCCGTCGGTGGGCTGCGACACGTTGATCAACCGGGTGATGGCCGCCAGCGCCGCGATGACGGCCGTCATCGCCCACCCCTGCAGGCGGTCGGTCGGTCCGAAGTCGGCCACCGGCTCCAGCGGGCCCGGGCTGATCATCGGGGCCTCGCGCTCCTCGGGGGGCGCTTCGACGTCAGCAACGATCACATCGGCGATCGTAGGCTGTCGCAATGGCTGGTGGTCGACTGCTGTTGGGGGCCACACCGCTGGGCCAGCCGTCCGACGCGTCCGCGCGGTTGGTGTCTGCGCTCGCCACGGCCGATGTTGTTGCGGCGGAGGACACCCGCCGAGTGCGGACCCTGGCGAATGCGCTCGGCGTGCGGATTGCCGGCAGGGTGGTGAGCCTGTTCGACCAGAACGAGGCGGCGCGGGTGCCTGCGCTGATCGACGACATGATCCGCGGCGCGACGGTGTTGGTGGTCAGCGACGCCGGCATGCCGCTGGTCAGCGATCCCGGCTATCGGCTGGTGACTGCATGTATCGCCGAAGGGATGCCGGTGACGTGCCTGCCGGGCCCGTCCGCGGTGACGACGGCGCTGGCGGTGTCGGGGCTGCCGCCCGACAGGTTCTGCTTCGAGGGCTTCGCGCCGCGCAAGCGTTCGGCGCGGCGCGCTTGGCTCGCGACGTTGGCCGCCGAGCCGCGCACCTGCGTGTTCTTCGAGTCACCCCGCAGGCTGGCCGCGTGTCTCGCCGACGCCGCTTCCGAACTCGGCGACACCCGCCGCGCGGCGGTCTGCCGGGAGCTGACGAAGGTGCACGAGGAAGTGGTGCGCGGATCGCTGGGCGAGTTGGTCGATTGGGCCGCCGGCCCGGTGCTCGGTGAAATCACCGTGGTGCTCGCCGGCGCGCAGCCGAAGGCCGACATTCCAACGCTGGTAGCGGAGGTCAGTGCGCTCACAGATACCGGCATGGGGGTGAAGGACGCATGCGCCGAGGTGATCGCGGCCCACCCCGGTGCGCCGTCGCGGCGCGAACTCTACGACGCGGTGCTGAGGTTCAAGGGGTCGAAGGCGTAGCCCTACGACAGGCTTGCGGTCTGACCGATCCCGATTATCGGGCCGGCCTTGTGCAGGCACTCGTCCCATTCGTCGTCTGGGTCGGAGTCGGCCGTGATGCCGCCGCCGACACCGAGGACGGCGCCGCCGTGGGCGTCGAACTCGACCGTCCGGATCGCGACGTTGAGCTCGGTTCCCGCGATGGGCGAGGCCAATCCGATTGTGCCGCAGAAGATTCCACGACGACGCGGCTCCCATTGTGACAGCAGCTGACGGGCGCGGGTCTTCGGTGTGCCCGTTACCGATGCCGGTGGGAACGTCGCGTCCAGCAGCGCGGTCATCGGTATGTCCACCGGCACCCGCGCCGACACCGTCGACACCAGATGCCACACTCCCGGTGCGGGACGCACGGCCAGTAGCTCAGGTGTCGTGACGGTGCCGACGCTCGCCACGCGTCCGAGGTCGTTGCGGACAAGGTCGACGATCATGATGTTCTCGGCGACGTCCTTCACCGAATGCAGAAGCTCCGACGGCTCGACATAGCGCGGCACGGTGCCCTTGATCGGGCTCGATGTCACCGTCTCGCCACGGCGACGCAGGAACAGCTCGGGCGACAGGGAGGCCACCGCGCCCCACCCGCCGGCGACGAACGCGGCACGCGTGGGCGCGGTTCTGGCGACGGCGTCGGCGAAGAATTCGACGGGCGCTCGTGCCATCTGGTCCTCGCGCAAGCGCTCATCGCCGCTCACCGTTCCGGCGAACTGGGTGCAGACGCACGCCTGGTACACGTCGCCCGCGGCGATCGCATCAAGGCATGCCAGCACCCCTGCGCGATGGGTGTCGCGGTCGGCGTCCGCCCATTCGATGCGGCACCGCGGCCGGTCGCCGCGGCCTGGCAGCGCCCGCTCCAGCCACGACGGCATCGGCTCGCCGGAAAGGCTCTCGTAGAACCAGGCGCCGGCGCGGTCCTGCCGCAGCACGAAGTCAGCCCAGCCGCCGGCGGCTTCGGGAATGCGCGGCCCCCGGCCGTCCGCGCCCGCGTCCGGGTACGACAGGTAGCCGATCCATCCGCCGCCGACCGCGGCGCCATCGACCTCGGTGGCCTGAACTCCGAAAACGTCACGGCGGCGCACGGGTGCCGCCCTCAGCTGCGGCGCGATGACCGCGCGCGAGCCGAACCAGTCGCCGATCAGCGCCGCGGGGCTGCCGAGGCCCAGCTTCCCGCCGGCGTCGGCGACGGCGGTGAGCACCGCCGGGGCGTCGCCCAGGTCGCCGAGCCGCTCGGTCCGCATCGGGCTAGCCTGACGCGTCGCGCGAGCAGACGCAAAGCTAGCGGGTGATCTCCCGCGGGATCGCGATCGCAGCGAGCTTGTCGGGATTTCGGATCGCATAGAAGTTGGTGATCTTGCCATCGACCAGCTCGACGGTGAAGACGCCCTCCAAGTGCTCGCCGCTGTAGACGACCAGGGCCGGCGCACTGTTGCAAATCACCGTCTTGACCCTGGCGTCGGGCATTTTCGCGGCGAGCCGGAACAGACCCACGAGGACCCTGGCCACCCGTTCGGCCCCCACCACCGGCCGCCGCGACGCGCTGGCCTTCCCGCCGCTGTCGGCGGTCCAGACCACATCCGGTGCCAGCATCGAGATCAGCGACTCCACATCGCCGGTGGCTGCCGCGGTCATGAATTGCTCGGTGATCTGACTGGACTTCGCCTCGTCCACCGGTTCGAACCGCTTGCGCCGGGAGTGCACGTGCTCACGCGCGCGGTGGGCGATCTGGCGGACCGCCGGCGCGGATTTACCGACCGCAGACGCGATTTCGTCGTAGTCGAAGCCGAAGACCTCGCGCAGCACGAACACCGCGCGCTCGTCGGGGCCCAACGTCTCGAGCACCACCAGCATGGCCATCGACACCGACTCGGCCAGCACCACGTCGGCCGCCGGGTCCTGCTCATCGAGCAGCAGCGGCTCGGGCAGCCACGGCCCGACGTATTCCTCGCGACGACGGGCGCCGGCGCGCAGCGCGTTGAGTGCCTGCCGGGTGACCAATTGCGCGAGATACGACTTCGTGTCGCGGACCGCCGGGAGGTCGACCTGCGCCCACCGCAGATAGCTGTCCTGCAGCACGTCGTCGGATTCTGTTGCCGAACCGAGGATTTCGTAGACGATCGTGAATAGCAGCGGACGCAGGTGGGTGAACCGATCGGCGTGCTCGGTGCTCATCCGGCCGCGACCGATTCCCCGGCGGGTCGCTTGCCGCCCCGCAGCCAGAAGATCGAGCCCGGCTTGCGGCCCTCCCGCGCGATGAAGGTGACCGTGCCCTTGCAAATCAGTTCCTTGATCACCGCCGCCGGCCTGCCCGCGATGAACGTCCGCCGCGGCGTGTCGTCGGTGTGAGACAGCTGAACGGTCGCGCGCTTTCGGCCCAGGCTGACGCACTGCCCGGTGAAGGCCTGGTTCACCACCGCAGGCTCATCGCCGGCGATGCGGCTGAGCACCGTGTTGGCCGCCTGTGCGCCCAGCGGGACGGCCGCCTGGCAGCTCATCCGCAGCGGCTGACCGGACGGCGCGGCACAGTCGCCCGCGGCGACGATCCGCTCGTCGTCGACGCTCGTCAGGGTCTCGTCGGTCAGCAGCCTGCCCAGCGCGTCGGTGCTCAACCCGCTGCGTGCGGCCAGGTCCGGGACACCGAACCCGGCTGTCCAGACGGTAACGGCGCTGACGAGTTCTTGCCCGTCGGTCAGCACGACGCTGAATCCGCGGACCTCGGCGACCGAGCCTTCCAGCACCCGGACCTTCAGCCGCGCCAGCTGCCGTGTCACCGAGCGACGTCCCGGCTCGCTCAGCGACGGGCCCAGCTTCTGGCCGCAGATCAGTGTCACCGTGCCTTCCGGCCGCTGCTCGGCGAGTTCGGCGGCGGTTTCGATGCCGGTCAGCCCGCCACCCACCACGCATATCGGAGCACTCGGCTGAAGTTCGTCAATTCGGTTTTTCAGTCGCAGTGCATATTCGAACTCCCCGATAGGGAAAGCGAATTCAGCCGCCCCCGGCACACCCGCGGGTGCGGCTGTGCTGCCGACCGCGTAGATCAGGTAGTCGTAGCTCAGGCCGCTGCCCGATGCCAGCCGGATGCGCCGGTTCGCGGCGTCGATCTCGGTGGCGGTGTCGACCAGCAGCGAAACGCCGGGGTGCAGCATGTCTCCATAGTCGACCGTCGCCGAGCCGGTGTCGGCCACCATCTGGTGCAGCCGGATCCGCTCGACGAACGCGGGTCGCGGATTGACCAGCGTGACGGCTACGTCGTGGCGGGTTTGCAGGTGGTTGGCTGCGAGCGTGCCGGCGTAGCCGCCGCCGACCACGACGACGCAGGTCCGTGGGGTGGTGTGGGTTTCGGTGCTGATGTCGGTCATGCCTCCTAGACACCGGTCACCGTCCCGACGTGACAGCGCGCGACGCGAATGTGGGCTACCTCACTGTGCGGGTGAAGTGGTCGGCCAGCACTTCTATGCGCTCGAATTCCTGCTCGGGACGCAGTCGACGGCTGCGGCTCAACGTCGCCAGGCCGTGCAGCGCCGCCCACACGACTTCGGTCGTCGTGTCTGCGTCGGATCCCGCTGAGATCGCTGCGATCGCCGATCGTAGCCCGGCGAAGGCCGTCGACAGCGCGGCCGGTGTGTCGTCGTGGCCGTCGACACCATCTTGCTTGACGCCACCCGATCATCACCGATCCGCTGAGCACGACGGGCGTTCACGGTGCCTGGTACCGCGGGAACACGCCCGTCGGTGCCGGCAACACCGTGCCGGGCGCAAGCCTCGTCGGAATCGCGGCGAACGAGCGCGCGTCCGCCGGCTGGCCGAGCAGGTCCAGCAGCCTGGCCGCCGAGTCGGGCATCACCGGCTGTGCCAGCAGCGCGGCGATACGGACCACCTCTGCCGTCGTGTAGAGCACGGTGCCGAATCGCGCGCGATCGGACTCCGACTCCGACTTACCCAGCACCCACGGCTCTTGAGCCGAGAAGTACTTGTTGGCGGCGCCGAGCACCAGCCAGATCGCCTCCAATGCCAGGTGCATCGCCTGAGCGTCGAAGTGCGTGCGGGTCCGCTCCAGCAGCCCGTCGGCCGCCGACAGCAGCTCGCGGTCCTCGTCTGTCGGCGCCGTGGGTTCGGGCACGACGCCGTCGAGGTTCTTGGCCACCATGGACAGCGATCGCTGGGCCAGGTTGCCGAGCTCGTTGGCCAGGTCTGCGTTGACGCGGCTGATGATCGCCTCGTCGCTGTAGCTGCCGTCCTGCCCGAACGGCACCTCGCGCAGCAGGAAGTACCGCACCTGGTCGACCCCGAACTCGTCGATCAGCGCGATGGGGTCGACGACGTTGCCCACCGACTTGCTCATCTTCTCGCCGCGGTTGAGTAGATGGCCGTGGGCGAACACCCTTCGGGGGAGTTCGATTCCGGCCGACATCAGAAACGCCGGCCAGTACACAGCGTGGAACCGGATGATGTCCTTGCCGATCATGTGCAGGTCGGCAGGCCAGAACCGACGGAACAGGTCGGAGTCGGTGTCGGGGAATCCGACGCCGGTGAGGTAGTTCGTCAGCGCGTCCACCCACACGTACATGACGTGGTCGGGATGGTCGGGCACCGGAACACCCCAGTCGAACGTCGTGCGGGATATCGAGAAGTCGCGCAGCCCGCCCGACACGAAGCTGACCACCTCGTTACGCCGCACGTCCGGCCTGATGAACTCAGGATGGGCCCGATAGTGGGCCAGCAGCTTGTCGGTGTACGCGGACAGCCGGAAGAAGTACGTCTGCTCTTCGGTCCAGGTGACCGGGGCCCCGGTCTCGATCACCACCCGGCTGCCGTCGGGCTGCACCCTGGTCTCGTCTTCGTTGACAAAGTTCTCGTCGCGAACCGAATACCAGCCCGAGTACGCGCCCAGGTAGATGTCACCGGCGTCGAACATCCGCTGCCAGATGACATTGGACGCCTCGAGATGGTCCGGGTCGGTGGTGCGGATGAACCGGTCGTAGGAGATGTTGAGCCTGTCGTCCATCCGCTGAAACACCTCGGAGTTGCGCCGGGCGAGCTGCGCGGTCGGAACTCCTTCAGCCGCGGCGGTCTCGGCCATCTTCAGGCCGTGCTCGTCGGTGCCGGTGAGGAAGCGAACATCGAAGCCGTCAAGCCGCTTGAATCGGGCGATCGCGTCGGTGGCGATCTTTTCGTACGCGTGCCCGATGTGGGGTGCGCCGTTCGGGTAGTCGATCGCCGTCGTGACGTAGAAGGGCCTCATTTCACGGTCAACCTTATGGTGTGGTCGTGAGTCGCTCGACCGCCCGCCCTGCGCCGCCGCCGCCGGAACCGCTGGCCCCGCTCGTCGACGCGCACACGCACTTGGATGCGTGCGGCGCGACCGACGCGGACAGCGTGCGCGCGATCGTCGACCGCGCCGAGGCGGTCGGGGTCAAGGCCGTCGTCACGATCGCCGACGATCTGGCGTCCGCGCGATGGGTGGTGCGCGCGGCCAACGTCGATCCGCGGGTGTACGCCGCAGTGGCGCTGCATCCGACCCGCGCCGACGCTCTCACCGACGCCGCGCGCGCCGAGCTGGAGTCACTGGTGGCCGATCCCCGGGCGGTGGCGGTCGGGGAGACGGGGCTGGACCTGTATTGGCCCGGCCGGCTCGACGGCTGTGCCGACCCGGTCGTGCAACGCGAGGCGTTCGCGTGGCACATCGACCTCGCCAAGCGCACCGGCAAGCCGCTGATGATCCACAACCGCGACGCCGACCGTGAGGTGCTCGACGTGCTGCGCGCCGAGGGAGCGCCGGAGAACGTGATCTTCCACTGTTTCTCCAGCGGCGTTCAGATGGCACGCGCGTGCATCGATGCCGGCTGGTTTCTGAGCCTGTCGGGCACCGTCAGCTTCCGCAACGCCACCGCCCTGCACGACGCCGCCCGGGTGATTCCGCCTGAGCTGTTATTGGTCGAAACGGACGCCCCGTTTTTGACCCCGCACCCGTATCGGGGCGCCCCGAACGAGCCCTACTGCCTGCCCTACACGGTGCGGGCGTTGGCCGAGCTGACGGGGCGAGCCGCGCAGGACCTGGCCTCCGATGCCACAGCAAACGCGGTTCGCGTTTACGGGCTCGCGGGCCACGACTGACCGCCGAGGGCGTTGCGAGCTGCGCCTGGGGTGTGTCAGCTGCGGAAACGTCGGCAGTCTGCGCCAGCAAACACACGCTGAAGTGCCGACCGCACGCTCGCCGCCCCGCACACACACTCGACGGCAGGTGACGCCACCGGCACTGTGATCCAAGCCTCAACCCGCTCTTTAGATTTGCCTCGGGTTGGGGTCTTCGTTACCGTCTTGTGATCAGGTCCGGCCCGAGTGGGTCCAGCAAATGACGTCGACAGTCGGGACAGCCGCGTTTTGAACGCTCTAACCAAGCTCCACCAGAACGACTCACCCACGTTGCGTGCCCTCGTCGGCGCCATTTTGTTGGCTCTCATTTTTGCCGGAAGCTACGGCGTCGCAGTGCATAAGACCGTCACGCTGGACGTCGACGGTTCACCGATGACCGTCTCGACGATGAAGTCGCGCGTCATCGACGTCGTGCAGGAGAACGGCTTCACGATCGGCGAGCGCGACGACCTGTACCCGGCAGGGGATCAGCAGGTCTCCGACGCCGGCACGATCGTGCTGCGCCGCAGTCGGCCGCTTCAGGTGTCGATGGACGGTCACGAGAGCCGCCAGGTCTGGACCACCGCGTCCACGGTGGACGAGGCGCTGCAGCAGCTGTCGATGGCCGATGCGGCGCCCGCGGCCGCGTCGCGGTCTTCGCGGCTGCCGCTGGCCGGCATGGCGCTGCCGGTGGTCAGCGCGAAGAACGTGCACGTCGACGACGGCGGCGTGATGTCCGACCGCCGGCTGGCCGCGCCCAATGTCGGGGCATTGCTCGCCGCCGCGGGCGCGCCGCTGCAGCAGGCGGACAAGGTGGTGCCTGATCCGTCGACCCCGGTCACCGAGGGGATGACCGTGGTCGTGACGCGGATCCGGATGGACAAGGTCACCCAGCGGGTGCCCTTGCCGCCGCCCGCGCAGAAGATCCCGGACCCGGCGATGAACATGAGCCGACAGGTCGTCGAGGATCCCGGCACACCGGGAGACCAGGACGTCACGTTCGCGGTGTCCCTCGTCAACGGCGTGGAGACCGGGCGGCTGCCGGTGGCCAACGAGGTGCTGACGCCGGCGCGCGCCGCGGTGGTGCGCATCGGCGCGAAACCCGGCACCGAGGTGCCGCCTGTGGCCAACGGCGGGACCTGGGATGCTCTCGCCGGGTGTGAGGCCGGCGGCAACTGGTCGGACAACACCGGCAACGGCTTCTACGGCGGTGTCCAATTCGACCAGAACACCTGGGAACGCAGCGGCGGCCTGCGCTACGCGCCGCGCGCCGACATGGCGACCCGCGAAGAACAGATCGCGATCGCGTCGGTGACGCAGGCACGGCAGGGCTGGGGCGCGTGGCCCGTGTGCAGCGCACGCCTGGGGGCGCGCTGACGATCCGGCTGCTCGGCCGCACCGAGATTCGCCGGCTGGCGAAGGAGCTCGACTTTCGCCCACGAAAATCGTTGGGGCAGAATTTCGTTCACGATGGCAACACTGTTCGCCGGATCGCGTCGGCGTCGGGAGTGGGCCGAACAGACCACGTGCTGGAGGTCGGCCCCGGACTGGGCTCGCTGACGCTCGGTCTGCTCGACCGCGGCGCGGAGGTGACCGCGGTCGAGATCGACCCCGTGCTGGCCGAGCGGCTGCCGCAGACGGTTGTCGAGCACAGCAACAGCGAGAGTCAACGACTGACCGTGGCCAATCGCGACATTCTGACGTTTCGCCGCGCCGACCTCGATCAGGGGCGTTCCGGGCCGCCGACCGCGCTCGTCGCGAACCTTCCGTACAACATCGCCGTTCCGGCGCTGCTGCACCTGCTCGCCGAGTTCAAAACCATCCGCACGGTGATGGTCATGGTGCAGGCCGAGGTGGCTGAGCGGCTGGCCGCCGAACCGGGCGGCAAGGAGTACGGCGTCCCAAGCGTGAAGGCCCGCTACTTCGGGCAGGTCCGCCGCTTCGGGATGGTGTCGCCGACCGTGTTCTGGCCGATCCCGCGGGTGTACTCCGGCCTCGTCCGCATTGAGCGGTACGAGGATTCGCCGTGGCCCACCGACGAAGGGTTTCGTCGTGAGGTCTTCGAGTTGGTGGACATCGCGTTCGGCCAGCGTCGCAAGACCGCCCGCAACGCCTTCGCGCAGTGGGCCGGCTCGGGAAACGAGTCGGCGCGGCGGCTGCTCGCCGCCAGCATCGACCCGGCGCGCCGTGGCGAGACGTTGTCCGTCGCCGACTTCGTGCGCCTGCTGCAGCGGTCGAAGGTCCCCGCCCCAGGCGATTAGTGCCTGAACACCCGCGCGAGCGCGGCGGCGAACTCGGCGCACGTCGGGTAGCGAAGCTCCGGGTCCTTGGCCAGCGCCTTGCCGACCACTCCGTCGAACCCGCGGGGCAGCCACCCGAACGTTCGTGATGGATACGGCGGGGGGCGATTCAGTTGCGCGTCCGCGAGCGCGGCGGGAGTGGCGGCGGCGAACGGTGGTGCACCCGTGAGCAGTTCGACGGTGGTGCAGGCCAATGCGTATTCATCGGTGGCTGCCGCTGGTCGCCGCCCGCGCAGCATCTCCGGGGCCAGATAGGGTAGCGACGCGATCAACGGCTGCGGCCGCTTGCTCCAATCCTCGGCGACCGCGTATGCGACCCCGAAGTCGGTGAGCGCCGAGCCGGCATGCGAAAAATCTTTGTAGACAAGCACATTGGATGGTTTGACGTCGCAGTGCACGATGCCGCGTGAGTGGACGTAGTCGAGTGCGTCGGCGATCTGGCTGATCGCGGTCAGGCGGTCGTCGAGCTGGTCCAGCTCCGCTGCCGTGCCGCCGTCCACCAATTGCATTGTGAGCCAGCCGTCGCCGCGGCGGCGCACCGAGACCACGTGCGGATGGTCGAGCCGGTCGGCGAAATCGAACTCTCGTTGCAGTCGTGCGCACTCGACCGATCCGCGACGGTCATCGGCCAGCACCTTGAGCGCGACCGCGTCGTGCGGTTCGCCGGCGGCGTGCGCGCGGAACACGGTCGCGGAGCCACCGTGGCCCAGCACCTCGTCGACGACGTAGCCCTCGAACGTCCGCCCAGGGCGCAGCACAGTCTCAGGGTAGGACGCACGCGTTTGGCATCGGCCAGAGCCGGGTATTTGCGAAATCAAACAGAGCAGGGTTATGTGTGATGAAGTCAACGAGTGGCCGGGATGGCCGAGGGGTCCGTCTCACCACTCTGCTGCCATCACGGCTCTTACGTTTCGGGCAGCGGGCGCTAATCTCGTGCGGTGTCTGACGGCAACACCGCGCCTGAATGGGTGGCCACCGGTTCCGTCACCGTTCGCGTGCCGGGCAAGGTCAACCTGTACCTGGCCGTCGGTGATCGTCGCGACGACGGATTCCATGAGCTGACCACGGTCTTCCACGCGGTATCGCTGCTCGACGAGGTGACGATCCGCAACTCCGACACGCTGTCGGTCGAGGTGATCGGCGAAGGGGCGGGCACGCTGCCCACCGACGAGCGCAACCTCGCATGGCAGGCCGCCGAGCTGATGGCCACCCACGTCGGCCGCTCGCCGGATGTCGAGATCGTGATCGAGAAGTCCATCCCGGTGGCGGGCGGCATGGGCGGCGGCAGCGCGGACGCGGCGGCTGTGCTGGTGGGGATGAACAACCTCTGGGAGGTCGGCGTGCCACGCCGCGACCTGCATGTGCTGGCGGCGCGGCTCGGTAGCGACGTGCCGTTCGCGCTGCACGGCGGCACCGCGCTGGGCACGGGCCGCGGCGAGGACCTCGCGACGGTTTTGGCCCGCACGACGTTTCACTGGGTGCTTGCGTTCTCGGCCGATGGCCTGTCCACGGGGACGGTATTCACCGAGATCGACAGGCTCCGTAACGCCGGGAATCCTCCTCGGCTGGACGACCCCGAGCCGCTGCTCGCGGCGCTGGCGGCCGGCGATGCCGACGAACTGGCGCCGCTTCTGGGCAACGACCTGCAGGCCGCCGCGATCAGCCTCGACTCGGGCCTGCGCCGCACATTGCATGCCGGCACCGAGGCAGGCGCGCTTGCGGGCATCGTCTCCGGCTCCGGCCCGACCTGCGCCTTCCTGTGTTCGACGGCGGCATCTGCCGTAGACATCGGTACGCAGCTTGCCGGCGCAGGGGTCTGCCGGACGGTTCGGGTGGCCAGCGGTCCGGTGCAGGGTGCGCGGTTAGTGCCTGCGCCGGGCACCTGAGTGTGACCCAGGCCTCAAAACGCCGGAGGGTTTGCCGCTACTCTAAGAGGAGTTTAAGATCATCGGCGGTGTACGTCAGCGGTCCGACCTTCACTTCGTGGTCCACGTCGTGGTCGCCCACCCGGATTCGGGGTGGGCGACTGTCGTACCCAATGGACGTGCGCGGCGACGGAGCCGCAGCAACGCCGCGGGAGGTAACACCGTTTCGCAACCGAACCGCTCCCCAATTGTATTTGCGCGCCTCTTATGAAGCGTCATCTACCCGGCGGAGCATTAGTGGTCGGGCCTCTGCGGCGCAGCCGCATGGCCGGCGACATCTGGCTGCCGAACCCAGGAGGTTGTCGTGAGCAGATTCACCGACAAGATGTATCGCAACGCCCGCAACACCCGGACGGGCATGGTGACTGGCGAGCCGCATGCTCCCGTTCGGCACACCTGGGCCGAGGTGCACGAGAAGGCCCGGCGGATCGCCGGGGGACTGGCCGCCGCGGGTGTCGGACACGGCGACGCGGTCGGCGTGCTGGCCGGCGCTCCCGTTGAGATCGCGCCGACCGCACAGGGTCTGTGGATGCGCGGGGCCAGCCTGACGATGCTGCATCAGCCCACCCCGCGAACCGACCTCGCGATCTGGGCCCAGGACACCACCACCGTCATCGACATGATCGAGGCCAAGGCCATCGTCGTCTCCGACCCGTTCCTCGCCGCGATCCCGGTGCTTCAAGAGCGCGGGGTGAAGGTCGTCACCGTCGAAGAGCTGCTCGCGGCCGACCCCATCGATCCGGTTGAGACCGACGAGGACGATGTCGCGCTGATGCAGCTGACCTCCGGGTCGACCGGGTCGCCGAAGGCCGTGGTGATCACCCACCGCAACGTGTTCTCCAACGCCGAGGCGATGTTCATCGGCGCCGAGTACGACGTGGACCGCGACGTGATGGTGAGCTGGCTGCCCTGCTTCCACGACATGGGCATGATCGGCTTCCTGACCGTGCCGATGTACTTCGGCGCCGAATTGGTCAAAGTCACCCCGATGGACTTCCTGCGCGACACGCTGCTGTGGGCCAAGCTCATCGACAAGTACAAGGGCACGATGACGGCTGCGCCGAACTTCGCCTATGCGCTGTTCGCGAAGCGGTTGCGCAAGCAGGCCAGGCCCGGCCAGTTCGACCTGTCCACCCTGCGCTTCGCGCTGTCGGGTTCCGAACCGGTCGAACCGGCCGATGTCGAGGACCTCATCGAAGCCGGCAAGCCCTTCGGGCTGCCCCCAGAGGCGATTCTGCCCGCCTACGGGATGGCCGAGACGACGCTGGCGGTGGCGTTCTCCGAGTGCGGCGCGGGTCTGGTGGTCGACGAGGTCGACGCCGATCTTCTCGCCGCGTTGCGCCGGGCAGTGCCGGCGACCAAGGGCAACACGCGTCGGCTGGCGTCGCTCGGGCCGCTGCTGCGAGACCTGGAGGCACGAATCGTCGACGAGGACGGCAACGTGCTGCCGACCCGCGGTGTGGGCATCATCGAGCTGCGGGGCGAGGCGCTGACCCCGGGCTACATCACGATGGGCGGCTTCGTCCCGGCACAGGACGAACGCGGCTGGTATGACACCGGTGACCTCGGCTACCTGCTGGAGAACGGTCACGTCGTGGTCTGCGGCCGGGTCAAGGACGTCATCATCATGGCCGGCCGCAACATCTACCCGACCGACATCGAGCGCGCCGCCTGCCGCGTCGACGGGGTTCGCCCCGGGTGTGCGGTCGCGGTGCGTCTCGACGCCGGCCATTCCCGGGAGACGTTCGCCGTCGCCGTCGAGTCGAACGCCTGGGAGGATCCGGCCGAGGTGCGCCGGATCGAGCACCAGGTCGCCCACGAGGTGGTCGCGGAGGTCGACTTGCGGCCGCGCAACGTCGTCGTGCTCGGCCCCGGCACGATCCCGAAGACGCCGTCGGGCAAGCTGCGCCGCGCGAACTCCGTCGCGCTGGTCAGCTAGCTGCGGGCGAGGATTCGCCGGATCACCGAGTCGAGTTCGCGCTGCGGTGATTCCGGCATGGCGTCGGCTCGCCATGCGACGAAGTCGTCTGGGCGCACGAGCATCGCAGACTCCGGTGACAGCCCGGTGAGCGTCACCCACTGACCGTCGACGTCCGAGATGTCGGTGCCCACGCCGATCGGGCGGACAGTGATCGACACGCCCGACGATCGCGAGACGGATTCGGCGGCGGCGAACCATGGAGTTCCGGCGGGTCCGGTGAACAAGGTGAATCCGGTGTCCAGGAGGTCCAGCGTCGATATGCGCTCCCCTCCGCGTTGCACCCATGCGTGGGGCATCCGGGTTCCGGGTTCGCCGTGGAGCTCCTCTGAATCGACGAGGTACACGGCGTCGGATGCGGGCTCGTCGGTGATCACCGCGGCAGAGCGGTACTTGTAGCCGGCGATCATGTAGAACAGCGGCAGATCTTCGTCGCTTCCGAGTGTGGGCGCGCCCTCGCCCAACGGAAGATATGCAGCGCCCGGGCCGGTGAGTGACTGCCGCGCCGCGAACTGCGCGACCGGGTGCCGCTCGGCGTGGTACGTGTCGAGCAGTTCCGCGCCGGCTGTGCCGTGCAGAACGGCTGCGAGTTTCCAGGCCAGGTTTTGTGCGCTTCCGATCCCGGTGTTCGCTCCACCGCCCTTGAACGGAGGCATGGTGTGCGCTGAGTCCCCGACGAGAAATACTCGCCCGCAACGGAATTGGTCGGCCACCTGTTCGTATGGTTGCCACGGCGCGACATCGACGACGTCGATGGCGACGTTCGTCCCGAACGCCTCGAGCAACAGCGCGCGGCACCGCTCTGCGGTGAACATCTCCAGCGTTTCGCCCTCGCTTGGAAAGTAGGTGGTTATGAACACGGCCAGATCGTTGTCGACCGGAATCATGATCCCGGTGACGCCGGGGTTGTCGACCTGCACGGCGTCGCCGTCGCCCAGGGTCGGAACGTACTGCTTCCACGGCCCCCGGAAATAGATGAACACCACGAAGATCGGCAGCCGGCCCGCTCCGGACGTGGCGATGCCCAGTTGACCGCGGACGGGGCTGTGCGTGCCGTCCGCGGCGAGCAGGTAGTCGGCGTGAACATCCGAGCGCGTGCCCGTGTCGAGATCTTCGATCGTCGCAGTGACGCCGTCGTCGTGCTGGGTAAATGAGACGAGCGTGGTGGCGTACCGTACCTCGCTGCCCCGCTTGCGCGTTTCGTCAAGCAGGATCGGCTCCAAAACGCTTTGAGGACAATACTTTCCAAATGGCTCTGGGCTGATCCCGTCGGCGTCTGGGAAGAAGTCCGTGTCGAACACCACGGTCGTTTCGGCGCTGTTGAGGGTCTTCTTGCTGACCATGTGGCTGATGTGGTGGGCGGCCGCGTTGACCGCAGGCCCCAGCCCCACCCCGCGCAGGATCTCCAGGCTGCGGAAAGTCAGGTTGCGGGCCTTGGGATACACGAAGACCGCTGTGCGCTTTTCGATGGTGAGGGATTGGACGCCATGGTGGGCGAGCAGCGTCGAGGCAGCCAGACCGACGGCACCCGCGCCGACGATCAGGACGGGGTAGCGCGTTGCCGGCATCAGCGACCTCCCAACTTGGCGCAAGTCTCTATCAAATAGTAGATCAACTCAACTGATAGCAACAGTCAAAATATCGAAAGGACGTCGCCGCCGCCAGTTGACCCCGCGGCCGGTTGACCACGGGCACCCGTCCGTTGACCCCGCGTCCGCCGTTCCAAGTTTCCGTTGAGAATCCTTACAGGGCCGGGTTGGAGCCTTTTCTCACCCACCCGAACGCCGCTGCGGCGGCGCCGAGAAAAGGACAACCTCTTCATGAGCACAAGCTTGAACACTCGGATCGCGGCCGCGGTGCGCGCGGCCATCGCCGCGGCTGTCATCGGCATCGCCGGTACGGTCGGCATCGGCGGTGTGGCGGTGAGCCTCGCGGGCCCGGCTATGGCCGGCCCGGCGCAGCAGGTCGAAAACGCGACGATGTACGGCGATCCGATCGCTGCCGCCAAGTACTGGCGTGCCCAGCATTACGATGACTGCGCGCTGATGGCCGTGGCCGATATCGTGGGCCAGCTCACCGGGCATCTGCCCACCGAGCAGGAGATCATCGATGTGGCCGAGAGCACCCCGTCCGAGACCCACCCGGGCTCCATCTACATCAAGCCGGACAGCCCCGGCGATGCCACCGACGGCATGGGCACCTCTCCGGAGGACGAAGTCGTGCTGCTGGCTCACTACGGCGTCACGGGCGTGAGCACCGACACCGAGAGCGCCCCTGAGAGCGGCGTCGAGACCGGGATGGAAGCGCTCGAGAAGTACCTGTCCGACGGGCACAAGATCATCGCCGGCGTGAACGCGGAGACGATCTGGGACAGTGCCGACGGGCAGCGCAGCAAGCCAGATCACGCACTGGTGGTCACCGGCATCGACACCAGGAACGGGATCGTGCACCTCAACGACAGCGGCACGCGCGACGGTCGTGACGAGCAGGTCCCCATCGCCACCTTCGTGAAGGCGTGGAAGACCGGCGGCTTCCGGATGATCGTCGCCGAACCGACGGGCAAATAGCCCGCGTGGTCCCCCACAGGCGACGCGTGGGTGGCTCACAATGAGCGTGACGGCGCCATCGTGAAAGGGGCGGCTCAAGTGGCGACGAACGAAGGTCTCGCTTTTGGTGTGCTCGGGCCGCTGCAAATGCGAGTTGCCGGCACCGAGGTGCCGTTGGGTACGCCGAAGCAGCGTGCGGTGCTGGCGATGCTGGTGATCAACCGCAACCGGCCGGTCGGTATCGAGTCGCTTCTCGGCGCCGCGTGGGGGCAGTGCCCTCCGTCCGGTGCGCGGGCGAGCCTGCACTCCTACGTGTCGAGTCTGCGCAGACTCATCGGCAGCACCGGGCTGGATGCGCGTACCGCGTTGGTGAGCGCGCCGCCGGGGTATCGACTCGAGGCCAACGAGATCGACTGTGACATCGGCCGATTCGTCATCCAGAAGAACGCCGGAGTGCAGGCCGCCGCCGCGGCTCACTTCGAGACGGCCAGCCGTCACTTCGCCGCGGCGCTGGCCGAGTGGCGCGGTCCGGTGCTCGAGGATCTGCGCGACTTCTCGTTCGTCGATCCGTTTGCGACCGCGCTGACAGAGGACAAGCTCTACGTCCACACCGCCCGCGCTGAAGCCGAAATCGTATGCGGGCGTTGGTATGCCGTCATCGCCGAGCTCCAGGGGCTGATCATCGAGCACCCGTATCATGAGCCGCTGTGGGCGCAGCTGATCACTGCGTATTACCTGTCGGAACGCCAGTCGGATGCCCTCGATGCGTATGGTCGACTGAAAGCCATCCTTGCCGACGACCTCGGGATTGATCCCGGGCCCACGGTGCAGGAATTGCAGGCGCGGATCCTGCGTCAGGACCCCCTGGACGTGAAGAAGGCCGCTCAGCGCACCGCTGCGCGTGCCGTCACGTCTCTGCAGCAGCGCACCACGGTTCACGGCGGGTCCGCGATCGCGCAGTTGGTTGACGCGTCAGGACGCAGGTATCCGTTGACCGCCGCGGCGACCACGATCGGCCGCCTCGCCGATAACGACATCGTCCTCGACGACGCCGGCGTCAGCCGGCATCACGCCGTCGTCATCGATACCGGAACCAACTGGGTGATCACCGATCTGAGGTCGGCTAACGGAGTCAAGCTGCGACAGCAGCGAATCCGGGGTACCACCACGCTCGCTGACGGCGACCGGATCGGCATCGGCGGGCACGAGCTGACCTTCGAGATCCCGCCGCCCGAAACCGAACTTCCGGACTCGGTCTGAGCCGTCGCACCGTTTCACTGTGGCGACCCCGCGCAAGCGTTAGCGTGAAGGCTGGCAAGCGGGTGCCGGCGGCCTGGGCGGTGTAGCACCTCCCGCACCGGCGGAAAGCCCATCGCACTGGGCTACCGGAGGTTTGAGGAGACGGCGATGAGCGGCACCCCCGAAGATTCGCGGGTGGGTACGCAGTTTGGGCCGTATCGCCTGAGACGGTTGATCGGGGCCGGCGGTTTCGGCGAGGTCTACGAGGCTGAGGACACCGTCAAAGACCGCGTCGTCGCGTTGAAGTTGCTGCCGGAGGCGTTGTCGAGGGATGACGTGTTCCGAAAGCGCCTGCAGCGCGAGGCGCACGCCGCCGGCCGGCTGGCCGAACCCCACGTCGTGCCGATCCACGACTACGGCGAGATCGACGGTGTGCTCTACGTGGACATGCGCCTGATCGACGGCGTAGACCTCCACTGCCTGCTGTCCGACGGGCCGCTGACCCCGGCGCGGGCGGTCGCCATCGTGCGTCAGGTCGCCTCGGCACTGGACGCCGCGCACCGGGCCGGCGTGATGCATCGCGATGTCAAACCGGAGAACGTCCTGATCACGCGCGACGACTTCGCGTGTCTGGTGGACTTTGGGCTGGCGACCGCGACCTCCGACGAGCGGCTCACCCAGATGGGCACCATGGTCGGCACCTTCAGCTACATGGCGCCAGAGCGGTTCCGCAACAAGGAAATGACCAGCAGCTCCGACATCTACTCGCTGGCATGCGTGCTGCACGAGTGCCTGACCGGCTCGCGTCCCTACAAGGCCGACAGCCTCAGCTCGATGATCACCGCGCACCTGACCGCACCCGTCCCGCGGCCCAGCCAGATCCGTCCCGGAGTCCCGATCGGGCTGGATCAGGTGATCGCCCGCGGCATGGCGAAGCAACCCGAGGATCGCTACGCCACCGCCGGTGACCTGGCCTCGGCGGCCCACGACGCGCTCACCGCGACCGACAAACGGCGGGCTGCCAGCATTCTGGAACGCAGTGCGGACGCGACCCAGCCGACCGGCCCGGGGTTCGCACCGCCGCCGACGTGGCCATCCGGGCCGCCGCCGCCCGCCCCGCCCCCTACCGGCACGCCGAGCGGCGCATCCGGGTGGTGGCCGGGCAGCGGCACATATGGCAGTGGCCCGCAGCAGGTCGCGACGCCACCGCCGTGGACAGGGCCGCAGCCCGCAGCGGGATCGCCGTCATCCCGTGGCCACCTCACCCCGTGGCTCATCGGCGGCGGATTGGTCGCGCTCGCGGCGGTGGTCGTGGCGATCGTTCTGTTGTCGACGGGCATCCTGACGTCAGGTGGATCCGGTCCCTCCGCGTCGACAACGACGCGCGTGCCGCCTTCCGGGTACACCGCCGACGACGACAAACTCGTCGGGCTCATCGGCACCGGCGGATACTTGCGGAGCACCTGCACGCCGCAGCACCCCGCGAAGGATGGCGCGCTGTCCACCCTTCAGTGCGACGCGCTCGACGGCGGCCCCGAGGGCGCGACCTTCTGGCTCTACGGCGATCAGGGCGCGCTCGACGACGCGTTCAAGAACGTCACTTCGAACGCCACGCTGCAGACGTGCCCTGACCACACCCCGTCACCGGGGACGTGGCATTACACCAAGACCCCGACGGCAGCGGCGGGACAACTTGCGTGCGGAACCGACAGCGACGGACAGGCGAACGTGATGTGGACAGAGAACTCAAAGGAATTCGTCGCCCTGATTCGCGGATCGGCCCTGCCCGATTTGTTCACGTGGTGGCAGAAGAAGTCCTGACCGTGGGCGGCCCGACGGTCAGGACTCGCATGCGGCCGACAACGAATGGCACCGTGTCGGTGCGGGTCGATACCGTCGGTGGTATGCCCGGTTGGAGCCCGGCCGTCGAAGCAGTCGATCTGGTCAAGAAATTCGGCGCCGACGTAGCTGTCGACGGCGTGAGTTTCGTCGTGCCGAAAGGCACTGTGCTGGGACTGCTGGGCCCCAACGGCGCCGGCAAGACCACCACGGTGCGAATGATGACCACGCTGACCGAGCCCACCAGCGGCACCGCGCGTGTCGCCGGCTACGACGTGCGCGAGCAGCCGGACATGGTGCGGCGCAGCATGGGCTTGACCGGTCAGGTGGCCACAGTCGACGACCTGCTGACCGGCAGGGAGAACATCCGAATGATCGGCGGGCTTTACGGCATCCGCCGCCGTGAGCTGGCCAGCTTGAGCGACCAGTTGCTGGAACAGTTTTCGATCGCTGACGCCGGCGACCGGCCGGTCAAGTCGTATTCAGGCGGGATGCGACGGCGCCTCGATCTGGCCGTGAGCCTGCTGGCGGGCCCGCCGGTGTTGTTTCTCGACGAGCCCACCACGGGTCTTGATCCCCGCAGCCGCAACGATCTGTGGGACGTGTTGCGCGGGCTGGTGGCCGACGGCACCACGCTGCTGCTCACCACGCAGTACCTCGAGGAGGCCGACCAGTTGGCCGACAACATCGTCGTGATGGACAAGGGCAGGATCATCGCGCAGGGCACGCCGCTGCAGCTGAAGCGACAGGCGGGCAGCGCCAGCCTGGTGGTCACGGTGTCGCACGCCGACGACGTGCCCATCGCCGCGGCATTGCTGCGCAAGACCGGCGCCGAGGTGTTCGTCGACAGCGGTGCGCGGCAGCTTATCGCCGCCGCCGATGGGCTCGCCGACATGACACGGGTCGCCTCTTGGTTGCGCGACAGTGAAATCGAGGTCGATGACATCGGGTTGTCGCGACCCAGCCTCGACGACGTGTTCCTGTCGTTGACCGGGCGCCGCGCTGAGCCCGGCGCCGATGCAGCAGAGGAGACGGCATGACCGCAGTCGCGCAGCGGCTGCCCGCGCACTCGCGCCGGCCGGTGACCCACCGCACCAATCTCGCGCAGCAGTCGTGGATCATGGTGAAGCGCAATATGATCCACACGAAGCGCATGCCAGAGATGCTGAGCGACGTGACCACGCAGCCGATCATGTTCGTGCTGTTGTTCGCGTTCGTGTTCGGTGCGTCGATTACTAACACGGGCGGCCCGTCCTACCGCGAGTTCCTGCTGCCCGGAATCCAGGCGCAGACCATTGTGTTCGCGGCGTTCGTCGTCGCGGCGGGCATCACGAACGACATCGAAAAGGGGATCATCGACCGGTTCCATTCGCTGCCGATCGCCCGGTCGTCGGTGCTGATCGGGCGCAGCGTGGCGAGCCTGATCCACTCCTCGATCGGCATCGTCGTGATGGCGGTGACCGGCCTGGCCATCGGTTGGCGTATCCGCGGCAGCATCGCACAGGCAGCGTTGGCGTTCGCGCTGGTGCTCGTGTTCGGGTTCGGCATCATCTGGTTCGGCATCCTGGTCGGATCGCTGATGCGGTCGGTGGAGGCCGTCAACGGTGTGATGTTCACCGTGTTGTTCCCGATCACGTTCCTGGCCAACACGTTTGCGCCGACGGAGCCGATGTCGCACTGGCTGCGGGTGGTCGCAGAATGGAACCCGGTGTCGTCGTTGGCGCAGGCGATGCGCGAACTGTGGGGTAATGGTCCGCCGGCGCCGCCCTCGGCGCAGCTGCCGCTGCATCACCCGGTGCTCGCCACGGTCATCTGGTCGCTTCTGCTGACCGCGGTCTTCGCGCCGGTGGCGCTGCGGGCCTATGCGCGGCGCACCGCCGACTGACGGCTACCAGGCGTGCACCTGGTTCTGGGCGGCCTCGAGGCCGAGCTTGATCAGCAATTCGGCGGCGTCGGCGGCCTGCTCGCAAATCACCGGTACCTCGGGCCGCTCGGCGGTGGTGAAGTTCTCCAGCACGTACGCGGCCGGCTCCTTGCGTCCCGGCGGTCGGCCGATGCCGATCCGCACGCGGTGAAAGTCGTTGGTGCCCAACGCTGACGCCACCGAACGCAGCCCGTTGTGCCCGGCCACCCCGCCGCCGAACTTCAGCCGTATCATGCCGAAGTCGATGTCGAGTTCGTCGTGGATGACGAGAAGATCGGCGGGCGGCACGGAGTAGAACTTGGCCAGGGCGGCGACCTGCCGTCCGGACTCGTTCATGTAGCTTCGGGGTTTGCCGAGGATCACCGGGCGCCCGGCGAGTCGCCCGGTGCCGACGTCGGCGCCGGACTTCTTGTGCGCCTTGAACGTTGACCCGGCACGGCCAGCCAGCAGGTCCGCCACCATGAACCCGAGATTGTGCCGGGTCTTGGCGTAGACCGGCCCCGGGTTCCCCAGGCCGACCACCAGCTGGGGTCCCCGCAGGCTTGCAGGGGAGGGTTCGGCCACCGGCTACTCGTTGTCGGACGCTTCGGCCGCCGACGCTTCGGCCTCGGCGCCCCCTTCGGCCTCTGCGCCCTCTTCGCCTTCGACGGCCTCGGGTTCGGGCTCCTCGATCTCCTGAGCGGTGACCACGTTGACCACCAGCGTGTCGGGGTCGGAGATCAGCGTGACGCCGCTGGGCAGCTCGACCTGGCCGGCCAGAATCTGGGTGCCCTCCTCGGCACCCTCGACCGACACCGTCAGCTGCTCGGGAATCGAGAGCGCTTCGGCCTCGATCTGGATGGTGCTCGCGTCCTGTGTCACCAGAGCGCCCGACACCGCCTCGCCCTGCACGACCACGTTCACATCGACCGTGACCTTCTCGCCTCGTCGCACCACCAGGAGGTCGGCGTGCTGGATGTTGCGCCGGATCGGGTGGATGTCCAGAGCCTTCGTGAGCGCGAGCTGTTCGTCGCCGTTGATGTCGAGGGCGAAGACCGCGTTCGTGCCCGAGTTGCGCATCACCGCCGCGAAGTCGTGGGCCGACAGCAGCAGGTGGCGCGGGTCAGCGCCGTGTCCGTACAGCACCGCCGGCACCTTGCCGTCGCGACGGGCCCGTCGCGACGCACCCTTGCCGGTTTGCGTGCGCAGCTCAGCGGTGATCTTGTTTGCAGTGGCCTTCGCCATGGGGTTGCTCCTGTGCTTGCCGGTCTTCTTCGCACGACGCGGGTGAGGGCAACCAGGCGCAGATACGCGCGGGTCTCCGTCGATAACGGTGGCTGTCGGCCACCCTCGCCGTGACGTCCCGCCAGACTAGCTCAACCGCGTCTCAGAGCGGAAATTTGGTGCCCGTGAGCTGCTCGGACAGCTCCCACAGGGCGGTGGCCGTTCCGGTTTGACGGGCCGCGCGGCTACGGCCCACCGGCTGCGTGCGGCCGTAGAAACCGAACCTCGGACCCACATAGGTGTTGCCCGGCAGGTCCTGCGACACCGCGAACAGTGACTGGCGCGCCCCGAAGTCGGCGTCGGTGGCCACCAGGCGGTCGCCCGCGGCCAGGAACGCGGTGCTGAACCGGCCGGCGGAGTGGCTCTGCAGGTTCGTCGCCGAGTAGCCGGGGTGAGCGGCGAGTGCACGCACCGGCGACTCCGCCTGGTCCAGGCGGCGCTGCAGCTCCCTGGTGAACAGCAGATTGGCCAGCTTCGACTGTGCATAGGCAAACCACGCGTTGTACCGGCGGTGCTGCCAGTTCACGTCGTTGAGGTCGATCTTGCCCATCCGGTGGAACATCGACGACACGGTGACCACCCGCTCGGTGATCTTTCCCAGCAGCAGGTTCGTCAATGCGAAATGACCGAGATGGTTTGTGCCGATCTGGCTCTCGAACCCGTCCTTGGTCACCTCGTAGGGCACCGCCATGATGCCGGCGTTGTTGACGAGCACGTCGGCCTCGGGCGCACCCTCGGCGAATTCCCGCACCGAGGCAAGGTCCTGCAGGTCGAGTTTGCGCACTTCGACACTGCCCGCCAGGCCCGCCGCGGCATCGTCGCCCTTGGCGGTGTTGCGCACCGCGAGCACGACATGTGCACCGACGCGCGCCAATTCGCGCGCGGTGATCAGACCGAGTCCGCTGTTGGCGCCGGTGACGATTACTGTGCGTCCGGTGAAGGCGGGTAAGTCGGCGGCTGTCCAGTCGGTCATGCCGCTACCCTAACGGGCTCGCTGCCTGGCGACTCAGCGGACTGCGACGGTGAAACCCTTGATGATGGTGAGCACGTCCGGGTCCTGTTCCTGCCCGGGATCGGCCAGTGTGGCGACCGAGAACTGGACCAGGTAGCGCTGGTTGGCCGGGGCACGGCCGGTCGCGATGACGATGCGGTTGTAGCGGTGGAGCTGCTGTTTTGTGGCATCGAAGTACGTGGCCTCGATCCTCGCGGACGGCATGCCGTTGAACTGTTCCTGTATCGCACCGGGCATGTCGTAGGCGTGCTTGAGCGCCTCGTTCACATCGAAGTTCGCGCCGGTCAGCTTGAACACGAGCAGCACTGCGGTCGGCTGGTAGGCGGCTACCGCGGTCTTGCGGATGATCTCGTACGCAGACTGCTGAGCCGGATCGGTGACCACCTCCCACCCCGCCGGGTGCGGCATCGACACCGTGAGGTCAGTCAATGTCTGCGGCGTCATCGGGACGCCGTCGACGCCCTGTTGCTGCAGGTACTGGGTGAACGACACAGGTGCGGCCGTGGTGGTCGGCGTCGCCGACGTCGACGACCAGATCGCGCGGTAGTCAGTGGGTTTCGTGTCACACGCGGTCACCAGGACCAGTAGCGACAGCGCAATTGCGAGGCGGCGCAGCGTCACAGGATCTCGCGCAGCACGTCAACGGGCCGAGCCAGCCGGGTGCCCTTCGGCGTCACGACGAACGGGCGCTCGATCAGGATCGGGTTCGCGGCCATCGCGTCGAGCAACTCGTTGTCGCCCGCGCCGCCGAGCGCCAGGTCCGCGTAGGGCGCCTCACGCTTGCGCACGGCCGTGCGCACGTCGATCCCGGCGTCGCGGATCATGTCGGCCAATTGACCGCGTGTCGGCGGCGTCTTGAGGTACTCGACCACCGTCGGTTCGATACCGTTGTCGCGCAAGAACTGCAGGGCATTACGAGACGTCGAGCAGCGCGGGTTGTGGTAGATAACGGACGTACCTCGGCGCTGACCAATGACATCGGTTGCGCTTTCGTTCACTTAAGCGTCTCCGTCGAAAAGACCTGTTACAGAACCGTTTTCGAACACTGCCCGAATGGTACTGGCCAGCAGGGGTGCGATGGATAAGACCGTAAGCTGCGGGAACTGCTTGTCCTCGCCGATGGGCAGCGTGTTGGTGACGATCACCTCTTTGGCACCGCTGGCGGCCAGCCGCTCGGCCGCGGGGTCGGACAGCACACCGTGGGTGGCGGCGATGATCACGTCGCGCGCCCCGTCGTCGTGCAGCAGCTTCACCGCTCCGGCGATGGTGCCGCCGGTGTCGATCATGTCGTCGATCAGGATGCACGTCCGCTCGCCGACGTCGCCGACGATGCGGTTGGACACCACCTGGTTGGGGATGCGCGGGTCGCGGGTCTTGTGGATGAAGGCCAGCGGAACGCCGCCCAGCGCGTCGGCCCATTTCTCGGCGACGCGCACCCGGCCCGAGTCGGGGGAGACCACGATCATGTCCTCGTTGGAATAGTTGTCCTTGATATAGCCGATCAGCAGGTTCTGCGCCCGCATGTGGTCGACCGGCCCGTCGAAGAATCCCTGGATCTGGTCGGTGTGCAGGTCGACGGTGACGATCCGGTCCGCGCCCGCCGTCTTGAGCAGGTCAGCCACCAGCCGCGCCGAGATCGGCTCCCGGCCGCGGTGCTTCTTGTCCTGACGGGCGTACGGGTAGAACGGCAGGATCGCGGTGATCCTCTTGGCGCTGCCGCGCTTGAGCGCGTCGATCATGATCAGCTGCTCCATCAGCCACTTGTTCAGCGGCGCGGGATGGGACTGCAGCACGAACGCGTCGCAGCCGCGAACAGACTCCTCGAAGCGGACGAAGATCTCGCCGTTGGCGAAATCCCGTGCCGTCTGCGCGGTGACCTGCACGTCGAGTTCCTTGGCCACCTGCTCGGCGAGTTCGGGGTGCGCGCGACCCGCGAAGAGCATCAGGTTCTTGCGATTGTCGGTCCAGTCGGTGCCCACGGTGCCTCGCCGGTCAAGGATCGGGAATGTCGGCCTAATGCTACGTAGCGAACCACGCCGTTGGCTGCCGGGTGGCCGGTAAGCCAACATTCGGCGACCCGTTCACGACGCCTCGGGGTCGTCGGCGCCCGGCCGGTCGGTGTCGGCGACGGGTTTGTCGGACGCTTCGCCAGCGGCTGAGGCCGCGGCCGCCGCGGCGGCGGCCGCCGAATCGGGCCGGTTTCGGGCCACCCAGCCTTCGATGTTGCGCTGTGGTCCGGCCGAGACGGCCAGCGCGCCCGGCGGGACGTCCTCGCGGATCACGGTGCCTGCGCCCGTGTACGCGCCGTCGCCCACGGTGACCGGCGCGACGAACATGGTGTCGGATCCGGTGCGCACGTGCGAGCCGATGTTGGTGCGGTGTTTGGCCTGCCCGTCGTAGTTGACGAACACGCTGGACGCGCCGATATTGCTGTGCTCGCCGATGTCGGCGTCACCGACGTAGGTCAGGTGCGGCACCTTGGTGCCGCGGCCGATGGTCGCGTTCTTGGTCTCGACGAACGCGCCGAGCTTGCCGTCGGCGCCGAGCACGGTGCCCGGCCGCAGGTAGGTGTAGGGACCGACATCCGCGCCGTCGCCGATCGACGCCGAGGCGGCGTGCGTGCGCACCACCGACGCGTCGTCGCCGACGGTCACGTCGGCCAGCGTGGTGTCCGGCCCGATCGTGCACTTGCCGCCGATCCGGGTGGAGCCGAGCAGCTGGGTGCCGGGCCGGACGACGGTGTCGCGCCCGATCGTCACATCGACGTCGACCCACGTGGTCGCCGGGTCAATGATGGTGACGCCGGCCCGCTGGTGGGCCGCCACGATGCGGGCGTTGAGTTCGGCGGCCAGCGCGGCGAGTTGCACCCGGTCGTTGATGCCGGCCACCAGCATCGTGTCGTCAACGTGTTTGGCGTGCACGCTCAGCCCGTCCTGTCGCACGATCGACACGACGTCGGTCAGATATCGCTCGTGCTGCGCGTTGTCCTCGCGCAGCCGGCTCAACGCGGAGCGCAGCGCGCCAAGGTCGAACGCATAGACGCCGGCGTTGACCTCGCGGATCTGTCGCTGCGAGGCGCTGGCGTCCGCCTGCTCGACGATCCCGATGACCTCGCGATCCTGCGTGCGCAGAATGCGGCCGTAGCCGGTCGGGTCTCCCAGCGTGGTGGTCAGCACCGTGACCGCGCCCGGCTCGGCCCGGTGGGTGGCGACGAGGTCGGCGAGCGTGTCGGCGTCCAGAAGCGGGATGTCACCCGATGTGACCACGACGACGCCGTCGAATCCGGCAGGGAGCGCGTCCAGACCGCAGGCGGTCGCGTGGCCCGTGCCCAGCTGTTCCTCCTGCACCGCGACCGCGATGGTGCGGCTGAGCTCGCCGGACAGTTCCGCGACGGCGGGGGCGATCGTGTCGCGGTCGTGGCCCAGCACCACGACCAGGTGCTGCGGCGCGACCTTGGCCACCGAGTGCAGTGAGTGCGCCAGCATGCTGCGGCCGGCCAGTGTGTGCAGCACTTTCGGGATGTCCGACCGCATCCGGGTACCGGCCCCGGCGGCGAGCACGATCACCGCCGTGTCAGTGTGTGAACTCACGGGCCTCCCGCCTTCTAACTCGCGACAGTGCGGTTTCGTACGAGACACGCCGGGGAGGCGTTCTAGAACGCACAGTCGCCGCAGCTCCGTCGCCAGGACTCGAACCTGAACTCTCAGAACCAAAATCTGATGTGCTGCCGATTACACCACGACGGACCGCTGAACTGGTGTCAGCGTAGCGACTGTAGCCAACGGATTACGCTGGTCACGTGGCGGCACCAGAGAAGGACGTCCGCACTCCGCGGGCCAGGATGACCGGCGCGGAGCGGCGTCACCAGCTGATCGACGTCGCTCGGTCGCTGTTCGCCGAACGTGGCTACGAGGGCACCTCGATCGAGGAGATCGCCCAACGGGCCAACGTCTCCAAGCCCGTGGTGTACGAGCACTTCGGCGGCAAGGAAGGCCTGTACGCAGTCGTGGTCGATCGGGAGATGTCGGCGCTGCTGGACGGCATCACCGCGTCGCTGACGCGGACGACCAATAACCGGTCCCGGCTGCGCATCGAGCGGGTGGCGCTGGCGCTGCTCAGCTACGTCGATGAACGCACCGACGGCTTCCGGATCCTGACCCGCGACTCGCCGGTGGGCATCACGTCTGGCACCTACTCGACCCTGCTGAACGAGGCCGTCAACCAGGTCTCGTCGATCCTGGCTGCCGACTTCTCCCGCCGCGGACTCGACCCCGAGATGGCGCCTTTGTACGCGCAGGCGCTCGTCGGCTCGGTGTCGATGACCGCCCAGTGGTGGCTCGACGTCCGCGAGCCGAAGAAGGAAGTGGTGGCCGCACACCTCGTCAACCTGTGCTGGAACGGGCTCATGCACCTCGAGGACGATCCGGTTCTGCACGACGAGTAGTACCGATGAGCGCTTGCGCGAAGAGCGAGTAGTCAAGCAACACAGCGCTTTTCATCGTTGTCACAGCGGACTGCCTCGCTCCGCGCGTGCGCGGCCACCTAGAATGGGAACATCATGATCGACACCCCGATCGCGGGGCTGGTCAACCTGGCGCTGCGCGACCCCACATTGAGCGAGGTCACCCGACGCGCCGCCGCCAAACCTGCCGAGCTGGCGTTGGTCGGGCCGGCCGCAGCCCGCCCGTTCGTTGCGTCCGCGATGGCCCAGGGCGGCCCGCTGCTGGTCGTCACCGCCACCGGCCGTGAAGCCGACGACCTGACCGCCGAGCTTCGCGGCGTGTTCGGGGATGCCGCCGCGCTGTTCCCGTCCTGGGAGACGCTGCCCCACGAACGGTTGTCCCCGGGCGTCGATACCGTCGGCGCCCGGTTGATGGTGCTGCGACGGCTGGCCTTTCCAGACGACGAGAAGCTGGGTCCGCCGCTGCGCGTCGTGGTGACGACGGCGCGCTCGCTGCTGCAGCCGATGGCCCCGGACGTGGCACGCATCGAGCCGGTCACCTTGACCGTCGGTGCTGAGATCGGCTTCGAGGACGTGATCGCACGGCTGGTCGAGCTGGCCTACACCCGGGTCGACATGGTCGGCAAGCGGGGCGAGTTCGCGGTACGCGGCGGCATCCTCGACCTCTTCCCGCCCACTGCCGAACACCCGGTCCGCGTCGAGTTCTGGGGCGATGAGGTCAGCGAGATGCGGATGTTTTCCGTCGCCGACCAGCGGTCGATTGCGGAGCTGAGCATCGACACCGTGATCGCCGTCGCATGCCGGGAGTTCCTGCTGAACGACGTTGTCCGTGAGCGGGCCGCCGCCCTCGCCGCGAACACCCCGGTACGTGACGGGCCGATCGGCAGCGTCGGGGACATGCTGGCCAAGCTGGCCTCGGGCATCCCGGTCGATGGGATGGAGGCGCTGATGCCGGTGCTCGGCGCAGCCGAACTCACGGCGCTGACCTCGCATCTGCCGGCCGGAACCCCGCTGCTGGTGTGCGACCCGGAGAAGGTCCGCACCCGCGCCGCCGACCTGATCAAAACCGGACAGGAGTTCCTCGAGGCGGCATGGTCGACGGCCGCGCTCGGCAGCGCGGAAGACTCGATCGCGCCGATCGATGTGACCTCGCTGGGGGCATCGGGCTTTCTCGACCTCGACGATGTGCACGCCGCAGCCGTGGCGGCCGGGCACCCGTGGTGGACGCTCAGCCAGTTGGCCGACCCGGACGCCGAGCGGCTCGACCTGCGGGCGGCCCCGTCCGCGCGCGGCCATCAGCACAGCGTTGAGGAGATCTTCGCGATGCTGCGCGCACACCTGCGCACCGGCGGAACCGCGGCCATCGTCGCGCCGGGCACCGGCACTGCGCACCGGGTCGTCGAACAACTCCGCGAAGCCGACGTCGCCGCGGTCTGCCTCGACTCGGGTGACACCCCCGGCCCCGGCGTGGTCGGCGTGCTGCGCGGCCCGCTGCACGACGGCGTTGTCTTGCCGGGCTCTGCCCTCGTCATCATCACCGAAACCGACCTGACCGGCAGCCGGGTCGCCGTCATAGACGGCAAGCGGCTGGCCGCCAAGCGCCGTAACGTCGTCGACCCGCTCGCGCTGACGGCAGGCGATCTCGTGGTGCACGACCAGCACGGCATCGGCCGGTTCGTCGAGATGGTCGAACGCACTGTCGGGGGCGCCCGCCGCGAGTACCTGGTCCTGGAGTACGCGTCCAGCAGGCGCGGTGCAGACAAGCAAACCGACAAGCTCTTCGTGCCCATGGACTCGCTCGACCAGCTGTCGCGTTATGTCGGGGGTGAATCACCGACGCTGAGCCGCCTTGGCGGAAGCGACTGGGCCAACACCAAGACCAAGGCGCGCAGGGCGGTCCGCGAGATCGCGGCCGAGCTGGTGTCGCTGTACGCCATCCGGCAGGCCTCGCCGGGGTTCGCGTTCAGCCCGGACACCCCGTGGCAGGCCGAGATGGAGGACGCCTTCGGCTACACCGAGACCGTCGACCAGCTGACCGCGATCACCGAGGTCAAGTCCGACATGGAAAAGCCGATCCCGATGGACAGGGTGATCTGCGGCGACGTCGGCTACGGCAAGACCGAGATCGCGGTGCGCGCGGCGTTCAAGGCCGTTCAGGACGGCAAGCAGGTCGCGGTGCTGGTTCCGACGACGCTGCTGGCCGACCAGCACCTGCAGACCTTCACCGAGCGGATGGCCGGCTTCCCGGTGCGCGTCAAGGCGCTGTCGCGGTTCACCGACGCCAGACAGTCGCGCGAAGTGCTCGACGGCATGGCCGACGGCACCGTCGACATCGTGATCGGCACGCACCGGCTGCTGCAGACCGGTGTGCGATGGAAGGATCTCGGCCTGGTGGTGGTCGACGAGGAACAGCGGTTCGGCGTCGAGCACAAGGAGCACATCAAAGCGCTGCGTACCCACGTCGACGTGCTGACCATGAGCGCTACGCCGATCCCTCGGACGCTGGAGATGAGCCTGGCCGGTATCCGCGAGATGTCGACGATCCTGACCCCGCCGGAGGAGCGCTACCCGGTCCTGACTTACGTCGGGCCGCACGACGACAAGCAGATCGCCGCTGCGTTGCGCCGCGAACTGCTGCGCGACGGGCAGGCGTTCTACATCCACAACCGGGTCAGCTCGATAGACGCGGCAGCGGCCCGGGTGCGCGCGTGGGTGCCAGAAGCCAGGGTCGTCGTCGCCCACGGCCAGATGCCCGAGGACATCCTCGAGCGCACGGTCGAGGGCTTCTGGAACCGGGAGTACGACATCCTGGTCTGCACCACGATCGTCGAGACCGGGTTGGACATCTCCAACTCGAACACACTGATCGTGGAGCGCGCCGACACGTTCGGGCTGTCACAGCTGCATCAGCTGCGCGGCCGGGTGGGCCGCAGCCGTGAGCGGGGTTACGCCTATCTGCTGTACCCGCCGCAGGTGCCGCTCACCGAGACGGCCTACGACCGGCTCGCCACGATCGCGCAGAACAACGAACTCGGCGCCGGTATGGCTGTCGCGATGAAGGACCTCGAGATCCGCGGTGCCGGCAACGTACTGGGGGTTGAGCAATCCGGCCACGTCGCCGGTGTGGGGTTCGACCTGTACGTGCGGTTGGTAGGGGAGGCCGTCGAGGCGTACCGCGCCGCCGCGGACGGTCAGACCGTTGTTGCGCCTGAGGAGCCGAAGGACGTCCGCATCGATCTGCCGGTCGATGCGCACCTGCCGCCCGACTACATCGCGAGCGACCGGCTGCGGCTGGAGGCCTACCGGCGGTTGGCAGCCGCGGCCGATGACGATGCGATCGCCGGTGTCGTCGAAGAGCTGACCGACCGCTACGGGCCGCTTCCCGAGCCGGCCCGGCGGCTGGTGGCGGTGGCCAGGCTGCGATTGCTGTGCCGCGACTACGGGATCACAGAGCTGACGACCACCGGGGCGGGATCCGGGACGACGCTGCGGCTGTCGCCGATGGCACTGCTGGACTCCCAGCAACTCCGCCTGAAGCGGCTCCACCCGTCCGCGCACTATCGCGCCACGTCGTCGACGGTGCAGGTGCCCATTCCCCGCACCGGTGACGGGGTCGCCGCGGCGCGCATCCGTGATCTTGAACTGGTGCAAATGGTCGCCGACCTGGTCCTCGCTTTGAATGGAAAGCCCCAGGGAAGTGTTGATCTCACCGACGTTTCCGAAGCTGCAGAGCATTCCCGCAGCTAGAAGCGGTACCCGGCCGGTCTCCATCTCGTTGCCATCGGCGACAACAAGACGCGGCCGTAACCACCGGACCGTCGATGAAGCCGAGCGGGGGCGTGGGATGACCCACCCACGCCCCCGACCTTCGGCAGGTTCGGCGGCGTACGGGGAGACTGGGACTCCGTTATCCGGTCAGATCAACGACTTTCGCGTCCGCGGCGTTCTTCTGAACCGATGCGATGCCCTTCTCGGCGCTGGCCTTGGACTCGTAGGCCTCGCCCGTGGCGATGATTTCGCCGTTGCCGGCCTTGAGCCGGAACCGGAACTTGCCGGACTTATCTTTGTACAGCTCGAACTTGCCCGCCATCTGGGGTCTCCCTCGCCGTCAGGTAGTTGGGGCACTGACGTTAGCAATGGCACGCTGACCAAAGTGTGTATTCGGCGCAGTCGATGAGATGGTGGTAATGGTGGCCGCAACCTTGGCCCGTTTGCCGTGATCGGCGCTGAATTGCGCTGATGTGTTTTTGCACCTCGTTGAGCCGTCCGGCCCAACTTTTGCCGGGCCGTAAAAACCCAGCGTGGATAGTGTTGATATAACCGAGGTCAACGGTGTCGATGACACACGTGAGGGGGTGCAGCACGATGACCGTTATCCTGGTCGACCCGCGCCGCCCGTCGCTGGTTCCAGTCGAGGCGATCGCGCTCCTCGCGGGTGAGCTCGCCTACACCGAGGAGATACCCGTGGCCGTGCCGTGGTCGCTGCCCGCGGCACGGCCCGTGTTCGAAGGACCGGACGCGCCCGTGCTGTTGTCGTCGGACGCCGACCATCCGGCTGTCAAGGCCCGGCTGGCCGCCGGGGAGGACGTGATCACCGCACCCGATCCGAACCCGGGAGAGCGGTTGATCGACGCGGTGGCGTTGATGGACAAGCTGCGCACCGACGGCCCGTGGGAAGGTGAGCAGACGCACGACTCGCTGCGGCGCTACCTGCTGGAGGAGACCTACGAGCTGTTCGACGCGGTCCGCAGCGGGAACGCCGATGACTTGCGCGAGGAACTCGGCGATGTGCTGCTGCAGGTGCTGTTCCACGCCCGGATCGCCGAGGACGCCCCGCAGCACCCGTTCACGATTGACGATGTGGCCGACTCGCTGTTGCGCAAGCTCGGCAACCGCGTGCCCGGAGTGCTTGCGGGCGAACCGATTTCGCTTGAGCAGCAGATGGCCGAGTGGGACGAGCGCAAGGCTCAGGAAAATTCGGTGAAATCGCGCAATTCGTGCCTCGATGGGGTTCCTACCGGTCAGCCTGCGCTGGCGTTGGCGCAGAAGGTGCTCGGCCGGGTCACGGTTGCAGGTTTGCCCGCCGACCTCATCCCGTCCGCGCTGACCACCGTGGTCGTCACTCCCGACGGGGATGTTGAAAACACTTTGCGCACGGATGTTTTGGAGTTCATAGACGCGGTACGCCAAGCGGAGAGGACCATCGCCGCGACGCGGCGCGGCGATGAGGTGCCCGAGGAGCTCGACATCGCGGTCCTGGACTCGGTCACCGCGCAGGAGTGGTACGCCGCCTGGCCGCTGCCGGTCGCCACGGAACCCGCCGAGGAGCTCGACGAGTCGGCCGAGGCCACCGGCGAGACCGAGGCCACCGGTGAGACTGCAGAGCCCGAGGCGACCGGGGAAGCCGAGGTGCAGGCCCAGCCGGCCGTGATCGAAGAGGAGTTCCCGGCCATCGAGATGCCGGTCATCACGGAGGCCGAGGTCGCGTCGAATGGCGTCGCCGACGAGTTCGAGGAGATGGTGCCTGCCGAGGGTCAGCCCGACAGCGTCGAACCCCAGTCCTGACGCAGCCGTCCGATCAGTCGACGACGGTGTTGGCGACCTCGGCGGCGGACGCCAACGCTGTCAGGTGGTCGTCGACGGTCTGTAGGCCGGCGCCCATGGTGTCGATCGCTACATGGGTGGCGCCGGCGCCGGCCCAGCTGCGCAGCGCCGCGGCGACCTCGTCCACATCACCGTGCCAGCTGATCCGGCCTTCCATGGCGATGTCGGCGGGGTCTCGTCCAGCCTCACTCGCCCCGCGCCGCACCACCTCGAGTGCAGCGTCGAGCTCTGCGCCTCGACGAATCGCCCTTGCGCGACCCGGGCGGGCAGGCGAACACGCCGTGCCGGTATGTGTGGCCCACTGAGAAGGCTGGGAATTTGACGTATACGTCCGTGGCGGCTAAACGAACGGTTCGGTCGTCATTAACGTGGGACGTCGTATTTAACGTGGGACGATGAAATCGGGAGGAGTGGCTTGAGGAGGGCGGTGCTGCAGGTGCGCTGGCTGCGGACTGCCGTCGTGCTGGCGGCAACTGCGTTGCTGATGGCGTCGAGCTGCTCCTGGCGTATCGGCACACCGATCCCGCAGGGCGTGCCGCCGCCCCCCGGCGATCCCGTGCCCAGCATCGACACCCAAGCTGCCGGCCGGCCGGCCGGCCAGCTCCACCAATGGGCAGCCGTCCGCGCCCCGGTGCTCGATATGCCGGTGACCGCGCTGGAGGCATACGCCTACGCGGCGAAGGTCGCGGCAGTGGAGAACCCGAGCTGTCACTTGGCCTGGACGACGCTGGCCGGAATCGGCATGGTGGAAAGCCATAACGGCACCTACCACGGCGCGACCATCGCTCCCAACGGCGACGTGACGCCGCCGATTCGCGGCGTCCGGCTGGACGGCTCGAACGGCAACCTCGAAATCGTCGACGCGGACGGCGGACAGATGGACGGCGATCCGACGTACGCGAGGGCGATGGGGCCGATGCAATTCATCCCCGAGACGTGGCGGCTCTACGGCGTCGACGCGAACAACGACGGCGTCGTCAGCCCCGACAACATCGACGACGCCGCGCTCTCGGCGGCGGGGTACCTGTGCTGGCGCGGACGCGATCTGGCGACGCCGGAGGGGTGGATGAAGGCATTGCGCGCCTACAACCTCTCCGACCAGTACGCGAGGACCGTGCGCGACTGGGCGACCGCTTACGCGAACGGCCACCCACTGTGAAGACACTGCAGGCGCTCACACCATAAGGTGAGTGCGTTCAGCCCGCCGGCTACGGCGATGAGCGCTCGCGCGAAGAGCAGGCGAGTGGCGATGAGCGCTCGCGCGAAGAGCAGACGAGTAAGGAGAAGCAGGTGCCCATCATCGAGCAGGTCGGGGCTCGAGAGATCCTCGATTCCCGTGGCAACCCCACTATCGAGGTCGAGCTGGCCCTGACGGACGGGACACTCGCGCGGGCGGCGGTCCCGTCGGGCGCGTCGACCGGCGAGCACGAGGCCGTTGAACTGCGTGACGGCGGCTCCCGCTACGGCGGCAAGGGAGTCGAGAAGGCGGTGAACGCGGTGCTCGACGAAATCGCACCCGCGATCATCGGGATCTCCGCCGACGAGCAACGACTCGTGGACCAGGCGCTGCTCGACCTGGACGGCACCCCGGACAAATCGCGACTGGGCGCTAACGCGATCCTCGGTGTGTCGCTGGCGGTGGCCAAGGCGGCCGCCGAGTCGGCCGATCTGCCGCTGTTTCGCTACCTCGGCGGTCCGAACGCGCACATCCTGCCGGTCCCGATGTTCAATATCCTCAACGGTGGCGCGCACGCCGACACCGGCGTCGACGTCCAGGAGTTCATGATCGCCCCGATCGGCGCGCCGAGTTTCTCCGAGGCGCTGCGGTGGGGTGCGGAGGTCTACCACGCACTCAAGTCGGTGCTCAAGAAGCAGGGACTGTCGACGGGCCTGGGCGACGAAGGCGGATTCGCCCCCGATGTCGCCGGCACGAAGGCGGCGCTGGACCTGATCCTGTCGGCCATCGAGACCGCGGGATACAAGCCGGGTTCCGATGTCGCGCTGGCGCTCGACGCCGCGGCGACCGAATTCTTCAGCTCCGACACCGGATACGCGTTCGAGAACCAAACCCGCAATGCGGCGCAGATGACCGAGTTCTACGCCGGCCTGCTCGACACCTATCCGCTGGTGTCGATCGAAGACCCGCTGTCCGAGGACGACTGGGACGGCTGGGTTGCGCTGACGAAAGCGATCGGCGACCGCGTGCAAGTGGTCGGGGATGACCTGTTCGTCACCAATCCCGAGCGTCTCGAGGAGGGCATCGAAAAGGGCGCGGGCAATGCACTTTTGGTGAAGGTCAACCAAATCGGCACGCTCACCGAGACGCTGGACGCCGTCGCGCTGGCACACAACAGCGGATACCGCACCATGATGAGCCATCGCAGTGGCGAGACCGAGGACACCACGATCGCCGATCTGGTCGTCGCGGTGGGCAGCGGCCAGATCAAATCCGGCGCGCCTGCGCGCAGCGAGCGCGTCGCGAAGTACAACCAGCTGCTGCGGATCGAGGATGAGCTCGGCGATGCTGCCCGCTACGCGGGTGACCTTGCGTTCCCCCGCTTTACACTGGAGATCGACTGAGAAGTGCCCGACGCGAAGCGGCCTGACCCGAAACGACGGTCCCCGGGCACACGTCCCGGCCGGGGCGGCGATGCGGCTCGGGAGCGCCCGAAGTCGAACGCCCCCCGCCGGGAGCCTCGCGCCGAGCCGCGACCGGCCGAACCCGCCGCCGAATCCATCACCGCATCGATCGCGGCGGCGGTTACCCGTCAGTCGGAGCAGCGGCTGGGTTCCACGGCGCGGCGGGCGGCGATCCTGGCTGCGGTCGTCTGCGTGCTGACACTGACGATCGCCGGTCCTGTGCGGACGTACTTCGCGCAGCGCACGGAGATGAAACAACTGGCGGTCAGCGAGAAAGCCCTGCGCGCGCAGATCCAGGACCTGCAGCAGCAGAAGACCAAGCTCGGCGATCCGGTGTTCATCGCGGCCCAGGCCCGGGAGCGGCTGGGATTCGTCATGCCCGGCGACATCCCCTATCAGGTGCAGCTGCCGCCGGGCGCGGTCGGACCCTCGGAGCAGCCGGGCTCGTCCACGCAGAAACCGTCGTCCGGTGACCCGTGGTACACGTCGCTGTGGCGCACGATCGCCGACACACCGCACAACATCCCGGCTCCGGAAGCGCCCGCTCCGCCACCCGGTCCTCCGCCGCTGCCGGGTCCGGTCCCGCCGCCGCCCGGTGGTTGAGCGCGCCGATCTCGACGCCGTCGCACGTCAACTCGGCAGAGAACCGCGCGGCGTACTGGCGATCGCCTACCGCTGCCCCGACGGGGAGCCGGGTGTCATAAAAACCGCCCCGCGGCTTCCCGACGGCACCCCGTTTCCCACGCTGTACTACCTCACCCACCCCGCGTTGACCGCAGCGGCCGGCCGGCTGGAATCCTCGGGGGTGATGAAGCAGATGACGGCGCGTCTGGCTACCGACCCGGAGTTGGCCGCCGCCTACCGACGTGCCCACGCGAGTTATCTGGCCGACCGTGACGCCGTAGAACCGTTGGGCACCAAGGTCTCCGGCGGAGGCATGCCGGATCGGGTGAAGTGCCTTCACGTGCTGATCGCGCACGCGCTTGCGAAGGGGCGCGGGGTTAACCCGTTGGGTGACGAGGCGCTGGCGATGCTGGCCGGCGAGCCGCAGATGGCCGGAATCCTGGACAGGGAGCAGTGGAGATGAGCCGTCAGCGCGAAATGAAGATGAAGCGCGCATGAGCAGGATCGGCGCCATCGACTGCGGCACCAATTCGATCCGATTGTTGATCGCCGACGTCGCCGACGGCCGGCTGCACGAATTGCACCGGGAGATGCGGATCGTGCGGCTTGGGCAGGGCGTCGACGCAACAGGACAGTTCGCGCCGGAGGCGATCGCACGCACCCGAACGGCACTGGCCGACTACACGCGGCTGCTCGCGCGATTCGAGGTTCCCAAGGCGCGGATGGTCGCGACGTCGGCCACCCGCGACGCGGCCAATCGGGAAGAGTTCTTCGCGATGACCGCCGAGGTGTTGGCGGCCGCGGTGCCTGGCGCGGTGGCCGAGGTGATCACCGGCGAGGAGGAGGCGGCACTGTCATTCCACGGCGCGATCGCCGAATTGGATTGCGCCGACGCGCCTTTCCTGGTGGTCGACCTCGGCGGCGGCTCCACCGAACTGGTGCTGGGGTCCACCGAGGTGGACGCCAGTTTCTCGGCGGACATCGGGTGTGTACGGCTGACCGAACGCTGTCTGCACTCGGACCCGCCGACCGCCCGCGAGGTCGTGGCCGCGCGTGACGTGGTCCGCGAGCGGCTGGGCGAGGCACTGCGAGTGGTGCCGGTGGACAATGCGCGCACATGGGTGGGCGTGGCCGGCACGATGACGACGCTGTCGGCGCTGGCTCAGAAGATGACGACCTACGACGCGCAGGCCATCCACTTGTCGCGGGTGGGATTCACCGAGTTGCTCGCCGTGTGCGATGAGCTGATCGGTATGACCCGTGTGCAGCGTGCCGCGCTTCCCCCGATGCACGAGGGCCGGGTCGACGTGATCGCCGGCGGCGCGATCGTGGTCGAGGAGCTGGCCGATGTCCTCGGGCAGCGCGCCGGAATCAACGAGCTGATCGTCAGCGAGCACGACATCCTGGACGGCATCGCGCTCTCGATCGGTTAGCGTTTGCCGTAGAACCGCTGGCAGCCCGCGCCGTAGTTGCCGCAGTGGTTGCCGGACCGGCAGGCCTGACAGCCACAGGTGCACTTCTTTTCTTCTGGAGCGCTCATGCGTCTATTTCACGCCGGAATCATGCGCGCGTACATAGATTCGCATAACCGCATGCGAGTGTTTCCTCGCTCACGGGATGCGGTAGAACGGGTCGGGCAGCAGGAAGGTCTGCTCGGAGTGGCCGCCGGCAAGGTCTGACGGCTGATCTCCGATGTTCGCGACGATCGTGTATCCCTGGGCTTCGATCACGGCACGCTGGGGCGCCTTGAAGTCGGCCGCCGATGCGAACTGGACACCCTGCGGGGCCATGATGAGCCGGGTGTAGTCGGTGTATCCGGTTGATTGCAGGTTGCGTTCTGTTGCCGCGCGCTGGCCCTCGTCGCGGCCGGTGATGAAGAAGACGGCCGCGCCGAGGCTCTTCGCCATGTTGTAGGTGTCCAGCGTCGGCTGGATCACCGTGGACCGCGCGGTCAGGTCCCAGGCGCGCCAGGCGCACGCGTCGGGCAGATTGCACGGGCCGCTGATGAAACGGCCGAAGTCGTTGGCTTTGATCACTTCCCAGTTCGACAGCGCCGTCTCGTCGATGTCGAACACGACAGCGGCGCGCGGCGTGTTGGGCGCTTGGGTGCCGATCCAGTTGATCGCCTGCGCGGCAACCTCGGCGAGGTCGTGTTCGTACTGGCCGCTGTCGTGGTATGCGACCGCCGCGGTCTTCGCGTCGCCGACGTTGGCGGGCTCACCCGCGGTGTCATCGATCGGATCGGCGGCCGCAAGGCTTGACGATCCGATCAACAGGGCCACCGAGGTTACGGCCGCGGCGACGACCTTTCGCGGGAACATGCAGCGAACCTTAAACGGTGCTATTACGCTGCGCAGATATTGGGCAACGGCGGCAGCGCCACCGCGACTGGACTGCACCACACCGTCACGGCGATCGGCGACGACGTCCACAAGCCCTGGCGCAGTGGGAAGTCTGGGTGACCGGGGGGCACCAGACGACCGCCCCCGGTCGGTGCCGCATAAGGTCAGGCGCACGGCCGCGTCTCTGGCCATGAGAAACGGGCGTTACCGTCAAAGTCGTACAACGGCTTCCAGGGCACGCCACAGTGCTCAGCGACGACACCTGACCGGAGTGCTGAGGTGCTGGGCAAGGGAATCGGACGCGCTGCCATGTTTGCAGCCGGCAGAGCAGTAAGGTCGGCTACACAGCTGATCTGACCTGCAGCCCCCATAGCCCAATTGGCAGAGGCAGCGGACTTAAAATCCGCACAGTGTCGGTTCGAGTCCGACTGGGGGCACGCCGGGGGGATCGGCGTTGCCAATCAGCGAAGTGCTGCCGGCCACCGAGGCGTAGGCCAGCGAGAGGCGCCCTCGCCGCATCGTGGCGGGCGAAGATGTGCGGATCTGGCCCTCGGTTTGTGGTCAGCGGGTAGGGTCACGATTCATGACGTTCGCCGGGCCGCGGGTCTTGACGAAATGCGCAGCTCGGTTATAGGTTTTGCATCCAACAGCGCTCGATGCCACATCGGGGGAAATCTTGCATCCCAAGACCGTTAGAACATTGAACGCTAAAGAGTTCGCGGATATCAAACATACTGTGGCAATCCGGTCCAAAGCGAGAAGGAATCAGCTCGCTGATCCGGGGTATGCTGCACCGATTCCTGACGAGATCAGTCTTCAGCTGACCTTTCGTTGCAATCTGCGGTGCTCTCATTGCTACCAGTGGAATGAGCAGGGTTTCTTCCGGGACTGGAGTCCGAGCCGGCAACGGACCGAACTCGACATCGACATAGTCGAGCAGGTGCTTGCGGCCACCGCTGACAACCGCGCAAAACTGTTCCTTTGGGGCGGTGAACCGCTGATGCACAGCAGGTTTGGCGAGGTCGCCAAACTCCTGCAGCGCTATCCCCGCACCGTCAACATGTGCACGAACGGTTTGCTATTCGAACGTAAGCTCGACGACATGCTGGCGATCGGTGAAAATCTCAACCTGCTGGTCAGCCTCGACGGCCTCGGCGACGATCACGAGGCGCTGCGCGGGAAAGGGACCTTCCCCCGGACTGTCCGCAACATCGAGACGATGCTGGACCTCAAGCGTTCCGGCCGATTTGACGGCGAACTCTCGCTGTCGTGCATGGTCTCGCACGTCAACGCGGGAAAGATGTACGAGTTCATGGAATGGGCTGAGGACCTCGGCGTCAACTCGGTCTACTTCCAATTTCCCTGGTACATAAGCGAAGACGTCGCGAATGCTATGGACGCGGTCTATCAGGAAAGTTTCGCTTGGCTACAACCGGACACCGGAACGGAGCGGCCCACCTGGCATTCGTACACCTATCGCCTTCCGCCCGAACAAATTCCGGTTCTGCGCGATTCGATGCGCCGACTCGCTGAACGCACGTGGCGAGTCAGGGTGCGCTACCAGCCGCAGTTGGAGGAGGACGAGATCACCGACTTCATCCTCGGTACTTCTCGTCCGGCCCAGCGCCGCAATAGATGCCTGGCGGTGTCCAATCGCCTGGAGGTACATGCCGACGGCAACGTCAGCTCGTGCAAGTTCTTTCCGGAGTTCGTCGTAGGCAACCTCTACGAAACCAACATGTTGCAACTGTGGCAGAGCCCTGAATTTCGGAAGATCCGCACGATACTTGCCACCAACGGCATGATGCCGGTCTGCTCGAAGTGCATACTGCTGTATCTCAACGGGGTGTGAACGGTATGAACGATGACATCGATCGGCAGATCCGGGCGGAGCTGGCGACTGTGTTGGATAACGGCATGACTGCGGATGACATCTCCGCCGATGCCGACATTGTCGCCGAGTACGGTATCGACTCGCTGCAGATGATCTCTTTCCTGCTGGGCATCGAGGACATCTTCGACGTGGAGTTGGACTACGAGAACCTGGAGTTGGACCACCTGCGTTCCGTGTCCGAGTTCGCCGGCTTCGTGGCGGGTTTACGTGCCGCAGCGGTATGAAGACCGTCCACTTCGGTACGTTCGATGCCGAGCGGTGGTGGCGTCCAACAGATTTGGCTGATCTGCCCGCTGTGCGCACCGGCGGAGATGCCGTTGTGGCGACATTGGACGAGGTGCTCGCAGCCGGATGTTCACCCGGCGACCTACTCATCACGCGACGTCCATTGTCTCCCGCGGTGCGGCGGTGCCTCGCCGAGGCGGGGATCCATTTCGACCACCGGCCGGCCGAAGACATGGAGTCGTCCGGCCACCCACGCCCGCTCGATGGACACCCGGTAGAACGGCTTCTGTTCGGCGACCCTGCGCTGACAGCGTTGACTGCAGGGTATGACCACGTGCAGCCGTACGCGGTCATACCGGATACCGTGTCGCTGCTGACGCAGTGGGGGCGGGCGGGGCAAGTGCCGCCGGTCGGCGTCGTGACCCGGGTCAACTCGAAAACCTGGTCCAACACGCTGGTGCAGGAACTGGGCCTGCCAGGCTGTGCCCGGGTGGTGCGATCCGTCGACGAACTGTCTGATGCGGTGCAGGACAGCGGTCCTTCGGTGGTGGTCAAAGATCCGTACGGGGTATCCGGCCGCGGCACGCTGCGGGTCAACTCACCGGGTGTGCTGCGAGCGATCGAGCGTGTGCTGCGTCGTCAGGAGGCCGAAGGTCGCCGCATCGAACTGCTGGTTCAGCCGGAGTTTTCCAAGAAGTGCGACTTCTCCGGTCATCTGGAAGTGAACGGTGACGGCACGCCGCGATTTCTCGGCGTCCAGGTGATGGTCAATCATGGCTTCCGGCACCTCGGTTCGGGTCCGGCCGGCCCCGAGCTGACGGCTCTGCTCGAACGGCACGGTTACCTCGACATCCTCGCAGACGTCGGTTCCGCTCTCGCCGATGAGGGCTACCGCGGGCCGGTGGGTGTCGACTCAATGGTGCTCGATGACGACACGCTGGTGCCGGTGCTGGAAATCAACGCCCGCCGCTCGCTGGGACTGCTGGCGTTGCTCGCCGGTCATCGAGTCGCTCACACCGGGCTGGCGTGTCACCTGTGGCAGCTCGGCCTTACGCTCGGGCCGGACCGGGATGTCGAAGACGTCGTCTCGGCGTTGCGGGAGGCACAACTGCTCTATCTCGGCGGGGCCCGGCCCGGAGTACTCGTACTGGGCAGTGGCTCCCTGTCGGACAGGGACGGTCGTCTGTACGGCCTGTCGTATTGTGCGCCCGAGGATGCGCTGTTGTGGCGTGACCGGGTGGTGGCCGCCGTGACGGCCGCGGGGATGAGACCACGGCTCGCCGGTCATGCCGCTTGACATCGGCCTGATCGGAGCCACCGCCATCGCTGAGCGGACGATGGTGGGCCCGAGCGCCCGGTACGACGACACGGCGATCCGCGCGGTCGCCGCGAGCGACCCCGATCGGGCGGCCAGCTTCGCGGCACGTCAAGGCATTCCGGTGGTGCACCGCGACTACTCGGCCTTGATCGAGGACCCGACGATCAACACGGTGTACATCTCGTTGCACAATTCCGCGCATCACGACTGGGCGACGCGGGCGGCGCGCGCGGGCAAACATGTCATCGTGGAGAAACCGCTGTGCCTCGACGACGATGAACTTGCCGCGATCGAGGCGGCAGCCTCCGCAACAGGGGTCCGCGTCGTTGAGGCGATCGCTACCGAGGGACACGAATGGCAGACCGCTGTTCGGGCGATCGTGGCCGACTCCCGGTACGGCGCGCTGAGGTCCGTCCGCACCAGAATTCAATTCGCCATGCCGCCTCCGGATGGCTATCGATGCCGACCTGAGCTCGGGGGCGGGATATTCTTCGACGCTTCGAGCTACTGGTTGCAGGCCGTCCAGGCAGTTTGCGGTCTGGCCGATGCCACCGCAACGGGCCATTCCGACTTCTCCGGGCCTAACGGGGTGGACAGCTCGTTCCACTCTCGGCTCGCCTGGCCGGACGGGCCGGAGTGGGTCATCGACTGTTGCTTCGATGCCAGGCACATCGCTGAACATGAGTTCGTCTTCGAACGTGCGGTCGCGCGCCTGCGACACTTCCTCCTTCCGATGGCCGGGCCCGCGCCGTTGAATCTGGTTGTGCGCGGCGACGATTCAACCCGCGAGGTGTTGAGTTTCGCGCCGGTCGCATACTACGACCGCCAGTTCGGCCGCGTGCGGGAATTGCTGACAAGCGGGGCAAGTGACCGGGACGGCGAGTCCGCGGCCGCCGAGCGAATCCGATTGATGGCGGGAATATACGCGGGCGCCCGCAGTCGGCTGAGTAAGGCGAACCGATGATCGGCGTCCTCACCTCCGGCGTGGCCCTGGGTGTGCACGTACCGGGACTGCTACTGGCCCAGCGAATGCGCGAGCAGGGCGCGGACGCCGAAGTCTTTGTGCTCGAACGGCTGCTGCCCGACTCGAAGCGGGCGACGGCCGCCAAGATGAAGTTCGCTTTCCACCGCGACTTTCGCGTTGCGCTCGCCGGGCAGCGGTTAGCGGTCGATCCATCCGCCGCGGTGGCGGAACCAGCCCTGCGGGAGCTGGCTGAACAGTGGCGAAAGCGCGGCGTGCGGCGTCTTGTCGTGCTGTCCGGCTTCTGGCTACCCATCATCGAGCAGTGCGCCGCGCTGGCTGGCATTTCACCCGAGGTCGACGTCTGCCACGTTGACTCAGTGCCATCCCCGTCCTTCCGCGCCCTCGGCTCGCTGCCAGCCGAGGTGCGGCAGGTATGGCTGGCTGACTGGATGAATTCCACAGTGCCGTACACCATTCCGGTCAGTAGCAGACCACCCGTGCCCTGGGCCGACCGGGAGCGCCGGCTCCTCGTGCACGGCGGCGGCTGGGGTATGGGCACCTACCGGCAACGGGCTGATGAGTTGCGCGACAACGGTTTTGAGTTGGACATCGTGGCCTATGAAGCAAGCGACGTCTCCACGGGAGATGAGGGCATCCGCTACTTCATGATCGACCCGAGCTGGCATCCCTGGTTCGACAACGGCTACCCGCCGTTCGCGAGGGTGGATGGAGTGGGGGTCCCCGACTACGTCCAGGGCACCGAATTCCACGGATCCTTTGAGCTGGCCAGATCCGCGCTCGCCATGGTCAGTAAGCCTGGCGGCGGAACGATGCTCGACTCCCTCTGGTCGGCTACGCCTCTCGTCTTGCTCGAACCTTTCGGAGAACACGAGGCGCAGAATGCCGAACTTTGGGAGCGCCTCGGATTCGGCATCTCCATTGAGCGATGGCGAAACACCAACTTCGCCGTGGAGGCCCTCGAAGAAATCCACGAGGCTCTGCTCCGCGCGAAACCCGAAATTCACGACTACGCAAGCAAGCTCGCAAAGGAGATATGCAAATGACGACCCACACAGAGCAAGAGGCTGTAACTCTGCGCGAACAGCTTGCGGATATCGCACGGGAACGCGACGATCTCCAGTTCGAAAACGCTGCGCTGCGTCGGAGACTGGACAACCCGCCAGTCGACGGACCGTCCTACGATGATGGCGATTCGCTCACGTGTTGGCGTAAGAACATCGGTTTTTTGCGCGATCCGCGTTTCCTATCTGCGTACAGGCGCGGCGAGAGCTCCGAGCACGCCGTGCGAGAAGTGAGTGGTGGCCCGAAATTCGATATCCGCTGGGCAGTCGCTGTGACGACCTGGGCCGCCACCCACTGTGCAAAGCTCGCGGGCGACTTCGTCGAATGCGGAGTAAATACCGGATGGCATTCAGTCGCCATCTGCGAGTATGTGGACTTCAACAAACTCGACAAGAACTTCTGGTTGTTCGACACCTTCTGTGGGATGCCGGAAGAGCAGATGTCGACTCAGGAGCGCGTCTATGAATTTCAGCGCCTCCAAGGGACCCGGCCCGTGATCAACGAACGCATGTATCCGGAGTGCTATGAGATTGCCCAGGAGAACTTTGCGCCATATCCCCGGGCCAAGCTAGTTCGTGGCAAGATTCCCGACACTCTTGGTTCCGTCGAAATCGACAGGGTGGCATATCTATCCATTGATATGAATATCGCACTCCCTGAGCGCGCGGCGATGGAGCACTTCTGGCCCAAGCTCACAAGCGGTGCGATAGTCGTTCTCGATGACTATGGCTGGAACGGTATGCATGAACAGAAAGACATGCACGATGAGTTCGCAGCCTCACAGGGGTGCGAAATCCTCACACTGCCGACCGGTCAGGGACTGCTGATCAAGCCTTGACGGCACATCCACGGTCACCGAGACGGGAGTCTATAGGTTGTGACGGCTATCGAGTCAATCAATCAGCGTCGGTTGCGCGTTGGGCTTGTATACGGTGGCCGCGGCAACGAGCACGGGATCTCGTGTGCGTCGGCGGGCAACATCTTGCGCAATCTTGATTCACAGCGCTTCGATGTCGTCGCCATCGGGGTCACCACAGAGGGCGCCTGGGTGTGCACGCCCGCCGATCCTGACCGCTTGACGATCAGGCACGGCCACCTGCCGTGCGTCACCGCGTCGTCGGGCAAGCTAGTCGGCCCCGAAGAAGCGCTGTCATCGGTCGACGTCGTCTTCCCTTTCGCCGAGGACAGCAACATTCAGGGGCTGCTGGAATTGATTGGTGTGCCATATGTCGGTGGCGGAGTGTTCGCCATCGCTGCGGGCATGGACAAAGAATTCGCGAAGAAGCTGCTCGCCGCCGAAGGGTTGCCGATCGTCGATCACGTGGTCCTGCGGCCGAACCAAGACATGTTGCGGCCCGAACAGCTTGAACTGCTCGGCCTGCCTGTGTTCGTCAAACCTGCGCGCTCTGGCTCGTCGATGGGCGTGAGCCCGGTGACGTCGGCCGACCAGTTGCCGGCGGCGATCGCCGAGGCCCGTCTGTATGACACCAAGGTGATCGTCGAAGCCGCTGTGCACGGGCGTGAGTTGGAGTGCGGTCTTCTTGAATTCCCCGACGGGACAATACGAGCCAGCGCGGTCGGGGAGATCAGGGTCCAGGGCGGCCTCGGTCGAAAAGATGGTTTTTACGACTTCGCGACCAAGTACCTCGATGAGGTTCCACATATCGATGTGCCTGCCAAGATCGATGGCGATGTTCGTGCCGAGGTACAACAGCTCGCGATCAAGGTCTTCAACGCGATCGAATGCCAGGGCCTGGCCCGGGTGGACTTTTTTCTCACCGACAAAGGTCTGCTGGTCAATGAAATCAACACGATCCCAGGCTTTACGAGAACCTCGATGTACCAACCGGCGTGGGCGGCCGCTGGCGTGGACTATCGCACGCTTCTGGCGACGATGGTTGATACCGCAGTGGTCCGCGGCGGGCCGGCCGCGTTAGATCGGCGGCCGGTCTAGTCGCCGAAGACACGCTTGGGTCAGGGCGCTGAGCGGTCGGCCGGGCTGGAGGTCGCCGATTTGTTGACTCGGCGGCTCCAGTGATCGCCAATGTCCTCAAGACTCCTGCCCTTTGTCTCGGGAAGCGTCCGAAGTAGGTAGATCGCGCCGACGATGCTGATCACAGCGTAGCCAAGCACTGTGATCGTTAGTCCTGGCGCATCGAGCAGCAACGGGAAGGTCAGCGTAAACACGATGGCGAACACGCTGCGCATCCCATGCGACAGGCTCGAGGCCGGTCCACGGATAGATTGCGGGTATAGCTCGGCGATGACGACCTCGCCCACCATGCCTAGCGTCAAGGAGAATGTCCCCGCGTAAACAACCAGACACCCAGCCTGGGCCCACCGCGTCAACGAATTCGCATCGCCATTGATTGACAGGGCAGCCAGCGTGATCAGGCACGCCGCCATCACGAGCAGCCCGGTGACCATCAGCGGCTTGCGTCCGACACGGTCGATGATTGCCACCGACACCGCGGTCATTACGAAACTCACGATTCCAAGCCCGAGCGTCGCCGCGAAAGCCACACTCGTGTGAGAAAAGCCGATGTCTTCGAGGATCGTCGGCGCGTAGAACGCCACCATGCCCTGGCCTGAGAACACGAGCAGAAACATCATCGCCAGCCCCACAAGGACCGCGGGCCGATACGTCGGCTCCCACAGTCGCGCCCAACTCTTCGGGGCGCCGCCATGATCGGACACCGAGCCCGGCCGCTCGGCGGTGATGGCCGCCAACTGCCGATCCGCTTCGCCTTGGCGATCGGTTTCGACCCCCACCATCCGTAGCAGCGAGCGGCGGGCCTCGCTCAATCGACCGGCCGCCGCCAGCCAGCGCGGCGACTCAGGGAGCGGCAACAGGGCCAAGCCGTAGATCGCGCTTGGCAGAGCAATGAAGCCAAACATCAACCGCCATCCCCCGACATCGTCCTCGAGTAGAAGGCCGACACAGTACGCCAGGATGACGCCCACTCCGTACGCCAGCGCGTCGAACGACACCAGTCGGCCGCGTATGGCGGCGGGTGCGATCTCCGAGACGTACAGCGCGGCTGTCGGGCCGGTGAGGCCGATCGCAACGCCGGCGGCGACGCGGGCGAAGAACAGCCAGCCCAGGGATGGGGCAAGCGCGGCGCCGAAAGCGCTCGCGACGAACAACGCCGCGACGGACATCAGGAGGTAGCGGCGGCCGAAACGATCCGACAGCGGGCCTGCGAGAAACGAGCCGGCCGCCAGGCCCACCACCAAGGCGCTTACCAGGGCGCCCCGCTCCAATGCCGTGAGGTGCCATTCGCCGTCGATGAGGACCAGCGTGACGGCGGTAATCGCGAAGTTGTATCCGATGAGCACGCCGCCGATGGTGGCCAGAGTCGCGACCGAATAATGAATGAAGCGGCTTTTCCCGACCCGCGAAGCCCATGCGGTGATATAGCGGTCGATCGCCAGGAGCGACAGCCCTTTGGTCTCCGGCAGCCTGCGGAGGAAGATCGCCAGGCCGGCCAACGCGAACCCGACGTAGATCGCCAGTACGACGGGGCGGCCCAAACCGTGGCCCAGCCAATGGCCGGTGGGCGAGGCCACGCTGTCGAACAGCCAGTGCGAGGCGACGACCACGCCCATTGCCAGGCCGCGCACGTGGATCGGCAGGATCTCCGCCGCGAGCACCCACGGAATCGGACCCATTCCGATCGCGAACGAGGTAATGAACACGTAAAGGCCTGCCGCGGAAAGGATGTGGGCGCCACCGAAGCTCGAGTGCACGCCCGCGGCCACGGCCATTGCCGCGAGGCCGACCGCAATTCCGGCGAGGCTGATCATCAGTAGCGGGCGGCGGCCGACCCGATCGACGAGGCTGACGGCCACCAGCGTCGCCAGCACGTTGAGCACCGCGAGCGACAAGCCGGGCGCATCGATGAGACCGAAGTTGAGGGTTTCGGACAGTTCGCCGAGGCTGGAGGCCGAGTAGTAGATCACCGCGTTGATCCCGACGAACTGCTGCACGAAGAACAGCCCGATGCCAACGAAGATCGCGGCACGCCCAGCAAGTGAGAACACGTCTGCCAGGTCCCCGGACCGGCCGTCGTCGGCTGGCGCTTCGATCGCTTCGATCTCATGCTTGGAGCCACGGCGTTCCAAGCGATCCAGCACTGCCAGCGCCGCCTGTTGATCGCCTTTGAGCGCCAACCACACCGGTGATTCGACCAGCAGCAGTGCCAACCCGCTCAAGATCAGGCCCGGCACGGCACCGGCGACGAGAAGGATTCGCCACCCGTTGGGCGTCTGCCCCAACGTCTCGTTGCCGATGTAGGCCAGAAGGATGCCGATCGTGATCATGAGCTGGAAAACACAGATCTGCGTGCCGCGGCGGGCGGTGGGCGCAATCTCGGCGATATACAGCGGGGCCGCAAGGGAAATGGCGCCCACGGCGATACCGATCACGACGCGACCGGTGAGCAGCACTTGGGCCGATGGCGCGATCGCACTCACGAACGCGCCCATGGTGAACAAGGCGGTGGTGGCCATGATGACGTCGCGTCGTCCGACCAGGTCGGCCACCCTGCCAGCCGACAGGGCACCGATCATCGCGCCCAGCAGGGTTCCCGTAGTGAGCAGCAAGTGATCATCGGGTGTCCACGAGAAATGTGCGGCCTGCAGGGCGCCCGCAGCCTCACCGGTCTCGTAACCGAAAAGCAGGCCGCCGAGTGAAGCGATACCGACCAGAAAGCCGCGCATTACGCCGGCACGGCCGCGGGGCTTGGGAAGTGGTCGACGCGCTCGATGATGCCGGACGCCGGCATCTCGGTGTCACTGTCGCAATCACCGGGCACGAAGGTTTTTTTCGTCGCCGAAGCTATCTGGGTTGCGCACATGTGCGGGCGCCCGGGGATGAATGCTGGGCTCGGAGTTCAGCACCTCCACCACCGCCTCGAGATTCCAGTCGACGTCCACAATCTTGGACCACACGTGGTCCCCAACATAGCTTGTCGAATCAGGTCCAAGGCGTTAAATCTGCCAGCCCACCGCGACACCTGCCCGCCTTCCTCGTCCACGCCGACCGCCTGTGGCAGTGGGCCGGGCGAGCACGGCGTGTTTCTTACCGGATGCCACGGTCAGGGGTGAGGTTCCGGCGTAGTTTTTGCGAGACTTCGCGTCGGTGTATTTGTTCGGGTCGTCCCCGAACTCACCGAGCACCCGCGCGCCGAGCACGACAGCAAGTCCTCAGGGAATGAGATTGGGACTCATTCGCGTCGTCGCGATTCCAATGCCCGTAGCCCCACCACGGGTCTGGGATTCGCCGACGTCAAGCCGGTGCGTCCTTGTGGGCCTTGATCGGCGTGGTGCTGGGCGGCTGAAACAGGTTGCCCCGCAAGCTGCCTCGCGCAGTGCGAACGGCCACCAGGATCCACGTGAAGAGCAGCCCGACATAGGCGACGGCCGCCGCGATGCGGAACGCCGGCAGCGCGGTGTGCACGGCCAGCTGAGTCGTCCCGTTGACGAAGGTGCCGACGGGAAAGGTCAGGCTCCACCATGTGAGCGCGAACGGCATTCCGCGACGCAGGGTGCGGACGGTCAGCGCTGTCGCCAGGCTGATCCAAAGCACGGCGAATCCCCAGACCGGCACCCCGTACAGGATCGCGAATACGCTCATCCCTGCGGCCACCGCCGGTCGAACGGCCAGCGCCGCGCTCGTCCCGAGAACTCCTGCGGCCGTGATGGATTGGCCGAGTGGGCCCAGCACAATCCACAATGTCGGCACCCTCGCGGTACCGGAGGTGCCGTAATAGCTGAGTCGCGTCCAGATCATCGTGATGATGATCAGGGATGCGACAAGCGATAGCCCGAACATCGCGTAGCACCCGTAGAGCATGGTCTGCTGGCCCGCACCCGGGTGCATGTGCGCGATCAGCAGTGCACCGGCGGCCGCCGACACCATCGGCGGCACGACAGGCATCAGCCATCCGCCGAATGCGGCGTCGGGTTCGACACTGTGTTGCGTGAACATCAGATACGGGATGCTGACGGCCGTGAAGAGCCCGCCGACAGTGCCCGCGGTCCATAACACCCAGTCGAGGTCGACGGCGATGCGTTCCCCGACCAGGTCTTTACCGACCAGAAGCGACCCCGCGCCGACGGTGAGTAACGCCATCGGGGCGGCGCCGTAGAAATGGGCCATCTGCGGGTTGCGAGCATGACTGCGGGCCACCGTCGGATGCCGCAACCAGTGGCCTCCGGCGGCGATCGCGAGCACCACGAGCAGCACGGCCGCTAACACCCACACCACTTCTGCGAAGCTCCGCAGACCGGGCACCTGGACGGGAAGTGTCGCAGCGGCCGTCGCCACGATTCCGGTTCCCATGACAGAGGCGAACCAATTGGGCCCCAGGCGTCCGAGGATGTCCGGCACCGCCGGGTCGTCGTCCGGGCTTACAGCTGCCATGAACTCAGCACGCTACCGCCGCGCGTCGGCATCTCGGGGCGATCCCGCATTTTGGTGCTTCAGGTCGACGACCTCAAGCAGTGTGCGCCGACGCCTTCGCAACCCGAGTGGTCTAACAACCTGGCGACGAGCAAGGGTGGTCCTGCTGCACGGCATTCACGACCATTTCGACGGGTGCGGACGTATTTTGAGAAGGTTGTAACGGGACTCACTTTGGAGGGCACAATGCCATCCGCTGACAAGCTTCTTCGACTCGCGCTCGTCGTCTTCGGCGTGGTCGCTCTCCTTCTCTATCCCCTGGCGGTGGTTTGGCCGTCGGGATGGGCATGGCATTCCGGCGCGCCGTACGAGTCGGAGTACTTCATGATGATCGTGGGCCTCTACGCGACGCTGGGCGTCTTTCTGATCAACGCGGCACGGAACCCAGCGGCCAATCTCAGTCTGATCTGGTTCGCCGTGTGGTCCAGTGTCGTGCACGCCGCAATCATGGCGGTGCAGTCCTTCAGTGACGGCCACATGGGGCACCTGTGGGGAGATGTCACGGCGCTGCTCTTGGTGGCCGTCGTCCTGTCGGTGCTCGTGCTGTCGTCCGGGCTCAAGCAGTCTGCTGCTGCGCCGAGTTCTGCGCGCTGATCGTCTGGACCGGCGCGCTGACCTGAGGCCGCGCGTTCACATTCGACGATTGCCCCTGCGGAACCTGTTGAGCCATCAGACTTTAGGGTTATGAGTCGTCTGACTGCGCCACCCAACCGTCAGCCTTGCTGGACCACGTTCGAAATACCGGAGTTCTGCACGCTCGGCGAGCCGGAGTGGAAAGTGACCTGGTTCTCGATGCCGGAGGCATCGATGGTGTCCGCGGTGTCCACGGTGACGACGTTCTGGGAGCCGATGACGGTCAGACTCGCACAGTGGCCGGTGAGCACGACCGTGTTCGTAATCCCACTGACGGTTGCGACGCTGTCGTTGCAGGCGATTGTCCGGTTCTGACTGATGCCGGAGACGGTGAGGTTGCCACCCGGCGGCGCGGTGGCCGTCGATCCTCCGGCGGTAGGCGTTTGCGTTGCACCTGGTGAGGGCTGGCTACTGGGCGTTTTGGTGACCGAGCCGGGGGAGATGCTGGGACGAGCGCCGGGGGAGCTGACGATCGAGCCGCGACCGGAAAAGAGGTGTGCGCCGACGACGGCGACGCCCGTCACGAGAGCAATCGCGCCGACGGCGAACACCGCGAGCACGATCCACCACCCGCGAAAGCTCGCAGTCTTCATCGGCGGTGCGGTGGGATGCGGGCCGCCGTAATTTATCGACGGGAGAGTGGGCGGGTAGGCGTACGGGGCCGGCTGAGTCGGCGGGTAGGCGTACGGGGCTGGCTGCGCGGCTCCCATTTCGGACGTGCGTGCCATGTCGGACAGCGGACGCTCCAGATCTCGAATCCGGGCTTCCGGGTCGTCCTGGGGGTCCATCCGACGATGCTCCCACAATGGATCGGCGCGCGGTATAGCCAACGACTGCCACGTGGTGAGCGCGTGACTGCCCGGTACACGGCCGCCGGACCGAGCATGCCGCGCCGCGACCCCCGATCACGGTTATCGTTGACGTGCCGCGCTGTAGCCGCGAGCCGAAAGCGCCGGTCGGGGGCTTGGCTGCCGCCTCGTGTTGGCAGCGCGGAACAGCGACCGGCATGATTGCTCAAACGCAAGGTGAACGGCAGGTAGCCGGTATCGGGGCCAAGGAGTCAAAACAGCATGCTGAAGGTCGCCCTGAAGATCTTCATCGTGTTGTCGCTGTTGTTGTGCGCGGGGGCGCACCCGGCAGTCGTCGTTACATCGGATCCGCCGGAAAAGCTTGAGCTGGCGGACAATTGGACGTTGTCCCCTGCCGGAGGGCTCCCCGCGGACGGCGCCATTCTCTCTTCTCAGAACTACGATGCCACCGCCTGGTACAAGGTCCACCGCATGCCGGCGACCGTCCTCGAGATCCTCCGGGAGAACGGTCTCTACCCGAAGCTGTACGCCGGGATGAACCTTCGCGACGAAGTCCCCCAGGACCTCTACAAGCAGGATTGGTGGTACCGCACCGCGTTCACCGCGCCCGCCAACCGCACGACCTACCTCATGGATTTCCCGGGAATCAATTACCGCGGCGAAATCTGGTTGAACGGCCATTTGGTCGCCGACGATAAGCAGCTTGTCGGCATGTACGTCGCTCACGAGTTCGACGTGACGCGGTGGATTCGACCGGGCCAATCGAACACCCTCGCGGTGAAGGTCACGCCGGAACGTGCGCTTCAGGACATCGACGGCGTCGAACTGGCGGACAGCTGGAACGACTGGATCAATTGGGACTATCTCGGCCATCCTGCGCCCGGGCACGACCGTTATCTGCGCGGGACGTCTTTTGTTCCCGACCGCAACGCCGGAATCTGGAAGCCGGTTTACTTGAGAGCCCTCGGCGCGGTGGGACTCGGGCCGGCACTGGTCAATACGGAACTTCCACTGCCGCGCACCGATTCGGCACGTCTGACGATTCGTGCCAACGTCCGCAACTACTCAACGCAACGCACGCGCGGAGTGCTCCATGCGACGATCTCACGCGCCGGCAAGACTGATATTCAGGTCGAGCGGTGGATCACGCTGTCGCCGGGCGAGGATCGGGATATCGATTTCACGCCGGACGACTTCGCACAGCTTGACGTGAGCAAACCGGATTTATGGTGGCCATACACCATGGGCGAGCCGAACCTCTACAACCTCCGGTTGGAGTTCCGGGTAAATGACCGGGCCAGTGACGCCGACGACCTTCGGTTCGGCATCCGGTCAGTTACGCAGGATCGCGATACCGAGTTCTCCGGCAACGGCGGCGATTTCTACTTGCGGGTCAACGGTAAGAACTTCCTGGTGCGTGGTGCCGCCTACACACCCGACCTGCTCTTCAAGTACGACCCGGACCGCGAAACCGCCGTGCTTCGTTACGCGAAGGACCTCGGTCTGAATATGCTGCGCCTCGAGGGCAAGATCGCCAGCGAGCACCTCGTTGAGATGGCCGATGAGCTGGGCATCCCCCTGATGGCCGGCTGGATGTGCTGCAACCAGTGGGAGAAATGGGACGAGTGGAATGCGGAGGACTACCGCGTCGCGCTGGACAGTCAGCGCTCCCAGGTCCAGATGCTGCACAACCACGCGTCCGCTTTCGTCTGGGCGAATGGCAGTGATGGACTGCCGCCGCCGCCCATGGTTGCCAAGTATCGCGAGATCCTTCGGGATCTGCACTGGCAGAACGCGATCGTTGACACCGTTTCCTCGCTCGCCCGGGACGGCGATGGTGTGCCGGATTGGGACGGCATCGACATGGCTGGGCCCTACAGCTGGCGGCCGCCGAGTTACTGGTTCAGCGGACGCTACGGTGCGACGTGGGGCAGCACTGCCGAACAGGGCGATAACGAACACATTCCACCGTTCGCGAGCCTGAAGGAATTCATTCCGCCCGACAAACTTTGGCCGATCAACGATGTGTGGTACTTCCACGCGGGCGCAAACCCGAACAACGCCGCGCTGTCCAACATCAAGCGCGCGGTCGATCTTCGCTATGGCCCGTCCAGCAGCGCGGAGATGTTCGCCGACAAAGCGCAGCTAGCTCACTATGAGGCTACCCGGGCGCAGTTCGAGGCATTCGCCGCAAGCGGTTGGGCCAGCCACAAGATGACGATCTACTGGATGCTGAACAATCACTGGCCGTCCTTCTTCGGGAACCTCTTCGACTACTACTTGCGGCCCGGCGGAGCATATTACGGCGCCAAGAAGGGCCTGCGGCCGCTGTCGGTGGTGTTCGATTCCTACGCCACCGGCGACCACAGCGCGGCAAAGGTCACGGTGGTCAACCAGACGCAGACCGATCAGAAAAATCTGCGGGTGCGTGTCCGCTTCTACGATCTGCAGGGCAACGTTCGCGCCGATCAGTCGGCCGACAACGTGTTCGTGAGTTCCGGCGGAGCGCTTCAGGTCATGACGTTGCCTCGGGGCCCCGCCGACTCGAGTGTGTTCTTCGTTCGCTGTCAATTGATCGACGGCTCCGGCAAGCCCATCACGGACAACGTGTACTGGCAGTCCCAGTGGCCCGACGATGTCGGCTCGCCGGCCAACGACGCTGCTTTTGACTCGGTGCAGGCGAGTTGGGCGGACATGACGGCGCTCAATTACATGTCACCCGCTCCACTGGAGGTCACCGCGCGACACAGCTCTAACGAGGGCGACAACGGAGTGGCGATTCGGCTGCGCAACCCGACGTCGGGGGTTGCCTTCTTTGAGCGCGCGGAAATTCTGTCCACCGGCGACGGCGACGAGATCCTGCCGATTCAGTACGACGATAACTACGTCACCGTGTTCCCCGGGGAGACGGTCGAGATTCGGGGTGTAGTCCCACCGAACGGGCCGGCCGCGAACTGGGTAAGGGTCGCGGGATACAACACATCACCGGTTACGGTGCCGATCAAATAGCATCGCCCCGATCGCTGTCGGTGAAGCGGTCAGCTCAATCGCGCGCGCACAGCATCGCGTCGATGCGCCCGAACTGGCGCTCAACCCGAGCGATCACCCGCTGACGTTGTTTGTCGTCGTGCATGTCGGCCGCCACCGCCAGCACCCTCTCGGCACGATAACCGTGCATGATGCGGACCAGATCCGCGGCGCAGCGTGCGGTGGCGGCGACTCGGCATCCGGCGCAGAGGAATTCGCGCGCGATACGGTAGCCGTCATCGGTGTCTGCGTCGACGACTAGCACCACGGCGTCCTGCCCCAACGGATCAGCGGGCAGCTGCGTGGTCATGATGTCGGTCATGAATCCGATGGTGGCTGCCGACCGTGGGCGGAGCGTGAGCGGATGCAATGGGTTTGCTGTGAAACCCGGTCTATGACACGAACGGCGTTCGAAAGACGTACCTGCTGGTCGGTACGGTATCGATGTTCTCGTTCGCGCCGAAGGCCGACGTGCTTGCGACCATCCGGTTCATCCGGTCGTGCAGATCGGCGTCACCCGCGGCGCCGAAGAACGCGTGCAGGTCGGTGATGGCCGCGGCGGGGAACAACTCCTCGACGATCCCGTCGATCGCCGGCGCGTCAGGCGTCAGCGCCCGCCACACCACGTTCTGCGTGTAGCCGAACGTGGACTGCGTCTCGATCGCCACTGCGGTGTGGTCGAGGTGCCAGCGCGCCAGCCAGGTGTCCCGGTCCAGGCGATCGGGCCGGCGCAGCAATGCGATATTCGCCAAACCCGTTGTCCGCTTACCCAATTCAGTGACCGGCGGCGCCAGCGGCACTGACTCGGTGACGAGATATGCCGCGACGGTCTGGCACTGCTCGGCAAGGATCGCGACTGCGTCACGAATCTGATCGCCGTATGACTGCTGCACCCAGATGCTCACGACGGCCACCACCGGCGGCTCCAGCGTGGTCAGCGTCATCAACGATCCGCGCACCGCGTCGTCCCGGACACTGACCGACAAGCCCGCGACATCGAGCGCCAGGACTTTGTCTGCCACCGTCCCTCTTAGCTGCGAACACCACCGTTCGTCACGCTCGGCGTCGCGGAGCAGCACGACCACCTTTTCCATTCGGATCAACCTAGCGGTACCCGTATCGCCGCTGACACGGCGTCCGCGGCCGTCGACCTGTGATGTGGGGACGCGGCCGTGCCGCGGTGTGATTTACCCCTCATTTACCGGGCGGACACTAAGAGTTCGTTACATACGGTTGTTTCCAACGCAACTACCGCTGTGTTGCCAAAGGGGTGATCCCGCACCCAAAACCAACGTCAGCGTTAGCTGCGAGACGCCTGATAAATATGCTGGCCAGCGTTCTTAAGCGTGGCCTGAGAGCCGCACCGGCCGTTTCCGCTGCCGGCTGTGCGGCGGGCCTTTCGGGCGGATTTTCGTCGCTAAACTGCCACTAGGGTCTGCGCTTCGAGCGCAGCCATAGACGCAAATCTAGTGCCGGGATCAAAAACACGCCGGCGGAGGTTCCAATGAAGATGAATGCTCTGATGCTGACTGCTGCCGACGTCCGGCCGGTCGCCGAGGCACGTCTGCTCGGCTCGATCGCCGTCGGGCGCGGTCCGATCGCCGACATCGCGGTCGATCCCGATGGCGCGACGATCGTGGCGACGAACTCCGGTGACGACAGCGTGTCGGTGCTGAACGCCCGCACGCTCGGGGTTGAGACCGTCCCACCCGTCGCCGGTGAGCCGTTCGCGGTCGCGACGGCCCGCGGCCGTGCGTTCGTCGCAGCCTCGGCAGCCACGTACGACTCCGTCTCGGCCATCGAGACGGAGGCAAACGCATTCCTGGCGAGCCTGCCGCTGGACCTCGACGTCGTCGGCATCGCGGCCAGCCAGGATGGCCGGCGCCTGTTCGTCAGCGGGACCGGCCCCGAGACCGCGGACCTCGCGATCGTCGACGTCGAGTCCGGTCGGGTCCGCACTGTCGCTGTCGCGGACGCGGACAGCATCGTCGGCGGGGTGCGTGTCGCGTCGAACGGTCGCTTCGTCTACGTCGCCACGTCAGACACCCACCGCGGCAAGCTGACGATGATCCACGCCGCCAAGGCCCGCATCGTGGGTGTGGTGCCTACCGTCTCGCCGATCCAGGACTTCGTGCTGAGCGGCGACGGCAGCGTCGCGTACGTTCTGGGGCGCGATGTCCAGTACGGCGGCTTCGTCGAGACCATGGACACCGCGAGCACGCGAGTGCTCGCCACCACGTGGATCGGCGGACATCCGACCCAGTTCGCTCTTGGTGTCGACGACACTCGCATGTACATCGTCGACGTCGACCGCGTGGCCGTGATGTGCACGATCACCGGCGAGATCGTCGACGCGATCGCCGTCGGCACGCAGCCGTCGTGCGTGGCGGTGAGTCCCGGCTTCGGGCGGCTCTACGTCGCGGACTACTCGGGTGCCGTCACCGCGTACGCCGTTGCGTCGCAGTCCTCGTTGCCGGATGTGATCGACGTGGAGACCATCGCCACGGTGCGAGAGCTTGAGCCCGCCGGGGTCTGATCAGTACCGGATCAGTCCGCGCAGGTTCTTTCCGCTGAGCATGTCGTCGTAGCCGACGTTCACGTCCTCGAGCGTGTACTCGCGGGTGATCACCTCGTCGAGCTTGAGCAGGCCGCTGTCATATAGGGCCAGCAGCTCGAGGATGTCACTGCGGGGGTTCGACGAACCGAACAAACAGCCCCGCACCTGCTTCTCAAACGAGTAGAGGTCGAACAGCGACATGTCGACCGTCGTGTCCGTCGCGGGTGCCACCGCGGTCTGCACCACGCGGCCTCGCTTGCCGACCAGGCGCAGCGCTTGGGCGATATAGGAACCGCGGCCGACATCGGTGGTGATCACACACACGTCGGCCATCTCGCCACGAGTCAGTTCCTTCACCAGCGGGAACGCCTCGCCGGCCGACGTGGCCACATGCGTCGCGCCGAATTCACGCGACCGGTCGCGCTTGAACTCCACCGGATCGATCGCCACGATGATGCGCGCCCCCGCGATCCTCGCTCCCTGGACAGCGTTGATCCCGACACCGCCGATCCCCATCACCACCACGGTGTCACCCGCCTGAGCTTCTCCGGTTCGGACCACGCTGCCGTACCCCGTCGTCACGCCGCAGCCCAGCAAGGCCGCCTTGTCGAGCGGCACGCTGTCGTCGACCCTGACCACCGAGGCCGTCGGCACGACGGTGTACTCGGCGAAGGTCCCCACCAGCAGCAGTTGGCCGATGTCCTGGCCTCGGGCGTGAACGCGGCAGGTGCCGTCCAGCTGCGTACCCGTAAACAGTTTCGCGCCGAGATCGCACAGGTTGCTCATCCCGCGGGCGCACGGCTTACAGCGGCCACAGGCCGGGAGGAAGCTCATCACGACGTGGTCGCCCTCGGCCACCTCGGTGACGCCGGGCCCCACCTCGACGACCTCGCCGGCGCCCTCATGGCCGCCCACAATCGGCAGCGGGGCGGGCAGGTCACCGGTGACCACATGATGGTCGGAATGGCACAGGCCGCACGCGGTGAGCTTGACCAGTACCTCGTCCTCCTTGGGCCCGTCGAGATCGACCTCCTCGACCTCCCATTTCTGGTTGATCCCCCAGAGAATCGCGGCCTTTGTCTTCATCGTCTGTGACCTCCCTGCGTGTTATTAGGGTCGATTATCGGACGCCGGTGCCCTGTGCCGGGCCAAGATGGACACCGACAACCGAGACGGCAACGATGAGTCGCTTGCGCGAAGAGCAGACGGCAACGATGAGCCGCTTGCGCGAAGAGCAGACGGCAACGATGAGCCGCTTGCGCGAAGAGCAGACGGCAACGATGAGCCGCTTGCGCGATGCGATGGGGGTGCAGTGGACAGCACAATGCAGGATTTCCCGCTGACGATCACCGCGATCCTGCGACACGGCACAGCCTGGCACGCGGACCGGAAGGTGATCACCGCGACCGCCGACGGATACCGCGAGGCCAGCTACGAGGCCATCGGCGAGCGCGTCGCGCAGCTCGCGCACGGGCTCAAAAGCCTGGGGATCACCGGTGACGAGCGGGTCGCGACGTTCATGTGGAACAACCAGGAGCACCTGGAGGCCTACCTCGCGATCCCGTGCATGGGTGCTGTCCTGCACACACTGAACATCCGCCTGCCCGCCGAGCAGCTCGTCTACATCGCCGAGCAGGCCGACGACAGGGTTGTGCTGGTCGACCTGTCACTGGCGCCGCTGCTGGCCGAGGTGCTGCCCCAGATGCCCAGCGTGCACACCGTTGTCGCGGTCGGGCAGGGCGATCTGGACGCGCTGACCGCATCCAGGAAGACCGTTGTTCGATATGACGACCTGCTCGCCGACCGGCCTTGCGTGTACGACTGGCCCGAACTGGATGAAAAGTCTGCTGCCGCAATGTGTTACACCAGCGGCACCACTGGCAACCCGAAGGGAGTCGTCTACAGCCACCGATCGGCGTACCTGCAATCGATGGCGATCTGCGCCGGGGGCGGGTTCGCTTTCACTCAGGACGACCGAATCCTGCCCATCGTCCCGATGTTCCATGCCAATGCCTGGGGTAACCCGTACGCTGCGCTGATGGCCGGGGCCAGTCTGCTGTTGCCGGACCGGTTCCTGCAGGCCGACCGGCTGGTCGACATGATCGAACGTCACGAGCCGACCGCCGCCGCCGCGGTACCCACCATCTGGAACGACGTGTTGCACTACCTCCTCGCCCATCCCGGCCGCGACATTTCGTCGCTGCGAGTGGTGGCTTGCGGGGGTTCCGCGGTTCCGGGAGCGATGATGAAAGAGTTCCAAGACCTGTTCGGCGTCGAGATCCGCCAGGCCTGGGGGATGACCGAGACCTCGCCGCTGGCCGCTGTCGCGCGCCCGCCCGCCGACATCGATGAGGAGATGTACTGGGCGCTGCGCAACACCGCCGGGCGGCCCCTGTGCGGGGTCGAGGCCCGCATCGTCGACGACCACGACACCGTGCTGCCCAATGATGGGAAGTCGGTGGGGGAGCTGGAAGTTCGTGGACCGTGGGTCACCGGATCCTATTACCGGAACGCCGACGAATTGAAGTTTCACGACGGCTGGCTGCGCACGGGAGATGTCGGCCGCATCGACGACCGCGGATTCATCACACTGACCGACCGCGCGAAGGACGTCATCAAGTCGGGCGGCGAGTGGATCTCCTCGGTCGAGTTGGAGCACTTCATAATGGAGCACCCCGCTGTGCTCGAGGCGGCGGTCGTCGCGGTGCCGGACGAGCGCTGGCAGGAACGGCCGCTCGCGGCGGTTGTGGTCAAGAAGGATGCCGACGTCACCGCGCACGAGTTGCGTAAATTTCTGTGCGACAAGGTGGTCCGGTGGTGGCTGCCCGAGCGGTGGACATTCATCGACGAGGTGCCTAAGACCAGCGTCGGCAAGTTCGACAAGAAAGTGATTCGGTCACGGTATGCCGACAAGGCATACGACGTCGTCGAGTGTCACCACTGATCGGAGGAATGAGCGTGTTGTACAGCACGATGCAAGATGTTCCGTTGACGCTGACTTCGATCCTGCGCTATGGCACGGAAATTCACGGCGACCGCGTGGTGATCACCGCCACCGACGACGGGTTCCGTCAGATCGACTACCGGGAGTTCGGCACCCGGGTCGCCCAGCTGGCGCACGGATTGCACCGGCTGGGCGTGCGTGCGGGTGACCGGGTCGGGACGTTCATGTGGAACACCCAGGAGCACCTGGAGGCGTACTTCGCGATCCCGTGCATGGGAGCGGTGCTGCACCCACTGAACATCCGTCTGTCCGATGAGCAGATCGAGTTCATCGCCTACGACGCCGAAGATTGCGTCGTCATCGTCGACATGTCGTTGGCGGAGCAGCTCGCCGCGGTGCTACCGCGGATGGAGACGATCCGCACCGTCGTGGCGGTCGGTGAGGGCGACATCGGTGTGCTGGAATCGGCCGGCAAAGACGTGCTCCGCTACGAGCAGCTGCTGGCCGACCAGCCAAGGGCGTACGAGTGGCCCGATATCGATGAAAGGTCGGCAGCCGCTATGTGTTACACCAGCGGCACGACGGGTCATCCGAAGGGTGTGGTCTACGGACACAGGTCTACCTACCTGCACAGCTTGGCCGTTTGCAGCACGAACGGAATGACGCTCGCAGAGACGGACCGTGCGCTGCCCGCCGTGCCGATGTTTCATGCGAACGGTTGGGGGCTTGCCATAGCGGCGCCGCTGGCGGGAGCCGAACTTGTGCTGCCCAACCGTTTCCTGCAGGGTGATCGTCTGCTTGAGATGATCGAGAGCCGCCGGGTGACATTAGCCGCGGGTGTCCCGACGATTTGGATCGACATGCTGCGTTGTCTTCAGGCCGACCCGAGCCGCGACGTCAACTCGCTGCGGCTGATCCTGTGCGGCGGCTCGGCCGTGCCGGAGTCGCTGATGCGCGGTTATGACAAGTTCGGTGTGTCGATGTTCCAATTGTGGGGCATGACCGAAACCTCGCCGCTGGCATCGCTTGCCCGACCGCCAGTGGATGCGACGGCTGACGAGAGCTGGACGTGGCGGCTGACGGCGGGCCGCCCGATGTTCGGCGTCGAAATGCGCGTCATCGACGACCACGGCAATGTGCTGCCGAACGATGGGCGCTCGATCGGCGAGCTGGAGGTACGCGGGCCATGGGTGACCGGCTCGTACTACCGCGACCGCGACGCCGAGAAGTTCGCCGACGGGTGGTTGCGCACCGGCGACGTCGGCAAGATCGATTCCCGTGGCTATGTGACATTGACCGACCGCGCCAAGGACGTGATCAAGTCTGGTGGCGAATGGATCTCGTCGGTGGAGCTGGAGAACCACATCATGGGCCACCCTGAGGTCCTGGAGGCGGCGGTAGTCGGCGTTCCCGACGATCGCTGGCAGGAGCGGCCACTGGCCGCTGTGGTGCTGAGGGAAGACTCCACCACCACAGCTCCGCAGCTTCGAGACTATCTGCGCGACAAGGTGGTTCGGTGGTGGCTGCCCGAGCGCTGGACGTTCGTCGACGAGGTGCCGCGCACCAGCGTCGGCAAGTTCGACAAGAAGGTGATCCGCTCTCGCTACGCCGACGACGCCTACGACGTCGTCGAATGCACAGATTAGGAGCCGCCACACATGGTTGCGATCCCGGCTTGGGTGTGGCGATTCGGCCTCATCGTCAGAGCGCTGATCGCCGGGCTTGCGCTCGGCGTCTTCGTCGGTCTTCTGCCTGGATCGGCTCCGACGTGGCGGCGCCCGCACTCGTTGTATTTGGTGGTCGTCACCGTCGTCTACGGAGCCTTCATGGCTCGGTGGATGTCCAAGTACTGGCCCGCCGTCGCCTGTGTGGGTGCACGGTAGCGCGCGCGGGCGCCGCTGAAGGCTCGAAGCGGATCGTTTCGATCCACCCGGACGGCGCCCCGAGACGCTCGCGTCTCGGGGCATTGTGTCGGGTCAGAAGGTTCGACCGGTATCGGTTCTGTCGAATTAGCGGGTAGTCCAGACTCTGCCCCGCCCTCTTGGAAGATTCTTGGAAGATTCGCCGAACCTGCGGGCGACGACGTACCCCGGCGCGCGAAAACACCGGTCAGGGCTCGAAGCGATAACCCATCCCGGCCTCGGTGAGCAGGTGTTTGGGGTTCGACGGATCGTCTTCGAGTTTCCGGCGCAGTTGGGCCAGATACACCCTCAGGTAGTGCGTTTCCTTGGCGTAGGTGGGTCCCCAGACTTCTTTGAGCAGTTCCTCGCGGCCGACCAGCTTGCCGCGGTTGCGGACCAGCATCTCCAGCATGCCCCACTCGGTGGGTGTCAGGTGGACCTCAGTCCCGCTCTTCGTGACCTTCTTCGCAGCGAGATCGACTGTGAACGAGTCGGTTTCGATCACCGGCTCGTCGGTTTCAGTCGCGGCAGCCCCGCGTCGTACCGCGGCCCGCAGCCGCGCGAGGAACTCGTCCATGCCAAACGGTTTCGTCACGTAGTCGTCTGCGCCGGCATCCAGTGCTTCCACCTTTTCGGTGGAGTCGATGCGCGCCGACAGCACGATGACCGGTGCCGTTAACCAGCCGCGCAGCCCGGCAAGTACGTCGATGCCCGACATGTCGGGCAGCCCGAGATCCAGAACCACGACGTCGGGGCGGTGGTCGGCGGCCGCGCGCAAAGCGGCGGCACCGGTTGCCGCGGTCACGACGTCGTAACCCCGCACCGTGAGGTTGATCCGCAGCGCTCGCAGAATCTGTGGCTCGTCGTCGATCACCAGCACTCGCGTCACTACCGCTGGTCCTCCGTTGGTGCCGCCAGTTCGATCACCACGGTCAATCCGCCACCGGGGGTGTCGGTCGCGGAGATCGTGCCACCCATCGCCTCGACGAACCCTCGTGCCACCGAGAGCCCCAAGCCCACGCCGGTTGTGTTGTCCGTGTCGCCGAGCCGCTGGAAGGGCCCAAACAGTTGATCCTCGGTGCCCCGCGGGACCCCGGGTCCTTCGTCGGCGATGTTGATCAGGACCCGATCGCCGACTTGTCCGGCATAGACCCGGACAATGCTGTGGGGCGCATACCGCAGGGCGTTGTCGATCAAATTCGCCAGCACCCGTTCCAGCAGTCCGCTGTCGGCCATCGCGACCGCGTCGCCGACCTCCACCTTCACCCGGTCCAGCCCGGCGCGGCCGTAACCGGTAGCGCCCTTGCTGATGCTGACGAGGGCCCGTTGCACGACCTCCTCCAGGTACACGCGGCGAAGCTCTGGCCGTACCGCCCCGGCGGCCAGCCGCGACGAGTCGAGCAGGTTGCCGACCAGCGCGGTCAGCTGGTCGACGGACTCTTCGACGGTGGCGAGCAGCTCGGCGGTGTCCTCCGGCGAGAACCCGATATCTTCGCTGCGCAGGCTCGACACCGCCGCCTTGGCGGCCGCCAGCGGTGTTCGCAGATCATGGCTGACCGCTGACAGCAGTGACCGGCGGAGCGCATCGGCTTGCTCGATGGCCTCTGCCTTGCTGGCCTCGTCGGCCAGTTCGCGTTGTTTGACAAGGCCGGCCGCTTGCGTTGCGACGGCGGTGAGCACCCTGCGATCGCGGGCGCCGAGCTTCCGGCCCGCCATCAACATCCAGAATTCGTCGTCACCCACCTCGATCGCGGCGTCGGCTGTCTCGGCGCTGAGGCACGGGTCGTCACCGACGCAGGCGACCAACTCGGATTTGCCATCGCGTTCGCGCAACAGGCTGACAGCACGCTGTGAATAAGTTTCCCGGACCCGCTCCAGCAGCGTGTCCGGGTCGGCGCCGCGTAACACCGACCCGGCGAACAGAGCCAGCAGCTCGGCCTCCTGCGAGGCCCGCCTTGCTTCGCGGGTGCGCTTCGCGGCGCCGTCCACCAACGCGGCCACTGCGACCGCGACTACCAGCAGGACCAGTTCCGTGACGGCGGAGTCCGGTTCGGCAATCGTGAAGCTGTATCGCGGCGCAGTCAGGAAGTAGTTCAGTAGCAGCCCGGACAGCAATGCCGACAGAATTGCGGGAGCGATGCCACCGAGCAATGCCACGACCACGACACCCACAAAGAAAAGAGCGCTCTCGCCGCCGTTGCCCAGGTATGGGTCGAGCCAGGCCACTGTCACCGCACAGATGGCGGACGGGACCACGATGGCGGCCAGCCAAGACACGAGATGTTGCTGACGCCCCGAGATTGACGACCACGAGAAACCGCGGCGGGCTTCATCATGGGTCACCATGTGGACGTCGATTTTCCCGGAGTGCTGAACGACGGCCGACCCGATTCCCTCGCTGAATATCCGGGCCCACCGCGATCTGCGGGATGTGCCGAGTACCAGCTGGGTGGCGTTCATTTCGCGGGCGAAGTCCAACAGCGCGGTGGGCACGTCGTCGCCGACCACCGTGTGCAGCGTCGCGCCCAGGCTGGTGGCGAGCTCACGAACCTTTCCCATCTGCGGGGCGGACACGCCCGACAGCCCGTCGCCACGAACGACGTGCACCACCATCAGCTCGGCGCTCGATTTCGACGCGATCCGGAATGCCCGGCGCACCAGCGTTTCTGATTCCGCACCGCCGGTGACGGCGACCACGACGCGTTCGCGGGCCTCCCAGGTGGCGGTGATCTTGTTCTCTTCGCGGTACTTCTCCAGGGCCGCATCGACCTGGTCGGCGAGCCACAGCAGGGCGAGTTCACGTAGCGCGGTCAGGTTGCCCTTGCGGAAGTAGTTGGACAGCGCCGCATCGACCCGCTCCGCCGTGTAGACGTTCCCGTGGGCAAGCCTGCGCCGCAACGCTTCTGGCGTGATATCGACCAGCTCGATCTGGTTGGCGGCGCGGACGACCTCGTCGGGCACCGTTTCTTGCTGCTCAATGCCGGTGATCTGAGCGACGACGTCGTTGAGGCTTTCCAGGTGCTGGACGTTTACCGTCGTGATCACGGTGATGCCGGCGTCGAGCAGCTCCTCGACGTCCTGCCAGCGCTTGGGATTCTTGCTACCCGGAGTATTGGTGTGAGCGAGCTCGTCGACCAACACCACCTGCGGCTGACGCCGTAACACCGCCTCGACATCGAGTTCCGGGAAGCTGCCGCCGCGGTACTCGATGTAGTGCGGCGGGATGACCTCGATGCCTCCGAGCAGGTCCGCCGTCCTCTTGCGGCCATGCGTCTCCACCACCGCCGCGACCAGATCGGTGCCGCGTTCCAGCCTGCGGTGCGCCTCGCCGAGCATGGCGTAGGTCTTGCCGACACCAGGAGCCGCGCCGAGATAGATGCGCAGCTCCCCGCGCTTGCGCTTGTAGTCGGGTCGCTGTGTTACCGACTCGTCGGCGGTGGTCACATGCTCATCATCCACCCGCTGAGTCAGCTCTTCAGGGGATACTTCTTGTCCAGTTCGACATTGAGCAAAAGCACGTTGACCGTGGGCTCGCCCATGAACCCGAGAAAGCGGCCGTCCTCATTGTCGTGTATCGCCTTTCGCACCTGGTCCGCGCTGATAGCGCGGACCTTCGCGACCCTGGCGACCTGAATGTCGGCGTAGGCGGGCGAGATGTGGGGATCCAGGCCGCTGCCGCTCGCCGTGACGGCGTCCGCCGGCACGGCGGGGTTAGCCGGGGCCGCGCCGCGAATCGGCACGATTTGTCCGATCGAGTAGTCCTCGTCGTACTTCGCGCACTCGACTTTCACGCCCTCGTAGGTCTCGAGGAACGGCTGCTTTGTGGTCGCACACGGTTGGTTGACGCTGACCACCCTGGCCGGGTGGATGACGTTGCCGCTGGCGTCTCGTGGGCCGATGACCGATAGCACCGCGCCGACCCCGTCTCCGGTGCAGAACGGACGCGATCCGTCCACGCCCTCGAGCTGGCCGGCGGCGGCGCTGCGCGTGCACACCTGTGTCAGCAGGCTGGCCTTGAACCCGGCGTCGGACGCCGATTTGCCGGCTTTGATCTGGGCCGGGTCGGCGGGCGTGTCGACGATGCTTTCCGGGCCGAGGCTGCTGCCGCTGGACGCCGTGGGGTCATACCCGTTGGTGCCTGCCGCGGACGGTCGGCTCTGGAAGTATTGCGGCAGCGGGTTGCCGTTGTTGTCGGTGAACAGCTGGCCGATCAGCCTGCTGCCGACCGGCTTCCCGTTGACCGTGACGATCGACCCTTCGGCCTTGTCCTGCAGCCATAGCTGGCCGATGGCCCAGATGAGCAGCGGGTAGGCGAAACCGGTGATCACGGTCAACACGAGCAAGGCGCGGAACGCTGCCCAGTGCTGGCGAACGAAATCGGAGAATTTCATGTCAGGACATCCCGGGGACGAATTGGATGAGGAGGTCGATCAGCTTGATCCCGATGAACGGGGCGATGATGCCACCGATCCCGTAGATATACAGGTTGCGGCTCAACAGTTTTGAGGCGCTGCTGGGCGTGTACCGCACGCCGCGCAGCGACAGCGGGATCAGCATCACGATGATGATCGCGTTGAAGATCACTGCCGACAGGATCGCCGACTGCGGGCTGTGCAGGCGCATGACGTTGATCAGGTCAAGCCCGGGGAACATCGCCACGAACATCGCCGGGATGATCGCGAAATACTTCGCAATATCGTTGGCGATCGAGAACGTCGTGAGCGCACCGCGCGTAATGAGCAGCTGCTTGCCGATCTCGACGATCTCGATGAGCTTCGTCGGGTCCGAGTCGAGATCGACCATGTTGCCGGCCTCTTTGGCCGCCGACGTGCCGGTGTTCATCGCGACACCGACGTCGGCCTGCGCCAGCGCCGGGGCGTCGTTGGTGCCGTCGCCGGTCATCGCGACCAGCTTGCCGCCCTCCTGCTCACGCTTGATCAGCGCCATCTTGTCCTCGGGGGTGGCCTCGGCGAGGAAGTCGTCGACACCGGCCTCGTCGGCGATCGCCTTGGCGGTCAACGGGTTGTCGCCGGTGATCATCACGGTGCGGATGCCCATCTTGCGCATCTCGTCGAATCGTTGCCGCATGCCCTGCTTGACGACGTCCTTGAGATGGATGACGCCGACCACCGATGCCTTCTCCCCGACGACCTGCCCGACCACCAGCGGGGTGCCACCGCTGGCCGAGATGCCGTCGACGATGGTGCCGAGTTCGGTCGGGACGACGCCCCCCTGGGTCCGTACCCAGTCGGCAACCGCGCTGGCTGCGCCCTTGCGCAGCAGGTGGCCGTCCTCCAGGTTGACCCCGGACATCCTTGTCGTCGCGCTGAACTCCACCCACTGCGCGTGTGCGAGCTCGCCCGGTGTGCGGGCGCGCAAACCATATTCCTGCTTGGCGAACACCACGATCGAACGGCCTTCGGGTGTTTCATCGGCGAGGCTGGACAGCTGTGCCGCGTCCGCGAGCGCCTCCGGCGTCACACCCGGAAGTGGGATGAACGCGGCTGCCTGACGGTTGCCGAGCGTGATCGTCCCGGTCTTGTCGAGCAGCAAGGTGTTCACGTCGCCGGCCGCCTCCACGGCACGCCCCGACATCGCCAGCACGTTGCGCTGCACCAGTCGGTCCATGCCGGCGATGCCGATCGCCGACAGCAGCGCTCCGATCGTTGTCGGGATCAGGCAGACGAGCAGCGCGACCATGACGATGCCGGTGACGCCGTAGCCGGTGAGCGCCTGGGTATCCGGGACGCCGGGGCTGTTGGCCTTGGAGTAGATGGCCAGCGGCTGCAGGGTCGCCACGGCGAACACGAAGATGATCGTCAACGCGGCCAGCAGAATGTTCAGCGCGATCTCGTTGGGGGTCTTCTGCCGGTTGGCGCCCTCGACCAGCGCGATCATCCGGTCGATGAAGCTCTCGCCGGGCTTCTGGGTGATCTTCACCACGATGCGGTCCGACAGCACGGTGGTGCCACCGGTTACCGCCGAGCGGTCACCGCCGGACTCGCGGATCACCGGGGCCGACTCGCCGGTGATGGCCGACTCGTCCACCGACGCAATGCCTTCCACGACGTCACCGTCGCCGGGGACGGTCTGCCCGGCTTCGACCACGACAATGTCGCCCTGTTGGAGCAGCGGCGCGGCCACTTCCTCCTCGGTACCCGTGTCACCGGGTGCCCAGCCGGTAAGCCGGCGTGCCATCATGTCGGTCTTGGCGCGCCGCAGTGTCTCGGCTTGGGCCTTGCCACGCCCCTCGGCGACCGCCTCGGCAATGTTGGCGAACAGCACGGTCAGCCAGAGCCAGAACACGACCAGCCACGCGAACCACGTCGAGTGGATGACAGCCAGAACCGTGCTCCACGCCGCGCCGATCTCGACGATGAACATCACCGGGTTGCGCCACAGCGTGCGCGGGTCGAGCTTGCGGAACGCGTCGGGCGTCGAGCGCAGCAGCATCCCGGGGTCGAGCAGACCGCCCCCCACCCGTTTCGTAGAAGGTACGCTCAGCTTCTGTTTTTGAGTTACCGCGGAATCTGTTGCGGTAGATGCCATTAGTGAATCCCTTCAGCGAGAGGCCCGAGCGCGAGCATCGGCAGGAACGTCAGGGCCACCAGGATGACGGTGACCCCGGCGACCATTCCGACGAATTGCGGTCGGTGGGTGGGCAGCGTGCCGAGCGATTGCGGTGTCGTGCCCTGGCGCGCCAGCGAACCGGCCAGCGCCAGCACGAAGATCATCGGCAGGAACCGGCCGAAGCCCATCGCCAGGCCGAGCGCGGTGTTGTACCAGACGGTGTTGCCGCTGAGTCCGGTGAACGCGGAACCGTTGTTGTTGGCCGCCGAGGTGAACGCGTACAGCACCTCCGACAACCCGTGTGGGCCGCTGTTGGTCATGGCGGCCCGTTCGCCGGGCAGCGCCATCGCGACCGCGGCGCCGACCAGCACGATGAGCGGCGTGGTCAGGAAGTAGATCGACGCCAGCTTGATCTCGCGTGGGTTGATCTTCTTGCCGAGGTATTCCGGCGTGCGCCCGACCATCAGGCCCGCGACGAACACGGTGATCACCGCGAGGACGAGGATGCCGTACAGGCCCGACCCCGTTCCACCGGGCGCGACCTCGCCGAGCTGCATGTTGAACATCGCGACCATGCCGCCCAGGCTCGTGTACGAGTCGTGCATCGAGTCCACCGCACCGGTCGACGTCAGCGTCGTCGCGTCGGCGAACACCGCCGAGTTGGCCACGCCGAATCGCTGCTCCATGCCCTCGAATGCCGAGCCGACCGAGGTCGGGACGGTGCCGTGGTGCTGAAGCTGCGTCCACAGGATGAACCCGACACTGATGAAGGCCAGCACCGCCATAACCGCGGCGATCGCGTAGCCCTGCTTCTTGCTGCCTACCATGCGCCCGAAGGTGCGCGGCAGCGAAAAGCTGATCACGAGCAGCAGGAAGATCTCGAACCAGTTGGTCCACGTCGTGGGGTTCTCGAAGGGGTGCGCGGAGTTGGCGTTGAAGAAGCCGCCGCCGTTGGTGCCGAATTCCTTGATGGCTTCCTGGCTGGCGACCGGGCCGCCGACGATCGTCTGTTGATTCCCGGCCAGCGTGTTGACGATCTGGTCGTGCAGGTGGAAGTTCTCGATCGCGCCGCCGCCGATCAGCACGATCGCGGCAATTATCGAGACGGGCAGCAGAATCCGGATCACGCCGCGGACCAGGTCGACCCAGAAGTTGCCGAGCTCACCGGTGTGCCGGCGCGCGAAGCCCCGCACCACCGCGATCGCGACAGCGATACCCACCGCGGCCGACGCGAAGTTCTGCACCGCCAGACCGGCCATCTGCACGAGATGGCCGAGGGTCGATTCGCCCGAATAGTTCTGCCAGTTGGTGTTGGTGATGAAGCTGACCGCGGTGTTCCACGCCAGCGCGGGCGTCATCGGGGTCGCCGGGTTGTGCAGGTGCAGTGGCAACTTGTCCTGCACCAGTTGAAAGACGAACAGGAACAGGATGCTGATCGCCGAGAACGCCAGCATGCTTCGCGCATACCCACCCCAGGTCTGCTCGGATTCCGGGTTGGCGCCGATCAGCCGGTAGATCACCCGCTCGGCGCGCGAATGCTTTTCCGAGGTGTAGACCCGGTACATGTAGTCGCCCAGCGGCACGTGAGCCAGCGCAAGCGCCAGCACCAGCACCGCGAGAAAGATGATCCCCGCCGTTGTTGAACTCACTAGAACCTCTCCGGGAAAAGCAGTGCCGCGACAAGAAACAGTGCAAGCAGGACAGACAGCGCCAGGCCCACCACGTTTTCGTAGTTCACAGTCGCTCGACCAACTTCTGCACCAGGCCGAGTAGGCCGAACATCGCCACCGTCAGCACGATGAACACCAAGACGCCCATGTTGTCTCCATTCACACAGAATCGATGCGGCACGCCGGCCGTCTTCGCTCGAGGCAGCACCCGCTGGGCCCTCGGCGGCGAGGACACCAGACCGAAGTTAGACCCCACAGGGTGATCTACCGCCGTCGTTGACGCTTTCTTAACGCGTCCGCGAGCCACCTTTACGGACTCCCTGCGCCCCCGTGGCGGCGTGGCGAGTAGACGGGACGCGTCGTCCGTCAAAATTCCGTCAACCAGCGCCGATTCGGCGTAGGGATTGCGTAACCATCCCTGGCATCGGCCACCGGTGGCCTACGTTGAGGTCGCTAACGGGACACGAGAGGAGTCACGTCCATCGACGATCCATCCCGGTGGGGGATTGCCGCATACCTGCAGATCTTCGCGGTCATTGCCGTGGTGGCGGTCCTTCATGTGCCACTGGGCAATTACCTGGCGCGCGTCTATACCGACAGCAAGAACTGGCGCATCGAGAAGGTGATCTACCGCCTGGTCGGCGCCCAACCCGACGATGTACAGCGATGGCCGAGGTACGCGGGTTCGCTGCTGGCCTTCTCCGCGGTGAGCGTGCTGTTTCTTTACGGACTGTTGTTGCTCCAGACATTTCTTCCGGAACCCTGGGGCCACAAGGGGATGACACCGGCCCTGGCTTTCAACACCGCTGTTTCGTTCACCACGAACACGAGCTGGCAGAACTACGCCGGCGAGTCCACCCTGGGGCACGTCGGCTTGGCCGCCGGCCTCGGTGTGCAGGCGTTCGCCAGCGCGGCCGTCGGGATGTGTGTCGCCATTGCGTTGATCCGTGGACTTGTCCAGCACCAGCTTCACGAAATCGGAAACTTCTGGGTCGACCTGGTCCGCAGCGTGATCCGCATTCTGCTGCCGCTCGCCGTCGTCGTCACGGTCATCTTGCTCGTGCTGGGGGTGGTGAACAACTTCAAAGGCACGCACGACGTTTCGACTCTGGCGGGTCCAGGTCAGACGATCGTCGGCGGCCCGGTGGCGGCCTGGGAGTCGATCAAGCTGATGTCCGGCGACGGCGGAGGCGCGTTCAACGTGAACAGTGCGCACCCGTTTGAGAATCCGACACCACTGTCCAACGTCGTGGAAATCGTTGCGATGCTGCTGATTCCCGTCGCGTTACTCCGCACGTTCGGGGTGATGGTTGGCGACAGGAGGCAGGGCTGGGCACTGTTCGCTGCGGCCGGAATCCTGTTCGCGGTCGGGACGGTAGCGGTCGTGCTCGCCGAGATGGCGGCGCACGGCACCGTCGCGCACGCTGTCGGGGCCGCCACCGAGGGCACCGAGACCCGGTTCGGCGTACCCGGCAGTGCATTGTTCGGTCAGGCCGCCACCGGGAGCGGTGACGGGGCGGCGAACTCGTCCTACGACAGCTTCGCAAGCCTGGGCGGCGGAATGCTGCTGGCGAACATGATGCTCGGCGAGGTGGCTCCTGGTGGCCCCGGCAGCGGCCTCTACGGCTTGGTCGTCATGGCGCTTGTCGCAGTGTTCCTTGGTGGGCTGATGATCGGGCGCACCCCGGAATACCTGAAGCAACGACTCGGGGCGCGGCACATGAAGCTGATCAGCCTCTACATCCTTGTGCTGCCTGTGGTGATTCTGGTCGGGGCAGGCGTTGCGATCGCCCTTCCCGGCGAGGTGAAGTCGACGCTGAATACCGGGGCTCACGGCTTGTCGGAGGTGCTCTACGCCTTCACCAGCTCGGCCGCCAACAACGGCAGTGCTTTTGCCGGGTTCAGTGGTAACACGACCTGGTACAACACTGCGCTGGCGCTGGCGATGGTGGCCGGCAGGTTCCTGCCGATCATCTTGGTGCTCGCACTGGCCGGCACCTTCGCTGTTCAGCGTCCCGGCGTGGTGACGGCGGGCACGCTTCTCACCCACCGACCCACGTTCGTCATGCTCATCGCCGGCGTCACGCTGATAACGGTTGGCCTCGAGTACCTTCCCGCGCTCGCCCTGGGTCCGTTGGCCGACGGGTTGCGTTAGCAACGCCTTGTGACGTCGTCGTGACGTAAAGGTGCCAGGGTCGCGTAAAGGTCCGCCGTCGCGGCGTATGGATCCCGTTCGGATTCGACATCGCTTTCCAGCTTTGGCGTAGGTGTGGCTTGTGCAGAACGCAGGAGCGGTGTTCGGTGAGCCGGGCGCGCGCCCCCCAGGCCGGGCCGTGCATCCGCTACGGCGGGTGTGGTTGAGGCTCCTCGATGGCGCCCACCCGTGGGGATCGTTCGACGCCACGGTGGGCCGGTACGGCCTTCGACGATATCGGCTCGTCATCTTCCCGCCAGGGATCAGCGCCATCGACCGGCGACTGCTGAGGTTGTGGCGGGGCTGGCCGGTAGGCGGGGGAATGCTCGCCCTGCTGGCGATGATGCTGCTCGGGGATGCAGTAGCGTCGCCGGGCACCACACTGCTGGTCGTCGCGGCTGCCTACGTGGGCGTCGGCGTCGGGCTGTTCGTCCTGACCGCGGGCGTGCGCGCGGGGGTCAGGTCGATGTCGCTGATACTGCTCGGCACAGATCTCGGCCCATGCGACAGGCAAAGCTTCGCCGAATGGGGCGTGCTCGTTGAATTGTTGACAACCGCCGATGGCAAGCTGACCGCCGGCACGGTCGCGCCCGCCCAGCATGAGGCGTTGTGGTGGCAAGCCTACGAACGTCTCGGGGCGCACGCGCATGTCTGACTTTCTGCAGCAGATCCCGGCGATCGTCGGTCCCGCGTCGATCATGGTGACCGTTCACTATTGGTACCGGCGGGGACGACGGCCTTCGGCCGCCCGCCGCAGCCGCCGCTGACCGCGTCAACCGAGCATCAATGTTTGCACCGGTGGTGTAAAGGAATCGCTAGGACGTCCCACTTCCCCACCGCGTCGGCGTATTCCGGAAGTGTCGGTGTCGGCATTAGCGCCGGCGCCCCTGCAAGAAGGCCGCCGATGACCATCTCTGACAGGATCCGTCTCGTTCGAGTGCGCGACGCATCGGCGCCCGATGAACGCCAAATACGCACGTCGACTCATAGCGATCAGTCGGACGTTGTCGCGCGATGCGACTTGTGGCGCAAAGCATTTCGAGATGCCGACGTTTGCTATCCGGCAACGCTCTTGGCACTTCCGGTCGCCGCGAATTGGGTACACGACCAGGGCTGCGAGGTGGATGCGCGGTCACCGCAGGGAATTTCGTTTGCGATGTCGGCGGGTATTGCTCCGCGGCGAATGATCTTCCACTGCGCTGGTGCGACGGGTCGGACCATTCACGACGCCATCGGCCTGGGCGTCGGACAGTTCATCGTTGACTCCGAGAGCGCGGTCGCGATGCTCGGCGCGTGCGCGGACCGGCCTCAGCACGTTCTCGTCGACGTGACGTCGGGCGCGCCCGACTGGCTGCTCAAGGCCGTACTCGCCGAGGAGCGCCTGTCGATGACGGGTCTCTACAGCGAACTGGGCTACCCCGAAGCGGCCCTGCTGCGAGTGCTCGAACACATGGCAGATGTGCGGAGCCGGCATGGCATTCTGCTCAGCCGCGTCGGGGTAGTCGTGCGCGAGGGACACGCGTTGCCAATTGAGTCGATGGCCGAGGCGATCGGCGACGCCATCGACGAGGGCTGCGCTCGGTTCCGGCTGCAGCGTCCCGCGCTGACCGTCTTTCCGGACTGGACCGCTCTGACACACGACATGTGATCGCCGGCGGGTGTCGGTCATGATGTTAGGCGTGGCCGAGCGACTCGCATTGGTGCTGGCAGGCGGTGGAATAGCCGGGATCGCCTGGGAGACAGGTTTCTTGCTTGGAGTGCAGGAGGCGCAACCGGCGGCGGCCGAGCGATTACTCGGTGCCGAAGTCCTGCTGGGCACGTCCGCCGGCTCGACGGTGGCGGCGCAGATCTCCAGCGGAGCGCCGTTGGCGGAGCTGTACGCGCGCCAGATGTCACAGAACACACACGAGCTCGCTCCGCGAATCGACGTCGAGGATTTGCTGGGACTTTTCGAGGCGGCCGCGGGCGACACGCGCACGTCTTTGACCGACACCTTGCGGGCGATCGGCAGGCGGGCGGTGTCGGCGCCGACGGTCACCGAAGAGGTGCGCGGGTCGGTGATCGCTCGGCGGCTGCCGTCCCACCGCTGGCCGGACCGACGGCTCGAGGTCACCGCGATCGACGTCGAGACGGGCGAGCGGGTGCTGTTCGGCCGGGACAGCGGGGTGCCGCTCATCGACGCGGTTGCCGCCAGCTGCGCGGTGCCGCTGGTGTGGCCGCCGGTGACGATCGGCGAGCGCCGGTTCATGGACGGCGGGGTGGGCAGCAGCGCGAATGTGGACGCGGCCACTGGCGTCGACGTCGTGGTGATGCTTGCGCCGACGCCGGAGCCGGGACTGTCGCCGTTCGGACGCAGCCTTGCCGACGAGCTGACCGCGCATCCCGGCCGCGCGCTGGGGATCTTCGCCGACGAGGCGTCGGTCGCCGCGTTCGGTCGCAATCCGCTCGACCCTGTCTGCCGCGCGCCTTCGGCGGCCGCCGGTCGCGACCAGGGCCGGCGGCAGGCGGGGAAGGTCGCGGAATTCCTCACCGCCCTCGGCTAGCGCGCAGATGACAGCGCAGAGACGACGCGGAATCAGCTCCGCTGGACCCCTACTTGGCGAATGGACCGCTAACATCATGCGAACCGTTTCTCGTCGTTTCGGGTGTCGCCAGCGATGCCTCGTCTCACCCTCTAGCCTCCGATGTTTCTGGCTGGATGGATCTTCTGACCCGGTACGACGTGCCCCCGAAGCCGCCTCACAGCAATTTTCGCGCAATCGTCAATTTCGCGGCGAAAAGGGTCATCCCCCCATCTAGTGTTGGGTGCATCACGCGCCACGGAAGGTCGGATATGACGGTAGAGAACGTGGCGGACACCGCCACTGCAGATGACGAGTGTCGGGACTGTGGCTACGAGCCAGAACTGAAACGAACTCTCGGCCCCTTTCAGGTGTTCGCGATCTCGTTCGCGTTCATCTCGGTGGCCGTCGGCATCTTCGCGAACTACAACGCCGTACTTCAGAGCGCGGGACCCGTTGGAATCTGGCTGTTTGTCATCGCGGCGGTCGGACAGACGCTGGTGGCGCTGGTGGTCGCGCAGTTTGCGGCCCGCATCGCGCTCAGTGGGTCCTCGTATCAATGGGCCTCAAGGCTGGCCAACCCGAAGATCGGCTGGTTCTTCGGTTGGGTGACCTTCTGGTACCTCGCGATCGGCGTGGTCGCGATGGACAACGCAGCGGCAAGCCAGGTGTTCATGCCCTTAGCAGGCATCCAGGAGAACGAGACCACCGCCCGGCTGATCACGGTGGCGATTTTAATTGTTCAGGCCCTGCTGGTGATCGCCTCAACGCGCCTGCTCGGCCTGATCACCTCGGGCGCAGTCGGACTCGAACTGGCCATTGTTGTGGTGTTGGTGATCGTGCTGGCCGCCGCCATGGTGTTCACCGGCAGCGGCGACCTCGGCAACCTCACCTCGCGCGGTGTCACCGCAGGAGACCCCAACTATTTCGCGATCGGGGGCGGGTTGATGGCCGGGATGATCATGGGCCTCTCCACGCTGGTCGGTTTCGACTCCGCGGCGAACCTGGCCGAGGAGGCCAAGGATCCGTTTCGCAGCGTCCCGCGCGCGATCGTGGCATCGGTGGTCGCGGCAGCAGTGCTGGGGCTGCTGTGCCTGATCGTGCTCACCGTCGCGATCAAGGACGTCCCTGCGGTGAGCAAAAGCGGGTCACCGGTCGCCGCGATCATCCGAGATCAGCTCGGACCGGTCGCGGAGCGAATCCTGCTGGCCGGGATCGCGTTCGCGATGTTCGGCGCCGGAATGGTGATGATGGCTGCCTGCTCACGGCAGGCGTTCGCAATGGCGCGCGATGCGCGCTTCCCCGCGCACGCGTTGATGCGACGGGTCAACCCGCGTACTCACACCCCGGTCCCGGCAACCATCCTGATCCTGGTCGTGGGTGTCGTCCTGATGGTCGCGCTCCCCGGTGATGCACTGATTCAGCTGATCATCGGGTCCACGATCCTTCCTGCGCTCACCTACGCCGCGATAGTGGTTCTCTATCTGGCGGTGCGGAAACGACTCGAGCACAAGGCAGGCGGATTCAGCCTGGGGCGCTTCGAGCTGCCGGTCGCCATCGCCGCGGTGGTCTGGGTGGCGTTTGCGCTGTTAGCGCTCATGACCCCCGGAGGCGCATTCGTGCCCGACCTGATCGTCATCGGCCTGATCCTCGCCGGCGGGGTCTATTTCGCCACGATGCTGATCTTCAACCGCGAGGTGCTCGACCACGAGCCGGGAATAGATATTTTCGCGGCCGAGCCTGCGATGACCGAATGACGTCCACCACGGCACGACCGGGCGAGCTGACGGGCCGAACCGTCCGTCGGCGCGACGCCGATGGTGCCGCAGTCACTCATCGACATGGCGCTGAGTGTGTGCGCACTGACCTTCATGTACGTCAGCGCACGCTCAGTCGGTGACGACGAATACAAACGGGACTTTCCCACCCCACTCATCGAGGACCTGCTGGGCCGGCGCGGAACGAAAAAGACGTACGCGAGCAACACTCGCTGAACCCCGGCCGGTTCCGCAGGTACTTCTCCGTCAGCTGGTCACCCGTCGCGTAGACCAGGAGATACGTCATCAGGATGGGAGACAGCACGACGATCACGCTCAGCAGGCAGGCACCCGTGACCGGCGCGAAATTCATTCGCGCTCGTCCGAACGATATTGAGCCTCATAGGAATCCAGTGCCTGTTCCGCCAGCACCCGCCCGAGGTCGATCATGTCGGCGGCGCGGTGAAAGTCGAGGCTTCGAGACGAGCTGCGCGGCACCTCGATGAGGATGTCAGGCGGATACGCGGCGAGCTGATGGCGGGCCAATGCAGCCTGCATGACATCGAACGCGCGGTTCATCACCTCGAAACTGCCGAGCTTGGGCACCATTGCGGCGACCGCCGCCTCGTCATCGCCGTTCACTTCGGACTCGGCCGGGTCCTCCTCGACCTCGTCGTCATCCGCGGCGCCCAACCGGCTCAGCACGGAACGGGCGGTGGGAGTCTCCAGCAGGGCAGACGTGCTGCGCACCAAGCGGTTGAACCACTCGGCAGCCGCGTTCGGTTCGCTATCGGCGGGACGATAGCGGGTGCCGTCGGAATCACCGCCGCTCAAGCTCACCGCGATCGTCACGTCGGCGTTCGCGCCGGCCAGCGGGCCGACCGGCAGCGGGTCGAGGATTCCGCCGTCGGTGAGCACGCGCCCGTCTGCGATGTACGGCGCGATCATGCCGGGTATCGCGATCGACGCGCGAATAGCGGCGTCCAGGGGCCCGCGTTGCAGCCACAGCGACTTTCCGGTGATCAGGTCCGTGGTGACGGCGGTATACGGGATCGGCAGCTGCTCGATCTGCACCTCGCCCAGCAATTCCCGGACGACGTCGAGCACCTTCTCGGCGCGGAAGAACCCCGGCCCTCGCCACGCGGGGTCGAGTAACCGCAACACCCCGCTCTGGCTCAGGTTCTTCGCCCAATCGGCGAAATCATCGAGCGAGCCGGCCACGTGCAAACCACCCACCAGGGCACCCATCGACGAGCCCGCGACACCGGCGAGCTCGTAACCCCGGTCGCCGAGTTCGGCGATCACACCGATGTGGGCGTAGCCGCGTGCGCCGCCGCTGCCGAGCGCCAGCGCCACCCGCCTGCCGTCCATAGCGACATTCTGCTCCCGGAGCGAGGACATCCAGCGATAAAGGCTTGGCGGACAAACATCGAACGCGTTACATGTTGGTCATGAGCATTCTGATCGTTGGGGCGGGGGCAACCGGCGGTTATCTTGGCGCGCAGTTGATCGACGCGGGACGCGATGTCACATTCCTGGTCCACCCCGGCGCGCGGGCACGACTGGCCTCAGGTCTGCGGATCCGGTGCGGAGCCGACGTCGTGACCATCCCGGTCAACGCCGTGACCGCTGCGGACGTCGACACTGCCTACGACGTCGTCGTCGTCGCCGTCCGCACAGACGCGGTCGAATCGGCGATCCGCGACGTTGGCGCCGCGGTCGGTGCGGCGACAAGGTTCGTGCCGCTCATGAATGGGATGCGGCACTTGTCGCTGCTGACGGCCGCTTTCGGGCAGGACCGAGTGCTGGGTGCGGCGACTCGGCTGGCCACCTCACTGCTGCCCGACGGCACCGTCCACGTCGTCACGCCGGGGGTCGAGATCCAGATCGGACAGCTCGACGGCGCCGGTTCGGAAGCGCTTGACCGTGTGGTGGCCGAGCTCAGCGTGCACAACATCGCTGTGACGGTGCGCCGCGACATCATCGCGGCGATGTGGGAGAAGTTCGCGTTCATCACATCGACGGCCGTACTCACCTGTCTGGTGGGCGAAGAGATCGGCACTGTGGTACGTGCCGACGGGGGAATTACGTTGGCCCGCAACGTTCTCGACGAGGTCGCGTCGATCGCGACGGCCGACGGATCCCCCCTTGCCGAACGTGTGCGAGCCGGCCTCGAGGCGATTCTCACCGACCCGTCGTCGGCGTTCGGCCCATCGATGTTCCGCGACATGGCCGCTGGGCGGCCCGTTGAAATCGGGGTGCTCTCAGAACTTGCCGGCCGGGCGGGAGCACACCAGATCAGCGCGCCGCTGCTCGACGCGTCGCTGGTCGTGATCGATGTGCATAACCGCCGGGTCCGCGCGGCCGGCTAATCGCAGAGACCGTCCGCGGCCGACGTGACCGCGACGATCAGCCCAGCCTGTCGTTCCTGGCTCAACTGAGACCACGGCGTGTGCCAGCTGCCGTTCTCACCCGTCGGCGAGGCCTGAACCATGGCCAGATAGGGCTCGACCTGGGCGTGCGGGTCTCCGGGCTTGTCGGCCATCCACAGCCGCGCCCAATGGCAGGCCTGATAGAACTCCTCCTCGGTCGAGGACGCCGGCGCGCTCAGCGATGTCGTCACGCCCCCGGGCGAGATTCCGACTTGCACGGGCCCCGGGGCCTCCGCGGCGGTGGCCGTCGAACTCGAGGACGACGACGGCGTCACCGGGTGCGACGACGAACAACCGATCAGGACCATCGCCAGCGCGGCACCGGTCGACAGACCTGCCAGCGAACCCCGGCAACAGCGCACGGCACTCATGTGTGCAAGACTATTTGTCGTGATGGGATTCATCGGCACTCGGGAGTGTTGTCGGGCCTAGCCTGCCCGCCCCCGATTCGTCCACCCCATCTCTGAAAGCTCTCCTTATGCCCGCACACTCCGCTGCGTTGCGTTCGTCTGTGATTCCCGCGGTACCCGGACCCACGCGGCTTAGATTGCCCGACCTGTTGCACATCACCGACCAGCACGCCGACGACGTCCTCAACCGCCGCTATGACCCCCTGCTGCCGGCGGCCGGCATCCCGGCCAACGACCGCTGGTTCACCAGGTTGCACAGCGACGACGAACTCGACGTCTGGCTGATCAGCTGGGTTCCGGGCGAGACCACCGAACTGCATGACCACTCCGGCTCCCTTGGTGCGATGACCCTGCTCACCGGCGCGCTGCACGAATTCCGGTGGACCGGAGACCAATTACGCCGTCGTCGGCTCGCCGCAGGCGACCAGGCCGCGTTCCCGCTCGGCTGGGTGCATGACGTGACGTGGGCGCCGTTGGGCGCCGGGTCGTCGCACGTTTCGACGCTGAGCGTCCACGCCTACTCACCGCCGCTCACCGCGATGTCCTACTACGAGATCACCGAACGCGACACCCTGCGTCGTGTTCGCACCGAATTGACCGACACTCCGGAGGGCCAGTGACCACGGAAGCGTCGACCAGCCGCATCGATGATGTCCTCGCCGCCGCGCGTGACCGGTTGCGCCGGCTGCCCGCACGCCAGGTGCCCGACGCGCTTCGCCGGGGTGCGGTGCTGGTTGACATTCGGCCGCAGGCGCAACGCGAGCGTGACGGCGGCGTGCCTGCGGCGCTGGTCATCGAACGCAATGTTCTGGAGTGGCGCTGCGACCCCACCAGCGAGGCGCGGCTGCCGCAGGCCGTCGATGACGACGTTGAGTGGGTGGTGCTCTGCTCGGAGGGCTATACCTCGAGCCTTGCCGCGGCGGCACTGCAGGACCTCGGGCTGCACCGGGCCACCGACGTCGTCGGGGGCTACCGGGCTCTCTGTGAGACCGGCGCGCTGGCCGAGCTGGCCTGACCCGCTGCTACTCGGGTGCCTTCACTATCCCGCGCAGCCGCTCGGTCTTCTCCGGCGTCCATCCGGGCGGCTGCAGAACGGCCGCCCACCCGTTCACGACGTCCCTGACGTATCGGTGCCCGTGGCCGTCGGGCACATCCACCGCGACCGCCATGTCGGCCGACACCTGCAGGAACGTCACCACCGGAAACCAGAACATGTCCCGGGGCCGGTCGTAGCCGGGAGGCTCCCTGAGCCAGTCGGGTTCCGAGAACAGCAGGTCGGGATTCCACCACGCGATCGGATCCGACGCGTGCTGCAGGTACACGATCCGCGGCTGGCCCCACGGCGCGTTCGGACGGTCGAGGTCGCCTGCGCGGGCGGAGAAGCGCACGTTCTCACCATGCTGATAGATCGGTAGCCACTCCGGCGAGCCCTCATCGCGACCCTCGGTGGCCTCCTGCCACATCGTGTTGTTGAACGTCGGACCTGAGAACAATGCCCCGTCGGTGCGGGCGACGATGTTGTTGACTGACAGGAACGGCGCCTCGCCCCCGAACGACCCGAGGCTCTCGCCGAACACGACGAGCTTCGGCCGCTGTCCTTCGGGGAGCGCGCGCACCCGTGCCGACACCGCCTCAAAGAGCGCCTGCCCTGCCTGACGGGCGTTCTCCTTGTCCACCAGGAACGACAACCAGCTCGGCAGGAACGAGTACTGCATGCTGACGATCGCGGAATCGCCATTGAACATGTACTCGATCGCCTCGGCCTCGGCTTCGTTGATCCAGCCGGTCCCGGTGGTGGTCGCGACAGCGACGACCTTGCGCTTCAGGCCGCCCATCCGCTCCAGCTCACGGGCGGCCACGTCCGCGATGGCCTTTATGCCTTTGGCGGACTCCAAACCCGCGTAGGCACGGATCGGTTCAACAGCCGGGGCGCCGTTGAACTTCGACAGCTCCTCGACGGTGGGGCCGGTGTCGACGAAGGTGCGGCCCTGGTGACCGAGCTCCGCCCACTTCACCAGGGAACCGGGTCCGCCCGACCGTAGCGTGCTGGTGGGCGCCGGGCTGTCCGGGTCCATTTCGTTGTTGACGGCCTCGAAGGTGTTGTTGAGGAATTGCATGCCGACCCGCAGGACGACGCCGTTGAGGATCGCGATGAACAGCGCGATGACGAGCACGACCGCGACGACCGCGGAGACTCTCGGCGGTGCAACGCGATTCAGCTGGCGCACCAGGAATCTGATGAAGCGGCCGATCAGCTGTCCGATCTCCACGAACACGAACAGCGCCACGATCGACAGCACCGCGGCGAGCGGGTAGTCGTGCCACGTCAGCCGCGGCACGCCCACCGCGTCGCGAACGTGGTCCTGCCAGACGTGAAACCAGATGATCATGCCGACGGTGCCGGCTATGCCGACGACCACGAGCACCAGCCACGCGCGCTTTGGCGGTCTGGGGCTGCTGTCCTTGGACAAGATGAACCGCGCCAGCCACACCGAAAACACGCCGAGCGCGTAGCCGATCGCTCCCGCGGCGCCGCTGACGAGGCCCTGGAACAGCGGCCCGCGGGGCAGCAGCGAGGGCGTCATCGACAACCACAGGAACACCAGCCCGACCGCGGTGCCGGTGAACGTGTATCGACGGACCCACCAGTCCGGCCTCTTCTCCGATTCCTCGGCAGGCTTCTCAGCAGGTTTTCCGGGAGGTGCCTTGGACTGTTCCTCTGCGTCGGCCTCGGGTGCTTCGTCGGCGGGGCCGGCGGCCGCTGTGTCGGTCATCCCCTCATCTTCAGCGGTGGGTGAAGTTTGGGGTGCGTTTCTCGATAAACGCGGCCATCCCCTCGCTCTGGTCGTCGGTGGCGAACGCGGAGTGGAAGAGTCGGCGTTCGTACAGAAGCCCTTCCGACAGCGGCGATTCGAACGCCCGGTTGACCGCCTCTTTGGCCATCCGGGCCGCCGACAGCGACATCGCAGCGATCGTGGCCGCGATCCCCTGGGCTTCGCGCAGGAGTTCATCGGCGGGCACCACCCGCGACACCAGTCCGCTGTGTTCGGCCTCGGCGGCATCCATGTTGCGGCCCGTCAGGATCAGGTCCATCGCCTTGGCCTTCCCGATCGCGCGAGTGAGCCGCTGCGAGCCCCCCATTCCGGGCAGCACGCCGAGCTTGATCTCGGGTTGGCCGAACTTCGCGGTGTCGGCGGCGATCAGCAGGTCGCACATCATCGCCAGCTCGCAGCCGCCACCGAGCGCATAACCCGCGACCGCAGCGATGGTCGGAGTGCGCACCGCGGCGAACTTGCCCCAGGCCGCGAAGTAGTCGCCCGAGAAGGCGTCCGCAAACGACAGCCTCGACATCTCCTTGATGTCCGCGCCCGCGGCGAATGCCCTGGCCGAACCGGTGACGATGATCGCGCCGATTCCGTCGTCGGCATCCAGTTCGGCTGCGGCCGCGGTGACCTCCTTCATCACCTGGGCGTTGAGCGCGTTGAGTGCATCGGGCCGGTTCAGCTGGATCGTCGCAACGCGGTCTTGCCGGTCGACGACGATGGTCTCGTAGGTCGTGTGAGATGACATGCCAAAGTTCCCTTCTAGAACGACAGATCATTCTCCACGGGCGCGAAGAACGTCTCGACGTCGGCAGCGCTGACCGCTGATATCCGGGACGGCGACCATTTCGGGTTGCGGTCCTTGTCGATAACCTGCGCGCGGATGCCCTCCACCAGATCGGGGTGGCGCAGTGTCCCGCACGACACTCGATACTCCTGGCGCAGAATGTCTTCCAGTGTCTGAAGCCGAGCCGCCCGGCGCACCGCCTCCAGCGCCACGGCGAGTGCCGTGGGGGAGCGGGTCGCGATCAGGTTGGCGGCGTCGTTGGCGGGACCCGCATCGTGTCCGCGCAGCGCCGCGACGATGTCGGTGACGGTCTCGCCGGAAAAGCACTCGTCGATCCAACTCCGTTGCGTGACAAGCTCACTGGACGGCGGCGCGACGGCGTGGCGATCAAGCGCCGCTTCGGCACCGTCGTCGACGATCGCCCGGGCGAAGTCGTCGAGCGCCGCGTGGGGCACATAGTGATCGGCAAAGCCGATCGCGATCGCGTCGGACCCTGAGAACGGTGCGCCGGTGAGCGCGGCGTGCAGGCCCACATTGCCGGGTGCGCGCGACAGGTAGTACGTGCCGCCGACGTCCGGGACGAAGCCGATGCCGACCTCGGGCATCGCCATCTTCGTCGTGTCGCTCACGACGCGGGTGCTTCCATGCACGCCGACGCCGACACCGCCGCCCATCACGATGCCGTCCATCAGAGCGATGTACGGCTTGCGATAGCGCGCGATGTAGCCGTTCAGGAGGTACTCGTCGTGCCAGAACTGCCTGGCTTCAGCGCCGTCGGCACGGGCGCTGTGGTAGATCGCGACGATGTCGCCACCCGCGCATAAGCCGCGCTCACCCGCACCCGCGACCACCACGGCCGCGACGTCGTCGTCCTGTTCCCAGTCGCGCAGGACCGTGTGAATGGTGTTGACCATCGAATGTGTAAGCGAATTGATCGCCTTGGGCCGGTTCAGAATCAGAAAACGGACGCCGCCTGCGGCGCGGGTCAGGATCTCGTCGGGTTCACCCGTCACGGGACAGCAATCTAGATCGTCTCCCCAGGTGGATCGCCCGCGGGTTAAGGTTTACCTCGGAAATCACGTCCGGGAACCTACGCAGGGCCGTCATTCGTTGGACGGTTGTTCTCGGAACACATCAGAACACACCACATGAGAGGAACCGACGGTGCGGGAGTCCAGTAACCCGGTATTTCGATCGCTGCCTAAGCAGCAGGGCGGATACGCGCAGTTCGGCACCGGTTACGCCGCCGGTGCACAGCAGGTCTATCAGGAGCAGCCCTACCTCGATCAGCGGCAGACGGGTGTCTCGCGCCCGATAACGGTCGACGATGTCGTCACCAAGACCGGCATCACGCTCGGTGTGCTGGTTGTGGCGGCGGTGGCGTCGTACTTCCTGGTTGCGCAGAACCTCGCGCTGGCCGCGCCGCTCCTCTGGGGTGGCATGATCGGTGGCCTCGTGCTTGTGCTCGTCGCGATCTTCGGCCGCAAGCAGGACAACCCCGCGATCGTGCTCAGCTACGCCGCATGCGAGGGCCTGGTGGTTGGCACGTTCTCGTTTGTCGTCGCGAATTTGATGGTGCACGGTGTCAGCGCCGGAGCGCTCATCAGCCAGGCCGTCGTCGGAACTCTCGGCGTGTTCTTCGGCATGCTCGTCGTGTACAAGACCGGCGCCATCCGGGTGACGCCGAAGTTCACCCGCTTCCTCGTCGCCGCAGGTTTCGGCGCGGTCGCGCTCATGCTCGTCAACCTGGTGGTCGGCCTGTTCTCGCACTCGGCCGGACCGCTGCGCGACGGCGGCCCGCTGGCGATCCTCTTTTCGCTGTTGATGATCGGCCTTGCGGCGTTCTTCTTCCTGGCCGACTTCGACCAAGCCGACCAGGCGATTCGGGCCGGCGCTCCGGAGAAAGCCGCATGGGGCATCGCGCTGGGCCTGACAGTCACGCTCGTGTGGCTGTACCTGGAGGTCCTGCGTCTGCTCAGCTACTTCTCGAGAAGCTAGCTTCGACGACTGTGCAACGGCCCGGCACCGCGGTGCCGGGCCGTTCACATACCGAGCCGCCGCGACAGTGAATTCGACGACGCGACACGCCGATTCGGCGTCGCCAGATTCACATTCGGCGCTTGCCGAGCCGCCTAAGGCCTGCCGAGCCCCCTGAGACTTCCCAAGCCCCTTAGGGCCTGCCAAGCCCCTTAGGACAGGCGCTCGATGACCATCGCCATGCCCTGGCCCCCGCCGACGCACATCGTCTCGAGGCCCAGGGTCTTGTCGTAGGTCTGCAGGTTGTTCAAAAGTGTGGCGGTAATTCGCGCGCCGGTCATTCCGAAGGGATGGCCCAACGCGATTGCGCCACCCGAGACGTTCAGCTTGTCCTCGTCGATGCCGAGCTCGCGCGCCGAGGCGAGCACCTGCACCGCGAACGCCTCGTTGATCTCGACCAGATCGATGTCGCCGATCGACATGCCGGCATTGGCCAGCGCCTTGCGAGTCGCATCGATCGGCCCCAGCCCCATGATCTCCGGCGACAGCCCGCTCACGCCGGTGGCCACGATGCGCGCCAGCGGCTTCAGGCCGAGTTCTTGTGCCCTTGTGTCGCTGGTGATCACCACGGCCGCCGCGCCGTCGTTCAGCGGGCACGCGTTGCCGGCGGTGACCGTGCCGTTCGGCCGGAACACCGGCTTCAGCTGGCTCACTTTCTCGTAGGTCGTCCCTGGCCGCGGCCCGTCGTCCGTGCTGACGGTCGATCCGTCCGGCAGCCTCACTGCGACGATCTCCCGCTCGAAGAAGCCGTTGGCGATGGCTTGCTCGGCCCGGTTCTGGCTGCGCACGCCCCAGTGGTCTTGGTCCTCACGGCTGATACCGGTAAGCAGGACAACGTTTTCCGCGGTCTGTCCCATTGCGATGTAGACGTCGGGCAGCACGCCGTCCCCGCGGGGATCGTGCCATTCATCCGCACCTGCAGCAGCCTGCGTGCTTCGCTCCTCCGCGTCGGCGAACAGCGGGTTGTGAGAGTCCGGCCAGCCGTCCGACGTTCCCCTCGGGAAGCGCGACACCGTCTCGACGCCGGCAGAGACGAACGCGTTGCCCTCGCCGGCCTTGATGGCGTGAAATGCCATGCGGGTGGTTTGTAACGACGACGAGCAGTAGCGGTTGACGGTCGTGCCGGGCAGGAAGTCGTAGCCGAGCTCGACGGCCACCGCGCGGCCGATGTTGAAGCCGGCCTCGCCGCCGGGCTGTCCGCACCCCATGATCAGGTCCTCCAGGTCGTGCGGATCAAGCGCCGGCACCTTGTCGAGTGCGGCGCGCACCATCTGCGCCGCGAGGTCGTCGGGACGGATGTCGACCAGCGAACCCTTGCCGGCGCGGCCGATCGGCGAACGGGCGGTCGAGACAATGACGGCTTCGGACACGACGCCTCCTGTAGTGCGGTGAACTACAGCAGAACCTATCGGGTCAGCTCGCGGGCACCACGACCGGTGCCGGAACGCCCGTCGTTCGCCGCCACACCCGGGCGAACCGCCGCAGCCGGCTCCGCAGTGTCCTGGCCTCGGCGGCGCGTGACACCCACGGCAGCTCGGGCACCGGCCCGCCGGTCCACTCGCCGAGCGCGTTGCACAGTGCCGGGAACAGCTGCTTGGCCGCCAGCGCGTAACCGGCCGCCGACGGGTGGTACTTGTCTTCGGAAAACAGCAGTTCCGGCGCGTCCAGGAACTCCGGCGCGAGCAGGTCGGCCATCGGCACAGGGATCCCGCCCGCATTGCGGACCGCGGCGGCCTGCGCGCGGGCCAGCCGAAGTCCTCGATATCGCGCGGTCCACCGCAGCGGCTGCGGAATCGCGGCGATCACACCGAAGTCGGGGCAGGTGCCTACGACGACCACGGCGCCGCTCTTGCGCAGGCGGCGAACGGCCACGCTGAGCCGGCGCGCCGAGGCGCCGATGCCGTTGAGCGCGGTGATGTCGTTGGCGCCGATCATGATCACCGCGGCGTCCGGCGGCGGTCCGGCGACGAACATCGCGTCGACCTGGCCGGACAATCCCTTCGACGTCGCGCCGGGTATGGCCTTGGTGTTCAACCGGATTCGCTTACCGGTCTCCTCGGCGAGGCTGCGCGCTAGCCTCACGCCGGGCACGTCGTCGGCGGAGTCGCAGCCCAAACCGGTTGCCGTGGAGTCCCCGAAAATCATCAGGTGCAGGTCAAATGGCACGTCGCGGGACCAGCGCTGAACCGGGCCACCGCCTGCGGTGTAGACGCCGTCCGCGCGCGGCGGCGCCTCCCAGGTCCTCGGAATCACGCTGCGCGCCCGATCCGCCTGCCCGTTCAAGAAGTTTCGGGCGCCCACGTACGCGCCGCCGGAGGATGCGAGCACTCCTACGGCCGCTAAGGCGATGGTCGACCGGCGCGGTGTGCGGAAGCCCACACATCAAGTCTAGGTGCGCAAAGGCCGGAAAACGCTCGTGAAACTCGAGGCGATTACGGACCAATATCGGATCCGGCATCAAAACGCCGTGTTTGATTGTTGAACGTGCTATGGATGTCAAGCTAAGTTACCGGGAATTGACGGCGCCCCCGTCGGACCCGCCCTACATCGGCGTAGGAGTATGACATGACCGCACCAACGAAGGTCTCGGGTTCTCCTCGCGCACACATCCGCGCAGGTAGAGCGCTAAAAACTCGTCGGTACCCGGTTTCCGACGGCGCGCCTGTCGAGGTGATAGAAGACGGTCCTAGTATCGCCGGGCGGCTGGCCTGGCTGGGCGCCCGGCTAACAATCCGTCCGACCCTGACAATCGGAAGCCACATCTCGTTCCTGCCCTGGCCGTGGGGCCTCGTCGACTTTGCTTCCCGGGCTCTGTTGCCCACCCCGGGCACCGTCCGCGCGACGATCAAGCTGCCGCACTGCACCGCCCAGCTGGTTCGCGCCAAGGGCGTGCTGCCGGCCGACGGGAAGCGCCGCGTCGTCCTGTACATGCACGGTGGGGCGTTTTTGACGTGCGGAGCGAACACACACGGTCGGCTGACCACGATGATCTCTCATTACGCCGACTCGCCCGTCCTGGTGCTCAACTACCGGATGATCCCGAAGCACTCGATCGGCGAGGCGATCGACGACTGCTACGACGGTTACGAGTGGCTGCGCGATCTGGGCTACCAGCCGGATCAGATTGTGCTGGCGGGAGATTCGGCTGGCGGCTACCTCACGCTGGCGCTGGCCGAACGGCTGCTGACCGAAGGAGAAGAGCCGGCGGCGATGGTGTCACTGTCGCCGCTGATGCAGTTGGACACGGAGTCGAAGAAGGCGCATGCGAACATCCGATCCGATGCGATGTTCCCGCCCAAGGCTTTTGACGCATTGCTCGAGCTCATCGAGCGGGCGGCTGCGCGGCGCGCCGTCGACGGCCAACCCGAAGAGATCTACGAGCCGGTGGATCACATCGAGCCCGGTCTGCCCCGCACACTGATCCATGTGTCGGGCTCCGAGGTGCTGCTCTCCGACGCCAGGTTGGCCGCGCGCCGGCTGGCGGCGGCCGGGGTGCCCGCCGAGGTGCGCGTCTGGCCCGGCCAGATGCACGTGTTCCAGTTGTGTGCGCCGATGGTGCCCGAAGCGGTCCGCTCGCTGCGCCAGATCGGGGACTACATCCGCGAAGCCACCGGTTAGCAGATCTCGCAGGCGTAGAGCGGTCTGACATTCGGCCGCGCGGTCGGTGTTTTCCGGTCTTCGCGCGAGCCGCTCATCCCCTCGAAACGCAGGCTGCGATCATGGACGCATGCGGATTGCCCGACATGTCAGCGAGCTGATCGGCAACACCCCTCTGGTCGAGCTGAATTCGGTGGTACCCGAGGGTGCGGGCAGGTTACTGGCGAAGGTCGAATACCTCAATCCGGGCGGCAGCGTCAAGGATCGGATCGCCGTCAAAATGCTCGACGCCGCTGAGGAGAGCGGCGAGTTGCGGCCCGGCGGAACCATCGTCGAGCCGACATCGGGCAATACGGGCGTCGGCCTGGCCCTGGTGGCTCAGCTGCGCGGCTACAGATGCATCTTCGTCTGCCCCGACAAGGTCAGCGAGGACAAACAGAACGTGCTTCGCGCATACGGCGCCGAGGTCGTCGTCTGCCCGACCGCCGTGCCGCCCGACCATCCCGATAGCTACTACAGCGTCTCCGACCGTCTGGTCGAAGAGACCGACGGCGCGTGGAAGCCCGACCAGTACTCCAACCCGAACGGGCCCGCCAGCCACTACGAGACCACCGGCCCGGAGGTCTGGGCCGACACCGATGGGACGGTGACCCATTTCGTCGCCGGTGTGGGAACCGGCGGCACCATCACCGGCGCAGGCCGCTACCTCAAGGAGGTTTCGGGCGGCCGATCAGAGGGCCGGGTGCGCGTCGTCGGGGTCGATCCGGAGGGCTCGGTCTACTCGGGCGGCTCCGGGCGGCCGTATCTGGTCGAGGGCGTCGGCGAGGACTTCTGGCCGGCCGCGTATGACCGCAGCGTTCCCGACGAGATCATCGCCGTGTCGGACGCCGACTCCTTCGAGATGACCCGGCGACTCGCCCGCGAAGAGGCACTGCTGGTTGGTGGTTCGTGCGGCATGGCGGTGGTCGCGGCGGTGAAAGTCGCTGAGCGGGCCGGGCCCGACGCTCTGGTGGTGGTTCTGCTCCCCGACGGTGGGCGTGGTTACATGTCAAAGATTTTCAGCGACGACTGGATGTCGTCGTACGGTTTCTTGCGAAGCCGCCTGGACGGGTCGGTAACCCAACCGACTATCGGAGATGTGTTGCGCGGCAAGTCCGGTGCGCTGCCGGACCTTGTGCACACCCACCCGTCGGAAACGATTCGCGACGCGATCGGCATCCTGCGCGAATACGGAGTTTCGCAGATGCCGGTCGTGGGTGCCGAACCACCCGTGATGGCAGGAGAGGTCGCGGGCAGCGTGACGGAGCGCGAACTGCTGTCGGCGGTGTTCGAGGGTCGCGCCAAACTCGCGGACGCGGTGGCGCAGCACATGAGCGCGCCGATGCCGATGATCGGCGCGGGCGAGCTTGTTGGAACCGCCGCCAAGATGCTGCGCGAGTGCGATGCACTGATGGTCGTCGGGGAGGGTAAGCCCATCGGGGTGATTACCCGCGCGGATCTGCTCGGATTCTTGTCTGGCGGTGCCGGCCGGACCTGAGCATTCAGGTGTTTTTTCTTGTCCGCGTGTTCGAAGCGCTTTCTCGGGTTAGGGTAAGCACCGTTTTAGTTCGGCAACCTCGCTGCAACAAGGAAGGCGCCCATGACCGAACAACCCCCGCCTGGTCCACCCCCTGGAAACTATCCGCCGCAGCCGCCGCCGCAGGGTGGTTATCCACCCCCGCCGCCTCCCGGCGGCTACCCGCCGCCGCAGCCGCCGCAGGGTGGTTATCCACCCCCGCCGCCTCCCGGCGGTGGTTATCCGCCACCACCCCCGCCGCAGGGTGGCGCTTACCCGCCGCCGGCGCCTGGCGGTCCGGGCTTCGGCGGCGCGCAGCCGTACAACGTCGGCGAGGCGCTTTCGTGGGCGTGGAACAAGTTCAGCAAGAACGCTGCCGCACTGATCGTCCCAACCCTGGTGTACGGCGTGATCCTGGGCGTGTTGTACGGGATCACCTACGGCGTGGCGATGGCGCTGGCCCCGGCACCCGAAACCAGCTACACGTCGACTGACACCGGTGTCTCGTACTCCTACAGTTCGGGGATGGGTGCAGGCAGCATCGTGGTGATGATCATCGGTTACGCCGTGTTGCTGGTGGTCGGTGCCGTGGTCCAGTCCGCGTACATCAGCGGCCTGCTGCAGATGGCTGACGGGCGTCCGGTTGCGATCGGGGACTTCTTCAAGCCCCGCAACATCGGCGCCGTCATCGTCGCCACGATAATCATGGGCGTCCTGACCGCAGTCGGCTCGCTGTGCATCATCGGCGGCATCATCGTGGCGTTGTTCTTGATGTTCACGGTCGTCGCACTGCTCGACCGCAACCTCTCGCCCATCGACGCGGTCAAGGCCAGCTTCGACATCGTCAAGGACAATATCGGCAACACTATTGTCGCCTACCTGGTGATGGCAGTGATCCTGTTGGTCGGCGCGATTGTCTGCTTCGTCGGGCTCATCGTCGCCGGCCCCGTGGCGGGCCTGTTCGAGGTGTACACCTACCGTCGCCTCACTGGCGGTCAAGTGGCGCCGCTGACCCCGTAGCCGCCTGAGTTCGCTCCCGGGTGGGTGCCCGCGAAGTGCGGCGCCCACCCGGGGCCAGAACAACGGCCTACCGGAATGCCTACCGGAATGCACTGACGCCGGTCAACGCTTCGCCGATGACCAGCTGGTGCACCTCCGAGGTGCCTTCATACGTCAACACCGACTCGAGATTGTTGGCATGCCGGATCACCGGATACTCCAGCGTGATCCCGTTGGCGCCCAACAATGTTCGGCATTGGCGGGCGATGGCTATCGCTTCCCGGACATTGTTGAGCTTGCCGAAGCTGACCTGGTCGGGGCGGATCGTCCCGGCGTCCTTCAGGTGGCCGAGGTGCACCGCGAGCAGCTGCGCCTTGCCCAGTTCGACCGCCATGTCTGCGAGCTTGGCCTGCGTCAGTTGATACGCGGATAGGGGCTTGTCGAACACCTCCCGGGTTGTCACATAATCGAGCGTCGCCTCCAGGCAGTCGCGGGCCGCACCGACCGCGCCGAAGACGATCCCGAACCGGGCTTCCGACAAGCAGGCCAGCGGGCCCGACAAGCCCCGCGCCTCAGGCAGTTTCGCATCGGTGGGTAGCCGGACGTCGTCGAACGCCAGCTCCGAGGTGATTGAGGCGCGCAGCGAAAGCTTGTGTGACATCGTGCGTGCCGAGAAGCCCGCGGTGTCGGTCGGCACGACGAAGCCCGCGATCCCTTCGTCCGTTCTCGCCCAGACGATCGCGACGTCGGCGACGGTCCCGTTGGTGATCCACATCTTCGAGCCGTTGAGAATCCAGTCGCTGCCGTCGCGACGCGCTTTCGTTCGCATCCCGGCGGGATTCGACCCGAAGTCCGCTTCGGTGAGGCCGAAGCAGCCGACCGCCTCGCCGGTCGCCATCGACGGCAGCCACTGCTTGCGCTGCTCTTCGGTGCCGTGCCGGTGGATCGCGAACATCGCCAACGAGCCCTGCACCGACACCAGGCTGCGCAGCCCGCTGTCCACGGCCTCCAGCTCCTGGCACACCAGCCCGTAGGCGGTGGCCGTCGATCCCCCGCAGCCGTACCCCTTCAGGTGCATGCCGAGCAGTCCCAGCTTGCCCAGGTCGGCGGCCAGCTCGCGGGCGGGCACGTCGCCGGTTTCGAACCACTCGGCGACATGCGGGCGCAGGCGCTGCTCGCCGAACCGGCGAACGGTGTTGCGCAGCTCGATCTCTTCGGCCGACAGCAGCGAGTCGACGTCGAGCAGGTCCTCAATCCCGGCGGCGGTACCCATGCCCTATGTCTACACCGAAGGGGCTTGACGAAGGGCGCCGTCCCGACCTCTCGATAGGCTCGAACACCATGGGTCCCGAACACCGGAGCACCTCGGCCGGCGACAGCGAGCGCGGCCTGGCGACGCGCGCCATCCACGCAGGTTATCGGCCTGATCCGGTGACCGGCGCCGTCAACACCCCGATCTATGCCAGCTCGACGTTCGCGCAGGACGGCGTCGGCGATCTGCGTGGCGGCTTCGAGTACTCGCGCACCGGCAACCCCACCCGCAGCGCGTTGGAGGCCTCGCTCGCAGCGGTGGAGGAGGCGGCGTTCGGGCGGGCGTTCAGCTCGGGCATGGCGGCCACCGACTGCGCGCTGCGCGCGTTGCTGCGGCCCGGCGACCACGTGGTGATCCCCAATGACGCGTACGGCGGAACGTTTCGGCTCATCGATAAGGTGCTCACGCTGTGGGGTTTGACCTACACGGCGGTCGGCCAGTCGGACCTCGACGCCGTGCGTGACGCGATCACCGGTGACACAAAGCTGATATGGGTTGAGACGCCGACGAATCCGCTGCTGACGATCGCCGACATCGCCTCGATCGCCGAGCTGGCCCACGAGCGGTCGGCCAAAGTTTTGGTGGACAACACTTTTGCGTCGCCTGCCTTGCAGCGTCCACTGACCCTCGGTGCCGACATCGCGTTGCACTCCACCACGAAGTACATCGGTGGGCATTCCGACGTGGTGGGCGGTGCGCTGCTGACCAATGAAGAAGAGACGGATGTCGCATTCGGCTTCCTGCAGAACGGTGCGGGCGCGGTTCCGGGGCCGTTCGATGCATACTTGACGCTGCGTGGCCTCAAGACGCTGGTGATCCGGATGCAGCGGCACACCGAAAATGCCACGCGGGTGGCCGAGTTCCTCGCCGAGCATCCCGCCGTCAGCGCCACGCTGTATCCGGGATTGCCCGGCCACCCGGGACACGACATTGCCGCCCGTCAGATGAGCGGGTTCGGCGGCATGGTGTCGGTGCGGCTGCGCGGGGGTCGGCGGGCCGCTCTCGATCTATGTGCTCGCACAGAGATTTTCATTCTTGCCGAGTCGCTGGGTGGGGTCGAGTCGCTGATCGAGCATCCCGGGGAGATGACCCACGCATCGACTGCCGGGTCGCTGCTCGAGGTGCCCGACGACCTTGTGCGCTTGTCGGTGGGAATAGAAGACATCGACGACCTGATCGGCGACCTCGAGCAGGCGCTACGTTAACGCTTGCTGCACCGCTGACGCCGTCACCGCCAGGTTCACCTGCGGCAGTTCCACCGCGCCGGCGGACTCGTCGACCCAGCTACCGCCTGCGATGTCGGCCGCTCGGGAGTTGACCCACTGCCAGCCGCGCTCGTTGAGGCTCAGCAGCGCCCCCAATCCGTCCACCGGGTGCAGGAGCGAGATGATCGCCGCGGTCCTCGGCGACGGACTCCGGCGCTCGAACAACGCCGCCAGCAGGGCCGAGCGTACTTCGTTCACGCGGGAACGGTTCGCCATCGGCCAGACCTCCGAGCCGTTGAACCGGTTGCCCCGCAGCTGTATTGGCCTGATGTGGCCGCCCTCCTCGAGATGGCGCAGCAACGCCGGTTCGATGCCGCGCCGTATCTTTGCCACGGCCGCACTGGGTTTCAGCGGGCGGCGCCGCAGCAGCCGCAGGGCCGGATCGAGGATCGGGTCGCCCAGAGCGGGTCCCGCCAACAGCAGCAGCCGTCCCGGTGCGATCGGCTCACCGTCCACCGACGGGCGGATCCTGCAGGCCCAAGCCAAGTCCAACAGCACCGCGGCGCCGAGCACCTTCTCCCGGCGGTCTCTGTCCAGTGCAGGCCGGTTGGCCGCGTTGTCGAGCAGCAGCAGTAGCAGGTCCTCGGCGATCTGCGCCATGAGCGACCTTAACCGCTCGACGTGCCGGCGCCCGGTTACGAGTGGTAGGGCTCGGCGCTGACCAGGGTCACCTTTGCGGTCTTGCCGTTGGGCAACGTGTAGGAGCGCGTCTCGCCGACCTTCGCGTCGATCAGCGCGCCACCGAGCGGGGAGTTCGGCGAGTAGACCTCGAGCTTGCCGTCACTGACGCCCTCTTGGCGGGTGGCGATGAGGAACTTCTCCTTGTCGGACTTGTCGTCGTCGTAGTACACCGTCACCACCGAGCCCGGCAGCGCCACTCCGGACTGCTTGGGCGCCTCGCCGACCTTGGCGTTGTTCAGCAGCTCCTGGAGTTGCCGGATGCGCGCCTCCTGCTGACCCTGCTCATCACGGGCGGCGTGATAGCCGCCGTTCTCGCGCAGGTCGCCCTCCTCGCGCCGGTCGTTGATCTCGGCCGCGATGACCGGGCGATTGGCGATGAGCTGGTCGAGCTCGGCCTTCAGGCGGTCGTACGCTTCCTGGGTCAACCAGGTCACCTGCGTGTCGGTTGTCATCTCGTCGACCTCCTCGTTCCTCGTGTCGCGACCGCTCGCGACGGCAGTCTGTCTGTCTGCCGGGAGCATGCGGACAGACCGCGTGTATTGCCGTTTTCGCAGATTCGCAATCAGCTCAAATACGCCAATACACGGTCCCAGCAGGAACCGTGTATTCACCGATGATACCACCGCGAAGTCATTCGCCATTCAGGCTTTCGCAATCCCCGTTTAGAGCCGATCTGCGTGGCTCAGGGCGCGACCAAATAGGCAGGCACGTCCAAGCCGCAGCCGTAGACGTCGCCGATCACGGCCGGGCGACTGGTCTTGACGATGGTCGTCACCTGCACCGATTCCTGCGTCGACGGCGCCACCAGCACCTCGCGCCTGCCGGTTTCGCTGCCGTCTTTGGACCTCCCCCGGACGATGCAGACGGCCGGGCGCGACGGGTCGGCGCGGCTCACCGTGATTGTCACTTCCACGGTCTCGTCGTCGATGAGGCGATACCCGCCGAGCGTGCCCGCGACGTCGCTGCGGCCCAGACGTTGGTAGCCGACGGCTGCGACCCCGACGCCTACCGCAAGAATCAGCAGTGTCAGACCGACGAAGATCCAGCCACGGGTGCGTCGCGACTGTCGCTGCCGCCCGTAGCGGGCGGGTGGACGCTCGGTCAATGTTTGGGTGCCCGTCGGTCGAGGGGAAGGACTAGGACTGGAACTATAGGTTCCAACGACAGGACCGCCAGCACAGCGAGGGACCAGGTAGAGCAGACGTGAGCGAATTTCGGTTGTTGGCCGTGCACGCGCACCCGGATGACGAGTCCAGCAAGGGCGCGGCCACGACGGCGCGCTACGCCGCAGAAGGCCATCGAGTGCTGGTGGTCAGCCTGACCGGCGGCGAGCGCGGCGACATCCTCAACCCCGCGATGGACTTGCCCGAGGTCCGCGGCCGGATCACCGAAATCCGGCGCGACGAGATGGCCAAGGCCGCCGAGATACTGGGTGTCGAGCACCGATGGCTGGGTTTCGTCGACTCCGGGCTGCCCCAGGGCGATCCGCCGCCGCCGTTGCCCGAAGGGTGCTTTGCGCTCGTCCCACTCGACGAACCCACCGAGGCGCTGGCCCGGCTCATCCGCGAGTTCAAGCCGCACGTGATGACCACCTACGACGAGAACGGCGGCTACCCGCACCCGGACCACATTCGCTGCCATCAGGTTTCGGTCGCAGCGTTCGAAGCCGCGGGTGACCCGGACAGGTTTCCGGACTCGGGCAGGCCGTGGCCCGTGCAGAAGCTGTACTACAACCACGGTTTCCTGCGTCAGCGCATGCAACTGCTACAGGACGAGTTCGCCAAGCACGGCGAAGTTGGCCCGTTCGAAAAGTGGCTGCAGCATTGGGACCCCGACCACGACGTCTTCGCTCACCGGGTCACCACGCGAATCGAATGCTCGGAGTACTTCAGTCAGCGTGACGACGCGCTGCGGGCACACGCCTCGCAGATCGACCCCTCCGGCGACTTCTTCAGGGCGCCCATCGAATGGCAACAAAGGCTTTGGCCCACAGAAGAATTCGAGCTCGCGAGGTCCCGCGTGCCGATGAACCTGCCCGAGACCGACCTGTTCGCCGGGATCGGGACCGACCAATGAGCCGCCTCGTCGCCGTGGCCGTCGGGCTGCTCGCTGACGACGCTCCGCACAACACCGGCCCCGACTTCGGCAAGGCCAGCCCGGTCGGACTGCTGATCATCGTCGTGCTGATGATCGGCACGTTCGCGCTGATCTGGTCGATGAACAGGCACCTGAAGAAGCTCCCTGAGCGGTTCGACCGGGCCCATCCAGAACCGGATCAGGCGGCCGACGACGGCACGGCCGGCGAACCCGCCGATTCCGCCCCGGACAACGAGGGAACACGGCATGAGCCCGGCGGCTAACACGCTCGCGGACGCCACCAGCCCATATCTGCGCCAGCACGCCGATAACCCGGTTCACTGGCAGCAGTGGAGCCAAGACGCGCTGTCTGAGGCGGCGTCCCGAGACGTGCCGATCCTGCTGTCGATCGGCTACGCCGCCTGCCACTGGTGCCACGTGATGGCCCACGAGTCGTTCGAGGACGACGCGGTGGCCGAGGCGATGAACGCCGACTTCGTCTGCGTGAAGGTCGACCGCGAGGAACGACCGGACCTCGACGCGGTCTACATGAATGCCACCGTCGCGTTGACCGGCCACGGCGGCTGGCCGATGACGTGTTTTCTCACCCCCGACGGCCGGCCGTTCTTCTGCGGCACCTACTACCCGAAGCCGGCGTTCACCGAACTGCTGTCCGCGGTGACCGGCACCTGGCGCTCGCGTCGCGACGAGGTTGAGGAAGCCGGCGACCAGATCGCCTCCGAGCTGCGCCGACTGTCGGCGGGGCTGCCCGGCGGCGGCCCGGCGATAGAACCGTCCCTGTGCGATGCCGCTGTCGTGGCGATCCTGGCCGACGAGGACAATGAGCGCGGCGGGTTTGGCGCGGCGCCGAAGTTTCCGCCGTCCGCGCTGCTGGAGGCGCTGCTGCGCCACCACGAACGCACGTCTGACCCGGCGTCGCTGGCCGCGGTGCAGCGCACCGGAACCGCGATGGCGCGCGGCGGCATCTACGACCAGCTGGCCGGCGGCTTCGCCCGCTACAGCGTTGACGCATCGTGGGTGGTGCCGCATTTCGAGAAGATGCTGTACGACAACGCGTTGCTGCTGCGCGCGTACGCCCACTGGGCGCGGCGCACCGGCGATGCCCTGGCCCGCCGGGTCGCCGCCGAGACCGCGGCGTTCATGCTCGACGCGCTGGTAACGGGAGCGATGTTCGCCTCGTCGTTGGACGCCGATGCCGCCGGCACGGAGGGCTCCACGTACGTGTGGACGCCCGACGAACTCCGTGAGGTTCTGGGCTCCGACGACGGGCGCTGGGCCGCAACGGTTTTCGCTGTGACCGACGATGGCACCTTCGAGCACGGCAGCTCGGTGCTGCAGCTCCCGCACGACCCCGAGGACCCGGAACGGCTCGCTCGGGTCAAGGCCGCGCTGCTGGCCGCCCGCCATGATCGGGTGCAGCCCGGCCGCGACGACAAGGTGGTCACCGCGTGGAACGGGTTGGCGATCACCGCGCTGGCGGAGGCCGGCGTGGCGCTGAGCCGTCCGGACCTCATCGACGCCGCCCGGCAGTGCGCTGACTCGCTGCTGATCCTTCACCTCGTCAACGGCCGTCTGCGCCGGGCGAGCCTTGGCGGGGAGGTCGGGGACAGTCCCGCGATTCTGGAGGACCACGGCGCGCTGGCCACGGGCCTGCTGACGCTGCACCAGGTCACCGGTGAAGCGTCCTGGCTGATGGCCGCCACCGACCTTCTGGACACCGCGATGGCGCAGTTCGCCGATCCGGACTCTCCCGGCCGGTGGTTCGACACCGCGGCGGACGCCGAACGGCTGGTGTTGCGGCCGGCCGATCCGGTCGACGGCGCCACCCCGTCCGGTGCGTCGCTTCTCACCGAGGCCCTGATCATCGCGGGACACCTGGCGCCGGACGGCGAGCGCTACCGACGGGCTGCGGAGCAGGCATTGGCCGCGCACACGTTGCTGCTGGCGCGGGCGCCGCGAGGAGCGTCGCACTGGCTGGCTTTGGCCGAAGCCGCGGTGCGCGGGCCGCTGCAGATCGCCGTGGCGTGCGACCGCGCCGGCTCGGAGTTGCTCGCCGAGGCGCGCGTGCTGGCGCCTGGCGGGGCGATCGTGGTCGGCGGCGCCCCAGACTCTTCGGAGCTGCTCGCCGGCCGCGGGCGGGTCGACGGGGTCGACGCGGCCTACGTCTGTCGCGGCCCGGTGTGCGACCTGCCGGTCACCACGGCATCCGAGCTCGCGGCGGCGTTGGGCGCGCGCGTGTAGCGTGCCGTCCATGCCGACCGCCGACGATTACGCCGCGACCGTGAACCGCTACCTCGAGCTGCTGGCCACCGGTGGCGCCGACGAGATAACCGCGCTGTACACCGATGACGCGACCATCGAGGATCCGGTCGGGTCGGACGTGCGCCGCGGACGCGGCGCGGTCCACGAATTCTATGCCGCGATCGAAAACCTCAGCAAGGAAACCGAATTGGTGACGCTGAGGGCCGCAGGCAACGAGATCGCCTTCTGGTGGCGCATGACGGTGAATGCGGGCGGCAGCCGCACCAGGCTCGAGCCGATCAGCGTGATGACGTTCGACGCCGACGCGAAGATCACGTCGATGCGGGCGTTCTGGTCGCCCGCCGACGTGGCCGTTCTCGAGTAGCGCTCGCGGCAGTCAGCGTCAGAAGACGGCGAACCACATCGCGATGTAGTGGCAGATCGCGGCCACCGCGGTGCAGGCATGGAAGAACTCGTGGTGCCCGAACGTGGTGGGCCACGGGTCGGGCCACTTCAGCCCGTAGAGGATCCCGCCGATGCTGTACAGCGCGCCACCGACGATGAGCAGCACCAACGCCGCTACGCCGGCGCCGTGCATGATGGGCCCGACGAACCAGGCCGCGACCCACCCCAGCAGAAGGTAGAGCGGCACGCCCACCCAGCGCGGCGCCGATGGCCACATCGTCTTGAGCAGCACGCCGGCGATCGCCCCGCCCCAGACGATCCAGAAGAGCACCATTCCGCTCTTCTGCGGCAACGCCAGCAGGGCGAATGGGGTATAGCTGCCCGCGATGAAAACGAAGATCATCGAGTGGTCTACGCGCTTCATCCAGCCGCGCGCCGTCTCCGACTTCCAGTGAATGCGGTGATAAGCGCCACTGACTGCGAACATCGCCACGATTGTGAAGGTGTAGAGAAGCGTCGCGAGTCCCGCACGCGTCGAAACGACCGACCACGAGACGGATACCAGCGCGGCGCCTGCGATGATCGCGACGGCCGCGGCGTAGACGTGTATCCAGCCGCGCGCACGCGGTTTCCCCAGGACCTGCGCGACGCCGTCAGTGACGGCCTCGGGCAGGTCTTCCGCGACGTGGGCGGCCGGCGACCGCGACGACGCTGCGGTGGCGGTGTTTTTGACGGTTCCGAGGGACATATCACCTCCATCGCCCGCAATAGATCTCTCCCGTGCCACAGTAGTCTGACTTTTCGTGGAGATCATTTCGCCGCGCCTGAAGGAACCGCTGTACCGGCTCTACCAGTTGCGGCTCCGGCAAGGGCTCCAGCGATCAAAGTCCGAGCTACCGCGCCATATCGCGGTGTTGTGCGACGGCAACCGCCGATGGGCACGTGAGCTTGGTTACAGCGACGTCAGCTACGGCTATCGGGTCGGCGCTGCGAAGATCGCGGAGATGCTGCGCTGGTGCGCCGACGCCGGTATCGAGATGGCCACGGTGTATCTGCTCTCGACGGAGAATTTGCAACGCGACCCCGAGGAGCTGGGCGCGCTCATTGAGATCATCACCGACGTGGTGGAGGAGATCTGCGCCCCGGCCAACCGCTGGAGAGTGCAGACGGTCGGCGACCTCGAGCTGATCGGCGAGGAGCCCGCCCGTCGGCTTCGCGACGCTGTCGAATCGACCCGTGGCAACGGCGCCTTCCACGTCAACGTCGCGGTCGCCTACGGCGGCCGCCAAGAGATCGCCGACGCGGTTCGCGCGCTGCTCAGCAAAGAGCTGGCTAACGGTGCCACACCCGAGCAGCTGATCGATGCGGTCACCGTCGAGGGGATCTCCGAAAATCTGTATACGTCCGGTCAACCCGACCCGGACCTGGTCATCCGCACGTCCGGTGAGCAGCGCCTTTCCGGTTTCCTGCTGTGGCAGAGCGCGTACTCGGAGATGTGGTTCACCGAGGCGTACTGGCCGGCCTTCCGGCGGGTGGACTTCCTGCGCGCGCTTCGCGACTACAGCGCGCGCCACCGCCGTTACGGCAGGTGACGCGGCCGTCTGATCTTCGCGCAAGCGGCTCATCGCTGCCGTCTGCTCTTCGCGCAAGCGGCTCATCGCTGCCGTCTGCTCTTCGCGCAAGCGGCTCATCGCCCGTGTCACACTTGAACCATGGCTGCGCTGTCGGCAGTGGTGTTCACGATGAGCTGGTGGCTGGGCCTGTACCTGCTGGCGCGCGACCCGCGTAAGCCGGTCCTGGTGCTGGCGGCCATCGGGTTGACCAGCTTCGCGGTCGTGGTCGCGCTCGACGCGGTGCGGGTCTCGAGCGCCGCGCACGCGGATCTGCTCAGCCGGATCGAGATCTACCTCGTCGCGGTGCCGGCGGTCGCGTGGTTCGCGGTGCTCGCGGAGCTCGCGCGGCCCTGCGACAGCTGGCGCAGCCGGGCGGGGGAAGCGCTGCTGATCGCCGTCGTGGCCGCGGCCGTGCTGGCCGGCGCGGTGCTGGCAGGCAGTGTGGACGGGCCGCTACGCGCGGGCCACTGGGTGATGTTCGCGGTGATCTCGCTGTCGACGCTGGGTGCGATGCTGGCCACGGTGCTGCGACGGTCGCAACCCCGGCCGGTGGCGGGGTTCGTCATCGTCGGGACGCTGTTCTTCGCGTTGGGCAACGCGATTCTGATCATTCCGCTCGGGCTGGTGCCCAGCTGGCTGGCACTGGCCTCGACGGGATTCGATGTCGCGCTGCTCGGGTTGGCGGTGGCGCTGTGGGATTCCTTCGACGAGGGTCAGGCGTTACGCGCCGACATGCTGCGGTCCTTCGCCGCGACGGTCGTGGTGGCCGGACTGTTCGGCGGCCAGGCGCTGATCGGTCTCGCCGTCGTCGGTCCGCACTCCTCAGGGCGGACCGCGCTGACTGTGCTGCTGTTCACCAGCCTGGCGGTGGCGGTCGCGATCCATGTCTTCGCGGATCCGCTGGCCGGCGTCCTCGACCGGCTGGCGTTCTGGAAGTCTCCGGTGCTGCGCGCGGACCGCGCCGCGCTGCGCAGCACCGAGGCCGCGCTGCCGTTGCGGAAGGCCGGCCCACTGGACGACGTCGACGACGACGCGTTCGCCCGGCTGACCCGGCGCGCGCTGGGACACTACGGCGACCTGTCCAGGCTCGTCGCCAGTCCGCTCACCGGTCTGTCGGAGATCGACGTGCGGTTGGCCCAGCGGGGCGTGCCCGACCAGCCGTTGGAGCGCGCGAACGAGCTCAAAGCGCTGCTCGCCGACAGCATCGCCCGGCTCAAGCCACGCGACGGCGGCGACTTCGGCACCAGCGACGAATGGCGCTACTACAACGCGCTGTATTTTCCGTACGTCGTCGGCGTGCGCGCCTATGCGCAGAACGCGACCGCATCGGGCCTCGACCCGGTGGCCCGCCAGGCGTGGCAGTGGTTCGTCACCGAGGTTCCGCAGCGGTCCCTGCACAACTGGCAGAACGCGGCCGCCCGGCTGATCGCCGCGGACCTGCGGGGCCGAGTGCCCGTCGCACACGCCAGCTGACTACGGCCCGACAGGGCGGTGGCCCCGCTTCCCCTCCTGGTCGAGGTAATCGCCGGCGAGCCGGCCCACATGGCCGGGCAGCCGCCCCGCAGCGACATCGGCGAGGCTCGTCTCCTCGAGAACCGAGCGCATGCTGGCCCGCAGTGCCCGCCACACATCGGTCAGCGCGACGGTCGCACCCGAGTACGGAAGGTCACCCAGCCCGGTGTCGTGGACGCTGGCGAGCGGTCCATCGATGGACCGCAGCACATCGGCGACGCTGATGTCTGCGGCGGGACGGGCCAACTCGTAACCGCCGTCGCGGCCCCGCCGGCTCCGGACGAGGCGGTCGGTGCGCAGGTCGGACAGGATGTCGACCAGAAACTGTGGCGGAATGCCCTGAGCCGCGGCCAGGTCGTCGGTCTTGACTAGAACGCCCACGTCGACGGTGGCCAACTCGACCATGGCCCGTACGGCGTACTCCGCCTTGGCCGACATCCGCATGCGGCGAATTCTGCCAGGCGCGCCGACCGGTCTACCGCGACGCGGTGACCGCGAGTACGGCGTCGGCCAGCTCGCGTCGGCATATCACCAGATCGGGTAGCAGCGGGTCGGGCCGGTTGTACTCCAGCGGCGAGCCGTCGATCCGCGAGGCGTGCAGTCCCGCGGCCCGCGCTACCGCAACCGGGGCGGCGTTATCCCACTCATATTGGCCGCCGGCGTGGATGTACACATCGGCGATTCCCTGCACGACCGACGCGACTTTCGCGCCCGCCGAACCCATTTCGACGAGAGTGCCGCCGAGGCGGTCGCGAACGTCGAGCGCAATCGCGGGAGGCCTGGTCCGAGACACCACGATCCGCGGGGACGACGGGCCGGCCGGAGGAGCGGGTACGTCCGGTGTGGCTAGCGTGATCCCTTGTGCCGGAAGGGCGACCGCCCCGGCGACGATCTCGCCGGACTGCCATAACGCGACATGCACCGCCCAGTCGGTCCGGCCGGTCTCGGAGAATTCCCGGGTGCCGTCGAGTGGGTCGACGATCCACACCCGGTCCGCGGCGAGCCGGGCGGGGTCGTCGATGCCTTCCTCGGACAGCACTGCGTCATTCGGACGTTCGGCCGTGAGCGCCTCCATCAAAAAGTCATGGGATCTCTTGTCCCCGGCTGCTTTTCGCTCGCTCGCGGTGGCGCCGGCGAGCTCGTCGCGCACGCGCAGCAGCACTCGGCCTGCCTCGGCGGCAAGTTGTGAGGCCAGTTCGTGATCGGTCATCGCTGTTCGGCGGCCACGAGCGCGATGATCTGCTCGGCGAGCTCGTCGAGCGTTCGGTCCGGGGTGAGCCGCAGATCGGGGTTCTGCGGCCGTTGATAGGGGCTGTCGATGCCGGTGAAGTGTGTGATCTCGCCCGCGCGCGCCTTGGCGTAAAGCCCCTTGGGATCCCGCTTTTCGCAGTCTTCGAGCGGCGTGTCACAGAACACCTCGAAGAACGGCACGCCAGCCTCTTCGTGCAGACGCCGGGCCAGCTCGCGATGCTCGGCCAGCGGGCTGATCGCGGGCACCAGGACGACCTGTCCGCATTCGGCGAGCAGCATTGCGACATGGGCCAGCCGCCGCAGGTTTTCGGCGCGGTCGGCCATGCTGAAGCCGAGGTCGGCGTTTAAGCCGTGCCGCAGGTTGTCGCCGTCGAGGACGTAGGCCGGCCGACCCGACTCGAGCAGCCTGCGCTCGGCGAGCATCGCAGCCGAGGATTTACCCGATCCGGACAACCCGGTGAACCACACTGTGACTCCGTGCGACAGCCGATCCGCCGCCGTCACCAGGGACTGGTGCTTGACGGTGTTCGGGCTCGACGCGCGCACGGCCGCGTCGCGCGCGGAGACATCGCGCAGCACCATTCCCGCGGCGACCGTGCCGTTGGTCGACGGATCGATGAGGATGAATGATCCGGTGCTGGCGTTACGCGTGTACTCGTCGAGCATCAGCGGCGCCTGGGTGCGCAGCGTGATGCGGCCGAGTTCGTTGATCTTCAACGCCGTTGCGGTCTTGTCGCGGTGCAGCGTGTTGACGTCGAGCCGATAGTCCAGCGCCGTCACCCGCGCGCGCGTGGTCTTGGTGGTCTGTTTGATCAGGTAGTCGCGGCCGGGCTCCAGGGCGGCGTCGTCGGCCATCCAACACACCGTCGCGTCGAACTCGGTGGTTACCCGGGGTTGGTTGTTGATCCGCGCGATCACGTCGCCCCGTGAGATGTCGATGTCATCGGCCAGGTTGATCGACACCGCCATCGGCGGAAACGCCTCGGACACAGGGCCGGTCGGGGAATCGATCGCGCTGATCCGGCTGGTCTTGCCGCTCGGCAGCACGACTACCTCGTCACCGACCTGCAGAACTCCGCTCGCGACGGTGCCGGCGTAGCTGCGGTGGTCACGGTGCTTCGAGGTCTGCGGCCGGATCACGTACTGGACGGGGAACCTGACGTCGACGAGGTTGCGGTCGCCGGCGATGTAGACCTCCTCGAGATGGCTCAGCAGCGCAGGCCCGTCGTGCCAGGGCGTGTTGTCGGACTTGTTGACGACGTTGTCACCGTGCAGCGCCGACATCGGGATCGTGGTGACGTCATGCACATTCAGCCGCGCGGCGAACGCGTGAAATTCCTGCCGGATCTTCTCGAATCGCTCCTGGTCCCAGTCGATCAGATCCATCTTGTTGACGGCCAGCACGATGTGCTGCACACCGAGCAGCGATGCGAGGAACGCATGCCGCCTGGACTGCTCGAGCAGCCCGTGCCGGGCGTCGACGAGCACGATCGCCAGTTGTGCGGTCGAGGTGCCGGTGACCATGTTGCGGGTGTACTGAATGTGGCCAGGGGTGTCGGCGATGATGAATTTGCGCTTGGGCGTAGCGAAGTAGCGGTAGGCGACGTCGATCGTGATGCCCTGCTCCCGCTCGGAACGCAGCCCGTCGGTGACGAGCGCCAGGTCGGTGTAGTCGTTGCCGCGCTCCTTGGAGGTGCGCTCCACCGCAGCCAGTTGGTCTTCCATCACGGCCTTGGAGTCGTACAGCAGCCGGCCGATCAGCGTGGACTTTCCGTCGTCGACGGACCCCGCCGTGGCGATTCTCAGCAGGGTCGCGGCGGGCCGCGCGACGGTAGCCGCGGCGGGCCGTTCAGTGGTGGGAGTCATCAGAAGTAGCCCTCGCGCTTGCGGTCTTCCATTCCCGCTTCGGAGATGCGGTCATCGGCACGGGTGGCGCCGCGCTCGGTGAGCCGCGACACCGCGGTTTCGGCGATGATTTCGTCGACGGTGGCCGCATCGGATTGGACACAGCCGGTGCAGGTGACGTCGCCGACGGTGCGGAACCGCACGCTCGTCTCGAACACTTCCTCGTCGGCGGTGGGCCTCATGAAGGGGTGGACCGCCAGCAGCATGCCGTCGCGCGCGAACACCTGCCTGCGGTGGGCGTAGTAGATGGCGGGCAGCGTGATGTTCTCGGCTCCGATGTAGGACCAGATGTCGAATTCGGTCCAGTTCGACAGCGGGAAGACCCGGATGTGCTCACCGTTGCGGTGCCGGCCGTTGTAGAGGTTCCACAGCTCGGGGCGTTGGGCTTTCGGGTCCCATTGGCCGAACTCGTCGCGGAACGAAAAGACCCGCTCTTTGGCCCGCGCCTTCTCCTCGTCGCGGCGGGCGCCGCCGAAGGCCGCGTCGAATTTGTTCTCGCGGATGGCGCGAAGCAGCGTGACGGTCTGCAGCGGGTTGCGCGAAGGCCCGTCGTCGACGACGCGGCCGGCGTCGATGTCGTCCTGTACCGAAGCCACCACGAGGCGGACGCCGGTTTGGCCGACGAGCTGATCGCGGGTCGCGATCACCTCATCGAAGTTGTGCCCGGTGTCCACGTGCATGACCGGAAACGGCAGCCGCGCGGGTTGAAATGCCTTGAGCGCCAGGTGCAGCATCACGATCGAGTCCTTGCCGCCGGAGAACAGCAGCACGGGCCGCTCGAACTCCGCCGCGACCTCGCGGATGATGTGGATCGCCTCGGCTTCCAGAGACCGCAGGTGGCTGAGCTCATAGGGGCCCGCCTCGAGCGGGGAAGTCGCCGCACCCATCGCTACCTCGTAATCTTGGTAAAAGTGACCATCTTTATGAACATAGCCAGTATGAAACTAAACGAGAGGCGTGTCAACGGTCTGTCAATGGCCGGCGAGAGGAGGGCGAGAGGAGACGGTTGTCGGACAACCGGAGGGGCGTGCTGGGGGCTACCGTTGCCCACTCAGCTGCTTGACCCTGGTCCACAGCCCGTGCTTCGCCGCCGCACCGTTGTCGGCGTGTGCGTCGATGATTGCGCGGACGGTCCGCCGGCAACGACCGCATGCCGAGCCCGCACCGCACGCCGATGCCACCTCGCGCGATGTCGACGCGCCGCTCTCGATCGCGTCATGGACCGCTTCGGTCGTGATGCCGAGGCACAGGCAGACATACATCAGTTCAAACCCTCGCCACCTCGTGAGTCGGTAGTAGGTAAGGCTACCTTAATCGGGTCGCGCGAGGTCTGTCTACCTTACCGAAAGTCTTACGATAAGACCTTCGTAGAGGTTCCCCGGTGCGGTTACATTCTCCTAGGCCGACTACACCCCGGCCTAGAACACCGTTGAGATGGAGGCAGATTGTCCGAGAGTGACTTAAAGCGCAATGCACTCGTCATCGGCGGTGCCTCCGGCATCGGCTGGGCCGTCGCCAACGGCCTGGCCGCCGAAGGCTGCCGCGTCACCATCGCCGACCTCAACGCCGACGGTGCCGCCGCGCGGGCCGCCGAACTTGGCCCGCCGCACGCGGGCGCCGGGGTGGACGTCACCGACGAGGACACGGTTGCCGCGCTGTTCGACCGCACAGGACCGCTCGACGTCGTCGTGAACACGGCCGGGATCGGTGGCGTCGGCCGAATCACCGAACTGGCCCTCGAGCAGTTCCGCGCGGTGGTCGACGTGTGCCTGATCGGTGCCTTCATCGTCATCAAGCACGCCGGGCGGCACTTGCGTGACGGGGGTTCGCTGGTGTCGCTCACGTCGCTGAACGCGCGCCTGGCCGCACCCGGCATGAGCGCCTACTGTGCGGCGAAGGCCGGGCTGGCGATGTTGACCGAGGTGGCCGCGCTGGAGCTGGCAGCACGTCGGATTCGCGTCAACGCGGTATCTCCCGGATTTGTCGAGACCCCGCTGACCGAAGGGGTGAAGCTGGTGCCCGGCGCTCTGGAGGAATACATCGAGAACACTCCGTTGGGAAGGGTCGGCACACCAACCGATGTCGCTGACGCGGTGTTGTTCCTGTGCTCGCGGAAGGCATCGTGGATGACCGGCGAGGTGCTCGACCTGAACGGTGGCGCCCATCTGAAGCGCTATCCGGATGTGTTGGCCCACTTCGAAAGGATGATGGCGTCGACGTGACGGACTTCACCGGTAAGCAAGCCATCGTCACCGGCGCGGGTTCCGGGATCGGCGCTGCGCTGGCGCATGCGCTCGTGGCGGCGGGCGCGGACGTGTCGTGTACCGACATCGACGGTGAGGCCGCAGAACGCACCGCCGCCGCGGCGACCGGGCCGGGCACCGCTTGTTTCGCGCGCCTCGACGTGACCGACGCCGCCGCGGTGCAGGCCGCCGTCGACGAAGTGGTGTCACGAACCGGTCGGCTGGACCTGATGTTCAATAACGCCGGCATCGTCTGGGGCGGCGACACTGAGTTGATCACGCTGGACCAGTGGAACGCGATCATTGACGTCAACATCCGTGGCGTGGTGCACGGTGTCGCGGCTGCGTACCCGGTGATGATCCGCCAGGGACACGGGCACATCGTCAACACTGCGTCGATGGCGGGGCTGGCCGCGACGGGTCTGCTGACCAGCTACGTGATGAGCAAGCACGCCGTCGTCGGGCTGTCGCTGGCCCTTCGATCCGAGGCGGCGGGACACGGGGTGGGCGTGCTGGCCGTCTGCCCCGGTGCGGTCCAGACGCCGATACTGGACAAGGGCGCGGTGGGTGACTTCGCCGGCCGGAGCTTCTTTCTCGAGGGGCAGGGCATCAGGAACGCCTATGATCCCGACCGGCTGGCCCGCGAAACGCTGCACGCCGTCGAGCGCAACCGGGCGTTGCTTGTCGTCCCGAAGACCGCTTACGCGGAGTGGTTGTTCGCCCGCATAGCGCCAAATACATTGCAGCGCATGTCAATCCGGTTCGTCGCGAAACAGCGTGCGAAATGAGCGACCCGCTGCCGATTCCGCGCCGTCCAGCAGACGTGACCGGCGAATGGCTCTCTGCCGCACTGAGTTCATGTGGTGCACCGACGCAGGTCAGTGATGTTGTCCTCGCGCCGGTCGGCACCGGTCAGACAGGTGCGACGTACCGGATCGCGGCATCGTATGCGGCCAATCCACTGGGCATGCCGGACACGTTCGTGTTGAAACTGCCCGTTGCCGACGACGACGTCCGGGGCGGAGTCACACTGGGCTACCTCAGCGAGGTCGCTTTCTACGCCCGGGTGGCAGACAAGATGGCGGTGCCCACCCCCCGGTGCTTCTATTCCGACATCGCCCACGGCGGTGCGGATTTCGCGCTATTGCTCGAGGACATGTCGCCGGCCGCCCAAGGTGACCAGATCGTCGGCTCGACGCCCGCCGAGGCGCGCATGGCCGTGACGGCGTTGGCCGGACTGCACGGGCCGAGTTGGTGCGACCCGGCGTGGCTGGACCTCGCCGAGGTGGCGATGCCGATGCCCGGTAACCGAGAAGCTGCGCAAGGCCTCGCCGACGTCGCCCGCATCGCCGTCGACATGACCTGCGACAAGCTGGGCGGAAAGGTGACTGCCGACGACCGCGAGACAGCCACGGCGGCGATGAATCTTGTCACACCATGGCTGATGGCGAAGCCGGGCCGATATTCGCTGATGCATGGCGACTATCGCCTCGACAACCTCTTGTTCGATCCGGGCGGAACCCGGGTCACCGTGGTCGACTGGCAGACGATGGGTGTGGGACTGCCCGCGCGGGACTTGTCGTATTTCACCGCAACCAGCCTGCTGCCCGAATTGCGGGCGGAGTTTGAAGCGGGTTTGGTCGACGACTACCACCAATCGCTACTGGGTTATGGCGTGACGAACTATGACCGCGAGGCATGTTGGCGGGACTATCGGTTGGGCATGCTGCAGGCACCTCTGATCACCGCGCTGGGGTGTGCGTTCGCGTCGTCCACCGAGCGCGGCGACGAGATGATCGCGGTGATGCTGCAGCGTGGTTGCCGCGCGATCCGTGAACTGGGGACGTTGGCGCTGGTCGAAGAGATCGCGGGTCAACGCCCGTCGTAGAGGGCGGCCACATCGCTTGGCCTGACCTTCAGGGCGGCATTGCGCGGCAGAGCGTCCACCGCCATGATCGCGACCGGGACATGGTGACTGGGCAGCGATTCGCGTACCCAAGCCATCAGGTCGGCTTCCGACGGAACCCGGACCCCAGGCTTCAATTCGATCGCGGCGAACGGCACCTCGCCGAGACGGCGATCACCGACACCCACCACACATGCATCGCGAACAGCCGGATGTGAGACGAGCCTCTCCCGCACCGTTTCGGGCAGGATCTTGAAGCCGCCGCGGATGATCGCGCCGTCGGCTCTGCCGTGAATCGTGACGAAACCGTCGGGATCGATTGACGCCAGATCGGTGGTGCGAATCCAGTCGGGCCCGACGACCTCGATCTGCGCCTCGAGAAAACCCTTGTCGCCCGCTTTCACTTCATCGCCGGTGTCCGTGTCGACGATGCGGACCTTCACGCCGGGCAACGGCCTGCCGACGCTGTCCCGTTTGGCAGCGCCGTACCGCCGGTACAGTTGGGGTGTCCAGGCGCATGCGGAGCCTGCGAATTCCGTTGCGCCGTAGGCCCACAGCAGGGGAATGCGATACCGGCGCTCAAACTCGTCACGCACCCGCGGATCGAGCGGGGCCGAGCCACCGGGAAGGTACTCCAGCGACGCCAGGTCTTCGCGAGGTACGTCGGCATCGAGCAGCATCTGGATGATGGCGGGCTGTACGCCGGTCCTGTTGATTCGGTAGGTCTTCACCGCCCGCACGAAATCGTCGACGGTGAACTTCTCCAACAGCACCGTCCGCTTGCCGATGTACGGTCCGGTGAGCAGCTGGCACACGCCGATGCTGCCGAACGGCCAGTACACCAATTCAGGCGGATCCTCAGCCGACGGGTTCTGGCCGATGGTCATCGACAGCACGGTGTGTTGCAGGACTCGGGTTTTGACCGGCACCCGTTTCGGGGGTCCGGTGGTGCCACTGGTCAGGATGTGAAGGCCTGCCGACGCCAGCGCCGGGTCGCAGCCGACGCCGGCACGGGGTTTTCTCGTCGTCGGCATCTCGACACCATGCAGCGAGAGCACCACGCCCGCGGCCCCCGTGTTCGCCACGGTCTGTGCGACCGGGTCAGTCCAGTCGTCCCGGTCGATGAGCACGGCGGGCAGCCGAAGTTGTTCGATGTCACGGGCGATCGATTGTGGCGATTGGTACGAGTAGATCATCGCGACCGGCCGCCGGGCCGCGATGAACCCGAGGATGGCCGCGGCGTGCGGCACGCGATTTCGCACGACGAGGCCCACGGGCTCGTCAGGCTTGACTCCGGCCCGGGATAGGCCGTCGGCTATTTCATTGATGTATCCGGTGATGTCGTTGCCGGAGTACCACTTTCGCTCGAACTCGATGCACGGTCGGTCACCGTAGCCCGCCAGTCGCGCCGACAGCGTCTCGGCGAACACTGTCGCTTCCGCGCCCTCCTCGTCGTTGCCCACGGCTTCCTCGGGGTCAGGACTGCCGACGCTGCGCAGCCTTCACCAGCCCGCCGCCGATGATCAGGCGCTGGATTTCGCTGGTACCTTCATACAGCCGCAGCAGGCGAACGTCACGGTAGATGCGTTCCACGGGCACGCCCTGCATGTATCCGCTGCCGCCGTGGACCTGAACGGCGAGATCGGCGACCTTGCCGGCCATCTCGGTGCAGAAGAGCTTCGCAGCAGAAGGTGCGATTCTGCGGTCTTCGTCGCTCAGCCACAATCGCGCGGCGTCGCGGACCAGGGCGCGCCCCGCCATCACCCCGGTTTGCTGGTCGGCGAGCATGGCAGTCACCAACTGGAACTCTCCGATCGGGGTGCCGCCCTGTGTTGCCGTCGCGGCGTACGTCACCGATTCGTCGAGCGCGCGCTGGGCCGCTCCGACGGCGAGCGCCGCGATGTGGATACGGCCGCGCGCCAGCGAGGTCATCGCCGCCCGGTAGCCGATGTCCTCGTTGCCGCCCACCAGAGCGCTGGCGCCGACGCGAACGTCGGCGAAGCTCACGTCGGCGGTCCAGGCACCCTCCTGGCCCATCTTCGCGTCCTTTGCGCCCACCTCGACGCCGGCTGCGTCGGCGGGCACCAGGAATACCGCGATGCCCGGGCCGTTGTCGTCGGCGGGCCGGGTGCGAGCGAACACCACGAACAGCTGGGCCACTGGTGCATTCGTGATGAACCGCTTCTGTCCGGAGATCAGCCAGGCCTCATGTTCCCCCGCACCATCGCGAATCGCCTTGGTGCGCAACCCCGACGGGTTCGACCCGGCGCCCGGTTCGGTCAGCGCGAACGAGGCGACGACCTCACCGGAGGCCATGCCCTGAAGCCATCGGGCTTTCTGTTCGTCGGTGCCGAACCCGACCAGGACCTGGCCGGCGATCCCGTTGTTGGTTCCGAACATCGAACGCAGTGCCAGCGAGGTGTAGCCCAGCTCCATGGCCAGCTCGACGTCTTGTGCCACGTTCAGGCCGAGCCCGCCCCACTCCTGCGGAATCGCGTATCCGAAAAGCCCCATCTTCTTGGCCTGGTCGCGGATGTCGTCGGGAACGCGGTTGTCCGCCATGATCTCCTGCTCGCGCGGGACCACGGCGGTTCGAACGAAGTCGCGAGTCTGGGCCAGGATGTACGCGAAATCCTGATCGCTCACCACTTCATCGGCTGCTCTTCGCCCGAGCGGCTCACCGGCGTCGGTGGTCATGAATCGAGGCTCCTTCTGCGGGGGAGGCGGCACGACGGCAAAATCATATATGAAATATGATGTGTGCCGATCGGGCGGTCTGCCGACGAGCGAACAGGACGATTGAACAGTGAGGGGCGACAGATGTCGATGCTGAGCGGCCAAACGGCGATCATCACCGGCGGCGCGCAGGGGCTGGGTTTCGCGATAGCCGGGCGATTCGTTGCAGAAGGCGCGCGCGTCGTCATCGGCGACCTTGACCCGGACGCCACAGCGGCCGCGACCGAGCGGCTCGGCGGCGACGACGTCGCGGTGGCCCTCCGGTGTGACGTCACCCGGGCGGCGGACGTCGATAGCCTCGTGTCGACGGCCGTCGAGCGGTTCGGTGGCCTGGACGTCATGGTGAACAACGCCGGCATCACGCGCGACGCGACGATGCGCAAGATGACCGAGGAGCAGTTCGATCAGGTCATCGCCGTGCATCTGAAGGGCACCTGGAACGGCCTGCGCAGTGCGGCCGCGATCATGCGGGAGAACAAGAGCGGCGCGATCGTGAACATGTCGTCTCTGTCGGGCAAGATCGGCCTGGCCGGCCAGACGAACTACTCGGCCGCGAAGGCCGGGATAGTGGGCATGACGAAGGCCGCGGCGAAGGAACTTGCGCACCTGGGCGTGCGGGTGAACGCCATCGCGCCCGGGCTGATCCGGTCCGCGATGACCGAAGCCATGCCCCAGCACATCTGGGATCAGAAGGTCGCCGAGGTGCCGATGGGTCGGGCCGGCGAGCCGGCCGAGGTGGCCAGTGTGGCGCTGTTCCTGGCCAGCGATCTCTCGTCGTACATGACCGGCACGGTCATGGAGGTCACCGGCGGGCGGTTCATGTGATGCGCGAAGCCGTGATCTGCGAACCGGTTCGGACGCCGATCGGCTCCTACGGCGGAATGTTCAAGTCGCTGACCGCCGTCGATCTTGGCGTCGCCGCGTTGAAGGGCTTGCTTGACCGGACCGCCATCGCGCCCGATGCGGTGCACGACGTGATTCTCGGGCATTGCTATCCGAGCAGCGAGGCTCCCGCGATCGGTCGGGTGGTGGCCCTTGACGCCGGCCTGCCCGTGACCGTGCCGGGCATGCAGGTCGACCGCCGGTGCGGTTCGGGCCTGCAGGCGGTGATTCAGGCGTGCCTGCAAGTGGGCAACGGCGACGCCGACGTCGTGGTCGCGGGCGGCGCGGAAAGCATGAGCAACGTTGCCTTCTACTCCACCGACATGCGCTGGGGAGGCGCACGCACCGGTGTCAAGGTGCACGACGGACTGGCCCGCGGACGGACCACCGCCGGTGGGCGCCACTATCCGGTGCCGGGCGGAATGCTGGAGACCGCCGAGAATCTGCGGCGCCAGTACGGCATCTCCCGCGAGGAACAGGACGAGCTGGCGGTGATATCCCACCAGCGCGCGGTGGCAGCCGCCAAGGACGGCATTCTCGCCGAGGAGATCATCCCGGTGGCCGTACGGACACGTCAGGGTGAGGAGCTGATCGATACCGACGAACATCCGCGCGCCGATACGTCGATGGAATCGCTGGGCAAGCTCAAACCCGTTCTGCTTGCCGAAGATTCCGAGGCGACGGTCACCGCAGGTAACAGCAGCGGGCAGAACGACGCCGCATCGATGTGCGTCGTGACGACACCGCAGAAGGCCGACGAGCTGGGTCTGGCGCCGTTGGTCCGGTTGGTGTCGTGGGGCGTGGCGGGCGTGTCGCCGAACGTGATGGGCATCGGTCCGGTGCCTGCGACCGAACTCGCGCTGGGCAGGGCGGGTCTGCGGCGCAGCGACATCGACGTCATCGAACTGAACGAGGCATTCGCCGCGCAGGCGCTGGCGGTGATGCGCGAATGGGGTTTCGCCGATGCCGATCGCGACCGCACGAACGTGCACGGCTCCGGGATCTCACTCGGTCACCCGGTCGGCGCCACGGGCGGGCGGATGTTGGCGACGTTGGCGCGTGAGCTCAACCGGCGCGGCGCCCGCTACGGGCTTGAGACCATGTGTATCGGTGGCGGCCAGGGTCTCGCCGCGGTCTTCGAACGGTGTGAGCGCTGACCATGAACTTGCCGCTGCACGGGACCGTCGTGGTCGAGGTTTCCAGCTTCGTCGCCGCGCCGCTGTGCGGGGTGACGCTGGCGCAACTCGGCGCCGAGGTCATCCGTGTCGACCCGATCGGCGGCGCGTCCGATTTTCGCCGGTGGCCGCTCGCCGAAAGCGGCACATCGATCTACTGGACAGGGCTGAACAAGGGAAAGCGTTCGGCGGCAATCGATCTGCGCTCACCCGACGGACAGCGACTGGTGCAGCGGCTGATAGTCGAAGGTGACGGCATCGTGGTGACGAACGCCGCCGGATTGGACTGGTTGTCGCATCAGCGGCTGGCGTCCGTGCGTTCGGACGTCATCCATGTCCAATTGCTCGGTCGCGGCGACGGATCCACCGGCGTCGACTACACCGTGAACGCGGCGATCGGATTTCCGTTCGTCACCGGCCCGCAGGATCACGCGGGCCCGATCAACCACGTGTTGCCGGCCTGGGATGTGTGCTGCGGTCTGTACGCCGCGCTCGCCGTGACCGCGGCCGTGCGCCGCCGCGACCGCAGCGGGGAGGGCTCGCATATCACCCTGGCACTCGAGAACGTCGCGCTCGCGACCGCCGGCAACCTCGGCCTGCTCACCGAGCCTCAGGTCAACGGGACACAGAGGCCACGCCTGGGCAACGCCATCTTCGGCCAGTACGGCCAAGACTTCACCAGCAGCGACGGCGTTTCGTTCATGGTTGTCGCGTTGACGGGACGGCACTTTCGCGACCTGGTCGAGGTTACGGGCACCGGCGCGGCGGTGTCCGCGGTCGCTGATGCGTGCCACGCCGACTTCAGTTCTGAAGGTGACCGCTATCGCTATCGCGACGTCCTTTCCGGCTTGTTCGCGATATGGTTCGCCGAGCATTCGGCCGCCGAGATCGACGATTCGTTGTCCGCCACGACCGTGTTGTTCGAGCGGTATCGGACGTTCACCGAGGTGGCCGCCGACGACCGGGTGCAAGCCAACCCGCTGTTCACGCGGATGCACCAGCCGGGCATCGGCGAATACCTCGCACCCGGGATGCCCGCCTCGCTCGACGGAAGCCACCCCGTCAGCACGCCCGCCCCGAACCTGGGGCAGGACACGGCCGACCTGCTCGCGCAACACCTCGGACTGAGCTCCGCCGACATCGCCCGCCTCCAGGACGCGGGAACAATCGCCTGCTGACGACAGAGGGGAAGCCACGCATGACCAGACTCGCTCAAACGCTCGGGCTCACCGAGTTTCAAACCGAGATCATCGCCACCGTCCGGCGATTCGTGGACAAGGAAGTGATTCCCAGCGCCCCGGAATTGGAACGCACGGACACCTACCCGCAGCACATCGTCGACCAGATGCGCGAGATGGGCCTGTTCGGCCTCATGATTCCCGAATCCTACGGCGGGTTGGGTGAATCCCTGCTGACGTATGCATTGTGCGTCGAGGAGTTGGCGCGCGGCTGGATGAGCGTCTCGGGCGTCCTGAACACCCATTTCATCGTCGCTTACATGCTGCGTCAGCACGGCACGGATCCTCAGAAGCGCCACCACCTGCCGCGCATGGCGACCGGTGAGGCGCGCGGCGCGTTCTCGATGTCTGAGCCGGAGCTGGGATCCGACGTCGCCGCGATCCGCACCCGCGCCAAGCGCAATCCCGACGGGAACTACACCATCGACGGTCAGAAGATGTGGTTGACCAACGGAGGCAGCTCGACGCTGATCGCGGTGTTGGTGCGCACGGACGAGGGCGCCGATAAGCCACACCGGAATATGACCGCGTTCCTCGTCGACAAGCCGGTCGGTTTCGGGGAAGTCGCGCCGGGGCTGGTGATCCCGGGCAAGATCGACAAGCTCGGCTACAAGGGCATTGACACCACCGAGTTGATCTTCGACGGCTACGCGGCGTCCGCCGATGACATCCTCGGCGGCACGCCGGGCCAGGGGTTCTTCCAGATGATGGACGGAATCGAAGTCGGTCGGGTTAACGTATCCGCCCGGGCCTGCGGCGTGGGTATCCGTGCCTTCGAACTGGCCGTGCGGTATGCGCAGCAGCGGTCGACCTTCGGCAAGCCGATCGCCGAGCATCAGGCCATCGCGTTTCAACTCGCCGAGATGGCGACGAAAGTCGAAGCCGCGCACCTGATGATGGTGAACGCGGCCCGCTTGAAGGATTCGGGCGAGCGTAACGACCTGGCCGCCGGCATGGCCAAATACCTCTCCAGCGAATACTGCTCCGAGGTGACGCAACAGAGCTTCCGCATCCACGGCGGGTACGGCTACTCCAAGGAGTATGAAATCGAGCGGCTGATGCGCGACGCCCCGTTCCTGCTCATCGGCGAGGGAACCAGCGAGATCCAGAAGCAGATCATCAGCAAGCGCCTGCTGGCCGAGTACCGAATATGACCGTTCCGGATTTCGTTGCGCGGCCGCAGCTCTCGGAGGACGTTGCGCGTTACGTGCGTTGTCGAATCTTCGAGGGCACCTTCGGCGCCGGCGAGTATGTCCGCCTCGAGCAACTGGCCGCGGAATTGGGGGTCAGCGTCACGCCGGTTCGCGAGGCGCTGCTCGAGTTGCGGGCCGAGGGATTGCTCGTTCAACGACCGCATCGCGGCTTCATGGTGCTGCCGGTGACGGGCCGCGACATCGCGGACGTGTCCGGCGTCCAGGCGCACGTCGGGGGAGAGTTGGCGGCGCGAGCGGCGAGCAACGTCACCGGCGAGCAGTTGGACCAACTTAAAGACATCCAGGCGCAGCTCGAGGACGCTTACGACGAAGGAGACCACGAACGAGCGGTGCGCCTGAATCACGAGTTCCACCGCGCCATCAACGTCGCGGCCGACTCTCCGAAGCTGTCACAACTGATGGGGCAGATCACCCGTTATGCGCCCGAGGCGGTCTTCCCCACCGTCGAAGGCTGGCCCGCCCAATCCGTCAAGGACCACCGACGCGTCATCGCCGCACTGCAGCACCGCGACGAAGAGCGTGCGCGGACCGCCATGGCCGACCATTTCGTCGCCGGAGTGGCGCCCCTGGTCGAGCACTTGATGCAGCAGGGTGTCATCGATGACGCCGAGTCGGCAGAAACTCGCCCCCGCCGGCCCTGACCTCTTGGACAACGCAACTGCAACCCATTACTGTAAGCGCGACGGTAGTGGCCGGACGTCCGCACACCGGAGTGAGGAGCTGCGCATGGGCACACGGGTGATCGACGCGGCGGCCAGCGTGTTCGCCGACCCGAGCGCGTACGCCGACGAAGCGACGCTGCATGCGACATTGACTCACCTGCGCGCCAACGCACCGGTGTCCTGGGTCGATGTGCCGAACTACCGGCCGTTCTGGGCGATCACCAGACACTCCGACATCATGGAGATCGAGCGCGCCGACACGCTGTTCACGAACTGGCCGCGACCGGTCCTGGTAACCGCCGAAGGCGACGAGGTTCAAGCCGGTATGGGTGTGCGCACGCTGATCCACCTAGACGACCCTCAGCACCGCGTGGTGCGGGCGATCGGGGCCGACTGGTTCCGCCCGAAGGCGATGCGGGCACTGAAGCTGCGCGTGGACCAGCTGGCCAAAATATATGTCGACGAGATGCTGGCCGCGGGAAGCGAATGCGACTTCGTGCAAGAGGTTGCGGTGAACTTCCCTCTGTATGTCATTTTGTCCCTGCTCGGTCTGCCCGAGTCGGATTTCCCGTTCATGCTCAAGCTCACCCAGGAACTGTTCGGCAGCGATGACGACGAGTTCAAGCGGGGCACCACGACCGAGGACCAGACGCCGGTTCTGCTCGACATGCTCCAGTATTTCAACGGGGTCACCGCGGCGCGGCGCGAGCACCCCACCGAGGATCTGGCGTCGGCGATCGCGAACGCCCGCATCGACGGGGAACCGTTGTCGGATATCGACACCGTCTCGTACTACCTCATCGTCGCGACCGCAGGACACGACACCACGAGCGCGACGATCTCCGGCGGGTTGTTGGCGTTGATCGAAAACCCCTATCAGCGGAATCGGTTGCGCCAGGACCTTTCCCTGATGCCGGTGGCCACCGAGGAGATGATCCGCTGGGTCACCCCGGTGAAAGCCTTCATGCGCACCGCGGCGCAGGACACGACGGTTCGCGGGGTTCCGATTGGGGCAGGGGAGTCACTGCTGTTGTCTTATGTTTCGGGCAATCGCGACGAGGATGTGTTCGGCGATCCGTTCCAATTCGACGTTGCGCGAGAGCCTAACAAGCACGTTGCGTTCGGCCACGGCGTGCACTTCTGCCTGGGCGCGGCGCTGGCGCGCATGGAGGTGAACAGCTTCTTCACCGAGCTGCTGCCGCGGCTGACGTCGGTCGAGCTCACCGCGGCACCGGAACACATCGCCACGACGTTCGTCGGCGGCCTGAAGCACCTGCCCATCCGGTACGTTTTGACGTGAGCGCGGCGGCGCAGCAGAGCGGCATTGCCGCACTCACCCGGCGTGAGAATTCTCCGACGAGCGTCGGGGCGTGTCGCCGCGTAGGTTCACACTCGGGCGGCGTCGGTCAGCATCGCACGAAGTCGCTGGACATCGACCTTGCCCGTCGATCCCCGCGGAATCGCGTTGTCGGAGTTGATCAGCAGCCACACCGACGGAACTTTGAACGAGCTCAGCAGCTTTCGCGCCGAGCTGGCGAGCCGCGCGACCGTTGTTCTGGCGGTGTCGCAGACCACCGCGGCGCCGACCTCGTCGCCGTTCGCGCCGACGACGTTGGTGACGAAGGCGTTGTCGACACCGTCGATGGTCCGCAGTGCCTGCTCGACCTCGCTCGGGTACACGGTGGCCCCGCTGACCTTGAACATGTCGTCCGATCTGCCGTGGTAGAACATGAAGCCGTCGGCGTCGAGGTGGCCGAGATCGCCGGTGGGGTAGAAGCCGTCGGCGGTGAACAGGTCTTCTCTGCTGCGTCGGCACACGCCGCGCAGCGTCTGGGGCCCACGGACCTGGATCATTCCCACGGTTCCGGCGCGCATCGGCAGGCCAGTTTCGGAGTCGACGATTCGGACCTCCGTGCCCTCGAACGGCCTTCCGCAGCTGCCCCGGGCGGACCGCGGCATGTCGGTGTCGGCGGGATAGCCGCAGTATGGCCCGAACGTCTCGGTCATTCCGAACAGCTTGGCCCGCGCGCCTGGCTTCCCCCGCTGCTCGGCCGCCAGCAATGCCTCCAAGCTTCCCCTGCGCAAGGCCGACAGGTCGGCGCCGACCGAATCCGCCTGGCGCGCCAACGCTTCGGCCTGGTCGGGCCAGCCGCGGAACAGCGTGACACGTTCACGTTCCAGCAGCCCCAGTGTGGTTTCCGGCCGCGGAATCTCCTCGGTGACCAGCGTCGCACCGGCCACCAGCACCGACAGGATCCCGGCGCCGAAGCCGCCCACCCAGAAAAACGGCATCGGCAGATACAGGCGGGTGTCGGCATCGATGCAGCGGGCCCGAAGGCCCGATCGTGCGGCGGCCAACGCATTGCCGTGAGAGTGCACGACACCTTTCGGTGATCCGCTGCTGCCGGACGTGAACATGATGGTCAATGTGTCGCTGGCGGTCACGGTCGCGGTGAACGCGTCGACCGTCCGGGCGGCCGCCTCTGACGCGGTCAGCGCCGCCAATCGGTCCGGCGTCCAAACCCGCCGCAGCGCAGGAAGTTTCCGACTCTGCAGAATTGGATCACCGGTTACCGGTGCGGCCAACTCCGGCTCCAGCTCGTCGAGGTAGCGGTGGCCGCGGAACTCCGCGACCGAAATCAGGACCTGCACCGACGCCACGCGTAATTGCGCGACGAGTTCCCGGGGTTGCAGCAGCGTGCTCAACGGCACCAGGACCGCACCGAGGCGTGTCAGCGCGACCGCGACCTGTACCCAGCGCACACCGTTGGGCATGATCAGGCCGACGCGGGTGCCCTTGGCGACGCCGGCTTCGATGAAGGCCGCAGCAATTTGACGTGTCGTGGCGTCGAGTTCGCGGTAACTGATCCGGGTTGACGGGTCGATCACCGCCGGCTTGGGGCCCTCGCTGCCGGCGCGGAATCTGACCAGCCGGTCGATGGTGTCGGTGTCAGGCATCGAACAGCGCCTTCAGCCTCGGCACGTCGATCTTGCCGCTGGACAGCAGCGGGACTTCTGCGCGGGACAGCGCGACGAACCGCCTGGGAATCTTGTACGCCGAAAGTTCGGGCTTCAGCGCGTCTTTCAGCGCAGATTCGTCGAACTCGGTGCCGTCCTCGGCCACGACGACCGCAGCGACGATCTGTCCGCGCTCGGCGTCCGGGATGCCGACCACGTGCGCCACCGCCCCGCCGGCGACCTTGGCGATGGCCCTCTCCACTTCTGCCGGAGCGACATTGGCGCCGGCGGTCTTGATCATCGAGTCCCGCCGGCCGACGAAGTAGTGGAACCCGTCCGAGTCGGCGCGCACGAGATCGCCGGTGTGGAACCATCCGTCGGCGTCGAAGCAGTCCTCGCGGCTGCGCCGGTAGTACCGCTGCATGAGGTAAGGCCCCCGGACGCAGAACTCGCCGACGTCGCCTCCGGTGACGATCTCGCCGGTGTCCGCGCTGACGATCTTGGTGTCGAATCCGGGCGCGGGCTTGCCGAACGATCCGCGCCGATGTTCGGGTTGATCGGTGTCGTCGCCGCTGAGCAGGTTGACGCTGCCGGTCTCGGTCATGCCGAGCATGTTGTGGCGCAATTCGGGATCGGCGGGTCGCGCGTCGGGCGCCATGATCGGAAAGAGATTGCCCCTGCGCATCGACGACAGGTCGCGATCGGCAAGGCTGGCGTGGCGCGCGAGGTGGGCGATCCCCGCTACGAACCCATTGGTCATGGTGGGCCTTTCGGCCTCCAGCAGGTCGAGGGTCTCGCCGGCATCGGTGGCGACCGAACACACCAGCGTCGACCCGGCGACGAGCGTGGCGAGCACGGCGAACCCGATGCCGCCTATCCAGAAGAACGGCGAATTGCAGAACAGCTTGTCCTGTGCGGACAAGCCGCGGATCTCGTTGAGGTTGCGCTGATGCCCCAGCAGTGCGGCGTGCGTGTGTACGACGCCCTTCGGCGCGCTGGTGGACCCCGACGTGTAGACGATCGTCAGCGGGTCTGACCCGTCGACATCGCTTTCCATCGCCTCGAGCAACGTTTCGTCGACCGTCACGGCGAGCCGGTAAATGTTCTCGATGTCACGGACGCACCGCCCGTAACCGTCGCCATAGCTGATGCCGATCCGGCGCAGCTGGGGAGCGGCGGTGCTGAATATCCGTTCGTCAGAATCGAAGTCAGCGTTGGCCAGCACCTTCCTGAGGCGATCCACGTAGTCATGCGAGCGGTATGACGAGGCGGCAAGCAGGATCGCCACATCGCTATCCACCAGCTGCTCGCGCAGCTCCCGCTCAGTCGCGAACGTGGAGAACGGCACCACCACGGCGCCGATCCGGGCGGCGGCCAGCATCCCCACGAGGAACGAGACCCCGTTGGGGTACAGCAACCCGACGTGGGTGCCCTTGCCTGCGCCGAGCGCGATCAGACCGCGGGCCAGTCGTGCCGACCGGTGTTCGGCCTGCGCGTAGCTGATGCGCTCGGCGTCGCACACCAGCAGCGGATGATCGCCCCGAGAACGTGCGTGCTCGCGCAGAATCTGGGCGACCGTGGCTGCGTTATCGGGCATGCTCGCCGGAAACGGCCGGAACGGTTTCGGTGAAGAACCCCCTGACGGCAGACAGATCGGGCTTGCCCGAGGGGGTCCTCGGGATCGCATCCACGATGGCGATCTCGGTGGGAACCTCGTAGTGCGCTAACTTCTTGGCCAGGTATTCCGCAAGCTCGGCGGCATCGGCGGATGCTCCGTCGACCAGTTCCACCATCGCCACCGGAGTCTCCCCGAGGCGCTCGTCACCGCGTCCGATCACCGCCGCACCCTGCACCGCGGGGTGGCTCTGAAGCGCGGTGCAGACGTCGTCCGGCAGCACCTTGAAGCCGCCGCGGATGATGGCCTGGTCCGCCCGTCCGAGAATCCATAGGAAGCCGTCCGCGTCGATGCGGGCCATGTCGGCGGTGCGGATCCATTCGGTGGACGGCCGAAGCTGACCCGGCTTGACCTCCAGCAGGCCGGGCTGGTCGGCCGACAGCGGCGTGCCGTCGTCGTCGACCACCCGCAGCCGGGCACCGAGCGTGGCACGGCCCACGCTGCCTCGTTTGGTGTGCCAGTAGTCTTGGTGATCGGCTAATGTCCAGCCGGCCACGCCCCCGCCGAATTCCGTTGCGGCATAAGATGTTAGGACCGGGATGCCGTACTTCTCGGTGAACGCGTCGGCGTCATCGGCCGACAGGGGTGCCGTGCCCGACGTGACGGCGTGCACGCTGGCCAGATCCGTGCGGGTCAGCTCGGAGTGCAGCACCATCCGCAGCGCGGCAGGCACCAACGACACCGTCCGTGGCCGATGCCTGCGAACCGCATCGGCCCATCGATCAAGTTCGAAGCGTTCCAGAAGAACAAAGGATCTGGCCTCGGTGACGCACTGCAGCACCCGGAACACCCCGCCGATGTGGACAAGCGGTGCGTTGACAATTGCGACGCCGTGCCGCAGTTCTGTCGGCGGCGGCGCCTGGCCGGGATCGGGGCCCATCACGCTGCGGGCAAGCATGTCGTAGGTGAGGTCGATTCGCTTGGGCGGCCCCGTTGTTCCGCTGGTCAGCATCCGAACCGCGACGCCGCACCGGCCACCGTCGGTGGCACGCCCATCGCCCGCCGACACCTGTGGCTCGTCCTCCACACCCGACATCGACACCACCGTCGTGCCCTCGGACACCGAGACCAGCTTCGTCACGTCGTCGGGTTCACCGATGATCATCGGTAACCGCAGCGCGGTGATGTCGGCTCGCGTCCGGTCGTCGCCGCGCGACGGGTTGATGACGACGACACAGCCACCGGCGGCCAGCACCCCGAGGAATGCCGCCACCTGCGCCGGTCGGTTGCGCAGCAGGAGTCCGACCTGCCCTCCCCGGTCCGTGAGCGAACCGATCCGGCCGGACATCCCGCCGATCGCGCGCCACGAAAGCCATTGGCCCTCATACTCGATCGCCGGCGAATCGGGTTGTAGATCCAGTACGTGGGCGATCCGTTGTGACAGAGAGTGATTCATTAACGAATCCTTGGTTCGGCCACGGTGGGATCGGGCTGCGCAGCCAGCTCGGCTTGTCCGATCGGGTTGCCGAGCCGGGTGTAGATGAGGCCCTGCTCCAGTGCGGCGCGGTACGGCTTGTCCAGCGACTCCCAGATCGCTTTCACGGTACCCTGCGTCGCGGACGGCGGCTTGGCCGCGATCGCCGCGGCGATTTCGTGGGCGCGTCCCCAAAGATGTTCGGGGGAGACGACTTCAGACACCAATCCGATCCGCAGCGCGGTGTCCGCGCCGACCCGCTCGTCGTTGCCCATCAGCGCGATCCGCAGCGCTTCACCGAGGCCGATGCGCCGCATCAGCCCGATCGGCTCCAGCGCGCAGACCAGTCCGGCGCTGACATGAGAGTCGAAGAACGTGGCGTCGGTCGAGCAGATGACCACGTCGGACTCGTTGACGAAGTAGAACGCGCCCGCGGTGCACATGCCTTGAACGGCGCTCACCACCGGCTTCCACACCTTCTGCCACTTGGGGCTCAGCGGCTCACCGGGATCCCCGTGATTCCACACGTTGGCCGGCTGTCCGTACGGCGTCGTGATGTCCAGGCCGGCGCTGAACGCCCGCGTGCCTGCCGCTCGCAGCACCACGGCGTGGACGGACTCGTCCAGCTTGACCCTGCGCCACGCCTCGGCCATCTCCTCGCACATCGTCCGGTTGAACGCGTTGAGTCGGTCCGGCCGGTTCAGCGTGATTGTGGCGACGTGGTCATCGGCGTCGACGTCGAACAGGATTGTCTCGAAGTTGGTCATCGGCAGCCCATCACCGACACTGCCAATTGGGGGTTCGCTTCTCCACGAAGGCTTTCGGGCCTTCGAGCGAATCTTCGGTGTGCAGATTGCGCTCGCGGAACGACTCGGCCAGTATCTCGGCTTCGTGCAGTGGAAGATCCAGCCCCTTGAGGATCGCGAGCCGTGTTCCCCGCACTGCCAGCGGGGCGTTCGAGTTGACGATGTCCGCGATCTCGTGGGCTCGTTCGAGAAGGCAGTCGTGCTCGACGACCTCGCTGATCAGGCCGAGCTCTAAAGCCCGCTGTGCGCTCATCCGCTCGTGCTTGCCCATCAACGCCATTCGCAGGGCCACCGAGCGCGGCAGGACGCGCGCCAGGCGCACCACTTCGCGTCCGGCGACCAGCCCGATGCTGACGTGCGGGTCGAAGAACGTGGCCTTCTCCGATGCGATGACGATGTCCGCTGTGGTGACCCAGTCCAGCCCCGCTCCGCAGCACACGCCGTTGATGGCCGCCAGCACCGGTTTTGCCATCGTCCGAAAAGGTGGTGTGCCCTCCTGCGGCGCCTCCCATTGCTCGTAGGTGGACAGGTACGGCCGCTCGTTGATGACCTTGCCGTCGCCGGGGATGGCCTTGACGTCCGCGCCGGTGCAGAACGCACGCCCGGTGCCGGTGACGATGAGCAGCCAGACGTTGTCGTCACCCTCGGCCTCGTGATACGCGGCGCGCAACTCGGTGATCATGTCGGGGCTCAGCGCGTTGAGGGCGTCCGCGCGGTTCAAGGTGATCGTGGCCTTGTGCGCATCGACTTCGTATTTGATCGTGTCGAACGACCTGAACGGTGACCCAGTAGGCATTCGTGTTCCCTTCGGTCAGCGGCCTTTGAAATCCGGCGCACGTCGTTGCCGGAACGCCGCCAAGCCCTCTTTGAAATCGGTGGTGCGGCAGGATAATTCGAGGCTGAATAGTTCTTGCGTCATCGCCTGGCCCAGCGTCGCGTGCTGGGCGTAGTGAATCGCCTGCTTGGCCAAGCCGATCGCCACCGTCGGACCGGCCGCCAGTCGTTCCAGAAGCTCCTCGGTGGCGTCATCGAGCTCCGGCTCGTCGACGCAGCGGTGAATCAGTCCCCAGTCCGCGGCTTGCGCGGCGTTCACCTTTTCGCCGAGCAGCAGCATCTGTTTGGCCCGGGCGAGTCCCACCAGTCTTGGCAGCAGCCAGGTGGACCCGGAATCGGGGCTGAAGCCGCGGGCCACGAAGGGCTCCCAGAAGACGGCGTCCGTTGACGCCAGCGTGAAGTCTGCGGCCAGGGCCAGATTGCACCCGAGGCCGGCGGCGAAACCGCGCACGCTGCACACGACCGGCAGGTGAATCGTTGCGACCAGATCGATGACCCGGTGCGCGGTGTGGGGAATGCGACGGAGGAGGTCGCCGGCGCGAGCGGGTGGCTGACCGCCGTCGTTTGTCGATACCCAGTCCGCACCGGCGCAGAAATCGCCGCCGTCGCCGCTGACATGCACGGCGCGAAGGGAGTCGTCGTCGGCGGCAGCCGTCAGCGCACCGACGAGTGCGTCGATCATCCCGTGGCTCAGCGAGTTGCGCCGCGACGGGCGGCTCAGCACGACTCGCAGCACCGCGCCGTCGCGGTCCGCCGTCACTGAGCCGTCAGTTCCAGCGGCGTCAACGTCGTGCGTCACGCTCGATCCGCACCTTTCCGCCATGTACGGTTGCCCATACAGTAGGCTATACCATTACTATCTTGTATAAGTTAGCAAGGAAAGGCCGCCAACACCATGGCCACCGAGACGAACAAGGACCGCCGGTTCGGCGAACTGCCGCTGCCGCAGACCACCGCGGCGGCCGCGGCGATGCGGCGTCTCACCGGCCTGCTGCTGTCGATGGAGCAGGCCCACCCCACCGTGGAAGCCATGCTCGCGCAGTTCGCCGACTGGGAACGCGAGCTCGCCGGCTCGGCGCCACCCGACAGCACGCCCCGTATCGAGCCCGGCGGCACCGACTCGCAGCGCGTTTACCTGGGGCACGCGTTCGACATCGGGGCATATAACCCGTCCTTTCCGGAATATCGATTCGAGGTTCTCCATGCCGAGAAGGCCTCGGGCACCGTCACCTTCCCGTTGGTGTACGAGGGTCCGCCGGCGGTGGTGCACGGTGGCTTTCTCGCCGTCTTCTTCGATTGCGTCACCCAGCACCAGAACTGCGCCGCGGCGCTGTCGGGCAGGACGCGCTCACTGACCGTGACATACCGCAAACCGACGCCGATCCAGACCGAATTGCGCTTCGACATCGTCCGATCGGAGATCGACCGCGCGGTCACATCGACGGCCCGGCTACTGCTCGGCGAGGAAGTGCTGTGCACCGGTGAGATCAACGCGATGGCACTGCGCCCCGAGAGGCTGGCCGGATTCCGGTTCGGCAAGCGGCGGGTTGACAGCTCATGACCCGGGCGGTGCCACAGCGGATCCGGCAGCCGCGGGTGGCCGACATCGTGGCGTCGCGGCTGCGGGACGACATCCTGTCGGGACGCCTGAGCGAGGGCGACGTGCTGCCGTCGCAGGAAACCCTGTTCCAAGAGTTCGGGGTCAGTGCTCCGGCGTTGCGCGAAGCCATTCACATCCTCGAATCCGATGGCCTGGTGTCCGTGCGCCGCGGCAACATGGGTGGCGCGGTCGTGCATCTGCCCTCGGCCGAGCGGACAGCGCAGATGATCGGCATGGTGCTCCAGTCGCGGGCCGCGACGCCGGCCGATGTCAGCGGAGCGCTTCTGTACCTCGAGCCGATCTGCGCCGGGATGTGCGCCGCGCGCGAGGATCGGGTGACCGACGTGGTGCCGCACCTGGAAGCCGAAATCCGGTTGCAGACAGAGCAGTTCGACGATGTGTCGCAGTATGTGCCCAATGCCAGGAGGTTCCACGAAGCGATCGTGTCCCTGTGCGGTAACGAGTCGATGATCCTGCTGATCGGGTCGCTGGAGCTGATCTGGTCCGCGCATGAGTCGTCGGTGCCCAGCGATGACTCACCGATGGCGGGCAAGACCAGGCGAGCCGCGCTGCGTGACCATCGACAGCTGCTGGAGTCGATCCGCAGCGGCAACTCCGCACGTGCGATCCGGGTAGCGCAGGACCACCTCACCGCCGCGCGTCGCAGCACGCTCGCGTTCGGCACGGACAAAACCATCGAGGCCAAGCGGATCTCGGGCAACGGGAGTCACGAATGACGAACTCAGACCTTTCCGATGATCGCGTTCTGTTCGACGCGGAACCGGATGAGAGAATCGCCACCATCACGCTGAATAACCCGGCGCAGCGCAACTCCTACGACGCTGCGATGCGTGACAGTGTGGCGCGCTGCCTCGATCGTGTCGCCGAGGACGACAATCTCACCGTGGTGCTGCTCCGCGGAGCCGAAGGCGTGTTCTCCACCGGTGCCGACATGAACAACGCCTACGGCTGGTATGGCGAGCAGGGCTCCGAACCGAACAAGAGCCGTCCCAGTCAACGCCGTCGGCTCACGGTGGATCGAAAGTCATTCGGCTTCTACCACAACCTGATGGGCTTCCCGAAGGTCACGGTTGGCGAGATCAGCGGCTATGCGCTCGGCGGCGGCTTCGAGATGGCGCTGATGACCGACATCTCGGTGATCGCGGACAGCACGAAGATCGGCATGCCGGCCACGCGTTTCCTCGGACCCGCGCTTGGCAGCCTGCACATGTTCTTCCACCGTCTCGGCCCGGTTCTGGCGCGCCGACTGCTCCTCACCGGCGACGTCATCGACGCCGCGGCGATCGAGCACCTGGGCATCTTCACCGAGACATGCGACGCGTCCCGTGTAGCGGCGCGGGCCCGGTACTGGGCCGAGAAGGCAGCGAAGATGCCGGCCGACGGCGTGGTGATCGCAAAGGAGGCGTTCCGTCTGGTCGAGCAGAGCCAGGCGTACCAGGGTGAGGAAGTCGCGAGCTACCTCTTCCATGCGTTTGGCACCAACCTGCAATTCGCGCCCGGTGAGTTCAACTTCGTCAAGACGCGCGCACAGGTCGGCACCAAGGAGGCCTTCCGGCTGCGTGACGAGCACTTCCACATACCCGAACCGGAGGCCTGATCATCAGGCGGCGGCCCGCCTCATATACAGTTGCCTTTACAATATCGTCACGATCCGTAATGCGAGGTCACCAACATGCCCACACCCGTCATCGTCGCCGCGACCAGGACAGCGATCGGGCGATCGTTCAAGGGGAGTCTGGTCAACACACCTCCCGAGACGCTGATCACGACCGTGCTTCCGGAGGTCGTCCGCCGGTCGGGTATTGACCCGCGCGCCATCGACGACCTCATCTTCGCCGAATCGCATTACGGCGGCGGCGATCTGGCTCGGTATGCGGCCGCGGCGACCGGCATGGAGGATGTTCCCGGTCAGTCCGTTAACCGGCATTGCGCGGGCAGCCTGACCGCCATCGGCAACGCGGCCGCGCAGATCGGCTCTGGCATGGAGCGCGCGTTGATCGCCGGCGGCGTGCAGTCGCTGTCGATGACTCCGCTGATGAGCTGGCGCATCCCCGGTCCGGAGCTGAAGTTCGAGGAGCGTTGGATGCCGCCGACACATCCGGAGACGCCGGATGCACCCTGCAAGGACATGTCGATCACCGTCGGGTGGAACACCGCGCAGGCGGTCGGCATCACCCGCGAGGAGATGGACGCCTGGGCGGCGCGGTCACATCAACGCGCCATCGCCGCGATCGACGACGGCAAGTTCGTCGACGAGATCATCCCGCTGAAGGTCCAGCAGTTCGACGGATCGGTGGTCGACTTCAGTGTCGACGAACACCCGCGCCGTGACACCACGGTCGAAAAACTGGCCGGGCTGAAGGTTCTGCATCCCGAGATCGACGGTTTCTCGATCACCGCGGGTAACAGCAGCGGCACCAACGACGCCGCGGCTGCGGTGGCCCTCGTGGAGCGTGGCTACGCCGAAGCGGAGCGCCTGTCGGTGATGGGCACCGTGAAGGCTTGGGCCGCGGCGGGTGTCGCGCCCTCCGATTGCGGGCTGGGTGCCGTGAGAGTGATCGGTAAGGTGCTGGACCGCGCCGGCCTGAAGCCGTCGGACGTCACACTGTGGGAGATCAATGAGGCGTTCGCGTCCGTACCGATCGCGGCGTGCCGCGAATACGGCCTCGACGAGGAGAGGGTCAATTTCTACGGCAGCGGTTGCAGCCTTGGCCATCCCATCGCCGCGTCCGGCGCTCGCATGGTGACCACGCTCGTGTACGAATTGCAGCGCCGTGGTGGCGGCGTTGGTGTGGCGGCGATGTGTGCCGGCGGCGGCCAGGGTGGCGCCGTGGTCGTCGAGGTCTGAGTCGAGGTCCTAGCGTTTCGCGGTGGCCTTGCGCGCTGCGCGCGGCGCCGCACTCGCGGCTTTCGACCCTTCCTCGATCAGCCCGTTCGCATGATCGAGGATGCAGTTGAGCCCGTACTCGAAATTCTTCTCGTCAGCCGCGGCCAACCGGTGGCCCTTGGCGGCCAGCTTGGCGATCAGCGGGGCGGTCTTGGGATCGATCGCCCGCGGTTCGACGACGTGTTCACCATCGTCGAGCTCCCGAGTCTTTTCTTGCAGCCGCTCGAGTACCACCGTGCCCCGAACATGAAGTGACACCGCCGAGTACGTGTCAAAGGCGTCCTCGGGAGAAAGCCCGGCCTCCACCAGAGTTGCGATCGCCTTCTCCATCTGCTCGACGCCCAGCCGCCGCGCCCTTGTGCTCAGCGCGCCGCGGATGAGGATGAGATCGGTCAAGATCGGGCTACTCAAGAAGGTCTTGCGCATCATGCGGGCGTGGTTGCGCAATGACTCGCGCCAGTTGCCGGCTTCGACATACGGCGTGGCGAACGTGAACTGCCGCAGCGCTCGGTCCGCCATCGCGTTGAGAAGGTCATCTTTCTTGCGGAAGTACCAGTAGATGCTTGTCACGCCCACGCCAAGATGCTTACCGAGCAAGGGCATGCTCAAGTTGTCTATGGATACCTCGTCCGCAAGCTCGAACGCGCCGTCGATGATGTCGTCCGGATTGATCGACCCGCGTTCGCGTCGCTGACGTTTGTCAGCGGTTGCCTTGCTTGCCACGGTGGGTTACCTCCGTCGTGTCAACCCGTCAACGATACCGGTGACTAACTACTGTAACACCTATAGTAAGCTTTTCTAGGACGTCCGGTGAGTCGCATAACAGCGGTGTCAGCCGCGCTGACAGAGAAACGGTTGTAGCGCCATGGATCTGGGTTTCAAAGACGCGACCGCGGTCGTGGTCGGCGGCGGGCGCGGGATGGGACTGGCGACTGCGCGCTGCCTTGCTGACGACGGTGCGCGGGTGGCCATCGTCGGGCGCACTCAAGGCGTTCTCGACCAAGCGGTCGAGGAGTTGACGGGCCGCGGCAGCCCCGACACTGTCGGGCTGGTGGCTGACGTCACCGACGCTGAACAGGTCGACGAGCTCTTCGCCGAGTTGGGCCGGAGGTGGGGCGGCGTACTCAACGCGCTGATCAACACGGTCGGGCCGGGCGCCGTCGGCAGCTTCGAGGACCTGACCGACGACCAGTGGCGAGCAGCTGTCGACGAGGGCGTGATGGGAATGGTCCACTGCGTGCGGTCGGCTTTACCGATGCTACGCAGGGCGGATTGGGCGCGAATCGTCAATTTTTCGGCGCATTCGACTCAGCGCCAAAGCGTCATGTTGCCGGCCTACACGGCCGCGAAGGCAATGGTGAACAGTGTCTCGAAGAACTTGTCCTTGGTGTTGGCCAAGGATGAGATTCTGGTCAACGTGGTGTCGCCCGGGAGCGTCGCGTCGGAGTCGTTGGTCGGCTGGGCCTCATCGGTCGGCGTCGACGGTAACGATCCCTACGCGCTGATGGACGCTATCGCGAAGCACTTCGGTCACCCGGCTCATCTGCCGCGGGCCGGATTGCCGGACGAAATCGGGCCCGTCGTGGCGTTTTTGGCCTCCCGACGTAACTCGTACATGACCGGGGCGAACGTCAACGTCGACGGTGGTTCCGACTTCACCTGATCTCGACAGCCGAGGAGTGAGCGATGGCAACGGCGAGCGACGCGCGGGCATGGGCCCGAACCGCACTGAGGGGCATCGGAGACTCGCTCTACACGCCGTTCTCCGGGGTCGACGGCGACGACATCGACTGGGACGCGTATCGCTTGCTGGTGCGTTACTGCGTCGGCGAACTCGGCCACCCGATGCTGTGGGTGACAAGCGGTGTCGCCGAGTTCTGGTCGCTCACCATCGCCGAACGAAAGCGCTTGCTGGAGGTCGCAATCGAGGAGGCGCGGGCGATCAATCCGAACGTCGTTGTCCAGTCATGTACGGCCGCTCTATCGGCGAAGGACTGTCTGGAGCTCACACGTCATGCGCAGGAAGCGCGCGCCGACATCGTCTACATCCAGACCCCGATGATGGAACTGCACGCCGCTGACGGTGTTCTGAAGTTCTTCCGCTACATCAGCGATCGCACGGACATCGCGCTGGGCATGTTCAATTCGCCGTCCTCGGGCTATGTCCTCAATGCCGCCGAGACCGCCCGGATCGTCGATGAGATCCCGGCGGTCTGCGCCACCAAGGAGGGCGCGTTTCGGCCGGGAAACAGTCGCATGCTGCACGACCTGGCACCCGAGTTGGTGATCTGGGAGTGCGACACGACGGTGTACCGCGCCGGTTGGCTGCGCGCCGGCATCGTCGGGCCCGCGCAGCTGGGCACGACCGGATATCTCTACGAGACGCCCCAACGGCGAACCCTCACCGAGTACTGGGAGATGATCTGGAACGACAAGCTGGTGGAGGCGATGGACTACGCCGTCGAATCGGGGCTGGATCAGTTCAGCGTCGACATCGCCTCGTGGTTCACCTGCTATCCCGGTCGTCCGGACTACTTCACGCACTGGGGTGCCGCGTTCAAGTACGCGGCGTCGGTGCTGAGTCTGCCGATGGGCGACTACGCGGAATCCCGGCCGCCCCAGGCCGAGCTGCCTGAGCAGGCGAAGGCGCAGATTCGCGAGGCATATCGGCGGTTCGGGCTGATCGGTTCGTGAGGGCCGCCGAGCGATTGCGGAAGGCACTACCGATAGATGTACAGTATGTGCATACATCGAGCTCGGAGCCACACTTGAGGAGGTCGTTCCGGTGAGCGCCCCCGACCCGGTGCTGTGCGAGGTAACCGACAGCGGCGTTGCCGTGCTGACGTTTAACCGCCCGGAGCGCATGAACGCCTGGGGTGGCGGGATGGCGACCGCGTTTTATTCGTGCCTCGACCGCGCCGAGGCCGACCCGGCCGTTCGAGCTGTCGTCGTCACCGGCAGCGGACGTGCGTTCTGCGCGGGTGCAGACATGGGGGATCTGTCCACTATCCGCAGCACTACTGTGGACACGGCCGGCGACACAGATGTCGACAAGCTGGTGGGAGAACGTCATCCGCATTTCGTGACGACGCTGCGCAAGCCGATCATCGCAGCGATCAATGGCGCGTGCGCGGGCATCGGGCTGACCCAGGCGCTGATGTGCGACGTCCGGTTCGCTGTCCGGGGAGCGAAGTTCACCACTTCGTTCGCGCGGCGCGGGCTGATCGCCGAATACGGCATCTCATGGATTCTCCCGCGCATCGCGGGCGCCGGCACGGCGCTCGACCTGCTGTTGACCGGGCGGGTGTTCCTCGCCGAAGAAGCGGCGGAACTCGGACTCGTTAAGGAAGTCCTGCCCGCCGAGGAACTGCTGCCACGCGCGATCGCCTACGCGGAGGACATCGCCGCAAACTGCGCGCCGAGTTCTCTGGCGGTGATCAAGCAGCAGGTGTACGCAGACACTATGCGGGATGTGTTCGAGGCGAGTGCGGTCGCGGAGAAGCTGATGCAGGAGTCGATGCTTCGCCCCGATTTCATCGAGGGCATCACGAGCTTCTTCGAGAAACGCCCACCGAACTTCCCGTCCCTTGAGCGATCGACGAAGCGCGACTGACAGCCTTCACCCGAAAGGACCGAAATCATGGCGCTGGACTACCCGGCCATCGACGTCGACAACCACTACTACGAACCACTGGACGCGTTCACCCGCCATCTCGACAAGAAGTTCAAAAGGCGCGGCGTGCGGATGGTCGCCGAGGGCAAACGCACCCTGGCTGTGATTGGAGACCGGGTCAATCACTTCATCCCTAACCCGACATTCGACCCGATCATTGTGCCCGGTTGCCTGGATCTGCTGTTCCGTGGCGTGATCCCCGACGGCATCGACCCGGCAAGCCTGATGAAGGTGGAGCGGCTGACGGAGCATCCCGAGTATCAGAACCGTGATGCGCGCATCACGGTGATGGACACCCAGGGCATCGAGACGGTGTTCATGTTGCCGACATTCGGGTGCGGCGTCGAGGAAGCGCTCAAACACGACATCGAGGCAACGATGGCGTCGGTACATGCGTTCAACCTTTGGCTGGACGAGGACTGGGGTTTCGAGCGGCCGGATCATCGGATCATCGCGGCGCCGATCATCTCCCTGGCCGACCCCGGGAAAGCGCTCGAGGAACTCGATTTCGTGTTGGCTCGTGGCGCGAAGCTTGTCCTCGTGCGCCCGGCGCCGGTACCCGGCGTCGTGAAGCCGCGGTCGTTGGGCGATCCGGTTCATGATCCGGTGTGGGCCCGGCTGGCCGAGGCAAAGGTGCCGGTGGGATTTCACCTGAGTGACAGCGGCTATCAGCGCATTGCGGCGATGTGGGGCGGCAAGTCGACGTTTGAAGGGTTCGGCGCAAAGGATCCGTTGGACCAGCTACTCCTCGACGACCGCGCAATCCACGACACGATGGCCTCGATGATCGTGCACGGTGTGTTCACCCGGCATCCGCAGTTGAAGGCCGTCAGCATCGAGAACGGGTCATACTTCGTGCACCGGTTGATCAAGCGCTTGAAGAAGGCGGCCAACAACCAGCCGAAGATGTTCCCCGAGGATCCGGTGGACCAGTTGCGTAACAACGTGTGGATCGCCCCCTATTACGAGGACGATCTGCCAGAGCTCGCCGAGGTCCTCGGTGTTGAGAAGATACTGTTCGGGTCGGACTGGCCGCATGGCGAAGGGCTCGAATCGCCGCTGTCGTTCGTCGAGGAGCTCACCGGGTTCAGCGATGCCGATATTCGGAAGATTATGCGGGACAACGCGTTGGGTCTACTCGGCGTCAACGTCTCGTCGGCCGCCTAGTTGACACTGATGACCGAATGGACGCTCGGTGCGGTCTTGGACACCATCGCAGAGGTAGTCCCTGACCGCCTGATGACGGTGTGTGGGGACCGTAGGAGCACCTACGCCGAATCAGCGGAGCGCACCCGCCGACTAGGCAATTTTCTTGCCGGCGAGGGGTTTGGCGCCGCACATGAGCGCGACGCGCTCGACCGCTGGGAGTGCGGCCAAGACCGGGTCGCGCTCATCATGCATAACGACTTGTATCCCGACGTGGTCATCGGCTGTCTGAAGGGGCGTGTCGTGCCGGTGAACATCAACCACTACTACACGCCCCGCGAGGTCGGCGAGCTACTCGACTACGTCAGACCGCGGGGAATCATCTACCACCGCGGGCTCGGCGCGAAGTTCGCCGACGTGCTGCCCCCCGACAGCGCTGGCCTGATGGTGTCGATCGACGACGGAAGTGCAGAACCGGAACTTCCCGGCGCGATCTCGCTGGAACACGCACTGGCACAAGGAAACACCGACCACGACGCGCCGCCCTCGGCGGATGACTTGATCATGATCTGCACCGGTGGCACCACGGGGCGGCCCAAAGGCGTGCTGTGGCGGCAATGCGACATGTATCTGACATCGATGAATGGGGCGGACCACGCCTCCGCGGACGAACTCCGGGAAAAGGTGCGCCAGGGCGGCGCGCCCTGGTACGCGGTGTCACCGCTGATGCACGCGGCGGGCATGTGGACCGCGTTCGCCGCGACCATGAACGGGCTGACGGCGATTCTGTACGACAGCCGGACAAAGTTCGATCCGCGCACCGTACTCGAGACCGTTGAGCGCGAGAAGCCCGGAATGATGACGATGGTCGGCGACGCATACGCAGGCCCGCTGGTCGAAGAACTGCAACGGGGTTCGTACGACCTGTCGTCGCTGCTCGCGATCGGGACCGGCGGGGCGGCGACGAACCCGAAGTTCCAGCGCGCACTGCTTCAAGCCATGCCCCAGATCACCCTCATCAACGGATACGGCTCATCGGAAACCGGAAACATGGCGTTCGGGCACAGCCAACATGGACAGCTACTCGACACGTTCCAGTTTCGGGAGGGCGGGCTGGTGCTGTCCGATGATTACAGCCGATTTCTTAAGCCCGGTGATCCCGAGGTCGGCTGGGTAGCCAGGGCGGGCCGGATTCCGTTGGGCTACTTCGATGATGAGCAGGCGACTCGCAAGACGTTCCCGGAGGTAGACGGACAGCGCGTGGTGATTTCGGGCGACCGGGCGTCCGTCGAACCGGACGGCACCCTTCGTCTGTTCGGCCGCGACTCACTGGTGGTCAACACCGGCGGCGAGAAGGTCTTCGTCGAAGAAGTCGAGGAAGTGCTGCGTGCTCATCCCGGTGTCGCCGACGCCCTGGTCGTCGGTCGGCCGAGCGAGCGATGGGGTGAGGAGATCGTCGCCGTGGTTGCGCGACGCCGTGATTGCGGCGACGTCACACATGACGAGCTCAACGCCCTATGCGCCACCCATCTGGCCAGATTTAAGGCACCTAAGCAGTACATCTTCGTCGAGCAGATCCGTCGCCTCGGCAACGGTAAGGCGGACTATCGCTGGGCCAAGAGCGTGGCGACACAGCAGGAGACCGTGGCGTGACCCACAATGTGATCGACTGCCTGGTGAACGTGCACTTCGGTGAAACCAAAGTCCAACCCACCTGGATGCTCAAGGTGCGGGACGACTATTTCAAGGGCCCGGAGTCCATGTTCGCACCCGTTGAGCTGTCCGAACTCATCGACGAGATGGACGAGCAGGGCGTCCAGAAGGCGATCCTGATGGATGGCCTCGTCAAACCGGCGACCACCGCTCGCAAATTCGTTGAGGCCAAGCCGGATCGGTTCGCGCTGGCGATGGGTGGAGTGAACCTGCTGCGTCCGGTACGACCACTGCGGGAGTTGACCGCGATCGTCAACGACCTGCCGGTCGCGTATGCGGTGGTGGGACCCAGTTTCTGGGGTGACGGCCAGTACCCGCCCACCGATGCGGTCTACTACCCGCTGTACGCGAAGTGCGCCGAACTGGACCTGCCCCTGTGCATGAACACCGGGATCCCTGGCCCGCCGGTCCCGGGCGAGGTGCAGAACCCGATCTACCTCGACCGGGTGTGTGTGCGGTTCCCCGAGCTTCGACTCTGCATGATCCATGGTGCAGATCCGTGGTGGGACATCGCAATCCGACTGTTGATCAAGTACGACAACCTCCGGTTGATGACGTCGGCGTGGTCGCCGAAGCGGCTGCCCGAGAGCTTGCTGCACTACATGCGGACACGCGGCCCCGACAAGGTGATGTTCGCATCGGATTGGCCGGTGCTTCCCATCCGCCGCGTCGTTCCCGAGGCATTGGCGCTGGACCTGCCCACAAACGTCCTCGCGAACTACCTCTACAACAACGCGAGCAGATTCTTTTTCGGCGACCGGAACACACAGGAATAGCGAGAATATGGACCGTTACGAACTCCGCAGAATCGACTACAGCCTGTCCGGCGACCAGGTCGATCTGCAGGCCGTGTATTCGAAGTTCTTCAAAACGCAGTGTTCGATCGAAACCGTTCGTGCCGCCGAACCGACAGGCTTCGACAAGAGCCTGTGGGAACGGCTGTGTGCCACGGGGGCAACCACCATGGCACTGCCCGAGTCGGTCGGCGGTGACGGGGCGACGCTCGTCGACCTCACGCTCGTGGCCGAGGAGGTCGGCCGGGCACTGGCGCCGGTACCGTGGATCGATCACGTCTGTGCCACCAGGCTTTTGGCCCGGTTAGGCGCTCTCGGCCCCGAAGCCACACCAAATCTGGCCAACGGCGAACAGATTGCCGGCCTCGATGCGCGACTCGAGCCTTTCCGCGGCCTCCGGCTGATCCCGACCGGGTCGATCGCCGACCACATCATCGTGGCCGACGGCGACGAGGTCGTTCGATTGACCTTCGACACCCGCCCCGCGCGGGTCGATAACATCGGCCGGCTGCCGATGGCCTGGGTCGACCCGGCCGCCGCCGACAGCCGCACGGTGCTCGCCGGCGGCGCGGATGCGCTCGCGGATTACCGACGGGCACTTGACGAGTGGCGGGTGTTGACCGCGGCCGCGCTGGTGGGTCTGGTCGAGGAGACGATGACCATCGCCGCGGAATTCGCGAAGACCCGCTACACGCTCGGCGTTCCGATCTCGACGTTGCAGGGCATCTCTCATCCGCTGGCGAACATGGCCATCACGGTGCAGGGCGGACGAAACCTTGCCCGCAGGGCGGCATGGTTCCTCGACAACGAGCCCGACGAGCGACCCGAGTTGGCTGCATCGGCGTTCGTATTCATGGCCGAGGAAGCGTCCAAGGCGGCCACGATGGCCGTGCATATCCAAGGTGGCCTTGGTGTTTCGTCGGAAGCTGCCGCCACCGCGTATCTGCTCCGGGCCAGAGGATGGCCGTTGGCGGCCGGTGACCCGGGAGCCAGCGCGCGGCACGTCGCCGAGATCGTCGTGGCGTGCGAGAGCCGCGAAGGGCGGAGCTGACCGATGGACTTCTCACGAGTGGAACTGTCGGAGGACGATCTAGCGTTCCTCGACGACGCCCGCAAGTTTCTGCGCACCCATGTGACCGAAGAGGTCCTGCGTCGCGATCGCGAGACGGGTGATAACTTCGACGAAGGCCTACACCTCGCCCTGGGCGCGGCAGGGTACCTGGAGCGCGAGTGGAAGCCCCCGTCTGACGGTGGCTTCAGCCGGGTGCGGCGGCGCATTTGGGAACTGGAGAAGCGGCGCGCCCACGTGCCGTGGGTGACCTGGGGCACCAGCGCCATGATCGCACGTTCGGTCCAGAAGTTCGGATCTCCCGAGCTGCAGCAAGAGGTGATGCCAGGCTTCTTCAGCGGCCACATCAGGATGTGCCTGGGCTACACCGAACCCGAAGGCGGCTCCGACGTCGCGACCTGTAAGACCCGCGCGGTGCGCGACGGCTCAGGAGCAGGGGCCTGGGTGATCAACGGATCAAAGATGTTCACCACCGGCGCGCATAACTGCCAGTACGTCTTCCTCATCACCAACACTGATCCGGAAGCGCCAAAACACAAAAGCCTGAGCATGTTTCTGGTTCCGCTGAACCTGCCGGGCATCGAGATTCAGGGCATTCGGACCGTCGACGGCGACCGCACGAACATCGTCTACTACACGGACGTTCGCGTCGACAATAAGTACCTGCTCGGCGAGGTGAACAGTGGGTGGACCGTCCTGCGTGAGCCACTGAATGTGGAACACGGCGCGGTCGCGGCCGCCGCGGACGGACTCCAGGACGTGTCGATCATGATGCACCAGGCGGGCTTCATGGCCGATGCAGTCGACAAGGTCGCGGGCAAGGTCTCAGAAGAAGGTGCCGACGGGCGCCGCCTGATCGATGACCGGTCGGTGGCGTACCGGCTGGGCCGCAGCGCCGCTCGGATGGAGGCCGCGTTGAGCGCCCCGAACATCTTCGGCCGGGTGGCCATCGCGCAGACGATGCGCGATATCTCACCTGACCTGATGGACATCCTCGGTAGCGCGTCGACGTTGCCCGTCGGCACTGACGGCGCCGCCGATGACGGCGCATCGGAGTACATCTACCGCTTCGCGCCGTTGGTCGGTATCTACGGCGGAACGCTCGAGGTCTTCCGTAACATGATCGCGCAGCACGTCCTTGGTCTCGGCAGGCCGAACTATTCGCCGCCCGTGCCACGTTGATGTAGCTAGGCGATGGCGCCTGTTTCCTTGAGTTCGGAGATCCTGTCCCAGTCCATTCCGATCTCCATCAGCACGAGCTCGGTGTGCTCCGACGCCTGCGGGGCCCGGGTAGTCGTGAGCGGCTCGTGGTTGAACTGGACAGGGCCACGAACGACTTTGAACGGTGGCCCGCCATCTGCGGACTCCACTTCGACGATCATGTCATTCACGATCGCCTGCTGGTCGCTCGCCAGATCGATGAAGCTCTGGAATGGCGCCCACTGGCCTTTCATCGTCTTCAGATGCTGACGCCAATACTCGAAGGGTTTGCCGCCAATCGCCTTCACGATCAATTCGCTTGCCACCTCAGCATTCTCCATCAGCGGGAGCACGTCGGCGAAGCGGGGATCGTCGGCGGCTTCGGGGAGGCCAAGGTGGTTGAACGTATCGCGGATGTAGCCGGTCGGGCTCACGATGCACAGGTTGATGGTGCCGCCGTCGGAGGTTACGTAGTTACCCATGAAGGGATTCACGGGCGAACCTCCGGAATTCGGCATCTGCGAACGCATGGTTTCGCCCGTTTCCATGCCCTGCGTCACGCTGGCCCCCGCCGCCCACCACGCGGTGCTGAGCAGCGAAACGTCCAACTCGACCGCTTCGCCCGTTCGCTCGCGGTGCAGCAGCGCTGCCGAGATTCCGCCGGCGATGAACATGCCGCCGATGGAGTCTCCGAACGCCGGAATCCCTTGCCCAAGCATGCCGCCCAGTTCGGGCGGGGACATCGAGTGCCCAATCCCGCTGCGGGTCCAGAATGCCGTCCCGTCGTAGCCGCCGACGTCGCGCTCGGCGCCCTTGTCGCCGTGTGCACTACCGCGCGCGTAGATTATCCTCGGGTTCACCTCGCGGATGTGCTCGACATCGAACTTGTTCTTCTGACGCACTGCGGGCATGTAATTGGTCAGGAAGACGTCGGAGGTCTTTGCCAGTTCGTAGATAACTTCCTGGCCGCCGGGCGTCGACACGTCGATCCCGACACTGCGCTTGCCGCGGTTGGGGTGTTCCATCAGCGGATGCCGGTCCGGGTTGAGTTGGTAGCCGGCCATGTTGATGAAGCCGCGCTGGGTGTCACCGCGGACCGGGTGCTCGACCTTGATCACGTCGGCGCCCCAGTCGGCGAGGATGGCTCCCGCTGCCGGGACGAATGTGAACTGGGCGACCTCCAGGACCCGGAAGCCCTCCATCACCTTGACCATCCCGGCCCCTCTCCTCGGACACGCTCACCTGATGACGTCGAAGGTTACTGGCAGCGCGGTCGGTGACCGGAATGGGTTGCCGTCGATGTGCGGATCGTCGTCGGTGATCAGCGCGATGTCCGTCAGCCGGTCGAGGATGCACTCCAGGGCGACCCGGGTCTCCAGCCGGGCCAAGTGCAATCCGAGGCACGTGTGTTCGCCCGCTGCAAATGAGATGTGGGGCAGGGGCTTCCGGAGGATGTCGAACTCCTCAGACCGTTCCCACCGGCGTTCGTCACGGTTCGCCGACCCGATGCACACGTCAACCAGTGCGTGCGCAGGAACCTTGACACCCTCGATCTCGGTGTCTTCGGCGGTGGATCGCTGCACGGTGGTCAAGGGCGTCTCGTACCGAAGACTCTCTTCAATCGCCCGCGTGACCAGCTCGCGGTTCTCCTGCACCGCCACGAGCTGGCCGGGGTGCGTCAACAGGTTGTAGAACAGGTTCCCCGCGGACCGGTAGGTCGTCTCCAGACCCGCGGGCAACAGGAGTCGCAGGAATGAGTAGATCGCTTCGTCACTGAGCTTCTCGCCGTCGATCTCAGCCGTCACCAGATCGCCGATGATGTCTTCGGTAGGAGCGGATTTGCGCTGTTCGATCTGCGAAGCGAAATAGTCCTTCAGGGCGGCGGACGCCTCGAACGCGGTCTTGTAGTCGACGTTGTAGCTGATCAGTTGGATCGCCCACCGGCGGAACATGCCGAGGTCATCCTCGGGAAGGCCGAGTAGTTTCGCGATCACCCGGGTCGGGAACTCGAATGTGAACTCCCGGACCAGGTCCGCCCGGCCGGCCGCAGCGAACTCGTCGATCAGCGCGTTGCAGACCGGCGCCACGATGGCCGGCTCCCAGCGCGCCAACGACTTTGATTTGAACGCGGCGGAGACCAGGTTGCGGTGCTCGCGGTGCTGCTTGTCCTGCATGGCCAGAATGGTTTTCCCCATGAAGAGTCCGATCGAGGCGTCGTAGCCGCTAGAACTGAACACCCTCCCGTCCCGGAACACCTGGTTGACGGCGTCGAACGACAGAGCTGAGTACACATACTTGGGCTGCATCGACTCGGGGAGCTTGGAGTAGTCCATGACCGGCCCGTGAAACATCCCGCTCTCTCGACGCCTCTCGGCGAATAACGGGTAGGGGTCGCGTTTCCAGTCGGCGGCTCGATCAGCTGGGAGGATGTCTTGGGCTTGCGTTTCCACTGTTCTCCAGCGTTCTCTCGGTGGGCACCGGGCTACTGCCGCATGAACCTACTGTAAATATTACAGTATCGCATGTGAACGACGCCGCGGGTCGGCCTCGCGCAGCTCTACTTGGCGCCCGGCACGGCCGCGGCCACGGTCCTGTCGACCTACGCGCCGTTCACTGCCTGTTCGCGGGCCCACCGGTAGTCGGCCTTGCCGGCCGGGCTCCGTTCGATGACGGGCCGGAACACGATGGCCTTCGGCAGCTTGTACCGGGCGATCGACTGGCCGGCGTGCGAGATCAGCTCGTCGGCGTCTGCGCTGGCACCGTCGGCGAGCGCGACCACGGCCACCACCTCCTGGCCCCAGCGTTCGCTCGGCCGCCCGGCCACCACCACGTCGGCTACGGCGGGATGAGAGGCGATCGCGGTCTCGACTTCCTCGGCGAAGATCTTCTCGCCACCCGAGTTGATGGTCGCCGAGTCCCGGCCGAGCAGCTCGATGGAACCGTCTTCGAGATGACGCGCACGGTCGCCGGGCACCGCGTATCTCACGCCGTCGATGACCGGGAAGGTGGCCGCCGTCTTGGCCGGGTCGCCCTTATAGCCCAGCGGCACATGGCCTCTCTGGGCGAGCCAGCCGATGCCTTGGTGGCCGAGACCCAGGATCGAGTTGCGGTCCTCGGCCGCCACGTAGGTGTCGGGTCCTGCGTTGAACGTGCCGGTCGACACCGCGCCCGGCACCGACATGTGATGCATCTGCGCGCCGGTTTCAGAGGAGCCCACCCCGTCGATCACGATCGCGTTCGGGAGCGCGTTGATCAAGCGTTGTTTGATCGACGGGGTCAATAGCGCGCCGCCATTGGCCACCGCCACCAAGGACGAGAGGTCCGCCGTCCCTTTCTCGATCGCCGCGAGCAGCGGCCGGGCGATGGCGTCGCCAACCACGGTTACCACCGCAACGCGTTCGCGTTCGATGGTGGCCACGACGTCGTCGGCGTCCATCCGGTCGACAACGGACGCGAACACAAGCGACTGCCCCGTGGTGATCGCCATCATGGCGCCCCACTGGGCGGCGCCGTGCATCAGCGGCGGCAGGATCATGATCTTCGTTCCCGGATTGTCTGCAGCGCGCGCCACGATCTGCTCGTAGCAGCCCATGACTCCCCCGCCGACGAGGTCTCGCCCGCCGAACGACGTCACAAAGATGTCGTGTTGGCGCCACAGCACACCTTTCGGCATCCCGGTTGTTCCCCCGGTGTACAGGACATACAGGTCATCGGGCGACGGTTCGACCGGCGGTGGCTGCGGTGAACTGGACGCGATGACGGTCTCGTAGTCCACCGCGCCGTAGAGCAGCTCGTTGCCCGAGCCGTCGGCGATCTGGATGAGAACGCGCAGCGCGGGCAGGTCTTCCCGCACCTCTGCGACTCGCGGTGCGAACGCGGCGTGATAGATCAGTGCGGTCGCACCGGCGTCCGCGAGCAGATATTGCAGCTCGGACTTGACGTAGCGGTAGTTGACGTTGAACGGCGCAGTGCGTGCCCGCCATGCGCCCAGCATCGACTCGACGTACTCGTTGCCGTTGTATGCGTAGATGCCGACCAGGTCCTGACCGACCTCGTGACCTTCCAGCGACGATCGCTCTGTGTGACAACCCAATCCGCGTGAGTGAAGGTAGGCGGCGAGCCGCGTCGACCGGTCGACGATGTCCACATACGTGTATCGGCGGTCGCCCTGGATGATCAGTTCTCGGTCGGGGATTGCGGCCGCGACAGCATCGGCGACAGCAGGGACGGTGAAGCCTACGGGCATAGCCATGTTCCTACCTCACGACCGTTTCCAGGCTTCGAGCAGATCGTCGGTAGTCGTGACCGTCGCCAACAGCGACAGGCTGTTGTCGATGACCGCGTTGCCGTACCCGGCGGGAAATCCGGCGACCGCGTCCCTCGGTAGGACGACGTGGTAGGCGGCGTTGACGGCGTCCATCACGAGGTTGGGGATGGCGATGTTGAGCGAGACGCCGACCGCGACGATCGTCGATACCCCGAGGTTGCGCAGGATGGCGTCCAGGTCGGTGCCGCCCATCGGCCCGACGCCATGCCAGCGGCGCAGCACCATGTCGGTTGGTTCCGGCCCGAGTTCGGGCAGCAGGGCCGCGCCCTCGCTGCCTTCAGTGATGTCCACGTCGGTGCGGCCGCCCCCGAAGATTCTGGCGTTGCGATTGGCCCCGAGCCCGTCGGGCCGTCGCTGCACCAAGCAGTGCACGATCCGCACACCGGCCGCACGGGCGGCCGGCAGCAGGCGAACGATGTTGGGCAGCGCCTCGCGGCGTGCTTCGGCGGCAAGCACCGCCAACCCTGCGTTCGGGCCCATGACAGCGCCCTGGCACTCCTGGGTCACGACCGCGGTGTGTTCTGGCGCGGCGAGATCCGCGAGCCTGACCGTCACGCCGGCACTAACGGCCGCACCTCGCCGACGGGAACTCGGGCGACCAGCCGATCATGAACCAGCTTGTCACCTTCCAGGTGAACGGCACCTTCACGCACTAACCTCCCGTGCCGGCCATCGATACCGAATACATTACAGTATAGATTTCCGCCGGGAAGAGAGGCGGGAGCGTCCGGCTTGAGGGAGGCGTGCACGATGGCGGCAGACACAACGGGGCTCGCTCAGTCATCGCAGTGACGACGGCGCTGCCATCGTCGACTCCGGCGCGGCCCAGTCGGTCGAAACGAAGCGGTGCCGGATCAGCCATTCGTCATCCGCCGGGACGAAGATGTCCCGGTACCGGCCATAGTGGTCAAGACCGATTTCGGTGAACACGGTGAAATACGACGTGACCTTCGCTTGCTGCCGGGCGACCTCGAGGAAGCGGATGTTTGTCACGCTGTGCCGCACGAGGCGGGTGACACCCGATCCTGTCGCGACGGTGTCAGGCGCTGCGACACCGCTGAGGAATTCGATGACTGCGGCGCGCCCCCGCACCGGATCCCGGCCACGCAGTTGCAGTTCGCCGTCCTCGCAAAAGGCTTGCGCGAACTCGTCGAGTCGTAGCGAGTCGCCCGACCAGCTGTAGCGGGCGAGGGTGTCCCGAATCCGTTCGCGCGCGGCGAGCTCCCAGAGATCCATCGTGCTATCCCGGAACCGAGCCGAACAGATACGACCCGACGGTCATCACCCGATCATCGGCACCTTCGTCGTGCATGGTCACGCGGACCGCGACCACCGCGTTGGCGCCGGCGAGTGGTTCACCTTCGACGCGGAACGGGCCGACCTTGCCGCGGGCAAGGAACATCACGTGCGACGACACCCCCTGCAGGTAATCGGTGCCCGCGATCCCTGCGGCGAGGTCCAGCGCGGCGGTTTCCAGGACGACGAACTGGGGTCCGATATGCAGCGCGGCATCGGGTGAGGCCACCCTGTCGGTCAGTTCGGGCAGCGCCCAGTGCCCATCGGCGCGGCGCTGGCCGCCGAACACCTGCCACAGCGGCGGCAGCTCGGACGAGTCGACCACGTCGATCGGCTCGACCACCATCTTTTCGAGACCCTCAGGAGGCCTGCCGATGCTGATGCCTTGGCCCTCGGTCAGGGCAAGAACTCGTTTGGGCTGATCGGCGTCGACGATCTTAGAGCGGCTGTAGCCCATCTGGCGCCCGCGCTTCAGATCCTCCGACACGATCTCGATGCGGCGCACGTCGCGACCCGGGTCGAGGATCTGGCAGGAATGGATGACCGGGTTCGGGACCGCTTCCAGGTCGGACATGTGGCCGCCCTCCGGTGACGCGATGCCGAGCACTGCGAGGAGCAGCCCACCGGTCGCGTTCCGCATGTCGCGGCGAAGCGTGACGGTGTCGTCGGCCGGACCGAGGTCCATCTGCTTGTAGGTGCGACCGATGTAGCGGTAGCTCAACAGCCCGCCCCAGCGCCGGCGTAGCTCGGCGGCGTAGGCCTCGGGCTGATCGCTGAGCTCACGAATGTCCCGTGGCATTCGAACCTTCCTTCCGATGTTGGATCACCAGCGCCCGCGCCTCCTGGCAGCGGTTACCATCCTGGTCAGCCGGAAGGACATCGACGCTTTGGAGGTATGCGAATGGGCGATCCCGCCCGCACCGCCCGCGAAGTTGTTGAACTGTACAACCTCTCGGTATGGAACGAACGCAACTTCGATATGGCGGAAGAATTGATCGCCGACACCATCATCCGCCATGAGGTCGGCTCGGGACATGCCGTGACCCGCCAGCAGGTCCGTAAGGGCATCAAGGACCTTCTGGCGAGGTTCGACAAGTTGCACTGGGACCTCCATCTTGTCATCGCGGGGGACGACGGCCAGCACGTCGCGGTCGTCTACAACGGGACGATGACCAAGGGTGGCGATGAGGCACACGTCGCCGGCATGGAGGTGTACCGCGTCGTCGACGGCGAGATCACCGAGATGTGGAACGGCGGCGACAAGCCGGGGCTCTGGTTGTGACGTCATGGCATAGGCTTGCGCCACACCACGCCGAAAGGTGCGAGCCATGCGGATCAGCCTTGTTACAGGCCTCGACAACAAATCACCGGTCGACACCTGTATCCGCGACTTGACCCGAGCCCGCGACGAGGGGTTCACAAGGGTCTGGATGACCCAGATGCCGTATGACGCGGACCTGCTGACGGTGCTCGCCGCCGCGTTGCGGGAGGTTCCCGACATCGACGTCGGCAGCGCGGTGTTGCCGATCCAGAATCAGCATCCGATGCAGTTGGCTCAGCGCGCGCTGACACTGAACATGATCGCCAACGGGCGGTTCACCCTCGGCATCGGGGTGACGCACCGGGCGGTCACCGAGGGAATGTGGGGAATCTCCTGGGACAGATCGGTGCGACGGCTCAGCGAGTACCTCGACGGTCTGCTCCCGCTGCTCGCCGGAAAGGACGTCAATTCCGAAGGCGAGCTGGTGACCACCAGGGGAGCGCTGCAGATTGCCGGCGCCCCGACGCCCGAGGTGTACGTTGCGGCGCTGGGGCCGCAGATGTTGCGGGTCGCGGGCCGGCGCACGGCGGGCACGATCACGTGGATGACGGGACCGAAGACCTTGAGAGACCACATCGGCCCGACTCTTCGCGCCGCGGCGGCCGAGGCGGGTCGTGAGCAGGGTTCCGTCCGGGTAGGGGCCGCGCTTCCGGTCAGCGTCACCGAGGATGTGGACGCGGCCCGTGCGCTGGCCGCGCAGCGATTGGCGATGTACGGGCAGCTGCCGTCCTACCGGGCGATGCTCGACCGCGAGGGCTACGCCGGTCCAGAAGACGCCGCGCTGATCGGCAGTGAAGAGACCGTGACCGAACGTCTCGACGAACTGTGCGCCGCGGGCGTGGACGAGTTCGGCGGCGACCTGTTCGACCCGTCGCCGGAAGGGCGCGAACGCTCGCGAGCCTGCCTGCGCGCGTGGGAATCTCGGGCTTCTAGTTCGTAGTCAGGCCCGCCGCCGCTTCAAGTTCGTGTAACGCCGGCTCGATGCCGTCGGCCAAGTCGGCGATATCGTTTGCGATCTCGGGTGTGGTGACAAAACCGAAGTCGACCGATCCCCGATAGCTGAAACAGGTGATGTTGAGACCGACGTCCATGACCAACGGGCCGACCGGCATCAGCCGTTCGACCGCTGCGCCGGACAGGTACAGCGGGAAGTCGGGTCCCGGGACGTTCGAGATGACGACGTTGATCGGGGCCAGGCTCCGGCCGATCCCGCTTGCCGTGTACGCGCGAGCGGCCAGCGACAGCAGGCCCGGCGGTGTCGTCTCGGTCAACCCCATGATCTGATGCGCGGTCAGTGCCTTGGCCATCTCCTTGGCGCCCTGAGAATTCGCATAAATGGTCTCGATCCGCTTGGCCGGGTCGGCGATGTCGGTGGCCAGACCCACTGTCATTGTGCTGATCTGGTTGCCGATGTCCGTGTTGCCCTCGGCGCGGGTGGAAACGGGTACCTGAGACAACAGGGGCTTGTCGGGTAGTTCGCCGCGATCATCGAGATAACTGCGTAGCGCCCCTGACACCAAAGCCATTACGACGTCGTTGACCTTCACACCATAGGCTTCCTTGACCGCCTTCACCCGGTCCAGCGGCACGCGCGCTCCGCTGACGCGTCGGTGGGGTGAGATCGGCGTGTTGAAACGTGTTGTCGGCGCGTCGAAATAACGCGGTGGCTTGTTGGCGATGCCGCGAGTGGCCAGCGTTTGTCGCAGTGTCTGCTCGACGAGCCGCGTGATGCGGTACGGGGTCTTGATCGCTACGTTGATGAGCCCGCCCAGCATGCGTAACTCCGGCCGCGGAATGCTCACGCCGACCAGTGACCGATCGACCTCAATCGAGGGTGCGCGAACCTCGGGCGTGACGTCCAGCAGGATCTCTGACAGACCGGCGCCGGACATCCCGTCGATCACAGCGTGGTGCATCTTGGTCACGATCGCTGCGCGCCCGTTCTCCAGACCCTCGATGAACCACAGCTCCCACAACGGCTTGGCTCGGTCGAGTTTGTACGACATCAGCCGACCGACGAGTTCGTCGTATTCTCGCCGCCCGCCCGGCGATGGGACCGCTATGTGCCGTATGTGGAAATCGATGTCGAGATCCTCGTCCTCGACAAACCACGGCCTGTCCAACCCGAGCGGTGCACCGGCCACCCGCCACCGCAGCTGCGGCAGCTCAGGCAAACGCGACTCGATGAGCTTTCTGACCGACTCGAAACTGAAATCCGCCGCATCCGAGGTATCGCAGATCGCCGAGGCACCGACATGCATGTGCCAGCTGGGCGACTCGGCAAACCAGAACGCCGCGTCCGCGCTCGACAACCGATTCATGGTCTGACCCTACGGCGGCAGCGCCGAACGCGAGCCGAATTGAACAACCGGTCGGAGCCGATCTGTATCGGACGCATTACTGTAATATCTTCGGCATGGGCGCAGGCTCCCCGCAGCGGACTACCGCCGCCGCGGCGACGAGATTGCCGCCGACAGATACACCGTTTTCAAGCTCGGAGAGCCGGGACCGATGGTGATCATCAAGGAATTCGGCGGGGTGTTGCCGCGGGCGTTGACTGGGCTGAAGTCGACGGACTGGTCGCCCGCATCTCCGCGCGGTCTGCGCCAGTTGATCGAGGTCGTGGCCGACCAGCTCGCCTTGACGGGGATGTCGCTGCTGAGCCGGGACGAACCCCCGCCTGCGCGCCCGCCCAGCGCGTATGCCGCTGCGGCGCAAGAATTGTCCGCGCTCGGCGTCTCACGCGCGCACGCCGATCCACCACCGTTGCGCGTTCGTTCATTACGTCGGTGCCGGATCGGCCGGCTCGCGTACGAGCTGGTGAAGTTCGACCATGATCCGTTGTTACCGAGTTCATTTGAGGCTGAGCAGCTTTGTGGGCCCGCTGTCGCGGGCGCCTACCTGTGTCGGCACAAGCATGGTCGGCGGCCATGGCTGGTCTGGGTACACGGGGCGGGTCAGGGCCAACCCCTGGACCTGCTGCTCTCGCGTGCGGGCCGGCTTCGTGAACTGGGCTTCAACGTGGCGCTGCCCATCCAGCCCGGGCACGGCTACCGCCGCAACGATTGGCCGCCGTATCCGGACCGGGAGCCACTGGCGAACGTCGCCGGCATGATGCGTGCCGTCTCGGAGGTTCGTGCGATCGTGCGATGGGTTGAGCCGGAAGCGACAGGAATTGCGGTGTCCGGGGTTTCGATGGGCAGTCCGGTCGCCGCGCTGGTTTCGCAGCTCGAAAGCCGTGTCGACGCCGTGGCGGTGTACACCCCGATTCTGGGGCTGAATGCGATGATCGCCCACCACCTCGCCCGCGGCGGACCGTCCGGTGAACGCTTCCGTCCGCTGCTGGCCTCAGCCGACGTCGCGGCCATGACCTCGGTGATCGACCCACTGAGCCTTGAACCGCTGGCGCCCCCACACCGGCGGCTGATCGTCGGCGCGCTGCACGATCAGATGGCCCTGCGCGAGCCGGCGCTCGCGCTGCATCGACGGTGGGGCGGTCAGCTGTACTGGTACGACGGCAGCCACGTGGGACACATCTTCTCCCGCCGTATTCAGGCGGTCACCGAGACGTTCCTTTCCATCGCGCTCACGGGGTGATCGCGGTGCGGCTTACCGGTTCCGCTGCGGCCTGCCTGCTGTAGATCCCACGCTGCACAGCGAGAAGGAGCGCGTTGCGCGTCTCGCGGGGATCGATGAGTTCATCGAAGCCCATGTGCTCGGCGGATCGGAACGAGGCTTGCAGCTCCGCCTCGCGAAGTTTGTGCGCGACGTCTTGTTCGGCGTGCGAGGCCCGGCTCAGCGCGGCAGCGCTCATCGCGCCCATAGTTGCCCCCGGGTACGCGAACGTCGCGACCTGGTCGTCGAACCCGAGCAGCGACATCACCATGGAGCCGAACCCGTACGCCTTGCGCAGGGTCACGTGCAGCTTCAACGTGGTGGCCGCCGTTTGGGCGGCGAACATGCGTGCCCCGCTGCGTAACACGCCGCTGCGCTCGGACTGACCGCCCGGGAGCATCCCGGGGTTGTCGGCGAGGAAGACGATCGGCAGATGGAATGAGTCGGCCACCGTGATGAAGTGCGCTGCCTTGTCGGCGGCGTCCGTATCGATGGATCCGGCCAGCACCTGCGGCTGGTTGGCGACGACAGCGACGGGCTCACCGCCGAGATGGGCCAGCGCGCAGATGATCGCGCGCCCGAACGTCGGCTGAACCTCGAAGAAGTCCGGCCGGTCGAAGACCACGTCGAGCACGGCGCGCATGTCGTAGATGCGGCGGTTGTCACGGGAGACGATGTCGAGCAATTCCGGTGTGTCGCGCGGGCCGGTCGTCTCGTCGGCCGGCAGTGCCGACGGGAAGGACCACGCGCTCGACGGGAAGTACGACAGGTACCGGCGGACGTCGTCGAGCACGGCCTCGTCGTCATCGGCGACGTTGTGGATCACCCCGCTGGGCACCGCGACGGCCGGCCCGCCGAGATCCTCCTTCGAGATGTCCTCTCCCGTGGACTCTTTCACCACCGGCGGCCCGGCTGTGAAGATCGCGCCCTGGCGGCTCATGATCCTGAAGTCGCACACCGGCGCGACGAGGGCGCCGTGTCCGGCCGACGGCCCGAGCACCGCGGCGACTGTCGGGACCAGGCCGGAGCACTTCGCTTGCGCGAGTAGATCGGTCGGGGTCCGCCCGTAATGGCCTCCCGGACGAAAGCCGGCACCCTCGAGCAGCATGATCAGCGGGATCTTGTTGCGCAGCGCCAATTCAGCGAGCCGATAGCGTTTCGAATTGCTGCCCGGCGCGATCGTGCCGGCCAGGGTGGTGAAGTCCTCCGCACCGACCATCACCGGGCGGCCATTGATCCAGCCCGAGCCGGCGACGATTCCGTCGGCTGCGGCTTCGCCGCCCACGAGCGTGCCGAACTCGGAGAATGTTCCCTTGTCGAGCAGCCGTTCGACACGCGCACGGGCGTCGAGTTTGCCCATCTCCCGGTGCCTGGCCAGGCGCTCCGGGCCGCCCATGGCCCACGCGCGCTGACGGCGGCGGTCGAGGTCGTCGAGGGTGTTCTCCCAGCCCTCACCGGTCATGCCCACCTCCTCGGCGCCTGACGCCTTCGCCTTGACGATACTGAATCGCTTACTGTAGCTCCCATGACAGTGGCGCCGACGCCGCGGTTGAAGATCGACACCGGCATACCCGACCGGCTCGAGCGCGTCCCCGAGGACGCGGCGACTCTCGAGCGTCAGGGTTACGACGGGTGCTGGTCGGCCGAGATCAATCACGATCCGTTCCTTCCGCTCATGCTGGCCGCCGAGCACACCTCGCGGGTCGAGCTCGGCACCGGCATCGCCGTGGCGTTCGCACGCAATCCGATGACGGTCGCGAACGTCGGTTGGGACCTTCAGGCGTACTCCAAGGGGCGGTTCATCCTCGGGCTCGGATCCCAGATCCAGGCCCACATCGAGAAACGATTCAGCATGCCGTGGAGCCAGCCGGTGCACCGTATGCGCGAATTCGTGCTCGCGCTAAAGGCGATCTGGTCGTGCTGGCAGGACGGCACCAAGCTGACCTTCGAGGGTGACTTCTATACCCACAAACTCATGACGCCGATGTTCGTTCCCGAGCCGGCGCCGTATGGCTTTCCGAAGGTCTTCATTGCGGCCGTCGGTGAAGCGATGACCGAGATGTGCGGTGAGATGGCCGACGGCATGCTCGGCCATGCGTTCACCACAAAGCGTTATCTCGATGAGGTGACCATTCCGACGCTGCAGCGCGGAATCAACCGCTCCGGTCGCGATCGGCGCGACTTTCAGCTGATGTGCCCGGTGTTCGTCGTGACCGGTGAACGAGAGACCGAACTGGCGGCAGCCGCCGCGGCGACCCGTAAGCAGATCGCGTTCTACGGCTCGACTCCTGCATACCGCAAGGTGCTGGAGATGCATGGCTGGGGCGATCTGCAGGACGAACTGCGCCGGCTGTCCCTGCGAGGCGATTGGGACGCGATGGGATCGCTCATCGACGACGAGATCCTCGACGCGTTCGCGGTGGTGGCGCCGATCGATAGCCTGGCCGCGAAACTTCGCAGTCGCTGCGACGGCGCCATCGACCGCGTCCTGCTCGGCCTGCCGAAGACCGTATCCGCGGTGAAGGCCGCCGGGATACTGCACGAGTTGCGCACGCCCTGAAGGAGATTCCACCGGCCCCAGCAGCGAAATTCGGTGACTGGCAGCGTTTGGCAGTGCGCGGCGTGGTCCTGGCAGTGGCCGCTGAGCAGCATCAAGGGTGTTCGACCTCGCCGCCCCTCGCCCCACGAAAGGAACACCCGATGACCGCCCTGACCACCCGCCCGTTGTCCGCCTCCACCGACGCGCTGCTGCGCTTCGCGCTGCGCGCCGACGCGACGCTCACCGGCATGGCCGGCTTGGCCGTCGCGGCGTTCGCCAACCCGCTGTCGACGGTGAGCGGATTGTCGCCGACGACCGAATACCTGATCGGCGCCGCGTTCGTCATGTACGGCGTTGCGGTGTATTACCTGGCCGCGCTGCCGTCGCTGCGAAACGTCGGGATCGGCATCAGCCTCGCCAACCTGGCGGGCACCGTGGGGACGCTGGTGATCGTGATGACCGACGCCGCCCCGCTGACCGAAGCCGGGATCGCTGCGACCCTGGCGACGGGTGTCTACACGGCGTTCTTCGCCTACTTGCAATACCTCGGGGTGCGCCGCCTGCAGGCGTGACTCCCATATATGCCGGTGCGGAGCCTCGCCGGTGGTACGTCGCGAGCCGCTCCGCACCGGCTTTTGCATGTCCTTAGAGTTTGCGCAGCCGTAACCGGTTGATGGAATGGTCAGCGTCCTTGCGAAGTACGAGCGTCGCGCGCGGCCGCGTGGGCAAGATGTTCTCGATCAGGTTGGGAAGGTTGATCGATCGCCAGATCTCGCGTGCCGCGGTGTCGGCTTGCTGGTCGCCCAGCGAAGCGTAGTGGTGGAAATGTGAGGCCGGGTTGGCGAACGCGGTGGAACGCATGGTCAAAAACCGCGAGACGTACCACTGCTCGATGTCCTCGATGCGGGCGTCGACATAGATCGAGAAGTCGAACAGGTCCGACACCATCAGCGTCGGTCCTGTCTGCAGCACGTTCAGCCCCTCGAGAATGAGGATGTCCGGGTGACGCACGGCATGGACATCGCCGGGCACGATGTCGTAGAGCAGATGCGAGTACACCGGAGCGCACACCTTGCCTGCGCCCGACTTCACCGCGGTGACGAACCGCATCAGGGCTCGGCGGTTGTAGCTTTCCGGGAAGCCCTTGCGGTTCATCAGGTTTCGTCGGTTCAGCTCAGCATTGGGATAGAGGAAGCCGTCGGTGGTGACGAGGTCCACCCGCGGGTGGTGTTCCCAGCGGGCCAACAGCGCCTGAAGCACACGGGCGGTGGTGGACTTGCCGACCGCCACGCTGCCCGCGACACCGATGACGAATGGCACCGGCCGCGCCGGCTGATGTTGCTCGCCGAGGAACTCGTTGGTCGCGGCGAACAGCCGCTGCCGGGCGGCGACCTGCAGGTGGATCAATCTGGCGAGCGGCAGGTACACCTCGGCGACCTCGGTGAGGTCGATCTGCTCACCGAGCCCCCGCAGCCCGAAAAGTTCTTTCTCGGTCAGCGTCTGAGGCGTCGACTTGCGCAGTTCGCGCCATTGCGCCCTGTCGAACTCGACGTACGGGCTGGGCTCGCTCGGCCGCGCCATGGGGTCATCCTTGCAGGGGTGGCGGCTCCTCTACCGTGGCGGGGTGGAGTCCGACCGCCTGATCCGCGAATACCTGCTATTGGGTCTGCGCTTCGACCGGATCGAGTCCGGCTACGTCGACGCGTTCACCGGTGACCCGGGCCTGCGCCGCGCGGTCGAGAACGAACCGCGAGCGCGTCCGTCGGACCTGGCGCAGCGCGCCGATGAATTGCTCGGCGAGATTCCGGCGAGCCTCGATTCCGCCCGTGCCGACTTCATCGCCGCACACCTGCGGGCGCTGGCCTGCGCCGGCCGCAAATTCGCCGGTGAGCCGGTCGGTTTCGTCGACGAGGTGCGCGCGTACTTCGATGTGTCGATCGCCAGGGGCGACGAAGACCGGTATCGCCAGGCGCACGCGCGGCTGGCTGACGCGTTGGGCGGCAGCGGCCCACTGGCCGACCGCATGCAGGCCTATCGCAGCGCCGACGAGATCGCGCCACAGCGGCTGAGCGAATGCATCGGCGCGTTCTCCAGCGCGCTGCGCGATCGGGTTCGCGCCGACTACCCGCTTCCGGACGGCGAAGTCGTGGAATACGACGTCGTCACCGACAAGCCGTGGTCGGGCTTCAATTACTACCTCGGTGACTACCGGTCGCGCGTGGCCGTCAACGCGGACCTCAAGCTGGAGATGTCGAACCTGCCGCGACTGGTTGCTCACGAGTCGTATCCGGGCCACCACACCGAGCACTGCCGCAAGGAGGCCGGCCTCGTCGAAAGAGGGGGCCAGGGCGAGCAGACGATCTTCCTTGTCAACACGCCGCAGTGCCTGATGGCGGAGGGTCTGGCCGACCTGGCGCTCTATGCCGCCGTCGGCGACGGCTGGGGCGGTTGGGCCGCCGAGATCTACGCTGACCTCGGGCTGCGGTTCGACGGCGACCGGGCCGAGGCGATCGCCGACGCCTCCGCGGCGCTGATCGATGTGCGCCAGGATGCCGCGCTGATGCTGCACGACGAGCACCGGGATGTCGACGACGTGACCGCATTCCTGAAGCGCTGGTTGCTGGTCGACGACGCGCGGGCTCGGCAGATGCTGCGTTTCCTGGCGTCGCCGCTGTGGCGCGCCTACATCACCACCTATGTCGAGGGCTACCGGCTGCTGCGGGCATGGCTCGACGGCCGGCCGGCACGCGTCAGCCTCATCGAGCGGTTCACCCGCCTGCTCGACGAACCGCTGATCCCGTCGTCCCTGCGCGCGTAATTCGTCACATCAACCACACAAATCGGTGAAATGGGCGGCACTCGAATTGCCCACCGCTGAGTGATAATTCGATTGTCGCTACGAGGCGGGCACAAGCACACCCAGACCGGCCAGAGGCCGGTGGGGTAGCTGTGACATATGAGGTCCGGTGCGAGTTCTTTTCCCAGGCTCCGAGTGCCTCCCCGCGCCGCTCCTCGTCAGCGGATTACGCTGAAACCATGACCGCAGACTCCGTGACCACCCCAGTCGCCCCGGGCGCCGAGTACGCAGACGCGGCGAGCACGGCCTTCCGCGCTGCACTACAGGTGATGGAGTCCGTCGAACCCCGCATCGCCGCCGCGACGCGCAAAGAGCTTGCCGACCAACGCGATTCGCTCAAGTTGATCGCCAGCGAGAACTACGCCTCCCCGGCCGTGCTGCTGACCATGGGCAACTGGCTCTCGGACAAGTACGCGGAGGGCACGATCTCCCACCGGTTCTACGCGGGCTGCGCGAACGTCGACACCGTGGAATCGGTGGCCGCCGAACACGCCCGCGAGCTGTTCGGCTCGCCGTATGCGTACGTCCAACCGCATTCGGGCATCGACGCGAACCTCGTCGCCTACTGGGCCATCCTGGCGACCCGCGTCGAGGCACCCGCCCTCGCCGAACTCGGCGCCAAGCACGTGAATGACCTGTCGGAGGCCGACTGGGAGAAGGTGCGCGCCCGGCTCGGCAATCAACGGCTGCTTGGCATGTCGCTGGACGCGGGTGGCCACCTGACGCACGGTTTCCGGCCGAACATCTCCGGCAAAATGTTCTACCAGCGCAGCTACGGCACCGATCCGGCCACCGGGTTGCTTGACTATGACGCCGTCGCCGCGGCGGCGCGCGAGTTCAAGCCGCTCATCCTGGTTGCGGGTTACTCGGCATACCCGCGCCGGGTCAACTTCGCGAAGATGCGCGAAATCGCCGACGAAGTGGGCGCGACGCTGATGGTCGACATGGCGCACTTCGCGGGTCTGGTGGCCGGCAAGGTGTTCACCGGCGACGAGGACCCGGTGCCGCACGCCCACGTCACCACCACAACCACGCACAAGTCGCTGCGGGGGCCGCGGGGCGGCCTCGTGCTGGCGACCGAGGAGTTCTCCGACGCCGTGGACAAAGGCTGCCCGATGGTGCTGGGCGGGCCACTGGCGCACATTATGGCCGCGAAGGCGATCGCTCTGGCAGAGGCCCGTCAGCCCGCGTTCGGCGCGTACGCGCAGCAAGTGGCCGACAATGCCAAGGCGCTGGCCGACGGCTTCCTGCGGCGCGGTGCGCGGCTGGTCACCGGCGGCACCGATAATCACATCGTGCTGCTCGACGTCACCTCGTTCGGGCTGACCGGGCGTCAGGCGGAGTCGGCGCTTTTGGACTCCGGCGTGGTCACCAACCGCAACGCGATCCCGTCCGATCCCAACGGCGCCTGGTACACCAGTGGCATCCGGTTCGGCACGCCGGCACTCACGACCCGCGGCTTCGGAGCTGCGGATTTCGACCGGGTGGCCGAGTTGGTGGTCGATGTGTTGAAGAACACGCAACCCGCGCAAGGTGCCGCTGCGCCGTCCAAGGCGAAGTACACGATGGCGGACGGCACAGCCGAGCGGGTGCATGCCGCGGCAGCCGAGCTGCTCGCGGCCAATCCGCTGTACCCGGGCCTGGTGCTGTAGCGCTGCCGAAGCGGCATGCCGCGGCGAATTTTACGGTTCCCACAGATTTGGGTTAATGTAACTGCATGGCACAGAAACCTGTTCTGACGCCGTTGATGGCGGAGCTGGAACCGGTGGTCGGGGAGTACTTCCACCGACACATCGACACCGCGGTGCCCTGGTACGCGCACGACTTCGTGCCGTTCGACCGTGGCGAGAACTTCAAGTCCATGGGTGGGCGCGATTGGGACCCGTCGCAGGTCACGTTGCCCAAACACATCACCGACGCGCTGGAGATCATGCTGATCACCAAGGACAACGTGTCCGGCGTCCATCGCGAGTTCGTCGAGCACTTCATCCTCGAGGACTGGTGGGGCACGTGGATCGGCCGGTGGACCGCCGAGGAGCACCTGCATGCGATCGTGTTGCGGGAGTACCTGGTGGTCACGCGCGACGTCGACCCGGTGGCCAACGAGGAGGTCCGCGTCGAGCACGTGATGAAGGGCTATCGGGCCGACCACTTCAGCAAGATCGAGACGCTGGTGTGCATGGCGCTGCGCGAGCGCGAAGACGCCGTGTTCTGCACGCGGCTGGCGGCGCAGATCGACGATCCGACCCTCCGTGTCCTGATCGAGACCATCGCCATTGATGAGGAACGGCACCGCGACTTCTTCGACCACCTGGTACGCGAGTGCATGAGGCTCGAGCCCGAGGAGACAGTCGCGGCGATCGCCGCGCGGGCGGCGGAGTTGCAGGTCGTCGGCGCCGACATCGACGCCTACAAAGACAAGGTTGCGAACGTCGCCGACGCCGGCATTTTCGACGAGAAGCTGATGCGTCAGTGCATTTCGGACTCGATCGCGGCGTGGGGGCTGACCGACCGGCCGGAGCTCGCCGACTTCGTTCGCTGAGGCGCACGGCGCGCCTGAGGCGGTGACGCCGCGACGGGGGTAGCGTCGCATTTGATGGCTAGCGACATGCTCTGCTGTCCGGGCGGTACCCAAGCTTCGACTTCGACGGGACCGGCCCCGGTCCCGGTGCCGCCGCGACCGCTCAGACGCCTCCGTGGGGCCGCGCGGGCTCGAGGAGCTCTACGTGACCGATTCGCCGTCACCTGTTCGGACCTACGTGCTCGACACGTCGGTGCTGCTGTCCGACCCGTGGGCAGCCACCAGGTTCGCCGAACACGAAGTGGTGGTTCCGTTGGTGGTGATCAGCGAGCTGGAGGCCAAACGCCATCATCACGAGCTGGGTTGGTTCGCCCGCCAGGCGCTGCGTCTATTCGATGATCTGAGGATTGAGCACGGCAGGCTGGATCAGCCGATTCCCGTTGGGGCGCAAGGCGGTACGCTGCACGTCGAGCTCAATCACAGCGATCCCGCAGTGCTGCCCGCGGGATTTCGCACCGACACCAACGACGCGCGCATCCTGACCTGTGCGGCCAATCTCGCGGCCGAGGGGAAGCGGGTGACCTTGGTGAGCAAGGACATTCCGCTGCGCGTGAAGGCCGGCGCGGTCGGGCTCGCCGCCGACGAGTACCACGCCCAAGACGTCATCGTGTCGGGCTGGACGGGAATGACAGAGCTCGAGGCATCCGCCGCCGACGTCGACGCGCTGTTCGCGGACGGCGAGATCGATCTTCAGGCCGCACGAGATCTGCCTTGCCATACAGGCATTCGACTGCTGGGTGGTGGGTCGCACGCGCTGGGCCGAGTGAACGCCGGCAAGCGGGTGCAGCTTGTCCGCGGCGACCGCGAGGTGTTCGGACTGCGTGGCCGGTCGGCTGAGCAACGAGTCGCGCTGGATCTGTTGCTCGACGAGTCGGTCGGGATCGTGTCGCTCGGGGGCAAGGCCGGCACCGGCAAGTCGGCGCTGGCGCTGTGCGCGGGCCTGGAAGCGGTGCTGGAGCGGCGGACGCAGCGCAAGGTCGTGGTGTTCCGGCCGCTGTATGCCGTCGGCGGCCAGGAGCTCGGCTACCTGCCGGGCAGCGAGAGCGAGAAGATGGGTCCGTGGGCGCAGGCCGTCTTCGACACGCTGGAGGGGCTGGCCAGCCCCGCGGTGCTCGAGGAAGTGCTGTCGCGCGGGATGCTCGAAGTGCTCCCGTTGACACACATCCGCGGCCGCTCCCTGCATGACTCGTTCGTGATCGTCGACGAGTCGCAGTCGCTGGAACGCAATGTTCTGCTCACCGTGCTGTCCCGCCTGGGCGCCGGGTCGAGGGTGGTGCTCACCCACGACGTCGCCCAGCGGGACAACCTTCGTGTCGGACGCCACGATGGCGTCGCGGCGGTGATCGAGAAGCTGAAAGGCCACCCGCTGTTCGCCCACATCACGCTCGTGCGCAGCGAGCGGTCGCCGATTGCGGCGCTGGTCACCGAGATGCTGGAGCAGATCAGCCCCGGCGCGCTCCCCTGAGCGTCGCAGAGCTGCTGCCAGGGCTGCCCGGTAAGCTGCCCGGGTGCCTTTACGAGCAGCGCGGAGCTCACGCAGCCGCACCTGGCCGTACTGGTGGACCGTTATCAGCGTTGTCGCGGCCGCGGCGGTGCTGGTCATCGGGGGTCTCACCGGCCACGTGAAGCTGGCCAACGCCGACGACGTGGACTGCTCGAAGGTCAAGTGCGTGGCGTTGACATTCGACGACGGGCCCAGCCCGTATACCGACCGGCTGCTGCAGATCCTCAACCAGAACGATGCGAAAGCGACGTTCTTTCTGATCGGAAACAAGGTCGCGGCCAACCCGGACGGCGCCAGGCGGATCGTCGACGCCGGCATGGAGGTGGGCAACCACACGTGGGAACACCCCAACATGACGACGATCCCGTCCGCGGCCATCGGCGATCAGCTCAAGCGCGCCAATGATGCGATCGCGTCCGCGACCGGCCGGACACCCAAGCTGTGGCGGCCGGCCGGCGGCTTGACCGACGACGAGGTCAACCGGACGGCGGCACAGCAGGGCCTGGCCGCGATTCTGTGGGACGTCATCCCGTTCGACTGGATGAACGACGCCAATACATCGGCGACGCGGTACATGCTGATGAGTCAGGTCAAGCCGGGCTCGGTGGTGTTGTTCCACGACACGTATTCCAGCACCGTCGACGTGGTGTACCAGTTCCTTCCGGTGCTGAAGGCCAACGGCTACCACTTGGTGACGGTCAGTCAGCTTCTCGGACCGCGTGCGCCGGGCAGTGTTTATGGTGGGCGCGAGAACGGGCCGGCGGTCAATGACCTCACCGACATCCCGCCCGCGGAGATCCCGACGCTGGCGAGCACGCCGTCCCCCAAGCCAATGCCCAACTTCCCGATCAGCGATCTGCCCGGGCAGAATTCGGGCGGACCGAATAACGGCGCCTAGCCTTCGCCGTCTTTGACTTTCGCCATCGCCAGCACGTCGAGCCGCTTGTCGAGCTCTTCTTCTGTCAGCTTGTCGCCGATCAGCCCGCGGTCGATGACGGTCTGGCGGATGGTCTTGTGCTCCTTGAGTGCTTGCTTCGCGACCGCCGCGGCCTCCTCGTAGCCGATCGCGGAGTTGAGCGGGGTCACGATCGACGGCGACGACTCCGCCAGGGTGCGCAGCCGGTCCTCGTTCGCGACTAGGCCGTCGATGCAGCGCTCAGCGAACAGGCGCGACCCGTTCGCCAGAAGTTTGAACGACTCGAGGACATTGCGGGCCATCATCGGGATGTACACGTTGAGCTCGAACGCGCCGCTCGCACCGCCCCACGCGACCGCGGCATCGTTGCCGATCACCTGTGCAGCGACCTGTGTAATCGCCTCCGGGATAACGGGGTTCACCTTGCCCGGCATGATCGAACTGCCCGGTTGCAGATCCGGCAAGCGGATCTCGGCAAGCCCCGTCAGCGGGCCGGACCCCATCCAGCGGATGTCGTTGGCGATCTTCGTCAGCGACACCGCGATCGTGCGCAGCGCACCTGATGCTTCGACGAGCCCGTCGCGCGCCGCCTGTGCCTCGAAAGAGTTCACGGCCGTGCGCAATTCGGCGAGCCCGGTCTGCTCCTTGAGCACCTCGACGACCTTCTCGCCGAACCCGTCCGGCGCGTTGAGGCCGGTCCCGACGGCCGTTCCCCCGATGGCCAGCTCGCCCAGTCGCGGCAGCGCGGCACGCATCCGCTCGATGCCCGCCTCGATCTGACGCGCATATCCGCTGAACTCCTGGCCGAGCGTCACGGGCACCGCGTCCATCAAGTGCGTGCGGCCGGACTTCACGACCGTGCGCCACTGGCGGGCCTTGGCCGCGAGCGCCTCGTGCAGCACCTCCAGCGCCGGAATCAGATGCTGCACAGCGGCTTCGGTCGCCGCGATATGCGTGGCGGTGGGGAACGTGTCGTTGGACGACTGCGACATGTTCACGTCATCGTTGGGGTGCACGGTAACGCCGTCGCGCGCCGCGATGCTCGCGATCACCTCGTTGGTGTTCATGTTCGAGCTTGTGCCCGAGCCGGTTTGGAAGACGTCGATCGGGAACTGGTCGTCATGCTGGCCGTCGGCGATCTCGGCCGCCGCGGCGATGATCGCGTCTGCTTTCACCGGGTCGAGCAGCCCGAGGTCCTTGTTCACCTGCGCGCACCCGCCTTTGAGCAGGCCCAGCGCACGGATCTGTGAGCGCTCGAGCCCACGACCCGAGATCGGGAAGTTCTCCACGGCTCGCTGGGTCTGTGCCCGCCACAGCGCATTCTTGGGCACCCGGACTTCGCCCATGGTGTCGTGCTCGATGCGGTATTCGTCTGCGGCAGTAGCGCTGTCGACGGCACTGTCGGCTGTCATGTGCTCCCTCGCTAGTTGTCGGTCACGGCAGTGGCTGGATCGCGTTGCTGTCGCCGGTGAAGTCGATTGCGGAGTATTCGTTCAGCTTGGACAACCTGTGATAGGCCTCGACCATCCGGACGGTGCCTGACTTGCTGCGCATGACGATCGACTGTGTGGTGCAGCCACCGCTGTAGTATTGGACGCCCTGCAACAGGTCACCGCTGGTCACGCCGGTTGCGCAGAAGAAGACGTTCTCGCCGGACACCAGGTCCTCCGTCAGCAATATCCGGCTGAGGTCGTGTCCGGCGTCGATGGCCCGCTGGCGTTCCGCGTCGTCCTTCGGCGCAAGCTGGCCCTGGATCGCGCCACCCATGCAGCGGATCGCCGCCGCGGCGATGATGCCCTCTGGAGTGCCGCCGATACCGACCAGCATGTCGGTGCCGGAGTTCGGTCGGCATGCCGAGATGGCGCCCGCCACGTCGCCGTCGGAAATCAGCCGGCATCGGGCGCCTGCGGCCCGCACGTCCGCGATGAGCTGCAAGTGCCGCGGCCGATCGAGGATGCACACCGTCATATCCGAGACGGACAGATTCTTGACCTTGGCCACCCGGCGGATGTTCTCGCCGATCGGCGCGGCGATGTCGATGGCATCGACGGCGTCCGGACCGACCGCGATCTTGTTCATGTAGAACACCGCCGAGGGGTCGTACATCGCACCGCGCTCGGCCACCGCGAGCACCGAGATCGCGTTCGGCAGACCCTTGCTCATCAATGTCGTGCCGTCGATCGGGTCGACGGCGAAGTCGCAGTCCGGGCCGTCGCCGTTGCCGACTTCCTCGCCGTTGTAGAGCATCGGGGCGTTGTCTTTCTCGCCCTCGCCGATTACCACCACGCCGCGCATCGACACGGAGTTCACCAGCTCGCGGATCGCGTCTACCGCGGCGCGGTCGCCACCCTCCTTGTCGCCGCGGCCCACCCAGCGGCCTGCCGCCATCGCGCCTGCCTCGGTGACACGGACAAGCTCGAGCGCGAGGTTGCGGTCCGGGGCTTCCCGCCGGCGAATGGGCGATGCGGCGCTGGCTTCGGGATCAGACTCCGATGAGCCGCTTGCGCGAAGAGCATCAGACTCCGATGAGCCGCTTGCGCGAAGAGCATCAGACTCCGATGAGCCGCTTGCGCGAAGAGCACCAGACTCCGTCATGCGGCGATTGTCCCAGAAGCGGATCGCCGACAGGGAGCTGGGATACTGGCGGCGTGAGCAGCCAGCCGGGTCCGGCCCCTCGGGAGCAAAAGCCCCGGCTGCTGCAAGACGGCCGCGACATGTTCTGGTCGCTGGCGCCGCTGGTTCTGGCCTGCATCGTGCTGGCCGGGCTGGTTGGCATGTGCTCGTTCCAGGCGACGGGGCCGAAAACCGGTCCGGCGCCGTCCTACGACGCGCCCGACGCGCTGCGCGCCGACGCCGCCCAGCTGGGCTTCCCGATTCGCCTGCCGCAGCTGCCCGAGGGCTGGCACGCGAATTCCGGGCGGCGCGGCGCCATCGATTCCGCACGCACATCGACCGTCGGCTATCTGACACCCGGCGGCATGTACGTCAGCCTCACCCAGAGCAATGCCGACGAGCAGAAGCTGATCGCGTCGTTTGGCAGCGACCTGTACCCGACGGGCGCGCAGAACGTCGACGGAATCTCCTGGGTGATCTATCAGGGTGGCGAGAACTCCCGTCCGGTCTGGACGACGCGGCTCGGCGGGCCGACGGGCCCAGCCCAGATCGCGATAACCGGGGGCGGCAGTCCAGACGAGTTCCGTACGCTGGCGGCGGCTACACAATCGCAGCCGCCACTCCCCGCGCGATAGGAGACCAATGGACGCCCCGGAAGCTGATCTCACCGGCTGGACCGCGTCACCATTCACCGCCGAGGGCATCACACACGACGTCTACCGCAAGGGCGAGGGACCCGGCGTGGTGCTGATCCCCGAGGTACCCGGCATCCATCCGGGTGTGCTGGCGCTCGGGAACTACTTGGTGGACAACGGCTTTTCGGTGGCCTCTCCGTCGCTGTTCGGCGAGCCGGGTCGTCCGCTGTCCGCGGGCTATCTGGTGCCCACCATGGCGCGCGCATGCGTTGCGCGAGAGTTCATGGCGTTGGCCACCAACGCCGAGCGGCCGGTGGCGCGGTATCTGCGGGCGCTGGCCCGCGACCTCAACGAGCGCACACCTGGCAAGGGCGTGGGGGTCATCGGCATGTGCTTCACCGGGGGCTTTGCACTGGCGGCGGCCGTTGACGACAGCGTTCTCGCGCCGGTGATGAGCCAGCCGTCGGTACCGCTGCCGATCACGCCCGCACAGCGGCGCGACCCCGGCGTCTCTGAGAAGGAACTGCAGCGCGTCATCCAGCGGACCACCGATGAGGGTCTCTGCGCTATGGGCCTCCGGTTCACCAGTGACCCCGCGGTTCCGGGGGAACGTTTCGACACGTTGCGTCAGCGACTCGGCGACGCATTCGAGGTCATCGAGATCGACTCGTCACCGGGCAACGAGTACGGCTTCGGCCGGATGGCGCACTCTGTGCTGACCGATCAGGTGCGAGAGAAGGACGGCCACCCCGCCTACGAGGCGCGCAATCGTGTCCTCGAGTTCTTCAACGAGCGGCTGCGGGGCTGACAGCCGCTGGTTGCGTTGTGATCGGGATCGGCGCTTACGGCTTGACCGCCGCCCACCACTGTGCGGTTTGGTATGCCCCGCGTGTCGCGTAACAATCTGCACGGTCGCGGTCAGCGCCAGCTACACCTTCGCGCCCACCTTGCCCTCCGCGTTGATCTCCTGGTACAGGTCGACGTAGTACGGCAGGCACTCCTGCATCGCCTTGTCGGTCGTGTACAGCGGCTCATAGCCGAGATCCCGTCGGGCCTTGGCCACCGAGAAGTGGTTGTCGAGGTAGAGCCGTTCCACCGCAAGCGGTTCCAGCGGTGGAGCCGGCAGGTTGAACCGGAAGTGCAGCCACTGCCAGACGGTCATCACGAGATGGATGAGCCGACCCGACACCCGTGCGTGCGGCCAGTGCGCGCCGCACGCCTCGACGACGGGCCGCGCGAACTCGAACATGTTCACCGGGTCGTCATCGTTGATGAAGTACGCCTGGCCCGGTGCCGTGCCGCCCTCGACGAGGTGCGCGGCCGCGAGGATGAACCCGTGCACGAGGTTGTGCACGTACGAATTGTCAAGGCGCGCACGCTTGCTGCCGATCAGCACCTTGACCTGACCGGTGACGACCCGCTCGAACAGCTTGCGGAACATCGTCTGGTCGCCGCGACCCCAGATGCCACTCGGCCGGATCGAGCACGTCAGCAGGCCGCCGATGCCGTTCTGTGACAGCACGAACTTCTCAGCCACCACCTTGGTCTCGGTGTACAGGTCGGCGAACCGGTCTGTGTACGGAAGGGTTTCGTCGCCACCCGAGATCGCCTTACCGCCGATCACCACGCTGTTGCTCGCCGTGTAGACGAACCGCTTGACGCCGGCCTTCTGCGCCGCATGGACGAGGTTCTTGGTTCCGTCGACGTTCACCGCGAAGCTGCGGCGCCGGTACTCCTTGGTGACCGACTTCCCGCCCATCAGCTCGATCAGCGCCGCGGTGTGAATGATCGTGTCGACACCCTCGACCGCGGCGGCCACGGAGTCGACGTCGGTGATGTCGCCGACCACGGTCTCCAGTCGCGGGTGGTCGGCCATCGGTGACCGAACCCGGTCCAAGGAGCGAACAAAGTATCCGCGGTTCAATAACTCGGCCACGAGGTTGCACCCGACGAAGCCGGAGCCGCCGGTGACCATGACTTTGCCGAGATCGGTCGTCAGTGACGCGTCAGCCATGCCCGGAAGCATAACTGAAACCTGTTCCAATTACGAGCAATCTTGGAGAAAGAAGGAGAAAGAAAGTTGTTCGTCAGTCGTCAGCGTCGTCGCCGCCCGCCAGCGCGTCCTCCACTCGCTTGCGTGCGCCGGCTAACTGCTTCTCGCAATGTTTGGCGAGTTCCTCACCTCTTTCCCAGAGTCTCAGCGACGAGTCAAGGTCTAATCCACCCTGCTCGAGGAGCTGCACAACTTCGATCAATTCATCGCGCGCTTCCTCGTAGCCCATTTGACTAATGGGTCTAATGTTCGGTGTCGATTCCGGTTCAGTCACGACAGATCGTCACCCGAGCTCACGGCACCGAACGCACCGTCGGACACCCGCACGCGTAGCTGCCTCCCGGCGGGTGCGTCGCCGACGGAGCGCAACACCACCGCGGGCGCACCCCCGGGGATCGCCTGCACGACCGCGTAGCCGCGAGCCAGCGTCGCCGCGGGCCCGAGGGTGGCCAGCCGCGCCGACAGGTGCCCGACGCGGTCCGCCTCGGCGGTGACCAGCCGGCCGATGTCGCGACGAGCTGCGGAGCGCGCGCGATGGATCTCCTCACTGCGCGCGGACAGCATCTGCAGTGGCGCGGCCAGCACGGGCCGGCTGCGCAGCTGTTGCACGAGCCGCTCCTCGCGGCTGACCCACTGACGCAGGGCCCGCGCGCCGCGACGTCGCAGATCGGCGAGCAACGCGCGTTCGGCGGCCATGTCCGGCACGATCCGCTTGGCCGCATCGGTTGGCGTTGCTGCGCGCACGTCGGCGACCAGGTCGCACAGCGGGTTGTCGGGTTCGTGTCCGACCGCGCTGACCACTGGTGTGGTGCAAGCCGCGATCGCTCGGCATAACGTCTCGTCGGAGAACGGCAGCAGGTCCTCCACGCTGCCGCCGCCGCGAGCGACGACGATCACGTCGACGTCGGAACGTCCGTCCAGCTCGCGTAGCGCGTCGACGATCTGCGCCACTGCGTTCGGTCCCTGGACCGCGGTGTTGCGCACCTCGAAACGCACGGCCGGCCAGCGGGCGGCCGCGACGGCCATGACGTCGCGCTCAGCGGCGCTGGCGCGCCCGGTGATCAGGCCGACGGTGGCTGGCAGGAACGGGATGCGCCGCTTCAGCCGGACGTCGAACAAGCCCTCGGCGTCTAGAAGTCGTCGCAGGCGCTCGATGCGGGCCAGCAGCTCGCCGATCCCGACAGCGCGAATCTCGGTGAGCCGCAGCGAGAATGAGCCCCGCCCTGTGTAGAAGCTCGGCTTTCCGCACACCACGACCTGGGTGCCTTCGGCGAGCCGGACAGGCGCGTTGAGCACCAGATCGCGTGGACACGTCACCGCCAGTGACATGTCGGCGGCCGGATCGCGCAGCACCATGAACACCGTTTTGGAATCCGGCCGCGCGGTGATCTCTGTGAGCTGGCCTTCGACCCACACCGTGCCGAGTCGGTCAATCCACTTGGCCACCCGTGTGGCGACGGCCCGCACCGGCCAGGGGTGCTCCGCGGAGTTCGGCGGCGCGGGTGTGGTCACTTCGCGGACGCGCGCGTGATCCTGTTGGCCAACAGGGTCTGAAACGGCGCGCGTGCCTTGGTGGCTTCCTCGTGAGACAGCAGCGCGTCGAGTTCCTCGACACTCAGAGACTGCAACCGGGCCCGCAGCTGGGCGAGCGTGAGCTCGTCGTAGTCGAGCTCGACGACGATGTCCGGCAGCTCGGTGGCCCCCGACGTCTCCTCGCTCGAATTCGTGGTCGACCCGGCCGGCTCCGGCTGATCGGCCGAATACAGAGCGAACCGACCTTCCGTCCGGCGGTCGCGCTCGCTGCTCAGCGACGTCACCTCCGGGACCTCCTCCAGGTCCTCGTCGAACGTGGCCCACTGCGGCTGCTCGTCCTTCGGCGGGAACAGCGTTTCGAGCGTCTCATCGCCCTTGATCACCAGATCAGCGACGTTCTGCTGCCATCGCATGATCAGGTGGGCCGCCTGGCTGACCAGCGTCATCGGGTACATGAGGATCGTCTGCGGCAGTTTTCTCGTCTCCTCGATGACGGTGGCTGCCGCCCCGACGGCCAGCCGGACCCCATACGGTGCATTAGCCATGGGACAAGCCTGCCTTAACACTCCCGCATGTCAAAAGTTGGGGCCCGCGAGTGGCACGGGTCCGTTTTCGCCACAGGTGGCGTCGGACCGTACCCTGGCTCTATGCCGCCGACGATCGACATGGGGATCCCGGGTGCCGCCGGCGCGGTAGCACGACGGCCCGCCGGCAAGCGGGTGCTGCTGGCAGAGCCACGGGGCTACTGCGCGGGTGTCGACCGGGCGGTCGAGACGGTCGAGCGCGCGCTGGAGAAACACGGGGCGCCGGTGTACGTACGGCACGAGATCGTGCATAACCGGCATGTGGTCGACACACTGGCCAAAGCGGGGGCGGTGTTCGTCGACGAGACCGACGAGGTTCCCGAGGGCGCGATCGTGGTCTTCTCCGCCCATGGGGTGGCACCGACGGTGCACGAGTCCGCCGCCGAGCGCAAGCTCCAGGTGATCGACGCCACCTGCCCCCTGGTCACCAAGGTGCACAACGAGGCGAAGCGTTTCGCCCGCGACGATTTCGACATCCTGCTGATCGGGCACGAGGGCCATGAGGAGGTCGTCGGCACCGCCGGGGAGGCGCCCGACCATGTCCAGCTCGTCGACGGCCCTGAAGCGGTCGACGGCGTGACGGTCCGCGACGAGAACAGGGTGGTCTGGCTGTCGCAGACCACGCTCTCGGTCGACGAGACCATGGAGACCGTGCAGCGGCTGCGGGAGCGGTTTCCGGGGCTGCAGGATCCGCCCAGCGACGACATCTGCTACGCCACCCAGAACCGTCAGGTCGCCGTCAAAGCGATGGCGCCCGAATGCGAGTTGGTGATTGTCGTCGGATCGCGTAATTCGTCGAACTCCGTGCGTCTGGTCGAGGTGGCGCTCGGGGCGGGCGCCACCGCCGCCCACCTGGTCGATTACGCCGACGACATCGACCCGTCGTGGCTCGAGGGTGTCACCACTGTCGGCGTGACATCAGGCGCATCGGTCCCCGAAGTGCTCGTCCGCGGAGTGCTCGAGCGGCTGGCCGAGTGCGGCTACGAGCTCGTTCAATCGGTGACCACCGCGAATGAGACGCTGGTGTTCGCGCTGCCCCGAGAAATCCGCCCGTCGCGGGGCTGAGCAGTCAACGCTGAAGGGCCGCGGCCACTTTCAGATGTCGTATTCCCAGGTTTCGGCTTCCCAGGTGCCCCGTGGATGCCTGCGCACCGGCCGGTCCTGCCGGGGCTCGGTCTCGGTTGGGCTACCGCGGTAGCGCACCCGCGAGATGGGGTGGTGCGAGCCGTTGGCCATCGCAGCGCCGTTGGTTCCGGGACGAAGGTGTGGTGGGACCTCGTAGGCCTCGGACGGTTCGTCGGCCTCGTGCCGGCTGCGACGGTCGTGCGGCGCTCGCCGTTCGAACGGGTCGCGACGTTCATACGGGTTTCGCGCGGTGCGGGCGGCCGGTGGCCGGCGCCGCGGAAGGTCGACAGGTTCGTCGGGTTGCCAAGGTGGCGGTGTCCGCCGGCGCGGCCGCTCGGGTTCAAACTCGCTGTCGGGCAGAGGCGCGCGGGTGCGGCGCGCGCGAGCGGCCTCGCCGCGGTTGGCGGCCCTGGCCGGCTGTGCCGTGCGCGATGTGGGCCTGTCGACGCTATGGCGGCGCTTCGGGGCCGGTTCCTCGTCGTCGTCGTGCGAGGGGGAGAACATCCCGGCGATCTTGGCTGTTACCGCTGCGAACGGACCCGTGGTAGCCGCCTTGCTCGGTTCGGCATCCGTCGCAGAACGCGACGAGCCGACGAACCAGCGGGCCAGTCCGATCAGTAGCACGACTCCCGACGTGACCAGCATCAGCGGGAAACGCTCTATCAGCGGATAGGCACAGTTGATGACGACGTCTTTGAGGCCGTTGAGCTTGGCGCCGTGGAAAAGGTAGTAGGCGCCCGGCACGCTGGCGAACAGGATCATCGGCGGCTGCACGATTGCGGTGAAGAGTCCGGACTGTCGCACCACCAGGATCGCGATGAGGCAGCCGATCACATAGAGCGCAGCGAACACATGGGTGAGTTCCTTGCCGCCGCCGGCGTCGAACGCGAAGCCGATCGCGGTCGCGGTGACGGCGATCATCACTGCGCCCCACCACGGCACACCCGGCACATTCGGATGCACGGACCGACGTTGCGCGCTCACCGCCGACCGGTCCCGCTGTGCAGACACACGTAAACCGTACCGGGTGAACCGCAAACTCCGCTGCCAAGCAGGGCCCGGCGCGCATGTCGTGTTTGCCTAGACTGTGGACCCTGTGAGCTTGAACCTGGGGATCGTGGGTCTGCCGAACGTCGGTAAGTCGACGTTGTTCAACGCACTGACACGCAATAACGTCCTGGCCGCGAACTACCCGTTCGCCACGATCGAGCCCAACGAAGGCGTCGTACCGCTGCCCGATCCGCGCCTTGCGAAGCTGGCTGAGATGTTCGACTCGACCCGGATCGTGCCTGCGCCTGTGACGTTCGTCGACATCGCCGGCCTGGTCAAAGGGGCGTCGGAAGGCGCCGGTCTGGGTAACAAGTTTCTCGCCAACATCCGCGAGTGCGATGCGATCTGTCAGGTGGTGCGGGTGTTCTCCGACGACGACGTCACACATGTCGACGGCGAGGTGAACCCGAAATCCGACATCGAGGTCGTCGAGACGGAGTTGATGCTGGCGGATCTGCAGACGCTGGAGCGTGCGCTGCCGAGGCTGGAGAAGGAAGCCCGCACCCACACGGATCGCCGGCCGATGCTCGAGGCGGCTCAGGCGGCGCAGCAGGTGCTGAACGAGGGTGAGACACTCTTCGCGGCGGGGTCGGGTCCGTACGTGTCGCTGCTGCGCGAGCTGAACCTACTGACGACCAAGCCGTTCCTGTACGTCTTCAACGCCGACGAGGCCGTACTGACGGACGAGGCGCGGGTGGCGTCACTGCGTGAGCTGGTGGCACCGGCCGACGCGGTGTTTCTGGACGCCAAGATCGAGGCGGAGCTGCTGGAGCTCGACGACGAGTCGGCCAGCGAGCTGCTCCAGTCGATCGGGCAGACCGAACGCGGGCTCGACGCGTTGGCCCGGGCGGGTTTCCATACGCTGCGGTTGCAGACCTTCCTGACCGCAGGGCCAAAAGAGGCGCGGGCGTGGACGATTCATCAGGGCGACACCGCACCGAAAGCCGCCGGGGTGATCCACTCGGACTTCGAGAAGGGCTTCATCAAGGCCGAGGTGGTCTCGTACGACGACCTGGTGGCCGCCGGGTCAATGGCTGCGGCCAAGGCCGCCGGCAAGGTGCGTATGGAGGGCAAGGACTACGTGATGGCCGACGGCGACGTGGTCGAGTTCCGACACGGAGCAACAACGAAGTCGGCGAAATAGGGCTGTCCTGCCCTGCGGGCGAGTAGCTTCCCGACGTCGGGGGACGTGGGTGCTATTCCACGCCCGCCGACCTCGGGCAATCGCGAAAACCGGTGCAGGTCGACACCCATTACCGGTGTCCCCAACTTACGGGTTGAGCGCGGTCTTGACACTGATACCCGTCGTCGGCTGGTTGATGATCGGGTGCGGGACGCCGTCGTGGTTGCTCGTACCGATCGCGCCGGCGATCGCGAAGGGACCGCCCTTGCTGGGATCCGCTATGTTGCCCGCGATAACTTCGTTGTTACTGCCGCCGATGTTGAACGCGGAGCTGAGGCCTGGACTCGTCAGACCTGAGCCGGCGAAGTACGGCCGGTCCGCGCGGGTCACCGCCGGGGTACTGCATTCCCTCCTGCAATTCGTGAACGCCCTAAAGTCTGGGCCGCCATTCACCCAGCATTACGGCGATAGCATTCATATGAATTTCTGATAATTGGTTTTCGGAAAAGTCAGAGCGCGCGTCAAAACTTCGTCGCTTCGGCAAAAGAAATCTCAGATAGCAAACGACTGCATATCGGATTGGGTGCTGATTTCCGCCGTGGAGATGGATTGATCGTGTAATTTACTTCACACCTGTGTCCTGGGTTCTGACCTGCTGATACCAGGCCAGCACCACCGTTTTCCTGCGATAACAGGCATAGACTTTTGAGAAATGTAGTCTAGTTCATTCTCTAGCAAAAACGTGACGAACGCCACAGAGTTTGGTTTCCACAGATTTCGTTGTTAACGTCCGTTGCCATGTTTGTTTTAGCGACGACTCTGATCACGTTCATTCAGGGGGTCACCGGGACGCCGTATGTCACCGGTGGCGATACTCCTGCGGGAACGGACTGTTCTGGTTTGGCTTCTTGGGTATCGAATCTGGCCACCGGCCGGCCCGCTTACGGGAACCGGTTCCATACCGCTAACGAGGAAGGTGCCCTGCTGGCTCGTGGTTTCCAGTACGGCACCGGTGGGCCCGGCGACCTCGTGATCGGCTGGAACGGCGGCCACACGGCTGTCACGCTGCCCGACGGCACCCCGGTCTCCAGCGGTGAACACGGTGGCGTGGCCATCGGTGGTATGGGTGCCTACCAGAGGCAGTTCAACCATCACATGTTCCTGCCGTTGGGTGCGCAGGAGAATCTGGACGGTGATTCCGCGCCTGCGGACCTGCCAGGGCCTGCGGACCTGCCCGCGCCTGCGGACCTGCCCGCGCCTGCGGCCCAGCCCGTTGTGGTCCAGGTCGCGAACACCGGGCCCGTTCCGGCCACCGGGCCGGTTCCGGCCACCGGGCTGGCTCCCGCGCCACCGGCTGCCGGCGACAATCTGGTCTAGCTCGGCATAGCCGATGCGATGTCGGCTGGCACTGACGGACGGGCCCACGGTCGGGTGACTCAAGCAGTGGGCCTGTCCGCTTGGCCGGTTAACCCGCCGGTCTGAAGCCGTTCCCTAGCGGGCGTGTTTGGCTTAACGTTTGCGAGGTGGAGTCACAGCATCCAAGCGCCAGCGAATTCGTGCCTGTCGAGGCGCTCCGTTCGGGCGACCCGATCACCGATGTTCATGGTGGCGGCGAGCACTACAAAGTCCTGGAATCCAAGTGCGTCTGCGACGGCTGCGTCGTCCTGGAGCTGGAGTCCAAAGCCAACGATCGGTTCCGGGTGATCGAGAAGTCGTTCCCCTCCGGCTACGAAGTGGGCAGGTCGCACCTTCGTCATTGGTGATGCCGGGCGCTGGACCACCGCGTCTGGCGCTAGACCGCGGTCAGCCGCCGTTGCGTCGCGGCTTCCACCGGGTCGATTCGGTCGTTCACTGTCGTCAACGTGACATCCACTCTTTCCGCGGCCCTGTCGCACACACCGCGTAGCCGCCGGCTGGCCGCGCCCACGTCATCGGAGGCGATCCGCAAGTACGCGGTGACGTTGATCCGGAGCGCCTCGACCGCGAACGCCAGCCGCTGACGCAGCCGGTCATCGACCTCGACCGTGACGTAGCGGAACCGAATCCTCATCACGCTGCTCCCATCCGCCTGTGTTCCTCTCACCGTAGTCGAAACACTGCCCCGCGACGCCGCCCGCGGTGAGCGATACCGTTCACCTGGGAGGGGACGGAAGGGGACCGCCGTGATATTCATCGTCGTGAAGTTTCAGACCAAACCGGAGTGGACCGACCGCTGGCCGGAGCTTGTCGGACCATTCACTGAGGCGACCCGAGCCGAAGAGGGCAACCTCTGGTTCGAATGGTCGCGGAGCCTGAAGAATCCCGGCGAATACGTTCTTGTGGAGGCATTCCGCGACGGTGACGCGGGGGCCGTGCACGTCAACAGCGATCACTTCAAGGCCGCGCAACGCGATCTGCCGCCGGCGCTGGCATCGACCCCGAAGGTGATCAGCGAAACCATCGGCGCGACCGGCTGGTCGAGGTTGACGGAGTTGGCGGTCGACTAGTCAACCTCAACGGCAATCTCGTCGCCAAGGTCGTAGCCTGCGGCCAGCGGCAGCCTGTCACCGCTCCAAAAGGACCCGGGGTCAAACCAGTTCGAGTGCTTATACGTGGACAACAGGCCCATCTCCTCGTACGTGATGGCGACCGTCTCCGCGCAGTAGGCGGTCTCGAGGCCAACATGGCGGCGCTCGGCCTTATTCCGTTCGGCGCGCTCGCGAAATCGTTTGTCCACGAATGGAATTCCTCGCGTGAGGTCGTTCGGCTCAGGAATGCGCCCGCGGAACCAGCGACCCGTGACCCGCATCGTGCTGGGGAATGGGGTGCCGTCCATCCTGGCGATCACCCGCAGCATCCGGTCCTCTTGCTCGCGCGTGGCGTACGGCGTGAGCTGTCGTAGCCAGCATCGTTGGCCGTAAACGTTGATCCACTGCTGCACCGACTCGGCAGCGTCGTTGAGCTGGACGCCGCGCTGTTTTGTTCCGGTCCACACGTCGGTGAGCTTGTTGCCAAGCTCGGCGTGCCACATCAGCGGTGGCATGTCGTCGATCGCCACCGTCATGCCGACGTGATTGATCGGGCTGTTGGTCAGCGACTGAATGGCCCGGTCCGGTCGCGACCGCCCCCGGAACAGCCAGATGTCGCCGGTCCGTGTTTCTTCTAAGGCTCGTTTGAGCGACACGGTGTGTGCGTCCACGCTGGCAGCTTAGGCTGACGACGATGCGGAACGTATGGAAGTGGGTAGGTCTCGCCGGGCTCGTCGGGGTGGCCGCCGGCGGCGCGCTCGTGGCCCGCGATCAGCGCAGGCGTAACTCCTACAGCCCGGACGAGATCCGGGCACGGCTGCACCAGCGGCTGGCCCAATCCGGCGGCGCGGGATCTGATGTCGCCGGCGCGGCGGCTCCGGGGAGCGACAGCGGCTCGTCGTGAAGGCCCCCTATTACGAGAGCCGGTTCATCCGCGCGAACCACCCGGATAGGCCACGAGCCTTGTGGCTGCGCGAGACGCTGCTGCTGACGAGTTCGGGCGCGGCCAGCGCGGATGTCTGGGTGATGGTCTTCGACCCGGAGGAGGAGGGGAACCGGGCAGTCAAGCAGCCGCATCAGATCGAGGACGCGGACTTCGTTTCCGACCCGTGGACGGCACGGATCGGCGACACGACGATTGACGACGGCTCTGCCCGCGGATCGCTGAGCGGTCCGCGTTCGTCGTCGTGGGATCTTCGAATCATCGCGGGTGGTGAGCCGGTAAAACTGTTGCCGGACCGTCAGTACTCGGCGCGGTTTCCGTCCGCGAAAACGACGGTCCGTTCGCCGCTGGCACGGTTCGACGGGCACGTGCTCGTCGACGAGCTGAGAGTCGATCTCGACGGCTGGACGGGCAGCGTGAACCACAACTGGGGCCGACGCCACACGCCCGCGTACGCTTTCGGTCAGGTGTGCGGCTTCGATGAGGCACCATCGTCGACGCTCGAAATCGTCACCGCCCGTGCCGGTATCGGGCCGGTGATGCTGCCACCCGTCACGCTGCTGGTCTTCCGGCATGACGGCGATGAGCTCGCGATTCGCGGCGTGCTGGCGGCACGCCGATCCACTGGCGAGTATCGGCCGTTTGAGTGGTCGTTTTCGGCTCGGTTCGGCGACCTCACGCTGCAGGGTGATATCAGCGCCGAAGCGGGCGACGTGATCGGGCTGAATTACACCGACACCGACGGGAAGACCAAGTACTGCTACAACTCGGCGATTGCTTCGTGTCGCATACGGTTGTCGGGCCCCGATTCGCTTGAGTTGACGGCGACCCGGCGCGCGATGTTCGAGATACTCACGGACACGCGGCACGCCGACGTGCCGCTGTTGGCTTAGTGCGCCACCATGCCGCCGTCGGCCAGAAGCACCTGACCGGTGATGTAACTGCCGGCATCGGATGTGAGCAGCAGCGCCGGGCCGATCATCTCTTCGGGACCGGCTAGTCGCCGCAGGAGGGTTTGGTTTGCGGTTGCCTCGATGAACTCGGGTGGGTTGTTGCGCATCATCTGGGTGTCCACCGGTCCGGGGGCGAGCGCGTTGACGCGGATGCTGTTGGGCGCGAACGCCGCCGCCATCGACCGCGTCAGCGCCAGCATCGCCGATTTGCCGGCTGCGTACAGCGGCATCGTCCCCGCGAACATGAACGCGGCCGGGGAAATCAGGTTGAGCACCGCGGCGTGTTCACTCGCGGCCAGATGTGGCAGCGCCTCCTGGACCAGGAACAGCGGACCTGTCACGTTGACCGCCAGCGACTTCTGCCATGCCTCCGGTGTGATCCCACCGAACTGCTGCAGTAGCGATGTCGCGGCGTTGTTTACGACGACGTCTATGCCGCCGAAAATAGAGACAGTCTGTTGGATAAGGTTTTTCACCTGTTCAAGGTCGCCCATGTGAGCGGCGATCGCGGTGACTCGTCCGGTGCCGTCAGACTTCAGCGCGGTTTGGGCCGCTCGGCAGCCGTCCTCGGACCGTCCGGTCACCACGACATTGGCGCCCGCAGCCAGATGCCCTTGCGCCAGGGCGAAGCCGATGCCTCTCGTACCGCCCGTGATGATCACGGTTCGGCCGGAGAGATCGAACAGGCCGCGCAGTTCTTCAGCGTTCATCGCCGGTTCCCTTCTTTTGGAGCGCCCACGGTGTCGGCGAAGGTCTTACCAGAGGTGGCGAAAAGCTGAGTCGCCGAGAGAATCTGGGTGCGGTTCTCCAGCGCGATCGCCGCTCCGATATTGGCGGCGTCTTGGTTGGCTCTGAACACCTGCTTGGTCATCTCCAGCCCGAATGGGCTGTAGGACAGGAGAACGTCGGCGATCTCCCGCGCCCGAGTCAGCAGGTGCTCGTCGGCGATCACTTCGGAGACCAGGCCGATGCGTTCGGCCTCCTCGGCACCGAGCCTCCGCGCCGTGAAGATCAATTCGGCGGCGCGCGTGGCGCCGACGAGCTTCGGCAGGGTGTAACTGACTCCGATGTCGCACCCCGAAAGGCCGAGCTTGATGAACTGGGTGCAGAACATCGCGCTTTTCGAGGCGATCCGCAGATCGCAGGCGGCGGCGATGCCGAGCCCACCGCCGACGGCGGCACCATTCACGGCGGCGATCACCGGCTGGGGGAGCGCCATGATCTTGGGCACCAATGAGGCGATGAACTCCTGTGTCCGCATTCCCGCCGCCGGACCGTCGCGGTCGCGAGCCGATGGCGCCACCGCCGGTTGGGACAGGTCGAGGCCCGAACAGAATCCGCGGCCGGCGCCGGTCAGGATCACGACTCGGCAGTCTGACTCGGCGAGTTCGTCGAGGGTCTCGTGTAACAGCCCCACCATCTTCATGCTGAGCGCGTTGAGCTTGTCGGGGTTGTTCAGGCTGACGATGCTGAGTTGCGGTATCGGATGGTCAGTGAGGACGAGGTTCACATCGGTAATGTAAAGCGGTGCTGCCTCTGCCCGAGCTGCCCGGTGTGCAACACCGCTTCGTCGACCTCCCCGGACTCAGAATGCACGTCGCCGAGGCGGGCGAAGGCGAGCCGCTTCTCCTCCTCCACGGGTACCCGCAGCACTGGTGGGAGTGGCGCCACCTGATCCCTGCCTTCTCGGAGCGCTATCGCGTGATCTGTCCCGATCTGCGCGGCGCCGGCTGGACTGATGCGCCACGAGACGGATACAAGGCCGACCAGCTCGTGGCGGACGTGGTCTCGCTGCTTGATGAGCTGGGTTTGGACAGCGCGCTGATTGTCGCGCACGACTGGGGCGCGCTGGTTGGATTCTTGCTGTGCCTCGATCGTCCCGAATGCGTGAAGCGTTATGTGTCGCTGGCTATTCCGCATCCGTTCGTGAAGTTTCATCCGCGGCTGCTGGCAGCGGTGCCGCGACTGTGGTTCCAGCCCGCGATCGCGACGCCGGTGATCGGGCCGCTTCTTGTCAGCAGGGGCTCCCAGCCGCTGGTCCGGTATCTGCTGACGAGCTACACGTCTGACCCCGGCGTGTGGTCCGATGAGGACGTCGAGCTGTTCTTGGCGCCGTTTCGGGACCCGGCCCGCGCGAAGGCGGCGTCGGCGCTGTACCGGGACTTCATCGTGCCGCTCTTTCCGCGGGTGATCGCGGGCAGATATCGCAGCAGGCGCCTGCGCACCCCGACGCTCATCCTGTACGGGTCGGAGGACCCGAACATGCGGCCAGAGCTTCTCGGGGGCTATGAGGATCTGGCCGACGACCTCGTGCTCGAGTGCGTCGAGGGCGCGTCGCACTTCATCGCTGACGAGAAGCCCGACGTCGTGATCGACCGGGTGACGCAGTTTTTCGCGCGCCAGTAACGGGAGTAACGCCAGTAGGCTGCAGTGGGAGCGGCTGCCGCTCAGCGGGTGACGAATTGCGCGACGGCGTCGGTGAATGCGTCGTTGTCGTCGCCGGCGGCGGTGTGGCCGGCATCGGGGAGTTCGACGAACTCGGCGGTCGGGACCTTCTCTAGGAAGTCGTTGACACCGTCGACGCTGACCACGTCCGAAAGCTTTCCGCGGATGAGCAGAATCGGGATCGTCAGATCCATCGCCGCGCGCTCGATCTTCTCCACGCGCAGCTCCGGGTCGTCCTCCGGCTTGGTCATCAGCTTAGGGTCCCAGTGCCAATACCAGCGGCCATTGCGGTGGCGCAGGTTCTTCTTCAGGCCTTCAGGGTTGCGTCGGCGCGTGCGATGCGGGAGATACTCGGCGACGGCGTCGGCGGCATCCTCCAGCGAGCCGAAGCCGTGAATGTGGCTGAACATGAAATCCCTGATGCGGGCGCTCCCGACCTTGTCGTAGCGTGGCACCACGTCGACGAGCACCAGCTTGGTCACCTTCTCCGGGCCCGCCTGATCGGCGACCAGGATCCCGGTGAGCCCACCCATGCTGGCGCCGATCAGCACGACCGGCCGGCCGATCGCGTCGATCACCCGCAGGACATCGCCGCACAGCGTCTCGAGCGCGTAGTCAGCGCCGGGTGCGCGGTCGCTGTCGCCGTGGCCGCGAGAATCCAGCGCCACCACGTGAAAGCCCTGCTCGCCGAGGATCTGCCCGGTGTTCTTCCACGAGAACCGGTTCTGCCCGCCGCCGTGCAGCATCAGAATCGACGGTCGCCCGTCCGCTGATGCGCCGTGACCGTTCCATTCGTCGGCGACGAGCGTCACGTCGTTAACGCCGCGGTAGGTCACCGTCGTGGATGCGCTGCTCATCCGGGTCACGGTAGCTCACGTGAGATCGGCGTTTTCACTCACATCCGCCCGTCCTACAATCTGCGATCGTGCCACCGCGGATACGGCTTGCCGCCGACGAACGCGCCGACATCATCGACGCCGCCTACTCGTGTCTGTCCTCACCGCACGAGGGGCCTGTGTCGGTGGCAGCGATCCTGGCCGGGGCCGGGTTGTCGACCCGCGCGTTCTACCGGCATTTCACGTCGAAGGACGAGCTGTTCCTGGCGATGCTCAAGCGAGACAGCGATGCGGTCGCCCGCCGGCTGCGGCGCCTCGCGGAGGACACCGCTGGCGGGCCGGGCGCGCAACTGAGGGCGTGGATCGACCACTTTCTCGGGCTGGCGTATCACCCGCAGCGGCGCGCGCACGTCGTCGTGCTGGATTCCGATGAGGTGCGCGTGGCGAAGGGCTACCGCGAGGCCAGCGCCGAGCTTCGCGCCGACCGCGAGGAGATCCTCGCCGACATCCTCAGGCGTGGCCGCGACGACGGTTCGTTCCCTCTCGCCGTGCCCGAGCGCGACGCCGCGGCCATCCATGCCGTCGTGGACCGCGCATTCGCCGCACCACTGCTCGGCCTCGCGCTCGATCAGGAACTACTGGTCGGCTATGTGCTGAACTTCGCGCTGCGCGCACTGGGTGCGACACAACCGCGATGAGTTCCGCCGACCGATGAGCCGCTTGCGCGAAGAGGAAACGATGCCGGTGAGCCGCTTGCGCGAAGAGGAGACGGTGTAGCGGGTCCCGGAACGCCGGGCAAGGTGGTGTCGGGAGTTTCGTGCTGGACGGCACCCGATTCGTCGGCATAACGGTATAGATGGGGGTATACATCTCAGATTCCAAAGTCGTCGCGGACCCGGAGGAGAAACCGATGGCCCCAGACCGTCTGAGCAGTCTCATCGGTCTTTGCGTCGCGTCGCTCGCGATCGCCGCCCTGTCGCTTCCCCCAACTTCCTCGGCCGACCCTCCGTCCTGGAACGGCGAGTACGCGATCACGTTCATCGTTGGTCCAAAGTCCGGGACGAGCATGGCGGCCGGTGACCCTGAGGGGCAGTACACCGATACCTACGGATTCCACTCGAGCTGTACGAGCGGAAAGTGCACCGCCACGATCATTAGCGGCCCCCCGCCGAAGAACCCGACGGTTCCGCAACCCGTTCAATTCACCTGGGATGGGTCGTCCTGGACGCAAGTCAGCGATTTCCAATGGGACTGCATGATGCCCGACGAAACGATCCAATGGAATCCGGCCCGAGCCGACGTTCGCTACACGCCCCAACTCGACGGGTCACTTTCCGGCACCATGCACAGCGAGATCTTGAGCGGCGCGTGCCAGGGCACAGTCGACATGCACATGACGGCCGAGCGCGCATAACGGTACAGATGGGGCGCGCTGGGTGCGACGCCACCGCGATGCGTTTTCGCCGACCGCTGGCGTCGATATCGCTAGCCGACCGTTAAGGAGACCCGCATGCCCTCGATCACCCCGTCCCCGAGCGGCTGCTCGACGGCGGCCAGGACCTAGGCGTCCTTCAATCCGGGGTGGCTGCGCGCCAGGAACGGCATGATCAGGTCTCGGGGCACCAGCCGGTAGAAGACCCCTGCGACACGGTTGACTCCGCCGGGCACCACCACACCTTTACCCGCCGCCAGGCCGTCGATCCCGGCGCGGGCCACCTCGTCGGCGGTCTTCCACATCACCTGAGGCATTGCGCCTTCGGCGTCCTCGTCGCTGATACCCGCGGCCTCACCGAAACCGGTCTTCACCGGCCCGGGGCATAACGCGGTCGCGGTAACGCCGCTGCCGCGGAGCTCCCCGCGTATCGAGTCGGTGTAGGACAGCACGAAGGCCTTGGCCGCCACATACGACGCCTGCCCCGGTAGTGGACCGAACGCACCCAGCGACGCCACATTGAGCACCGCGCCGCGGCCACGGCCGACCATGCCGGGCAGGAACCTGCTGCACAGGTCGACAACCGCGGCGACATCTACCTCGACGAGGTTGAGTTCCTTCTCCGGAACGGATTTCGCGACCGGACCGACTGTCGACAGGCCGGCGTTGTTGACCAAGATGTCGACGGTCACGCCCAGGGCGGCGACGCGATCCGGCAGCGCCGCGCGGTCGGCGCGCACCGACAGGTCGGCCGGCAGGGCGTCGACCCGGCCGCCGAGTTCACCGGCGAGTGCGTCGAGGACTTCTGCGCGCCGGGCCACCAGTACCAGCCGGTAGCCGCGACGGGCCAGTTCCCGTGCGATGGCTTCACCGATTCCTGACGACGCTCCGGTGATCAGCGCGGCGCGATCGTCGGCGGGTGCGGGAAGGGTCATGCGTTTAACCGTAGTGGTGCCGATGAGCGCTCGCGCGAAGAGCATGTGAACTGCCACGATGTGCGGAATGGAAGGGGTGCGGCTGGCCGCCGCCGACGCGCAGTTCTACTGGATGTCGGCCAAGATCGGAAACGACCAGTTCGTACTGTACGCGTTCGACGGCGAGCCCGCGCACGTGGAAGAGGCTGTGGTGCAGGTTATTCGGCGCGCCCGGCGCTGCCCGGATCTCGGGTTGCGCGTCGACGACGGCTGCCCGGTGACGTACCCGGCCTGGGTGCGTCGCGACGTCGGTGCCGACCAGACGGTCCTGCATGGTCCCGCGGCCGGGTGGCAGGAATGCCTGGACGCGGTGGCCCGGCTGGCCGACGACCAGCTTGACCTGCGCGATGCGGCATGGCGGCTTCACGTCTTCGGCCCGGTGCCCGGTGTGCCCGGTACTGCTCAGCCGTCGACCGTCACGGTCGTCCAGCTCGGCCATGCCGTCGCTGACGGCGTGCGGGCGTCCGCGATGGCGGCCGTGCTGTTCGGCCGGGCAGCGAACGTGCCTGGTATTCACCACAGTTCGCCGGGTTGCCTGATCACACGCAGTGTCTCCGCGGCGCGGTGCCACACCCGGCTCGAGCGCGACACCGCCGCCGGTCTCGTTCCGCCGCCGGCATCGCCGCGACCAGTTCTGCGCATAAACCGCAGAGCCGGCGGCGCAACGACGATCCGCACGCTCATCCGGCGATCCGAAGAGCTGTCCGGACCCACGGTCACCGTTGCTGTGTTGGCGGCGATCTCCGGCGCGCTGGCGGGGTATTTGGGCGACCGCGGCGAGGATACGTCGGCGCTGGGCGCCGAGGTGCCGATGGCGAAAAGTCGAGTGCGGACTGCCAATAACCACTTCGGCAACGTCGGCGTCGGACTGTACCCGGAGCTGCCGTTTCAGCGACGGGCCGCGCGGATCGCCGACGAGCTGGAACAGCGCCGGCGCCGGGGCGCCCATCCGGCGTTCGCTGCGGGGGACGCGTCGCTGGCAGCGGTGCCCGCTTCGCTGTTGCGTTGGGGCGTAAGGCAATTCGATGCCGACGTGCGCTCCCCAGTAGTCACGGGGAACACGGTGGTGTCCAGCGTCAACCGCGGGCCTGCCGATCTGACCTTCGGCGGCCGGCCTGTGGTGCTGACGGCCGGCTACCCGGCGCTGTCGCCGATGATGGGGCTCACGCACGGCGTGCACGGCATCGGCGGCGCGATTGGGATCAGCGTGCATGCCGACGACTCGGTGGTGGAGGTCGATGACTACGTGGACCGGCTTGAGGTGGCACTTGGCGATCAGAACCGCTGAGCGAGCTTCGGCTGCCCGGGCCCGCTCAGATCGTCCAGCGCGGCACGGCGGCCGCCCATCATCATCAGCAGTGCCTCCCCGCTGCCCCGCACCTCGGGACCGCGGCCATGCGACCAGGCCAGATCGTCGGCGACCAGCCGCACACCCCGCGCCCGCCACGCGCCGCGGATGGTCGGGGCGTAGCGGGCGAAGTCCAGCGCGGTGCGCAGCCGCTCGGATGGAATTCGTCGGGGCATGCCCAGCGGTCGCCGGATGTCCTGTTGGTGGATCATGTTGTCGGTCAACGCGATCCTCCCGCCGAATCCGGCGGTAAGTCCGCGGGGTTCGAGGTGGTTGCGGACCAAGTCGCGGAGCGCCGCCGGCGAGCTTTGCGCGAGCTCGACGACTCCGAGTTCGTTGATTCGGTCCACCATCAGGCCGCCCTTGATGAAGCGCCCGACCAGTTGGGCGCGGCTGAGGTTGTCGTAACCGAATGCGTGTGCGACGACGTCGCGGACGCGCCAGCCCTCGCACAGCGTCGGGGACTCCCACTGGTCGGGCGTGAGTTCGTCGAGCAACGCGGCGAAGTCCTCCCGCTCGGCGCGCGCCATCTCCATTGGGGTCGTCACCGCAGCACGCCGAGTCCCTACTGGGTGCCGAATCCACGTCGCACTGCCATGTGTATCCAGACCAGCGCGAACGGTTCCAGGAGTCGCGCCAACGTCAGGTCACCCGCGTCGGCGGTCTCGAAGCCCAGCTCGCCGACGAGCGAGGCGGTGGTGGCCTTGGCGGCGTCGTCGTCGCCGCAGACGAACATCACCGGGGGCTGCGGCAGCTGCGGCGAGTCCATCATCGGCGCTCCGATCTGGTTCATCGCCTTGCACACTCGGGCGCCGGGGGCCCACTCGGCGATCTGCTCGGCGCCGGACGTCGTGTGACCGACTTCCAGCGCGGTGAAGTCGGGCGTCAGCGGGTTGGTGCAGTCGATCAGCACCTTGCCCCCGAGATCACCGCACGCCTGCACCGCTTCGCGTGTCGACTGCCACGGTGTGCACAGCACGACGACCTCTGCGTCCCCGGCAGCCCGGTCGTTGGTCGTGACGTCTGCGCCCAGCGAGCCGTACTTCGGGTCGTCCGGATTGCGTACGCCGTAGGTGACATCGTGGCCGCGTCGCCGCCACGCCTTTCCCAAAGTGGCGCCGACTGAGCCGGCGCCGATGACTGCAAGCCTCATGACTCGGGTCTACCACGCGCCGTCAACGGCTACGGTCTGCCCATGGGATTTCTGAAGCCCGATCTGCCCGTGGTCGACTTCGCCGAGTGGAGCAAGGGCACCCGCGCCGAGAAGCTCCGCCCGATGGCCAGGCACTGGGCGGAGGTCGGGTTCGGGACGCCCGTCGCACTGCACCTGTTCTACGTCGTCAAGATCCTGCTCTACGTCCTCGGTGGCTGGCTGTTCGCGCTCACGACCAAGGGCATCGACGGGTTCCTCAACGTCGGTGGGTGGTGGTCGGAGCCGATCGTGTTCCAGAAGGTCGTGCTGTACACGATGCTGTTCGAGGTGATCGGGCTCGGCTGCGGGTTCGGGCCGCTGAATAACCGCTTCTTTCCGCCGATGGGCTCGATCTTGTACTGGTTGCGTCCCAAGACAATCCGACTGCCGCCCTGGCCGCGGGCAATCCCGTTCACGAAGGGAACCGCCCGGACACCCGTTGATGTTCTGCTGTACGCCGCGCTGCTGGTGATGCTGCTGTGGGCGCTGAGCTCCGACGGCACCGGCCCGATACCCGCGCTGCACACGACGGTTGGCGTCTTGCCGATCTGGCAGATCGCGGCGATCCTCGGCATATTGGCCGTGCTCGGCGTGCGCGACAAGGTGATCTATCTCGCGGCACGCGGCGAGGTCTACGCGACGTTGACGATCACGTTCCTGTTCGCGGGCGTCGACATGATCATCGCCGCCAAGATCGTGTTCCTGGTGATCTGGATGGGCGCGGCGACGTCGAAGCTCAACAGGCACTTCCCGTTCGTGATCTCGACGATGATGAGCAACAACCCGGTGATGCGGCCGAAGTGGCTGAAGCGGAGGTTCTTCGAGCATTTCCCCGACGATCTGCGTCCAGGCCGGCTGTCGCGGGTCCTCGCTCATGTCAGCACCGCGATCGAGATGTTAGTGCCGCTCGTGCTGTTCTTCTCCCATGGTGGCTGGCCGACGGCGATTGCGGCTTTTGTCATGGTGTGTTTCCACTTCGGGATTCTGTCCGCGATCCCGATGGGCGTGCCGTTGGAGTGGAACGTGTTCATGATCTTCGGGGTGCTCTGGTTGTTCGTCACGCACGCGAACCTCGGCCTGGCCGATCTGAACAACCCTGTGCCCGTGGCGATTCTGTTTGTCGTCATCGCTGGCATTGTGATCCTGGGCAACCTGTTACCTCGTAAGATCTCCTTCCTCCCGGCGATGCGGTACTACGCGGGCAACTGGGACACCGCGCTGTGGTGCATCAAGCCGTCGGCCAACGAGAAGATCGAACGCGGTCTCGTCGCAATTGCGAGCATGCCGACCTCCCAGCTCGAACGGTTCTACGGCAGCGAGGAACAGGCGCAGATCTATCTGCATATGGGTTATGCGTTCCGCGGATTCAACACTCACGGTAAGGCGTTGCTCACGCTCGTGCACCGTGCGCTGGCAGGGCGAAACGAGGACGATTACATCATCACCGAAGGTGAGCGACTCTGCAGCACCGCGATTGGCTGGAACTTCGGCGACGGCCACATGCATAACGAACAGCTGATCGCCGCGATGCAAGAGCGCTGTCACTTCGAGCCGGACGAGGTGCGCGTCGTGCTCCTTGATGCGCAACCCATCCAAACGCAGACGCAGTCCTACCGGCTTGTCGACGCTGCGACGGGGGAATTCGAACGCGGCTACGTGCGCGTCGCCGACATGGTGACTCGACAACCGTGGGATGACGACCTGCCGGTGCATGTCGACGAGGACCAGCCCGCGTCAAAACGCTAGCCGCGCTCACCTCGAATACCATTGCGGCGCTGCGGAACCCAGGTCTGATGGCCCGTCAGGAACTGCCACCACCCCAGTAATGCACCGGTGTGCAGCAGCGGAATGAACGTGAACGGTTCAACAAGCGCGGATAACAGCGCGGCGCCGAAGTGGGTGTTGGCCACAGCGCCGGTCCAGCGGCGGTACAGGTGAATCGTCCAGACGTAGGCGAGCAGGTCGAGCACCAGTTTGGCCAGCACGATCGCGCCCACGGGCACCAGCACTGCGGAGTTGCCGCGCAGCACCAGCACGATCAGCACGACCAGCGCGGTGAGCCCGTAGATGGGCTGCACCGTGTCGGCGGCCTTCACCGGCAGCATCGCCAGTCCCAGCGCACCGTAGCGAGGGTTGCCCGTCATGTCGCGATTCCAGTACTGCGTCTGCAGGAAGCCGCCGAACCACCGGCGGCGCTGGCGCAGGAAGTCTCCGACCGTGCCGGGCGCGTCGGTTTGCGCAACGGCGTGGCCGACGATCTGCACGCGCCACCCGAGATCGTCGTCGCGGCTGCGGCGCTGCATGCGGTGAATGAGCTCGTAGTCCTCTACCAGGCAGTCGGTGTCGAAGCCGCCGACCGCCAGCACGGCTTCGCGCCGGAAACCCGCGAAAGCGCCGGAGATCAGCAGCAGGCTGTTCACCCGCATCCACGCATAGCGAGCGACGAAGTTGCGGAGGTATTCGTAGGTCTGGAACCACTGGAGTATCCGGTTGGCGATCGTCGCCCCACACATGGGCGTGAGCACGCCGCCGGCCACAGCCAGAGCGGCGTCGGCGGCGAAGGCGTTGCGGATGGCCCCGATCGCATCGCGTGCGGGCAGTGTGTCCGCGTCCATCGTCACCACCACGTCGGTGTCGACGGCCAGCAGTGCGGCGTTCAGCGCTGCGGCCTTGCCGTGGTGCGGCAGTCGCAGCACCCGCAGCGACGGATAGCGGTCACCGAACTCGGCATCCAGTGCCTCCGCGGTGTCGTCGTCGGATCCGTCGTCGGCGACGACGATCTCCTTCGGTGGCCGCGTCTGCGTCAGCAGCGTGCGCAGCGTCGCGGGCAGCACCGGGGCCTCGTTGTACGCGGCGATGAGCACGCTGAGGGTGGGACCGTCCGATGTCGGTTGAGGTTGCGCTGCGTGTCGCAGGGGCAGCGTCTGCCACATCACGAAGGCCAAAAGCAGCGTGTCGTAACCGATGTATGCGATGCCGATGGACCACGAACCGGCACCGACCCCGAGAAACACCTGCGCGAACAGCGCCACCCACAGTGCGACCACCCCGATGTGAATCACCCAGCCGGGCAGCGCCGAGCCGCGGGACGTCAGCCGCGGGGAGTTCAGCGCGAATGCGCTTTCCAGAGCGGTCACGTTTCTCCAGCTTTCGGATTCGACTCTGACACGCGCCCGACCGCGACTGGGTTCATCCTGCCCCAACAACCACGGCGTGGTGATGACAACGGCGCGCGTGCCGGCCGGCCATGATTCTGACCCCGGCGGAACCGGCCGAAGCGCCTCGGTCAACAATCGACGCTAGTCAACTTTCGATAGGACTTTCGATAGGAGAAGCCCATGCCTGAAGCCGTCATCGTCGAGGCGGTACGTTCGCCGGTCGGCAAGCGCAACGGCGGACTGTCCGGGGTGCACCCGGGCGAACTGTCCGCGCAAGTGCTCAACGGCCTGGTCGACCGGGCGGGCGTTGACCCGGCGATCGTGGACGACGTCATCTGGGGCTGTGTCATGCAGGCCGGTGAGCAGGCGCTCGACATCGCCCGAACCGCGGTGCTGGCGGCGGACTGGCCGGAGAGCGTCACGGGTGTGACCGTGGACCGGCAGTGCGGATCGAGCCAGCAGTCCATCCACTTCGCCGCCGCGGGCGTGGCGGCCGGGCACTACGACGTGGCGATCGCGGGCGGCGTTGAGTCGATGTCACGCACGCCGATGGGCGCGTCGCTGGCCAACGGCGGCCACCCGTACCCCGAGGCGTTCCGGAATCGCTATAGCCAGACCCCGAACCAGGGCATCGGCGCGGAGATGATCGCCGAGCAGTGGGGACTTGACCGTAAGGCCCTCGACGAGTTCTCGCTGGGCTCGCACGAGAAGGCGGCCGCCGCCCAGGACTCGGGTGCGTTCGACGACCAGATCGTCGCGATCAAGGATCAGGACGGCAACCCGGTGCTGCGCGACGAGGGCATCCGGCGCGGCACGACCATTGAGAAGATGGGTGAGCTCAAGCCGGCGTTCCGAGAGGACGGGGTGATCCACGCCGGCAATTCCTCGCAGATCTCCGACGGGTCTGCCGCGTTGCTGTTCATGTCCGCGGAGAAGGCGAAGTCGTTGGGGCTCAAGCCGATCGCGAAGGTCCACACGGCGACCCTGGCGGGTGCCGACCCGGTGATAATGCTGACCGCACCGATTCCGGCCACCCAGAAGGCGCTGAAGCGGTCGGGCCTCAAGCTCTCCGACATCGGCGTGTTCGAGGTCAACGAGGCCTTCGCCCCGGTGCCCTTGGCGTGGCTGGCCGACATCGGCGCCGACGAGAAGAAGCTGAACCCGAACGGCGGCGCGATCGCGCTGGGCCACCCGCTCGGCGGTTCGGGCGCACGCATCATGACCACGATGCTGTACCACATGCGGGACAAGGGGATTCGTTACGGGCTGCAGACCATGTGTGAGGGCGGCGGCCAGGCCAACGCCACCATCGTGGAACTGCTGTGACGAGTACTGAGGCGGGACCCGCGGCGTTCGTGGCGCGCCGCGGGAACGTCGCGGTGATCACGATCAACCGCCCCGAGGCCCGCAACGCGGTCAACGCGGCGGTGAGCATCGGTGTCGGCGACGCGCTCGAGGACGCGAACGCCGATCCCGATGTCTGGGCGGTGGTGATCACCGGCGCGGGCGACAAGTCGTTTTGCGCCGGAGCGGATCTCAAGGCGATCTCGCGCCGCGAGAACCTGTATCACCCTGACCACGGCGAGTGGGGATTCGCCGGATACGTGCACCACTTCATCGACAAGCCGACCATCGCGGCGGTCAACGGCACCGCGCTCGGTGGTGGCACCGAGATCGCGCTGGCCAGCGACCTGGTGGTGGCCGACGAGCGCGCGACGTTCGGGCTGCCCGAGGTGAAGCGCGGCCTCATCGCCGCCGCGGGCGGCGTCTTCCGTATCGTCGACCACCTGCCGCGCAAGGTGGCGTTCGAGCTGCTGTTCACCGGTGACCCGATCTCGGCGGCGGACGCCGCCAAGTGGGGGATGATCAACGAGGTCGTTCCCGATGGCACTTCGCTGGAGGCGGCGTTGGCTCTCGCGGAACGCATTACGGTGAACGCGCCGCTGTCGGTTCAGGCCAGCAAGCGGGTGGCCTACGGCGTCGACGACGGCGTGATCACGGACGAAGAACCGAAGTGGACTCGGATGCTCAAGGAAGTCAGGGCGCTATTCAGGTCGCAGGATGCCAAGGAGGGACCGTTGGCGTTCGCACAGAAGCGGCAGCCGGTATGGAAAGCACAGTAGGCGCGCGGAGATGAAACGATGCGTCTTTGAGGCGGAGCACGAGCAGCTGCGCGAAACCACCAAGCAATACATCGAACGCGAGCTGGTGCCCAACGCCGAGAAGTGGGAGCGCGAGCGGATCGTCGACCGCTCGGCGTTCGTCACCGCCGGCAAGTACGGCCTGATCGGGTTCAACATGCCGGAGGAGTACGGCGGCGGCGGGTCGGACGACTTCCGGTTCAACGCCGTCATCGACGAGGAAATCGCCCGCTACGGAGGGCCCGCGCCATCGCTGAGCCTGCAAAACGATGTCGTCGGCCCGTACTTCATCCGACTGTGCACCGAGGAGCAGAAACGTCGCTGGCTGGCCGGCATCGCCAGCGGCGAGACTATCGTCGCGATCGCGATGACCGAGCCGGGCGCCGGCAGCGACCTGGCGGGTATCCGCACGTCGGCCGTGCGCGACGGGGACGACTGGATTGTCAACGGCGCCAAGACGTTCATCTCGTCGGGCATCAACTCCGACCTCGTCATCGTGGTGACTCGAACCGACCCGGAAGCGGGTCACAAAGGCTTCACACTGCTCGTGGTTGAGCGCGACATGCCGGGATTCACCCGCGGCCGCAAGCTCGACAAGATGGGCCTGCACGCACAGGACACCTCGGAGCTGAATTTCGAGAATGTGCGTGTGCCGTCGAAGAACGTGCTCGGTGAACAGGGCCGCGGCTTCTACCACCTGATGCACAACCTTCCGTCGGAGCGGCTGTCCATCGCGATTTCGGCGATCGCGGGTGCCCGCGAGACGTGGCGCCAGACTCTGCAATACGCAAAGGACCGCAAGGCGTTCGGAAAGCCGATCGGCAGCTTTCAGCACAACCGTTTCCTGCTCGCAGAGATGGATACCGAGCTCGACGTCTCCGAGCGCTACATCGACCGCTGCCTGCAGGCGGTGGTCGACGACGAGTTGACCGCGGTGGAGGCGGCCAAGGCGAAGTGGTGGTGCACCGAGACCGCCAAGAAGGTGATCGACGGCTGCGTGCAGCTGCACGGCGGATACGGCTACATGATGGAGTACCGCGTAGCCCGCGACTACGTGGACTCGCGCGTCCAGACCATCTTCGGCGGCACGACCGAGATCATGAAGGACATCATCGGTCGCGACCTAGGGCTCTAGCCGGCTCGGCCGGCGTGGGCTCTAGCCGGCCGGTGCGGGAGGTGCGGACGTCGCCGACGTGGCCGATGTCGCCGATGTCGACGTGGCGGCCGATGTCGTCGTCGTTGCGGCGGTGGTGCTTGTGCCCGAACCGGTGACGGGCGCCGGGGCGGCCCCGGGGTCCAGCACGGTGTCGATGATGTAGATCCGCGCGTGGCCGGAGATGATGCCGCCGCAGACGACTTTCGCGGTGTCGTTGACCTTGACGTCGCCCCCCTTGCCTGTGACGGTGAGCTCCGCCCCCTCCTGGGTGGGCCGCTGGCCCTTCACATCGTCGGGCCCGAGGAGGCCGAGAAACAGGTGATAGTCGAGCAGCTTGGTCAGTGCTGCCGGGTCGGTCTTCAGCGCGTCGAGTTGCGCGGGCGGCAGCGCCGCGAACGCCGCGTTGTTCGGCGCGAACACCACGTACGGGCCGTTGTCGAGCATGGACGCGAGGTTGACTGCGGGGTTGAGCTTGCCCGAGATCGCGGAGCTGAACGTGCTGATGTCCGGGATGGCGGCCAGCGCCGTATCGGTCTGCTGGTCATGCAGGTCTTTGTACGCCGGCACCTGCTGCTTGAACGCGTCGCAGCCGGATCCTTGCGGATCGGGGAACTCAGCCGTGGTCGCCGGGTCCGCATATGCAGTGATCGCTAATGGTACCGACGCGGCGATCGCGGCGATCGCCACGGCAGCGCCCAATGCCTTGCTGGTCAGAGTCTTCACTTCGTGCTCCTCAACTTCTCAGGTCGCATGGCATGTTAGGGGTTTTTGTCATGCAACAGCAAAACGAGGGGCGTGATGCCGGGCCCTACGATGACCGGCTGCCGAGCCGCTGAACGCCTGCTCGGGCCGCACCGCGTAGCGCTTTAGTCCAGCTTGTCGCGGAACATCACCCACACATCGGCGGTGTCATGCACCCCGCCGGGCCGGTCCATGGCGTCCAGGATCGCCTCGATCTCCTTCGGGTCCAGCTCCACAGGGGCGATCCGGTCACCGTTGTCGTCGCGGATGTCGTATTCGAACTCCAGGGGCGCGAAGCGATTGAGCCAGTGCGAGACCGTGACGTCCTTGCCGTCGGCGGTCGTGACGGTGCCCGTCAAGAAGAAGCCGCCGGCCTTCTTGAAGCGCCGATGGACCGCGACCTGCAGATGAGCGAGGAAATGGTTGGTGAACTTCAGCGGCAGTTCCCGGTCCGCGTAGCGAAGCGTGGCCATATCTCGTCTCCTTCGGTCGTGGTCTGGGCACCAGCCTAGGAAGCTACGGTGGGCAGCGTGCGAATCCTCGTCACCGGCGCCACCGGGAACGTGGGATCGCGGCTCGTCACGCCGACCGGGAGGTTGGCGTGACCGGCCTGCCGGCCGAGATCAAGCAGATCGCCACCACCGTCGCGGTCCCGTATCACGAGCCACCCGCGGTGGTGATTCGGCGGCGGATCGTCGTCGCGGTGGTGCTCGTGATCGGTGCCGCTGTGCTCGGCTTCACACTGACACGGCGTCCGGGCGAGCCGTCGTTCATCTGGCTGACCTTCCTGTTGGCCGCGGTGTGGACGGTGGGTGCGTTCGCGTCCGGCCCGCTGCACCTCGGCAGCATCCGCTGGCGTGGCCGCAATCAACGGCCGGTCATCACTCCGGCGGTGATCGGGCTGCTGCTGGCCGCCGCATTCGTGGTCGGGGGGTTCCTGGCACGCGAAATCGGTCCGGTGAGGGAGTTGATCACCGGTGTCCTCGAGTACTCCAGATATGGGTCGCTGTGGCTGCTGATCGTGATCACCGTGGTTAACGGCGTTGCCGAGGAACTGTTCTTCCGCGGTGCGCTCTACACGGCGCTCGGCCGCTTCTATCCGGTGGCGGTCTCGACGGTGCTCTATGTCGCAGCGACACTGGCGAGCGGCAACCCGATGCTCGGAGTCGCTGCGATCATCCTCGGCACGGTCTGCGCCCTGGAGCGGCGAGCCACCGGCGGCGTGCTGGCTCCTGCGCTCACCCACTTCGTCTGGGGGTTGGTCATGCTGCTCGCTCTGCCCGCGGTTTTCGGCCCCTGACAAGGCGCGATATAAAAGATTGCGAGTGCTCACTATCTATGTTAGACTCCCCGTCATGACTTATGACCTGATCATTCGCGACGGCTTGTGGTTCGACGGAACCGGCAACGCCCCGCAGACCCGCACCCTGGGCATTCGCGACGGGGTTGTGTCCGCTGTGTCCGCCGCGCCGTTGGACGAGACGGGCTGCCCCGACGTGATCGACGCGGCGGGCAAGTGGATCGTGCCGGGCTTCATCGATGTGCACACCCATTACGACGCCGAGGTCCTGCTCGATCCCGGCCTGCGCGAGTCGGTGCGGCACGGCGTCACCACTGTTCTGCTGGGCAACTGCTCGCTGTCGGCGATCTATGCCGACTCCGAGGACGCCGCCGATCTCTTTAGCCGGGTCGAGGCGGTGCCGCGCAAGCACGTCATCGGTGCGCTGGATGCCAAGAAGACATGGTCGACGGCCGCTGAATACGTTCAGGCGCTCGACAACCTGCCCTTGGGGCCGAATGTCAGCTCGATGCTTGGCCATTCGGACCTGCGGACCTCGGTGCTGGGCCTCAAGCGCGCGACAGAAGACGACGTGAAGCCGACGGACGCGGAACTGGAGAAGATGGCCGCGTTGCTCGACGAGGCGCTCGACGCCGGCATTCTCGGCATGTCCGGGATGGACGCGGCGATCGACAAACTCGACGGCGAGCGCTTCCGATCGCGTGCTCTGCCGTCGACATTCGCGACGTGGCGAGAGCGACGCAGGCTGATCAAGGTGTTGCGTGAGCGTGGCCGCATCCTGCAGAGCGCGCCTGACGTGAAGAACCCGGCGTCGGCACTTCTGTTCTTCCTGTCGAGCAGCGGGATGTTCGGACGACGCAAGGGCGTTCGGATGAGCCTGCTGGTGTCGGCGGACGCCAAGTCCAACCCCGCTGCGGTGCACGTGTTCGGGCCCGGCACGCGACTTTTGAACAAGGTGCTGAACGCGAGCATTCGCTTCCAGCATCTCCCCGTTCCGTTCGAGCTGTACTCCGACGGGATCGACCTGCCGGTCTTCGAGGAGTTCGGCGCCGGCACGGCGGCTCTGCACTTGCGGGATCAGCTGAAGCGCAATGAGTTGCTGGCCGACCCTGAGTACCGCCGTCGGTTCCGTCGCCAGTTCGACCGCATCAAGCTGGGCCCGTCACTGTGGCACCGCGACTTTCACGATGCGGTGATCGTCGAATGCCCGGACAAGACGTTGGTGGGCAAGACCTTCGGGCAGATCGCCGACGAGCGCGGACTGCATCCGCTCGACGCGTTCCTCGACGTGCTGGTTGAGAACGGCGAGCGCAACGTCCGCTGGACGACGACCGTCGCCAACCACCGGCCCAAGCAGCTCGACAGGCTTGCCGTCGAGCCGACCATCCACATGGGCTTCTCGGACGCCGGCGCGCATCTGCGCAACATGGCGTTCTACAACTTCTCGCTGCGGCTTTTGAAGCGCACGTTGGACGCCGAGCGGGCGTCAGCGCCGTTTATGACCATCCAGCACGCGATCCATCGCCTCACCGCGGAGGTCGCAGACTGGTTCGGCCTCGACGCCGGGACGTTGCGCGAGGGCGATCGCGCGGACTTCGTCGTGATCGATCCTGTCGGCCTCGACGAATCGGTGGACGGCTACCACGAGGAGAAGGTGCCTTTCTACGGAGGCTTGAGCCGGATGGTGAATCGGAACGACGCAGCCGTGGTTGCGACCGGTGTGAACGGCGAGATCGTCTACCGCAGTGGCGAATTCCGCGAGGGCTACGGCACGACCGCTAAGTCGGGTCGCTTCCTGCGGGCGGGCCGGTCAACTCCGCGCGCCGGGGTTGTGGTCTGAGATGGCCAGAACCCAGCAGCAACGCCGCGAGGAGACCGTCGCGCGTCTGCTCGACGCCAGCATCGCCACGATCGTCGAGGTGGGATATGCGCGGGCGTCGGCGGCCGTGATCACCAAGCGGGCCGATGTGTCGGTGGGAGCCCTCTTCCGGCACTTCGAGACGATGGGCGACTTCATGGCGGCCACCGCGTACGAGGTGCTGCGGCGCCAACTCGAGTTGTTCACCAAGCAGGTCGCGGAGATACCGGCCGACGGGCCGGCGATCGAGGCGGTCCTGGAGATCCTGCGCGACATCACCGGCAACCCGACGAACGCAGTGATGTACGAACTGATGATCGCGGCCCGCACCGATGAGAAGCTCAGGGCCACTTTGCAACACGTGCTCACCGAGTACGGCACGAAGATCTTTGAAGCGGCACACGCGTTGCCCGGGACCGAGAATGTGCCGGAGGAGACCCTCGCCATACTCGCAGCGACGCTGACGAACACGTTCGACGGCGCGGCGATTGTGCGCGCCGTGATGCCGCTACCCGACATCGATGCACAACAGATTCCGCTGCTGGCGTCACTGCTGAGTGAGGCCTACGGCATGAATGCCCTGTCTTAGGTATCGGCGTCTTAGGTATCGGTGAAGGTGGCCGACCGGCGCTGCTGGAACGCGAGCGTGCCCTCTTTGAAGTCATCCGATCTGATCAACGCCGACTGGCCGACCATCTCGCGTTCGAACGCGCCCTCGAGCTCGGTGAGCGTGGCGGCGTTGATCGCCTCCTTGGTCTTGCGTAGCGCCACGGCGGGGCCGCTCACCAGTGTCGCCAACACCTTGTCGACTTCGGCGTCGAAGGTGTCGTCGGGATAGATCGCTGTCACCAAGCCCCAGTCGAACGCCTCGCGAGCAGGGATCCGTTCGGCGAGCAGAGCCATTCGCATCGCGCGAATCCGACCGACCGCCGCGGCGACCAATGCCGACGCGCCGCCATCGGGCATCAGCGCGATCTTGGTGAACGCCAGCATGAAGAACGCCTTCTCCGATGCCAGCACGACGTCGCACACGAGCGCCAATGAAGCGGCCACCCCGGCGGCGGGACCATGCACGACCGCGACGGCCGGCTTCGGTAGCGCCGCAATGGAGCGGACCGCCCGGTTCGCCTCATCGATGATCTTGGTGGCCGAACTTCCCCCACCGCTCTTCTGGTCCTCCTCGCTGATCCCGGCACCCGAACTGAAGCCCCGCCCCGCACCGCCCAGTCGGACCACCCTCACCCGCTCGTCGCTGCCGGCGCGCTCGACCGTGTCGGCGATGCCGGTCATCATCGCCTCGGTGAGCGCGTTGAGGCTGTCCGGGCGGTTCATCGTGATCGACAGCACGCCGTCGACAAGGGCGATCGACAGCCCCTGGACGGTCGGGTAGGCCTCGATGCTGGAATCGACGGTGGTCATGGCTACACCTTAGGTGCTCTGTATAGTTCGACCAACCAGTGGGTCGGGCCGCTGGCCCACCGACGAAAGGAGCCGATCAGTGCAGATCAAAGACGCCGTAGCCATCGTCACCGGCGGTGCATCCGGCCTGGGGCTGGCCACCACCAAGGCGCTGCTGAATGAGGGTGCACAGGTCGTCATTCTCGACCTGCCGAACAGCATGGGCGAGGAAGTCGCCGAGGAGCTCGGCGATCGTGTGCGCTTCGCGCCGGGCGACGTCACCGATCCGGAGTCCGTGACCGCCGCGCTCGACACCGCCGACTCGCTGGGGCCGCTGCGCATCGTCGTGAACTGCGCGGGTACCGGCGACGCGATCCGGGTGTTGTCCAAGCACGGTGTCTACCCGCTGGAGAACTTCCAGCGGGTGGTGAACATCAACCTGGTCGGCACCTTCAACGTGCTGCGGCTCGGCGCTGAACGGATCGCCAACACCGAGCTGCTGGGCGAGGAGCGCGGCGTCATCATCAACACCGCGTCGGTCGCGGCGTTCGACGGCCAGATCGGACAGGCCGCGTATTCGGCGTCCAAGGGCGGTGTCGTCGGCATGACACTGCCGATCGCACGCGACTTGGCCAGCAAAGGAATTCGCGTGGTGACGATCGCGCCGGGTCTGTTCGACACCCCGCTGTTGGCGATGCTGCCGGACGAAGCGAAGAAGTCGCTCGGCGCACAGGTTCCGCACCCCAGCCGCCTCGGCAAGCCCGACGAGTACGGCGCGCTGGCGGTGCACATCGTCGAGAACCCGATGCTCAACGGTGAGGTAATTCGCCTGGACGGCGCGATCCGGATGGCCCCGAGGTAGAGCTGGCGACGACGTTCACCGAGGCGTTCGGCCCCGGTCAGCCGGTCCTGCAGACCACCGGCTGATCCAGCCCGTCACTTGCGCCGATCACGAGTCTTTCGGGTCGAGGTAGCTAGCGTGTTAGCGCTTCGTGCGTGCCAACGGCGATCGGCTTGCCCGGCGGCTCCGGCTGCGGGTTGAAGGCGCTGATCGGCTTGCCCGGCGGGTCTGGCTGCGGGTTGAAGGCCTGCGCGGTACCCGAAGCTAGCCCCAATGCGACCAGCGCGGCGGCCCCCGACAGGAGCGCCCTGCCGGCCAGCTTCTTCACGTTGTGGGTGGTGGTCATGTTTTCCCCTTCCGTGGTGTCGGCCGTGGTGGCCGCTCACGTAAAGGGTGCGGCGGACGCCTTGGCGAAATCTTGGAAGCTGCAGCATGAATGGGGTCCGACGCCTCGCGGCAAAACCGGGCGGGTGAGCCACCCGTCCAGCCCGTTCGACGCGACCGGAAAGAGGTGGAAACGGCTTGGTCGGTGAGCTGGTGTCACGGCTCGTCGGGAGACCTGAAGAACGGATTACCGGGCGGCCGGGCGAAAGGATTGGATCAAACGACGATGAGAAGGTTCCCGCCTAATTGCCGGGTGCGCGGGAGCAAACTCGCGCGTTGAGGGCTTCCCGCCGTGCTGTCAGACAGCGGGGGCCAGCGGGTGCCAGTCGTCCAACTGCTCCGAGGTGTCGCCCTCTACCAACACATCGCCGTGGTAGAGCACGTCGAAGTCAATCTTGATGACGTCGGCGCTGGTGTCATCGATCCACATGCCTCAGAGCGTATTGATCACCATTAAGAGGACTTTGAGTCACGGTTCGGAAAACGGTGGCAATTCTTACCGGCGGGTAGGTTGGCGAGCCCTGTCTGCCGCGCGAGCAGACACGACGCACTCGTCGCCTTCGGCGTGTCAGGGACTCGTGTGTCTGCTCGCGCGCAGAGCCGCAGGCGTCCTTGACCGCGGTGAGTTATCACTGATAAGTTACCGCCGATATACGACCTGCCGGAGGGACCATCGTGCTTCACCGAATCGCTCGACTGGCCATCGCGGCCCCGCGGCGCATCATCGCCGCGGCGCTGTTGGTGATGGTCGCAACCGCGGTGTTCGGTGTCCCGGTGATCGACAGCCTGTCGGCGGGAGGCTTCCAAGACCCGACCTCTCAGTCGGCACAAGCCCAGAAAATGCTCTCGCAGACCTTCGGTCAGGGCGATATGCAGCTCGTCATCAGCGTCACCTCGGACGCGGGTGCGCAGCGCCCCGACGCGCGGTCGGTCGGCACGGACATTGTTCGTCAGCTGCAGAATGAGCCGTTCGTCGCCAAGGTCGACTCGGCATGGACGTCGCCGCCGTCCGCCGCACCTGCGTTGGTGAGCAAGGACGGTACGACGGGCTTGATCGTCGCAGGCATCTCGGGTACTGAAAACGAGGCGCAGCAGCACGCCAAGGCCCTCGTCGGTCAGGTGGTGCACGACCGCGACGGTGTGACGGTCAAGGCCGGTGGCGAGGCGATGATCTACGTGCAGATCAACAGCCAGAGTGAAAAAGATCTGCTGCTGATGGAGTCGATCGCGATCCCGTTGAGCTTCATCGTTCTGGTCTGGGTCTTCGGTGGTCTGCTTGCGGCCGCGCTGCCGTTGGCGGTCGGCGGATTCGCGATTCTCGGCTCGATGGCGGTGTTGCACGCGATCACGTTCGTCACCGACGTGTCGATCTTCGCGCTGAACCTCAGCATCGCGATGGGCCTCGCGCTGGCGATCGATTACACGCTGCTGATCATCAGCCGGTACCGCGACGAGGTCGCCGACGGCGCCGACCGCGACGAGGCGCTGGTGCGCACGATGGCGACCGCGGGCCGCACCGTGCTGTTCTCGGCGATGACCGTCGCCCTGTCGATGGTCGCGATGATGCTGTTCCCGATGTACTTCCTGAAGTCGTTCGCCTACGCCGGGGTTGCGGTGGTGGCATTCGCGGCGGCCGCGGCGATCATCGTGACGCCGGCTGCGATCGCGTTGCTGGGTGATCGGCTGGATTCACTGGATGTGCGCAAGCTTGGTCGCCGGCTGCTGCGCCGGCCGGAGCCGGTCACGAAGCCTGTCGAGCAGACGTTTTGGTATCGGTCCACGAAATTCGTGATGCACCACGCGATTCCGGTCGGCCTCGCGATCATCGCGCTGCTGTTGGTGCTCGGCGCTCCGTTCCTGGGTGTGAAGTGGGGCTTCCCCGATGACCGCGTGCTGCCGCAGTCGGCGTCCTCGCGCCAGGTCGGTGACAGCCTGCGCACCGACTTCGCCGTCGACGCCGCCACCGACGTGGTCGCGCTGATTCCCGACATGTCCGGTGTCACGGGAGACGAGCTGACCCGGTACGGCGCAGATCTTTCCGAAGTGCCGGACGTCTCGTCGGTGTCGACGCCGAACGGCACCTTCGTGCGCGGCGCGCTGGTCGGGCCGCCCTCAGCGGCGACCGGCGTCCAGGACGACCGCGCATTCGTGACGGTCGCCAGCACCGCGCCACTGTTCAGCCAGGCCTCGGAGACTCAGCTGGACCGGCTGCACGCCATTCGCGGACCGGCGGGTCACGACGTGTTGCTCACCGGGACGGCGCAGGTGAACCGCGACAGCAGCAAGGCCGTCTCGTCGCGGATACCCGTTGTGCTGACCGTGATCGCGGTGATCAGTTTCGTGCTGCTGTTCCTGCTCACCGGCAGCGTCGTGCTGCCGCTGAAAGCGTTGCTGCTCAACGTGTTGTCGCTGACGGCTGCGTTCGGTGCGCTGGTCTGGATCTTCCAGGACGGCCATCTGGGCGCGTTCGGCACCACACCCACCGGCACTCTCGTCAACAACATCCCGGTGCTGTTGTTCTGCGTCGCATTCGGGCTGTCGATGGACTATGAGGTCTTCCTGATCTCCAGAATCCGCGAATTCTGGCTGGACTCCGGGCGCACGCGGGCCGACAACGACGAGGCCGTCGCGCTGGGCCTGGCCCGTACCGGGCGCGTGGTGACAGCGGCGGCGATGTTGATGGCGATCTCGTTCGCGGCGCTGATCGCCGCTCAGGTGGCGTTCATGCGGATGTTCGGCCTGGGCCTCACGCTCGCGGTACTGGTGGACGCCACGCTGGTGCGGATGCTTCTCGTGCCCGCGTTCATGCGTGTGCTCGGGCGCGCGAACTGGTGGGCGCCTGGGCCGTTGGCGTGGCTGCACGCTCGGATCGGGATCAGCGAGGCGGGCACGACACCAGACCACAAACCCTCTTCTTCCGACACGACGGTGACGGAGACTGGTCAGCGTGTCGACTCCCGTTCGTAGTCAGGACCGCCGCAGGCGGGCGCCGCGCGGCGCCGGCGACCTACTGCGCGACGAGATCTTGGATGCCGCCACGGAATTGTTGCTGGATACCGGTCACGCCAAAGCGGTTTCGATCCGGTTGGTCGCCGAACGTGTCGGGGTGACGCCGCCATCGATATACCTGCACTTCAAGGACAAGGACGCGCTGTTGGACGCGGTGTGCGCGCGCTACTTCGAGAAGCTCGACGAACAGATGCAACGCGCCGCTGTGGGGCGGACCGGCGCGATGGACGTGCTGCGCGCGCTGGGAGGGGCGTACGTGCGGTTCGCGCTGCAGACCCCCGAGCTGTACCGCATCGCGACGATGAGCGAGGGGCGACCCGGCAGCGACGTCGACCTCTCGCTCAACAGCTCGGCGTTCGCACACATGCGTGCCGGTGTGGAGGCGATGATGGACGAGGGCATCTACGCCCGTGACGACCCGACCCGAGTCGCGCTCGAGTTGTGGGCGGCGGCCCACGGCGTGGCGGCCCTGTTGATCGCCAAGCCGTATCTGCCGTTCGGCGATGTCGAGGTTTTCACCGACCGGGTGCTGCGGGCGGTGTGCTGCGGCCAGATCGTCAGCGGAATCGTCGGATACGACTCCTGCCCACGCGATACTGTCGAGCGGCTGATGGAAATTCGAGGTCGAACGGACGCCGATGAGTAAGGACCGCGTTGACAATCCGTTCTTCGCGAGGATGTGGACGATTCTGTCGGCGCACGAGCCCGAGTCGCTGCGCACGCTGCGCCGGGAGAACCTCGCCGGCCTGTCGGGCCGCGTGCTTGAGGTGGGTGCAGGCACCGGATCGAATTTCGTGCTGTACCCGACATCCGTGGACGAAGTGGTTGCAATCGAGCCGGAGCCCCGGCTGAACACGATCGCCGGGCGCACCGCGGCGACTGCGCCCGTGCCGGTCACTGTCACCGACCGCACCGTCGAGCAGCTCGAGCCCGGTGCGCCGTTCGACGCGGTGGTCTGCTCGCTGGTGCTGTGCTCGGTGGATGATCAGGAAAGCGTTCTGCGGCAACTGTTTTCGCAGCTGCGACCAGGCGGCGAGTTGAGATATCTGGAACACGTGGCCAGCGGCGGCGTACGGGGCGGATTGCAGCAGTTGGTGGACGCCACGGTTTGGCCGCGGCTGGCGGGTAACTGTCACACGCACCGTGACACCGAACGAGCGATCGTCAACGCGGGGTTTGTGCAGAAGACCACCCGCCACGACTGGACACTGCCTTTCTGGGTTCCGATGCCGGTGTCCGAGCACGCGGTGGGCCGGGCGATTCGGCCGGCCTAGCGCTTCTCGACCAGGTCCTCGAGTCGGTCCAGTAGCCCCGGCAGCGCATGGGCCGCGGTGTCCTGGACGGCGATGGTTGCGCTTTCCGTCAACGGTGTGCCCTCGGGGTTGACTTCCACGACGGGTATGCCCTGCGCCAATGCGGCCGATGGCAATCCCGCGGCGGGATAGACGATTCCGGACGTGCCCACCACCACCACCACGTCGGCGGTCGCCACCGCTTCGACGGCCTCCTGCCACGGCTGGTCGGGCAGCGGCTCGCCGAACCACACGACTCCCGGCCGGATCGTGCCCCCGCACTCGTCGCACACCGGCGGATCGACCGCGCCGACCGGCTCCGGCATGTCGGGCAGCTCACCGTGATACGGCTTGCCGCACCGCGAGCACCGAAAATCGAACAGGCTGCCGTGAAGGTGCGCGACGTGCTGACTGCCCGCACGCTCGTGCAGGTTGTCGATGTTCTGGGTGACCACGCGAACGTCGGCGCGGCGCTGCCAGTCCGCGACAGCGAGGTGCCCGGCGTTCGGCTCGACAGCACGCACCAAGTGGTAGCGCCACAGATACCACGCCCACATCACGTCAGGCTGGCGCTGCCATGCGCCTGGGCTCGCGAGCTCCTCGGGATCGAATGTCTCCCACAGCCCGGTCTGGGCGTCGCGGAATGTCGCGACCCCACTCTCGGCGGACATCCCCGCTCCGCTGAGCACCGTCACGCGCACGAATCCAACGGTACTTGTCTGCTCGTCGCGCAAGCGCTCATCGGTATCGCCCGCGCGTTATGTTGAGTAGGTGTCCGAGTTGGCCGACTGGGTACGGCTTCAGCCGAAGGCGGCCATCCCGGTGTTCGACCAGCTGAGGACCCAGATCATCGACGGCATCCGGGACGGGCGGCTGGCCGCGGGCGCGCGGTTGCCGACGGTACGCGACCTTGCCGCGCGGCTCGGCGTGGCGGTGAACACCGTCGCGCGGACATATCGCGAACTCGAGACGGCCGGCATGGTTGAAACCCGTGGTCGGCACGGCACTTTCGTCTGTGGGGTCGATCCCGGTGACAGCGCAATGGTCGTTGCGGCGCGGGCCTTCGTCGAAACGGCCCGAGCGCTGGGCATCGGGCCCGCTGAGTCGATGCGCTATATCGAGACGGCGTTCGGTCGGCGCTAGCCGAACTCGAGCAGCGTGAGCGCGGGCCGGACCGGGTCGAAGACCGGTAGCCGCTGCGCCGTCCACAGCGCCAGGTTGAACAGGGCTCCCCGGCCACGGGGCAGCGGCACGTCGTGCACCGCGCGGATGCCGGGCACGGTGCTGGCCAGATTCGCGATCTGTTCGGTGGACAAGCTGAACGGCATCGGCGGCACCCGGTAGCGCGGGGATGTCCGGAACCCGTGGCGGACCAACGCGCTGAACCACGCGGGCGGCAGGTCGAACATGAGCCGGCCGCCGGGGAACCGCTGGGCGCATTCGCGGATCAGGCCGAGCGCCTGGTCCGGCTGCAGGTACATCAACAGGCCTTCGGTGGTGATGAACACGCCCGGCGCGCGATCGACCGTGTCCATCCACGAGAAGTCGAGCGCCGACTGCGGGCGCGCCGAGATCCGCGGCGAACGGGGCAGCAGCCTCCGTCGCAGCTCGATGATCGGCGGCAAATCGACGGTCAGCCAACGAAAGTCGTGGCCGACACCCGCCTCGTCGAGCCGCCAGAAGCTGGTCTGGAGGCCTTCGGCCAATGCGACGACCGTTGCGCAAGGATGGGCGGCGAGATAGCGGCAGGCCGCGTTGTCGAACGCCAACGCCCGCAATGCGAGGTCCTGCCGGCTGGACACCCCGAACTTCGAAAAGTCGTAGTCGATCGAGTCCATCACCTTTATCGCCATCGGATCGTCGATGATCGCGTCATGCCTGCGCGCTTCGTTGGCCCGCGCCCGCAGGGTCAACAGCGCCGTCTCGGATACCCCGGTCAGATTCGTGGCATCGGCCCGGTGGCCGTTAACAGAGGTCATCGCGGCGCCACTCTACCGGCGCAGCACCTTGTCGAGCGTGCGCAGGTTACGAGTGGTGGTCGACGACTTGTAGCGCTTCTTGCCCATGGTCTTGCCCATCGCACTGTCCAATGACTTCGACCGTGGCACTTGCCAGTAGATGACGCCATCGCCACGCTCGATCCGTTCACCCGGGCCGGGCGCCAGACCCGCCAACTCCTCGAGGACGGCGGGGTCGGACACGAACGTGACGTATGAGTGGTGGCCGGGCACTTCGCGTTCGAACGGGTAGGCGTCGACGATGCGAGCCACGGTGCCGATGTCGTAGGCCAGCACCCACGCGTCGTAGCCGAACGCCTCTCGCAGCGCGGCCTCGGCCGTCTTGCGCACCGATGCGACCCTGGCGCCGGATTCGAGCACCACATTGCCGCTCGCCAGGATCGTCGCGACATTGCCGAACCCGGCGTCTGTCATCGCCGATGCCACGTCGGCCATCTTCAGGTTCACCCCGCCCACGTTGACTCCGCGAAGGAATGCCGCATATTTCGTCATCGCTGATCGATCGTAGAGACCATCATGTCCACGTAGGCTGCTCTCCATGGCGCCGCAGGCATTCGACGACAAGCTGCTGGCCGTGATCAGCGGGAATTCGCTGGGCGTGCTGGCCACGATCAAGCGCGACGGTCGCCCACAGCTGTCGAATGTGTCGTACTACTTCGATCCGCGCACCACGGTCATCGAGGTGTCGATCACCGAGCCACGGGCGAAAACACGAAATCTGCGCCGCGATCCGCGTGCCTCGATGCTGGTCACCTGCGACGACGGCTGGTCGTACGCGGTCGCCGAAGGTACCGCCGAGCTGAGTCCGCCGGCCGCCGACCCGCATGACGACACCGTTGAGGGGTTGATTGCGTTGTATCGCAACATCGCGGGTGAACATCCGGACTGGGACGACTACCGCCGCGCGATGGTCACCGACCGCCGGGTCCTGATGCGGATGCCGATCTCGCACCTGTACGGAATGCCGCCGGGAGTGCGCTAGCGCGTTAGCCTGTGGGCATGGCAGCGGACGACAGTTCCGAACAGGACAACAAGCGCAAGTTTCGCGAGGCGTTGGACCGCAAGAACGCGCGCGCGTCCGGCGGAGAGCAGCACAAGGACGCGGGCGCCAAGCAGCCGCCGAGGCACGGCCCGGCCGAGCATCGACGGGAGTTCCGCCGCAAGAGCATCTAGCGGGTCACCGCCTCTGCTACCGGAACATTGGAGTCGGCGGCCAGAGCACGTGCCGCGATCAGCGCGACCAGAAGAACCGCGATACAGATCAGCCCGTCGTCCTTCAGGCCCCACCTGACGGACACCAGCGTGGCGGCCCCCGCGATGCACAGCAGCGTCCCGACGGCGGCGCTGCGCACGCCCGGCCCGGCGACGAAGCCGCCGTCCCAGCCTGGCAGCGGGTTGTTCTCCAACGGTCTCAGCGTGACGAACAGCACACCGACCATGACCGTCATCGACACCACCTGCACGACGCTCAGCGCGATGAAGCCCGGGGCGTGCGCGTCGTAGCGCGCCAGACCGAGCGCGTCGAACACCAGGTGCATGCCCAGCAGCGCCGGCATGTGCCAGAGGTAGAACGTCATCGCGCCGGAGTTGCCGATCGCCACCAGCCACCACCCCCGCGGGCGCTGCGCCCACCGCGAGATCGCAGGTGCGACCGCCATCGCCAGCACGCACATCATGATCGCGTGGCCGGCGAGCAGCGCCGACGGCGGCGTCATGTTCGGCAGCCGCTGTCCCTGGTAGCCGACCAGGCTCAGCTCGTACGGCCCGAGCCACACCAACAGCACGTTGACGACGAACGCGAGCGCGGCGACCGCGATCGCCGCGCGTCGGCACAGCAGGCCGCGCCGGTACGCGACACCGAACATGCCCGGGATCAGCCAGACGACGATGTTGAGGTAGCCGAGTGCGGACAGTCCGGCGATGTTGAGCCGCAGGATGTCGATCCCGACGATCAATCCGTAGACCGCCAGCACCCCGGCGGCCAATCGGGCGGTGTCGGTGATCCGGTACAGCACGGGAATGGTGGCGAGCACGAGCACGTAGGCGCCGAGGAACCACAGCAACTGAATGCTTGTCCCGGCGACCGGCTCATAGACGTGCCTGGGCAACACGAACCGTAAAACCGCGAGCGCGACCCCCCAGAACGCGAGATAGAAGAACACCGGTCGGTACAGCCTGGTGCAGCGCTGCATCAGCCAGCCGCCCCAGCTGCGGCCGGGAGACCACGACTCGACGGACGCCGCCGTCCCGGCGAAGAAGAACAGCGGCATGATCTGCAGCAGCCAGGTCAGCGCGCCGAATGCCGGCAGCGACTCGAGAAGGTTGCCCCACACGAACACCCCGCCGCGGACAGTGCTGACCGCCATGATCGTGTGGCCGAACACCACTGCGAGAAGCGACACGATGCGGATGACATCGATCGCGCGGTCGCGGTTCGCGGGCGTCTGCGCCGTGATCTCGGCCGGGGTGGGGAAAAGTGCCACTTATGCGAATCTACCGGCGCACCGCGTGTGCCTCCTGCACCAAAACTGCGGCAAGGCACACTGCGGCCAGCGCGGAGACCGCCAGCGAGAACGCGATTCCCGCCGTCCGCAGTCCCCACGCCCGAGCCGCGAGACCTTCGCCGATTACGGGTAGCGAGATCGCGACATAGGCAACGACGAAATAAGTTGAGGTGACCTCGGCGCGTCTGTCTGCGGGCGTCCGTTCGGCCACCGCGGCCAGGCCGCGACTGAAGCTGATGCCCTGACCCGCGCCCGCGACGACCGCGCCCAGAATCAACAGCACCAGGCTCGAATAGTGAAGGGACGCAGCAATGATCAGCATTCCGACGACGAGAACACCGCAGCCCACGGCGACGGCCCGATTCGCGTCGATCCGTCCGGACGCCAGTTGGGCGACCGCCGAGGCGGCGAAGATCGAGCTGACGATCGCCCCGGCGACCGCATCGTTGTCGATGCCGATGATGTGCGCCACGAACGACGGCGACACCGCAGTGAACAAGCCCAGCACTGCGAAGCCGGCGAACCCGGCGGTGGCGGCCGTGATGAACACCGCGCGCACCTCGGGCGGCACAGACAGCCGCTGAAATCCGATGCGGCCCGTCCGTGGGCTGGTCTCTGGCGCGACCAACACGCTCGCCGCCGCGAGCACCATCAGCACGATGTGCACGGCGAACGACAGCTTCAAGGGTGCCGGCGCGTACTGCACGAGCAGCCCCGCCACCAACGGTCCGAGGCCCAGCCCGCCGATGTTGGCTACCGTCGCGATCGCGGCGGAACGGCCCCGCCAGCTGGGCGGCGCTGCCTCGATCACGGCTACGGTCGCCGTGCCGGTCGCCACGCCGGCCGACAACCCGGACAGCACTCGGCCCACCAGCAGGTCGTCGACCCCGGTAGCACCCAGGAACGCGATGGCGCTGCCGATCGCGAATGCCGTTGCCAGGAATAACATTGGACGCCGGCCGACCGCGTCGGACCAGCGCCCGAACACCAGCAGCGCGGCCAGCACCCCGCCCGCGTATGTCGCGAACACCACGGTGGTGGTCAGAACTGAGAAGTGCATTCGCTCGGAGTAGAGCGCGTACATCGGCGTCGGCAGCGTCGTGCCCACCATGAGCGCGCCAAACGTGTACGCCAGGAGCGGGAAAGCGAGTCGTGTTCGCCAGTTAACGGGCACAGCTGATCGTATGCACCAGCCGCGTCACGAACGAGAGGTTCTAGACTTGCCGCGTGGCGAAATTGCAGCTGGTGGGTGACCCGGCCGCCGACGCATTGCTTGACGACAATCCGATGGCTCTGCTCATCGGTATGCTGCTCGACCAGCAGGTACCGATGGAGACCGCGTTCGCCGGGCCGAAGAAGCTCCTCGACCGTATCGGCAGGATCGACGCGCGGCAGCTCGCTGACTACGACCCGGAGAAGTTCGCCGCGCTGTGTGCGGAACGCCCTGCGGTGCACCGGTTTCCGGGGTCGATGGCCAAGCGGATACAGGCGCTGGCGCACGAGATCGTCGATCGCTACGACGGGAACGCCGCCGCGTTGTGGACACAAGGCATCCCCGACGGCGCCGAGGTGCTCCGCCGGCTGAAGGCGCTGCCGGGCTTCGGCGAGCAGAAGGCACGAATCTTCTTGGCGTTGCTGGGAAAGCAATACGGTGTGACGCCGAAGGGATGGCGCGAGGCCGCCGGGGAGTACGGCAAGTCCGGCACGTGCATGTCGGTCGCCGACATCGTCGACGCCGGGTCACTGCAGAAAGTGCGCTCGTACAAGAAGCGGATGAAGGCTTCGGCGGTGAGCAGCGAAGCGACTAAGGGAAGCAAACCAGAGAAGAAGGGTTAGATCATGAAGACGCATTTGAATTGCCCGTGTGGTGAAGCGATCCAGGGCACCGACGAAGACGATCTGGTCGAGAAGGCTCAGACGCATCTGGCCGAGGCGCATCCGGGCCGCGAATACGACCGGGACGCCATTCTTTTCATGGCCCACTGATACACAGCGGTTACGGCACGACGGTCGAGCCGATCGTCGGCAGGAACGTGCACTGCCTGTCCACGGTCGTCACCTGACCGAAGATCGTCGATATGATGCTGCCCGATCCGGTGTCGGCGATCGCGACCAGCGTGGCGGGGCCGTCGGGGTTGATCTCGGGGTTCGGCTTCAGCGTCGCGCTGCCGGACTTGCCCGTGGTCAGGTTGACCCACGTCACGTTCAGCGGGAGCTTCTGCTCGGCTGCAGGCCCCGGCGTGCCGATCGCGGTGAACACATACGCGGTCTGGGCCGCCATGGGGCCGGGCTTCGGGATCGGTGCCGGGCCGGCCACCGATATCGCGGTCGCGATCACGTTGCCGCCGTCGGACAGGCAGCCGTTTCCGATTGACGGGTACATGAACTCCTGTGTCGGCGGGGCATCCGGGCCGAAGGCCGGCGGGGCCGCGTCGGGCGCGGCCGGGGCGGCGGCGGGCGGCGCAGGCGCAGCGGTTTCAGGGGCCGGCGCGGCGGCCGCCGCCGGCGCGTCGGGCGCACGCGCCGCCAACGGTGTGGAGTCGGGCGCGGCACCGGGCGCCGGTGCGAGCGCTTCTTCGGGTGCCGGCCCGACGACATGGGCGGGATCGACCCCGGTCGGCAGATGCGGTTCGGTCCCGGGCACCACACCGGCCGCGGGAACGTGTAATGCCGGGGTCGCCGCCGACGGCGGCCCAGCGGCCGCAGCCGAATTCGGCGCCGCTGGAAACAATTGGTTCAGATTGCCTGGCATGGTGAAGTTGTTGGGCAGCTTGATCGAGAAGCCCGGGGTCGCATTGCCCGGGGTGGGCGGCTGCTGCACGAACTGATTGACCGATGACGCGACTTGGCGGGAATCGGCGGGGGCGGCCGAGTTTCCCGCGAACGCCGAGGCGGCGGCCATCAGCATCGACGCAGCGTTCTGCGGATTGGCCGCCGCCTGCTGAAGCACCGGGCTGAGTTGCTGCATCGCCGGAAGACCGGGCGCCTGCAGGATGTCGATCGGTATCGGCGACACAGGGTCGGCCCATGCCGCGCCCGCCGTCGTGAAAGCGCCTGCGGAGGCCATCGCCAGCGCTGCGACACCGGCGAACAGCTTGCGGGTTTGTGACACCGAACGGTCCCTCTTTCCAGCAGGCATGAGCCGAACGGTATCGCGGTACTGGTGGGACTCAAGTTACACATGTGGCATTTATTCAACCGTTACGGACATGAACGGGTTCGGTGACTTCCGGCCCACGGCGCGGCGATCGCTAGAGTCGGGCGGATAGACACCACCACCAGCGCCCCGGCGCGGCCGCGTGACCGGTTGGCCGTCGTTGGGCCACTGCTGCTCGCGCTCAGCGTCTCAGCGCGGCTGGCGTGGACCTATCTGGTGCCCAACGGCGCGAACTTCGTCGACCTTCACGTCTACGTGGGTGGGGCCGCCACTATCGGCACCGGTCATGCGCTGTACGACTTCACCTACGCCGAGCAGACGCCAGACTTCCCGCTGCCGTTCACCTATCCGCCCTTCGCGGCTGTCGTGTTCTACCCGCTGCATCTGCTGCCGTTCGGACTCGTCTCGTTCGCGTGGACGGTCGGGATAATTGCGGCGCTCTACGGGGTGGTCCGCATCAGCCAGCGGCTGCTCGGCCGCGGTAGCCATCGTGCGGCGATGTGCTGGACCGCGGTCGGGATCTGGATCGAGCCGCTGCGCAGCACGCTCGACTACGGCCAGATCAACGTGCTGTTGTGCCTGGCCGTGTTGTACGCGGTGTACAGCACGCGCTGGTGGCTGTCGGGTCTGCTGGTCGGGGTGGCGGCGGGTATCAAGCTCACCCCGGCGATCAGTGGGGTTTACTTTCTGGGCGTGAGGCGTTGGGCGACGGCGTTGTTCGCCGCGGTCGTGTTCGTTGCAACGGTTGCGATTTCGGCGCTGGTGGTTGGCGACCAAGCGCGCTACTACTTCACCCATCTCATCTTCGACCCCGACAGGGTGGGGTCGGTCGCCACGTCGTTCAACCAGTCGTGGCGCGGAGGTATCAGCCGCATCGTCGGCCACGACGCCGGCTACAGCCTGCCGGTGCTCATCGCGATCGCGGTGACTGCCGTGCTGGCGGTGCTCGCGTGGCGCGCGATCGGCGCGGGCGATGCGGACGTGCCGGACCGTCTCGGCGGGATCGTCGTGGTGCAACTTTTCGGGCTGCTGCTGTCACCGATCTCGTGGACCCATCACTGGGTGTGGTTGGTGCCGACGATGATCTGGTTGATCCACGGTCCGCTCCGGGATCGGCGCGGCGCGCAGATCTTCGGCTGGGGGTGGCTGGCGCTTACGCTGATCGGCCCACCCTGGCTGCTGAGTTTCGCGCAGCCGACAATCTGGCAGACGGGCCGGCCATGGTTCCTGGCGTGGGCCGGCCTGGTGTACGTCGTCGCGGCGGTGGCGACGCTGGCGTGGATCGCCTCTACTGGCCGACGATCTCGTCGATCTCTCGCGCCAGCGCAAGATCGTTCTGTGTGATCCCACCCTGGGAGTGCGTGGATAACACGAAAGTGACGGTCCGCCAACGGATATCGATGTCGGGATGGTGGTCGGCAGCTTCGGCGCGGTCGGCGACGCGGCGCACCGCGTCGATGCCGTCGAGGAATGAAGGAAATTTCACGGAGCGGCGCAGCGAGTTGTCGGCGCGTTCCCAGCCGGCCAGCCCGGGCAATGCGGCGTCTACTTCTTCGTTGGAGAGCACGGCCATACGACCCACCGTACTGGTGTGGCGCGAGGCGGGCCGCACCTTTCGTTTCGCCCGCGGTAATGCTCGCGCGACGAGGACAACTTCTCCACCGGGAAGGTGAACCCGACGATCGAATAGAACGCTGTCCGGCGCTACGGCCGCGCCTTGCCGGTGCGACTGATCGCGGGCCGTGGCTCCAGCGCCTTCGCGCAGCCGGCGAGGAGCGCCAGGAAGCTCGACCGGAGCAGCCGGGAGCTCACCGCCTCCATCGCCTTGCCGCCCGCGCGAGCCGGATGGGTGTAGGTGGTGACCCAGTCCACGTGCGTGCCATCGCCTGACGGGCTGAATGTGAGCGTGCCGCCCTCGTGGTCGAAGGCCGGGAAGGAGCGGACGATCCGGTAGGAGTAGCTTCGCGGCGCGTCGTAGGCCGTGATCTCCTCGCGGAACCACATGCCGACCCCGGTCACCTGCCTCACTGCACCCACGCCGGGCCCCGACGAGCCCTTCGCAAAGCCGGCCCTTAGAGCCAGTGGGGCAGCGGTCAGGTTGGCTGGGTCGGCCAGCCAGTCGAAGACCCGGTCCGGCGATGCGGAGATCGTGCGTTCCACATGCAGCGTGACCATGAGACCTCCCGCCTGGCAGTACTGGTGCCGATTCAGGGGAGCCTAGTGCCGCCCAGCGTGACGTGGCCGCTTCATCTCACCTGTTCGGGTTCTGGTAGGTCCCGTACTCGGTCTGCCCCGGCGGCGCGGGGTACTGGACGAAGCCGAGCGGCTTGTTCTCAGCCGGCTCCTCGTTGGCTTCTTCGGTTTCCTCGGGTTGGGGTTCCGGATGGTCAGACATCTCGACCCTTCCTCTCGCAGTCACCGCTGAGCGGCAACAAGGCCATGGCCTGACCGTATACCGTCTTCGGCAATGAGCGCGTGCGCGAAGAGCAGATTATGTGGATGAGCGCCATGCAGAGCCAGATCGTCGTCGCCGGTGCGCTGATCGTCGGGGACAAGCTACTGGTGGCGCAGCGTGGCCGCCCCCCGGAGCTGGCGGGGCGGTGGGAGTTGCCCGGCGGCAAGGTCGGACCGGGTGAGACCGACGCCGCCGCGCTGGCCCGTGAACTGGCCGAGGAACTCGGCATCGAGGTGTCTGTCGGGCCGAGGTTGGGACGCGACGTTGCGCTGAGCGACACCACGACGTTGCGCGCCTACTTGGTGACGCAGACCTGCGACAGCGTTGCGCACGCGCATGATCATCGGGCGTTGCGCTGGGCCGTGGCCGCCGAATTGGACCGGTTGGACTGGGTGCCGGCCGACCGCGCGTGGGTGCCGGACCTGACGTGCGCGATGGCTAGCAGCGCCGGTAGCGACCGTCGGCGTTGACTGGCACCGCTTACTCACTGTTTGCAGTCGGCGCGCTCTGCCTTCGACCACTGGGTCGGCCATTACCGCCGCGTCGAGGGAACTCTTGTGTCTGACCTGACTTGGCTCACGTTTCGGGTTGTGGCGCGGCTGTGAACGGTTGACCTGCTGTTCTGCGTGCGGATTTGGCGGAATTTGAACACTAAATTGGGGCGCGCCACTCGGATCGGGATACCAGCCTGTTGATTGCAATGGTGCAGTAATCGCTCCCCTTGGTCGTGGGCACCATGTTGCCCTCCGTGGAGACCTGGCAACAGGGACTTTCGACCTGCGATACGCGATCCGAAACTTGGGGAAGGAGGTCGGGCACTGAAGGTGCGCCTCGGGGGGACGAACGGCCCTATCGGGTGGATCGCGGGAGGTGCAGCCTGGATTCGTTACCGGACTTTCCTGATTCAGACTAGGGGAATTGCGGAACATGTCGGTTTTTCACAGCGGAACGGGGAAAGGCCATGGCTGAGGCTGCGTTGTTCATAGGCTGGGGGAGCACGGTGGACGGGCGCGAGAAGCGCGCCCTCGAACTCTTCAACAAGTCGATGCACTACTTGAGGAGTCTTCAGGAAGAACGCCGGATCGATCGCTTTGACGTAGCCGTTCTTCCGTCAAACGACACAGACCTGCGCGGCTTCATTCTGATGCGGGGCACGGCGGAGCAGATCGACTCGGTTGGCGATGACGAGGAGTTTCAGCGACTGTTCAGCGATGTGCAGGTCGTCGTAGATCGGGTCACGTTCCTCGACGCCTTCGTCGATGAGGCACTCGCTCGGACGATGCATCCACGCCAGGATGTGGGTCGGATCGGAGAACTGGACTGAGCCGACGCCACCTGACCATCGGACTTGTTCCTTTTCGGTTGTCGCTGACGGGATCTCATGGCAGGGCCTCCGTCGACGCGGGGGCCCTGCTTCTTACCCTAGTCCATCCCGTGTGGTCGAATCTGCTTGGAACACCTATGTTTTCGCTATAGCTGTTCTATAAGCTCCGCTGTCCTTGAAGGACAGCGACAGGAATCAGTGGCCGTTGCGATACGTCAAGGCGACGAAGGAGACCACGGTGCTGTTCCACTCGCTCACGAACGGCCGGCCGTGGAGGGCCGCGGCGTAGAGGCTGCAGCAGAAGAACCCGTCGCCGGTGGTGACCGGCCGGCTGCAGACGTCGCAGCGCAGTACGAGGGTGTCGGGGCGGTCATGACTTGTCGGTCAACGGTGAGCCAAAGGTCCAGAAAGGCACCGCAACGGCCTCCACCACCCCCGCCCGCGGTAACGTCGCCGTCGCCGTTGGCGACGGCAGTATCGCCCAGGCACGGCCCGTTCGGCACCAACAACAAAGCCCGAGCCATCGGCAACCGCATTGAACACTAAACTGAGCCAAGTCGGGTTCGACCACTGGGTCGGCCATTACCGCCGCGTCGAGGGAACTCTTGTGTCTGACTGAGCTCGCCGTCCAGCGTGGCGGGGCGAACTATTGCCCAGCCTTCAATCTGCTGACAGGACAAACCCCTCAACCCCGGGGTCTCTCAGATCGTGGTTGGCTGTGTGCCGATGAACGTGATGCTGTGGCGTCAGTGCTGGCTCTTCATGATCGGGTCATCGCTGTTCGCCCTCGGCACAGCGCCGGGATTCGCCGCGATGGCCGGCGCGACGACCACCAACGCCCTGTGCTTCGTCGGCTCCTGGTTCTTCACCAGCGCGGCGGCCATTCAGGTGCTTCAGAGCAGAACGCCGGCAAGCCGATCGTGGGCCGATCGGTCCGCGCGCGCTGACTTCCTCTCGGCGGCAATCCAGTTCGTCGGCACCATGCTCTTCAATGTCAGCACCGCAGCCGCGTTGCTTGCCCACCGGATACCGACCCAGCGTCGGTTCGTGTGGGCGCCTGATGCGCAGGGCTCCGTCGCGTTTCTGGTCAGTGCCACGCTGGCGATCGTGGCGGTGACCATGACAGTTGGTGTCGCCGAATTGAAATCACCCGACTGGCGGGCGGCCTGGGTGAACATGGCCGGCTCGATCGCGTTCGGCGCCTCCGCCGTCGGTGCATTCGTGAGACGCTCAGGCGTCACCGAAGACGCGCTGCTCGCCAACATGGGCACGTTTTTCGGAGCGCTGTGCTTTCTGATCGGCGCGCTGTTGATTCTGCCCAACCGCTCGGCTCGCGCCGCCTACGGCGTGGTCCTCTGACCGCTCGTTTTCACGGTCGGCGGCCTGAGCTGCGACAATGTCCGGCGTGGCCGGAGTGGAGCGACCCGAAAATCATCGGCGGAACGTCGCGATCGTCGCGCACGTCGACCACGGCAAGACGACGCTGGTCGACGCGATGCTGCGGCAGTCCGGCGCGTTGCACGAACGCGGCGAGACCGTCGACCGGGTGATGGACACCGGTGATCTGGAACGCGAGAAGGGCATCACGATCCTGGCGAAGAACACCGCGGTGCACCGCCATCACCCTGACGGCAGCGTCACCATCATCAACGTCGTCGACACCCCCGGCCACGCTGATTTCGGTGGCGAAGTGGAGCGTGGACTGTCGATGGTCGACGGGGTGCTGCTGCTGGTCGACGCGTCCGAGGGACCGTTGCCGCAGACCCGGTTCGTGCTGCGCAAGGCACTCGCGGCTCATCTGCCGGTGATCCTCGTCGTCAACAAGACCGACCGGCCCGACGCGCGCATCGCGGAGGTAGTGGAGGCCAGTCACGATCTGCTGCTCGATGTCGCTTCGGATCTCGACGACGAGGCCGCCGCGGCCGCCGAGCATGCACTCGGCCTGCCGACCCTGTACGCGTCCGGGCGCGCCGGCGTGGCCAGCACGACCGCCCCGCCCGACGGCCAGGTGCCGGACGGAAGCAACCTCGATCCGCTGTTCGACGTGCTGCTCGAGCACATCCCGCCGCCCAGCGGCGACCCGGAAGCGCCACTGCAGGCGCTGGTCACCAACCTCGACGCCTCGGCCTTCCTGGGCCGGCTGGCGCTGGTGCGCGTGTATAACGGCAGGCTCCGCAAGGGCCAGCCGGTGGCGTGGCTGCGCGAGGTCGATGGCGAGCCGGTGACCACGAGCGCGAAGATCACCGAATTGTTGATCACCGAGGGCATCGAACGCAGCTCCACCGACGAGGCACATGCCGGCGACATCGTCGCGGTGGCGGGCATGCCTGACATCATGATCGGCGATACGCTGGCCGACCCGGCGCAGCCGAAAGCGTTGCCGCGCATCACTGTTGACCAGCCGGCGATTTCGGTGTCGATCGGCACGAACACCTCGCCGCTGGCAGGCAAGGTGGCGGGCCACAAGATGACTGCGCGGCTGGTGCGGTCGCGATTGGACGCCGAACTCGTCGGCAACGTGTCGATCCGGGTGCTCGACATCGACCGGCCCGACGCGTGGGAGGTGCAGGGTCGCGGCGAGCTGGCCCTGGCGGTGCTCGTCGAGCAGATGCGGCGGGAAGGCTTCGAGCTGACCGTCGGTAGGCCCGAGGTGGTCACCAAGACCATCGGCGGGAAGCTGCACGAGCCGTTCGAGGCGCTGACGATCGACTGCCCCGAGGCCTACGTCGGCACTGTCACCCAGCTGATGGCCGCCCGCAAGGGCCGCATGGAGGAGATGGCGAACCACACCACCGGATGGGTGCGGATGGAGTTCGTCGTGCCGAGCCGCGGGTTGATCGGGTTCCGGACCGATTTCCTCACCGAGACCCGCGGCACCGGAATCGCGAACGCGGTGTTCGAGGGCTATCACCTGTGGGCCGGCGACATCAAGTCCCGCCACAGCGGCTCGCTGGTGTCCGACCGCGCGGGCACGATCACACCGTTCGCGCTGGTGCAGCTCGCCGACCGCGGCACCTTCTTCGTCGAGCCCGGGCAGGACACCTACCAGGGCATGGTCGTCGGCGTGAATCCGCGCGCCGAGGACCTCGACGTTAACGTCACGCGGGAGAAGAAGCTGACGAACATGCGCAGCTCGACCGCCGACGTCTTCGAGACGCTCGCCAAGCCGATGGAACTGGATCTCGAGAAGGCGATGGAGTTCTGCGCGTCCGACGAGTGCGTCGAGGTGACCCCGGCGATCATCCGGGTCCGCAAAGTCGAGTTGGACGCTGCGATGCGCGCCCGCAGCCGGGCCAGGGCGAAGGCGGCCGACCGCGCCTAGCCAGAGAGCATTCAGAGCGCTGCCGATACCCTGATGGCGTGCCGAGACGCCGTGTGATCCCCTTCGCGCAAACGGCTCATCGGCGGCGCGCCCTGCCGGTGGCCTGCGCACTGGCGATTGTGTCGGCCTGCACGGTAAGCCCGCCGCCCGCGCCGCAGAGCACCGACACGTCGCCGAACTCGACACCTCCGCCGGCGCGGGCCTACCAGATCATCATGGGCATCGATTCGATCGGTGCCGGCTTTAACCCACACCTACTGTCAGACCAGTCGCCGGTGAACGCCGCGGTCGCCGCGCTGGTATTGCCGAGCGCGTTCCGGCCAGTGCCCGACCCGTCGACGTCCACCGGCTCGCGTTGGGAGATGGATTCGACGTTGCTGCTGTCGGCCGATGTCACCAGCACCGACCCGTTCACGGTGACCTACAAAATCCGGCCCGAAGCCCAGTGGACGGACAACGCACCGATCGGCGCCGATGACTTCTGGTACCTGTGGCGCCAGATGGTCACCCAGCCGGGGGTGGTCGACCCGGCCGGATACGACCTGATCACGTCGGTGCAGTCGATCGACGGCGGCAAGCAGGCGGTGGTGACGTTCTCGTCGCCTTATCCGGCCTGGCGCGAGCTGTTCACGGACATCCTGCCCGCTCATATCGTCAAGGACGTCCCGGGCGGGTTCCCGGCGGGCCTGGCCCGCGCCATGCCCGTCACCGGTGGACAGTTCCGCGTCGAGAACATCGATCCGCAGCGCGACGAGATCCTGCTGGCCCGCAACGATCGGTTTTGGGCGGCACAAGCGCTACCGGACCACATCCTGATGCGCCGGGCGGGCGCCGCGGCTGCGCTCACCGACTCGATGCGCAACGGCGACACCCAGGTCGCCCAGGTACACGGCGGCGCCGCGGCCTTTGCGCAGCTGTCCGCGATCCCGGACGTGCGCACCGCGCGGATCATGACACCGCGGACCATGCAGCTTTCGCTGCGGGCCGTGCAACCGAAGCTCGCCGACGTGCGCGTACGCAAGGCGATACTCGGCCTGCTTGACGTGGACCTGCTTGCGGCCGTCGGGGCCGGCAGCGATAACACCGTCACGCTGGCGCAGGCGCAGGTGCGGTCGCCCTCCGATCCGGGGTATGTGCCGACGGCGCCGCCCGCGCTCATGCAGAACGCCGCGCTGGCCCTGCTGACCCAGGCCGGATATGAGGTAGACACGAACGCAGGCACATCGCCGCCACCCGCGCCGCCTTCGGCTGGATCGCGCACCGCCGACCCGCCGTCACCGACCCCGGAGTCGACGCGCGGGCGGATCAGCAAGGACGGCATCCCGCTGTCCCTGGTGATCGGGGTGGCGGTGAACGACCCGACGTCCGTCGCCGTCGCCAACACCGCCGCCGACCAGCTGCGCAATGTCGGGATCGCCGCGTCGGTGCAGCCGCTGGACCCGGCGGTCCTCTACGGCGACGCGGTGCCGAACAACCGCGTGGACGCGGTCGTCGGATGGCACGCCGCCGGCGGTGACCTGGCCTCCGAGCTGGCGTCGCGCTACGGCTGCAGGGCGCTCGGGGCCACTCCGGCGCCGAACGGGACGACGCCGGCGACCCCGTCGTCGACCAGGCCGTTCACGTCTGCCGCGCCGACGCCGGTCACGCCGGCCTCGGGGCCGGCCCCCGAGCCGGTCGAACCAGTGGAGGTTCCCAATAACATCACCGGCCTGTGCGACTCCGCGCTTCAGCCGCGCATCGACGCAGGTTTACAGGGTGACGTTCCGATCGGCGAGGTGATCGACTATGTGGAGCCGAAGCTGTGGGCGATGTCGACCGTGCTGCCGATCCTGCAGGACACCACGATCGTCGCCGCCGGACCGCGCGTTCAGAACGTCAGCCTCACCGGGGCGGTGCCGGTCGGGATCGTCGCCGATGCCGGCCGCTGGGTGAAAATGCCGCAGTAGAGCCATGCCTTCGACTCAGTCTCCTCGGTTGCTCTTCGTCCACGCCCATCCCGACGACGAGGCGCTGGGCACCGGCGCGACCATCGCCTACTACGCAAGTCGCGGCGCGGACGTGCGAGTGGTCACCTGCACGCTCGGCGAGGAAGGCGAGGTGATCGGGGATCGGTACGCGCTCTTGGCCGTCGACCACGCCGACCAGCTCGGCGGCTACCGCATCGCTGAGCTGACGGAGGCGTTGTCGATCCTCGGCGCAGGGCAGCCGATGTTCCTCGGCGGGCCCGGTCGTTGGCGAGACTCGGGCATGGCCGGCAGCCCGCCTCGGCGGCACACCCGGTTCATCGATGCGGGCGACGCCGCCGTCGGTGAGTTGGTCGACATCATCGGCCGGTTCCGCCCGCATGTCGTCGTCACGTACGACCCCGAGGGCGGTTACGGCCACCCTGACCACGTCCACACCCACACCGTCACCACGGCCGCCGTGACAGCGTCGGCCCAATCCGGTTGGGCCGTACCGAAGTTCTACTGGAATGTGTTGTCGACCTCCGCGATGACCGCCGCACTCGCCGCACTGACCGAGGTGCCCGATGGCTGGCACCGACCCGAGCCCAGCGACATCTACTTCGGTTACCCCGACGACAAGATCGACGCGGTCGTCGACGCGAGTGCCCATGTGGGCACCAAGGCGGCGGCGCTCGCCGCGCACGCCACTCAGCTGCTGGTCGCCCCCGATCGGCGAACCTGTGCGCTGTCGAACAACATGGCGCTGCCGATCGCCGGCAAGGAGCATTACGTGCTGGCCGCGGGTGCGCCGGGGCCGAGGGACGCGCGCGGTTGGGAGACCGACCTGTTGGCCGGGCTCAACGTTGGCTAGCCGAGGGCGTTCCGCGTAAGCTGCGATGACCAGCGGCGCAAGGGAGGGACTGCGATGGACCCGGATCTGGATCCGCAACTGGAGTACTGGCAGTGGCATGCTGACAGCTTCCAGTGGGTGGTCGGCTCACTGGTCAGCGTGCTCGACAGCATCCCGACCTGACCGGTTCGTCTGCAGCCGCCGATCCGCGGGGTCGGTTGGCCCAGTCCGTATTGCGCGGCGTCGTCTTGGGGCTACTCGCCGTCGACGGTGTGATCTCCGCGGTGTTGGGCACCCTGTTTCTTCTGACCTACATCGGCGCGGTCCCGTTTCCGATCAGCGCGCTCATCAGCGGGTTGGTCAACGCGGCGCTCGTCTGGGCCGGTCTGCAGTGGACGTCGTCACCCCGGTTGGCCGCGCTGTCCCTGTGGACGTGGCTGTTCGCGGTGGCGGCGATGGCGTTTTTCGGCGGCCCGGGCTCAGATGTGCCCTTCGGAGTTTCCCCCGGCCCGGCATTTGATCAGTGGAGCCCGATCGTGCTGTTGGTGCTCGGCGCGCTGCCGCCGGGGATCGTGCTGTGGCGGGCAGCCCGCTTCCAGTGAGGTCTACGCTGACACGCATGGCGAGCGTCGAGGTTTCACATGCTGAGACGCACAGGATGATTCTCGACTCCGTAGGAGTTACACGAGCGTGGCGTTGACCCCCGGCGACGATCGGCCTGTCCTGCCCATACCGGTGGTGCCCCCGAAGCCGAGCGCATCGGCGCTGCGGCGCGTTCTGCGTCGCGCCCGCGACGGTGTGGCCCTCAATGTCGACGAGGCCGCGATCGCGCTGACGGCCCGCGGCGACGACCTGGCGGAGCTGTGTGTCAGCGCCGCGCGCGTTCGTGACGCGGGGCTGGCAGCGGCTGGCCGTCGCGGTCCGTCCGGGCGGTTGCCGATCAGTTACTCACGCAAGGTGTTCATCCCCATCACGCATCTGTGCCGCGATCAATGTCACTACTGCACGTTCGTCGCGGTGCCGGGCAAGCTGCGCAGCCAGGGCCTCGGCATGTACATGGAGCCTGATGAGATCGTCGACGTGGCACGCCGCGGCGCCGAATTGGGCTGCAAAGAGGCACTGTTCACGCTCGGTGACCGCCCCGAGGCGCGGTGGCCGGAGGCGCAGCAGTGGCTTCACGAACGCGGCTACGATACGACGCTTGACTACGTGCGCGCGATGGCGATCCGGGTGCTTGAGGAGACCGGGCTGCTGCCGCACCTGAACCCGGGCGTGATGAGTTGGTCGGAGTTGTCGCGGCTCAAGCCCGTCGCGCCGTCGATGGGGATGATGCTGGAGACCACGTCGCGGCGGCTCTACGAGATCAAGGGCATGGCGCACTACGGCAGTCCGGACAAAGACCCCGCCGTGCGACTGCGCACGCTCACCGATGCCGGGCGGTTGTCCATCCCGTTCACCACCGGACTCTTGGTGGGCATCGGCGAGAACCTGACCGAGCGCGCCCAGACGTTGCATGCGATCCGGAAGTCGCACAAGGAATTCGGGCACGTGCAGGAAGTGATCGTTCAGAACTTCAGGGCTAAGGCCACCACGGCGATGCGGTCGGTGCCCGACGCCGACATCGATGAGTTCGTCGCCACGATCGCGGTTGCGCGGCTGGTGCTTGGTCCGAAGATGCGGATCCAGGCGCCGCCTAATCTGGTGTCGCGCAGTGAATGTCTCGCGTTGATCGGCGCGGGACTCGACGATTGGGGCGGGGTGTCGCCGCTGACGCCGGATCACGTGAACCCCGAACGACCATGGCCTGCGTTGGACGAGCTCGCCGCAGTCACCGACGAGGCCGGTTATGAATTGGTGCAACGGCTCACCGCTCACCCGCCGTACGTGCTGGGCGGCGCCGCGTGGATAGACCCGCGAGTGCGCGGTCATGTTGCGGCGCTCGCTGACCCGGACACTGGCTATGCCCGCGACGTGAACCCGGTTGGTCTTCCGTGGCAGGAGCCCGACGAGGCGTGGGAGTCCACCGGCCGTGTCGATCTGAACGCGGCGATCGACATCGAGGGTCGCCTGACGGACACGCGCAGCGATCTGGGCAGCGCGTTCGGCGACTGGGAGTCGGTGCGGGAGAAGGTGGCCGAATTGGCCGCCCGCGCACCCGAACGGGTTGACTCCGACGTGCTGGCGGCGCTTCGCTCGGCCGAGCGCGATCCTGCCGGCTGCACCGACGCCGAGTACCTTGCGCTGGCGACGGCGGACGGCCCTGGGCTTGATGCTCTTGCAGCGCTGGCGAATTCGCTGCGGCGCGATGTCGTCGGCGACGACGTGACGTTCGTGGTGAACCGCAATATCAACTTCACCAACATCTGCTACACGGGCTGCCGGTTCTGTGCGTTCGCCCAGCGCAAAGGTGACGCCGACGCATACACGCTGTCGTACGACGAGGTTGCCGAACGTGCATTCGAGGCCTACCGGGACGGCGCCACCGAGGTGTGCATGCAGGGCGGCATCGACCCGGAGCTGCCCGCCACCGGGTACGCCGATCTGGTCCGGGCTGTTAAGACCCGGGTGCCTAGCATGCATGTGCACGCGTTCAGCCCGATGGAGATCGTCAATGGCGCCGCGAAAAGCGGTGACAGCATTCGCGATTGGCTGATCGGGCTGCGTGAGGCCGGCCTCGACACGATCCCGGGCACCGCTGCCGAAATCCTCGACGACGAAGTCCGCTGGGTGCTCACGAAGGGCAAGCTGCCGACGTCGGCGTGGATCGAGGTGGTCACCAGCGCGCACGAGGTTGGCCTGCGATCCAGTTCGACGATGATGTACGGACACGTCGATCAGCCGAAGCACTGGATCGGCCATCTGCGCATCTTGCGTGACATCCAGGACCGCACCGGCGGCTTCACCGAGTTCGTGCCGCTGCCGTTCGTGCATCAGAATTCGCCGCTGTATCTGGCCGGCGGGGCGCGTCCGGGCCCGACGCACCGTGATAACCGCGCCGTGCACGCGTTGGCCCGGATCATGCTGCATGGCAGGATCTCTCACATCCAGACCAGCTGGGTCAAACTCGGCGTCGAGCGGACGCAGGTGATGCTCAACGGCGGCGCCAATGATTTGGGCGGCACGCTGATGGAGGAGACGATCTCGCGGATGGCCGGCAGCGAGTACGGGTCTGCCAAGACCGTGGCCGAACTGGTCGAGATCGCCGCGGGCATCGGCAGGCCCGCTCGTCAGCGCACGACGACGTACCTGCCGCTAGCGGCATAGTCATTCCCGGGAGTAGGCTCCCCGGCTGCGGGGACCCAACCGGAGATGACGACGGAAGGACGGCGACGTGACGAGTGACAAGGGATGGTTCGGAGATTCGGCGTCAGAAGGCCACCCGGAGAAAGCAGCGGGAGAGCCGCTGGCGCCCGCGCCCGAACCGCCGCCCGCAGCGCGAACCTACACGGTGGAGTCCGGCGACACATTGTGGGCGATCGCGGAGCGCTTCTACGGTGACGGCGACCAATACCAGCGCATCGCGGACGCCAGCGGCGTCAGTGACCCCGATCTGATCCAGCCGGGCCAGGTCCTGACGATCCCCTGAGCGACGCGGCGTCGGCCGGTCACAGCCGGGCGGCCAGCTCCGTGCCCTGCTTTATCGCCCGTTTCGCGTCGAGCTCCACCGCAAGCGCGGCCCCCCCGATGATGTGCGGGTCGATCCCGTTGCGCCGCAATCCCTCTTCGAGGTCGCGCACCGGCTCCTGGCCGGCGCAGATCACCACGTTGTCGACCTCGAGGAGACGCCGTCCCGACCGGTCCGCCCCGAAGCTGATGTGTAACCCCTCGTCGTCGATGCGTTCATAGTTCACGCCCGAGAGCTGTTGCACCTTCTTGGCTTTCAGCGACGCGCGGTGCACCCAGCCCGAAGTCTTGCCCAGCTGGCGACCCTGCGGGCCGTTGGTGCGCTGCAGCAGGTACACCTCCCGCGCCGGTGGCGGGGGGATCGGCGTGGTCAAAGCGCCGCGTGCTTCTTTCGGATCGGCCGCGCCCCACTCCGCTTTCCACTCTTTGAGGTTCAGCGTCGGGGAGGATCCGGGGGAGGACCTGGTGACCAGGAACTCGCTGACGTCGAAACCGATTCCGCCGGCGCCGACGACGGCCACCCTGTCGCCGACCGGCTTGCCCAGGATCGCCTCGGCATACGACAGCACCATCGGATGGTCGATCCCGGGGATGTCGGGGATCCGGGGGGTCACCCCGGTGGCGAGCACGACGTCATCGAACCCGCTCAGCGCGTCGATGTCGGCGCGGGTGTTCAGCCGCACGTCGGCCCCGTGTTTGTCCAGCATTCGCGTGTAGTAGCGGATCGTCTCGCTGAATTCTTCTTTGCCGGGAATCCTTTTTGCCAAGTCGAATTGGCCGCCGATGACGTCGCCCGCCTCGAACAGGGTGACGTCGTGGCCGCGCTGCGCCGCCGTCACCGCCGCGGCCAGGCCCGCCGGACCCGCGCCGATCACCGCCACGCGATGACGGCGCCGCACGGGCGTGATCGCCAGCCGGGTTTCGCGGCCGGCCCGCGGACTCAGCAGACATGACACCGTTTTGTGCACGAACGCGTGATCCAGGCACGCCTGGTTGCAGGAGATGCACGTGTTGATTTCGTCGGCCCGGTCTTCCTGCGCCTTGCGCACCCAGTCCGGGTCGGCCAGTAACGGCCGTGCCATCGAGATCAACGAAACGTTGGTGTCAGCCAGAATCTGCTCCGCCGCCTGCGGCATGTTGATCCGGTTGGACGCCACTACCGGGATATGGACGTGCTCGGCCACCGCGTTGCTGATGTCGACGAACGCGCTGTTGGGCACCGACGTGACGATCGTCGGCACCCGGGCCTCGTGCCAGCCGATCCCGGTGTTGATGATTGTGGCACCGGCCTCTTCGACTTCGCGCGCCAGCGCTACGATTTCGTCCCACGACTGACCATCCTCGACGTAGTCGGCCATCGACATCCGGTAGCAGATGATGAAATCCGACCCGGCCGCCGCCCGGGTTCGGCGCACGATTTCCACGGGGAAGCGCCTGCGTTTCTCCGGTGTCCCGCCCCACTCGTCTGTTCGTTTGTTCGTGCACGGCGCGAGGAACTGGTTCAGCAGATACCCTTCGCTGCCCATGATTTCGACGCCGTCGTAGCCGGCGTCGCGGGCCAGCCGTGCGCAGCGCGCGAAGTCGTCGATCGTTGTCTCGACACCCCGACCGGAGAGCCTGCGGGGGCGAAACGGGTTGATGGGGGCTTTGATCGACGATGCGCTCGCCGAGAACGGGTGGTAGGCATAGCGCCCCGCATGCAGCACCTGCAGAAGGATCTTGCCGTCGGCGTCGTGCACCGCGTTGGTGATGCGGCGATGTTGGTGGGCCTGAGGACTGCTGATCATCTGCGCGGCGAAGGGAAGCAGCCAGCCGGTACGGTTCGGCGAGTAGCCACCGGTGATGATCAGCCCGACACCGCCGCGGGCGCGCTCGGCGAAATACTCGGCGAGCCTGTCGATGTCACGGGAACGATCTTCAAGACCCGTGTGCATCGAACCCATGATCACGCGGTTGCGCAGCGTAGTGAAGCCAAGGTCCAACGGCGACAACAGGTTCGGATACAGATTGGTCACAGCACCGCCTTTATTTCGTCGAGCCAGTCAATGGTGTTCTCCTCGGCGCGGATGCCACCCCGGAGGACCAGATATTGGTGCAGCGCCGGGCCGGATAGAGCGTCCGGGCGCGGGAACTGTCGCTTCTGGATCTCGCGGTAGAGGTCGAGCCGCGCGACCCGTTCGGTGCGAAGCGCGTCGACATGGCCACGCACCGCGGCCACGTCGCCGAGACTGGCGCCGCGGATTTTCACAGCGAGGTCGCGGACCCGCGCCGCGGCTCCAGATCCGGTGGGAGACTGTTCGATCCAGCGCGCCAGCTCAGCGCGGCCGGCTTCGGAGACGGTGTACACCTTCTTGTCGGGGCGGCCGTGCTGGCGCACCGGCGTGGCAGCGACCCAGCCGTCGTCCTCCATCGCGCGCAGCGTGCGATAGATCTGCTGGTGGGTGGCACTCCAGAAGAAGCCGATCGATCGGTCGAACCGGCGTGCCAGCTCGTAGCCGGAGCCGGATTGTTCGGACAGCGACACCAGGATCGCGTGTGCCAGGCCCACGCGCCGCAGCCTAGAGCCTGGCCGCGTCCATATGCAACTTGTTGCACATCGCCGCGGCGGATAGTTGCGTGCCGAATGTGCAAGGGTATATGCAACGGTTAGTATCAGTAACCGCGGACGGGTTAGGGTTCCGCACTACAGGACCAACAGGGCACCCCCACACCGGACCGGAGATCTGAGGAGACCTGCGTGACGTACGTGATCGCCGAAACCTGCGTCGACATCAAGGACAAGGCATGCATCGAGGAGTGCCCTGTCGACTGCATCTACGAGGGCGCCCGGATGCTGTACATCCACCCCGACGAGTGTGTCGACTGCGGCGCATGCGAGCCGGTCTGTCCGGTTGAGGCCATCTACTACGAGGACGACGTCCCCGATCAGTGGAGCCACTACACGCAGATCAACGCCGACTTCTTCGAGGAACTCGGGTCGCCCGGGGGCGCATCGAAGGTCGGCATGACCGAGAACGATCCGCAGTCGGTGAAGGATCTGCCGCCGCAGGGTGAAAGCGCATAGCCTGACCGACACATCCGGACTGAACCGCCGAAAGGTGTCGGCGTCCCTGCCGGTGTTCCCGTGGGACACGCTCGCCGACGTGTCCGCGCTCGCCCGTTCGCACCCCGATGGCATCGTGGACCTGTCCGTCGGCACGCCGGTCGACCCGGTCGCTTCGCTGATCCGCGAAGCGTTGGCCGCGGCCAGCGCCGCGCCGGGCTATCCGGCGACCGCGGGCACAGCCGCGCTGCGGGAAGCCGCGGTGGCGGCCCTCGGCCGCCGGTATCGGGTCGCCGGTCTGGCACCCGACGCGGTGCTGCCGGTGATCGGCACTAAGGAGCTGATCGCCTGGCTGCCGACGCTGCTTGGCCTTGGTCACCACGATGTCATCGTTGTTCCCGAACTCGCTTATCCCACCTACGAAGTCGGCGCTCGGATGGCGGGTGCACAGGTGGTGTTCGCCGACTCGCTGACCCAGCTCGGCCCGCGACGGCCGGCGCTGATCTACGTCAATTCGCCGAGCAATCCCACCGGCCGCGTGCTGGGCGCCGACCACCTTCGCAAGGTGGTCGGTTGGGCCCGCGAGCGCGGCGCTCTGGTGGTCTCCGACGAGTGCTACATCGGCCTGGGCTGGGATGCCGAACCAGTGTCGCTGCTTAGCGACGAGGTGTCGGGCGGCGACCACACGGGCTTGCTGGCCGCGCACTCGCTGTCGAAGAGCAGCTCGCTGGCCGGTTACCGCGCGGGTTTCGTGGCGGGCGATGCGGACGTGATCGCTGAACTCCTCGCCGTGCGCAGGCACGCCGGCATGATGATGCCGACGCCGGTGCAGGCGGCGATGGTCGCCGCGCTGTCCGATGACGAGCACGAGCGCCGGCAACGGGATCGGTATGCCCGCCGCCGCGGTGTCCTCCTGCCCGCCGTGCAGTCGGCCGGACTGACGGTCGAGGACTCGGAGGCGGGGCTGTACCTGTGGGCCACCCGCGGTGAGCCGTGCCGCGACACCGTGTCCTGGTTCGCCCAGCGCGGCATCCTGGTCGCGCCGGGAGAGTTCTACGGCCCACGCGGGCGTCAGCACGTGCGTATCGCCCTCACCGCGACCGACGAGCGGATCGCTGCCGCGGCGCAGCGGTTAGCGACATAGCCCGCAAGCCCAGCCCAAGCACCAGGCGATCGTCCGGATTGCCAAGCGAGCTGCCCAGCAGCTGCTCGATCCGGCGCACTCGGTAGCGCACGGTGTTGGGGTGCACGTGCAGGTCGTCGCCTGCCGCGGCGATGTCGCCGAAACAGTCGACGTAGGCCCGCAGCGTGTCGAGCAGCGAACCGTCGTGCTCGGCGTCGTAGTCGCGCAGCGCCCACAGCCGCGGGTCCACCAATCCGCCACGATCGGCCATCAGCGCCACGATCTCGTCGAGCAGCACGGTGGTGCGGGCCTCCTCGGTCGACGTCACCGCCCGTATCGCGCCCGGGTGGCGGCTCGCGCTGTCGAACACGCGGTCCACGTCGGCCCGCGCAGCCGCCGCAGAAGCCACGCCATCGATCCCGGCGGCGATCACGGCCCGCAGGTCAACGCCCAACTCCCGGTCCAACGCCACGACCGTTCCGCGCACCCACGATGCCACCGATGACGGCGCACCGGTCTGAGGGAACAGCACATACACCGTGCCGCGGACCGCTGCGGTGTGCGCGTCGGGGCGAAAAGCGCTGGCGCTCAAGGCAATCGAATCGGCGGTGACCTGCCCGTCCGCGCAGCGAAAGCCGATCAGCGCGGCCCTCCCATCGACCTTGATGCCCAGATCGCGGGCAACCGCGGTGACGTCGACATCGTCACCGGCGAACCCGAGCAGCTCCTGGAGCCGCAGCGTGTGGGTGGTCGGTGCCGCGGCCAACCGGGTCATGATCCGGGCCGCCAGCACCGCGGCGCCGCGCAGCACGTCCTCGGCATCGTCGGCCAGCGGGCGTGAGCCCTGCTGAAGCCAGATCGTGCCGATGAAACCCGGCGCGCGGCGTCTCCCCTCGGCTTCGCGATGAATCCCGACGGCCAGCCGTGGCCGCAGCCCCAGCTCGGGTCGTTCGGACACCGCCACGACGTCGCGGCCCGCGCGCAGCGCATCGAATATGCCCCACTTGCTGATCCACTCGAGGTGTTCAGGCGGGCCGGCGCGGCCCAGGATCGACAGCCGGCGCAGCTCGTCGGCCTCGTCGTTGGATGCGGAGTACGCCAGCACATGGGACTGCGCGTCCTCGATGCTGATCATGCCCTTGGTCCGTTCGGCGATCGACTGGGCCAGTCCGAAGAGATCTGTGCCGGAATGTAATTGGGGGTCGTCGCGGTCGCCGTGATGGTCCAGCACGTGTGTGACGAGCCGATAGAGCCGCTCCCAGCGGGCTCGGGGCTCGACGGCGACGACGGCGACGCCGGCGGCACGGGCTCGGGCCACCAGCGCATCGGTCGGCTCCTTGACGAAGATCGCCGCAGGCACCTTCTGGTTCTGACGGCCGAGCCATCCACGCGCGGCGGAATCGGGGACACCGACCAGGAAGAACGCATCCGCGTTACCCGCGCCGATCGCCACCCCGAGCCGGATGTCGTCGGCGTCGACCAATGCCACCGACCCGACCGGAAGGTCGAGCCCTCGCGGCGCGTCGACGAGGGTCACCATGGTCCGGTCCAGCGCCAACAGCAGCTGACCGAGTCCAACTCGGGCCGACTCCATATTGTCTGATCCTACTATCGCCGCGGATTTAACTTGTCTGATCCGACAGCCCTCAGGGCGGCCCGCGCGGGGATCCTTACCGGCATGGATGCGATCACCGATGTACCGATGCCGGCCAACGAGCCGGTGCACGAATACGCCCCAGACAGCCCGGAACGTACTCGCCTGGTGACCACGCTGGACCGGCTGGCCGCCGCGGCGATCGACTTGCCGCACGTCATCGGTGGCGCACACCGGATGGGCAGCGGCGAGCGTATCGACGTCGTCCAGCCCCACCGGCACGCCGCTCGGCTCGGCACCCTGACCAACGCCACCCACACCGATGCGTTCGCGGCGCTCGATGCCGCGCTTGCCGCGAAGGCGGAATGGGAGGCGACACCGTTCGACGAACGGGCCGCCGTGTTCCTGCGCGCCGCGGACCTGATGTCGGGGCCGTGGCGCGAGAAGCTGGCCGCCGCGACGATGCTCGGCCAATCCAAGACCGCATACCAGGCGGAGATCGACGCGCCGTGCGAGCTCGTCGACTTCTGGCGCTTTAACGTCGCGTTCGCCCGCCAGATCCTGGCCCAGCAGCCGATCAACACCCGGGGCGTCTGGAACCGGACCGATTACCGGCCGCTGGAGGGCTTCGTCTATGCGGTCACGCCGTTCAACTTCACCGCAATCGCAGGGAATCTGCCGACAGCACCCGCACTGATGGGCAACACGGTGGTGTGGAAACCGTCTATCACGCAGACGTTTTCGGCATACCTGACCATGCAGGTGCTGGAGGCCGCCGGTCTGCCGCCCGGGGTGATTAACCTGGTGACCGGCGACGGTTTCGCGGTGTCCGAAGTGCTGTTGTCCGATCCGCGGCTGGCCGGCATTCACTTCACCGGCTCGACGGCGACGTTCCAACATCTGTGGCGCGAGGTGGGCAGCCACATCGAGCGGTACGACACGTACCCGCGGCTGGTTGGCGAGACCGGCGGCAAGGACTTCGTGCTCGCGCACGCGTCGGCACAACCCGACGTGTTGCGCACCGCGCTGATCCGCGGCGCGTTCGACTACCAGGGCCAGAAGTGCTCGGCCGCGTCGCGCGCATTCATCCCGCGCTCGGTGTGGCATCGGATGGGCGACGACTTCCTCGAGGCCACCGCCACCCTGACCTACGGCGACGTCACCGACCTGTCGAACTACGGCGGGGCGCTGATCGACTCGCGGTCGTTCGCGAAGAACGTCGCGGCCATCGAACGCGCAAAGGGCGTGCCGGGCGTGACGATCGCGGTGGGCGGCGAATACGACGAAAGCGAAGGCTATTTTGTGCGGCCGACCGTGCTGCTGTCCGACGACCCGAACGACGACGCGTTCCGCACCGAATACTTCGGGCCGATCCTGGCGGTGCACGTGTACCCTGACGAGAGCTACGACGAGATCCTCGAGGTGGTGGATCGCGGAGCCAAGTACGCGTTGACCGGTGCGGTGATCGCCGACGACCGCGCCATCGTGCAGCAGGCCGCGAACCGGTTGCGTTTCGCCGCAGGCAATTTCTACGTCAACGATAAGCCGACCGGCGCGGTGGTGGGGCAGCAGCCGTTTGGCGGGTCCCGGGCATCGGGCACTAACGACAAGGCGGGGTCGGCGCTTAACTTGCTGCGCTGGACCTCCGCGCGGTCGATCAAGGAGAACTTCGTCCCGCCGACCGACCACTCATATCCGCACATGGGGGTGTCGTGATGACGGGCTTGTTCGCCACGACGGCCCGGCCCGCGATCCTGGCCGCCAGCCGGTCGCAGCGACTGCGGAGCACCGTGGCGCGATGGCCGATCACGCGACGGGTCGTGCACCGCTTCGTGCCCGGCGAGTCGCTGGACGATGTAATGGGATCCATTGAAGCGCTGAGGGAGTCGGGCCGGATGGTGTCGATCGACTATCTCGGCGAGGACGTCACCGACGCCGACACGGCGAATTCCACGGTCGACGTTTATCTCAAGCTGCTCGACGTGCTGGGCCGACGGCTCGATGCCGCTCCGGAAGCCGTGCGCCCGCTGGAGGTGTCTCTGAAGCTGTCGGCGCTCGGGCAGGCGTTGCCGCGCGACGGCGAGAAGATCGCCTTGGAGAACGCGCACGCCATCTGCACGGCCGCCAAGCGCGCCGGGGTCTGGGTGACGGTGGATGCTGAGGACCACACCACCACCGATTCGACGCTGTCGATCGTTCGCGAACTGCGAGCGGACTTCGACTGGCTCGGCACGGTGCTGCAGGCCTATCTGCGGCGGACACACGCCGACTGCTCCGAGTTCGCCGCGTCCGGTGCGCGGATCCGGTTGTGCAAGGGCGCATATGACGAGCCGGCGTCGGTGGCTTACCGGGACCGCGATGACGTCACCGACAGCTATCTGCGCTGTCTGAGGGTCCTGATGGCCGGGACGGGATATCCGATGATCGCGTCACACGACCCGGTGGTGATCGACGCGGTCCGCGACTTGGCGCGCGAAACAGGGCGCGGGATAGGCGATTTCGAATATCAGATGCTCTACGGCATCCGCGACCCGGAGCAGCGCCGCCTCGCTGCGGCGGGCGACACGGTGCGGGTGTACGTCCCGTTCGGCACCCAGTGGTACGGATACTTGGTCCGGCGGCTCGCCGAACGCCCGGCCAACCTGACGTTCTTCCTGCGGGCGTTGGTGGCTCGCTGATCTTGAACCGGTGACGTTTCCGCGCGATCCGCGCGCACCCGGCTCAGCGGCAACGTGTCGCCGATCGCGGGGTCTACCGGATCGCGAGGGAGGTGGCCGGTTAGTTCAGGTCGAACCTCGTGGCGCCGAACGGTTCCGACGTGCCGAGCGCGAACACCGTCGACGGCCTGATGCGGTAGACATACCAGGGCGGCGGGCCGGCCGACGGCGCGCTGAACTCGGCCGTGAGCGCGTCGCCGGCGACCTCGGCAGGCCAACCTTCATTCGCGAACGCCTCAGCGACGGAACCTAATTCGCCCCCGTCGACGACACGTTCGGCAGCACCCTCGATGACGAGGTCGAACGGATAAGTGGCGACGCTGACCACGCATCTCGGGTCGCGGTCCAGGTTGCGAGACTTGCGAGTCGCCGGGCCGGAGCTGAAGTACCAGGTGCCGTTCAGTTGGACGACCCCGAGCGGCGTGACATGCGGGCTGCCGTCGGGGTTGATCGTGGTGAGCCACAGTGTGTGACGTTCCGGGCCGCCCGTGCACGGTGCCTGCGTCAGCTGGCCGCCCAGCACGTCTTTGACGCGAGCCCAGTCGATCGTCGGCGCTCCGTACCCGTCGAGATTGCGATGTGTGATCGTCATGCCGGTGTAGACCGGTGCCGGCACTTGAAGTCATCGCCGGTGCAGCGCGAACAGGCCGTAAGCCGCGATGGTCTGCGCGTCGGTGATCACTCCCGAAGAGATCATCTGCTCGACATCGGCGCGCGAGAACCAGGCGCTGCGCATGTCCTGCTCCTCGTGCTCGCGATCCGATTCACCCTCGGTGATTCCGGTGGCCAAGAACACCCACCCGCGCTGGCTGCTCATGCCCGGGGCGACATCGAGTTGACCGAGTGCCTCGAACGACGCCGCGTGCAGCCCGGTTTCCTCACGCAGCTCGCGCTCGGCCAGCTCTCTCGGTTCCATGTGTGCGAACTCCGGCGCGGTGCCCTGCGGGAACTCCCAGCGGCGTGCACCGACGGGATACCGGAACTGCTCGACCAATCCGAACCGCTGCCCGTCGTAGGGCACCACCAGCGCGAACGAGGGCTTGTCCACCACGCTGTAGATGCCGAGGCTGCCGTCAGGGCGGCGGATGTCATCCTCGCGGAGGACCATCCACCGGTTCCGATAGATCTCGCGGGAGGCGACGCGCTCGATGAAACCCACGCCGCCAGTATCGCGGCCGTCGCCGCGGGTAGCCTCGCTGGCGTGTTGCTGACCTCGCTGAACCCCGCCGCGGTGGCGGCCGGTGCCGACCTCAGCGACGCGGTGCGACTCGGTTCGGAAAACGGATTTGCCTCGCTGAGCCGCAGCGACCTTGTCGGTGCCGCGACGTCGGTGGCCGAACGAGTCGGCGGCGCGCGGCGGGTTGCGGTGCTGGCAACTCCGACGCCCGCCACCGTGCTGGCCATCACCGGCTGTCTTATCGCCGGGGTGCCGGCGGTGCCCGTTCCCGCCGACGTCGGGCACGCCGAACGCCGCCACATAGTCACCGACTCGGGCGCGCAGGCATGGTTGGGCGAGCGGCCCGCCGACGCCGAGGGCCTTCCGCACATTCCCGTGCGGCTGCACGCGCGTTCCTGGCATCGGTATCCGGAGCCGTCGCCGGACTCGACCGCGTTGGTCGTGTACACCTCGGGCACCACCGGGCCGCCGAAGGGCGTCGTGCTGAGCCGGCGCGCGGTCGCCGCCGACCTCGACGCGCTGGCCGACGCATGGCAGTGGACGGCCGATGACCATCTGGTGCACGGGCTGCCGCTGTTCCATGTGCACGGGCTGGTGCTCGGGCTGCTGGGCTCGCTGCGGATCGGCAACCGGTTCACCCACACCGGCAAGCCGACGCCCGAGGCGTATGCGCTCGCGGGCGGCACGCTGTACTTCGGCGTGCCGACGGTGTGGTCGCGGGTGGTCGGCGACCGTGCCGTCGCCGAGGCGCTGCGGCCCGCGCGGCTGCTGGTGTCGGGCAGCGCGCCACTGCCGGTGCCGGTGTTCGAGCGGCTTGCCGAGCTCACCGGGCACCGGCCGGTCGAGCGGTACGGCACCAGCGAGTCGCTGATCACGCTGAGCACCCGGGCAGACGGCGAACGACGCCCGGGCTGGGTGGGGCTGCCGCTCGCGGGCGTGACGACGCGGCTCGTCGACGATGACGAGGCCCCGGCGGCACACGACGGTGAATCGGTCGCCCGCCTGCAGGTGCGGGGTGCCACGCTGTTCGACGGCTATCTGGGCCGGCCGGACGCCACGGCGGCGGCGTTCACCGCCGACGGCTGGTACCGCACCGGTGACGTCGCGGTGATCGACGGCGATGGGATGCACCGCATCGTCGGCCGTGAGTCCACCGACCTGATCAAGTCGGGTGGCTACCGCATCGGGGCCGGGGAGGTGGAGACCGCGTTGCTGGGCCACCCCGGCGTGGTCGAGGCAGCGGTGGTCGGGCTGCCCGACGACGACCTCGGCCAGCGCATTGTCGCGTTCGTCGTCGGTGATGTCGCGCCGGAGGCCCTGATCGGCTATGTCGCACGACAACTCTCGGTGCACAAGCGCCCGCGCGAGGTACGGATCGTCGATGCGCTGCCCCGCAACGCGATGGGAAAGGTTCTCAAGAAGGAGCTCAGGACATGGGGTTGAGATTCGACGAGATCTGCCTCGACGCAGCGGATCCGACGGCCCTGGCGAGATGGTGGTCCGAAGCGCTGGGTTGGCCCGACGACGTCGACGACGATGGCGATGTCGTACTTCACCCGCCTTCGGGAGCCGGGCCCGAGTGGACCTTCCTGCGGGTCGACGACAGGCGAATCGTCAAGAACCGCATCCACTTCGACTTCCGGCCCGATGATCAGCATGCCGAGGTCGAGCGCCTGTTGAAAATGGGCGCCCGCCGCGTAGACATCGGCCAGGGCGAGCAGAGCTGGGCCGTGCTGGCCGACCCTGAAGGCAACGAATTCTGCGTGCTGGCTGAACACGGCTGACGCCCGGCGTGCGGTCACGGCAAACGCACAGCGGTCCTGGGTGTTGATCCCAATATGGGCTAGGCATCATCGAAGCCCACGCATCCAGCCGAGACTCTGGTCGGCTGGAATGACCGGACCGACTCGCCATCTGCACCAGGAATGCTGAGCGAATCTTGAAAACAAAAGCCGTAAAACCATCTCGAACCCAGACCCGGGATGCGTCGTTGTGCGGGAATACCCCGTGATTCCGGGCACGATGAATAGGAACGGGGCCCCGCACGAAGCGGTTGACCAGGTGCGTGCTGACTACGATGCCGCGCCCTACGACTCGCATGCCTATCCGCAGTCAGCGCCGGGACACCTGGCCGCGATCGCCTATCTGTTCGGGCTGGGCACACCCGAGGTGTCCGGCGCGCGGGTGCTGGAAATCGGCTGTGCGGCCGGAGACAACCTGATCCCTTTCGCCGCGGGCCATCCGCGCGCACGCGCAGTGGGCATCGATCTGTCGCAGGTGCACATCGACCAGGGACGCGAGCGCGTGCAGGCGCTCGGCCTTGACAACCTCGAGCTGCTGACGGGCGACATCGCGCGCATGGACCTGGCGGCGCTGGGGCAATTCGATTTCATCATCTGCCACGGGGTGTACAGCTGGGTGCCGGACGAAGTGCAGGGGGCGATTCTTTCGGCGATCAGCGCGGCGCTCGCTGCCGAGGGCGTCGCCTACATCAGTTACAACGTGTATCCGGGCTGGAAGACCAAGGAGATCGTGCGCGACGCCATGCTGCTGAGCTGCGGCGGGACGGAAACGCCTGACGAGAAGGTGCACTCTGCGCGCGGCATGATCAGTCTCCTGGAGGAGGTGGCCCCGGCCGACAGCGTGCTTGGCAGGGTGTTGGCTTATTACCAGGCCGTCGCTGGGAGCGCCGGGGATTATTACCTGCTGCACGAGGAACTGGAGGCGTTCAACGCGCCCTGCTACTTCCTCGAGATGATGGAGCGCGCAGGTGGGCACGGTCTGGCTTACCTGGCGGAGGCGCGACCTCAGGTCATGTTCGCAGGCAACTACGGCGCCAAGGTTGCAGAGCAATTGCTCAAGAAATGCGGGAACAGCCAGATGCTGCTTGAGCAGTACCTGGATTTCGTCGTCAACCGAACGTTCCGGCAGTCGCTGCTGGTGCATGCCGAACGTGCAGGCCAGATTCGCTACCAGCTGGACCGCAGTCGTTATCGCAGCCTGTATTTCGCAGCGGGGGTGCCGCCGGTGGATGGCCAGACTCGGCTGGATTACTCACGCCAGGAATACCTTGAGCCGGGTGGGGCTATGCTGTTCACCAACGATCCGGGCATCAAAGCCGCCCTGGATGCTCTCAATGCCCGCTGGCCGTGGACGCTGTCATGGCAGGAGCTGCTGGACTGGGCGCATGCGCGGCTTCGTTCCGCCGGTATCGAAGCCGCCGCCGACCTGCAGGAACGCATCGAGGACCTGCTGGAGGTTCTGATCCTGCAGGGGCAGACGCGGTTCCGGCTTGATCCGGTGCTGCCGCGGCCGCCGTCCACGCCGCTGCGGTTGGACGAGCCGGCCAGGCGAATGGCCGAGCTGACGCGCGGGGATGCCTATCCGTCCACCTTCAATCTCTGGCACGAGATGTTGCCGCTGTCGCCGGTGGACGGCTATCTGCTGTCAATGCTGGACGGCTCGCGTGACCGCGACGCGCTGGTGGAAGCGCTGCTGGCCATCGCCCGCAGAGATGTGATCCGGTTCGAGCGCGATGGCGAGCGTGTCTCCGGTGATGCGGAGCTGCGCACCACGCTGGCCGAGCACATCGACGCGATGCCGCAGCGCCTGGCGCAGATGAAGCTGGTGCGGACCAGTGACGCCGCCCGATGACGCTGCACGCGCATTAGTTCGCGTGCAGCTCCTCGTTCAGCGTGATGCCCCGCCCGTCGCGAGACACCACCTCCACCGCGCCGGTCACCGAGTTGCGGCGAAACAGTAAGTTGTTGGCGCCGGATAGTTCTCGCGCCTTGACCGTTGCGCCATCGGGTGTCGTCACCTTGGTTCCCGCGGTCAGATAAAGCCCGGCCTCGACCACGCAGTCGTCGCCGAGCGAGATTCCCAGTCCGGCGTTCGCGCCGAGCAGACACCGCCTGCCGACCGAAATCACTTGCGTGCCGCCGCCGGACAATGTGCCCATGATCGACGCGCCGCCGCCGACGTCGGATCCGTCACCGACCACGACGCCCGCCGAGATTCGACCCTCGACCATCGACGCGCCGAGCGTGCCCGCGTTGAAATTCACGAAGCCTTCGTGCATGACCGTCGTACCGGGAGCGAGGTGTGCGCCGAGACGTACCCGGTCGGCGTCGGCGACCCGCACACCGGTGGGGATCACGTAATCGACCATCCGGGGGAACTTGTCGACGCCGTAGACCGTCACCGGTCCGCGTCGACGCAGCCGCGCGCGCACTGCCTCGAAACCCTCGACCGCGCACGGGCCGTGATTGGTCCACACCACATTGGTGAGCACACCGAAAATGCCGTCGACGTTCGCCTCATGCGGCTTTATCAGTCGATGCGACAACAAGTGCAGCCGCAGGTAAGCGTCGTATGCGTCTTTGGGCGGATCGGCCAGCGTGCCGATGACGGTGCGCACCAGAACGGTTTCGACGTCGCGGTCGTCGTCGCGACCGCTCAGTCCGGCGAGTTCACCGGGTACCTCGGCCACCGAGAGCCGCACGGTGCCGGGCTGGTCGTTCGCAGCGATGAGCCTCTCGGGCGAAGAGCCAATGGCAGCGATGAGCCTCTCGGGCGAAGAGCCAATCGCAGTGCCGATTTCCGGTGCCGGAAACCAGGTGTCGAGCACCGTCCCGCCGGCGGCGACGGTGGCCAGCCCGACGCCAGTAGCAGAGGTCACGGAGTTCCACGGTACTTGACGACTAGCCTTGAGCCCCGTGGGCCTGGATTTGCGAAGCGACCCGATTGCGCTGACGGCTGCGCTGGTCGACATCCCGAGCGAGTCGGGGCACGAGGCTCCCATCGCCGATCAGATCGAGGCCGCCCTGCGCGAACAGACCCGCGGATTCGAGGTCCTTCGACACGGCAACGCGGTGCTGGCTCGCACGAACCTGGGCCGTCCGACGCGTGTGCTGCTCGCCGGCCACCTCGACACCGTTCCGATCGCCGACAACGTGCCGTCGCGCCGCGACGGCGACGAGCTACACGGCTGCGGTACCGTCGACATGAAGTCCGGCGACGCGGTGTTCCTTCACCTGGCCGCCACGGTCGCCGACCCTGCCCGCGACATCACGCTGGTGTTTTACGATTGCGAGGAAATCGAAGCGGCCGCAAACGGTTTGGGGCGCATCCAACACGAGCTGCCCGGCTGGCTGCGCGCCGACGTCGCGATCCTCGGCGAACCGTCCGGCGGCTACATCGAAGCCGGCTGCCAAGGCACCCTCCGTGTCGTTGTCACGACCACTGGGACACGCGCGCACTCTGCGCGACCGTGGATGGGCGACAACGCAATTCACAAACTCGGCAAGGTGTTCGATCGGCTTGCCGGCTACCAGGCCCGACACGTCGACATCGATGGCTGCACGTATCGCGAGGGACTGAGTGCAGTCCGGATCGACGGAGGTGTGGCCGGTAACGTGATCCCGGACCTGGCGTCAGTGACCCTCAACTTCCGCTTCGCGCCGGACCGCAGCGTTGAGCAGGCGCGCGAGCATGTGCGGCAGGTCCTCGACGGGCTCGACGTGAGTATCGAGCAGACCGACGCCGCCGCGGGCGCACTGCCCGGACTCTCGCACCCGGCCGCCGCCGCGCTGGTGAAGGCCGCCGGGGGACAGGTCCGCGCAAAGTTCGGCTGGACCGATGTCGCGCGGTTCGCTGCGCTCGGTATCCCCGCGGTCAATTACGGACCAGGCGACCCCAGCCTCGCCCACCGCGCCGACGAACGCGTGCCCGTCGGCCAGATCACCGCGGCCGTCGACATGTTGCGCGGCTACCTGAGTAGCTCATCCTAGGCGCTCGATGCTGCTACCTGCGGTTTTACCCCAGTCTAGCGGTTTTGCTCCCAGCCCAGAGTGCAGCAGGGATGCAGCACAGATGCATTCGCCGGCATCCGGCTCGATTCGCGTCAATTCACGCGAAGTTCGTTCTGATTAGCCACATCTGAGCCAGCCCCAGAATTGGTAACACACTGTTACCTTTTCACTCTGACCGTTCAGAACCACTGTCTGTGCTGCATCGCGGGGTAGCGGTGCAGCCATCCTTCGCCAGCGCGCGCCGCCTCCCCCTCTGAGTTCGAAAACTGCAGAACGCAAGTGGCGCTGGGGGTTGCGAAAGGACCCCCGCGATCGCTAATCGCGGTGAGGGCGTCTGATGCGTTTCATAATCTGCCCATTTCACGTGCCATGCGGGGGTCTTCGAGGTACCACAACCGCCGTGGATGGTGCCGCGGCTCGGGGCGTTCGTCCGTCATTAATCCAGCAACGGTCCGGCGGACGGCAAGCGCAACCCGACTCGTCTGGGTCCGCCAGCCCTTCGCGGCAGGCCGTAACGGCACCGCCGCCGCCGTGCTGAAGACAACCTCTGACTCGGTGATGAGAACCGGTGTGCCTACCGCCGCTTGGGTCGTCTGCTCGGCACGATGCGCGATCTCCAGCGCCTCGGCTGGTCCGACCAATCGTTCCAGTTGTTCGGTCATGATCGTTCTCCTGATTTGCTCGGCCGGAAAAACCGGCTGCTGATGCAAGGAACGTATGGCCGGGAATCGCTGAGGTCATGAGTAGAGCACTACCTGCTTTTGCGGTTTGTCCCCGCGCTGAACTGCGCAGCTGGTACTCAACCCTCCAGAACACGCGCGAGCAGTTACACATATTTGAGTAGCTGGGGTTGGCGTCCCGCCAGCGTTTCCCAGGCCAGTACAGGGGTGTACTCAGGCGTGCTGCGCGGCTACCTCAATAACCGGTCCTAGGCGCTCAACGCTGCCACTTGCGGCTATACCCCAATATGCCGGTTCTGCCATGCGTGCAGCAGGCTGCTAGCTAAGGCGCATTGACCGGCACGATCGGCTTCGCCGCCTCTGAGCCGCTGTTCGTGAAGTCGGCCGGCGGCCAGGACAAATCTGCCGGTGGCCAGCCTGTGCTCTGGTTGGACCGGGCGGACATATCGCTGGGGTCGCCGATATTTGTCACGTCGTTGTTGTTCGTGTTGTTGTTGCTATTGTCGGCGCTCGCGACGCCCGGCGGCGCCAGCGCGACCATGACCGCAACTACTCCCGCTACTCCCACCCGCCGACCGCTGCTCATAGCACGAGGATGCCCGTCTGTGTTGACGCTGTCATTGCTGCTAGCGGTACTTCTCTGACAGCATATCCCGCCTTTCTAGCCAGCTGTTACACATACCCGGCGCTACCGCGCCTAGAGACCAGCCGCGAACTCCCAGCGAACGTAGGCCCGCAAGTTATCTGCACGGTGCGGCTACCACACAGGTGGGTCACCGTCGAAGTTGTATCTGGACAGCTCCCCAGCGCAACTCACAACATCGTGCCCGTCATGATGGTGGTGTTGGTCATGGTCTGCCCCGTCCCGGTGTGGGTTCCGGTGGTGGGCACCGTGGTGTGCTTGGTGTGGGTGCCCTTGCCGCCGCCGGTACCGGTACCGTCGCCGCCGTCGCCCCCGTACGCGATGCGTAGCTCGGCGGCGGTCAGAATCCGGATGCTCTGCTTGCGTAGGGCTAGTTTGTTGCGGTTGGTCTTCATTGTTTTCTCCTTTTTTGTGGGTGTGGTCGCAGCCCCATGTGGGCCCGCGCTCACAGATAGGAGGGCCAACCACGCGAACGGTGACACTTTGTGAGCGAGGTGTCGCTACCTGCGCCTACACCCGCGGTCTGACGATTGTCCGGTGGCTCAATAGACGTTCGGGACAAATCCGATCGGCTGGCTGCGACAATCGCGCTGGGCCGGGCCCGCGAGGGGACGTGGCAAAAAGGGGAAGTGTGAGATGAAGAATCTGGCAGCAGCGCTATTGACAGCCATCGCGATGGCGGGGGCGCCGGCGGCCCTGGCACCGGTAGCGCACGCCGACGTGTGCGGCGACGTCGGCGGCCGTCACGTCGACGTGGGCGGATGCACGCATGTGGGCGCGGACATCGCTGCGGGCGCAGCGGTGGCGGGAGCCGACGACGCGGCGGTGCAGGCATCCGCCGGTCAGCCGCCGTGCTACACCCCCGCCGGGGTTCCGTACTACACGCCCGCCGGGGACCCTTGCTGACGGGACCGATGACTGCGCCGGCACCGTTCGGTCACGGCTCGTGTCTCTCGGCTTGACGGATCGCATCGCGAGCGGCCGGGCGCAGCCCGATGTCGGCCAACTCGTCGGCGATCTCTTTCAGCGCCACCCCGTCCCCGTCGGCGAGCGCACGGGCGTGGGCCAGCGTGAGCCTGCCGACGACGCAGTCGACCTCGCCGGCCACCCGCTGCGCCCGGTACATCGCACTGGTGTCGCCGAGCCGGGTCGCGTCCTGCAGCGCGCGTAACGCCACCGCCGACTGGCCGCCACGCTCGGCGGCCTGCACGGCCTCGCGCGCCGCGTCGATAGCCTCCCGGATGTCGTTGCGGGCAGCCTTCGACCATGCCTTGGCGAGAGCGAGTTCCGGCGTGAACAGCGCCGACTTCATGCCGTGCCGTGCCTCCGCGGCGCTGAGCGCCTTCGCTGCGCCTATCTGGTCCCCCTGCTGCCCGAGTGCCTGGGCCAGCAGCATGAAGGCGAGCGGGCCCCACGAGTAACCTGTCGGCGCCAACGCCTCGGCGGCACCGGCCAATCCCGCCGCTGCCGTCCCGAACTCGCCCTGTGCGATCGCGACGTAAGAGACGAGCACATCGCCGATCGCGCGTCCGGGCTGCTTCAGCTCGGCGGACTCGGTATAGCGCTGCGCCAGCGCTCGGGCCTCGTCGAGCCGCCCGGTCATCACGAGCGCGGTGATCCGGCCGAATCCGCTGGTGAACCGAAGCAGGCCAGGGTGCCCAGCGGACAGCGCCCGCGCGGCGAGCTCGTCGACCTGGCCGAACCGGCCGACCCGGGCCGACGACAGCGCTGCGGCCGACGCCGCCCATCCGACCGCGACGTCGTCGGCATCCGGGGACGCCAGCACCTCATCGGCCAGTCGCAGCGCGCGCAATGGGGTGCCAGCGTTCATCGCGAAGGTCGCGGCCAGCGCGTCCAGGGTGGCGCGTGCCGCAGGTGCCGAAACCCGGTTGCGGACCGTCTGCAGGAAGGCGACGGCCTGGGTCGGCTGGCTGAGCATCCAGAACTGGTTGGCCGCCCGCGGCAGCGCCCACGCCATCAGGTCGGTCTCCGAGAGTTCGGCCGGGTCGACGGCGCCGAGGATTTCGTCAGCCTCGCGACCGCGTGCCTGCCAGGCCAGGGCTTGGGCCAGCGTCAGCCGGGTGGGCAGCGACTCCGACCGTTGCAGCGCGGATCGCGCGAGCTTTTCACCGAGCTCCATGTCGCCGACCCGCAGCGCCTCCGCGGCTGCCGCGCTGACGTCATCGACCGACTGAGGTGGCACTCGCCGCATCCTAGGGGGCTACCTTGTCGGGTGTGTCGGAAACCGTTGCGGAGAGCAGCTGGGCTGTCTGCGTCTACTGCGCGTCCGGCCCGGCGCACCCCGAATTGCTTGCCCTCGCTGCCAAAGTCGGAGAGGCGATCGCCGACCGAGGTTGGACGCTGGTGTCCGGCGGCGGCAACGTCTCGGCGATGGGCGCGCTCGCCGCCGGCGCGCGTGCACACCGCGGCCGCACCGTTGGCGTGATCCCGAAGGCGTTAGTGCACAAAGAGGTCGCCGATGTGGCGGCCGACGAGCTCGTCGTCACCGACACGATTCGTGAACGCAAGCAGGTGATGGAGGACCGCTCGGATGCCTTCATCGCGCTGCCCGGAGGCATTGGCACGCTCGAGGAGCTGTTCGAGACCTGGACCGCCGGCTACCTCGGAATGCACGACAAGCCCGTCGTGTTGCTCGACCCCGACGGCCACTACGACGGTTTGTGGGCGTGGCTGGAAGGCCTTGTCGAGAGCGGGTACGTCCAGGCCGGCGCACTGGACCGGATCGTCGTCGTCCGTGATGTCGAGGCCGCGCTCGCGGTCTGCGCACCCAGCGAATAGCGCCCCGTATCGTCGGAACTAGGCTGTGCGCCAGTTTGCGCCCTGCATCAAACCCGAAAGAGCGAAGTTATGGCGGCGACAGCCAAAGAGAACACCACGGTCGGTCTCGCTGACATCGCCACCAGATTGCCGGCGCTGCTGATGGACGCACCGGCGATCGTGCGCGGCTTCATGACCGGGTTCATGGCCCGCCCCACGGCCAAGACGTCGATCGGGAAGGTGTTCCAGGAACGCGCCGCTCGCTACGGCGGCAACGTGTTCATCAAGTTCGAAAACGAGACGCTCACCTACCGGCAGGCGAACGAGGCCGTCAACTCCTACGCGGCGGTGCTGGCCGCGCGGGGCGTCGGGCGGGGCGACGTCGTCGGGATCATGCTGAAGAACTCGCCGCGTGCTGTGCTGCTGATGCTTGCGGTGGTCAAGCTCGGCGCGATCGCGGGCATGCTGAACTACAACCAGCGGGGCAAGGTGCTGGCCCACAGCGTGGATCTGCTCGATGCCCGGATGCTGATCGGTCAGGACGAGCTGCTGAAGGCGGTCGAAGAGTCCGGCGCCGAGGTCACCGACGCGATCTCCGTCGACGAGCTCCAGCGGCTGGCCGCCGACGCGCCCACCGAGAATCCCGCGGTCACCTCGTCGGTGCTGGCCAAGGACAAGGCGTTCTACATCTTCACGTCGGGCACCACCGGGATGCCCAAGGCCAGCGTCATGACGCACTACCGCTGGCTGCGGGCGCTGGCCGGGTTCGGCGGCATCGGCATGCGGCTGAACAGCAACGACACGCTGTACTGCTGTCTGCCGCTGTACCACAACAACGCGTTGACGGTCGCGGTGTCGTCGGTGCTGAATTCCGGCGCAACGCTTGCCCTGGGCAAGTCGTTCTCGGCGTCGCGGTTCTGGGACGAGGTGATCCGCTACGGCGCGACGGCGTTCATTTACATCGGCGAGATCTGCGGCTACCTGCTGAACCAGCCGGAGAAGCCGACCGACCGGCAGCACAAGGTCCGCGTCATCGCGGGCAACGGGCTCCGACCGGCGATCTGGGACCAGTTCACCTCACGGTTCGGCATCGACCGTGTCTGCGAGTTCTACGCCGCCAGCGAGGGCAACACCGCGTTCGTGAACATCCTGAACATGCCCAAGACCGCAGGCGTGTGCCCGACCCCTGTCGCGTTCGTCGAGTACGACTCCGAGACGGGCGACCCGCTGCGCGACGACAAGGGCCGGGTGCGCAAGGTGCCCGGCGGCGAACCAGGCCTGCTGCTGTCCAAAGTCAGCAACTTCCAGCCATTCGACGGCTACACCGACCGCCAAGCGTCCGAAAAGAAGTTGGTGCGCAACGCTTTCCGCGACGGCGACGTGTGGTTCAACACCGGCGACCTGATGCGTTCACAAGGGTTCGGGCACGCCGCTTTCACCGACCGGCTGGGCGACACGTTCCGCTGGAAGGGGGAGAACGTCGCGACAACCCAGGTCGAGGCGGCGGTGGCGCACGATCCGAACGTCGAGGAATGCACCGTGTTCGGCGTCGAGGTGCCAGGCGCAGGCGGCCGGGCCGGGATGGCGGCGATCCAGCTCAAGGAGGGCACCGACTTCGACCGCAAAGCGCTGGCGAAGGCGGTCTACGAACATTTGCCCGGCTACGCGGTGCCGCTGTTCGTGCGCGTCGTCGAGTCGCTGGAGTACACGTCGACGTTCAAGAGCAAGAAGGTCGACCTGCGCGAACAGGGCTACGGGCCGGACGTCGACGACCCGATCTACGTGCTGAGCGGCCGCGACGAGGGCTACGTGGAGTTCTACGACTCCTACCCCGACGAGGTCGCAAGCGGCAAGCGCCCGAAGAACTGATATGGAGACCGTTCTGTCAAGTGGGCAGGGGGAAGCGGCGGCCGCAACTGTCGTTGTGGCCGCCGCTTCGTTGACCGGATGACATGGTCGTGGGTTCGAGCGTGTCGTGTCGACGCGTGTCAAGTCTGATATTCGCGGGTTGGCTACCGCAGGACGGACTTTCGAGTCGGAGTGGATCGCTGGTCTAGAGGGCGAGCGTGATCAGTTGTGGAGCAACATGATTGCTCATAGTTCTGTCGCGGGTCACTCCCAGACGCTTGCCGAACCTAGGCGTGGTTGTCATCCGGCGTTTGTGGGGTGTCAGTCGTTGAGGACAGCCAACGACCAGCACCAGCCGGCCAGTTCGCGCGCGATCGCGGCGTTGGCGACTACCGAGCGTTTCTTGCGCTCATCGAAGCTGACCCAGCGGGCATGCAGGCGCCGGTTGGCAGCCTGTCCGCGTGCCCGGGCCGCCGGCGACGCTGCGTCCCAGCGTCGGCGCAGAACATGTCCCGGTCGATACGGGGTTCGGTGATGCCAGGCCGCTTCGATCAGCAACCGGCGGGCATGACTGTTGCCGGTCTTGGTGACCCCGCCCTGCACCCGTTTCGGGCCCGAGGAGTACTCGGTGGGCACCAAGCCGAGGTAGGCCCCGATGGAGCGGCCGGTGAGCCGATGCCAGTCGCCGATCTCGACGACCAGCGAGAACGCGGTCAGCGTGGCAACGCCGCGCAGGCAGCTCAGCCGGGTCACCATCGGGGTGAACACCGAATCGGCGGCCATCGCCGCGATCGCGCGATCCAGCCGATCCCGCCGATCCATGGTGGCCAGCATCGCGTCGAAGCCGGTGTCATAGGCCAGCTGCAACCCGCAGGCGTCGAAGCGCTGCTGGCGCAGCCACAGTTCGTGCTGTCCTGTCCAGGCCCTCCCGCCGTAGTAAACGATCCCTTGGCGCAGCAGTAATTTCGACAACCGGTGGCGCGCACTCATCAAATCCCCGCGGCAGTCCTCACGAGCCCGCACCAAGTCCCGGGCCGCCTCCTGCTCGACGCTGGGGATCGCCACCGCCGCGATCTCACCCAGATGCAACAACCGCGCCAAATGCCGGGCATCACGGGCATCGGTCTTGACCCGATCACCCGACGGGCGCTGCAGCTTCGACGGTGCCGCCACCACGCAATCGATCCCGGCGGCCAGCAGAAACCGAGCCAACCCGAACCCGGTCGGGCCGGCCTCATAGACCACCGCCGCCGGCGCCGGCAGCGACTGGATCCATTCGAGGACCTCGTCCCGATTCGGCGTCAATCGGCGCTCAAAGACTTCCCCGGTCTGCCTGTCCAACCCGCACCCGACGACTGATCGCGCGTGCACATCCAGCCCGACGCTCGTACGCTGAAGATTCACTGGGGCCTCCCACATCTTGTGGCTCTACCGGCCAGGACCAACTTCCTGACGGCAACCCACGTTCACATGTGAGCTTTTGCGGGGCGCTGCGCTCCGCCGTGGGGTGAGGAAAATTTGCACGTGTGCGCCGGTGGGGTGCGTGGTTGTGCCGGCGGATCGGGCGGGTCGATGCTGGTGGGGTGTTTCGGTCGACCCCGGCCTCTCTGTGTTGCCGGTGAGCCCGCATGTGAGCTTGGGGGTGGAGGGCACGATCGTTTGTCCACGGGAACCGTGGAATGTTGCCGTCGAGCACGAGTGTCAGACTCCTGTTTTACCCGCCCTCCCCGGAACACTCACCCGCACAAGGGAATAACGATCTGGGGAAAGGCGGACGTGTGATGGATGTGATACACCCGCGGTGCGCGGGGATCGACTGCTCGAAGAAGGACGCCAAGGTCTGTGTCCGAATCCAGGGGCAGGGCCGGCGCAAGAAGTCGGCGACGGTGTCCACCTGGGGCGCGACGACCGCGCAGATCCTGGCGTTGCGTGAGCACCTGGTCGCGTCGAAAGTCACCTGCGTGGTGATCGAATCGACAAGCGACTACTGGAAACCGTTCTACTACTTGCTCGACGACGCACTGGAGGTGACGCTGGTCAACGCCGCCGCGGTGCGCAACCTGCCCGGCCGCAAGACCGACGTGTCGGATGCAGCGTGGCTGGCCGACCTCGGCGCGCACGGGCTAGTGAAGGCTTCTTTCGTGCCACCAGCACCAGTACGGGAATTGCGGGATCTGACCCGCACCCGCACCGTGATCACTCGCGAACGCACCCGCGACGTGCAGCGGCTGGAAAAACTGCTCGAAGACACCGGCATCAAACTGTCCTCCGTGGCCTCCGACATCACCGGAGTGTCCGGACGGGCAATGCTCGAAGCGTTGATCGCCGGGCAACGCGACCCTGCGGTACTCGCCCAGCTGGCCCACGGGCGGATGCGGCAGAAGATCCCTGCGCTGACCGATGCGCTGGCCGGACGATTCAACACCCACCACGCGTTCATGACGCGACTGTTTCTGGATCGCATCGACGCCCACAGCGCCGATATCGCGCGCCTAGATGCCCGGATCGAGGAGGCGATGGCGCCTTTTCTCCCGGCCCGGGACCTGCTGATCAGCATCCCGGGCTTCTCCCGGATCACCGCTGAGGTGTTCGTCGCCGAGACCGGCGCCGACATGAGCGTGTTCCCCACCGCGGGGCACCTGGCGTCGTGGGCAGGGCTCTCACCGGGATCCAACGAGTCCGCCGGGCGGGTGAAGTCCACCAAGACCCGCCCCGGAAACCGCTACCTCAAAGGCGCCCTCGGGGCCGCTGCCCTCACAGCCGCCCGCTCGAAGAACACCTACTTCGCGGCCAAGTACAAACGCATCGCCACCCGACGCGGCCCGATGCGCGCCATCGTCGCCGTCGAACACGCCATGGTGATCGCCGCCTTCAACCTGCTCACCAACGGCGACTTCTACCGCGACCCCGGGCCCAACTACTACACCGAACGCCAACCAGCCCGAACCAGGGCACGAGCAATCAGCCAACTCGAAACCCTCGGATATCGAGTCACTTTGGAACCACTCACCAACACCGCGTAACTCGCCACTGAGCCGGGTCGGCCATCGTGGTCACCCTATTTTCGTGTCAGCGAGGCCCCAGCCCACCCCATACGGTCTAGTCAACGCGTTATGGCGGCGCCCTGACAAGCAGGGCCGCGGCCCCTGGCACCCTGGAAGGGTGCAATCGACACTGTGCGGCCGGCCGGTGGCCGGCGACCGCGCGCTGATCATGGCGATCGTGAACCGCACACCGGATTCGTTCTACGACCGCGGCGCCACCTTCACCGACGGCGCTGCGAAGGCCGCGGCGCACCGCGCGATCGACCAGGGCGCGGACGTGATCGACGTCGGTGGGGTCAAGGCAGGCCCCGGTCAGGCGGTGGACGCCGACGAGGAGATCGCCCGAGTGGTTCCTTTCATCGAGTGGCTGCGCGGCGCATACCCACAGCAGCTGATCAGCGTCGACACCTGGCGCGCGTCGGTGGCCAAACAGGCGTGCGCGGCCGGCGCCGATCTGATAAACGACAGCTGGGGCGGCGCCGACCCCGGCCTCACGCAGGTCGCGGCCGAGTTCGGCGCGGGGCTGGTGTGCTCGCACACGGGCGGGGCCGCACCTCGCACGCGGCCGTTCCGGGTGAGCTACGGCCACACCGTGCGCGGCGTCGTCGACGACGTGATCGCCGAGGTCACGGCCGCCGCGGAGCGGGCGGTCGCGGCCGGGGTCGCCCGCGAGAAGATTTTGATCGACCCGACCCACGATTTCGGCAAGAACACGTTCCACGGGCTCGCTTTGTTGCGCCACGTGGAAGATCTTGTTAACACCGGATGGCCCGTACTGATGGCGCTGAGCAACAAGGACTTCATCGGGGAAACTTTGGGTGTGAGTCTGACCGAACGCCTGGAAGGCACGCTGGCCGCCACCGCGGTCACGGCTGCGGCCGGTGTCGCGGTGTTCCGGGTACACGAGGTGGGGGCCACTCGGCGCGTGCTGGACATGGTCGCGGCGATCCAGGGTGTGCGCCTGCCGACGCGCACGGTGAGGGGACTGGCATGACGACTGCACCTGAGCTGAGGGGCGTCATCACCAACGACAACTGGCTGGCCGAGCGCAGCTGGAGCCGGCCGTCGTGGACGATCGCCGAACTCGAGGCCGCCAAGGCGGGCCGGACGGTCTCGGTGGTGCTGCCCGCGCTGAACGAGGAGGAGACCGTCGCCTCCGTCGTGGCCAGCATCGAGCCGATGCTGGGCGGGCTGGTCGACGAGCTGGTCGTGCTCGACTCCGGCTCCACCGACGACACCGCGATCCGGGCCCTCACGGCGGGTGCGCGGGTGGTCAGCCGCGAAGAGGCGGTGCCGGAGCTGCCGACGCAACCCGGCAAGGGCGAGGCGCTGTGGCGCTCGCTGGCCGCCACCAGCGGGGACATCATCGCGTTCGTCGACTCCGACCTGATCGACCCCGACCCGATGTTTGTGCCGAAGCTGGTGGGGCCGCTGCTCACAGCCGATGGCGTGCACCTGGTGAAAGCCTTCTACCGCCGGCCGCTGAAGGTGAGCGGCCGCGAGGACGCCAACGGCGGCGGCCGGGTGACCCAGCTCGTCGCGCGGCCACTGCTGGCCGCCCTGCGGCCGGAACTCAGCGGCGTGCTGCAGCCGCTGGGCGGGGAATACGCGGGTACTCGCGCATTGCTCACGTCGGTTCCGTTCGCGCCCGGATACGGAGTCGAAATCGGCCTGCTGATCGACACCTATGACCGGCTCGGGCTGGAAGCGATCGCGCAGGTCAACCTCGGTGTGCGGGCACACCGCAACCGTCCGTTGACCGAGCTGAGCGCGATGAGCCGACAGGTGGTGGCCACGCTGCTGTCACGCTGCGGCGTCACCGACTCCGGGGTCGGCCTCACGCAGTTCTTCGCCGATGGGGCCGGCTTCACGCCGCGAATCTCGTCGGTGTCGCTGGACGACCGTCCGCCGATAAACACGTTGCAACCCGGGTAGCCACTCCCCAGTCGGGGCGATCGGGCAGTATCGGTGTCGTGACGCTGATCCTGCTGTACCTGGTGGTGCTGGTGCTCGTCGCAGCGGTGCTGTTCGTGATCGCCAGCGCGGTGTTCGGGCGCGGCGAGCCCCTGCCGCCGCTCCAACGCGCCACCACTGCCACCATGTTGCCTGCTTCCGGTGTCACCGGTGCGGACGTGGACGCCGTCAAGTTCACGCAGACGCTGCGCGGCTATAAGGCCAGCGAAGTGGACTGGGTGCTCGACCGGCTGAGCCGCGAGATCGAACTGCTGCGCGGCCAGCTGTCTGCAATGCATGCGTTGGCGGGTGACGCCGGATCTGCGGGGGAGGACCGGGAGACCCCGTGACGGCCGACGCCGACGACGGCCGGGTCCGCTGCGCATGGGCGGACAGCGGCGGGGCGCACGCGGCGATGTACCGCGACTACCACGACTACGAGTGGGGTCGCGTGCTGCGCGGCCGCGATGCGCTGTTCGAGCGAATGTCGTTGGAGGCCTTCCAAAGCGGACTGTCCTGGTTGACCATCCTGCGCAAGCGGGAGAACTTCCGGCGCGCGTTCCACGGCTTCGACGTCGACCGCATCGCCCGCTACACCGACCGTGATATCGCGCGGCTGATGGCCGACGCCGGCATCGTTCGCAACCACGCGAAGATCGACGCCACCATCGCGAACGCGCGCGCGGCGGCGGCGGATGTTGATCTCTCCGAATTGCTCTGGTCGTTTGCGCCGCCGGGGCGCGCTCGGCCGGCCACCATCGCCGACGTGGCGTCGGTCAGCCCGGAATCCGCCGCGATGGCGAAGGAGTTGAAACGCCGCGGCTTCCGCTTCGTCGGACCCACGACGGCGTACGCGTTGATGCAAGCCACCGGCATGGTCGACGACCATGTGCAGGCGTGCTGGGTGCCGCGCGCATCTGATGGTTAGCGGGGTCTTTGCACACCGACGCGCCCGGATAAGGAACAATGGCAGCGTGAACGTGCAGTCTGGAGGGAGCACTCGATGGCGGCGATGAAGCCCCGGACCGGTGACGGTCCACTGGAAGCAACCAAGGAGGGGCGCGGCATCGTGATGCGAGTACCGCTGGAGGGCGGCGGTCGGCTCGTCGTCGAACTGACTCCCGAAGAGGCGGCCGCCCTCGGCGACGAACTGAAGGGCGTCACGGGTTAGTTACGAGCTCACCTTGTGGTAGATCTCGAGCGTCTGTTCGGCAATCCGGGCCCAGGAAAACTCGTCGATGCACCGTTCTCGGCCGGCCTTGCCGAACCTTTCCGCTTTCTCCGGATCTGCGACGAGGGTGTTGACGGCGTCGGCCAATCGCGTCTCGAAACCGCAGGGGTCTGCGGCGTCGTAGTGCACCAGCAGCCCGGTTTCCCCGTTCGCCACCACCTCCGGAATACCGCCCACATCTGAGGCCACCACCGCCGTCGCACAGGCCATCGCCTCGAGATTGACAATCCCCAACGGCTCGTACACCGATGGGCACACGAATACCGTCGCGGCAGAAAGTATTTCGCGGATCTTCCCGATCGGCAGCATCTCTCGCACCCAGAACACGCCCGTGCGCTCGCGCGACAGGGTCTGCACCGCGTCGGTGACCTCGGCGGCGATCTCGGGTGTGTCGGGCGCCCCGGCGCATAACACCAGTTGCAAATCGGGGGAGAACCGGTGCGCGGCCGCGACGAGGTGCGCCACGCCCTTCTGGCGCGTGATCCTGCCGACGAACGCGACGAGGGGTTTCTCGCGGTCCACGCCCAGCTCCTCGAGCACCGATTCGCCGGGCGTCGGCCCGGTCGGGTACCACACTTCGGTGTCGATTCCGTTGCGCACGACGTGGACCCGGGCCGGATCCAGCGCGCAATAGGTGCTCAGCACGTCCTCGCGCATGCCGGAGCTCACCGCGATCACCGCGTCCGCCGCCTCGATTGCGGTGCGCTCGACCCACGACGACACCCGATAGCCGCCGCCCAGCTGCTCGGCCTTCCACGGCCGCAACGGCTCGAGCGAGTGCGCGGTCAGCACGTGCGGGATCCCGTACAGCAGCGCGGCCAGGTGACCGGCCAGCCCGGTGTACCAGGTGTGTGAGTGCACCACGGTCGCCTCCGAGGCGGCGTTCGCCATCACCAGGTCCGCCGACAACGTCGACAGTGCCGGGTTGGCGCCACGCAGCGCCGGATCCGGCTGATGCACGAACGCCCCGAGCCGGGGCGCGCCCATACAGTGCACGTCCACCTCGCACAGCCTGCGCAGCACGGCGACGAGTTCGGTGACGTGTACCCCCGCGCCCCCGTACACCTCGGGCGGATACTCCCGTGTCATCATCGCCACCCGCATGAGCTAACTCGCCCCTCGCGTCCGCATGTTCCCGACCGTAATGCCGGTGGCTTATCGATGCATACACACCTTCTGGCGGCCGCGTTTCAGGTGCCCGAAATCCGGGGAATTCTGGCCGCGGCCAACGAGGGCGGATAGGTTTTAGACATGAGGGAATTGCCGCACGTGTTGGGCGTTGTCCTCGCAGGCGGAGAAGGTAAGCGGCTCTACCCGCTGACCGCCGACCGGGCAAAGCCCGCGGTTCCTTTCGGCGGCGCGTACCGCCTGATCGATTTTGTGTTGTCCAATCTCGTCAACGCCCGGTATCTGCGAATCTGCGTGCTCACCCAGTACAAGTCGCATTCCCTGGACCGGCACATCTCGCAGAACTGGCGGCTGTCCGGCCTGGCAGGGGAGTACATCACACCCGTGCCGGCGCAGCAGCGGCTCGGTCCGCGCTGGTACACGGGCAGCGCCGACGCGATCTACCAGTCGATGAACTTGATCTACGACGAGGATCCTGACTACATCGTCGTGTTCGGTGCCGATCACGTGTACCGGATGGATCCCGAGCAAATGCTGCATTTCCACATCGAAAGCGGCGCAGGCGCCACCGTCGCAGGTATCCGGGTGCCACGCGTCGAGGCACCCGCGTTCGGCTGCATCGACGCCGACGAGTCGGGCCGGATCAAGGAATTCATCGAGAAGCCGGCGGATCCGCCCGGCACGCCCGACGACCCCGACCAGACTTTCGTGTCGATGGGCAACTACATCTTCACCACGAAGGTGCTCATCGACGCCGTCCGCGCCGACGCCGAGGACGACAATTCCGATCACGACATGGGCGGTGACATCATTCCGCGCCTTGTCACCGACGGGCGGGCCGCGGTCTACGACTTCAACGACAACGAGGTACCCGGCGCCACCGAACGCGATCGCGGATACTGGCGCGACGTCGGCACGCTCGACGCGTTCTACGACGCGCACATGGATCTGGTGTCGGTGCACCCGATCTTCAACCTGTACAACAAGCGCTGGCCCATTCGCGGCGAGTCGGAGAACCTCGCGCCTGCAAAGTTCGTCAACGGGGGTTCCGCGCAGGAGTCGGTGGTCGGGGCCGGCAGCATCGTGTCCGCGGCGTCGGTGCGCAACTCGGTGTTGTCGTCCAATGTCGTCGTCGACGACGGCGCGATCGTCGAGGGCGGCGTGTTGATGCCGGGTGTGCGGGTCGGCCGCGGGGCGGTGGTGCGCCACGCCATCCTCGATAAGAACGTGGTCGTCGGCCCCGGGGAGATGGTCGGCGTCGACCTCGAGCGCGACCGGGAACGCTTCGCGGTGAGCGCCGGCGGCGTGGTCGCGGTGGGCAAGGGGATTTGGATCTAGCCCGTTCCCATGCGCCGCGTCGGCAGTTGCTCGATCAACCGATCTCCGGGACCAGCAGGTGCGCGTCGTGGGCCGGCCCCCAGTGCAGGGTGACGCGACCGCGAGGTGAGGGCCGGTACGCGGCGGGAAATTGGCCGGTGAGTGGGTTGCGCGGGCACAGCGAGCGGCCGGCGACCACCAGCCTCAGTTGTTCGCCGGCGCGGAACAGCGTCGCCGACGGCCCGAGCGCGACGTCGACGGCCACCACCTCGCCTGCGCGCAGCGGCTGCGGGTCGGTGCACGCCGGCACCGGCTCCCACGATTGCGACAGGTCGTGATCCAATGCGCGCAGCGCCACCCGCTGCCAGCCGGTGGTGACGCGGTCGCGGCCGTACCCGTAGGACCCCTCGAACGGGACAAACTTTCCGTCGCGCCATTTTTCGACCCCGACGAACAGGTTCGCGTCGTCGCAGCCGTGCAGGTCCAGCCACAGCCGAACGGCCATCGGCCCGGTCAGCTCGATATCGTCGCGCACGATCCAAGTGAATGCGGCTGCGCGCGACCGTGTTTTGAACGTGATGACGCCCGATGCCGACGGCGCCTCGGTCGACAGCACACCGGGCCCGGCCAGATACAGCCGCCGCCAACGGGTCCGGGCCAGCGGCCACTCGGACTCCTCGCGAACCGCGGCGACGGTGTCACCGTCCTCGCGCACCTCGAGCCGCACGCTGCGGGTGTCGGCCCGCCCGTCCAGCGCGGCGCGGAGGAACGCCAACTGCTCGGCGCGCGCCGGTTCGGAGTAGAACGTCGCCCACTTGCCGCCCCGGTGCGTGTACAGCCTGGCGTGTGTGGATCCGGCGTCGGTGAACGCGCGGATCGAGCCGCGGCTGTGCAGGTTGTTGTCAGAGAAGCTGCCGCACACCAGCATCGGCACCCGGATCGCCGCGAGGTCGGGCACCAGTGAGCGCCAGAAGTCGTCGCGTGTGGGGTGAACGCGCTGCATCTCGAGCATGCTGTAGGCCAGCCGGGCCGTGCGGCGCAGCATGAGCGACCATATCCGCACGAACCCCTGCTCGCGAACGCCGCCGGGGTACGCCAGATCCCGGTACGCGTCGGTGAAACCTTCCCATGGGCAGATGGCGCGAAGCGCCGGTGGCGTAAGCGCCGCGGCGCCGTACTGGCTGATCGCCAGATAGGACACCCCGAGCATCACCACGCGGCCGTCGCTGAACGTTTGGCTGGCTGCCCACTGCACGATGTCGTAGACGTCCTCGCTTTCCTGCTGCGACAACAGCTTTGCGACGCCGTCGGAGTGACCGCAGCCTCTCAGGTCGGCGTTCACCACCGCGAAACCCTGCTCGACCCACCACACCGGATCGGGCGCTTCCCAGCCGGTCAGCGCGGAGAACGCGACCGGGGCGGGCTGCCGCAGCATGTGGTACTGCGGCGAGTAGGTCCACCTGTTGCCGCGGCGGGCGGGCAGGTTGTCCTTGCCATACGGGTGAGCGCTGACGATGACCGGCCGGGGACCCTCATCGGCGGCGCGGAACACGTTGACCCGCAACACCGTTCCGTCTCCCGTGGCCACCTCGGCGTCACGGTCGATGACGATGTCGTCGGGTGGCCCGGTGACGGTCACCGGAGGTTTCGCGAACCCGCGCAGCCTGCCGAGCGCATACCGGATCCGACCGGGACGATGCCACGGCCGGTCCAGCGTGGGCGCCGTCTGTCGGGGCACGTCCTTACCTTAACCGTCGGCACCGCCCAGACGGCTCAGAAATCACCACACGTGGGGAACCAGGCGGTAACGCACTTTCTGCGGGTATTTGCGATATCCGGCCAGCTCCTGCTCGAGCAGCTTTTCCTCGTCGAGGATGCGGATGACGAGCACCATCAGTCCGGGTATCACGACCACAAGTCCCCAATACGACCCGAGCGCGACGGGGATCCCTGCCATCATGATCAGGTTTCCCACGTACATCGGGTGTCGCACGACTCCGTACAGGCCTGTCGACACGACATGCTGGTTTCCCTCCACGGTGATGTTGGCGGCCGCATAGCTGTTCTGGATGACCGCCAACATTGCGACACCAAGTCCGATCACCACCAGAGCATCACCAACCACCGACACCACCGGTGGCACTTGCGACCAGCCAAAGCGGTGGTCGAGCACACTGAGCACGATCATCGCTGCTGCCGACGCAAATGCCACCGCGATGACGATCTTCTGTACCGTTCTGGTTTCGGCCCCGGGCCCGGCACGCATTCGGCGCTCGAGCGCGGCCGGATTCTTACGGAGCAGATACAGAGCCGGGATCCAGGTCGAGATTGCGAACACGATCAGAAAAACCCATGCCTGCCAGTAGTTCAACGTCCCTGCAGGCACGAATAGCAGAACACCGAAGGCAGCAAGGCCGATTAATCCAGCTGCGGTAGCCCGCAGGCCGGTGCTTATGCCGGTCTCACCAGACATACGGCACCAACCGGTGGTGGACCTTCTGGGCGTATTCGCGGTATCCGTTCAATTCGTTGGTGAGCATCCTCTCCTCATCGCGAATGCGGAAGGCGACGCCGAACAGGCAGGGGATGAGAACCGCTAGCCCCCACCAGGAGTCGAGCGCCAGCGGAATGCCCGCCATCATGATCGTCGCCCCCATGTACATCGGGTGCCGCACCAGCCCGTACAGGCCGGTGGACACGACCTTCTGGCCCTCCTCGACGGTGACGGTGGCTGCCGCATAGCGGTTCTCGATGACCGTGAAGATCGCGATGCCGAGGCCGATCGCCACCAGCGCGTCGCCGGTCAAGGACACCGCGGCCGGCACCGGCGACCAGCCGAAGCGATGGTCGAGGGCGCTGAACACCAACAGCGCCGCCACCAGAACATAAACGCCGGCGGCGACGACCTTCTGCACGGTCCTTGTCTCGGCGGCAGGCCCGGCGTGCATGCGGCGCTCGAGGGCCGCCGGGTCCTTCTTCAGCCAGTAGACGGTCGAGAGCGACGCGATGGAGAACACGGCCAGGAAGACCCACGCCTGCCAGTAATCGAGCGTTCCCGCCGGCAAGAACAGCAGCGCTGCGAACGCCACCAGGCCGAAAACGGATTGCGCGACCACCCGTAAACCGATGCTCATGTCGAATGCCTCCTAAACTGCGTCGCGGCGCCGATAGATCCAGCCCGCGACCACGGTCAGCACCACCGCGGCCGCCACCATCACCGCCATCGCCCCCACCGGCACGTTCGACGGCACGGTTGTCCGTCCCACCGGTGACAGGTCGATGAGCCAGTGCGGCAACCGCAGCAGCGCACCCAGATATAGCGCCAGCACCACGAATGTGACCGCCAGCCAGCCGATCAGCGGACGGCGCACAGCGACGGCGAGGGCGCCGATTCCGGCCATCACCGCCATCGCGGGAACCTGGGCGACCCCGGCGCCGATGAGCCGCGGAACCAGGTCGGCTTGCCCCATCGTCACCGCGGCGCCCAGCCCGTTGCCCAGTCCGGCGAGGAACATCAGCACGGCCGACCCGGCGAGCGCGGCGCCGACGTCGGACAGCAGCCAGCGCCACCGCGACACCGAGCCCGCGAGCACCTCCTCGGCGATTCCCGAGTCCTCATCGTGGTTGAGCCGCACAATGGCGGCCACCACGAAACCCGTTGCGGCCGCCGCCAGGAACTGCGTCAGCGTGGTGTAGATCCCGTTGTAGCCGTGCGTGGACAGCACACGCGCGATCAATTCGTTGGTCTTCGCCGCGTCCTGCAGCGACTTCGTCATCGAGCCGAAGGCCAGGCCGGCCAGGAACAGGCCCACGCCCCAGCCGATGACCTGGCCGCGCTGCAGCACAAGGTTCAGCTCGAAGACGCCCCGGATTTCTGGCGCGTTCACCCGATCACCCCTCGACCGCAGGATGCCGTCGTCGTACTCGCGCCGGGTTTCGAGCATCATGGCCAGGCCCATCAGCGCCACCGTGAGCACAACCAGCATTGCGAACGGCCACCACCGCAGGTCGACGAACGAGCGCATCTGTTGCGCCCAGGCGATGGGCGACAACCAGCTCAGGGTGCTGCCCGAATGGTTGATGGTGTCGCCCACTCCGCGCACCAGCGCGGCCGCGGCCAGCACACCCATCGCCGCGCCTGTAGCGGTGCGGGCCTGGCGCCACAGCTGCACGGTCACCGCGGCCACGGCGCCGAACACCATCGCTGCACCGGTGATGCCCAGACACATTCCGGCGCAATCGATCAGGTCGAACCTGGTAGCTGCCAGCGAGAACGTCATCGTGATCGCGAGGATCGCGTTGACGGCGCCCACCAGCGCCAGCGCGGCGAACGTCCGCGCGTAGCGGCTGACCACCGAAGACATCACCAGTTCGGCTGCGCCGCTTTCCTCCTCGGCGCGAGTGTGCCGAACCACGGTGAGAATGGACAGGATCGATGCGGCGACGATCAGCGTGAGCATCAGCTCATTGGCCATCATCACGCCGAGGTTGGTCTCGTTGCCGCCGAAGGACGGTCCTCCCATCATGATGCCGGCCGGAGTTTTCAGAAGGGAGACGCGGGCGATGCGTTGCGCCTCACCGGGATAGGCGAGCTTTACCGCGTTCGGTGCGTAGACCATCATGAATGTCAGCGCCCAGATCCACACCGCCAGCCGGACGCGGTCGCGGCGCACGGCAAGGGCGAGCAGCGTCCGCACCCCGGTCACGGCCGATGGGGACTGCCCGGTATGCCGGGCGACCGCGGTGGCGGTCATCGCGACGCCCCCTGGTACTCGCGCAGGAACAGGTCCTCCAGTGACGCCGGGAACACCGACAGTTCAACGATGCCGAGGCTGGTCAGGAGATCCATCGCGCGGTCCAGATCGGCGCGATCCACCGAAAAGGCGGCCATGCCGCCCTGTTCGGTGAAATCGTGCACGAACGGCGCGGAGCGCAGCGTGTCCGACCCGCCGCGGGTGCGCACCTTGACCGTGGTGCGCATCAAGTGCCGCAGGTCGTCCAGCCGGCCCGACCGCACGCTGCGGCCAGCGCGGATGATCGTCACGGTGTCGCAGAGCTGCTCGACCTCGGCGAGGATGTGACTCGACAGCAGCACCGCGGAACCGCGCCCCGCGACTTCGCGGACGCACTGCTGAAACGCCTTCTCCATCAACGGATCCAGGCCCGAGGTTGGCTCGTCGAGGATGTATAACTCGACGTCGCTGCTAAAGGCCGCGACGATCGCGACCTTCTGCCGATTGCCCTTGGAGTAGGTGCGGGCCTTCTTGTGCGGATCGAGTTCGAATCGTTCGATCAGTTCCTCGCGGCGCGCGTGGTTGTTGCCTCCACGCAGCCGGGCGAGGAAGTCGATCGCCTGACCGCCGGTGAGATTGGGCCACAGCGTCACATCGCCCGGGACATAGGCGATTCTGCGATGCAGCGACACCGCGTCGCGCCACGGGTCGCCAGCGAGCAGCTGCGCTGTCCCGCCGTCGGCCCGAAGCAGGCCGAGCAACACCCGAATCGTCGTCGACTTGCCTGCGCCGTTGGGACCCAGGAATCCCGCGATACTGCCGTGGTCGACCGTCAGATCCAACCCGTCCAATGCCTTCGTGAGCCCGAAAGACTTTTTCAGATCATTGATTTCGACCGCAGGCGTCGTCATGTGTCTTCTCCTTGCTTCGATGCTTGTTCTCGTTGGGCGACGAAAGCGTCATACATCGTGCTGTCGGTCATCAGCCCCTTGGTGTAGACCTCGAGTGCCGGTAGCACCATCTCCTCGCCGTAGTCGTGCAGCACCGCTGCCATATCGGTCGGGTTGTCGTGCATCTGCAGGTAGAGCAGGAATCCACCACCACCGGTCAGGCCCAGATACTTCGCGCGGGCCTTGGGGTCTCGGCTACCCTTGAGCGTGCCGGCCCGCACGCCTTCCTCTAGGTACTCCTCGGCGTTCTCGAGCATCCGTCGCCAGAACGTCTTCGCCAGCTCCGTGCCCGACTGCATGCTGCGCACCAGGTACCGCATCATCGGCGCGTAGGACTCGATCTCGGCCATCTGCGCGAACCAGGTGGCCGGGTCGGCCGATCGCAGCGACTCGGATTTCGCGGTGCGGACCTCCTCGGCGATGTAGTCGTCGCAGGCCTTGCGCAGCCCCTCTTTGGATCCGAAATGGTGGATCACCAGCGCGGCGCTCACCCCCGCGGCCTCAGCGATGGCCCGCAGGCCGACGTTGAAGCCGTGCTGGCCCCACTGCTCGATCGCCGCGTCGCGGATCCGGGCAGTCGCCGTCATGTCAGCTGAACGCACGTTCAATACGTTAAACATGCGTTCAGCCACGGTCAAGGGATCGCCACGTTAGGAATTCGTCAAGACCGCGAATGAGCCTCCGGCCTTTGCTTTTGCGCTTTTAGTGTACAGGCGTTTACTATTTGAATGTCGGCACGGCGGAGACGTTTGCCATGGATGCATGGCAGCTCCGACCGGTGCAGTGAAGAAAGGTTCACACGATCATGGATGCAGGTTTCTCATTGGAACTGCCGGAAGAGGTTGTACACGTTCGTGATTGGGTGCATGAGTTCGCCACCGAGGTGATCCGGCCCGCCGCCGCCGAATGGGATGAGCGCGAGGAGACGCCGTGGCCGATCATCGCTGAGGCCGCGAAAGTCGGCTTGTACACGCCGGAGTTGTTCGCGCAGATGGCCGCTGAACCCAGCGGTCTCGGGCTGCTGACCGTGTTCGAGGAGATGTTCTGGGGCGATGCTGGTATCGCGCTGTCCATCCTCGGCACGGGTCTGGCCGCGGCTGCGCTCGCGGCGAGCGGAACGCCCGAGCAACTCGGTGAGTTCCTTCCCCAGATGTTCGGCAGTCCAGGAGATCCGAAGGTCGCGGCGTTCTGCGCCTCCGAGCCGGGCGCCGGCTCCGACGTGGGCGCGGTGCGGACCCGGGCGCGCTACGACGAAGCCGCCGACGAATGGGTGCTGACCGGCACGAAGACGTGGGCGACGAATGGGGGCATCGCGGCGGTCCACATTGTCGTGGCGTCGGTGTACCCCGAATTGGGCACACGCGGCCAGGCGACGTTCATCGTGCCGCCCGATACCCCGGGGCTGTCGCAGGGACAGAAGTTCAAGAAGCATGGGATTCGGGCGTCGCACACCGCGGAGGTGGTCCTCGACGATGTCCGCATCCCGGGTGCGCTGATCCTCGGTGGGCGGGACCGCTTCGAGCAGCGCATCGCGAACGCCCGTGAGGGCAAGCGCACGTCGAGTCACGCGGCGATGATGACCTTCGAGCGCACGCGGCCGGTAGTGGGCGCGATGGCCCTCGGCGTTGCACGCGCGGCCTATGAATACGCCCTCGAATACGCTTGCCAGCGTGAGCAATTCGGCCGCAAGATCGGTGAGTTTCAGGCGATCGCATTTAAGCTCGCCGACATGAAGAGCCGGATCGACGCGTCACGCCTGCTGGTGTGGCGCGCGGGCTGGATGCTCCGCAACAAGAAGCCGTTCACATCCGCGGAGGGCTCGATGGCCAAGCTGTTCGCCAGCGAGACCGCGGTCTATGTGACCGACGAGGCGATTCAGATCCTCGGCGGTAACGGCTACACCCGCGACTACCCGGTGGAGCGTATGCACCGGGACGCGAAGATCTTCACGATCTTCGAGGGCACCAGCGAGATTCAGCGGCTTGTCGTCGCGCGCGCTCTCACCGGATTGCCGATCCGGTAGGCCGGTAGGTCAGTACCGTGCGGCGACCAGGATCCCGTCGCCGAGTGGCACCAGCACCGGTGTCAGCCGCTCGTCCTCGGCGATCAGCCGCGCGGCCTCACGAACGGCGTTCACCTCGGCATCGCCGGCGGCGGGGTCGCCCGCGCGCCCGCCGAGCGCAGCGCGGTGCACGACGATCGCCCCGCCGGGGCGCAGCAGCCGGATGCCCTCGACGACGAACTGCGGTTGGTCCACCGGGTCGGCGTCGATGAACACCAGGTCGTAGGACTCATCGGCGAGCCGCTGCAGCACGTCCTGCGCGCGGCCGCCGATCACCCGGGTCCGCGACGGCGCGACCCCGGCCTCGCTGAACCCCTGCTTGGCCAACCGCTGATGTTCCGGCTCGACGTCGATCGTGGTCAGCACCCCGTCTTCGGCCATGCCCGCCAGCAGCCACAGCCCGCTGACCCCGGCCCCGGTGCCCACCTCGGCGACCGCCTTGGCGCCCGACAGCCGGGCCAGCACCGAGAGCAACGCACCGACCGCGGGCGTCACCGCGCCGGCCCCGGCGTCGACGGCTCGCTCGCGCGCAGCGGCGACGATCTCGTCCTCCGAGATCGAGCCCTCGGCATGCCCCAGCATCGCTTCCCGCTCCGAGCCGACCATGCCCGCAGCGTAGAACCAACGCCGCGGGTCGGCGGACAGGCGCGCCCGAAGGACCGCGCCCGAAGACGGTGTGGCCGACACGCCCGGGCCGTGACGACAGATTTCCCCCCATCCGTGCCGCGAGCCGCGGTGGCGGCCCGGTTTCTCAGGAAAAGCTCAGTTCGCTCATACACCGGCCACACCGGGGTGGGGAACGGTAAGCGAATGGCATACGCAGGCTGGCGCACCGGGAATAGTCCCGATGGGATCGACGTTGGCCGCTACGTAGAGGTATCGCCGGTGTCGCCCGGCGGTGAGGTTTATCCATCGGACCGGGAGGATCCCACGACCCGCACCCTTTCGTCGTCGGCCATGCCCCCCGCGAGCATGTCGCACATCGAGCGTTCCTTCGAGTCGGGCTGGGTCGAGGAGCGCGACGAGCCGCAGGGCACTGCGGTGTTCGACGCCACCGGCGACAAGAGCACGATGCCCTCGTGGGATGAGTTGGTCCGTCAGCACGCCGACCGGGTGTACCGGCTGGCCTACCGGTTGTCGGGTAACCAGCACGACGCCGAGGACCTGACCCAGGAGACCTTCATCCGCGTGTTCCGCTCGCTGCAGAACTATCAGCCGGGCACGTTCGAAGGCTGGTTGCACCGGATCACCACGAACCTGTTTCTCGACATGGTCCGGCGCCGCGCGCGGATCCGGATGGAGTCGTTGCCCGAGGATTACGACCGCGTGCCTGCCGACGAGCCGAACCCGGAGCAGATCTATCACGATTCCCGGCTGGGCCCTGACCTGCAGGCGGCGCTGGATTCGCTGCCTCCTGAGTTCCGCGCCGCGGTGGTGCTGTGCGACATCGAGGGCCTGTCCTATGAGGAGATCGGCGCGACACTGGGCGTGAAGCTCGGCACCGTCCGCAGCCGTATCCACCGCGGGCGCCAGGCGCTGCGCGAATATCTCGCCGCGCACAGCAGCACCGAAGAGCTCGCCGCCAAGTCGGCCTGAGCTGCGTGTCTGCCGGCATGAAGCGCGCTACATTCGAGGTAGCCCCATTCGCGTGGAGGTCGCCGAGAGGAGGGACGATGGCCGACCCAGGGCATGTGTTTCGCCGCGCATTTTCCTGGCTGCCGTCCCAATTCGCCTCACAGAGCGACGCGCCCGTTGGCCCCCGCCAGTTCGGGTCCACCGAGCATCTATCCACCGAGGCGATCGCTGCGTTCGTCGACGGTGAGTTGCGAATGAACGCCCATCTGCGTGCGGCGCACCACCTCTCGTTGTGCCCGCAGTGCGCCAGCGAAGTCGAGGGTCAGCGCCAAGCCCGTGCGGCCCTGCGCGATTCTCGCCCGATCAGGATGCCCACCGAGCTGCTCGGCACGCTTGGGCGGATCCCGCACCAGTCCGACGAGTCGATCGAGGGCGGGTGCGCGGCAGGGCCGGCCGACGAGTTGGCCGACGGCGATGAGCCTCTCGGGCCGCGTGGTCGGCGTAGACGCCGGTAGGGTGGAGGCCACTTCGTCGGGGACGTCGTGCCGGGCCATGTCCCACGCCGTCCGCCCCCCCGGAAGAGGATGAGTTGAGCCCCAACAAAGACAATCCCGACGGCGCCCAGCCGCCCGGTTCGGGCGACGGCAACGCCACCACCCGTCTCGCGCCGCGCCCCATCTCCCGACCAGCTGTCGACCCCGCGTCCACCCGCGCGTTCGGTCGCCCGGAGGGCTTCAGCGGGTCTTTCCTCGGCTCCGACAAGCACGCCGACCAAGGCGAGTTCACGCCGCGCGACGCCCCACCCGACCCGGTGCTTGCCGAGGCGTTCGGCCGCCCCCATGCCGGGGGCGACTCGCTACAGCGTCATCCCGCCGATGCCGGAGCGCTCGCCAACGAGGGCGACGACGATGCCGATATCGGTGCGGACCCGTGGCGCGACCCGGGTGCCGCCGCGTCGCTTACCGGCCCGGCGCTGGCCAGGCCGCAACCGGCGACGGTAGGCGGGCCCACCGGCAAGCTCGGTGTGCGCGACGTGCTGTTCGGCGGAAAGGTCTCCTACCGCGCACTGGCGGTGCTCGCGGTGCTCGCGTTGGCGATCGCCTTCATCGGCGGTTGGGTGGGTCGCAAGACCGCCGAGGTTGTCGAGGCATTCACGACGTCCAAGGTCACGCTGTCGACCAACGGCAGTCAGCCGCCTGAAGGCCGCTTCGCTCAAGTGGCGGCCGCGGTGTCCGATTCCGTCGTCACCGTCGAGGCGTTGAGCGACCAGGAGGGCTCGCAGGGCTCCGGTGTCGTCGTGGACGGCCGCGGCTACATCGTCACCAACAACCACGTGATCTCTGACGCGGCCAACCAGCCGAGCCAGTTCAAGATCACGGCGGTGTTCAACGACGGCAAGGAAGTGCCCGCTAACCTCGTCGGCCGCGACCCGAAGACCGACCTGGCGGTGCTCAAGGTCGACAACGTCGACAACCTGAGGGTGGCCCAGTTCGGCGACTCGGACAAGGTCCGCGTCGGTGACGAGGTCATCGCCGCCGGTGCGCCGCTCGGACTGCGCAGCACCGTCACACAGGGCATCATCAGCGCGCTGCACCGGCCTGTCCCGCTGTCCGGCGAAGGCTCCGACACCGACACCGTCATCGACGCTCTGCAGACCGACGCCTCGATCAACCACGGCAACTCCGGTGGCCCTCTGATCGACATGAACTCTCACGTGATCGGCATTAACACGGCCGGAAAGTCGCTGTCCGACAGTGCCAGTGGGCTCGGATTCGCGATCCCGGGCAACGAGGTGAAGCAGGTTGTCGATGCGCTGATCAAGGACGGCAAGATCGTCCATCCCACCTTGGGCCTGACCGCCCGATCGGTCAGCAATTCGGTGGCATCCGGGGCGCAGGTAGCCAACGTCAAGGCCGGTGGTCCCGCCGAGAAGGGTGGGATCCTCGAGAACGACGTGGTGGTGAAGGTCGGGGACCGGACCGTCGCCGACGCTGACGAATTCGTCGTCGCGGTGCGTCAGCTCACCATCGGACAGCCCTCGCCGATCGAGGTGGTGCGCGACGGACGCCATGTCACGCTGACGGTCACCGCTGCCCCGGACACCTGATGTTCGCCAACATCGGATGGGGCGAGATGCTGGTCTTGGTGGTCGTGGGCTTGGTGATCCTGGGCCCCGAACGCCTGCCCGGCGCCATCCGCTGGACGTCTAATGCGCTCCGCCAGGCCCGCGATTATCTCAGCGGCGCGACCAGCAGCCTGCGCGATGAGCTCGGTCCCGAGTTCGACGACCTGCGCGAGCCGCTGGCCGAGCTGCAGAAGCTGCGCGGTATGTCACCACGCGCGGCGCTGACGAAGCATCTGCTCGACGGCGATGACTCCTTCTTGACCGGCAAGTTCGATAAGCCGGTCGAGGTGCCGCAGGAAGCACCCGAGGCGAAGCCCGAGTCCGCAAGCGGCCCAACCCCATTCGACCGCGACGCGACCTAGCCGGTTTCAGCGCACAAGCTCACCGGCGCGCGGTGTCTATGCCCAGCGACATCCCGGCCAGGCCTCGCCGGCGGGCAGACAGCGTGTCGGCGACACCACGCAGCTCCTTGCCTGCCGGTGAGTCGGGCGCGCTGAGCACGAGCGGAAGCCCGGAATCGCCGGCAGTCACCAGCGCCGGGTCCAGCGGCACCTGGCCCAGAAGCGGCACGTCGGCGCCGACCGCGTGCGACAGCCGCTCGGCGACCTGACGTCCACCGCCCTCGCCGAACAGCCGCATCGTCGACCCGTCAGGCATCAGCAGTCCGGACATGTTCTCGACCACCCCGACGATCCGCTGCCGGGTCTGCAGCGCGATCGCGCCCGCCCGTTCCGCCACCTCGGCGGCGGCCATCTGCGGCGTCGTCACCACCAGGATCTCGGCGGCCGGGATCAGCTGAGCCACCGAGATCGCGACGTCGCCGGTGCCGGGCGGCAGATCCAGCAGCAGAACGTCCAGATCCCCCCAGTACACGTCGGCGAGAAACTGCTGAAGCGCACGATGCAGCATCGGGCCGCGCCACACCACCGGCGTGTTGCCCTGGGTGAACTGGGCGATCGAGATCACCTTCACCTCATGGGCGATCGGCGGCAGGATCATCGACTCGACCTGCGTGGGCCGATCCGTTGTGCCCATCATCCGCGGGATCGAGTGACCGTAGATGTCGGCATCGAGGAGCCCCACCGACAGGCCGCGGGCGGCCATCGCGGCCGCGAGGTTGACTGTGACGCTGGACTTGCCGACACCGCCCTTACCCGAGGCCACCGCGTACACCCGGGTCAGCGATCCGGGCTGCGCGAATGGAATCAGCGGCTCGCGCGCGTCACCCCGTAACATTTTGCGTAGTTCGGTGCGCTGTTCGTCGCTCATCACGTCGAGGCTGACCGTCACCGCACCGGTGCCGGGCACATCCGTCACCGCCCGGCTGACAAGGTCGGAGATCTCCGTCTTCTTCGGGCAGGCGGCGGTGGTCAAGTAGATCTCGACATGCACGCTGTGGTCGGGTTCGACCGTCACCGCTTTCACCATGCCCAGCTCTGTGATCGGCCGGCGCAACTCCGGGTCGATCACCTTGGCCAGCGCTGAGCGGACAGCGGTCGTTTTCTCTTCGCGCGAGCGCTCATCGGCGGTTACCGGTTCGTTGGAATGTTCGGACATCACCGTCCAGTCTACGGTTGGCCCGGGCGCGACCGGCCGGTACTCAGTTGACAGGACCCGGCAGAGGTCCAGTCGACGGCGGCAATACCGGCGCGGGCGCAGGCGGCCCCGCAGGCGCGGGACCCGGCAGCGGCCCGGCAACCGGCATGGCGGGCGCGGGACCCGGGTAGGGCCCCGTCGGCGTCCCTTGTCCGGGCATCAGCGGCCCGGGCATCGAGGGCCCCGGCAGCGGACCGCCCGGTGGCATCCCGGGCATCTGCGGATACGCCTGTGGATTCAGGCCCGGCGGGTACGGGTTGGTGCCCGGCGCCGAAGGCAACGCGCTCGCGCCGAAGCAGACGAGGGTCGGACACCCCGCCGTCATCGCCGCGTATTGGCTCGGATCCATGCCGGGCGGCGGGATCAGGGGCATCTGGTTAGCGACGTCGGTCGAACTGAAGTTCACCATCTGCATCTGCGACATCGGATCGGTCATCGGAAGACCCAGCACGTTGATCGGCAGGCCGGGACCGAGCCCTTCGGGGCCGTTTTCCAGGTGTGCGTCGCCCATCGGCGGTATCGGCCCGGTGATTGGCGGGAGGTCGACAGGGACCACGCCGGTGGCATACGCCGCCGCCCACCCCAGCACGTTTTGCGCGTAGGGCATCGAGTTGTTGTAGCGCAGGATCGCGCTGAGCACCTGCGACTGGTCGCGCAGGTTCAGCCCGCCGGCGCACAGGTAGCGGGCGGCGGCGAGTGACGCGTCGAACAGGTTCTGCGGATCGGCCTTGCCGTCGCCGTCGCCGTCGGAGGCGTAGCGCGCCCAGGTTCCCGGCAGGAACTGCATCGGGCCCATCGCGCGGGCATACGTGGGCTGGCCGCTGGGCGCCATGCTCTGCACGATGATCTCGTTGCCTGGCAACGACCCGTCAAGGGTCGGGCCGTAGATGGGCCGCACGGCGGTGCCGTGCGCGTCGGTGGCGCCGTTGTTGGCGTGCAGCGACTCGATGCGGCCGATACCGGCCAGCAGATTCCAGCTGATGCCGCAATTGGGCTGAGCCAGCGCCATCAGCCGCTCGGCGTTTCGGTAGGCCGCCAGAGCCATCGATGGAATCCTCAGCGCGCCAGGCGAATTCACGACCACGGCGGGAGGGGGTGCCGACAAGGACGCCGCCGCCACATGGAAACTCGCCGGCGGGCGGGTGACTTCGATGACGGACGGCCCGGAGATGTCGCTAGGGTTCACCACCGCGGCCAGAGGCATCACGTTCGCGTCCTGTATGGGCGGGTGCACCACCGGCGCGGGACGCGGCGCAGCGGCCACCGCGCTGGCGAACACGACAGGGGCTACCACGACGACCAGGGCCGTCGCAGGAGTGCGAGCCGCCCGGGTAACCCGTTGGCGCGCCCACTCAAGGGCGTTGCGGGCCCCCGAGCCTCCCCCTATCTGCACTCACACCGTCCTGACGTCGTCGAAGCCCGCGCCGCGTACGAGCCGGCGCTTCACCAGCCTTGTGAACTGAATCACCATACCTAGTCGGCAATGGAATAGATGCACATTGGTCACCGCGAGATCTCACTCCTCAGGTGGGTGCGACCGGGTCGGCACGCTTCGGGACTTGCTTTGCTCGCCGCTCCGCGACGTCGCCTTTGGACGGTTCGGGCTGCGAGGACACCGACCGCGATTCCTCGATGACCGCACGTAGCTCGTCGAGCTCGCGGCGCAGGTAATCGCGAGTGGCCACTTCGCCGATTGCGAGCCGAAGGGCTGCCAGCTCACGGGCCAGGTATTCGGTGTCGGCCTTGGTCTGCGCCGCGCGCCGCCGGTCCTCATCCAGCGCCACCCGGTCGCGGTTCTCCTGCCGGTTCTGCGCCAGCAAGATGAGCGGCGCCGCATAGGCGGCCTGGGTCGAGAACACGAGGTTGAGCAGGATGAACGGATACGGGTCCCAGCGCCAGTGGATCGCGCCCATGTTGAGCGCGATCCAGACGACCACGATGATGGTTTGCCAGAGTAGGTAGCGACCGGTGCCCAGAAACCGTGCGATCGATTCGCTGAACTGCCCGACCGTCTCAGGGTCGACATTGATCGACAACCGCCGCGAGGTGCGGGGCGTGTCCAGCCGCTGGCGTGCCGACCGCCCGCTCATGTCACCCCTTCCTTGCTGGACGAGAATTCTTCTTCATCGAAGTGCAGGCGCCAGTCTTCGGGCAGTAGGTGGTCGAGCACGTCGTCGACGGTCACCGCGCCCAACAGGTGGTTCTCGTCATCGACGACCGGCCCGCAGACCAGATTGTAAGCAGCGAAGTACCGGGTCACGGCGGTCAGCGACAACCCGGGGATGAGGCTGGGAAGGTCGGTGTCCACAACCCCGCTGACCAGCGCCGCCGGCGGTTCGCGCAGCAGTCGCTGCAGGTGTACGCATCCGAGGTAGCGGCCGGTGGGTGTCGCGGTCGGCGGTCGTGCGACGAAGGCCATGGAGGCAAGCGCGGGCGTCAGGTCGGGGTCGCGCACCCGCGCCAACGCTTCGGCGACTGTGGTGTCGGGGGCGACGACCACCGGCTCTGATGTCATCAAGCCGCCTGCGGTGTCCGGTGAGTGGCTCAGAAGCCGCCGCACCGGTTCGGAGTCCTCGGGGTCCATGCGGCGCAGCAGCGCCTCGCGTTCGGCGGGGTCGATCACCCCGAGCAGGTCGGCGGCGTCGTCGGGGTCCATCGCCTCGAGGACATCAGCGGCCCGCTCGGTGTCGAGATATTTCAGCAGGGCGCTCTGCTCGTGCTCGGTCAGTTCTTGCAGCACGTCGGCCAGCCGTTCGTCATCGAGCGCGTTGATCACCTCGACGCGACGCTTGGTGGGCAGCTCGCGGATCGCCTCGGCGACCTCGATCGGGCGTTGACCTTCGAATTGGTACAGCAGCTGCGCAACCCCTTGGCCGGGCAACGCCAGCGCTGACGGGGTCAGGCCCTGCACGTGTTGCCAGTCGACGATGTAGGTGTTGCTCCGACGGCCGAGCCGGCGCGGGCTTCGTACCGCGACCTTGGTGACGACCCACTCGCGGGTGCGGGTCTGTTCGATACCGAGATCGACGATGACGAGGTCCGCCCCGTGCAGTTGCTCCAGCTCGGGATCCTCGACACGCACCCGGGTTTCGATGACCCGGCCCAACACAAGCACCTCACCCGGACGCTGTGTGAACCCGCGCAGTGAGACGTTTGCCGTGGTCAGCGTCACCGCGTTGGGCTCGATCGCGGTGACCCGCGTGATCGGCACGAAAATCCTTCGTCGCGTGAGCAATTCGACGACGAGCCCAAGAGCCCGTGGCTGTTGGCGAACGATGCTGATGCTGATCACGACATCCCGCACGCGGCCGATTGATTCGCCGTCGGGGCCGAGCACGACCATGCCGGCCAGCCGCGCCGCGTACACCCTGCTGACCGCAGCCACGACTGCCAGGGTAGGAGTAAATGCGTGGATGAAATTTTGGGGGCTGCGTATCGGGCGCGCCGAACGTGCCTTTCGGTGCCCGGCAGCAGCGTCAAGATGATCGAGAAGGCCAAGGGCCTGCCCGCCGACGAGGTGTTCCTCGACCTCGAGGACGCGGTTGCCGTCGACGCGAAAGCACAGGCCCGCACGCAGGCGGCGACCGCGCTGTCGCGGCCGGGATGGTCGGGTCAGCTTCGCGGTGTCCGCGTCAACGACTGGACGACGCCGTGGACGCACGCCGACGTGATCGAGGTGGTCTCCACCGTTGCTACCGCTCAGGGCGCCGAGCTCGACATCATCGTGCTGCCCAAGGTCACCGACGTGTCGCACATCCACGCGCTCGATCTGTTGTTGACGCAACTGGAGATGACGCATGGCTTGCCGGTGGGGCGCATCGGCATTGAGGCGCAGATCGAGAACGCGCAGGGATTGAGCAATCTTGATGCGATCGCCGGCGGGCCGCGGGTGCAGGCGCTGATCCTCGGGCCTGCCGACCTGATTGCCAGTCTGAACATGCGCACATTGGAGGTCGGGGAGCAGCCGGCGGGCTACGACATCGGCGACGCGTATCACCACATTCTGATGTCGATACTCATCGCCGCGCGCGCCCACGGCGTCGCCGCGATCGACGGCCCGTATCTGAAGGTGCGCGACGTCGACGGATTCCGCCGAGTGGCCGGGCGGTCCGCCGCACTCGGCTATGACGGCAAGTGGGTGCTGCATCCCGACCAGATCGCCGCGGGCAACGAGATATTCAGCCCGCGGCAAGACGAGTACGACCACGCCGAGCTGATTCTCGAGGCCTACGAGTGGCACACATCGGCCGCCGGTGGCGCACGCGGCGCGGTGATGCTCGGCGATGAGATGCTCGACGAAGCGAGCCGCAAGATGGCGTTGGTGATCGCAGGCAAGGGTAGAGCCGCCGGCATGACGCGACAGGGCGAGCGGTTCGAGGCGCCGAGCTAGTAGCTGCCGTCGGTGTGGCCGGCCGCGCTCGCAATCCAGGTCAACACAGCGAGCGCGAGTCCGATCACTCCGATGATGACCCCGGCGAGCGCCATGCCATGCCCGTCTTGCCCGGTGCGCTTGGTCTCACTCATCGCCAGGAATCCGAGCACGATCGCGATGATCGACGGTATCCCGCAGAAGCACAGCGGTACCCCGACAATTCCCGCGACCAAGGCGCCGATTGCCTGACCGTTGGTCTCCCGGGAGGCGCCCAGCCGATACGGGTCGTGCGGCGGGGTCCCATACGGCTGGTACGGGGGAGGGAACGCGGGCCCGGGATACCCCGTGGCTGGCGGATACCCCGACGGCTGCGGATACCCCGACGGATTCGTCGCCGGGTAGTCGATCGGAGCGGACGGATCGACCGGGTGCCCGGGTTGCTCCAAGGACGGGTACTCGAATGCCCGGTTCGGGTCGTTGGGGTCGTATGCCATGACGCCGCTACGTATACGAATACGAATTAGTGACCAGGTACAAGATGATGAAGAGCAGGTTTAAGGCCAGAACTACCCCGCCGATCACGATTCCCGCGATGGCGAATCCGCGTCCCTGCTCACCAGATTGCTTGATCTGGTTCAGCGCGATGACGCCGAGCACGATGCCCGCCATTGCGGCTATCGCGCCGGTGAAGCACGCGAAGAACAGCGGGACGCCGATGATCGACGCGACCAGAGAGCCGATGGCCATCCCGTTGGTTTTCGGGGCACCATAGCCGCCCGCGTACGGGGCGCTCGGGTAGCCGGACTGGTAGGGCGACGGCGCGGGGTAACCGCTCGGCTGCGCCGGGTAGGACGGTTGCGGCGGGTACGACGGCGGTTGCCCGGGGTAGGACGGCTGCGGCGGGTACGACGGCTCGGGGTAGGACGGTTGCGCGGGGTAGGACGGTTGCGCGGGGTAGGACGGCGCGGGGTAGCTCGGCGGCGGGTAACCGCTCGGCGGTGTCCCGCTGGCGGGTGGCGCGGGCGGGGGCGCGTACGCCGGTGGGATGTCCGGCAGCGGGGTTTGCGCGATTTGCGTCTCCGCCCCCTCAGGCGGCGGGCCCTCCCCGGAGGGCGGTTGGTCCGGCGGCGGGATCGGCGCGAACTGCGTTTCCGCCTGGTCAAATGGCGGCGGCTCATTTCCCCCGGTGGACGGTTGGTCCTCCCGTGGCTGTTCGCCGGAGTCGCCCGGTGTCGTCATGTCGATCAACCTAGCGTATTGGCTGGTCGGGCGTACCTCGGTCACCGCTTCGGCCGACACACCGGGCACAATCAAGCGGTGAGACGCGTTGGGTATGCATACCGTGTCTGGCCCGTCGCACCCATCGTGAGGAGTAAGGACCGATGACCAGCCCATTTCAGCCGGGACAGAACCCGAACACCCCTGCGTCAGGCCCGCGAGGGCCGTCGCTTCCCACCCCGCCGAAGGGCTGGCCGATCGGCTCGTATCCGACCTACGCGGAGGCCCAACGCGCCGTCGACTACCTGTCCGACCAACAGTTTCCTGTGCAGCAGGTGACCATTGTCGGCGTGGATCTGATGCAGGTCGAGCGGGTCACCGGTCGCCTCACATGGCCGAAGGTGCTCGGCGGCGGCGTGATCACCGGCGCCTGGTTGGGCATTTTCATCGGGCTGGTGCTCGGGCTGATCACGGCCAACACCTGGGGCGCGCTGCTCACCGGGGTGATCGCGGGTGTGTTCTTCGGATTGATCACCTCTGCGGTCCCGTACGCGATGGCACGTGGCACAAGAGATTTCAGTTCGACGATGCAGCTCGTCGCGGGACGGTACGACGTGCTGTGCGATCCGCAGAACGCCGAAAGGGCGCGAGATTTGCTGGCCCGCTTGACGTTATAGCCGCACGGATCGAAAGGAACGGTAGCGCGCAGGTCACGATTGCGACGCGGCCGCCGGAAGTGTTGCACATCACGCACGTCTCGCTCTACGGTTTGCGCGCGGGAGGTACCTGCAGTTAGCCCACACGGGAGGCGGTCGTGCCGGAGCGGAGCATCGTCAGCCGACTTTGCGCGGCGGCCGTCGCGGCGCTTACGGCGGCGACGGCGGTTTCTGCGTGTGCGTCCGGGCCAACCGGCGCGGTGATCAGTTTCTACACACCCGCGGGCGACGCGAACACCTTCGCGGCCGTCGCCAAGCAGTGCAACCAGCAGTTCGACGGCCGATTCACGATCCAGCAGTTAAGCCTTCCGAAGGGTGCCGACGACCAACGTCTTCAATTGGCCCGCCGTCTCACCGGCAACGACCGGACGCTGGACGTGATGGCGCTCGACGTGATCTGGACGGCGGAGTTTGCGCAGGCGGGTTGGGCATTGCCACTGTCGGATGACCCGTCCGGCGGAGCGGAAGCCGACGCCGTCGCCGACACGCTGCCCGGCCCGCTGAAAACAGCCAAGTGGAACGACAAGCTCTACGCGTCCCCGATCACCACGAACACCCAACTGCTCTGGTACCGAGCTGATTTGGTAAGCGCCCCGCCCAAGGACTGGAACGGGATGGTCGGCGAGGCGACGCGCCTGCACGACGAAGGCAAGCCGAGTTGGATCGCGGTGCAAGCCAAGCAGTACGAGGGCCTGGTGGTGTGGTTCAACACGTTGCTGGAAAGCGCTGGCGGCCACGTTCTTTCCGACGACGGCAAGACGGTCACCCTGATCGACACGCCAGAGCACCGCGCGGCGACGGTCAAGGCACTGCAGATCATCAAGGACGTCGCCACCGCACCTGGTGCGGATCCTTCGATCACCCAGACGAACGAAGAAACCGCGCGGCTCGCACTCGAACAGGGCAACGCCGCGCTCGAGGTGAACTGGCCGTTCGTGTTGCCGTCGATCATGGGCAACGCGATCAAGGGCGGCGTCGCATTCCTGCCCCTGAACCAGCGCGGTGACCTCACAGGCGCCATTAACGACGTCGGTGACTTCGACGCCAACGACACCCAGTTCGCCGCCGCCTACGACGCCACTAAAGCGGTGGTGGGTTTCGCACCGTATCCGGGCGTGCAGCCGGGCCAGCCGGCCAAGGTGACGCTGGGCGGGCTGAACCTCGCCGTCGCGAAGACGACACAGCACAAGGCGCAGGCCTTCGAGGCCATTCGCTGCCTGCGCAGCGCATCGAACGAGAAGTACTTGTCGATCCAGGGCGGCCTGCCCACCGTGCGGAAATCGCTCTACGACGATCCGCAGTTCCAGCTCAAGTACCCGGCGTACGCGATCATCCGCAGTCAGCTCACCGACGCGGCGGTGCGTCCGCTCACGCCGGTATACCAAGCGGTCTCGACGCGGATCTCAGCGACCCTGGCGCCGGTGACCGGCATTGATCCGCAGACCACCGCAGACAAGCTCGCCGACGAGGTGCAGAAGGCGATCGACGGCAAAGGGCTGATCCCGTGACCGAGACGATCGCTGTTCGCGCACGCGGCTCAGCGGCAGCCACGAGTCCAGCCCGGAGATCAGAACGGCGGCTGGCGTTCTTGTTGATCACCCCCGCGGTTGTGCTGATGCTCGCGGTGACTGCATACCCGATCGGCTACGCGGTATGGCTGAGTCTGCAGCGTGTCAGCCTGACCACACCCGGCGACATGTCGTTCGTTGGGCTGTCGAACTACCAGACGGTGCTGACCGACCGGTATTGGTGGACGGCATTTGTCGTCACGCTGGTGATCACCGTGATATCGGTGTCGATCGAATTCGTGCTCGGCATGGCGTTGGCGCTGGTCATGCATCGGACGATCTTCGGCAAGGGCGTCGTGCGCACAGCGATGCTCATCCCGTACGGCATTGTCACCGTCGCGGCGTCCTTCAGCTGGTACTACGCGTGGACGCCGGGGACCGGTTATCTGGCGAACCTGCTGCCGGAAGGCAGCGCGCCGCTGACCCACCAGATTCCGTCGCTGGGCATCATCATCCTTGCCGAGGTGTGGAAGACGACGCCGTTCATGGCATTGCTCCTGCTGGCCGGGTTCGCGCTGGTACCGGAAGAACTGTCTGACGCAGCGCAAGTCGATGGTGCTGGAGCGTGGCAACGGCTCGTCAAGATCACTCTGCCGCTGATCAAGCCGGCGATCCTGGTGGCGCTGCTGTTCCGCACGCTCGACGCGTTTCGCATCTTCGACAACATCTATGTGCTCACCGGCGGGGCCAACAACACGTATTCGGTGTCAATCCTGGGCTACGACAACCTATTCAAGGCGTTCAATCTCGGGCTTGGCTCGGCGATCAGCGTGCTGATCTTCCTTGCGTCGCGGTGGCATCATCGCGTTCATCTACATCAAGCTCTTCGGGACCGTCTGCGCCCGGATCCGATCATCGGGGAACCGCTGAGATGGCAGAACGAGTCGGGGCCGGGCGCAGGGCGTGGTGGGTGGTCGTCGACATGCTGGTGCTGACCTACGCGCTGTTTCCGGTGCTGTGGATTCTGAGCCTGTCGCTCAAGCCGACCTCAACTGTCAAGGACGGCAAGCTGATCCCGTCGCAGATCACGTTTGACAACTACAACGGGATCTTCCGGGGTGACATGTTCAGCCTCGGCGCTGAGCAACTCGCTCGGCATCGGGCTGATCACCACGGTGATCGCGGTGGTTATCGGTGGCATGGCCGCGTATGCCGTTGCGCGACTGATCTTCCCCGGTAAGCGCTTGCTGGTCGGGATCGCCCTGCTGATCGCGATGTTCCCCCAGATCTCTTTGGTGACACCGTTCTTCAACATCTCGCGCAGCACTCGGTCTCTTCAACACCTGGCCGGGCCTGATCATCCCGTACATCACGTTCGCGTTGCCCCTGGCCATCTACACGCTGTCGGCGTTCTTCCGGGAGATCCCGTGGGACCTGGAGAAGGCGGCCAAGATGGATGGCGCCACCCCTGCTCAAGCGTTTCGCAAGGTGATCGTTCCGCTGGCCGCGCCGGGCATCGTCACCGCCGCGATCCTGGTGTTCATCTTCGCGTGGAACGACCTGCTGCTCGCCATCTCGCTGACAGCGACCACGGCGGCGATCACCGCGCCGGTCGCGATCGCGAACTTTTCGGGAAGTTCGCAATTCGTTGAACCCACCGGATCCATCGCGGCAGGCGCGATGGTGATTACGATTCCGATCATCATCTTTGTTCTAATCTTCCAACGACGGATCGTTGCCGGCCTGACCTCCGGCGCAGTGAAGGGATAATCCATGGCCGAAATTGTGTTGGACAGGGTGACCAAGAGTTACCCCGACGGCACGACGGCCGTGAAAGATCTGTCGCTGATCATCGCCGACGGTGAGTTCATCATTCTGGTCGGCCCGTCCGGCTGCGGAAAGTCGACCACGCTGAACATGATTGCCGGCCTCGAGGAGATCACGTCGGGGGAGTTGCGCATCGGAGGCGAGCGGGTCAACGATAAGGCGCCCAAGGACCGCGACATCGCGATGGTGTTCCAGTCCTATGCGCTCTATCCGCACATGACGGTCCGCCAGAACATCGCTTTCCCGCTGACTTTGGCCAAGCTGAAGAAGGCTGAGATCGCTCAGAAGGTCGAGGAGACCGCGAAAATCCTTGACCTGACCGAACTTCTGGACCGCAAGCCCGCCAGTTTGTCGGGTGGTCAACGGCAGCGGGTCGCGATGGGCCGCGCAATTGTGCGCAATCCCAGGGCCTTTCTGATGGACGAGCCGCTGTCGAACCTGGACGCGAAGCTTCGAGTGCAGATGCGCGGGAAATCTCCCGGCTGCAGCGCCGACTGCGCACCACCACCGTGTACGTCACCCACGACCAGACGGAGGCGATGACGCTTGGCGATCGGGTCGTGGTGATGCTCGCCGGCGTCGCACAGCAGATCGGCACGCCGGAAGAGCTTTACCGCAGCCCGGCCAACCTGTTCGTCGCGGGGTTCATCGGCTCGCCTGCGATGAACTTCTTCCCGGCCAAGTTGACCGACGTGGGGGTCCGTTTGCCGTTCGGTCAGATCACGCTCACCCAGCAGGTGCACGATCCTGACTGCGCATCCGACGCCGACGAACGTGATCGTCGGCATCCGCCCCGAGCACCTCGAAGACGCCAATCTGATCGACACCTACCAGCGGATGCGCGCATTGGTCTTCGAGGTGAGGGTCGAGTTGGTCGAGTCGCTCGGCGCCGAAAAGTTCGTGCATTTCACCGTCGAGGGCGCCTCCGCGCACTCGGCCCAGCTGGCTGAACTGGCTGCGGACTCGGGGATCGGTGAAAACGAGTTCGTCGCAAGGCTTCCCGCCGAATCGGCTGCCACGGCGGGTCAGACAATCGAGTTGGCGCTCGACACCACCAAGCTCGCGATCTTCGACGCCGACACCGGCGCCAACCTGACGATTCCGCCCGCCACCGGGTGACAGACGTCGCGGCCGAGGTGCGCGCGCATCTGCGCGCCCACTTCGCGCGCGCCGGCATCCCGATGGAACCCGACGTCGCGACCGTGACGTTCGTCGGTGTGGCGCCGATCGAGGTGCTGAGGTTCGGCCCTGATCCACGTCGGGGTGATTCACTATGTGTCAGTGGGCGGTTCGCGCATCAGTGAGGGCACCCCGACCGAGCTGGTGGTGAGCCTGCGTTCAGCGCCACCGCGCCGGGGCTCGCGCGCAGCGTCGCCGTGCTTGCTGCCGCGCCGGCGGTCGAGGGCTTGATGCCCGCCCCTGACGCGCTTGTCGACCTCGGGCAGCCCGCGTGGAAGACGGCGCCGTTCACCGCGTTTCTGTTGGCCGACAGCGAGATTGAACCAGTTGCCGGGGTGCAGTTTCTGCTCGGCGATCCCGGTCACCGCGAACGAGGCGGCCTGGGTGCGGCTCAAGGGCGCTGACGCGATGCGACAGGCCTGGCAAGAAGACGGTGTGGACGTGCTCGACCCGACGCGGCGAGCGTCGGCCCCCGGCTAGAGCCAGTCGTTGCGGCGGAAGGTGCGGTACAGCGCCAGGCAGATGATGAGCATCACCCCGAGCACGACGGGATAGCCCCACCGTTGGTGAAGCTCGGGCATGTTGTCGAAGTTCATCCCGAAGATGCCGGCAATCGCGGTCGGTACGGCGGCAATCGCCACCCACGCGGAGATCTTGCGCATGTCGACGTTCTGCTGCATCGCGACCTTGCCCAGCGCCGCGTTCACCAATGAGCTGAGCATGTCGTCGTAACTGTTGATCCGGTCGGAGGTCGTGATCTGGTGGTCCAGCACGTCGCGCATATACCGTCTGACCTCGGTGTTGATCAGGTCGTTGTGCTCGGACGCAAGCCGCTGCAGGGCGGGCGTCAACGGGCCTACGGCCCTGCGCAGCTCGACGACCTCCCGCTTGAGCAGGTAGATGCATTCGATGTTGGTGTTCGTGCCGGGCGAGAAGATCTCCTCTTCCGTGGCGTCGATATCGACCTCGATGTGGTCGGTGACCTCCAGGTAGTGGTCGACGACATGATCGGCGATCGCGTGCATGACCGCGTAGGGGCCCAGCTTCGTGACCGCGGGTGAGGCGTCGATACGCTGTCGGACGTCGGCGAGCCTGCTGTGCTCTCCGTGGCGGACCGTCACGACGAAGTCCGCGCCGACGAAGATCATAATCTCGCCGGTTTCGACGATTTGGCGGGCCTTGGCGACGGATTCGTGCTCCACGTATTTGACGGTTTTGAGCACCAGAAACAGCGTCTTGTCGTAGCGTTCCAGCTTCGGTCGCTGATGCGCATGGACCGCGTCCTCGACCGCCAGCTCGTGCAGCCCGAACACATCGGCGACCGTCTGCATCTGGTGCTCGTCGGGTTCGTGCAGGCCGATCCAGACGAAGGCCTCCTTGCCCTGGTGCTCGAATTCCCGCGCCTTGGCCAGCGCGCCGGCGTGAGTGTATTTGCCGGGCAGCCGTTGACCGTCGACGTAGACGCCGCAGTCGACCATGGCACGCGCGACGGGGACGTGAATCGACTGTGCGTCGGTGTCGGCTACCTTGGACCGCACTACTGGCCGAAGCGATGGAGGCAACGCGCGAAACGTAGCTATCGGATCACCCTCCCGTCGCTTCGCCGGACTACCTGAGCGTCGGTCAATGCTACGCGCAGGTCCAACGTTCGGACCGAAGAATTGGGGCCGGCCGCGGTGCGCTAGTTTCGACGCGACCCAACTCTTTCCAAGGAGCACCTCACGTGAGCACAACTCCCCTCAAGATCGCCGTCACCGGGGCCGCCGGCCAAATCGGTTACAGTTTGCTGTTCCGCCTGGCGAGCGGCTCGCTGCTGGGGGCCGACCGCCCGATCGAGCTGCGTCTGCTGGAGATCGAGCCTGCGCTGAAGGCGCTCGAGGGTGTCGTGATGGAGCTCGACGACTGCGCATTCCCCCTGCTGGCCGGTGTCGAGATCGGTGCGGACCCGACCAAGATCTTCGACGGTGTGAACCTCGCGCTTCTCGTCGGCGCGCGTCCTCGTGGCCCGGGCATGGAGCGCAGCGACCTGCTCGAGGCCAACGGCGCGATCTTCACGGCCCAGGGCAAGGCCCTCAATCAGGTTGCCGCGGAAGACATCCGTGTGGGCGTGACCGGTAACCCGGCCAATACCAACGCGCTGATCGCGATGACCAATGCTCCCGACATCCCGCGCGAGCGCTTCTCGGCTCTGACCCGCCTCGACCACAACCGGGCGATTTCGCAGCTGGCGCGCAAGACCGGCGCCGTGGTCACCGACATCAAGAAGATGACGATCTGGGGCAACCACTCGGCCACCCAGTACCCTGACGTGTTCCACGCCGAGGTCGGCGGTAAGAACGCGGCCGAGGTCGTCAACGACCAGGCCTGGATCGAGAACGACTTCATCCCGACGGTCGCCAAGCGCGGCGCGGCGATCATCGACGCGCGCGGCGCGTCGTCGGCCGCTTCGGCCGCATCGGCGACCACTGACGCAGCCCGCGAGTGGCTGCTCGGCACCCCCGTCGGCGACTGGGTGTCGATGGCGGTCATCTCCGACGGCAGCTACGGGGTCCCGGAGGGGTTGATCTCCTCGTTCCCGGTGACCACCAAGGACGGCAACTGGAAGATTGTGCAGGGTCTGAAGATCGACGAGTTCTCCCGCGGCCGGATCGACAAGTCGACGGCCGAGCTCGCCGACGAGCGCAGCGCGGTCACCGAACTCGGCCTGATCTAGGCGCGCAGTACCCTGGCCCCGTGTCCGTAAAGCCGCACGCAGAGGAAAACCCGCCGGAAAGTCCGCAGGTTGTCATCACCGACGAGGAGATCTTCGAGGCTCACGTGGCGGGAAAGCTCTCCGTCGAGCTGAAGTCCCCACTGGACACCCAGCGCGCCCTATCGATTGCGTACACCCCAGGCGTGGCACAGGTCAGTCGAGCGATCGCCGCAGACCACACCCTTTCCGCTCGCTACACGTGGGCGAACCGGCTGGTGGCGGTCGTCAGTGACGGCACAGCGGTGCTCGGCCTCGGAGATATCGGCCCGGCGGCGGCGTTGCCGGTGATGGAGGGCAAGTGCGCGCTGATCAAGGCGTTCGGCGGCCTGGATTCGATCCCGATCGTGTTGGACACCAAGGATCCCGACGAAATCGTCGAAACGCTGGTGCGGCTGCGTCCGACCTTCGGGGCGGTCAACCTCGAGGACATCTCTGCGCCGCGCTGCTTCGAGATCGAACGACGCGTCATCGAGGCGCTGGACTGCCCGGTGATGCACGACGACCAGCACGGCACCGCGATCGTCGTGCTGGCCGCGCTGCTCGGTGCTTCCAAGGTGCTCAACCGTGACATAGGGTCGCTTCGCATCGTGATCTCCGGCGTCGGGGCGGCAGGCTTGGCCTGCGCCAACATCCTTCTATCCGTTGGTATTTCGGATATCACCGTGCTGGACTCGCGCGGCATACTGCATGCTGGCCGCGAAGACCTGAGCAGCGGCAAAGCCGAGCTTGCCGAGCGCACGAATCCTGAGGGCCTTGCCGGTGGCATGATCGAGGCGCTCAAAGGTGCTGACATGTTCCTGGGCGTGTCGGGTGGCGTGGTCCCCGAAGAGCTGATCGCGACGATGGCCCGCGACGGGATCGTGTTCGCGCTGTCGAATCCGGACCCTGAGATCCACCCCGAGTTGGCCGCAAAGCATGCCGCGGTGGTTGCCACCGGCCGCAGCGATTTCCCGAACCAGATCAACAACGTGCTGGCCTTCCCGGGGGTGTTCCGGGGTGCCCTCGATGCGGGTGCTCGCAGGATCACCGAGAAGATGAAGCTGGCCGCGGCCGAAGCGATCTTCTCGGTGGTCGGCGACGACCTGGCCCTTGACCGGATCGTGCCGAGCCCGCTGGACCCACGGGTCGCTCCGGCAGTGGCGCAGGCGGTCGCCGCCGCGGCAGACACCTCGGGTGATTAGTCGCGACCGCCACCCGAGGCAGCCCGGCCGCGCAGGAGTGTCGCTGCGAGGCGGGCACTTTCACTCGCGGCCGTTCTCGGGGCGCGTGAGGCGATCGTGACGACTGGGTATCGGCCCCGGCAACGTGGGCTCCGGCAGCACCGCACACGGTTCGGACATGTTCTCGGCGTCCTGCTGGCGACCGCGCTGCTGGCGACAGCGCTGCTGGCGACAGCGCTGCTGGTGGCCGGGTGCGCTGGTGAGCATCGCCCGCGCGAGCTGGTGGTGGGCGCCGGGACCGATCAGGAGTCGACGGTGCTCGCCGAGCTGTATGCCGCGGCGTTGCGGTATTACGGATCTGCCGCGCGAGTGGAGCATATGGCCGACCCGGTTGCCAAGCTTGACACCGGCCAGGCCGATGTGGTGCCCGCCTTCACCGGCCGCGTGCTGGAGATGTTTGCGCCCGGCACCCCCGCGATCCAGGACAAGAACGTCTACCGCGCGATGGTTGCGGCATTGCCCGAGGGCGTGGCCGCCGGTGATTATACGACCGCCGCGCAGGACAAGCCGCAAATCGCGGTCACCGAACAAACCGCTGCGGCCTGGGGCGGGCGGGAGTTGACGACGCTGGTCCAGCATTGCGCAAAGGTGACGACAGGGTCGGTCGCCGGTGCCCGCTATCCGACGGTGATCGGCGGGTGTAAGCCCCCTGCACATGATGAATTCGCCACTGACGCGGCACTTTTCGCTGCTTTACGCGCCGGGCAGGTTAACGCTGCATGGACCACCACCGTGGACCCCGACATTCCCGGTGACGTGGTTGTGCTGGCCGATCGCCGACCGCCCATCGTGCAGGCCGAGAACGTGGTGCCGCTGTACCGCCGCAACGATTTGTCCGATCAGCAGGTGCTCGCGATCAACGAGATCGCGGGCGAGTTCGACACCGCCGCGCTGGCCGACATGCGCCGTCAGGCGGCCCACGGCGCCGATCCGAGGCAGGCTGCCGACGCGTGGCTGGCGGCGCACCCGCTGGGCCGCTAGCGCGGCTGGTGTCGGGCGGGTATCGCCCGCGCGACGAAGGCCGAGAACAACCGCTGATATCCCGATCCGGTCAGCCGGACGACGATGTCGAGGACGGTGGCGTCCGGACCCACCAGCACGCGGGCCTTGTTCTTGCGGACCCCGTCGAGAATGATCCGGGCGGCCTTCTGTGGCGACGTTCTGGCGAGCTTGTCGAACGCCTGCGCCAACTCGGACACTTCGAGCCCTTCGGCCGCGGTCGAGTTGCGCGCGATCGCGGTCTTGATGCCGCCGGGATGCACCGTGGTGACCTTGACCGGGTGGCCGGCGAGGATCATCTCCTGACGCAGCGCCTCGGTGAATCCGCGCACCGCGAACTTCGCCGAGTTGTAGGCGGCCTGGCCGGGCACCGCGAACAACCCGAAGATGCTGGAGATGTTGACGACGTGCCCGTCGCCGGAGGCGATGAGGTGCGGCAGGAACGCTTTGGTGCCGTTGACCACGCCCCAGTAGTCGACGTCCATGACCCGCTCGATGTCTTTGAACTGGCTGACCTCGATGTCGCCGGTGAACGCGATGCCTGCGTTGTTGTAGATCTGGTTAACCGTGCCGAAGTGGTCGTTGACCGCGTCGGCATACGCCAGGAACGCCTCGCGCTCGGTGACGTCGAGGCGGTCCGAGCGCACCGGCGCGCCGATGGCCTTCAGCCGCTCCTCGGTGGCGGCGAGACCCTCGACGTCGACGTCGCTGATCGCCAGCTTGGCGCCCGATCGCGCCAGTTCGATGGCCAGCGCCTGACCGATTCCCGAGCCGGCTCCGGTGACGACGGCAACTTTCCCGGCAAAGCCCTCCATGGGAGCACCCTTCATGCGGTTTGACTGGTGTCGAGCCGCTAGGTTACTCGGTACAGGCGGTACGGCCTCTCGGGGTTCGGGCGATCAACGGGATTACGTCGCGGGTCTCGTCGCGGTTACCAGGTGGGTGCCCGCCCACGGCCCGCCCCACCACATCCGCCAGCCCAGGCTTCGCCGCCGCACATCGGTGAAGCCGAGTTCGGCCAGTTGCCGGACATGGCGGCGGGTGGCCCAGAGGTCGGCGATCGCCAGACGACCGCCCGGCCGCAGCACGCGCGCCGCTTCGCTGACAGCCTTGGCGCGCGCCGCGCTGGTCGGAATGTTGTGGATCACAAGGCTGCTGACGATCACGTCGACGCTGCTGTCGTCGAACGGAAGGTCGGTGATGTCTGCGGTGTGCACCTCGACCCGGTCGGCGACATTCTCCAGCGCGGTGTTGTCGCGGGTGCGGTCCGCGGAGTTGCCGGTCTGGTCGGCACGCCACAGATCCACGCCGACGGCGCGCCCGCGCGGCAGCAGCTTCGCCGCGGCAAGCAGCACCGCTCCGCGCCCACACCCGAGGTCGAGGAGTGTCTCGTCGCCGCGCAGGCCCAGGTCCGCCAGCACATCGGCCCACGCCCCGAACTTGCCACGACGGGTCGTATGGATGAAAAACGCTGCGGTGGTGATCAGCTGTGCGGCTGTGAACCCCGCCAGCGCCGCGATTCGGGTCTTGCCCGCCGAGAGGCTGACGGCCGCCGTCGTCATCAACGCCGCGCACGAGGCACCCAGGAGAAGGGCCTGCGCGCGTGGCGGCACGATGTGAAATGACCTGTCGAATCCGTAATCGGCATTGCGCTGCCGCAACGCCGCCGCGGTGGAGTCGCTCATGATATTCACGGTAGAGCGCTCGGCCGGGTGATCGGGGCCCACCTCAGGCGGCGGGTTTCGGTAACGCCGGGCGTCCCCGCTACGATGCCCGATTCATGACACTAAAATTTGCTGCGGCCGCCGGGTCGTTGATCGTTTCCGGGGGTCTGGCCGCAGCCGCTACCGGGTTGGCAGCCTCCGCGCAGGCCGACTCGACCAGCGATACTTTCCTCAACGCGCTGTCGAATGTGGGCCTGGCCAACGTAGACCCCGGTAACGCCGTCGAGCTGGGTCAGTCGATCTGCCCGATGCTGGCCGACTCGGGTCAGAACACCGCGGACGTTGCCGCGAAGGTCGCCGACGTCGGCGGCATGCCGCTCGGCCCCGCGCACATGTTCACTGGGCTTGCGATCTCGATTTTCTGCCCGTCGGCCGTCGCCCGGATTTCTGACCCGGCGGCCATTTCGGACTTCATGAACGGTAAGACGCCGATCCCGTTGTCGATTCTGGGCCTGTAGCCGTCGCTACGCCTGCCGTCCGCCTTCGACCGGTTGCCCGGCGGCCTTCTAGGCTGAGAGGCCGCCGTCGAGGTGGGCGACACTGCCGTAGCCCATCTGCTGGAGCAAGTCGGCGGACAGCGCCGACCGGCCGCCCGACGCGCAATGCAGGATCACGCGGCGGTTCGGGTCGAACTCGCGACGGTGGTAGGGACTGGACGGGTCGGCGAAGAACTCGAGCATGCCACGCGGCGCATGCACCGCTCCGGCGATCATCCCGTGCTCGTCCCGCTCGTTTTGCTCCCGCACGTCCACAAGCATCGCGCCGCCGCGGTGCAACTCTGCTGCGACTTGGTCCGGCGATAAGTTCTCGACGCGCTGCTTCGCCTCGCTGACCATCTCCGCGGCCGTTTTCGCCATCACAGGGTCCCTGTCGGCACGGTCCCTATCGGTGCGAACGCCTCGTCGAGAATCTCCTGCTGCTCGACGGCGTGCACCTTCGCGGAGCCCGACGACGGCGCCGACATCGCACGCCGGGAGATCCGCTTGATGTTCTTGAGTTGTGGTACCAGCTCGGGAAGGTCCAGGCCGAATGTCGGCCACGCGCCCTGGTTCGCCGGCTCTTCCTGCACCCAGAAGTACTCCTCGACGTTCGGGTAGGCGTCCAGCGTGGCCGGCAGCCGGTACCGGGGAATCGGGTACAGCTGTTCGATCCGCACGATCGCGATGTCGTCGCGCTTGTCCTTGGCCTTGCGGGCGACGAGCTCGTAGTACAGCTTCCCGCTGACCAGCAGGATCCGCTTGGCCCTGTTGCGGTCTCCGTCGCCCACGTCGTAGGTCGGTTCTTCGATCACCGAGCGGAACTTCATCTCGGTGAACTCGGCGATGTCGGAGACGGCAGCCTTGTTGCGCAGCATCGACTTCGGCGTGAACACGATCAGCGGCCGGTGGATGCCGTCGTACGCGTGGCGGCGCAGCAAGTGGAAGTAGTTGGCCGGTGTCGACGGTTGCGCCACCGTCATCGAGCCTTCGGCACACACCTGCAGGAACCGCTCGATGCGGCCCGATGTGTGATCCGGGCCCTGGCCTTCATGGCCGTGGGGCAGTAGCAGCACCACCTCCGACGTCTGGCCCCACTTCGCTTCACCGGAGCTGATGAACTCGTCGATGATTGATTGGGCGCCGTTCACGAAATCGCCGAACTGGGCCTCCCACAACACGATTGCGTCCGGGTTGCCCAGCGAGTAGCCGTATTCGAAGCCCACCGCGGCGAATTCGGACAGCGGCGAGTCATACACCATGAACCTGCCGCCGGTCGGCGTGCCGTCCTCGTTGGTCGCGAGCAGCTGCAGCGGCGTGAACTCCGCGCCGGTCTTGCGGTCGATGATCACCGAATGCCGCTGGCTGAACGTGCCGCGCCGGCTGTCCTGGCCGGAGAGCCGCACGGTCCTGCCTTCCGCGACAAGCGATGCCAGCGCGAGCAGCTCGCCGAAGGCCCAGTCGACCTTGCCGTTATAGGCCATCTCGCGGCGCCGCTCTAGGACGGGCATGACGCGCGGGTGCACGCTGAAGCCCTCCGGGAAGGCCACCTGCGCGTCGCCGATCCGGGCCAGCAGCGACTTCTCGACCGCCGTCGAGAATCCCTTCCGCAGTTGCTGTTCGGACTCGACCGACTCACTGGGCTCGATCTCGTGCTTCTCGAGCTCACGCACTTCGTTGAAAACCTGCTCGAGTTGGCCCTGATAGTCGCGCAACGCGTCCTCGGCCTCTTTGAGCGAAATGTCGCCACGGCCGATCAGAGCTTCGGTGTACGTCTTGCGGGCGCCACGCTTGGTGTCGATCACGTCATACATCAACGGTTGTGTCATCGACGGGTCGTCGCCTTCGTTGTGCCCGCGGCGGCGGTAGCACAGCATGTCGATCACGACGTCCTTTTTGAACTTCTGCCGGAAGTCCACCGCCAGCTTTGCCACCCACACGCACGCCTCGGGATCGTCGCCGTTGACGTGGAATATCGGCGCACCGACCATTTTCGCGACGTCAGTACAGTACTCGGACGACCGCGAGTCGTACGGCGCGGTGGTGAACCCGATCTGGTTGTTGACGACGATGTGGATCGTGCCGCCGGTGCGGTAACCGCGCAGCAACTCCAGATTTAAGGTCTCGGCGACGATGCCCTGTCCGGCGAACGCGGCATCGCCGTGCATCATCATCGGCATGATGGAGAATTCCCCGGAATCCTCACTGTCGCCGTCGGCCTGACTAAGCAGGTCCTGCTCGGCCCGAACCAGCCCTTCGAGCACCGGGTCGACGGCCTCCAGGTGCGAGGGATTCGCGGTCAGCGACACCTCGATGTCGTTGTCGCCGAACATCTGAATGTAGGTTCCGGTGGCACCAAGGTGATACTTCACGTCGCCGGAGCCATGCGCCTGCGACGGGTTCAGGTTGCCCTCGAACTCGGAGAAGATCTGCGAATACGGCTTGCCGACGATGTTGGCCAACACGTTGAGCCGGCCGCGGTGCGGCATGCCGATGACGACCTCGTCGAGCTTGCGTTCGGCCCCCTGGTCGATCGCCGCGTCCATCATCGGGATGACGGTCTCAGCACCCTCAAGCGAAAATCGCTTCTGCCCAACATATTTGGTCTGCAGGAAGGTTTCGAATGCTTCAGCTGCGTTCAGCTTGCTCAGGATGTACTTCTGTTCGGCGACTGTCGGCTTCTCGTGCTTGACCTCGATGCGTTCCTGCAGCCATTGCTGCTGGTCCGGCTCCTGGATGTGGGTGTACTCGACGCCGATGTGACGGCAGTACGCGTCGCGCAGCAGGCCGAGCACGTCGCGCAGCTTCTTGTATTCCGCGCCCCCGAAGCCGTCGACCTTGAACACCCGGTCCAGATCCCACAGCGTGAGGCCGTGCGTATTCACGTCGAGGTCGGGGTGGCTGCGGAACCGGGTCTTGTCCAGCCGCAGCGGGTCGATGTCGGCCATCAGGTGGCCACGGTTGCGGTATGCCGCGATCAGCTCGATGACGCGGGCGTTTTTGTCCTGGATCGAATCCGGGTTGTCCGTCCGCCAGCGCACCGGCTGGTACGGGATGCCCAGTTCGTGGAAGATCTCGTCCCAGAAGCCGTCGGAGAGCAGCAGCTCGTGGGTGGTGCGCAGGAAGTCGCCGGACTCCGCGCCCTGGATGATGCGGTGGTCGTAGGTCGACGTCATCGTGACCAGCTTGCCCACGCCCAGCTCCGCGATCCGCTCCTCGCTGGCGCCTTGGAACTCGGCCGGGTACTCCATCGCGCCGACGCCGATGATCGCGCCCTGCCCGCGCATCAGCCGCGGCACCGAGTGCACGGTGCCGATCGTGCCGGGGTTCGTCAGCGAGATCGTCACGCCGGCGAAGTCCTCGGCGGTCAGCTTCCCGTCGCGGGCCCGCCGGACGATGTCCTCGTATGCGGTGATGAACTGGCCGAAGCGCATGGTCTCGGCATTCTTGATGCCTGCGACGACGAGTTGCCGACCTCCGTCTTTGCCCTGCAGGTCGATGGCCAGGCCCAGATTCGTATGGGCGGGCGTGACGACGTTCGGCTTGCCGTCCACTTCGGCGAAATGCCGGTTCATGTTCGGGAACTTCTTGGTCGCCTGCACGATCGCGTACCCGAGCACGTGGGTGAACGAGATCTTGCCGCCACGGGTCCGCTTGAGGTGGTTGTTGATGACGATCCTGTTGTCGATCATCAGCTTCGCCGGGATCGCGCGAACGCTGGTGGCGGTCGGCACATCCAGGGACGCCGACATGTTCTTGACCACCGCGGCCGCCGCGCCGCGAAGCACCTGGACCTCGTCGTCGGGGTGGACGCTCACGGCCGGAACCTTCGGAGCAGGCTTCGCCTCTTCAATGGGCTGTCGCACAGGCTCGGCCGCCGGGGTTGCGGTGGTCTCGGCCGGTTTCGCTGGTGCCGTCGCGGTGTCCGACGGTGCGGTCTGCTGGCCGTTGCCGGTCGGTTCGGGTGAGTAGTCGACGAGGAACTCGTGCCAACTCGGGTCGACTGACGACGGATCGTCGCGGAACTTGCGGTACATCTCCTCGACGAGCCACTCGTTTTGCCCGAATGGTGAAGGTGAACTGCTCACAGCGGCTGCTCGCCTCGATTCTCTGCCCGGGCAGCGTCGTCACGGCGCTCGCCCACCCTGCGTTACATGGGGACGGTCCCTGCTGTTTCCGCCGTCCTAAAGGCTAACGCGTCGGGCATCGCAGCGACCATGCCTGCGGTATTCTCCACCGTTCGGTATTCTCCACCGTTCAATTTCTAACAGTACGCCCGTTCTGGGAAACGGGGTGGTTGGTTATCCCGACGCGCCCGCGCGCGCCGAGGGCAGCACGTGCACCGCCACCGGCCACCGGCCGGGTGGCGGCCCAAAAGCTGTGCGGGCGTTGCTGATGATCTTCTTGCCCATCAAGCGGTTGCCACCACCGCCGATCACCGCGCCGATGCCCATCGGCAGCATCTTGCCGAACGCGATCGCGCCCCGCCTCAGCGCGTAGCGCTTCACGAAGTACTTGAGCAGCCGGTTGTTGAGCTGCGACACCACCGGCAACGGCAGCGCCGCGGTCGACTCGCCGAGCCATGCGCCGTTCGTGCGGCCAGGTCCGACGAGGTCTCGGACCGCACCCTTGCTGTCGTCGCCGACCAGCACCGAAAGCACCAGCGCGCGGCGGTGTTCGCGGTGTCCCGCCGGGATCCTGTGCACTTCGGCGACCGCCAGCACGAACAGCGCGGTGGCTTCCAGGAAGACGACGGTCTCACTTGCGACGGCGGACAGCGCCGTGATGGTGCCGATTCCGGGAAACGCGGCCGCCGAACCGACGGCCGCCCCGCTGGCCATCACCGCGGCGAGGTAACGCTTCTCGAGCTTGGTGATGATCTCGGCCGGCGACGCATCCGGGTTCGCCCGCCGCAGTCGCTGGACGTATGCCTCGACCGCTGGGGCCTGCACGCGCGCGCCGCGCTCCAGGATGTTCGACAGCGCCTTTGCCGCCGCACCGGGTTTCTCGTCGGCGTCGGCTGGTTTTTGCGCGCTCGGTCCGTTGCGTGCGGCGTTCATTGAGCCTCCTCGCGAATCGCGTCTTTTCAGGCTACCGGCCGGCGGGAACACAATATCGACGCGCGTCGCTGGTTACCGGCATGGCAATATCGCCCGGTGTGGATGTGACGAGCGAACATGAGGTGACGGCCGACGGGGCGTCGGTGAGCCGCACCCGGATGATCGTGGTGCTGGGCGCGCTCGTCGCGCTGGGGCCACTGACGCTCGACCTCTATTTGCCCGCACTGCCGCGGATCACCGAGGAGCTGTCGGTGACGTCGTCGGTCACCCAGTTGACCCTGACCGGGACGCTGGCTGGGCTGGCGTTCGGCCAGCTGATCGTGGGACCGCTGTCTGATTCGCTCGGCCGCCGTAAGCCGCTGATCGTCGGAATCGTGCTGCACATGCTGGGGTCTGTGGTGTGCCTGCTGGCACCGAATATCACGGTTCTGGGCATAGGCAGGGTGTTGCAGGGCATCGGTGCGTCTGCGGCGATGGTGGTGGCGATCGCCGTCGTCGGCGATCTGTTCGCGGATTCGGCCGCCGCGACGGTGCTGTCCCGGCTGATGCTCGTGCTGGGCGTGGCGCCGGTCGTCGCGCCGTCGCTGGGCGCCGCCGTGTTGCTGCACGCGTCCTGGCACTGGGTGTTCGGGGTGCTCGTGGTGCTGGCGGGCGGCTTGCTGATGGTGGCCGCGCTGGCGCTGCCCGAGACGCTGTCGCCGTCCCACCGCCGGCCGTTGAGGTTGGATGCCGTCGCCTCGACGTACGTTGAGCTGCTGCGGGATGCCAGGTTCGTGATCCTCGTGCTGGTCGCCGGGCTGGCAATGTCCGGGGTGTTCGCGTACATCTCGGGTGCCTCGTTCGTACTGCAGGGTTCCTACGGGCTCGACCAGCAGGTGTTCGCGATCGTGTTCGGCGCCGGCGCGATTTCGTTCATCACGGCTTCACAGGTCAATGTGGTTCTGCTGAAACGATTTTCGCCACAGATCATCGTGTTGTGGGCGCTGGCCGGGGCGGTCGTTGCGGGTGCGGCTTTCGTCGGCCTCGCGCTGGCCCACGTCGGCGGGCTGCCCGGTTTCCTGCTGCCGGTGTGGTCGATCCTGGCCGCGATGGGCCTGGTGATCCCGAATGCGCCCGCGATGGCGCTGTCCCGTCATCCCGATGCCGCCGGTACGGCGGCGGCGCTGCTGGGTGCGGCCCAGTTCGGCATCGGCGGCGCGGTGGCGCCCCTGGTCGGCGTGCTGGGCAATACCGAGCTCGCCCTGGCTGCGGTGATGACGACAGGTGTGGTGGTCGCCTTGCTGGCGCTGGTCACAGTGATCAGGCGGACGGAGGCGGCTCCGGCCCGGTCAGGCCGAGTTGTGCCCCCTTGCACTTGTCCGTAGCGTCAATTACTCGGAGTGGAGTAGTCGGCGTCGAAATGGGGAATAGATCTCTGGATGGCCTACCAGGTGACATCGTTGGGCATCTCCGTGCTCGCGCTGCTGCGGGAGCGGCCGATGCACGGGTACGAGATGTTCCAGACGCTCACGGCCAGGCACCGGGACCGGATGCTGCGGATTCGCCCAGGGTCGCTGTATCACGTCGTCAATCGGCTCGCCGAGGAGAAGCTCATCCGCCAGGCGGGCACCGGCCGAAACGGCAACCGGCCCGAACGCACCACCTACGACCTGACTGATGCCGGCGCCGACGCGCTGACCTCGCGGCTGCGCGAGCTGGTGGCGAGTCCGGTCAACGAGTTCGAGAAGTTCGTCGTCGCGCTCGCCGAGATCCATCACCTCGACCCGCCGGCCGCCGTGGAGGCGCTGAAGGGGCGCATCGCGGTGTTGGAACGAAGCGCCGCCGAGCTGCACGCGCTGCGCGACGCGGACGCGGTGCCCGGTGACCGCAGCGCGCTGGACTACCTGCTCGCGACGACGGCGGCGAAGCTCGACTGGCTGACCGGATTCGTCGAGTCGATGAATGGTTCGCAGACCGCGGACGGGGTGGCCCGATGACCACCCTTACTGAGCATTTCGAAGCCCCGCCGCCTACGCCGCCGGACAGTCCATGGCGCGCGCTGTGGGCCATGATGGTCGGTTTCTTCATGATCCTGGTCGACTCCACCATCGTCGCGGTTGCAAACCCGCGCATCATGGAGAAACTCGACACCGATTACGACGCGGTGATCTGGGTGACCAGCGCCTACCTGTTGGCGTACGCGGTGCCGCTGCTGGTCGCCGGCCGGCTGGGTGACCGGTTCGGCCCGAAGAACCTGTATCTGATCGGGCTCGCGATCTTCACCGCGGCGTCGCTGTGGTGCGGATTGTCGGGTTCCATCGGGATGCTGATCTCCGCTCGTGTGGTGCAGGGGCTGGGTGCGGGCCTGCTGACCCCGCAGACCCTGTCGGTGATCACCAGGATCTTCCCGGCCCAACGCCGCGGCGTCGCGATGAGCGTGTGGGGTGCCACGGCCGGGGTCGCGACGTTGGTGGGGCCGTTGGCGGGCGGCGTGCTGGTCGACAGCCTCGGCTGGCAGTGGATCTTCTTCGTCAACGTGCCCATCGGCATCGTCGGCATCGCGTTGGCGGTGCGGCTGGTTCCGGTGCTGCCGACAGACCAGCATCGCTTCGACATCCTGGGTGTGCTGCTGTCAGGGGTGGCGATGTTCCTGATCGTCTTCGGTCTGCAGGAGGGCCAGTCGCACCATTGGTCGCTGTGGATCTGGGCCACGATCGCCGGCGGCGTCGCGATGATGGGCGCCTTCGTCTACTGGCAGCGGGTGAACAAGAACGAGCCGCTGATTCCGCTGCGGGTGTTCTCCGATCGCGACTTCTCGCTGTCGAACGCCGCGATCGCGGTGATGGGCTTCGTGGTGGTGGCGATGGTGCTGCCGCTGATGTTCTATCTGCAGGCGGTATGCGGGTTGTCGCCCACGAGATCGGCGCTGGTGATGGCGCCGACGGCGGTGGTCACCGGCCTGCTCGCGCCCGCGGTGGGCCGCATCGTCGACCGCTCCCATCCCGGCCCGATCGTCGGGTTCGGCTTCGCGACGCTGGCTGTTGCGCTGACATGGTTGTCGATTGAGATGACGCCGACGACGCCGATGTGGCGGCTGGTGCTGCCGTTCGCCGCGATGGGCGTCGGGATGGCGCTCATCTGGGCGCCACTGGCAGCCACCGCGACCCGCAACCTCCCGCCCGACCTGGCCGGCGCGGGATCGGGTGTGTACAACGCGACTCGCCAGGTCGGCTCCGTGCTCGGCAGCGCGAGCATGGCCGCGTTCATGACATGGCGGATCGGCGACGAACTACCGCCGCAGCCCGACGGTGCCGCCCCGCGCGGCGAGGGTGCGGTGACCCAGCTTCCCGCCTTCCTGCATCCACCGTTCTCGGACGCGATGTCTCAGTCGACGCTGCTGCCTGCCTTCGTCGCGTTGTTCGGTGTCGTGGCGGCGCTGTTCCTGGTCGGCTCCCGACCGGCACCCGCCCGGCCGTCGCGGGCGGCACAGTTCGGCGCGGCCGACGATGACGAGCTCGACGACTTCGACCCGCGCACCGACGAGATTCCGGCTATCCACGAGCAATACCTGCTCGACGGGTACGGTGCCGTTTTCGACGACGAGGACTACGACGAGGACTACGACGAGGATACGCGCTACGACGAGGGCTACGACGCGGACTACGACGAGGGCTATGACGCCGTGTACGCCCTCGCGCCGCCGGAGCAGCACGCCGATGTCGAGCCTTCTGCACCACCGGACGACAGTGACACCGCACCGTTGGCCGTTCGCGCCGATCCTGGCCACGTCGAGCTGGTGCAGCTTCAGCCGAAGGAACCCTACGAACCGCTCTACCACGATCCGCCGGACAGCTGGATGCACTCAACCCCTGACCCGATTGGATTCGCCCACAACGGCTTTCATGTCGACCACGAACAGCGGTTCCGCGAGGTCAGCAGCCAGCTGCCTTCGCGGGGCAGGCACGCGGCACACAGCGAGCCCGATGACTGGATGGATCCCGACGCCGACAGCTACGGCCGGCACTCGATGCCCGCAGGCGATTAGTCGAACAACACCGCAGCGTTGAGGTAGCTGGTCGGGTCGAGCGCTGTTTTGATCGTCCGCATTAAAGTGATGTCGGCGGGCTCGCGCGACATGCCGACATAACCTCGTTTGCGGCTGCCGACCCCGTGCTCCGAGCTGACGTTCCCGCCGCAGGCGGCAATTAGGTCCATCATGGCCGAGTACAGTGCATGCTCGCGGTCACCGGTGATGTTGCAGCGCAAGATATTCAAATGCAGGTTGCCCTCACCCAGGTGACCGAACAGCACGGGGATCGCGTCAGGGGCGTGACTGGCGACGAGGTCAGCGGACTGGCCTGCGAACGCCGGGATCGCGGGCAGCGGCAACGACACGTCGAACTTCAGTGGCGGACCGTAGATGCCGAGGATCTCGGCGATCCCCTCGCGGAGCCGCCAGAGTCGTTGCTGCGCGGCCGCATCGGTGCCAACTGCCGGTTCGCCGGACAGCGGGGCGTCTGCCAGTGCATCGGCGAGCCGTTCGGACTGGTCATGATCGCCCGCCAGTTCAATGAGCAGCAGCCATGCAGCGTCCATGGGCGGCACGACGCCGAGGTACTGCGCGGTGAGCTCGACAGCGCGGGCGTCGATGAGCTCAAGCGCGGCGATGCCGTCGATGTCGCGAAACACCCGACCGGCGACGACCACGTGTGACAGGTCGGCGAAGCCGGCGACCGCGGTGATCCGGTGCGACGGCCTCGCGTGCAGCCGAACGTCGACCTCGGTGATCACGCCCAGCGTCCCCTCGGCGCCGACGAACAGCGAAGTCAGGTCGTAACCGGTGTTGTCGAGGCGAACAGCGCTGTGTCGTCGCAGGATTGACCCGCCGGGCAGCGCGACCTCGAGCCCGACGACCTGTTCACGCATGTTTCCGTAGCGCACGGTCCGAAGACCGCCCGCATTCGTCGACGCCATGCCGCCGGCCGTCGCGGAATCGCGGGCCGCCAGGTCGACGCCGAACAGCAGTCCGGCCCGGGCCGCCGCCCGCTGCACGGCAGCCAACGTGACGCCCGCACCGAGCCGGACCCGCCGCTCAGCGGTATCGATGTCACCGATCGCTGTGAGCCGCTCGGTGGACAGCAGCACGTCGTCGTGTTCTGGAACGGTGCCCGCGACCAGTGACGTTCGGCCGCCCTGGATGGTGACGTGCGCACCCGCGTCGCGACAGACCGAGAGCGTAGTCGCGATTTCGTCGCCCGATGCGGGCCGCACCAGCGCGGCGGCGCGACCGCGATAGCGGCCGGTGTGGTCGACGCTGCGTGCGGCGAGCACGTCGGGATCGGTGCTGACGTGATTGGCGCCGACGACGGCAGCCAACCGGTCTGTCAGGCCACTTCTCATGCCGGCGGCTCGCAGGGCGACAGCGACAAGAACGCGCCGAGCTCAATCAGGCCGCTCGGATCTGACGGTAGGTACTCGGTCAGTGCCCTCGATTGCACGATGACGCTCGCGTACTTCGCCCGGCTGACAGCGACATTGAGCCGGTTTCGGTTGAGCAAGAACGAAATCCCGCGGGGCACATCGTCGATGGACGAGGCTGTCATCGACACGAACACCACCGGCGCCTGCCTGCCTTGGAACTTGTCGACGGTACCGGCATCGACGTCTGAGAGCCCTGCGGTGTCGAGGTGTTCGCGCAGCAACAACACCTGCGCGTTGTAGGGCGCGACCACCAATACGTCGTCCGGGCGCAGCCGACGACTGCCGTGTTCGTCGGTCCACTTCGCACCCAGCGACCGCTGGATCTGGGCAACAATCGTGGCTGCCTCTTCGGGACTGCTCGTGGAGTTGCCGTCGTGGTCCACGATCAACATCCGAACACCGGGTCGGTGTCCCTCGAGGCAGCGCGCCCCCGTGATCTGTTCGTCGGAACGCAGGCGCCCGTCGTAGGACAACCGCGACACCGGCTCGCACACCGCGGGGTGCATGCGGTACGAGAGGTCCAAGAAATAGCCGCGCTGGTCGGGCAGCGTGCGGTGCCGTTCCACCAGCCAGCCGAGGGCTGACACGTCGACCGGTTCGGGATGACGGCCCTGGCGGACCTGCGGGAGCTGTTGCGGATCACCGAGCAGCATCAGGTTCGCCGCCGCCCGCGCCGCCGCGATCGTGTTGGCGAGACAGAACTGGCCCGCCTCTTCGATCACCAGCAGCTCGAGGCTGCGGGTGTCGACGCGCGTGTCGTTGGCGAAATCCCACGCGGTGCCGCCAATTACGCAGCCGTCATGGGCAGAACTGGCGATGAAGCCGCCATAGGCGTCCTTGTCGATCACCTGCCACGCAACGCCGGCAGCGGAATCCTTCTTGGCGATCCGCGCCGGATCCACGTCGGCTTTGATCAGCTCGCGAAACAGGTTTTCGACGACCGCATGCGACTGGGCGACGACTCCGACCCGCCAGCGGTGGTCGTTGACCAACCGGGCAATGACCTTGGCGGCCGTGGACGTCTTGCCGGTGCCCGGTGGCCCGTGCACGGCCAGGTAGGACGAGTCGAGGTCGAGTAGCGCCGCTGTGATATCCGCGGCTGCGTCGCCGGTATGCGGCAGCGGAGCGCCGCTGCGGGTACGCGGGGTGCGTCGCAGGAGGATGTCGACGATCGCTGTGTCCGGCAGGGCGGGCAGCCCCGCGGCGACCTCGGCGGCCGCGTTGTCGATGGACTCGCGAAGCTTCCCGGTGGGGAATGGTCTCCCCGGCGTGACCGCGAAGGGCAACTGCGCGAACGTTCCGCCCGCTGTGGGCTCCTTCTCGCAGATGGTGATCTCGGTCGGGACGTTGGGGTCGTCGACGCCGGTGATCTCGGCGTTGCCGGCAGCCCGCCGGTCGGGATTGTCGATGAGCCCCGTCGGAGCGGGCGGCTCGTAGAGCGCGAACACGCTGGTGTCCAAGGAGCCCGACGCCAGCGTGCCGGTGAGTTTCACCCAGCGTTGCTGTTTCCGTGCGCGGTTCGACGGCAGGTGCCAGTCCTTGACGACCTCCGCGTCATCGGCCAAGAACACGTCATTGCTGTCGCCCCATTCGTCGGCGGGGTTGTTCAGCCGATCGAAATGGGCCCACCAGAACGGCTTGTCTTCACGTCGGTGGTATCCGCGTGCCGCGGCGATGAGCGCGACCGCGGTCTGTTCATCGGTGCGGCCGTCGACGGGATCGCCGGCGAAGGCGGCGAGCGTCCGGGCCAGTTGATCGTCGTCCTCGGCGACGGCGCCATCGGCGACGGGTTGAGCACCGAGCGGCAGCACACCGCATTCGATCGCCCGGTTGATCAGCCAATCGCGCAGATTGCGCGTCGAGGTGCAGTCGTAGTGGTTGTAGTCGCAGATCTCTTGCAGGATGCCCGCGGCGTCGTCGTCACGCCCCTCGGCGCGCGACTCACAGTATCGGGCGTACTGCAGGATCGAGTCTGTCGCGGTGGTGACATCGCCGGAGCGCAGCTGTGAGCCCATGTAGAGCGGCTCGAGAGATTTCAGGCTGTAGTTATCGGTACCGACACGAATGCTCTTGCGTATCAATGGATACAGGTCGACCAATACGCCGCTGCGCAGAAGATCGTCCACCTCCTCCTCGCCGACACCGTAGCGACCGGCCAACCGAAGCAATGCGGTCTTCTCGTAGGGCGCGTAGTGGTAGATGTGCATCTTGGGATAGCGCCTGCGTCGCTTGCGGACCATCTCCAGGAAGTCGAGAAATGCTTGGCGCTCGCTTCGACGATCATGCGCCCACAGCGGTCGAAACGTGCCGCCGACCTCCAGCACCCCGAACAGGTATTCCAGACCCCATTCCGTTCCGTCTGCGGTCCACAAGGGATCACCCTCGAAGTCGAAGAACAGGTCGCCCTTGTCAGGATCGGGCAGCAGGGACAGCGGCTGCGGGTCCGCTATCTCGTAGGGCGGCCGGCCGTCGACTCGCGGTGCGATCTGCAGTCGCGCTTGCGCGGTCAGGGCTGCGACGCTCCGCAGCGGCATTTCGGGCACCGGACCGTCGTGGTACGCCAGGTCGGTCATCGTGGTGATACCGGCATCGATCAACCGGGCGCGCTGGCTCAGCCTCATGTTGGCGACCAGCAACAGGTCGTCGTGGGCGCGGATTTGAATGGCGCATTCCGGGCAGCGGAAGCACGCCCGTACGTGCTCGTCCTCCCACCCCACCGCGGCCCCGCCGGCAAAGTGGCCGTCGAGCAGGCGTTCCAGTTCTGCCCGCCGCCGCCTGTACACCGGTAGCAGTTCGCCGACGGGGTAGCGGGCGGTCGCGCCGTCGCCGAGCACCAATTCCACCTCGGGCGAGACCGGCACCCCTGCGGCCGCCAGGACATCGGCGTAGGCGGCGAGCTGCAGAAGGGACTCGACCTTGACGGAACGGGCGAGCTTGGTGTCGCGCAGCCGATACTCTTCGCCGTCGAAGAGCAGGAAGTCCGCGAAGCCGACGAAGCGGCCGTCGAACATCGCTGCCTGATAGATCACCGGTGCCCGACGCTGGACTGCCCGCATCGTCTGCTCTGCGGCCGCGGTCAGTCCGGCGACGGTGTATCGCGGCCGGCCGATGAGCACCACTGACTCGTCAGCGCGTGACCGAAGCTCATCGAGATGGCGGTGTTCGTGCTCGCCGCCGAGTTTGGCGGTGCGGGCAAGCAATTCGTCTTCCACGGCGACCGGTGGGCCCCAGCTGAGATGCGCGTCGAACGAGCGCAACAGCGCATACTCGCAGCGGGCGGCCGCGGCGAGATCAGATGCGCTGTAGAAGACGATGCCGTCGTCGACGAACACGCTGCCACTGTATGGCAGCACACCGACAGTCCCATCGGCCTACGCGGTGTTGGCGACCAGTTCGACGTTGCTGCCGTTCCACCGGTAACGCACGATGCTTTCCAGACCGGGGACGCCGTTGGAGAACTTCAGCGCTACCGTGTCGCCGGTGCACGCCGATGCGTCGATGCCGTTGAACCCGAATGTGTCCGGCACACCTTTGGGGATGAACTTGCCTTGATGGAACATCAGCGCGCGGGTGTTCGCATTGTCAGCGTTGGTGTTGGCCTTGACGATGACCACCGACAGTTGCGCGCACTCGTTGTAGTTCCCTGCGACGGGCTCGGGGCTCCAGCCCTGGCCGCTGCGCGGATCCGGCGGCAGGCTCGCGGCCGCCTTGGCGATCTCCGGGGCGCCGAGGTTGGTTGCGCAGGGGTCGTACGCGGCGGCGGTGGGGGCTGTCGACGCCGGACTGTTCGGCGGCTTGGGCGGCGGAACAGGCGCCGGGGGCATGGCCCGGGCTGGGGGCATGACCTGGGGCGACGACGCCGGCGCCGCAGTCGTGGTCGGTTCCGGTGTCTTGGCGACGGTGGAATCACCGGCACCGCAACCGGCCAGCGCCGCCGCGGTTACCGCGGCCACGACGGATATCCGCAGCCCCCTCACAGTTGGGCACCGTACCGCTGTCGGCCGCGATTTCCCCGAAGGCAGGGCCGACGATGCCTCCCCACTAGACTGAGCACTCGATGGCCCTTCCGGAACAGGACGTTTCGCGCCCTGCAACCTCATTCGCTGACCTGCAGATCCACCCCGCGGTGTTGCAGGCTGTAGACGACGTCGGCTACGAATCGCCGTCTGCGGTACAGGCGGCGACGATCCCCGCGATGATGGCGGGCTCCGACGTCGTCGGGTTGGCGCAGACCGGCACGGGGAAGACGGCGGCGTTCGCGATGCCGATCCTGTCGAAGATCGACACCGCGCGCACCGACACGCAGGCGCTGGTGCTCGCGCCCACCCGCGAGCTCGCGTTGCAAGTATCCGAGGCATTCCGCCGCTACGGCGCTCACCTGCCCCGGATTAACGTGTTGCCGATCTACGGCGGCCAGTCCTACGGCGTGCAGCTGGCCGGCCTCAAGCGTGGCGCGCAGGTGGTGGTCGGCACTCCGGGCCGGGTGATCGACCACCTTCAGCGCGGCACGCTCGACCTGTCGAGGCTGGACTACCTCGTGCTCGACGAGGCCGACGAAATGCTGGCGATGGGCTTCGCCGAGGACGTCGAACGCATCCTCGCCGACACCCCCGAGTACAAACAGGTGGCGCTGTTCTCGGCGACCATACCGCCGGCCATCCGCAAGATCACGTCGAAATATTTGCACGACCCCGTCGAGGTCACCGTCGAGGCGAAAACTGCCACGGCGGAGAACATTTCGCAGCGGTATATCCAGGTGGCCGGTCAGCGCAAGATGGATGCGCTAACGCGGGTGCTGGAAGTCGAGCCATTCGAGGCGATGATCGTGTTCGTCCGGACCAAGCAGGCCACCGAGGAGGTCGCGGGACGGCTTAGCGCGCGGGGATTTTCGGCGGCGGCCATCAATGGCGACATACCCCAGGCTCAGCGGGAGCGGACGATCGCGGCGTTAAAGGACGGCAGCATCGACATCCTCGTCGCGACCGACGTCGCTGCCCGGGGTCTGGATGTGGAGCGGATCTCCCACGTCCTTAACTACGACATCCCGCAGGACACCGAATCATACGTGCACCGCATCGGCCGGACGGGCCGGGCCGGGCGCAGCGGCGACGCGCTGCTGTTCGTGTCGCCGCGGGAACGCCACCTGCTCAGGGCGATTGAGAAGGCCACCCGTCAGAAGCTCACCGAGACCCAGCTGCCCACGGTCGAGGACGTCAATGCGCAACGTGTCGCCAGATTCCGCGACTCGATCACCGCCGCGCTGAACGCGCCGGGGATGGAACTGTTCCGCGGCCTTGTCGAGGAGTACGAACGCGACCACGATGTGCCGATGGGTGACATCGCCGCTGCGCTGGCAGTGCAATCGCGAGACGGTGAAGAGTTCCTGATGGCGCCAGAGCCGCCACCGGAGCTCCGCAGGGACAAAGACAGGGACAAAGAACGGTCGGACCGTCCGGGTAAGCCGGTGCGCCGCACCGGCCAGCGGATGGCGACGTATCGGATCGCGGTCGGAAAGCGGAACAAGATCGGGCCGGGCGCGATCGTCGGGGCTATCGCCAACGAGGGTGGGCTGCATCGGAGCGATTTCGGCCACATCGCGATCCATCCTGACTTCTCGCTCGTCGAGCTTCCCGCGAAGCTGTCCCGAGAGACGTTGAAAGCGTTGGAAAGAACCCGAATCTCAGGTGTGCTGATCAACCTGCAACCGGACCGCGGGCCTGGCGGGAAGACCAGGCGCAAGCCGACATGACGCTGTCCCGCGGCGACGCCGGAGGCGCATCGCCGCCGATATCGGACACCGATGCGCAGGGTGGACTCGAGTCTGTATCGAAGACCCGACGGGTCGCATCGCTTACGGGAATCCGCGCCGTTGCCGCGCTTTTGGTCATGGCGACGCATGCCGCGTACACCACAGGCAAATACACGCACGGGTATGTGGGTCTTGTCTATTCGCGGATGGAGATCGGTGTGCCGATCTTCTTTGTGCTGTCCGGGTTTCTGTTGTTCGGCCCGTGGGTGCGCGCTTCTGCGCAGGACCGCCCGCCGCCGTCGGTGGCTAACTACGCATGGCACCGGGTTCGGCGCATCATGCCCGCGTACGTGATCACCGTCGTCGTCGCCTACATCGTGTATCACTACCGCACCGCCGGCCCGAATCCCGGCCACACGTGGACGGGCCTGATCCGCAACCTGACCCTGACACAGTCCTACACCGACAACTACCTGTATTCGTATCTGCACCAGGGACTTACGCAGATGTGGAGCCTGGCGGTGGAGGTCGCCTTCTATGTCGTGCTGCCGCTGGTGACCTACCTTCTGCTGGCGGTGCTGTGCCGGCGACGGTGGCAACCGCGCCTGCTGTTGACGGGCCTGGTGGTGCTCAGCTTGATCACGCCGGCGTGGCTGGTGTTGGTGCACACCACCGACTGGCTTCCCGACGGCGCACAGCTGTGGCTGCCGACCTATTTCGCGTGGTTCATCGGCGGAATGATGCTGGCTGTGCTCCAGGTGATGGGCCGACGGATCTACGCCGCGGTCTGCCTGCCGCTGGCGCTGATCTGCTACCTTATCGTGTCCACCCCGCTCGGCGGTGAGCCGACCACGTCGCCGTCGGAACTGGCAGAAGCGTTGGCCAAGACGGCGTTCTACGCGGTGATCGCAACGCTGATGGTGGGTCCGCTGGCGCTCGGCAACACGGGGTGGTATGCGCGCGCACTGGCCAGCAGACCGATGGTGTGGCTCGGCGAGATCTCCTATGAGATCTTCTTGATCCACCTCATCACGATGGAGATCGTCATGGTCGAGGTGCTGCGCTACCCGATCTATACCGGCTCGGTCTTATGGCTCCTCGTTGTCACCTTTGTGGTGACCGTGCCGCTGGCCTGGCTGCTACACCGGTTCACCCGCGTCCGCTCCTAGCGCGTTACCGCGCGCGTTGTCGTTCGCGGACCAGCAGGGAGCCGCCCATCACGAGCAACCCGATAACGGCCAGCGGAATGGACCACCCGCGGCGGGTCGACAGCGCCGATGTGCATGCCGACACGTAGTTCGTGTGGGGCACGAACTGGTTGACGACCGGCAGGTTCGCCAGGTTGCCGTTGTCCTTGTCCCGGGCCGTTGACAGGTCGCCGGCGATCGCGTTGCCGCAGCCGACGCTGCCGTTCTCGCCGGACGCGGAGACCGGAACGACCAGCGCAACGATCCCGGCGATCAACACGATCGCCCCCACCAGCAGTATCAACCGTCGTGGCGTCAACGTCGGTCCTTTGAAGTGTTGGCCATCTCGTCCCCGATACCCCGGAAGGGAGCGGCCGAAACCTGCGACTAACGGCGTCCGGCGGCTGACCCCACGGCGATCGGGACGACGAACTCCTCGAGCATCTGCTTCTCGTCGGCATCGTCGTTGCCCGGGAATATCAACAGCGATGTGATCACCCGCACCAGCCAGCGGGCACGGCGGTCGACGACGTCCGGGTCATCGGTACCCAGAGAGTTCAAGAATGCGGCCGTCAGCGCCTTGATCACCTCCGACTGCCCGGCGACTTCACCGCCGATGGGCGGCTCCGTCATCGCGAACCACGACGCCAGGGCCGGACTGGTGCGCACCATCCTCAACGCGGTGGTGACCCCGGCGACGAGCCGCTCACCGGGCTCGGACAGCTCGCGGATCTCGTCGGTGAGCTCACGGTGCAGCCGGTACGCCTCGCGGTTGACGAACGCGGCGTGCAGCGCCTCGCGGTTCTCGAAGTACCGGTACAGCGTGGCCCGCGAACATCCTGCCGCCTGCGCTATTTCGTTCATCCCGACGGCCGCCGCGTCACGCTTGGCGAACAGCGCTGCGGCCGCGTCGAGAATGCGGTCGGCGGCGACCTCACTGCGACTCGCGGCGAGCCAGTCCTTCGCCATCAGCGCGTCACCGTGAACGGCACTGACAGCGGACGTCGCACGTAGCTACCGCCCGCCCAGACGATCGCGTCCTCATCCACCTCGAAATCCGGGCAGCGAGAGAGCAATTCGGTGAGCGTGACACGTGACTGCATTCGAGCCGCAGCAGCGCCGAGGCAATGATGCGCGCCATGACTGAACGTGAGGATCTTCGCGGGTCGGCGGGTGACGTCGAGTTCGCCCGCCTCGGAGCCGTATTGGCGCTCGTCCCGGTTGGCCGAGCCATACAACAACAGGACTCGCCTGCCCTCGGAGATCGCCGTGTCATCGACCCGGACGTCACGCGTGACCGTGCGGCCCAGACACTGCACAGGTGACGTCAGGCGGAGAAACTCGTCGACCGCGTCGGGAATCAGGGCGGGATTGTCGGTGAGCAACCGACGTTGGTCGGGCCGCTGGTGCAGCAGTTGGACCGCGCCGCCGAGCATCCCTGTGGTCGTGTCATTACCGCCGGTGACCATCGTGAACGTGAACGCGAGCACCGAGAGCGTGCCTGCGATGTCGCCGTCTGAGCCGACCCCGGCCGCGACCAGATGCGAGATCGTGTCGTCGCCTGCGTCGCGACGGCGACGCTCAATCAGCTCGGTGAAGTACGCCATCATCGACCCCACGGCGTCGCCGAGCGACTCCAGTGCGCCGGCCACGCCGCCCTCGGCGGTGTTGGCGGCGACGATCGCCTCGGTCCAGCCGTCGAATTGCTTGCGATCCTCTTCTGGCACGCCGAGGTAGTGCGCGACGACCATCGACGGCAGCGGCTTGAACAGCTCGGCCACGATGTCCCCGCCGCCATCGGCCAGCAGCCGCTCCAGGCGCTCGACGACGAATGCCCGCACCGCCGGCTCGACCGCCTCCACTTGACGCGGCGTGAACCCCCGCGCTACGAGCTTGCGGAACTCGGTGTGCACCGGCGGGTCCTGCATGACCATCGGCGGATTGTCTTGCAGCCCAATCAGCTCCAGCTCGCCGTAGTTGACGGTGAGGCCTTGCGCCGAGGAGAAGGTCTCGTGGTCGCGGGCCGCGGCCCAGACGTCCGCGTGCCGGGACATTACGAAGTAGTCGTGTTCGGGCTCCTCTGGCGGGACCACGTGGTGGACGGGGTCGTGGTCGCGCAGACCCTTGTACATCGGCCACGGATGCGGCCAGGTCTTCGCGCTGGCCAGCTCGAATACCGCCGGAGAGTCGTGAGACAAAGGAGCCGTCATGTCTTATTCGTACGACAAGTACCCATGATCTGTCAACAGGCTGAGCACAACGTCGATGGGTCTCTACGCCGGCGAGTCGGTGCTGCGAATGGACTCGGTCGTCTCGGCGCGGCAAGCGGTCGCCGATCTCGCCGGAAGCTAAGATCGCCGCGCCCGGATTCAGGATTCCCGCCGGGTCCAGCGCGTCCTTGATGCGACGATTCAGCGCCATCGCTTCCGGCCCGAGCTGGCCGGCCAACCACGGTCGTTTCAGCCGGCCGACGCCGTGTTCGCCGGTGATCGTGCCGCCGAGGCGGATCGCGAGCTCCATGATTTCGCCGAACGCCGCCTCCGCGCGCTCCTTCATGGCCCCGTCGCTGGGGTCGAACACGATCAACGGGTGGGTGTTGCCGTCGCCCGCGTGCGCAATCACCGAGATCATCACCTGCCGGTCAGCGGCGATCTGCGCGATTCCCGTCACGAGATCGCCCAGCCGCGGCAGCGGCACGCCGACGTCCTCGAGCAGCAGTGTCCCCTTGGCCTCCACCGCCGGAATCGCGTACCGGCGGGCCGCCACGAACGCTTCACCCTCGTCGGGGTCGTCGGTCGAGAAGACTTCCGTCGCACCGTTTTCCGCGAACAACGCGGCGATCACCCCGGCGTCCTCGCCTGCGGACGCGCCACGCTCATCGGAACCCGCGATCACCAGCGCCGCGGCGTCACGGTCCAGGCCCATCTTCAGCTTGTCCTCGACAGCGTTCACCGCGACCGAGTCCATGAACTCCAGCATCGACGGGCGCATCCGGCTGGACACCGCGAGCACGCCGTTGACGGCGGCCTCCAGCGACGCGAAGGTCGCGACCACGGTGCTCGACCGGTGTTGCCTCGGCAGCAGTCGCAGCGTGATCTCGGTGACCACGCCCAGCGTGCCCTCGCTGCCGACGAACAACTTGGTCAGGCTCAGCCCGGCGACGTCCTTGAGGCGGGGACCGCCGAGCCGGACCGCGGTGCCGTCGGCCAGCACGACCTGCAGACCGAGTACGTAGTCGGTGGTGACGCCGTACTTCACGCAGCACAGGCCGCCGGCGTTGGTCGCGATATTGCCGCCGATGCTGCAGATCTCATACGACGACGGGTCGGGCGGGTACCACAGCCCGTGTTCGGCGACCGCCTTTTTGACCTCGGCGTTGAACAGCCCCGGCTGCACGACCGCGGTCCGGGTGACCGGGTCGACGGTGATGTCCCGCATCCGCTCGGTCGACAGCACGATGCCGTTGTCCAATGCCGTTGCGCCGCCTGACAATCCGCTGCCCGCGCCACGGGGCACCACTGGGACCCGGTGCTGGGTTGCCCAGCGCAGCACGGTTTGGACATCCTCGGTGCGCAGCGGGCGCACGACGGCCATCGGCTTTCCCGCAGACGGGTCCAGCGCGCGGTCCTGGCGGTAGGACTCGGTGATCGCGGGGTCGGTGACAACCATGCCTTCCGGCAGCTCGGCGTTCAGCTCGGCGAGGGCGTCCGCGGTCACGTCGCGATCCTACGGTCGTATGTTGCTACGTGAACCCCGGTGTGCGGTGCAGCGCGGTGGCTACGGCGGTGGCGGCGGCGGGTTGGGCCCCGGCTGCTGGGGGCCGGCGGCAACGCCGGGCGGCGGCGTGGCGTTCGGGTCCATCGGACGCTGTGCCAGCAGAATCAGCCCCTGGCCCCAGCTGATGTCGTGATCCTGGATCGCCTCCCAGATCGACTTGGCATACGACACCCCGGCGGTCTCTGTTCCGTCGACAGGATTGGGCGAGGTGCCGGGCGGCAGATTGTTGGGGTTGTACAGATGCGGGACGGGGCCCGGTGCGGCCTGATTGACGGTGTCCGGCGCCGGCGGGGGCGGCGTGGCCGGGTCTGCCAGCGCACTCGGCGCGGCCGAAATCGCCGTCGCGGCGAGCGCCGCTACGCACCCTCCAGCGATCTTGGCAACCATTCGTTTGTCGATGCTCACCCTCAACCCCCCGTGTGCTGCGTCAACGCCTTGTTTGGTGCTTCCGTTTCGGCGCTGAATTCGTTACAGAACCCTCCGCGGCGGCAATGGCGACGGGATTCTTCGATCCGACGACACCAATTTTGTTGCCAGGGGGCTGGCGTTTGTCAACCCGACAACGAAGCTTATGCTCACAAATTAATTGTCGTTTAATTGTCGTTCCGGTTATTTGAAATTTTCAACGACCTGAACCCGCGTGAAACTGCCCTAAGGCGACGACCGGACCTCGGGGTTCTGCTCGGTTGCCTGGTCGAGGTCGTGCAGCGATCCCAGCCCCACCGACACCAGCCCGATCACGATCATCGGGATCGCCAGCGCCAGGAAGGTGATCTTCAGCCCGAACGCGTCGGCCAGCGGACCGGCCAGCATGAACCCCAACGGGCCCGCCGCGTAGGCCAGCGATGTCATCACCCCGACGACGCGGCCCCGAAGCTGTGGCGGCGATTTCGTCTGCATCACGTAGTTGTAGATCGGTGCGATCGGCCCGTACACCAGCCCGACCAGGGCACACAGCAGCAGAATGACCGCCAGCGGCGGCAAGACCGAGATCGCCGCGGTGCATACACCCAGCGTCAGGGTGGCGATCAGCAGGATGACGCGCCGACTCATCTGCCGCACGAGCAGCGGGTAGGCAAGCGCGCCGACCAGCCCACCGACGCTCAGCGCCATCAGCACCCAGCCCAGATGGGCGGGCTCGTTGCGGTCGGTGAAGTACTTCGGGAACAGGACGCTTTCCATCGGCAGATACAGGCCGGTCATCGCGAGGTCGATCAAGGCGAGCGTGCGCAAAACCTTGAGGTTCCACACGAACCGCAATCCGTCGACCATGCCCGACCACACGCTGTTGGGCCGCTGTTCGATGGTGGGCGGCCCGGCGCCCTCCAGCCGTAGCAGGCTGACCGCGACGATCGACAGTGCGAAGGTCGCAGCGGTCACCCACATCGTGTTGATGCCGCCGATCGTTGCGATGAGCAGGCCGGCCAGCCCGGGTCCGGCAATGTAGGCGACGTTGAACACCGCCTCGTAGAGGCCGTTGGTGCGGTCGAGCGTCCAGCCGGCGCGCGCGGCCGCCTCCGGCAGCATCGACTCTCGCGCGGTGATCCCAGCCGGGTCGAACAGCGCGCCCAGCGCGGCGAGCGCCGCAAGCACCGCGACGTTCACAACGGAGACCCCGAACATCATCGCCAAAATCGGAATGGCGGCGACGGTGGTACCCGACAACACGTCGGAGATGATCGAGATGCGCTTCCTGCCAAGGAAATCCACCGCCGTGCCGGCCAGCAGCGTGGAGAACAGCAGCGGTAGCGCCGCCGCGCCAGCCACGATGGAAGCCTCCAGCGCGCTCCCGTTGCGCTGCAGGACGAGCCACGGGAACGCGACGATGCTGATGCCGTTTCCGGCTGCAGCTACCAGCGCGGCGAACAGCAGCAGGTATGCCGGCCCGCGCGACGACGCTCGGCGGGGCGAATCGGAGCGACCGGGGGACGATGACTCGGACATGGGGATCTACGCGGAATCTAGCAGTGCATCATCCGGGTCGACGAGCGATTTTTCGGCCGTGCACAGTGGAACGGTGCGGTTGCCCCATCCGAGACTCGGCACGCTGTTCGACTCACCGGTGCCGCCGGGTACCGGCTGGCCGAACGACTCGGCGACCGCCGACACCCCGGTCGCGTCGACGTCCGAGCGGGTGGCCGCCGTCGCCGAACGGGTTAATACCCTTGCCGAGCTCGACGCCGCGGTCACCGTATGCCGCGCCTGCCCGCGACTCGTGGATTGGCGCGAGCAGGTGGCGGAGGCAAAACGGAAATCGTTTGCCGCACAGCCCTACTGGGGCCGCCCGGTAGCGGGTTGGGGGGCGGTTCGTCCGCGCGTGTTGGTGGTCGGGCTCGCTCCGGCAGCGCATGGCGCCAACCGCACCGGCCGGGTGTTCACGGGCGACCGCTCCGGCGACATGCTGTACGCCGCGTTGCATCGCGCGGGCCTGGCGAATTCACCGCTATCCGTCGACGCCGCGGATGGACTGCAGCTCATCGACACCCGAATTGCGGCGGCTGTACGCTGCGCACCGCCGGGCAATTCGCCCACCCCGGCGGAGCGGCGGACCTGCGTGCCGTGGCTGGACGCCGAGTGGCGGTTGGCCGGCCCGCACGTGAACGTGATCGTCGCGCTGGGCGGCTTCGCCTGGCGCGCGGCGCTGCAGATGGTGCGAGCCGGGGGTGGCTCGGTCTGCTCGCCGCTGCCGCGCTTCGGGCATGGCGCGGGTGCCACGTTGCAGACCCCGCACGGCGACGTGCTCCTGCTGGGCTGCTACCACCCGAGCCAGCAGAACACCTTCACCGGCAAGCTGACCGCCGCGATGCTCGACGATGTATTCGGACGAGCCAAGGTGCAAGGGGGAATCAAGTGACCAGCGTGCTCATTTCCGGGGCCAGCGTGGCGTTGGTCGGCGCCTATGTGCTGGCGGGGGAGTTGGCCGCTGCCGATGGTGATCATGGCCGGGGGTTTGCGAACTACCAGGCACGGATTCTTGACTATGTGCGCGGCAATCAGCCGTTGGCGTTTGACCAGGACACCGGAGACCCGCCGATCCCGGACCACGTTCGCCACCAGATCATGAACTCGTTGACTCTGCCGGACTATCCGGACCGCGATTCACGTTGACCACAGGCATGCGGCTTTCCGTCCTCGATCTCGTGCCGGTGCGCGTCGACCAGTCCACATCGGACGCGTTGGCGGCGACGCTGCGGCTGGCGCAGACCGCCGACCGGCTTGGCTACACCCGCTACTGGGTTGCAGAGCACCACAACATGCCCGCTGTCGCCGCGACGAGTCCGCCGGTGTTGATCGCGCTCCTCGGCGCCCACACGTCGCACCTGCGGCTTGGCTCCGGCGGTGTAATGCTGCCCAATCACGCGCCGCTCGCTGTCGCCGAACAGTTCGCGTTGCTCGAAGCCGCGTACCCCGGCCGGATCGATCTCGGCATCGGGCGGGCACCCGGCACGGATCCCGTGACGTCATACATGCTGCGTAATTTCAATCGAGGCGACGGCTCGGCCCTTCAGGGTGACATCGACACCTTCCCGGAGTATCTCGATCACGTGGTCGCGTTGATGAGCCCACATGGCGCTCGGGTGGCGCTGCCGCAGCAGCAGTATCTCCTTAAGGCCACCCCCGCCGCGGAAGGCGCGCCGCGACTCTGGCTGCTGGGCTCATCGGAATACTCGGCTCACCTGGCGGCGGCGAAGGGACTGCCTTACGTCTTCGCGCACCACTTCACCGGCAAGGGCACCGACGAGGCGCTGCGCATCTATCGCTCCGAGTTCGCGCCCAGCGATCTGACTCCCGAGCCGTTGACGTTCCTGACGGTCAACGCCGCGGTCGCGCCGACCCGCGAGGAGGCCGAGGCGCTGCTGCTGCCGAATCTGCAGATGATGGCCCGGCTTCGGACCGGCCAGCCGCTGGGCCCATTGGACTTGGTCGAGGACGCTCAGGGCGCCCGGCTCAGCCCGCCTGAGCAGGCGATAGTCCACGCCGGCCTGCGGCGCGCGGTCGTCGGCACCCCGTCGGAGGCCGCCGAGCAGGTACGCGCATTGGCGGAGCGGTTCGGTGTCGATGAGGTGATGGTGAATCCGGTCGCCTCAGCGCGGCGGGACACCGACCCGGCGACGGCCCCCGGCCGCGAAGCGACGCTGGAGCTGCTGGCCAAGGAACTCTTCTAGCCCGTCGATCTAGCGGGTCGCCTTCAGCTCGAAGATCGGAATCGGCCGCGATGTCTTGCGCTGGTAGCCGTTGTACATGTTCCGGTTGTTCTTGTTGACGACCTGCCACATCCGCTGGTAATCGGAATCGGCAGGGGTGACCTGCCGCCAGCTGACACCGAATCGTTTTGGCCCAACATTGATTTCGGCCTCCGGACGAGTGCGGAGGTTGTGGTACCAGCCTGGGTAGCGGTCTGAACCGCCATTGGACGCGACGATCAGATAGGCGTCGCCGTCGCGGGAGTACGTCAACGAGTTCGTGCGCGGCTGGCCTGTCTTGGCGCCGGTCGTGTGCAACAGCAGGCTCGGCGGCACACCGGGGACCTTGTGCCCGATCCGGCCCTCGGTTTTCTGATAAATCCTGTCGTGCAGGCTGAATATCCGCCCGCCGACTTCCTTCTCGACCCACTCGCGAACATCCATGGCGTCAGTGTTACTTCTCGGCGTCGATCCGCGCCAGCGCGTTGCGCAAAATGCGGCCGGTCTTTTCACGATCGGGGTCGCGGCGTAGGACCATGCCCTTGGCGAATGCCAGCTTGTCGCCGTCTCGCCGGGGCACGACGTGCAGGTGAACGTGGAACACCGACTGGAACGCCGCCCGTCCGTCGTTGATCGCGATGTTGTTGCCGTCCGCGCCGAGCTCGGACGCGCGGGCGGCCAGCGCGATCCGCTGCCCGATGGCGACCATCTCGGCCAGGGTCTTCGGCGGGGTGTCCGTCAGATCCGTCGTGTGCTCCTTCGGGAACACCAACGTGTGTCCGCGCGTGAACGGGCGGATGTCGAGGATGGCGAGATAATCGTCGTCCTCGTGGATCCGGATCGCTGGTGCCCGGCCCGCGACGATCTCGCAGAACACGCATGACATGCGGCCACCGTAGACCACCCCGCGTTTCGTAGGGTTGGCGTGTGCCGACTGGTCTCCCGCCCGTCGTCGACGACGGCACCCGCGTGCTGGTGCTCGGTTCCATGCCGGGGCAGGTGTCACTGCAGATGCAGCAGTATTACGCGCACCCGCGGAACGCGTTCTGGCGCATCATGAGTGAGCTGCTCGGATTCGATGACCACGCCGACTACGCGGCTCGGTTGGACGCCATGCTTGCAGCCGGGATCGGGTTGTGGGATGTGTTGCGGCTTTGCGACCGCCCGGGAAGCCTGGATTCGGCGATTGTGCGAGACAGCATGGAGGCAAACGACTTTGAGAAGCTGTTCGCCCAACGACCGAGCATCACACAAGTGTTCTTCAACGGCGCCAAGGCGGAGCAGGTGTTCCGGCGGCTGGTGGCGCCCAACCTGGCGCGCCCGCTGACGTACTTGCGGCTGCCGTCAAGCAGTCCCGCGAACGCGGGTGTCGCGTACGACGCGAAGCTGCGGGCGTGGCGCGCCGTGGTCGATGTAGGTTGACGCGGTGGCCGGGATTGACATCGAGACGTCGGGACTGCTCGACGGACTCGAAGGCGGTGCGCGCGCTGAACGGGCGGAGCTGATCTCCTGGCTGCTGGACCGAGGTTTCACCGTTGAACAGATCCGCGGCGCGGTCGTTCCGACGATTCTGCCTGCTCGCCGGGCGCTCGGCGACGACGGGACCTACATGTCCGAGCGCGAGATCAGCCAGGCCCACGGCATCGACCTCGATCTGGTGCAGCGGTTGCAACGGGCCGGCGGCTTGTCGCGAGTCGACGACCCGGACGCGCGGGTGCATCTGCGTGCCGACGGCGACGCCGCCGGGCGCGCCCGGGATTTCATCGACGCGGGATTGGACCCCGAGCAGTTGGTCAGCGTGATGCGCGTGCTCAGCGACGGCCTGTCGCATGCTGCGGAGGTCATGCGATATGCCGCCCTGACGTTGGTGCTGCGACCGGGCGCGACGGAACTCGAGGTCGCCCAGGCGTCGGAAGCGATGGTGAATTCGATCGCACCGCGACTCGGTCCAATGATCCAGGACATGCTCTTCCAGCAGTTGCGGCAAGTGCTGGAGACAGAGGCCATCAACGCCTCAGAGCGGGAGGCGGGCTCCCTGCTTCCCGGCGCGCGAGACGTGACGGTCGCCTTCGCCGATCTCGTCGGGTTCACCCGGCTGGGCGAAGCTGTGCCGCCGGAGGATCTTGAGCGGCTCGCCAGCCATCTCGCCGAGCTGGCCAGGGAGGTCGCGGTGCCTCCGGTCCGATTCGTCAAGACGATCGGGGACGCGGTGATGTTGGTCTGCCCGGATCCCGTTTCGCTGCTTGACGCGATGTTGGATCTCGTTGCCGCGGCCGACGACACGGACTTGCCCCAGTTGCGCGTTGGCGTTGCGAGCGGGTCGGCGATTACTCGGGCGGGTGACTGGTTCGGCAGTCCGGTCAATGTGGCGAGCAGGGTGACGGGCGCGGCCCGACCGGGAGCCGTGCTGGTGGCCGAGGCGACTCACCAGCTGATCGGCGAAAACGACCGGTTCGCTTGGTCGTTCGCCGGCGCGCGCCACCTCAAAGGCGTTCGCGGGGACACCAGCCTGTACCGCGCTCGCCGGGCAGTCGAGACCTAACTCGTGGATTTTTACGGAATGTTCTCTTCTGTCGGCAGCGGCTCCGTTGCACGTCGCGGCTGCGCGAACAGCCCGACGACGGCGTCGTAGCGGCGCGTGACGTCTGCGCGGTCGGCGTGTTCGCGGACCGAACGCAGGTTGGCGCGCTGGATCATGTCGGCCTGGTGGAGCAGGATCCGGCGGCTGGGCGGATGCGAGGTTTGTTCGATGATTTTGGCCAGCGCGTCGAGTTGTCGGATCATCACCGCGGGCATCCCCTCGGCGGACTGCCGGATCTTTTCGAATGTCCGCTCGATGAGCCGGCCGAGATCCGCCTCGTGGGCGATCACCCGGATGTGGCCGGTGTCATCGCGCCGGATTCGTTGCGGATGCCATCCGGTGGTGATCCGGCACAGGCAGTCGCCGAGCCAGTCGATGCACGTCAGCGTCGTAAACGTGTCGTTGACTGCCGGTGACAGTGCGCGCAGTGCGATCTCGACGAGTTGGTCGAAGCCAAAGGAAATGTCCTGGGTGAGCGTGCGGTAGGGGCCGGTGACGTGGCCACGCTGCAGGTTTTCGGCCACGTACTCGGCGGCCTCGGCGGGCCACACGTTGGCCAACACTTGGCCCCGCACCAGGAAATGCCCTGGCCGGTGGGGCAGATGGATCACCGCCTCGGCCGCGGTGGCGATCTTCAGCAGCGTGTCATGCCGGATGACCTGCAGATACCCGCTCGCTGGTGTTCGGATAACCGCGCCCGATTCCCTCATTCTGTGCAGCAACTCCTCACTCGACGGGCCTCTGGCGCTGCCGAAACCCGTCGAGCGGTCGCCGCCGCCGTCGCGGGCGTCGATTTCCCTGGCCAGATCCCCCGCGATGCCCGCGATCACCTGCGGTAGTTGGATCACGGTGGCGACGTGATTGATGAAGTAGATCAACACCGCCAGATCGGCAAGGGTCAACACGAGCGCCACCGTGATGGACAGGTGCGGCACGAAGTCGCCGCGCGGACCACCTCCGATCGATACCAGCGCGAGGATCGTGTAGAAGAAGGTCGCAACGAACGTGCCCAGCGTGAGCTGTGTTCCGCGGTCACGGATGAAGTTGCGCATCATCCGCGGACCGAACTGCGTCGAGGCCAGCGTCAAAGCCACGATCGTGATCGAAAAGACGATGCCGACCACCGTGATGATCGCCGCGGCGATGGCGGTGAGGATCTGCCGGGCGGAATCGGCGGTCCCGCTCAGCACCCACGCCGGCAGTTGCAGATCGCCGCGGTAAGCGGCCCGGTCCACCGCATGGGTGCCGACGAACACGCCCAAGACCACCAACGCCTCCGCGGCCGGTACCAACCAAAGGTTGGTGCGCATGGCCTCGCGCCGCCAGTCCGATTGCAGATACGCGTGACTGGGCATCAGAGTTCACACGCCGAGCGCGCGCCGATCCTGATAACGGTCGCCGGGAGGCACATCGCTTGCACGGGGACCTCCTTGGGCAGTCTGGAACAAACATGCCGACCAGACTTCCCAGCTCACCTGGCTCGAACCCTAGCGCATACTCCCAGCCTGACATCGGGTGGAGTCGGCTGCGGTCGACCGTTGAGATCGCGTACTGCTAGCGACCGTCGTTGGACCTCTTCGGAACCGAACCGTCGACCGGGTTTCATGCGCGTCAACGTTCGCTTCTGAAACGTCAAGGAAAAATGGATGTTCGATCCTGGCCGGTCGGAAAATCTCCGTCGCTGGCATCCTTGATGCATGGCAGGTAAGGAAATCGACCGCGTCCGGGCACGTAGCGCATTCGGCGTGGTAAAGCAGCATCCGCTGATGGTGCTGGTCGCGATATCACCCGTGTTGATCGCGGCGTTTGTCGTGGGCGTGCTGACGCAGCCGATGTGGGGCGCTCTGCTGCTCATCGTGGCGGCGTTGGCCGGCGGATGGGCAATCGTGCGCAAGCGTTAGGCGAATCCGCAAAAGAGATTTTCGCCTTGGGTGAACGCCCTCCACGCAGCGATGTAACGGTGTAATCATGTAATCATGCGATCACACCACGTACATGGACGGCGGTTCGGCCGCCCGGGCGGCTGGCAGCAGGCGGACCAGCCAGACGCCACCGACGCGCCCGCCTGGTTTGCCGGTCGGTTACCCGACGGGTGGTTCACCGAGGACCCCGAGGTCATCGTGGACCGCGATGAGATCACCGTCATCGGTCGACTCGCAGATCCCGAACGCGCTGAAGGCGAGGAAGGTGAGGCCCGCGGCGCCGGCCGCGCTGCACGCTTCCGGGAGGACACCCGGCCTGAGCGGATGCGGATCGCCGGCGAGGCGCAAGCCCGCTATGGCCGCACGGTCAGCTGGGGCGTGCAGATCGGTGGCGAGCGAATTATGTACACCAACATGGCCGTTCCCGTGATGACACGACTGCGGCAACAGGACCGCCAAGTGCTCGACACGCTCGTCGATGCCGGGGTGGCCCGGTCCCGGTCCGATGCGCTTGCGTGGTCTGTACGCCTCGTCGGTGAACACGCCGACGAGTGGCTGACCAAACTCCGCGAAAAGATGGCCGAGGTCGACGACCTGCGGGCAGAGGGCCCGCAAGCCTAAGAGCTCTAGGCCTGCGTCATCGCCCAGTAAGCGCCACGCCGGGCCATCAGCTCAGCGTGGCTGCCCCGCTCGACGATCCGGCCGTCCTCCATCACCAGAATCACATCTGCGTCGCGGATCGTCGAAAGGCGATGGGCGATGATGAAGCTCGTTCGGTCACGGCGTAATTCGCTCATGGCGTGCTGGATGAGCACCTCGGTGCGAGTGTCCACCGAACTTGTCGCTTCGTCGAGAATCAGAAGTTGCGGCTGGGCGAGGAATGCTCGCGCGATCGTGATCAGCTGCTTCTCGCCTGCGCTGATGTTTCCGCCGTCGTCACTGACTCGTGTCTCGTAACCCTCCGGCAGCGTGTGCACGAACCGGTCGACGTACGCCGCCTTCGCGGCTGCGTGCATGTCCTCGTCGCTGGCACCCGGGCGGCCATAGCGGATGTTTTCTGCGATGGTGCCGCCGAATAACCACGTGTCCTGCAGCACCATGCCGATCCGGGACCGCAGCGCATGGCGGCTCACCGTGGCAATATCGACCCCGTCGACCAGAATCCGGCCGGATTCGACCTCGTAGAAACGCATCAGCAGATTTACCAACGTGGTCTTGCCGACCCCGGTCGGCCCGACGATCGCCACCGTGCTGCCCGGCTCCGCCACCAACGACAGGTCCTCGATCACCGGGGTGTCGGGGTGGTAGCTGAAGTTCACGTGCTCGAACTCGACCCGACCGTTGCTCGCCTGACCATTCACGGACGGCAGCGGGATCCCGGTGTCGGGCTTCTGCTCCTCAGCGTCAAGAAGGTCGAAAACCCGCTCCGCGCTTGCCATCCCGGACTGGAGCGTGTTGTACATGCCGGCGACCTGGGAGAGTGGCTGGTTGAACTGACGCACATACTGGGTGAACGCCTGAATGCTGCCGAGCGTGATCTGCCCTGTTGCCACCTGCAGGCCGCCGACCACCGCTACGGCGACGTAGCTGAGGTTGCCGATGAACATCGTGAACGGTGACACGAGCCCCGAAAGGAATTGCGCGCCGAAGCTTGCGTGATAGACGTCGGCGTTGTACTCGCTGAACTGCGCCTGCGCGTGGGCCCGATGGCCGAACGTCTTGACCAGAGTGAAGCCGCTGTAGGTCTCCTCGATGTGAGCGTTCAGGCGCCCGGTGTTGGCCCACTGTGCGACGAACAATCGCTGCGATCTGCGCGCGATTGTCCTCGTGCCCCACAGCGACAGCGGCAGTGTCAGCAGCGTGATCACCGCCAGCAGTGGCGAGATGGTCAGCATCATCACCAGCACCGCCACGACTGTCAGCACCGACGTCAACAGCTGGCTGATCGTTATCGACAGCGACGTCTGGATGTTGTCGATGTCGTTGGTGACCCGGCTGAGCACTTCACCGCGCTGTCGAGAATCGAAGTACGACAACGGGAGCCTGTGCACCTTGTCCTCAACGTCGGCCCGCAGCGCGACCATCGTGCGTTGCACGGTGACGTTCAGTAACCGAGCCTGGACCCAAACCAGCAGCGCGGCGATCAGATACAGCCCAAGCGCCAGCAGCAGGGTCCGGCCCACCCCGCCGAAGTCGATGCCCGCGCCTGGCGTCACGTTCATCCTCGACAACAGGTCGGCGAATGTGCCGTCGCCGCGTGCGCGGGCTGCGTCGACGGCTTGCTGCTTGGTGATGCCCGCGGGCAGCTGACGCCCGATCACGCCGTTGAACAACAGGTCGGTCGCGTGCCCGAGGATGCGCGGGCCTATCACCCCGATCGCAATGCCGCCCATGGCCAGCCCGATTACTGCCGCGGTCAGTCCGCGCTGTGGAGTCAGGCGCTTCACCAGCCGGATGGCGGTGCCCGGGAAGTCGCGCGACCGCTCGGCGGGCGCCTGCAGCATGCCTCGCATCGGCATTCGCAACGACCCGGTCATGGCACGGCCCTCTGCGCGCCCACCAACTGCGAATCAACGAACTCGGCATACTGCGGGCACTCGGCGATCAGAGATTGGTGCGTTCCGGCGCCGACCACGCGCCCGTCGTCGATGACGACGACGTGATCGGCCTCGGCGACAGTCGAAATGCGTTGCGACACAATGATGACAGTTGCTTCGGCGGAGACCTCGCGCACGGCCGCCCGAACCCGCGCGTCGGTATGAACGTCCAGTGCCGAGAATGCGTCGTCGAATAGATAGATCGCCGGTCGACGGATCACCGCGCGCGCGATCGCCAGCCGTTGCCGCTGACCGCCGGAAAAGTTGATGCCGCCCTGCGCGACCGGCATCTGCAGCCCATCGGCGTGCGCGCGCACGAAGCCGTCGGCGGACGCCACTTCCAGCGCGTCCCACATCTCGGCGTCGGTGGCGTCGGCCTTGCCGTAGCGCAGGTTGCCTGCCACGGTGCCCGAGAACAAGTAGCCGCGTTGCGGCACCAATCCGACTGTCGACCACAAGTTTTCGATGTCGTAGTCGCGCACGTCGACGCCGTCGACGGTGATCGACCCGGCGGTCACGTCGTACAGGCGGCAGATCAGCGACACCAGCGTCGACTTGCCCGATCCCGTGCTCCCGACGATCGCTGTCACCGTTCCCGGCCGTGCCGTCAACGAAATGTCTTCCAGCACCGGCCTGTCGGCGCCCGGAAAGCAGAACGTCGCCGAGTCAACCTGCACCAGGCCGTTTACCGCCGCCGGCGTCACGGGGTGCTCGGGGCTGCTGATCGTGGGCTGGGTCGACAACACGTCGGTGATCCGTTCGGCGCACACCGACGCCCGCGGCACGATGATCAGAATGAACGTGGCCATCATGACGGCCATCAGGATCTGCATGAAGTAGGAGAGGAACGCGATCAGCGAGCCGACCTGCATCTGACCGGCGTCGATCCGCAGCCCGCCGAACCAGATCAGCGCCACGCTGGACAGGTTGATCACCAGCGTCGTGATCGGCATCAACAGCGCCTGCCACCGGCCGGCGGCCAGCGCCGCGTCGGACAGTGCGAGGTTCGCCTCGGCGAACCGTCGGCGTTCGACGGGCTCACGGGCGAACGCCCGGACGACTCGAATACCCGACAGCTGTTCGCGCATGACGCGGTTGATGTTGTCGATGAGTTTCTGGATGCTGCGGAAGATCGGCAGCATGTGCGACACCGCCCAGTAGTTGGCGAGCGCCAACGTGGGCACGCTGATGAGAAGTAGCCAGGCCAGTCCCGCGTCCTGGTGCACCGCCATGATGATCCCGCCGACGCACATGATCGGCGCCGTGATCAATACCGTGCACGTCAACAGAACGAGCACCTGGACCTGCTGGACGTCGTTGGTGGTGCGGGTCAGCAGGGTTGGGGCGCCGAACCGTGCGGTCTCCTGCGCCGAGAACCCGGTGACGTGGTTGAAGATCGCCGAACGGAGGTCGCGGCCGAACCCCATCCCGGCGCGCGACCCGAAGTACACCGCTGCCACCGAGCACAGCGCCTGAAGCCCGCTGATGGCGAGCATCACACCGCCCAGCCTGATAATCGTCTCCGTGTCGCCCTTGGCGACGCCTTCGTCGATGATCGCCGCGTTGACCGTCGGCAGGTAAAGAGACGCCAGCGTGCTGATCACCTGAAGCGACGCGACGATCGCGATGAGCGAGCGGTACGGCCGCACATATTTGCGCAGCAGGCCCAGGAGCATCTCCGTACTGTCGCACATGATGGGCGGGGTTCGGCATTTAGACACCGTTGTGGCGAGCGTAAAACCGCTGGTCAACGCCGTGAACACCCGTCGGTCCAGTCCCTGACGCTATCCTGCTTGCAATAACGAGCAGCAGCGATGCGGCTCCGTCGGTGAAAGCAAAACGAGCAGGGAAGCAGGTTCCGTGAGACGCAGACTGCCCTTGATGGCGATCGGCATGGCGACCGCTGTTTCCCTGCTCGCCGGCTGCTCCAATAACAGCTCGTCTGGAACAAGCAACCCGGGGTCGTCGCAGCCGTCGCCCCAGCAGCAAGCGTCCCACGGCCCCTTCTTTCCTGAATGCGGCGGAATCAGCGATCAGACGGTCGGCCAGCTGACGCAAGCGCGGGGCCTCGTCAACGCCGGCCGCAACTCCGCAGGGTGCCAGTGGTTGCAGAACGGCGGGATCATCGGCCCGCACTTCTCGTTCACGTGGTACCGCGGCAGCCCGATCGGTCGCGAACGCAAGACCGAGGAACTGTCGCGGACCAGCGTCGACGACATCAACATCGACGGCCACAGCGGCTTCATCGCGGTCGCAAACGATCCGACGATGGGTGACAACCTGTGCGAGGTGGGGATCCAATTCCAGGACGACTTCATCGAATGGTCGATCAGCTATGCGGAGAAGCCGTTCCCGCCGCCGTGCGACGTCGCGAAGGAACTCACCCGCCAGTCGATAGCGAATGCGAAATGAGCCGCCCGCGCCGGGTGCTGTGCGCGCTGATGGCTGCCCTCGCCGTCGTCGCAGTGTTGGCCGGCTGCACCCGCACCACCGGAGGGGCCGCGGTGGTGGCCGGGTCCAATGGAACTCCTGGTTCGCCAGAGACTCCCCGCAATGACAACTCCGAGAAGCAGTACCCGAACCTGCTGAAGGAATGCGACGTGCTGACCACGGATGTGCTGGCGAAGACGGTCGGCGCCGATCCGCTCGACATTCAAAGCACGTTCGTCGGTGCGGTGTGCCGGTGGCAAGCGGCCAATCCGGCCGGCCTGATCGACATCACCAGGTTCTGGTATGAGCAGGGCAGCCTGGGCAACGAGAAAAAGGTCGCCGACAACCTCAAGTACCAGGTCGAGACCCGCAGGATCAACGGCATCGACTCCATCGTGATGAAGCCGGCCAACAACCCGAACGGCGCCTGTGGCGTGGCGAGTGACGCGGCCGGAGTCGTCGGCTGGTGGGTAAACCCGCAGACGCCCGGGATCGACGCGTGCGGGATGGCGATCAAGCTGATGGAGCTGACACTCTCCACCAACGCCTGACATCGCAGCTAGTTGCCGCCGCGCGTTTCGGAAGCGCTGAGATGTGCGGCGAGCCACGGCAATGCGGCCTCGAAAGCGCCTGCTGCAAAGGGCCAGTCGTGTCTGCCCGGTTGGGTGACGACCTCACACCGGATCCCATAGGTACGGCCGACTCGACAAAGTGAGCGCGCGGCCGTGTCTTGCCCCTCGGGATTATCGGCAGGGTCGCGACGGGTGGCCGCGTTGGACGGTTGCGACGGCTGGTTGCCGGGAATGTCGAACCAGCCCCACACGCCCGCGTACGGACCGTGCCGCGTCATGACCGTCGTGGGATCGTAGGCCGCCCACTCGTCGGCGTTGCCGCCGAACAGCCGCGCGATCGTTTGGTCCTTGGTGCCGGTATTAGGTTCGAGGTCACCGGCGATGTCGACGAATGCGCTGAACAGATCGGGATGCATCACGGTCAGGTCCACGGCACATGTGCCGCCCATCGACCAGCCGACCACGCCCCAATTGCTTCGGTTTTCGCTCACGGCGAAGTTCGAAATCATAAACGGCACAACATCTTTGATCAGATGGTCCGCGGCGTTACCCCGGTTGCCGTTGACGCATTCGGTGTCGTTGTCGAATGCTCCTGTGGCGTCGACGAACACCAGCACCGGCGCGTAGCCGTGATGCGCGGAGGCGTAGTCGTCAATGGTCTGCACCGCATTCCCGGCGCGCAGCCAGTCTGCGGGTGTGTTCAACGCCGACGCAATGATCATCACCGCGGGCAACCGAGGCGGTGGCGTACTGGCGAACCAGGCGGGCGGCAGATACACCAGCTCGCGTCGGTGCCGGAACCCCGATGCGTCGGAATTGATCGTCACCGGCACCACAACGCCCTTCTCGGGTTTGTCCCCGGCGACCTGCATCTCGGTCACGGTGAGCCGATCGGTCTGGTCAGGTAGCGGGCCGGCGGTCAGCTGATTCCAGGCCGCGTGCACCGTCGGAAAATAGCCCACCCAGACGTTGACCGCGAGCGCGGCGCACAGCAGGCACAGGGGAACCGCAGCCACCGACGCTCCGCGTCGCCACCAGCGCGCGCCACGCCAGCCGACGACGGTGACGCTGGCGGCCAGCCCGCCGACGCCGATCCAGATCCACACGCCCCACGGCGCCGGATCTCCGGCGATCCCCAGCGAGCCGATGTAGATGTGCGCACACCCGGTCAGGACAAGCCCGGCGACGGCCATGGTCGGCACCGCTGACAGGTGCCAGTGGAAAGACCGCCAGCCGATGGCACACAACACAATCGCCGCGGTCAACAACTGCACCGACACCGGCACCCATCCGTGCGTCAGCGGCAACTGCGAGATGAAGTGGCGCACAACCCTCAACTCGCGTCGATGTCGATGCGTGCGGGGAGGTCACCACCCGCTTTTGCAAAAGCTGAAATGCGGGCGATCTCGTCTTGGCGTTGAACGGTCACCTGCGCCACGACCTCACGTCCGCGCGACGTCAGCCTGGCGATCAGCGCTCGCCGAGAGGTCGGGTGCGGGTTGCGTTCGATCAGGACGCCGGCCACCAGACGGTCGACCATCCGACCGGTGGTCAACGGTTGCACGCCGAGCACAGCGGCCATCACACTCCCTAGCTTGGACGAATCCGGCGGGAAGCTGTTAACAGCAACCATTGCATACTGCAATCATCGGGGCCCTCGCAAGTCAGCGCGGCACGTGGAACGTGATCAGCGCCGCAACGCCCAGGGTGAGGTCGCGCCATGAGTTATCGGTGCGCAGCACCGCTATCGCCGATGTCGGAAACTTCGTCGAGACGCGCTCGGCCGCGGCCTGACTGCTTCCTGGCGTTCCCGCCAGCCCCAGTGTGACGTTGCTCATCGCAGGCTCATGGCCGATGACGAGGAGAGTGGCGATGTCGTCGTCGACGCTGTTGATCTCGTCGATTACCGTGCCAGGGACCGCGTCGTACAGGCGGTCGGCGAAGGTGACCGGCGCGTCCAGACCGGTGCGCGATAACGTCTCGCGGGTCCGGGTGGCAGTCGAACACAGCACTGCGTCGATGGGTGGCACGCTGGACCGCAACCACTCGCCGGCCAATCTGGCCTCGCGAATGCCGCGCGGCGCCAGCGGCCGCTCGTGGTCCACCACCCCGGCCGGGTAGTCCGACTTCGCGTGCCGCATCAGCAATAGGGTGCGCTCGCTCATTCGACCACGCTAAGGGACGATGAGCCGCTTGCGCGAAGAGCAACAGCAGCGATGAGCCGCTTGCGCGAAGAGCGACAGCAGCGATGAGCCGCTTGCGCGAAGAGCGACAGGCATGCCGACCAGGGTCCATGAAGTTGTCGGCGGCCGGCCCTACACTCGCCATGCCTGGTCAGCGACACCGAAGGAGGGAGGGCCGAGATGCGATTCATCCATACCGGCGACTGGCAGCTCGGCATGACCCGGCACTTCCTCAACGGCGACGCGCAGCCGCGCTATTCGGCCGCCCGCCGCGACGCGGTGAGTGCGCTGGGTGCGCTGGCTGCCGAGACGGGCGCCGAGTTCGTCGTCGTCGCAGGTGACGTGTTCGAGCACAACCAACTCGCACCGCGCGTGGTCAGCCAGTCGCTGGAGGCCATGCGTTCGATCGGCATCCCGATCTACCTCTTGCCCGGCAATCACGACCCGCTGGACGCGTCGTCCGTCTACACCAGCGCGCTGTTCACCGCCGAGCGGCCCGATAACGTCACGGTGCTTGATCGTTCCGGTGTTCACGACGTGCGGCCGGGGCTGCAGATCGTCGCCGCACCCTGGCGTTCGAAAGCGCCGACCGCCGACCTTGTCGCCGACGTTCTCGACGGCGTCGTCGCGGACGGCGTCACCCGGATCCTGGTCGCACACGGCGGGGTCGACGCCCTTGACCCCGATTCGGCAGATCCGTCGGTGATCCGGCTGCAGCGCGTGCACGACGCGCTGGGATCCGGAGTGGTGCACTATGTCGCGTTGGGGGACAAGCACTCTCGCACCCGGGTCGGCGACACCGGCCGGATTTGGTATTCGGGTTCGCCGGAGGTCACTAACTATGAGGACGTCGAGCACGATCCTGGTCATGTGCTGGTCGTCGATATCGATGAGTACGATCCCGCACGAGCGGTGACCGTCACCGCCCACCGCGTCGGGCTCTGGCGGTTCGTGACGCTGCCCCGCTCGGTGGACAGTGGCCGCGACGTGACGGATTTGGACATCAACCTCGACCTGTTGCCCGACAAGGACCGCACGGTCGTGCGGCTGGCGTTGACCGGCTCGTTGAGCGTCACGGACCGCGCGGCGCTTGACGCATGTCTGGACAGGTACTCCCGGGTGTTCGCCTCGCTGCGAATCTGGGAACGGCGCAGCGACCTTGCGGTGGTCCCGGAGGATGGCGAGTTTGCCGACCTCGGCATCGGCGGCTTCGCGGCGGCGGCGGTCGAAGAACTGGTCGCCACCGCCCGTTCGGCGGACGGTGAGGCGGCGGCAGACGCACAGGCGGCGCTGGCGCTACTGCTGCGCCTCAGCGGTGACCGAGGTGCCGCGTGAGACTGCATCGGCTGATCCTCGACCACTACCGCGGCATCACGCACCGTGAGATCGTGCTGCCGGACAGCGGTGTGATCGTTCTCGGCGGCGCCAACGAGATCGGCAAGTCGTCGATGATCGAGGCGATCGATCTCTTGCTGGAAGCCAAAGACCGCTCGACGAAGAGGGAAGTCAAGCAGGTCAAGCCGACCCACGCCGACGTCGGTGCCGAAGTGACAGCCGAAATCAGCAGCGGCCCTTACCGCTTCGTGTACCGCAAGCGGTTCCACAAGAAGTGTGAGACCGAGCTGACGGTGCTCGCGCCGCGTCGTGAACAGTGGACGGGCGACGAGGCCCACGAACGTGTCCGCATGATCTTGGCCCAGACCGTCGACACCGACCTGTGGCGTGCCCAGCGCGTGCTGCAGGCCGCGTCCACGGCACCGGTCGACCTGTCCGGCTGCGACGCGCTGTCGCGTGCGCTCGACGTGGCGGCGGGCCAGTCGGCCGCGTTGTCGGGTGACGAGCCGCTGCTGGTCGACCGCATCGACGCCGAATACTCGCGCTATTTCACATCCACCGGCCGCAGCACAGGACAGTGGGCTGCCGCGACGGGCAGGCTTGCCGAGGCCGACGCCGAGGTGGCTCGCTGCGCGGCAGCGGTCGCCGATGTCGACGATTGCGTTCACCGTCATGCCGAGATGTCGGCGGGGCTGACCGAACTGGCCGCTGAGCGCGAAGCGGCGCACCAGCGGCTCACCAAGGCCCGCGCCGCGGCCGCCGTCGTCGTCGATTTGACCGCGGAACTCAAGGAGGCAGAGGTCATATCGTCAGCGGCGACAGCCACCGCGGACGCATCGGCCGCGGCGATGACCGAGCGCCAGCGGCTCGACGCCGACGTCGAGGACCGCGTCCGCGCGGTCGCCGAGCTGGACGGCCGCGCAGCAGACGCCGGCGGGGACGCGTCCATCGCTCGTGAGGTCCACGACGTCGCCACAGCGGCCGCCGAACAATCCGCTGCGGCACTGCGGCAGGCGCAGGCCCAAGCCGACGCTGCCCGCGCGACGTTCGACAGGTTGTCCGACCGCGACGAGGCCAATCGGCTCGCGGCCAGGCTGGCCAAGATCGACGCCGCTCGCCGCGACCTCGACGTGGCCGAGCAGGAGATCAGCGCGATCGCGGTGACCGATGCGGTGCTGCGCGACATTGACGTAACCGTCTTGGCGGTTGAACGCGCCTCCAACCGGGCCGAACTCGCATCTGTGCACATCGAACTGACCGCGGCCACCGACATCGACGTGCGCGTGCAGGGCCGCCTGATCACGCTCGCCGCGGAGAAAACCTTCACCACCAGTGCCAGCACGTCCACCGACGTCGAGGTCCCCGGGGTGCTCCATGCCCGCGTCGTTCCAGGTGCGCCCGCCTGCGACACCCACGCGACGCTCGAGGCTGCCCAGGCCCACCTGCGCGGTGTGCTCGAGGCTGCTGGCGCCGCCGACGTCACCGATGCGCGCGATCGCGCCGAGCGACGCCGCGAAGTGGTTTCCGCACGTGAGCGGTTGACCGCGACGCTGTCGGGGTTGTGCGGCGACGAGCCTGAGGACGTGCTGCGCTCCAGGCTCTCGGCGCTGCGCGATCGGGAGAACCCGGGCGAGGAACCCGGGATGGACACGGCGTCCGCTCGTGCGGCGCTCGACGCCGCCACGGCGGCGCATCGTGGCGCCGGCGTGGCTTGCCAGCAGGACCGCGATGTCGCGGCGGCCGCGGCGGCCGGCCTCACCGAAAAGTGCACCCTTGCGGCGGTATTGCGGGAAAGGCTCGGCACCGCGCGCACCGAACTCGAGGCCGCCCGCGAGCGGCTCGCCCAGCAACGCGCAACCGTCAGCGACGAAGACCTGCAGCTTCGCAGTCAAACGGACGCCGAGGCGTCCGCGCGCGCGACGGCACGGGTGAGCGATGTCCGGTCCCGGTTGAGCGACATCGTGCCGGAACGCGTCGGCGTAGAACTGGGCGACGCCGAACGCAACGCGGACGAGCTGACCCGCGGTCATGACGCTGTCGCAGCCGAATTACGTGATCTGACGACACAGTTGCGGGTGTACGGCACCGAGGGTCGCAAGGGCCGGCTGGACGCGGCCGAGGCCGAGCGCGAGCACGCCGCCAGCGAGCACCGCGGCGTGGGCCGCCGGGCGCGTGCCGCTGCGCTGCTGCGCTCGGTGATCCTGCGGCACCGCGACGACACCCGGCTACGCTACGTCGAACCTTTTCGCGCCGAGGTCCAGCGGCTGGGCCGCATCGTGTTCGGCGACACCTTCGAGGTCGAGATCGACAGTTCGTTGCGAATCTGCAGCCGGACCCTCGCGGGCTGCACAGTGCCATACGAGTCGCTGTCGGGTGGCGCACAGGAACAGTTGGGCATCATCGCCCGGCTCGCGGGAGCGGCGCTGGTCGCCAAGGAGGACGGCGTTCCGGTCATCATTGACGATGCGTTGGGATTCACCGACTCTGACCGATTGGCCAAGATGGGCGCGGTGTTCGATGCCGTCGGGAGCGATGCCCAGGTGCTCGTGCTGACCTGCAACCCCCATCGCTATGACAGCGTCGAAGGCGCCTACCGCATCGAATTGACCGCTTAGCCAGCGATCCGTCAAGCGTGGTCGACCCGCAACTGCGGGTCCGTGGCGTCGAGGGGCTGCGGGTGGCCGACGCGTCGATAATGCCCGGGATCATCCGGGAGACACCCACGCGCCCGCGGTGCTGATCGGCGAGAAGGCCGCTGATCTGGTCCGGGCCGGCTGACACCACCCGATGTCCCGCCGGCGCGGCAGAATGTCGGGTGATGACGATGAACGCCAAGCGTCGCCGCGCGCACCTGAAGCTGGCCGCTCAGCCCGGCGTACGGTCGGTGCGTCGACCGGTGTCCCCGGATACCGGCGACGAATTCGACCTGTACTACGTGCGCGCCGGGCGCAAGTCGGCTCATCCGCTGGTGATCATTCCCGGCGGACCCGGGCCGGCGTCTGTCGCGTTGTACCGCGGCGTCCGTCGCCGCGCCACCGCGGCGGGGATGGACGTCATCATGGTCGAGCATCGCGGGGTGGGCATGTCCCGCCACGACGACGCCGGCGCGGACCTGCCGCCGCGGGCCCTGACGATCGAGCAGGTGGTCGACGATCTCGTGGCCGTGCTCGACGACGCCCACGTCGATAAGGCGGTCCTGTACGGCACGTCCTACGGCACCTATATCGCCGCTGGAGCCGGAGTGCGTCATCCGCAGCGTGTTCATGGAATGATCCTCGACTCTCCTCTGCTGTCGGGTAACGACATTGACGAGGTGCGCGCCACCATTCGCCGAGTGCTGTGGGACGGAACCGATTCAGACACTGCCGATTTGGCGCCCAAAGTTCGACAACTGGTCGATGATGGCGTGTTGACACCGGCGGCGGGCCAGCTCGCCGCGGTGTTGTACGGCCTCGGGGGTCCGACGCTGCTGAACCGGCAATTAGATCTCCTCCTCAGCGGCCGACGCGGGCTGTGGACAGTGTTGGACGGCCTCGTCCGGCGGGCCGTCGCCCAAAAGGCGCCGTACCGCAATGAGCCCGACCTGGTGGACCGCATCGGCTTCCGTGAACTCAATTACGGTGGCGTTCCCGACGGCCAGCCGTTGGACCCCGCGGCCGCCTTCCGTGACTTCGCCGCGGATCCAGTCGAATTCGAAGCCGAACCCTTCGATTTGGCGGCCGAGATGCCAAAGTTCGCCTGGCCGACCGTCGTCATTTCCGGCTGCCGCGACCTGATCACACCGCCTGCCGTCGCCGACCGGATCGTGTCGCTGATCCCGGGGGCAGTGCTGGTGCGGCTCGCAACGGCGGGCCACAGCGTGCTCGACACCCGTGAGCCGGCCGCGCTGCAGATCGCGAGGGCATTCTCCGACAACCGGATCGACAGCTTGCCCACCCGCGCAGCAGCGCTGGATGCGCTCCCGGGGCGGCCACCGATGCGGCTGATGATGGCGGCGATCGGTGCCGCGGCACTGGTCGAGAGCGTCGTGCCTGAGATCGTTCCCCGCATCGTGCAGCGGGTCACCGCTACTTCGTGAATGCTACTTCATGAATCCGATCGCGCTGTAGTTGTAGTCGCCGAGTCCGGCTGCACCAAAGTTGGCGAGAGTGCTTCGCACGGCGACGTTTCCGGGTGACTGGGTGAGCGGCAGGCTGAAACCCTCATCCCAGATCATCTGGTCTGCCTCGTTGGCGAGCCGGCGCGCAGCGTCGGCGTTCAGTTCGGTGAGCGTCTGCTCGATCTTGGCGTCGATCTCCGGGCTTCCGATCTTTCCGAAATTGCTGTCGCCGTAAGACGCATAGATCTGTGTGAGGCTCGAGAGCGGGAACGCGTCGCCGACCCAACTGAAAAGTGACACGTCGAAATCCCCGGTGTTGATGTACTTCGTGAAGAACCCGCCGCCGGACTTCACGTCGATGTCGAGCCTCACCCCGACTTGGGCGAGGCTGTTCTGGGCGACTTGGGCGACCTGCCGACCGGATAGCGCATCGTAGAGGACCAGGCGGACCGTCAGCGGGCGTCCATCCCTTTGACGGAACGGGCCGTTGAGCTTCCAGCCCAGGTCGTCGAGATCTCTGCGGGCCTGGTCGAGGTTGAAGGCCGCCACCCTGCTGTTGTCCTCGTAGCCCTGCTGGCCCGCGACGTAGATGTGGTTGTTCAGCGGCGTCGGATTGTCGACGAGCCCGCGCTGACTGATGTTCGCGATCGCCTGGCGGTCAATGGCTCTCATGACCGCCAGCCGCAGCTTCGGATCGTGCAGGATCGATCCCGGTGCGCCGTTGAAGGTGAAGTGATTCCAACTCGCGCCCGGCGCGTGGCGCAGGGAGATTCCAGGGGTGCGTCTGGCGATGGTCAGGTCGTCCAGCGAGCCGATCCCGACCGCGTCGATCGCGTTGTTCTGCAGCGCGGGCATGTCGGCGGCGGCGTCGAGGACGAGGAGCGTGATCGAATCCAGTCGCGGCTGCTGCCCCCACCACTTCGGATTGCGCGTGAGGACGATTCGCTGGGCCGCCTTGTCGACGGTGGTGACGATGAACGGTCCGGCTGACGGTCCGGGGCCGTTGAGTTCGGCGGTGTTGAACGCCTCAGGTGTCGAGGTCATGCTGCGCGGCAGCAGCTCCGAGTTGCCCGCGAACATACCCTGCCACTCGGCGTACGGCTTGGCGAACGTCATGACCGCCTGGCGGTCGTCGACGCCGCGGGTGACCGACGCGACGCGCTCAGCGCCGCTGGGGCTGGCGATCGCGAACGCCGGGTCCTTGCCGCTGAGCGCGTGGATCTGCGAGGCGATGTCCTCCCAGGTGATCGGTGTGCCGTCGGACCAGAAGGCCTTCGGGTTGATGGTGTAGGTGACGACCTGTGAATTGCTATTGGTCAGTTCGACTTTCGTGAAGTAGTCGGTGTCGAGGGTGGTGGAGCCGTCGGGCTTGATGATGAAGGCCCTCGGCATCGTGGGCTTGATGATCGCGAGCGCGTCGCCGGTGTTGCCGTCGATGTGCAGTGGGTTGAAGTTGACCGGGTACTCGCTCAGCGCAAGCCGCAGGCTGCCACCGTTGAGCAGCGTGGCCGGATTCTGAGGGTTGATGTCGTTGGTGGTGCCGAGCTGTGCTGCCCCCGTGGCAGCGACCCCATGACGACCGGTGCCCAATCGGATGGCAATCAGGCCGGCCGCGACGAGCGCGAATATGACGGCCAGCGCAGCGGCGATCCTCAGCGCGGCTCTGCGTCCGCTTCTGTCTGGCGCCGGCGGAGGTACTTTCGGGGCTTCCGGCGGAGAAGGCGGGGGCGTGATAGGGGGTGGTGGCGACACGGGCGCTGCTCGGCCCGAGCCCGTGACGTCCGGCGGTGGTTGTGGCACCGCCTTGAGCAGTCGCCGGGTGTAGTCGTTTTGCGGCTCCGCGAAGACTTGGTCAGCGTCGCCTTGCTCGACGACGACACCGTTGTGCATCACCGCGACCCGATGGGCGAGGTGCTTGACCACTGAAAGGTCGTGTGAGACGAACAGGTACGACAGCCCGAATCGGTCCTGCAGATCCAGCAGCAGGTTGATGATCCCGGCCTGGATCGACACATCCAGCGCCGACACGGGTTCGTCCAGCGCGAGGATCTTGGGCTGCAGCGCTAAGGCCCTCGCGATGCCGATGCGCTGCTTCTGGCCGCCGGAGAACTCTGCCGGATAGCGGCTGGCGTCGGCGCGGCGCAACCCGACGATGTCGAGCAGCTCGGCAACACGCTCGTCGGCCTGTTGCTTGTCAAACCCGTTGGCGAGCAACGGCTCTGCGATCACATCGGACACCGGAAGTCGTGGGTCCAGGGACGCGACGGGATCTTGGAACACCACTTGCAGTTCGCTGCGCAACGCCCGGCGCGCCCGCTTTCCCAGGCCGGCGACGTCGGCGCCCAGCACCTCGATGGACCCCGACTGGGGCGGCGCCAGCTCCAGGATCTCGTGCAGTGTCGTCGATTTACCCGAGCCGGACTCGCCGACGATCCCGAGGGTGCGGCCCTGCTGCAGGTCGAAGCTGACGCCGTCGACGGCTTTGATCTCGCCCACCTGCCGCCGGAACACCACCCCTTTGGTCAACCGGTACGTCTTCACCAGATCCGTGACTCGCAGCACCACGGGCGAGTCGGCGGTCTCATGGTCGCGTGCCGGCGGCTCGGTGCGCATGCCGTATATCTCGGCCGCGCTGCGTCCGGCGACGTGCTCGGTGCGGATGCATGCGGCCTGATGTGTCAATCCGACCGTGATGAGTTCCGGCTCGGCGGCGCGACACTCGTCGATCGCAAGCGGGCACCGCGGAACGAACGGGCAGGCATTGGGCTCCAGCGTCGAAAGCGACGGCGGTGCACCGGGAATAGGAACCAGCCGAGCACCTTGCGGCGCATCGAGTCGCGGGACAGAACCCAGGAGTCCGGCGGTGTAGGGCATTCGCCGGTCGCGGTAAAGCGTGTCCACGCCGGCTGTTTCGACCGCGCGCCCGGCGTACATGACGAGCGCTCGGTCAGCGAACTCGGCGACGACTCCGAGATCATGCGTGATGATCACGACGCCGGCGCCGGTGACGTCGCGGGCCGTCTTGAGCACCTCGAGGATCTGCGCCTGCACAGTCACGTCGAGCGCAGTCGTCGGCTCGTCGCAGATCAGCAGGTCGGGGTCGTTGGCGATCGCGATCGCGATGACGACGCGCTGGCGCTCACCACCGGAAAGCTCATGTGGGAACGCGCCGACCCGGCGCTCGGGCTGGGCGATGCCCACAAGCTCGAGCAGTTCGACGGCGCGGGCCCGTGCCGCGCGTTGCGTTACCCCGGGCTGGTGGATTTGGATCGCTTCGGCGATCTGGTCTCCAACCTTGTACACAGGGGTCAACGCCGACATCGGGTCCTGGAAAACGGTGCCGATGGACTTGCCGCGGATTCGCGACATCCCCTTGTCGGACATCCGCAGTAGCTCATCGCCGTGCAGACGCACTGATCCGGTAACCTCGGCGTACTCGGGCAGCAGGCCGATCACCGCCATCGCTGCCGCGGATTTTCCTGATCCTGATTCGCCGACGATCGCCACCACTTCGCCGGCCTCGACGTGATAGCTCAGCCCGCGCACCGCCGCCACGTTTTCGGCGTCGGTTGGGAAGGTGACCGTGAGGTCCGTCACTTCCAACAAACGATTCACGTCTCGCGTCTCCGACGAAGTCTGCGGCTGGAGGGGTCGAACGCGTCACGCAGTCCGTCGCCGACGAGGTTGGCGCAGAACAGAATCACCACCAGCACCCCCGCCGGAAACAGGAAAACCCACGGGAACGTCGTCGCGGAACTGGTGCCGTCGGCGATCAGCGTACCCAGCGAGACGTCCGGCGGCTGGACGCCGAATCCCAAGTAGCTCAACCCGGTTTCGGCGAGGATCGCCAACCCGACGTTCAGCGCCGTGTCGATGATCAAGATTGACGCGACGTTCGGCAGGATGTGGCGGACGATGATGCGCCGGTTCGAGACACCCATATACCTTGCCGCCTGGACGAATTCGCGGTCCCGCAAACTCATGGTGAGACCGCGCACCATCCGGGAGCTGATCATCCAGCCGAATACGCCCAGCAAAAGGATGAGCCAGATGATCGTGCCTGACTGCTTGGTGCGGGTCGTGGCGATCGCGATAAGGAGGAAGGACGGCACCACCAACAACAGGTCGACGATGAACATCAGCACGCCGTCGCGCCAGCCGCCGAAGTAGCCCGCGACCGATCCCACGGTGGCCGCGATGGTCGCCGAGATGAACGCCACGCAGATACCGATCAACATGGACTTCTGCATGCCGCGCAACGTTTGGGCCAGAAGGTCTTGGCCCAGTGAGTTGGTGCCGAACAGATGATTGGCCGAAGGCGGCTCCTGGAGTGCGGAGTAGTCCAAATCGGTGTAGCTGTACTGCAGCAGCGGCGGCAGCGCATAGCATGCCACGAACAGCAGAACCAGCAGGATAAGAGCCACCACCGCGGGCTCATTGCGGACAAGCCGGCGCAGGACGAGAGTACGTCGAGACACGAATTCCGCTGAAGGAACGCCTTTTTGGACGACAGCAGTTTCAGTCATTGTACCCGGACCCTCGGGTCGAGCAGACCGTAGATGACATCGGAGAGGAGACCGCCCACCAGGACCATCGCGCCAGCGAAGAGGGTCACCGCCACGGTGATGTTGGTGTCCTGCGTCGCGACGCCCTGCACGGCCCACTCGCCGATGCCATGCCAGCCGAAGATCTTTTCGACGAACACTGCGCCGGTGACGAGCCCACTGATTCCGTACGCGAACAGGGTCGCCATCGGTATCAACGCTGTCCGCAGCCCGTGCTTCAAAAGGGCCCGGCGGCGGGTCAGACCCTTGGCCCGCGCAGTGCGGATGAAGTCTTGCCCCAGCACGTCGAGCATGGCGTTGCGCTGATAGCGGCTGTAGATGGCCATCGCCCCCAGGGCCAACGTCATCGTCGGCAAGACGAGATGCTGCACCCAGTCGACGAACTGGTTCCACCAGCCACCGCGCGCGTCCGCCGAGGTTTCACCGATGTACTCGAAGACTTGCACGCCCAACACCGAGTTCACTCGCAGCGCGGCCAGGATGAGCAGGTTCGCCATGACGAATGTGGGGATGCTGAGCACGAGCAGCGACAGCACAGTGATCACGCGGTCGCTCAGGTGGTACTGCCGGATCGCCCCCCACGCTCCCAGCAGCACCCCCGCGATTGTCCCGATCACCGACCCCCATATGACGAGCCGTGAACTCACGCCGATGCGCCGCCACAACTCCTGCGAAACGGGCTGACCACCGACCGTGGTGCCGAAGTCGCCGCGGGCCACGCCGGACACCCATTTGCCGTACCGAACCGGTATCGGCTTGTCGAGGTCGAGCTCAGCGGCTTTCGCGTCGATCACCGTCTGCGGTGGCCGCGGATTGCGCTGGAGGAGACTGTCGAGCGGGTGGAAGAACGCCGACGCCATGCTGAACGCGAGGAAGGATGCGAGCAGAAGCAGCACGATGTACTTGAGCAGCCGACGGGCCAGGAAGCCGATCACCCGCGGCCGCCGCCCACCCGCTGCATGCGGCCAATGTAGGAGATCACGCCGCCCGCGTCGCGGTTATCGGCTACTCGGCGGTTCGTCGCTCCGCCGACCGGGCCGTGGCCGCTCGATGACCACGCGTTTCGCCGTGGCGGGGGCTGGCTACCCACACCGTCGCCTAACCGCCCTCCACGATCTCGTCCCGGTAGCGCTCGAACAGGCCCAGGAACTCGGCCCGTTCGGGGCCCGCGACGTCGTTCCCCACCAGGGCGGTCTCGGCGTGCACCATGTTGCCGGTCCACTCCGCGGCGGTGATCCCCAGTCCAGCGTGTGACGTCTTCATGTCGCGTCCGATTTACAACCACGGACCTCCGCTGAGTTGGCACGTCTGGTCGACCAGGAGTTGCCGGGCGTGGGTGCGTATCGCGGTGAACATGTCGTCGATCACCGCCGCGATCACGTCGTAGCCGCCCAGCCGTGTGTAGAGAGAGTGCTGCGCCGCAGTCATCCTTGCCCTCCGTTAATCGGCAGAATCACCGTGATCGTGGCACACGGATGTCGCCACGCCCGTTGATAGCATCGGCCTGCCACGGGTCTGCTGCCACATCCTGAGGAGGTCCCAATGAGCGTGACCGACGAATACCTGGCCAACAACGCCGAATACGCCCGCAACTTCGCCGGCCCGCTGCCGTTGCCACCCAGCAAGCACGTCGCGGTCGTCGCGTGCATGGACGCCAGGCTCGACGTGTACCGCATCCTGGGCCTCAAAGACGGCGAAGCCCATGTGATCCGCAACGCCGGTGGCGTCATCACCGATGACGAGATCCGCTCACTCGCCATCAGCCAGCGGTTGCTCGGAACGCGGGAAATCATCCTCATCCACCACACCGACTGCGGCATGCTCACCTTCACCGACGACGACTTCAAGCGGTCGATCCACGACGACACCGGCATCAAGCCGCAGTGGGCCACGGAAGCGTTCCCCGACGTCGACGAGGATGTCCGTCAGTCGATCAGGCGAATCGAGGCGAGCCCCTTCGTCACGAAACATGAGTCGCTGCGCGGCTTCATCTTCGACGTCGCGACCGGGAAATTGGACGAGGTGACGCTCTAGAGCCGGTCAGCCGAGCTTGTAGGTAGCGATAGCCTTCGCGACGAGTTCCCCGTCTGCGCGCCGCACGTCCGCCTCGCAGTTGACCAGCGACCTACCGCGCCGCAATACCCTTCCCTCACCGATCAGGTCGGTGGAACGGGCGGGCGCGAGGTAGTCCAGCGCCATCGAAACCGTCACACCGCGAAACGATTCGGGCGCTTGGGCTCCGCACCATGCGGCTGCCATCACCGTGAGATCGGCGAGGGTGGCGATCGCTCCGCCGTGCACCATGTCACCGAGAGTCGTGTTGGTCGGATCCCACGGCAGTCGGAGCCGCACGCCGTCGGCTTCCAGCACCTCGGCGACGATTCCGAGCTTGACGACGAACGGCGACTGCGGAAGAAACGCGGCGATGACGTCGCGCCCGTCCCGCGGTGCTGCGGCTGGCGATGACACCGGTCAGTATTACCCGCCGGAACCGTACGGCCGGGTGATGATCTCGAGGTAGTGGCCACCGGGATCACGAAAGTAGACGCCGCGGCCGCCGTCGTTGTGGTTGATCTCGCCCGGCCGGCGGCGTTGCGGATCGGCCCAGTGCTCCATGCCGCGTTCACGGATGCGGCCGTATATCACGTCGAAGTCGGCCTCCGAGACCAGGAATGCGTAGTGCTGTGGTCGCACGTCGTCGCCGCTGTCGGCGAAATCAAGGCTGGCACCGTGGTCCAGTCCAACGATCAGGAACCGACCGAACGGCTTGGCGGGCGGCAGGCCGAACAGTTCGGTGAAGAAGGCGGCCGACTCGCCCTTGTCCTTGGCCGCCACGATGGTGTGGTTGAACGCGATGGACATGACGAAGCCAGTCAACCAGGTCCGGCATGCGGCCACCAGAGGCTATTGGAGGATGGGCGCATGCCGGACGACGACGTGCTTTTCGGGACCCGCATTCTGTTGCGCGCGCCGCAGGTCGGCGACGCCGCGACCCTGTTCGCGTCTGTGACCTCGGACCCGAGGGTCACCGAGTACCTGAGGTGGGCGCCGCACCCCGATGTCGACGAGACGCGGCGGGTTATCAGGGAATTGTTCAACGTGGGCGACGACCACACCTGGCTGGTCGTGCTGCGTGATTCCGGCGAGGTGATCGGCCAACTCGGCTATCGACGACCGCAGGTACACGCCGCCGAGATGGGTTACTGCATGGCCGTGCGGTGGTGGGGCCGTGGCCTGATGTCCGAGGCGATAGGCGTGGCGCTGCAACGGCTGCGACTGGATCCACAGCTGCTGCGGGTCACGGCGGCGGTGCATGTGGACAACGCGAGGTCGGCCCGGTTGCTCGACAGGTGCGGCTTCGAGCTGCAGGGCCGGGCGGTCCGTCATACGGTCTTCCCGAATCTCAGCCTGAATCCGCAAGACTGCCTGCTCTACGTGCGGTCGATGAGATAGTGCCTGTAGGAGGTTGTCGATCATGGTTCATATACTTCGCGTCCTGATCGCCGTCGTTGCGACCGTGCTGGCGTCCGCGGTGACGGCGGCAGCGCCCGCGGCGGCGGACGAGAGCGAATATCTGCGGCTGCTGCAGCCCAAGTACGTCTTCCTGAGTACGCAGCAGTTGCTTGACGAGGGCCACAAGGTGTGCGATGCCATGCACCGCGGCACGATCTCCCCGGATGCGGCGAACATGGTGCAGAAAGATCTGGCCGTGTCGCTGGCCGCAAGTGTCGACATCGTCGGCACCGCCGGAGTGCAACTCGGCTGCTGAGCCGCTGCGCGCGACATGGTTGCTTGCATGTCGGTGGCCGGTTCGCGGCGGGTGCCGCGAGGGTATCCGCGCGGGAGTGATATGAAGCAGCCATGAGCGCCTCGAGCCGATTCCAGTTCGCTGATCTTGATGTGCCGATCATCGCCGCGCCGATGGCCGGTGGACCGTCGACGCCCGAACTAGCGGCCGCTGCGACCAACGCTGGCGGGCTCGGTTTCGTCGCGTCCGGATATGTGTCCGCTGACGTCTTCGCCGAACGTCTCGCCAGTGCCCAGGAGCTGGCATCGGGTCCGATCGGTGCGAATTTGTTTGTCCCGCAGCCCAGCGCGGCCGATCCCGCCGACATCGACCGATACGCTGCCGCACTGGCCGGCGAGTCGCAGCGGTACGGAACCGAGCTCGGGGAACCGCGCTACACCGACGACGGCTGGACGACCAAACTCGACGTTCTGCTGGATTTGCGGCCCGAGGTCGCATCGTTCACCTTCGATTGCCCGAGTGCCGCAGAGATCCGGCGCCTTAAGGACTCGGGCATCGTCACCGTCGCAACGGTGACCACGGCGGCCGAGGCACAGATCGCGGTGTCCCGAGGTGTGGACGCGGTCGCGGTGCAGGGGCCGTCGGCCGGTGGGCACCGCGGCACCTACGACCCGACCGCACAGCCCGCCACGCAGCCGTTGCCAGAGCTTCTGGCAGACGTGATCGCCTGCGCTGCGGTGCCGGTGGCCGCGGCGGGCGGCTTGATGACCGCGCAGGACGTCGACGGTGTGCTGCGCGCGGGCGCGGCGGCCGCTCAGCTCGGCACGGCGTTTCTGCTTGCCGACGAGGCGGGCAGCAGCCCCGTGCACCGCGCGGCTCTGCAAGATCCACAGTTCACCGAAGCAGTTGTGACGCGCGCGTTTTCGGGTCGCTACGCGCGCGGCCTGCGGAATCGGTTCATCGACGAGCACGAGGCGCAGGCCTCGTTCGGGTATCCGGAGATCCACTACCTGACCAGCCCGCTGCGCGCGGCATCTGTGCGGGCTGGCGATCCGCACGCCACGAACATCTGGGCGGGAACCGGGTTCAAGAAGGCTAAGGCCGGCTCCGTTGCCTCGATCATGGGGGAGCTGTCGTGCAGGTAGGCATGACGATGCCGATCATGCAACCGGATCTGGACGCTTCGATTCTGCGGACATGGGCGCGGGCGATCGACGAAGGCCCTTTTGCCTCGGCATGTTTCGGGGAGCGCATCGCATTCGACAACCCCGAGACGCTCACCCTGCTCGGCGCGCTCTCGGCGTGGACCGAACGGGTGCGGTTGGTGAGCACGGTCATCGTCCCGCAATTGCACGACCCTGTCATGCTCGCCAAGGCGCTGGCGACCGCAGACATGCTAAGCGGCGGCCGCCTGACCGTCGGGCTCGGCGTTGGCGGCCGGCACGAGGACTACCGTGCCGTCGGCGCGGACCCCGCGACGCAGACCATGCGGGACATGGCTGAGCGGGCGGCCACGATGAAGCGTGTGTGGGCGGGGGACAAGCTGACCGAGTCGGTGTGCCCGGTCGGGCCGTCGCCGGTCCAGAACGGAGGACCGGACCTGCTGGTCGGCGCGATGGGACCGAAAACCGTTCGCAGCGCGGCGGAATGGGCCGATGGCCTGGCCGGCACGACGCTCGACCTCGACGTCGACAAGGTGAGTGCGTTGTACGACATCGCAAGACGCTCATGGGCCGACGCGGGCAAGCCGCCGCCGCGGCTGACCACGTCGTTCTGGTTCGCACTCGGGCCGGAAGTGTCGGCGCGCGAACAGGTGCACATCCATTTGCGTCACTACATGAATTGGCTACCCGCAAAGTACGTCGACGCAATGGCGCCGTCGACCGGCTTCGCCGGCAGCGCCGAACACCTGGTTGCAGTGCTGCAGACGTTCGCCGACATCGGTGCCGACGAAGTGCACCTGATCCCGACGAGCGATGATGTCGGCCAGCTGCGGGAGGTCGCCGAGGTGGTGGCGAGCCTCCATCGGTGAGGCAGATACCTCTGTAGCAGAGGTATTGTGGTGTCGTGGAAACGCGCACCGACCTCGTGACGGAGGTGTTCGGTGTCGTCGGGCGCTTCCGGCGCCAGCTGCGACGCTCCGCCGGGCGCGGCTTCGACGCGTCGGGATTGACCGAGGCGCAGGCCGAACTGTTGCGGTTGGTCGGGCGGCGGCCGGACATCTCGGTGACAGAAGCCGCGGCCGAACTGGGGCTGGTGCCGAACACCACGTCGACGCTGGTGTCCAAGCTGGCGTCCGACGGTCTGATCACCCGGGCGGTCGACAGCGATGACCGCCGCGTAGGGCGACTGCGGCTGACGGATTCGGCGCAACATGTTGCGGATGCTTCCCGCGCGGCGGGCCGAGCGGCGCTGTCCGAGGTGCTCGGCGATCTGGACGAGAACCAGATCCACGCACTGAGCCGCGGCCTTTCGGTGATGTCCGAGATCACCCGCAAGTTGCATGAGAGGCAGAGATGAGTCCGTCCACCGACTTGGCCGTGGACTGCCGGCATCTGACGCACCGGTACGGCGATTTCCTCGCGGTCGACGATTTCACGCTGCAGGTGAGGTCCGGGGAGACGATGGGTCTGCTCGGGCCGAACGGTGCGGGAAAGACCACGGTGGTGCGGGTGCTGACGACGCTGACGCCCGCGCAGGCCGGCGAGGTGTATGTCTTCGGACTAGACAGCCGTCGGCAGACGATGGACATCCGCTACAACATCGGTTATGTGCCCCAACAACTTTCGATTGAGCTCATGCTCACGGGACGCCAGAACATCGAATGGTTTGCCAGGTTGTACGACGTGCCGCGACGAGCGCGGGCCGACCGCGTCGACGAAGCGCTCGACGCGATGCATCTGCTGGACGTCGCCGACGAGTTGGCGCGCACGTATTCAGGTGGCATGGTGCGTCGTCTGGAATTGGCGCAGGCGTTGGTGAACCGGCCGTCACTGCTGATTCTCGACGAGCCGACCGTCGGACTCGATCCGATTGCACGGGATGGGGTTTGGGCCCACGTGGCGGATATGCAAGCCGAGTTCGGGATGACCGTGCTGCTGACGACGCACTACATGGAAGAGGCCGATGCACTGTGTGATCGGGTCGCGTTGATGCATCATGGCCGGCTCCAGGCCATCGGCACCCCTCCCGAACTGAAGGAGAGCGTGTCAGCCCACGCGACGCTCGAGGATGTGTTCCGCCACTACGGGGGTTCGGATCTCGAAGAAGAGGCCTCGAGGACCGGGCTGCGCGAAATCCGTTCGAGCAGAAGGACGGCGCGTCGTGTCAGTTGAACCGCGAGCCACTGCGACCGTCATCCGTGCCCCGCGGGGATGGCGGCGCGTCCACGGGATGCTGGTCCGAGTCGGCACGTATTCGTTGGTGGAGTTGCAGAAGTTACGGCACGACCGTTCGGAGTTGCTGACCCGAATGGTGCAGCCGGCGTTGTGGTTATTGATCTTCGGCCAGACGTTCTCCAGATTGCGCGTCTTCGACACCGGGTCGGTGCCTTACCTCGCTTTCTTGGCGCCGGGCATCATCGCGCAGTCGGCGCTGTTCATCTCGATCTTCTACGGCATCCAGATCATCTGGGATCGCGACGCAGGCATCCTGGCGAAGCTGATGGTGACGCCGGCGCCCGCGTCCGCGCTGATCACCGGCAAGGCGTTTGCCGCTGGAGTGCGATCCGTGGCGCAGGTGGTCGGCGTGCTGGTGCTGGCATATCTGATGGGTGTGCATTTGACCGCGAATCCGCTGCGCATTGCGGGTGCGATGGGTGTGGTGCTGCTCGGATCCGCGTTCTTCGCGTGCCTGTCGATGACAATCGCCGGACTGGTACAAAATCGGGATCGGCTGATGGGCATCGGGCAGGCGATCACGATGCCCCTGTTCTTCGCCTCGAATGCGCTGTACCCGGTGAATGTGATGCCGGAATGGCTCCGCCGGCTGAGCGCTGTCAACCCGCTGAGCTACGAGGTCAACTTGTTGCGCACGTTGTTGATCGGGACACCGTCAAACGCGCTGCTTGACATGGGGGTCCTGATCGTCGCTGCGCTGGCGGGGATCGCGGCGGCGTCTGCCCTGCTCCGGCGACTGGTCCGCTGAAGAAGTCGCGCCGCCGCGGGATTGTGCCAGAATGTCAGGAACACTCGACACCGAGGGGGAATCAGTGGCGTTTCGGTTTTCAGTACGTGGACTAGTTTTCGGCGCGGCTTCGATGGCGGTCATCGCCGCCCCGATTGGAGTGGGGTTGGTTGGTCAGCCCGCTTCACAGAGGCTTGCCGACTGCGGCGGCGTCAACATGTCGATCCTCCAGGAAGGCGCGCCGGTGAACAACTGCGGGACACCGGCGGCACCGCCGGTGAACACCGGCGGTGCGCCTAGTGAGGGGACCCTGAGCTCGTGCAGCGGCATCCCGGGATGTCTGTCCAACGCGCTGTATGGCCCAGGAAACGTGATAGTTCCCAGCCCCAACACCAGGGTGCAGCAGAGCCAGTAAGCGCTGCTAGTGGTGCAGCTTCGAAACCGTCACCAGCGAGCCGAGTTCCACCACGCCGAGCACGAGCACCGGCCACACTGCTCCGGCGATCACGCTGACCCCGGCTAGCGACTGAACTGCCGGCGCATGTCGCTGGTCGGCGAACCTCCGGGCCGCCAGGAACGTGACAGCGGTCGTCACGATCCACCCCCACAGATAAAGGTCAATAACAGCACGCCCCCTTACGCCTTCGGCGCCTGGCTACCCCCTGTGAACAGGCTACTCAAGCCACACGCTCAAAGGCCAGATTTCGCCGTTCGTGTTGGAGACGAGTCGGCAAGGCGTTCATTCCCTGCCGTTTCGCGATCGGCTACCTCGGTCGGTCCACCTCGTAGGTTCCGTTGTCGTCGATGAACACCGCAGTCACGTGGCGCTTTTTCCCGTCGACAGTGACCTGACAGGTGAACGTCTCGCCCTTCTTGGCGGACGGGTTGTCGCCGTTGTTGCAGTTCACATCCGTGACGTTGTCGACGCCGTAACCAGCGGTCGGGTCCGTGATGACACGCTTGACTGCTTCTTGAGCCTTGTTGACGTCGAGCACGTGGCGGTTGAACGCGCCGAACCCCAACAAGCCCAGCACGAGTGCCAACGCCGCGATGACTCCCAGGAGCACCCCGCCAGTGATCAGCAGCCAACGTTTCGATTGGTTGGGTGCCCCGGCGGCGCCGGCGGGCTGCGCGCCGTACGGTCCCGGGTAGCCGTACGGGCCGGGTTGCTGGACATATTGCGGGTAGTAGTGGCTCTGCTGCGCCGGCTGCGGCGCGGGCTGTTGAACTGACTGGTACGCCGGCTGCTGGTACGCCGGCTGCTGGTACGCCGGCTGCTGGTACGCCGGCTGCTGGGACGACGGCGGCTGGGACGACGGCGGCTGGGACGGCGCGCTCTGCGGATCGGCTGAGTGGCTGGGTGTCGGCGGCGTCCGTCGCTTCACCTGTTGCCACCAGGGGGTCTCGGTCGGCTCGGAACTCTCAGGTCCGCTCATCACCCTCCTCCTGTCATCCCGGCCGTCAGGGGAACTGTTGGTAGCACTCGTCGATGTTGCCGAACAAACCCGATCGGTACGCGATGATCCGGGTGAAGCCGGCCGGCACGATCTTGCCACTGGTGTCGCTGCCGACGAGTCCATTGGTCAACAGGCCGGAGATGGCTTCGTCGACGTCACCGGCGGAAAGCACGAGCGTGTCCCCGGAGGACAGCGTGATGGGCTCGGCCATCTTGCGCTGAGCCACCCCGGTCAGGCATGCGGCGCGCAGCGCGGCTTCGGGCGTGTCGAGGGCCAGGCCGCGCTCGTGCTGAACAGCCATCGCGTACCTCGATGTGAAGACCGAGATCGCGGTGTTGTCGCCTTGCAGCAAGACCATCTGCGACTCGTCGGCAGCCTTGCCCATTTCCTGCAGTGCCGGCAGGTCCACATAGATGGTGTTGTTGGCGGGGCAGTATGAGGCCGGCTTGCTGGTCTGCGCGTCCGGGCAATTTGCCGGCTCGGTGCTCAGGGTGGGCGGCTTCGCAGGGTTGAAAATCTTGCCTAACAGCTCCATTAGGTTCGACAACAGCTGTGTGTTGATCTCGGATTGGCCGCTCTCCACGGTGCCTTCAGGGTCCACTTGCAGCGACTGAGGCAGGCCGTCCCGGCGCTTTTCGATCCCGTTCATGTCGATCTTCGCGCACGCTTGGGCGCCGCTGTCGAAGCCGATCTGGAACGCGCCGACGCGGTCGAGGGCGGACCCATGAGGGTTGCTCGTCGTTGGATTTTCGGGGTTGGGGGTCGGGTCGCGGAGCTCGATCGCTCCGGCCAGGACGTGGTCCAGGCCGTCGGTGGTGCTGAGGGTGAAGCGCGGCGAGCGGCCTTCGGCAACCCACCGGACATAGGTTCCCGAGAAGCAGTCAGCCTGTTGCTCGAGAACGAGGACAGGGGTCGAGTTGTCGACCACATTGGCCATCCTCTGGATGGCGTGCCCGTACTCGTGCGCCAGCACGGCGTTCACGGACATCGGGCCGAAATACTTCTTGGCGGAGGGCAAGAGGACCCCGCGGTCCCAGGCCATCAGGTTTTTGGGCGGGCAGTAGAACGCGTTGACGAGCCCGTACAGCTTTTCGCCGCACGCCTTCGGACTGTTCGGGTCGTTGGAGTCATACGACAGCAGGTTGGATACCGGTTTGAAGCTGCCCTGCAGAGACTCGGAGTAGTTCTGCTTCCAGAAGTCCTCGATGTCGTTGAGCGCTAACAACACCAGTTTGTCGATGTCGCCGCCGTCGGTGTCGTTCACGGTGCCGGTGGGTTTTGGCGCGTTGTCGCGGGGCCCGCTCGGACCGTCTGTTGCGGGCAGTCCGCCCACCCGGTGCGGGTCATAGAGCATGGACAGGGCACGGCCGTCCAGCACCGTCGCGCTGCAGCCCGCGACCAGCAGCACCGAGCACGCGACGCCGAGCGCTGCCTTGATCGACCGGTGGGTCCGCATGGCGTGGTGTCGGTTCCTCTGTTGTCGCTGCATGTACCAACCTCGTCTCGGTCCATTAGGCGGCGCGGTCAACGCTAAACCAAAGGGACTCGGAATAAGGTCGATTTTCGTGCACGCCGGGCGTCACCGACCATCCCGTCGCCGCCGAGCACCGGCAAGTCCGGCTTTGTCGGCAAACGGATGTGCAACCCGGGTTTCCGGCGGATACTTCTTGCGGACACACGGAGATGAGAGTGACTGGGGTGAACTCGCGCGTCGGGACGACGTTCGGCAAGTACAAGATCACCGGCCTCCTCGGCAAGGGTGGAATGGGGGAGGTGTATCAGGCGTACGACACTGCCAAGGGCAGAACCGTCGCGTTGAAAATCCTGAGTGATCAGTTTTCCCGAGACGAGACGTTCCGGACGCGATTCCTCCGAGAGTCGCGTGCCGCCGCAATTCTTCAAGAGCCACATGTTATCCCGATTCATGACTGGGGAGAGATCGACGGCAGCATGTACATCGACATGCGCCTGGTGCAGGGGCAGACGCTGTATGACTTGATCAAGCTGGGTGCTCTCGAACCGGCCAGGGCGGTATCAATCATCAGCCAGATCGCCTCGGCTCTCGATGCGGCGCACGACGAGCGATTGATTCATCGCGACGTCAAGCCCCAGAACATCATTGTCACGCCGGCGGATTTCGGATACCTGGTCGATTTCGGTATTGCCGAGGCAAAGGGTGATACCCGGTTGACCATGACGGGAACTCACATCGGCTCCTTTGCCTATATGGCGCCGGAGCGGTTCCTCGACCAAGGGGTAACGGCCGCAGTCGATGTCTACGCCTTGGCGTGCGTTCTGTATGAGGCGCTGACGGCGCGCAGTCCGTTTTTGTCCGACAGCATGGAGCAGGTCATCGCTGCTCACATCTCATCCCCGCCGCCTCGCCCAAGCGTCGTCAATCCAAATGTTCCCGCGTCACTGGACGAGGTCATTGCTCGCGGCATGGCCAAAGATCCCGACGATCGGTATGGGTCCGCCGGCGCCTTGGGACGCGCGGCGCAGAAGGCACTGAAAGCAGACCGGCGAACGTTACCGGAGCCGGCGACGATGCTTGGCCCCCCAGCTGTTTCGCCGTCGTCGAGCCAAACGTGGCTGCCGCCGCGACCGGTGACGCCACCAACCGAGCCGGTGATGCAGCATCGTCAATACGACCCCTTGGCGATGGCGCCGACACAGATACCGCCGACCCAGATGCCGCCCACACCGATGCCGTACACCCAGATGCCGCACACCCAGATGCCGCGGACACAGGACGTCGGCAGACGATCGGGGCAATGGATCCTGCCGACTGTGATCGCCGTTGTGGCGGTATTGCTTCTCGGCGGTATTGGCATCGTCATCGGTCTGCTCGCCAAGCCAGCGCAAAACGCCGGCCCTTCATCGACGAGCGCAGCCCCTGAGTCGACCACTGAAAAGACGGCATCGCCATCGAATTCGTCTGCGCCACCGCCGCCGGCCTCCACTGCTCTGCCGCCGCTTGTCATGGGCCCGGATAACAGCGCCTCCCATGAGTCGTGCGACCAGGGCGAATCTGTCCCGAACCAATCAGGGTGGGGGAGCCGTTCTGGGCGCGGCACACCCGAAACGTCGTGTTACTTCGCTTCCAGCGTGCTCAAGTCGTACTGGGCGCAGTTCGGCCGTCCGACTCGTGACTTCAGAACGGTGTCGGCGCCCGGCGCCGTCGCGTGTAACACCATCAACGGCGCCCGCTGCGATCCGGCGAACACCGCGAACTTCCTGATGGACTGCGCGGCTTACGGTTCGGATAACTGGGTCACCTGCACCGGGGGAAGCAACGCCAGGGTCTACCTGTATTAGTCAGCTGTCGCAGTGCCCGGCGGGCAGGGTGGCTAGGTGAGGTGTCAGCCAGTTCGCCACCTCGGTCAGGTCGTGGGTGCCGTCGGCGAACGAACCCGATGCGGGCGCAGCGGCCATCGCGACGGCGATCGTCCCCGTCGGCGTGGAAAGGATTCCGATCTGCCGGACCAGATAGCTACCCGAGGGTGAGGGCCCCCAGCCGCCTTTGATTTGAGCGTCGGGAATGGTGCCCATGCCCCAGCGCTGGTCTTGTTCGACTTGCCCCATCAGCGAGAATATCGGCGCGTTCCGGTTGTCGCACACGGCGAAGGCGAGGAATCGGGCCTGCTCGATCAACGGCCAGTCGGTCTGCCCGAAAGCGGTGAACTCGGGCCGTACCTTCTGAGATTGAACGGTCGTCGAATCGCCGGCCTCTTTCAGTACGTCCTCGACCTTATGCGCTGCGGTGACGGGATCGCCCAAGCCCTCCCAAATGGATTCGGCTGCAGCGTTGTCGGATTCGGTGATGGCAGCCTTCATCGCCGCGGTGATCTGGGGCGGATTTTCTTGGCGGAGTGCGGCGATTGTCAACGGCACCTTGATCGTTGACCATGCAGGCCCGGTTTGCCAGTCGCCAAGCGGCGACGGGGACGCTGCGCTGCCCACGGGACTGACAGCAATACCGATCGCCGCGTGCAGCTGGCTCTGCAACTGCGCGAAATCGGCGGCCAGCGCTGTCAATTCGTCCGAACCCGAGTTTGTTGGGGGGCTCGCCGGGGGCGCGCCCGGGGAGACGACAGCGGTTCGGGTTGGCGATGGCGTCGGCCCGGGCGCAGATGTGTGTGGGCTGAAGTTGCGTCCAATCACCACCCCGGTCGCCACGATGACCGCACCCACTAACAGCAGAGCAAGGGCAAGCCGCGGGTGATAGATCGAGTGGCGCCGCCGAGCAGGCATACCAGACATTGTCTCTGCCCGGTTCCTTGGCGCCCGAGATTCGTGGCTCACCGTGTGTTGCGGCGTCGTGCGACTAGCTTGCGGGTGCTTTCGTAGTGAGATAAGCGACGATGCCCTGCGTGACGGCCGTGGCATATCTGGCCTGCCCGTCGGGGCTCTCCATCTGAGCGGCCTCGTCGGCATTCTTCATGTTGCCCAGCTCGACCAGTATCGCTGGGTACTGGGCCAGATTCAGCCCGGCGAGGTCTGCGCGGCCGTAGAGGCCGTCCGATCCGATGTACGTGGACGTCGTCAGACCCGCGGCGACCAGGGAATCGCGCATGATCGTCGCCAGTTGTATCGCCGGGCCTGCTTGGGCGTCGTTCAGGGGTGGGCTGGAGTAGTTCACGTGGAATCCCTGACCAGACGCTGGCCCACCGTCGGCGTGGATGCTCACGATCGCATCGGGGTGCATCGCGTTCGCCGCGGCGGCCCGCTGATCAATGCATGGGCCGAGGGACGTGTCGTTATCGCGTGAGATCTGTGTGTGCACGCCCAACTGACTGAGCTGCTCGCGCACGCGCATCACGACGTCCCAGGTGAAGGCGTGTTCCGGGTATCCATCACCGGTGGAGGTCCCGGTCGTCTCGCAGGGTTTGGTGCCGCCGCGGCCGTTGGTGACTTGCCTGGTTATCGACGAATCGTTCGCCCCGCTGTGACCCGGGTCGAGGAAGACCGCCATTCCGGAAATATTGGCAACGGCCGAGGCGGTCGCCGAACCGACGATCGAGACGAGCGAACAAAGGCAGGTGGCGACGAGTGCGGCGGCCAGGTGATGAGTGAGCGCACGGCGCATCGCGAAAGGGTAGCAATACGGCGAATACAGGTCCCCGGACGCGAGGCTCAGAACACCGGAACCATGAGCGGCTTACGCCGTTGGTGTGACGTCGCCGAGCCTGAGATGGTGACGGGCAGTGTTGGTCGCGAGCGCGTGCACGCCCGGCCGGGAAATCGCCTCAGCGACCGCACGCACGTCGGGCTTGTCGAACGCCTACGTACCAGTCGGCATAACAGAGCGGCCTACTGGACGGTCAGCACGCCATGCATGTTGGGGTGGTACTTGCAGTGAAATGCGTAGGTGCCGGGCGTCGTTGGAGCGGTGAAATTCTCGATGCCGCCGCTCCCGGATATCACGATATCGAAGACGTTGTTCTCGTCGGCGGTGACGGTGTGGTTGCGCTCGTCGTTGTTGACAATGGTGAGCTGCTGACCGGGTTTGACTGACGGGGGCACGGTGTATGCAAAGTTGGAGATGACGATCTGGCTTCCGGGCGCAGCGGCGCTCGGCGATCCTGGCGGCGGCGTCGATGGCGTGCTCGTCATCGAGTACTGCCCGCTTGGGCTTGCCTGAGCAGACGACGGCGCCGATGGCGACGACTGGTTGCTGCCGCCACAGGCGGTCAGCACGGCAGCGAAAAGCAGGAATGACGACAGCACCATTGCTATGCGCCTCATGGGGTTGCTCCTTAGGTAAGCCCGGCGGTTGTGATACGTCGATTTTGTTGGACAGCGGCACGAATAGCTAGCTCGTCGCATGTCCGGGCCGAACGTGGCGCAATGCCGATGTCGATCGCTCCCGGTGCGCTGGCGATGTAAGTCTTTGCGTTTCAATCAACGGGCTGGCCAGCACGCCGTGGCGGTGATTGGGGTAGCTCCCTGTCACGCGTTCAGCCGCAATGGTGACAACGTCGTGAGATGGAGGCCGTTTTCGGGGCTGATCCGCACCGATGCCGATTGGCGAAAGCGCAGGTGGGAGGGTATTTTTGGTGGTGCCCCCGGCAGGATTCGAACCTGCGGCCTTCTGCTCCGGAGGCAGACGCTCTATCCCCTGAGCTACGGGGGCGCATAGCGCTGACGCTGCGCCGTTGGGCCCGCCCAGACTAGCGCATCGTGGTGGCGGCCAGCCCGCCGGAATGAATTCGGGCCGGACAACGCCCAGCCCATAGGATGGACTTTCGTGACCCCCGCCGACCTGGCTGAGCTGCTCCGCAACACCGCCGCCGCGGTGCTCGCCGAGCGCGGCCTCGACGCCGCAGCGCTGCCCGCGACGGTCACGGTCGAGCGGCCGCGCAACCCCGAACACGGGGACTACGCCACCAATGTGGCACTCCAGCTTTCCAAGAAGGTCGGGGTGAGCCCACGCGAATTCGCTGGCTGGCTTGCTGACGGGCTCGCCGCGGTCGACGGCATCGCGTCGGCCGAGGTCGCCGGTCCCGGTTTTGTGAACTTGCGGATCGCGGCGTCTGCACAGGGCGTCGTCATCAACGACGTCATCGACGCCGGCCCGAGCTACGGGCATTCCGATGCGTTGGGTGGCCAGAAGGTCAACCTCGAGTTTGTCTCCGCGAATCCCACCGGGCCGATTCACATCGGCGGCACCCGCTGGGCCGCGGTCGGCGACGCTCTCGGCAGGCTACTCTCCAGCCAGGGTGCCGATGTAGTACGCGAGTACTATTTCAACGACCACGGCGCCCAGATCGACCGGTTCACCCGTTCGCTGATCGCGGCGGCCAAGGGCGAGCCGACGCCCGAGGGCGGCTACGCAGGCAGTTACATCGCCGAGATCGCCGCGCAGGTGCTCGAGAAGGCACCTGACGCGCTCGGCCAGCCCGAACAGCAGCAGCACGAGACGTTCCGGTCCATCGGGGTCGATTTGATGTTCACCCACATCAAGCAGTCGCTGCACGACTTCGGCACGGACTTCGACGTTTATACGCACGAGGAGTCGATGCACACCACCGGTCGTGTCGAACAGGCCATCGCGCGGCTGCGCGAAACCGGCAACATCTACGAGAAGGACGGTGCGACGTGGTTGCGCACCACCGAGTTCGGTGATGACAAGGATCGTGTCGTGATCAAGAGCGACGGGCAGCCCGCGTACATCGCCGCCGATCTCGCGTACTACCTGGACAAGCGCCAGCGCGGCTTCGACCTGTGCATCTACATGCTCGGCGCAGACCATCACGGCTACATCGCGCGGCTCAAGGCCGCCGCCGCCGCACTCGGCGACGACCCGGACACCGTCGAGGTACTTATCGGCCAGATGGTGAACCTGGTCCGCGACGGCCAGCCGGTGCGGATGAGCAAGCGAGCAGGCACCGTCATCACACTCGACGACCTCGTCGAGGCGATTGGCGTTGACGCCGCCAGGTATTCACTGATCCGGTCGTCTGTCGACACGCCGATCGACATCGACCTCGCGCTGTGGTCATCGGCGTCCAACGAGAACCCGGTCTACTACGTGCAGTACGCGCACGCCCGACTGTCGGCACTCGCGCGCAACGCCGCCGAACTCGGGCTTATCCCCGACACCGGTCATCTCGATCTACTGACCCACGAGCGCGAGGGCACGCTGATCCGCAGCATCGGCGAGTTTCCGCGGGTGTTGAAAGCCGCGGCCGCGCTGCGGGAACCGCACCGCATCTCCCGCTACCTCGAAGACCTGGCCGGGGACTATCACCGGTTCTACGACACCTGTCGCGTGTTACCACAAGGCGACGAGGCGCCGAACGAGCTGCACACGGCGCGGTTGGCCCTGTGCCAAGCCACCCGCCAGGTCATCGCCAACGGCCTCGGGATCCTCGGCGTGACAGCCCCGGGGCGCATGTGATCGCCCATCCCGCAGGACCGCGCCATGCTGGGGAAGTGCACCCCACCGCCGCGCCGCCGAAACCCCAGACTCCGCAGGAGCTGCTGCACCTCGCGTCGAATGTGTGGCCGCGCAACGTGGTCCGCGCCGATGACGGTGAGGTGCGCGTTGCGGGCGTTCGCGTTTCGGACCTGGCCAGCGAGTTCGGAACGCCGCTGTTCGTCATCGATGAGGATGACTTCCGCGCGAGGTGCCGTGCGATGGCGGATGCCTTCGGCGGCGGCGAGAACGTCCACTACGCAGCCAAGGCGTTCTTGTGCACCGAAGTCGCGCGCTGGATCGCAGAGGAAGGGCTGTCGCTGGACGTCTGCTCCGGCGGTGAGCTCGCAGTTGCATTGCATGCGGGCTTTCCTCCTGAGCGAATAGCGTTGCACGGCAACAACAAGTCTCTGGACGAATTGACTGCCGCCGTGCGTGCTGGCATCGGCCACGTGGTGCTGGACTCGATGATGGAGATCGAACGCCTCGACACGATCGCCGGCCGACTGGGCACCGTCCAGGACGTGCTCGTGCGCGTGACGGTCGGTGTGGAGGCTCATACCCACGAATTCATCTCGACCGCGCATGAGGACCAGAAGTTCGGCCTGTCGTTGGCCGACGGGCAGGCGATGGCCGCGATTCGCCGCGTATTCGAGACCGATAATCTGCGATTGGTGGGTCTGCACAGCCACATCGGTTCGCAGATCTTCGACTGTGCGGGTTTTGAAATCGCGGCCCACCGGGTGATCGGATTGCTGCGCGATGTGGTTGCGGAATTCGGTGTGCACAGGACGGCCCAGATCTCGACGATCGACCTGGGCGGCGGGCTGGGCATATCGTATCTGTCGCAAGATGATCCGCCGCCGGTGGAGGAACTCGCCGCCAAGCTCGGCGCGATCGTCCGCAACGAGTCGGCACTCGCCGGCCTGCCCGAACCGCGGCTGATCGTGGAGCCCGGCCGAGCGATCGCAGGCCCGGGCACGGTCACGCTCTACGAAGTCGGCACGGTCAAAGATGTGGCTGTGGCGTCGAATTTCCATCGACGCTATGTGAGCGTCGATGGCGGCATGAGCGATAACATCCGCACCGCGTTGTACGATGCTCAGTACGACGTGCGGTTGGTCTCCCGCGCCGGCGAAGCTCAGCCGGTCTTGGCCCGAGTCGTCGGAAAGCATTGCGAGAGCGGCGATATCGTGGTCCGAGATACGTGGGTCCACGATGATATCCGGCCTGGCGATCTGCTCGCAGTCGCAGCTACCGGCGCCTATTGTTATTCAATGTCGAGCCGTTACAACCTGATCGGCCGTCCCGCAGTGGTGGCGGTGCGCGATGGGAAGGCCCGCCTGGTCCTGCGCAGGGAGACGGTCGACGATCTTTTGAGTTTGGAGGTGACGCACGCATGAATACTGCCGAAAAGCCCGTGGGCGTAGCGGTGTTGGGATTGGGCAACGTCGGCAGCCAGGTGGTGCGCATCATCCAGGAGAGCGCCGCGGACCTGGCCGCCCGCATCGGCGCGCCGCTGGAACTGCGCGGCATCGGCGTGCGCCGGGTGGCTCCGGACCGTGGGGTGCCCGTCGCGTTGCTCACCAACGACGTCGACGCGCTGGTTTCGCGGGACGATGTCGACATCGTCGTCGAGCTGATGGGTCCGGTCGAGCCCGCGCACAAGGCGATTCTGGGTGCGCTGGAACGCGGTAAGTCTGTCGTGACCGCCAATAAGGCACTCCTCGCTCAATCCACCGGCGAACTGGCTCAGGCGGCCGAGCGCGCACACGTTGACCTGTATTTCGAAGCTGCGGTGGCGGGGGCCATTCCAGTGATCCGCCCGCTGACCCAGTCGCTGGCCGGTGACACCGTCGTGCGGGTGGCCGGCATCGTCAACGGCACCACCAACTACATCCTGTCCGAAATGGACGGCACCGGAGTCGACTACGCGACCGCTCTGGCGGACGCCAGCGCACTCGGGTACGCCGAGGCTGATCCGACGGCGGACGTAGAGGGGTACGACGCCGCCGCCAAGGCCGCGATCCTCGCGTCCATCGCATTCCACACCCGAGTGTCTGCCGACGACGTCTACCGGGAGGGCATCACCAGGGTGACTCCTGCCGACTTCGCTTCGGCACGGGCCCTCGGCCGTACCATCAAGCTGCTTTCGATCTGCGAGCGGATCACGACCGACGACGGGCAGGAGCGGGTTTCGGCTCGGGTCTATCCGGCGCTGGTGCCGCTGACGCATCCGCTCGCCACGGTCAACGGCGCATTCAACGCGGTGGTGGTGGAGGCCAAAGCAGCCGGCCGGCTGATGTTCTACGGCCAGGGTGCGGGCGGGGCGCCCACGGCGTCCGCCGTGATGGGTGACGTGGTGATGGCCGCCCGCAACCGGGTGCAGGGCGGCCTCGGTCCGCGGGAGTCGAAGTACGCCCAGCTGCCGATCTCGCCGATGGGTTTGATCACGACGAGGTACTACGTCAGCATGTACGTCGCAGACCGGCCGGGTGTATTGGCGACGGTCGCAGCCGAATTCGCAAAGCGCGAGGTGAGTATCGCAGAAGTCCGCCAGGAAGGCGTCGTCGACGACGGGGGACAACGGGTCGGCGCCCGCGTCGTCGTCGTCACGCACACGGCCAGCGATGCCGCGCTGTCGGACACCGTGACGGCGCTGGCCGGACTCGACGTCGTGCAGAACGTCGCGAGCGTCCTGCGATTGGAAGGAAGCAGCGAATGAGTGCGACCAAGTCGGCGGTGCACCATCGGTGGCCGGGACTGATCGCCGCCTACCGTGACCGCCTGCCGGTCGGCGACGACTGGACGCCGGTCACGCTGCTCGAGGGCGGCACGCCGCTCGTGCATGCGACGAGGCTATCGGAATTGACCGGCTGCACAGTGCATCTCAAGGTCGAAGGCGCCAACCCGACGGGCTCATTCAAGGACCGCGGCATGACCATGGCCGTGACTGATGCGTTGGCCCGGGGGCAGCAGGCGGTGCTGTGCGCCTCGACAGGCAACACCTCGGCATCGGCGGCGGCATACGCTGCACGTGGCGGAATCACCTGTGCCGTGCTGGTTCCGCAGGGCAAGATCGCGATGGGCAAGCTCGCCCAGGCCGTCATGCACGGTGCCAAGATCATCCAAGTCGACGGCAACTTCGACGACTGCCTCGAGTTGGCCCGCAAGACCACCGCCGATTTCCCGACGGTCGCGCTGGTGAACTCGGTCAACCCGGTGCGCATCGAGGGACAGAAGACCGCCGCGTTCGAGATCGTCGACGTGCTCGGCACCGCACCCGATGTGCATTCGCTCCCGGTCGGGAACGCCGGCAACATCACCGCATACTGGCGGGGGTACACCGAGTACCACCGTGACGGTCTGTGCGACCGGTTGCCGAGAATGCTGGGCACGCAGGCTGCCGGCGCTGCACCGCTTGTCCTGGGCGAACCCGTCAAGGAACCGGAGACCATCGCCACGGCGATCCGCATCGGCTCCCCGGCGTCATGGGGTTCCGCGGTCGAGGCTCAACAGCAGTCCAAAGGGCGCTTCGTGGCGGCGACCGACGAGGAGATTCTGGCGGCATATCACCTGGTGGCGCGCAGCGAAGGGGTGTTCGTGGAGCCCGCCTCCGCGGCCAGCATCGCTGGACTGCTGAAGTCGGTGGAAGACGGCTGGGTGGCGCCGGGCTCCACGGTGGTGTGCACGCTCACCGGGAACGGGCTGAAGGATCCCGACACCGCGCTGAAGGGCATGCCGATCGTGTCGGCCATCCCTGTGGATCCGATGGCCGTCGTCGCGACGCTCGGCTTGGGCTAGCGATGGAGCCCGCGTCGTGATCCAGGCCCTGCCCGCCGGGCTGACCGCCAGCGCCGTGGTGTCGGCCTCAGCTGCGAATTTGGGCCCCGGCTTCGACAGCCTCGGCCTTGCGCTCAGCCTGTACGACGAAATCGTCGTCACGACAATCGACTCCGGCCTGCAGGTCGAGGTCGAAGGCGAAGGGGCCGGACAGGTCCCGCTCGGCCCGGAGCACCTTGTTGTGCGCGCCGTAGAACGGGGGCTATCGGCTGCCAGGGCGACGGTTCCCGGGCTGGCGGTGCGCTGTCGCAACGACATACCGCATTCGCGGGGCCTAGGGTCGTCGGCCGCGGCCGTGGTTGGGGGGCTCGCCGCCGCGAACGGCGTTCTGACCCAAGCGGGTTGGAACTCGTTGACGAAACCTCAACTTATCCAGCTCGCCTCCGAATTCGAGGGACACCCAGACAACGCGTCGGCGGCCGTGCTCGGCGGTGCCGTGGTGTCGTGGACCGAGGAGGCCGGGGACCGCAGCACATACTCGGCGGTGCCGCTGCGGCTGCATCCCGACATCAGGATTTTCTCGGCGATTCCTGCGGAACGTTCGCTCACGGCGGCCACCAGGGTGTTGCTGCCGGGCCGTGTCAGCCACGAGGACGCGCGGTTCAATGTCAGCCGCGCCGCGCTGCTGGTCGTCGCGCTGACGGAGCGGCCGGATCTGTTACTCGCCGCCACCGAGGATGTGCTTCATCAGCCACAACGCGCGGCGGCGATGCCGACGTCGGCGGAATACCTGCAGCTGCTGCGGCGTTGTGATGTTCCGGCGGCGCTTTCTGGCGCAGGACCAGCGGTTATCGCGCTGACGACCCGGCCGGAACTGCCCGCCGAAGCCCTTGAGTTTGGTGCCGCAAACGGCTTCACCGTCCGCGAGATGTCGGTCGGGGAGGGCGTGCGGTGGACCTCTGACGTGATTGCGCAGCGCTTACGCAGATGACCGCCGGGGGTGGGCTTTCTTGCTTCCCGTGCGGAAGCGGGCTATCCTCGGTGCCGTCCAGCAATCGCAGCTTCTGCCTGCGCCGACAGTAGGACGATCACCAATTCTTCTCGGGGATGACGGTTCGCCATATACCTGCGAACCAATGCGATCACCGTTGCAAAGCCGACGGTGGGACACGGGCACTCGGCGGATCGGCTGAGTGCAACAAACCCCTCGTATGACGAAACCTGCGGGGGAGAGAAAGGACATCCGTGACCGATACGGACCTCATAGCGGCTGGTAGCGGCGCCGAAAAGGCGGATCTGCCCACCACCGCGACACCTGAAATCTCAACTTCGGCACCCGTGGTCGACCAGGAACGCGCTCCGCAAGGCGACAGCGCGCTGGCGACCATGGTGCTGCCGGAACTGCGCGCGCTGGCCAACGAGGTCGGCGTCAAAGGCACCTCGGGCATGCGTAAGAACGAGTTGATCGCCGCGATCCGCGAACAGCGCGGGGAGCCAATCGGCAAGGCGCACAACGGAGGAAGCAACGAGACCGACGCCAACGACGGCGGCGACACGGGTACCGGTACAAGGACCGAAGACGTGCCGCCGAAGGCTGACGCTGACAAGCCCGAATCCGACGACCCACCCAAAAATGCGGATGAGTCGACTGCCGAGGATGTCAAGCCGGAGAACCGTCAAGGCGGCGAGCAACCACAAAGCGGTGACCAGCCGAGTGGCCAGAACCGCGGCGACGACGACGGCGGCGACGGCCGGCAGCTCCGGCGGGGCCGGCGATACCGTGACCGCAGGCGCCGGGAACGGGGTGGCGACGGCGGCGGCGGCGGCGGCGGCGAGGCTGAACTGCGCGAAGACGACGTGGTGCAGCCCGTCGCGGGCATCCTCGACGTGCTGGACAACTACGCGTTCGTCCGAACGTCCGGGTACCTGCCCGGCCCGAACGACGTCTACGTCTCGATGAACATGGTCCGCAAGAACGGGCTGCGCCGCGGCGACCACATCACCGGCGCCGTCCGGCTGCCCAAGGACGGCGAGCAGCCCAACCAGCGGCAGAAGTTCAATCCGTTGGTGCGGATCGATGCCGTCAATGGCGGGTCGGTCGAGGACGCCAAGAAGCGCCCGGACTTCGGCAAGCTGACGCCGCTGTATCCGAATCAGCGGTTGCGCCTGGAGACCGGAACCGAGCGGCTGACCACGCGTGTGATCGACCTGATCATGCCGATCGGTAAGGGTCAGCGTGCGCTGATCGTGTCGCCGCCAAAAGCGGGCAAGACGACGATCCTGCAGGACATCGCCAACGCGATCACCACCAACAACCCCGAGTGCCATCTGATGGTGGTGCTCGTCGACGAGCGCCCCGAGGAAGTCACCGACATGACGCGCTCGGTGAAGGGTGAGGTCATCGCCTCGACCTTCGACCGTCCGCCGTCGGACCACACGACGGTCGCCGAGCTGGCGATCGAACGGGCCAAGCGCCTCGTCGAGCAGGGCAAGGACGTCGTCGTGCTGCTCGACTCGATCACGCGACTGGGACGCGCCTACAACAACGCGTCGCCGGCGTCGGGCCGGATCTTGTCCGGTGGCGTCGACTCGACCGCGCTCTATCCGCCCAAGCGGTTCCTCGGCGCGGCGCGCAACATCGAGGAGGGCGGTTCACTGACGATCGTCGCGACCGCGATGGTGGAGACGGGGTCGACCGGTGACACGGTGATCTTCGAGGAGTTCAAGGGCACCGGCAATGCCGAGCTGAAGCTGGACCGCAAGATCTCCGAACGGCGTGTCTTCCCGGCAGTGGACGTCAACCCGTCGGGTACGCGTAAGGACGAGCTGTTGCTGTCGCCCGATGAATTCGCGGTCGTGCACAAGCTGCGCCGCGTCCTGTCGGGCCTGGATTCTCATCAAGCGATCGACCTGCTGATGTCACAGTTGCGAAAGACGAAGACCAACTACGAGTTCCTGGTCCAGGTGTCCAAGAATGCGCCCGGTCCGGCGAACGACGAGTTCGCCTCCTAACCAGTGCGGACAACGGCCGCCTTGCCTGACGGCAAGGCGGCCGTTGCTATTCGGATATCCAGTCAGGTGCCGATACCGACGATCGGAACCCACGTCCCGAACAACCAGATCCCCCAGCCATGGAAGTTGTCGTCCCACACCGGTGTGGCGTTATAGCCCCAGTAGTTGATCGGATGCGGATCCACCCACGGCGGCGGTCCCGACCACTGGAACGCCGGCGGCGCGCCCCAGAAGCCCCACGGCGGCAGATCACCGTCCCGCCACCATTTGCCGGGGCGACCGCGCCACCAGTTCACGCTGCCGACACTCCAGTCCTGGTTGCCGTTGTTCCAGTTCCCGTCGCCACGGTTGTTCCAGTTCCCGTCGCCATGGTTCCAGTCGTCGTCCCTGGGGGCCTGGCTTGGGCCGGCGTTCCATTCTGGGCCTCTGGGGCCCCCTGGCCCGGGCTGGCAGTTGATGTCGCGACCGCACTGTCCTGGATCCGTTGGGATAGGCGTGCCGGGGTAGGCACTCGCCACACCGGCGCCTCCCACCCCGATAGCGCCAAAGCCCAGCGCGCTCGCGATCGTTGCGGTAGCTAATGCATTCTTCAGCTTCACGTGTCCTCCTCTATGCGACCCCGTCGGATGCCCGACCGGGTCTGAAGCTGGCACCTTTGATTGCGCTTCACGACGGCCACACCGTTGACCGGCTGCTATGCCGAGAAGACGGGTCCTGCTCACGGCACCGTTGCGCGTGAGGTCGACCCTTGACCCCCCACGCGTCTATCGGAGGAACTAATCCGACCGTTACTGCCCCCGGAATAGCGCCACCGCCAGGGGCGTTTCGCATTGACGGGGACTGACCTGGCATAATCGATAGCCGACCCCTCGGTTCCGGTTCACGTCTGATGCTCGCAGGTCACGCGCAGGCGACCCGGCGGCCACGAATGAAGAGGAAACTATGAAATCGGGTATTCACCCTGACTACGTCGAAACGACGGTGCACTGCGGCTGTGGCAACACGTTCACGACCCGCAGCACCAAGAAGAGCGGACAGATCGCCGTCGAGGTCTGCTCGCAATGCCACCCGTTCTACACCGGCAAGCAGAAGATTCTCGACAGCGGCGGCCGCGTTGCGCGCTTCGAGAAGCGCTACGGCAAGCGCAAGGGCGCCACGGACGACAAGGCCGGCGCCGACAAGTAGCTGTATATCCGACGCCCGATCTGTCGCCGGGTTCTTGTCCGCATGGCAAGCACTCATCACAGGCGCAGAGCGGGCGTCGGTTCGCGTTCGGGGAATATTGGCGCATCGAGGGAGGTGACCTGGTGGCGCAGAGAAGCGGTGCAGACACCGGCGCTCCGGCGATCGACGCGCTGCTCGGCGAGCACGCCGAGCTCGAGCGCCGCCTGGCCGACCCCGAACTGCACGCCGATCAGGCCGCGGCGCGCAAGGTTGGGCGTCGGTTCGCGCAGCTCGCGCCGATAGTGGCGACGCACCGCAAGCTCGAGACCGCCCGCGGCGACCTCGAGGCGGCCCGGGAGCTGGTGGCTGACGACGAGTCGTTCGCCGCCGAGGTCACCGAACTCGAAACGCAGGTCGACGAACTTGACACCCAGTTGACCGACATGCTCGCGCCGCGGGATCCGCATGACGCCGACGACATTGTCCTGGAAGTCAAGTCGGGCGAAGGCGGTGAGGAGTCAGCGCTGTTCGCCGCCGACCTCGCCCGGATGTACATCCGCTACGCCGAGCGGCACGGGTGGACCGTCACAGTGCTCGGCGAGACGACGTCGGACCTCGGCGGCTACAAGGAGGCCACGCTGTCCATCGCGAGCAAGGCCGATTCGGCCGACGGAGTGTGGTCCCGGCTGAAGTTCGAAGGCGGCGTTCATCGCGTGCAACGTGTGCCGGTCACCGAATCGCAGGGTCGGGTGCACACCTCCGCGGCGGGCGTGCTGGTCTATCCGGAGCCCGAGGAAGTCGGCCAGGTCGAGATCGACGAGTCCGACCTGCGCATCGACGTGTACCGGTCGTCGGGTAAGGGCGGCCAGGGCGTCAACACCACCGACTCTGCCGTGCGAATCACCCACCTACCCACCGGGATCGTCGTCACGTGCCAGAACGAGCGATCGCAGCTGCAGAACAAGACTCGTGCGCTGCAGGTCCTCGCGGCGCGGCTGCAGTTGTTGGCCGAGGAGCAGGCTCTCGCGGATGCGTCGGCGGATCGCGCGAGCCAGATCCGCACCGTGGATCGCAGTGAACGCATCCGCACGTACAACTTCCCGGAGAACCGGATCGCCGATCACCGCATCGGGTACAAGGCGCACAATTTGGATCAGGTGCTTGACGGCGACCTGGATGCCATGTTCGACGCACTTGCGCTCGCCGACAAGCAATCCCGTCTGCAGCAGGCATGATGACGCGGTTGCGGCAGGCGATCGATGAGGCTACTCGGGTGCTGACCGAGGCCAGCGTCACATCTCCGCGCGTAGACGCGGAGGAACTGGCCGCGCATGTGGCGCGCACCGACCGCGGGCAGCTGGCGCTCCTCGACATTGTCGGAGACGATTTCTTCAGCCGGTACGCAGATCTGATCGCTGCGCGTGCCAAGCGAATTCCGTTGCAACACCTCACCGGAACGGCGGCCTTCGGACCGCTGAACCTCGACGTCGGGCCGGGTGTCTTTATTCCGCGGCCCGAGACCGAAGCCATTCTCGAATGGGCGGCGGCACAACAATTGCCGCCCGAACCGTTGATCGTCGATCTGTGCACCGGATCCGGTGCGCTCGCCGCGGCGCTGGCCCGGCACGAGCCGGCGGCGCGGGTGATCGGTGTCGACATCTCCGCTGATGCGATGGCGTATGCCCACCGAAACACCGCAGGTACGTCGGTCGAACTCCGGATCGGCGATGTCTGCGATCCCGGGCTGTTCGATGATCTCGACGGACTGGTCCATCTCGTCGTTGCCAATCCGCCTTATCTGCCTGACGGCGTAGCGCTGGAACCCGAAGTCGCAGAATATGATCCACCCCAGGCCCTGTTCGGTGGCCCGGATGGCACTTCGTTCGTCCCAGCGATTTCGGCGCTCGCCGGGCGCTGGCTCGTGCGAGGCGGGCTGCTCGCGATCGAGCATGACGACGCCGCGTTCGCGGTTGTGGTCGCATTGTTGCGGCGGACCAGCCTGTTTGAGAACGTCGTGGCGCACACCGACTTTGCCGGACGGCCTCGTTTCGTGACCGCGCGAAGGAAGATTGCACAGTGACACAGACTTTCGACACCACCGACGAAGCTCAGCGTTCGAAGGGCATCGCGTCGGCCGTCAGCGCGGTGAAGGATGGACGGCTGGTGGTGCTGCCGACCGACACGGTGTACGGCGTCGGTGCCGACGCGTTCGACCCGGCCGCTGTCACGGCATTGCTCGCGGCGAAAGGCCGCGGCCGCGACATGCCGGTACCGGTGCTCGTCGGCTCGTGGCAGACGATCGACGGCCTGGCCTTCGCCGTCCCCGAGGCCGCGCGCGAGCTCATCCATGCGTTCTGGCCGGGTGCGCTGAGCCTCGTCGTCCAGCAGGCGCCGTCGCTGCAGTGGGATCTCGGGGAGGACCGCGGCAAGGTGATGGTGCGGATGCCGTTGCATCCCGTGGCGATCGAGTTGCTGCGCGAAGTCGGCCCGATGGCGGTGTCGAGCGCGAACATCTCCGGTCGCGCACCGGCGATCACCGCAGACGACGCCCGTCGTCAGCTCGGCGAGCTCGTGGGGGTCTACCTGGACGCAGGGCCGTCGCAACAACAGGCCGCGTCCACGATCATCGACCTCACCGGCCCGACCCCCCACATCCTCCGCGAGGGGCCCGTCGGCGCCGACGAGATCGCCACCGTGCTCGGCCTCGAGGCCGACACGCTCACGGCCTAGCGCGCACTCCGAGCATGTGAAACACATACTCGGCGGACACCGGGAACGCCAGCGACCGCGACGGCAGTGCAGTGACCACATCGTCTGGCAGGGTCATCGGGAAGTGGAGCGACAAGTCGCCGTGGAACCGCGGGTCGACCTGTGGCAGGTCAATGGTGAGGTGCACGCCGGACTCGGAGATCGCGACCTTCGCCGGGCCGTCCCGCGGTGCGTCCCACCGCCGGTCGATCGCCGGCTGCTTGAGCCGTTGCAGGGTGGGTAGCAACGCGTAGAGGCGCTGACGCGTGAACACCACCAGACCGATGTGGCGGTTGGCACCCGCGGCGTCGTGCCGCCCGGGCACCGAGCCGCTGAAGCGCTGCCGGACACCGACCTTCTCGGCGACGAAGATGATGCCTTCCGGCTCCAGCTGTGCCCGCAGGGGTTTGGGCAGCCGGCCGACTATGGAGAACCTGGTGAGCAACGACGGCACCGCGTCACTGTAGGTGACACGTCCCTCACCGTCGGCTTTAGCTTCGTCAAGTACGGTTCATCCAGTGGTGAGCGAAGCAGCGAGTCTGGCCGACGGTGTGCTCGCCCTCTCAGAGCGGGGCGCGGGTGTTCCGCTGCGCGAGCTCGCGCTCGTCGGGTTGACCGCCGCGATCATCACCTATTTCTGCACCGGGTGGGTTCGGGTACTCGCCACCCGGCTCGGCGCCGTCGCGATCCCCCGCGAACGCGACGTGCACGTGCAGCCGACGCCGCGGATGGGCGGGCTGGCGATGTACATCGGCGTGCTGGCGGCGGTGCTGCTGGCATCGCAACTGCCCGCGCTGACTCGGGGTTTCGTCTATTCCTCGGGCCTGCCCGCGGTGCTTGTCGCCGGCGGAATCATCATGGGTATCGGGCTGATCGACGACAAGTGGGGTCTTGACGCGCTGACGAAGTTCGCCGGTCAGATCACCGCAGCCAGCGTGCTTGTGACGATGGGCGTCGCGTGGAGTGTCCTCTACATCCCCGTCGGCGGAGTCGGCACGATCGTGCTCGACCAGGTCTCGTCCATCCTCCTGACGCTGGCGCTCACGGTCGCGATCGTCAACGCGATGAACTTCGTCGACGGGCTCGACGGCCTCGCCGCCGGTCTGGGGTTCATCACCGCATCGGCGATATGCATCTTCTCCGTCGGTTTGCTGCGTGACCACGGCGGCGATGTGCTGTTCTACCCGCCGGCGGTGATCTCGGTCGTGCTGGCCGGCGCATGTCTGGGCTTTCTGCCACATAACTTCCATCGCGCACGGATATTCATGGGCGATTCCGGCTCGATGCTCATCGGACTGATGCTGGCCGCGGCCTCCACCACCGCGGCAGGACCGATCTCGCAGAATGCGTACGGAGCCCGCGACGTGTTCGCTCTGCTGTCGCCGTTCCTCCTCGTGGTCGCCGTCATGTTCGTGCCGATGCTCGACCTGCTGCTCGCGATCGTGCGACGCACCCGAGCAGGTCGCAGCGCGTTCAGCCCCGACAAGATGCACCTGCACCATCGGCTATTGCAGATCGGCCACTCACACCGGCGAGTAGTGCTACTGATCTACCTGTGGGTCGGAATCGTCGCGTTCGGTACAGCAAGCACGATCTTCTTCGACCCGCGCTACACCGGCGCGGTGATGCTCGTGGCGATTGTGGTCGCGATCGTGGTGACCGTGATCCCGCTGTTGCGCCGCGGCGAGGAGCTGTACGACGACAAGTAGTAGGTAGCCGTTTTGGGCCGCCTACCATGTGGTACGGTGCTGGTAGAACCCGAAAGTACCACCGCGGGTTGCCGGCCCCCCGGCTCGTCGGAGTCGCCTCCGACGAGACGAGAACGACCGACATAGGGAGATGTCCCTTGGGTGATTCCAGCGCGCATGTCGGCCTCCGATACGCTCGGCGGGCGCCATGGGAATCGGCCAGGCATCTTCCAGTAACGCGGGATTGAGGTAGCAAGGTGACGACGCCAGCGCAGGACGCGCCGTTGGTGTTTCCCTCGGTTGCGTTTCGCCCATTCCGGCTGTTCCTCATCTGCGTTGCCGTCACCGGTGTGGCGGTGGCCGCAGGCGCGTTGTTAGGTAGCGCGTGGTTCGGGTTGTTCTTCGGTATCGGGCTTGGTCTGGGTTTGCTCAACGCGGTCCTGGTGCAGCGGTCGGTTGAGTCGATCACCGCCGCGGCGCATCCGCTCAAGAGCAAGATGGCGCTGAACTCTGCCACCAGGCTTCTGGTCATCACGGTGGTCGGCTTGACGATCGCGTTCGCGTTCCGGCCCGCGGGGTTGGGTGTGCTGTTCGGGTTGGCGCTGTTTCAGGTGCTGCTGGTGCTGACGACGGCGTTGCCGGTGCTGAAGGCGCTGCGCAAACCGGCCGATGGTGACATGGAAGGGAGTGGCACGACATCATGACTGAGACCCTCCTCGCCGAAGCCGCCATTGAAGTCGGTCACCACGAGCAGGCGAATTGGTTTGGCCTGACCGTCAACACGGACACTGTGTACGCGACCGCGCTCGCGGCTGTGATCGTGCTCGGGCTGGCTTTCTTCCTTCGCGCGAAGGTCACGTCATCGGGTGTTCCCAACGGTGTGCAACTGTTCTTCGAGGCCATCACCGTGCAGATGCGCGATCAGATCGAGACGACGATCGGCATGCGCGTCGCTCCGTTCGTGCTACCGCTCGCAGTGACGCTGTTCGTCTTCATCCTGGTCGCGAACTGGCTGTCGGTGCTGCCCGTGCAGTACCAGACGTCGGACGGTAAGACCCACGAGTTGTTGGCACCGCCGGCCTCCGATATCAACTTCGTGTTGGCGCTCGCGTTGTTCGTGTTCGTCTGCTACCACGGGGCCGGCATCTGGCGGCGCGGCATCATCGGGTACCCGATCAAGCTGCTCAAAGGCCACGTCGCGTTCTTGGCGCCGATCAACCTCGTCGAAGAGTTGGCCAAGCCAATCTCGTTGTCGCTGCGACTTTTCGGCAATATGTTCGCGGGCGGCATCCTGGTGGCCCTGATAGCACTGTTCCCCGCCTACATCATGTGGTTGCCCAACGCGATCTGGAAGAGCTTCGACCTGTTCGTCGGCGCTATCCAGGCGTTCATCTTCGCCCTGCTGACCATTTTGTACTTCAGTCAGTCGATGGAGCTTGAGGAGAATCACGACTAAATCCCAGACGTGAACCACTCGGTACGACCAGTCCTGGTAGGTCCACTACCAGTTATCAAGGAGGATAGGAATGAATCCCACGATCGCTGCGGGCGCTCTCATCGGCGGTGGGTTGATCATGGCCGGCGGCGCTATCGGCGCCGGCATCGGTGACGGTATCGCCGGTAACGCGCTGATCTCCGGCATTGCACGGCAGCCCGAAGCTCAGGGCCGACTGTTCACTCCGTTCTTCATCACGGTGGGCTTGGTTGAGGCCGCCTACTTCATCAACCTGGCGTTCATGGCCTTGTTCGTGTTCGCCACCCCGGTCAAGTAGTTCGTCGCGATGGGTGACCTGAGCATGACGTTCGTTGCGGCAGGGGAAGGCGAAACCAACAACTTCCTCGTCCCCAACGGCACCTTCTTCGTTGTGCTGCTCATCTTCTTGATCGTGCTCGGCGTGATCGGCACGTTCGTCGTGCCGCCAATCATGAGGGTGCTGCACGAGCGCGATGAGATGGTCGCCAAAACCATTGAGAACAATCGGGAAGCGGACAAGCAGTTCGCCGGCGCCGAAGCCGACTACGAGGCGGCGATGGCGCGTGCTCGTCGCGACGCTTCCACGATCCGTGACGAGGCACGCGCTGAGGGCCGCAAGATCCTCGAGGACATGAAAGGGCGCGCCTCCGAGGAGTCGGCGTTGGCTCTGCACAAGGCAGGTCAAGAGCTCAAGCAGCAGGCCGACGGGATAGCCGCCGACTTGCGGACGTCGATGGAGACGCTGGCCGTGACATTGGCCGGCCGTGTGGTGGGTGTCGACGTCGGGCGCCCAGCCCCCGCCAAGACCACGGCGGCGGGGCGGTAGCTCATGTCGACGTTCATCGGCCAGCTGGTTGGGTTCGCGCTGATCGTAGGGCTGGTATGGCGCTACGTCGTTCCGCCGGTGCGCAAGCTGATGGCCAACCGCCAGGAGGCGGTTCGCAAACAACTCGAGGACAACGCGTCCGCCGCGAAACGGCTCGTGGCGGCCACCCAAGCCCATGAGAAGGCGCTGCGTGAGGCCGAAGGGGAGGCGAAGACGGTCGTCGACGAATCCCGCGCCGACGCGAAGAGCATCGCCGAACATCTGCACGCGCAGGCCGACGCTGAGGTCGGACGCGTCAAAATCCAAGGCCAGCAGCATATTCAGCTGTTGCGCGCGCAGTTCATCCGCCAGTTGCGGCAAGACCTGGGCATCGAAGCGGTGAACCGTGCCGGCGAACTGGTGCGCGAGCACGTCACTGACCCCAACGCGAGGTCGGCGACCATCGACCGCTTCCTCGACGAGCTGGACGCGATGGCGCCGTCGAGCATCGCAATCGATGTCCCGGCACTGGCGAAGCTACGCGCGGCCAGCCGGGAGGCGCTCACCGGGTTGGTCACGCGGTTCGAAGCAGTCGCGGCCAACCTCGACGAGTCGCAATTGACGAGTCTGGCTAACGATTTGGCCGCGGTGACCCAGTTGCTGAGCCGCGAAAAGATTCTGGCAAGGCATCTGGCGGACCCATCCGACGATCCGGCACCCAAGGTGCGGTTGGTGGAGTCGCTGCTGCACGGTCGGGTCGGTGATCCAGCGCTCGAGGTCCTCAAGGCGGCGGTGTCGGGACGGTGGTCATCCGACGCGAACCTGGTCGACGCTGTCGAGCATGGCGCGCGACTGGCACTGCTGGTCCGCGCAGAGCGTGGCGGACACGCCGACGAGGTTGAGGACCAGCTGTTCTTTTTCAGCCGCATCCTCGACGGGGAGCCGCAACTATCGACTTTGCTGAGCGATTACTCGCAGCCGGCGGAAGATCGTGTCGGGCTGCTCAAGAACGTGCTCAACGGCAGCCAGGGCGTGAATCCCACCACCGAAGCGTTGCTGGAGCAGACAGTCGAACTGCTCCGCGGTGGCCGAGCCGACGAATCCGTTGACGCGCTGACGCAGTTGGCTGTCGCGCGGCGCGGCGAGGTCGTCGCGAACTGTAGCGCAGCCGCGGAACTGACCGGCGCTCAGCACAATCGGCTGACACAGGTGCTCAGCCGCATCTACGGCCGCCTGGTATCCGTGCAACTGCAGATCGACCCCAAGTTGTTGGGAGGTCTGACGGTCTCCGTGAGCGACGACGTGATCGACGGGACGCTGTCATCGCGGTTGACGGCGGCCCGGAATCGGTTGCCCGACTGAACTTAATAGCGAATAGAGACCCACACCGAAGGCAGGAAGACGAAAAGCCATGGCAGAGTTGACGATTTCTCCCGACGACATCCAGGGTGCGATCGAGGAGTACGTCTCCAGCTTCACCGCCGGCACGGCGCGTGAGGAGGTGGGCACCATCATCGACACCGGCGACGGCATCGCGCACGTCGAGGGATTGCCGTCCGTGATGACGCAGGAACTGCTCGAATTCGAGGGCGGGGTGCTGGGTGTAGCCCTGAACCTCGACGAGCACGACGTGGGTGCGGTTATTCTCGGCGATTTCGAAAAGCTCGCGGAGGGTCAGCAGGTCAAGCGCACCGGTGAGGTGCTATCGGTCCCGGTCGGGGATAAGTTCCTGGGCCGCGTGGTCGATCCGCTCGGCCATCCGATCGACGGCCGCGGCGACATCGAGGCGGAAACCCGTCGCCCGTTGGAGATTCAGGCCCCGTCGGTGGTGCAGCGCCAGGGCGTCAAGGAGCCGTTGCAGACCGGCATCAAGGCGATTGACTCGCAGACTCCGATCGGGCGCGGCCAGCGCCAGCTGATCATCGGCGACCGCAAGACCGGCAAGACCGCGATCTGTGTTGACACCATCCTCAACCAGCGGCAGAACTGGGAGAGCGGCGATCCCAAGCAGCAGGTGCGGTGCGTCTACGTCGCGATCGGCCAGAAGGGCACCACGATCGCCAGCGTGCACAACGCGTTTGAAGAGGGTGGCGCGATGGACTACACGACCATCGTCGCCGCTCCCGCGTCGGACGCTGCGGGCTTCAAATGGCTTGCGCCGTACACTGGTTCGGCGATCGGTCAGCACTGGATGTACGACGGCAAGCATGTGCTGATCGTCTTCGACGACCTGAGCAAGCAGGCCGAGGCATATAGGGCCATCTCACTGCTGCTGCGCCGCCCGCCCGGCCGTGAGGCGTATCCCGGCGACGTGTTCTACCTGCACTCCCGGCTGCTGGAGCGCTGCGCCAAGCTGTCCGACGAGCTGGGCGCGGGTTCGATGACCGGACTGCCGATCATCGAGACCAAGGCCAACGACATCTCGGCCTACATTCCCACCAACGTCATCTCGATCACCGACGGCCAGTGCTTCCTGGAGAGCGACCTGTTCAACCAGGGCGTGCGCCCGGCGATCAACGTCGGCGTGTCGGTGTCGCGCGTGGGTGGCGCCGCTCAGATCAAGGCGATGAAGGAGGTCGCCGGATCGCTGCGGTTGGACCTGTCGCAGTATCGCGAGCTGGAGGCCTTCGCTGCGTTCGCGTCCGATCTGGACGAGAACTCCAGGAAGCAGCTGGACCGTGGTGCGCGGCTTGTGGAGCTGCTCAAACAGCCTCAACATCAGCCGATGCCGGTCGAAGAACAGGTGGTGTCGATCTTCCTCGGAACAAAGGGGCACCTGGACTCCGTCCCGGTCCAAGACGTCAGGCGGTTCGAGACCGAGTTCCTCGATCACATGCGTGCGGCGCACGATGAGATCCTCAAGGAGATCCGGGAGACCAAGCAGCTGCCCGAGGAGACCGAGGACAAGCTGACCGACGTGATCAACCAGTTCAAGAAGGGCTTCGCCACGTCTGACGGCAGCTCGGCGGTCCCCGACGAGCACGTCGGTGCGATGGCCGAAGAAGACGTCGAGAAGGAATCGGTCAAGGTGCGCAAGCCCGCCCCGCCGGAGAAGAAGAACTAGGTGTAAATGGCTGCCACACTTCGGGAGTTACGCGGGCGGATCCGGTCAGCCGGGGCGATCAAGAAGATCACGAAGGCCCAGGAGCTGATCGCGACGTCGCGCATCGCCAGGGCACAGGCCCGCGTCATAGCTGCCCGTCCCTATGCGCTCGAGATCACCAAAATGCTGACCAATCTGGCCGAGGAGTCCGCGCTGGACCATCCACTGCTGGTCGCGCGCGAGGAGCCCAAGCGTGCCGCGGTGTTGGTGGTGTCGTCGGACCGCGGGCTGTGCGGCGCGTACAACGCCAACGTGTTCCGGCAGTCCGAGGAGCTGTTCTCCCTGCTGCGCCAGGAAGGCAAGACGCCGATCCTCTACGTCGTCGGGCGTAAGGCGCTGGCCTACTTCAGTTTCCGCAACTGGAAGATCACCGGGTCATGGACCGGCTTTTCGGAGAAGCCGGCCTACGCGAACGCCGAGGAGATCGCGGCGACATTGGTCGATGCGTTCCTGGCGGGGGCGGACGACGAAGGCGACGATCCCGGTCCGGACGGTGTTTTCGGTGTCGACGAGCTCCATATCGTGTTCACCGAGTTCAAGACGATGCTGTCGCAAACTGCGTTGCCGCTCCGCATCGCTCCCATGGTGGTCGAGTACGTCGAGGAAGACACCGGACCTCACACGTTGTTCTCGTTCGAGCCGGACGCGACAACCCTGTTCGAGACGCTTCTGCCACGGTATGTCAGCACCCGGATATTCGCGGCGCTGCTCGAGTCCGCGGCGTCGGAGTCGGCGTCCCGCCGACGCGCAATGAAGTCGGCAAGCGACAACGCCGACGACCTCATCACGGATTTGACTCTGCAGGCCAACCGGGAACGCCAGGCTCAGATCACCCAGGAAATCAGCGAAATCGTCGGTGGCGCAAACGCGTTGGCCGGCGCCAAGTAGGATCCATAGGAGCGAAGAAGACATGACCGCAACCGCTGAACGCGAGACCACCAAGGCGGGCAAGGACACCAACGGCCGGGTCGTGCGCGTCACCGGCCCGGTGGTGGACGTCGAATTCCCTCGCGGCGCGGTGCCCGGGTTGTTCAACGCACTGCACGCCGAGATCACATTTTCCGAACTCGCCAAGACGTTGACCCTGGAGGTCGCCCTGCACCTCGGCGACAGCCTGGTCCGCTGCATCTCGATGCAGCCGACAGACGGCCTGGTGCGCGGCGCGGAGGTCGTCGACACCGGAGCGTCGATCTCGGTGCCGGTGGGAGACGGCACCAAGGGGCACGTTTGGGACGCCCTCGGCATTTGCCTCGACGAAAAGGGATACGGCTCCGACCTTGCGCGCTGGCCGATTCACCGCAAGCCGCCGGCGTTCGACGAGCTCGAACCTCGCACCGAGATGCTGGAAACCGGGCTGAAGGTCGTCGACCTGCTCACCCCGTACGTGCGCGGCGGCAAGATCGCGTTGTTCGGTGGTGCCGGCGTCGGCAAGACCGTGCTGATCCAGGAGATGATTAACCGCATCGCCCGAAACTTCGGCGGCACATCGGTATTCGCGGGCGTGGGTGAGCGGACTCGCGAGGGTAACGACCTTTGGGTCGAGCTTGCCGAAGCGAACGTGCTGAAGGACACCGCGCTGGTGTTCGGTCAGATGGACGAACCGCCCGGCACACGTATGCGGGTGGCGCTGTCGGGGCTGACCATGGCCGAGTACTTCCGCGACGAGCAGGGCCAGGACGTGCTGCTGTTCATCGATAACATCTTCCGGTTCACTCAGGCCGGCTCCGAGGTATCGACGCTTCTTGGTCGCATGCCCTCGGCGGTGGGATACCAGCCGACGCTCGCCGACGAGATGGGCGAGCTGCAGGAACGCATCACGTCGACGAGGGGACGGTCGATCACGTCGATGCAGGCGGTGTACGTGCCGGCCGACGACTACACCGACCCCGCCCCGGCCACCACGTTCGCGCACCTGGACGCCACCACGGAGCTCAGCCGTGCGGTGTTCTCCAAGGGCATCTTCCCCGCCGTGGATCCGCTGGCCTCGAGCTCGACGATTCTCGACCCGTCGATAGTGGGCGATGAGCACTATCGCGTTGCACAGGAGGTCATCCGGATCCTGCAGCGCTACAAGGATCTTCAGGACATCATCGCGATCTTGGGCGTCGACGAGCTGTCCGAGGAGGACAAGCAGTTGGTCAACCGTGCTCGCCGGATCGAACGCTTCCTGTCGCAGAACATGATGGCAGCCGAGCAGTTCACCGGGCAGCCGGGTTCCAACGTGCCGCTGAAGGAGACCATTGAGGCGTTCGACCGGCTGTGCAAGGGTGAGTTTGACCATCTGCCCGAGCAGGCGTTCTTCCTGATCGGCGGTCTGGAGGACCTGGAGAAGAAGGCGGAGAGCCTTGGCGTCAAGTTTGACGGATCCAAGAACTAGGCATTGACCCATGACCGACATGAACGTCGACATCGTCGCCGTTGAGCGCGAGATCTGGTCCGGGAAAGGCACTTTTGTCTTCACCCGCACCACGTCAGGCGAGATCGGTATCCTGCCGCGGCATATCCCGTTGGTGGCACAACTGGTCGACGATGCGATGGTTCGCGTCGAACGGGAGGGCGAGGACGACCTTCGCATCGCCGTCGACGGTGGCTTCATGTCGGTCACCGATGAGGGAGTCATCATTCTGGCGGAATCGGCGGAATTCGAGTCGGAGGTAAACGCCGATCAGGCGCGAACCGACGCCGACTCCGACGATCCCCGGGTCGCCGCGCGGGGTCGGGCCAGGTTGCGCGCGCTAGGCGAAATCGACTAGGAGATCGCCGCCGATGAGCGCGTTGATGGCCATCATGATCGCGCTCATCGCCGTCCTGCTGTCTGCGGTGACGGTGTTGACCTATCGGCTGTGGAAACTTCGCCAGGGCGGCACGGCAGCAATCCTGCGCGACATCCCGGCCGTCGGTGGTCATGGTTGGCGGCACGGCGTGATCCGTTACCGCGGAGGCGAAGCCGGTTTCTACCGCCTGTCGAGCCTGCGGTGGTGGCCCGACCGCAGACTCAGCCGCCGTGGCATCGAGATCGTGTCGCGGCGGGCGCCTCGCGGTGACGAGTTCGACATCATGACCGCTGAGATCGCGATCCTCGAATTGCGCGATGCGGGACTGGAGCGTCGGCGCGGGTACGAGTTGGCGCTCGATCGGGGAGCACTGACCGCGTTCCTATCGTGGTTCGAGTCGAGGCCGTCGCCTCGCACGCAGCGGCGAGCGACGTAATTTATTGCGGCGCTTGACCGCCAGGTTGCCACAGCACATCTCCGTCCGGATTTGCCACCCGGGACAGAATGAACAACAAATCCGACAGCCGGTTGAGGTACTTGGCGGGCAGAGGGCTCATGCTTTCCTGATGTTCGGCCACCGCGGCCCACGCCGACCGCTCGGCACGGCGCGTCACCGTGCGCGCGACGTGCAGAAGGGCGGAAAGCGGTGAACCGCCAGGAAGGACAAAGGAATTGAGGGCGGGCAGCGACTCGTTGTATTCGTCACACCAGGCCTCTAGCCGGTCGATGTAGCTCTGTGCGATGCGCAGCGGCGGATACTTGGGGTTGTCGACCACCGGCGTCGACAGGTCGGCCCCGGCGTCGAACAGGTCGTTCTGTATCTGGTGCAGTATCCGCGTGAGCGGTTCGCCGGGTTCCCCCAACGCGACGGCGGCTCCGATCGCGGCGTTCGCCTCGTCGCAGTCGGCGTACGCCACCAGTCGTGGATCGTTCTTGCTGACCCGCGAGAAGTCGCTCAGACCGGTGGTGCCGTCGTCGCCGGTTCGGGTGTATATGCGGGTGAGGTGCACTGCCATGGTCAAACCGTACCGGGCAGACTGACATTGGTAACCGCGCTGTCTACACTAACCCGCGTGAGCGAGCGCTTTGTGGTGACCGGCGGTAACCGGTTGTCGGGGGAAGTGGCCGTCACCGGGGCGAAGAACAGCGTGCTCAAGCTGATGGCGGCCGCCTTGCTCGCCGAGGGCACCAGCACCATCACCAATTGCCCGGACATCCTCGACGTCCCACTGATGGCCGAGGTCTTACGCGGGCTCGGCGCCACCGTGGAGCTGGACGGATCGGTTGTGCGGGTGACGTCACCCGACGAGCTGAAGTACGACGCGGACTTCGCCGCGGTCCGCCAGTTCCGGGCATCGGTGTGCGTGCTCGGTCCGCTTGTGGGCCGATGCAAACGGGCCAGGGTGGCGCTGCCGGGCGGCGACGCGATCGGATCGCGCCCGCTGGATATGCACCAGGCCGGCTTGAGACAGTTGGGCGCGAACTGCAACATCGAGCACGGATGTGTGGTTGCCTCGGCAGATCACTTGCACGGTGCGGAGATTCAGCTGGAGTTTCCGTCCGTAGGTGCCACCGAGAACATCTTGATGGCCGCTGTGATGGCCGAGGGCGTGACGACGATTCACAACGCCGCGCGTGAGCCCGACGTGGTCGATCTGTGCACGATGCTCAGCCAGATGGGTGCCGAGATCGAGGGTGCCGGCACACCCACTTTGACGATCACCGGCGTCGAGGGACTTCACCCGACTGAGCACCGCGTGATCGGCGACCGGATTGTCGCTGCTACGTGGGGCATCGCGGCCGCGATGACGCGCGGAGATATCTCGGTGACCGGGGTAGACCCCGCGCACTTACAGCTTGTTTTGCACAAGCTGCACGCCGCTGGCGCGACAGTCACCCAGCACGACAACGGTTTCCGCGTGGTGCAGTACGAACGGCCGAAGGCGGTGAACGTGGCGACGCTGCCGTTCCCTGGGTTCCCGACTGACCTGCAGCCGATGGCTATCGGCCTGGCCGCGATCGCCGACGGCACGTCGATGATCACCGAGAACGTGTTCGAGGCTCGGTTCCGATTCGTCGAGGAGATGATCCGGCTGGGCGCTGACGCTCGCACCGACGGTCACCACGCGGTTGTGCGGGGCATCCCGCAGCTTTCCAGCGCGCCGGTGTGGTCGTCGGATATCCGGGCGGGCGCGGGTTTGGTGCTTGCGGGCCTGGTCGCGGACGGCGACACCGAGGTGCACGACGTTTTCCATATCGACCGCGGTTATCCGCTCTTTGTGGAAAATCTGGTCAATCTGGGCGCCGAAATCGAGCGCGTGAACGCGTAGCAACGAGACAAGTCAGGGCAGGTTTGACCACTGTCCTGACCTGGCGTATAGTAGCAGGGTTGCCTGTTGAACGGGTGTGTTGTTTGAGAACTCAATAGTGTGTTTGGTGGTTTTTGTTTGTTGTTTGTTTTTTGCCGCATCCGCCGTCCCCGTGGTTGGGTGTGGTTTTTTTGTCATTGTTTGTTTTTGTCAGGTTTTCTCTGGATGGTTTTTGTTTGGAGAGTTTGATCCTGGCTCAGGACGAACGCTGGCGGCGTGCTTAACACATGCAAGTCGAACGGAAAGCGCTCTTCGGAGTGACTCGAGTGGCGAACGGGTGAGTAACACGTGGGTGATCTGCCCTGCACTCTGGGATAAGCCTGGGAAACTGGGTCTAATACCGGATAGGACTACGGGATGCATGTTCTGTGGTGGAAAGCTTTATGCGGTGTGGGATGGGCCCGCGGCCTATCAGCTTGTTGGTGGGGTGATGGCCTACCAAGGCGACGACGGGTAGCCGGCCTGAGAGGGTGTCCGGCCACACTGGGACTGAGATACGGCCCAGACTCCTACGGGAGGCAGCAGTGGGGAATATTGCACAATGGGCGCAAGCCTGATGCAGCGACGCCGCGTGGGGGATGACGGCCTTCGGGTTGTAAACCTCTTTCACCATCGACGAAGCCTTCGGGTGACGGTAGGTGGAGAAGAAGCACCGGCCAACTACGTGCCAGCAGCCGCGGTAATACGTAGGGTGCGAGCGTTGTCCGGAATTACTGGGCGTAAAGAGCTCGTAGGTGGTTTGTCGCGTTGTTCGTGAAATGCCACAGCTTAACTGTGGGCGTGCGGGCGATACGGGCAGACTGGAGTACTGCAGGGGAGACTGGAATTCCTGGTGTAGCGGTGGAATGCGCAGATATCAGGAGGAACACCGGTGGCGAAGGCGGGTCTCTGGGCAGTAACTGACGCTGAGGAGCGAAAGCGTGGGGAGCGAACAGGATTAGATACCCTGGTAGTCCACGCCGTAAACGGTGGGTACTAGGTGTGGGTTTCCTTCCTTGGGATCCGTGCCGTAGCTAACGCATTAAGTACCCCGCCTGGGGAGTACGGCCGCAAGGCTAAAACTCAAAGGAATTGACGGGGGCCCGCACAAGCGGCGGAGCATGTGGATTAATTCGATGCAACGCGAAGAACCTTACCTGGGTTTGACATGCACAGGACGCATCCAGAGATGGGTGTTCCCTTGTGGCCTGTGTGCAGGTGGTGCATGGCTGTCGTCAGCTCGTGTCGTGAGATGTTGGGTTAAGTCCCGCAACGAGCGCAACCCTTGTCTCATGTTGCCAGCACGTTATGGTGGGGACTCGTGAGAGACTGCCGGGGTCAACTCGGAGGAAGGTGGGGATGACGTCAAGTCATCATGCCCCTTATGTCCAGGGCTTCACACATGCTACAATGGCCGGTACAAAGGGCTGCGATGCCGTGAGGCTTAGCGAATCCTTGTAAAGCCGGTCTCAGTTCGGATCGGGGTCTGCAACTCGACCCCGTGAAGTCGGAGTCGCTAGTAATCGCAGATCAGCAACGCTGCGGTGAATACGTTCCCGGGCCTTGTACACACCGCCCGTCACGTCATGAAAGTCGGTAACACCCGAAGCCCATGGCCTAACCCCTTGTGGGAGGGAGTGGTCGAAGGTGGGATCGGCGATTGGGACGAAGTCGTAACAAGGTAGCCGTACCGGAAGGTGCGGCTGGATCACCTCCTTTCTAAGGAGCACCACGAAAACGCCTGCGCATTGGGTGCGGGTGAGGCCGTGAGGGAGTCGGTGGCTGTAGTGGCCGCGGGCTGGGTGCGCAACAGACGTTGCCGGTCGGGGTTTTTGTCGGCGAGAAGACAGCGGACACACTATTGGGCTTTGAGACAGCACGCTTTTGTGTGGTGTCGCCCCGCTTTGGTGGTGGGGTGTGGTGTTTGAGTGTTGGATAGTGGTTGCGAGCATCTAAACAAAAAGCTGTTGTTAGTTTTTTGTCGAGTGTTTTTTGTGTGTAAGTGTGTTAGGGCGCATGGTGGATGCCTTGGCATCAGGAGCCGATGAAGGACGTGGGAGGCTGCGATATGCCTCGGGGAGTTGTCAACCGAGCGTTGATCCGAGGATGTCCGAATGGGGTAACCCGGCGCGAGTGATGTCGTGTCACCTGTATCTGAATTCATAGGGTGCAGGAGGGAACGCGGGGAAGTGAAACATCTCAGTACCCGTAGGAACAGAAAACAAGTGTGATTCCGTGAGTAGTGGCGAGCGAAAGCGGAGGATGGCTAAACCGTGCGCATGGGTGACCCGGCGGGGGTTGTGTGTGCGGTGTTGTGGGGCGTTTCTTCTCAGGTCCGCCGGCCTGGGCGGGAGTGAGAAACCGTTGTGTTAGTCGAAGTGGCCTGGGATGGTCTGTCGTAGAGGGTGAGAGTCCCGTAGGCGAAAACATGACGGCTCTCGTGGAATGTCCCCGAGTAGCAGCGGGCTCGTGGAATCTGCTGTGAATCTGCCGGGACCACCCGGTAAGCCTGAATACTTCCTGATGACCGATAGCGGATTAGTACCGTGAGGGAATGGTGAAAAGTACCCCGGGAGGGGAGTGAAAGAGTACCTGAAACCGTGTGCCTACAATCCGTCAGAGCCTTCGTTTTTGCGTGGGGTGATGGCGTGCCTTTTGAAGAATGAGCCTGCGAGTCAGGGACATGTCGCGAGGTTAACCCGGGTGGGGTAGCCGTAGCGAAAGCGAGTCTGAATAGGGCGTATCCCCGTTGTGGGGTGTAGTGGTGTGTTCTGGACCCGAAGCGGAGTGATCTACCCATGGCCAGGGTGAAGCGCGGGTAAGACCGCGTGGAGGCCCGAACCCACTTAGGTTGAAGACTGAGGGGATGAGTTGTGGGTAGGGGTGAAAGGCCAATCAAACTCCGTGATAGCTGGTTCTCCCCGAAATGCATTTAGGTGCAGCGTTGCGTGGTTCTTGCCGGAGGTAGAGCTACTGGATGGCTGATGGGCCCTACTAGGTTACTGACGTCAGCCAAACTCCGAATGCCGGTAAGACATAGCGTGGCAGTGAGACGGCGGGGGATAAGCTCCGTGCGTCGAGAGGGAAACAGCCCAGATCGCCGGCTAAGGCCCCTAAGCGTGTGCTAAGTGGGAAAGGATGTGCAGTCGCAAAGACAACCAGGAGGTTGGCTTAGAAGCAGCCACCCTTGAAAGAGTGCGTAATAGCTCACTGGTCAAGTGATTGTGCGCCGATAATGTAGCGGGGCTCAAGCACACCGCCGAAGCCGCGGCAACCCGTGAGGGTTGGGTAGGGGAGCGTCCCGCATCCAGCGAAGCCATCGAGTGATCGTGTGGTGGAGGGTGGGGGAGTGAGAATGCAGGCATGAGTAGCGATTAGGCAAGTGAGAACCTTGCCCGCCGAATGACCAAGGGTTCCTGGGCCAGGCCAGTCCGCCCAGGGTGAGTCGGGACCTAAGGCGAGGCCGACAGGCGTAGTCGATGGACAACGGGTTGATATTCCCGTACCCGTGTGTGGCCGTCCATACCGAAGCACCGGTACTAACCGCCCAAAACCTGTCCGACCGGCGTCTTCGGGTGTTCGGGAGGCAGGGGCTGCGTGGGATCTTCGGTGGTAGTAGGTAAGCGATGGGGTGACGCAGGAAGGTAGCCGTACCAGTCAGTGGTAATACTGGGGCAAGCCCGTAGCACGGCATCCAGGTAAATCCGGGTGTCACATGTGTGAGAGGTGATGCATAGCCGGATGAGGTGAATTCGGTGATCCTATGCTGCCGAGAAAAGCCTCTAGCGAGGACATGCACGGCCCGTAC
>CAWHDL010000020.1:0-114000 GCA_963828065.1 uncultured Actinomycetota bacterium | reverse complement strand
GCGAGGACATGCACGGCCCGTACCCCAAACCGACACAGGTGGTCAGGTAGAGAATACCGAGGCGTACGAGTGAACTATGGTTAAGGAACTCGGCAAAATGCCCCCGTAACTTCGGGAGAAGGGGGGCCCTCCACTGTCAACACGCTTCGCGGTGGGCAGCGGTGGGGGGTCGCAGATACCAGTGAGAAGCGACTGTTTACTAAAAACACAGGTCCGTGCGAAGTCGCAAGACGATGTATACGGACTGACGCCTGCCCGGTGCTGGAAGGTTAAGAGGACCTGTTAACCCGTAAGGGTGAAGCGGAGAATTTAAGCCCCAGTAAACGGCGGTGGTAACTATAACCATCCTAAGGTAGCGAAATTCCTTGTCGGGTAAGTTCCGACCTGCACGAATGGCGTAACGACTTCTCAGCTGTCTCAACCATAGACTCGGCGAAATTGCATTACGAGTAAAGATGCTCGTTACGCGCGGCAGGACGAAAAGACCCCGGGACCTTCACTACAACTTGGTATTGGAGTCCGATACGGTTTGTGTAGGATAGGTGGGAGACGAAGAAACACCAACGCCAGTTGGTGCGGAGTCAACGTTGAAATACCACTCTGACCGTATTGGGCCTCTAACCTCGAACCCTGAACCGGGTTCAGGAACAGTGCCTGGTGGGTAGTTTAACTGGGGCGGTTGCCTCCTAAAATGTAACGGAGGCGCCCAAAGGTTCCCTCAACCTGGACGGCAATCAGGTGTCGAGTGCAAGTGCACAAGGGAGCTTGACTGCAAGACGAACATGTCAAGCAGGGACGAAAGTCGGGACTAGTGATCCGGCACCCCCGAGTGGAAGGGGTGTCGCTCAACGGATAAAAGGTACCCCGGGGATAACAGGCTGATCTTCCCCAAGAGTCCATATCGACGGGATGGTTTGGCACCTCGATGTCGGCTCGTCGCATCCTGGGGCTGGAGCAGGTCCCAAGGGTTGGGCTGTTCGCCCATTAAAGCGGCACGCGAGCTGGGTTTAGAACGTCGTGAGACAGTTCGGTCTCTATCCGCCGCGCGCGTCAGAAACCTGAGGAAACCTGTCCCTAGTACGAGAGGACCGGGACGGACGAACCTCTGGTGCACCAGTTGTCCCACCAGGGGCACCGCTGGATAGCCACGTTCGGACAGGATAACCGCTGAAAGCATCTAAGCGGGAAACCTTCTCCAAGACCAGGCTTCTCACCCATTCAAGTGGGATAAGGCCCCCCGCAGACCACGGGATCAATAGACCAGACCTGCACACGCGGCAACGCGCACAGGGAACTGGCACTAACCGGCCGAAAACTTACCCACACGCAACCACACCCAACAACAACCCGCACCCCACCACCAAACACAACTCAACAAAGTTACGGCGGAAATAGCGACAGGGAAACGCCCGGACCCATCCCGAACCCGGAAGCTAAGCCTGCCAGCGCCGATGATACTACCCACCAGGGTGGAAAAGTAGGACACCGCCGAACAACCACTAAAGCCCTGTGCCCCCCAAAACCATTGGGGGGCACAGGCATTCATGCGGCACTTACGTGTGTGCCAATTGCCGACACCGACGGGTCGGAGTGGTCACGTATCCTCAATCCAAACACCACAGGGAAGGCACGAGTGGTCGACGACAACGCGCGACGCGGGGGCGAGCCGCCGCGGAGATCCGGCAAAGGGGCGCACAAGTCGTGGTCCGGTCCGGGCCGGGCGCGGCCTCGTCAGCCGGAGAGCAGCGCCGGCGGCGGCGGTCGACGCGATGAGCCGTCGCTGCCGCCTGATATCGACCCCTGGCGGCTGTCGCCCGAAATCCGCCGTGAGCTAACCACGTTGGATCGGGTCAACGCCGAGATGGTCGCGAAACATCTGGTCGCGGCGGGTGAATTGCTCGACGACGATCCCGAGGCCGCGTTGGCACATGCCCGCGCGGCGCGCGCGCGGTCGGGCCGACTCGCCGCCGTTCGCGAGGCTGTTGGCATCGCCGCGTATCACTGCGGCGACTGGGCACAGGCGCTGGCCGAACTGCGGGCGGCGCGGCGGATGGGCAGCAAGTCGGTGCTGCTGCCGCTGGTCGCCGACTGCGAACGAGGCGTCGGGCGACCCGAGCGGGCAATCGAGCTCGCTCGCAGCGCCGAGGCTGCTCAGCTCACCGGCGACGACGCCGACGAGATGCGCATCGTCGCCGCCGGCGCACGCTCAGACCTCGGGCAACTCGACCAGGCCCTCGCCACGTTGTCCACCCCGCCGATCGACCCGGGACGTACGGGGCAGACCGCCGCACGGCTGTGCTATGCGTACGCCGACACCTTGCTGGCACTCGGTCGCGACGAGGAGGCAGTGCGGTGGTTCCTCCGAGCCGCAGCGGCCGACGTCGACGGCGTCACCGATGCCGAAGACCGGGTCGCGGAACTTGCCTGACATGACAACACTTGCGGGCCAACACGACTGCCTCCTGCTCGATCTGGACGGCACCCTCTTTCGGGGGGCCGAGGCGACGATCGGTGCGGTCGAAACGCTGGCCGCCGTCGATGTCCGGACCCTGTTCATCACCAACAACGCTTCGCGGCGTGCGGCGGAGGTCGCCGACCATCTCGGTGAACTCGGGTTCACCGCGAAAGCTCGACGATGTCGTCACTTCCGCGCATACCGCGGCCCAGGTGCTCGCATCGGAGTTGGCCGGCGACTCCGCGGTGCTCGTCGTCGGCACCGACGCGCTCGTTGCCGAAATCGCCGCCGCGGGTTTGCGGCCGGTCCGGCAGTGGTCGGATGCCCCGGTCGCGGTCGTTCAGGGGCATTCTCCGGATACCTGTTGGGCCGACCTCGTCGAAGCGGCACTGGCTATTCGGGGCGGCGCCATGTGGGTCGCGGCGAACGTCGATGTCACCCTGCCGTCGGAGCGCGGACTTCTGCCCGGCAACGGTGCGATGGTGGCCGCCCTTCGCGCCGCCACGGATCACGAACCCAGGGTCACCGGCAAGCCGCAGCCGGCACTGTTCCGAGACGCGTTGAGCCGTGGTGATTTTCATGATGTGCTGGTGGTAGGCGACCGGCTGGACACCGACATCGAGGGCGCCAACGCTGCGGGCTTGCCGAGCCTGATGGTGCTCACCGGCGTGAACAACGCGACAGATGCGATCTTCGCACCCGCGCAGCGACGTCCTACCTACATCGCGCACGACGTGCGGGCGCTGGTGGATCCACCCGACGCGCTCCGAATAGCTCCGCAAGCCGCGTGGCACGCCGCCGTTGAGTCAGCCGAAATCATCGTGACCGCTTCGGATGACGAAGCAGACGACGACACCTTGCCCGTAATACGCGCGGTCGCGGATGCCGTGTGGAGGGACGCCGACAATCCACGTCGACGCCCGCTCATCGCCGGCGATGACGCGGCGCGTCAGGCCCTGCGCCGCGCGGTCGCCGCAGGAGTCCTCGAATCGGATAGCGTGAACACGTCATGACCACAGACCCTGGGCACATCCATGCCGAGATCGCTGAACTGCTGTCAGACCTGCCCGACATGGCCGCCGACGGCACCGACCTGGCCGCGCTTGACATCGATGCGGTCGCGGCGCGCTTGGAGGAGGCGCACGACGTGCTCGTCCGCGCCTTGGAGTCAGTGGAAAAGGGCTGACGGGCAGTGGCCCGGCGTGCGCGTGTTGACGTCGAACTGGTGAGGCGCGGCCTGGCGCGTTCCCGGCAGCAGGCTGCAGAGTTGATCGACGCGGGCAGGGTCAGCATCGACGGAATGCCGGCCGCGAAGCCCGCCACCGCGGTCGCGGTGACCGCACGCCTGTCCGTTGACACGGGCGGGCAGCGGAACTGGGTGTCCCGCGGCGCGCACAAGCTGATTGGCGCGCTCGATGCGTTCGACATCTCCGTTGCAGGCCGGCGATGCCTCGACGCCGGCGCATCGACAGGCGGATTCACCGAGGTCCTGCTTGACCGCGGCGCGCGTGAGGTGGTCGCCGCCGACGTCGGCTACGGCCAGTTGGCCTGGTCGCTGCGATCTGATCCGCGCGTGACGGTGATGGAACGCACGAACGTGCGCGACCTGTCCCCAGAGACCGTCGGAGGTCCGGTCGATGTCGTGGTTGCCGACCTGTCGTTCATTTCGCTGGCGACCGTGCTTCCCGCGCTCACGTCGTGCGCGTCGGCCGACGCGGATATCGTTCCAATGGTGAAACCGCAGTTCGAGGTCGGGAAGGATCAGGTGGGAGCGGGGGGCGTGGTGAGCGATCCGGAACTGCGCAGCGGCGCGGTGCTGGCGGTGGCCCGCCGCGCGGCCGAACTGGGGTGGCCTGCGGTCGGCGTCGTGGCGAGCCCGTTGCCCGGACCGTCGGGCAACGTCGAGTATTTCCTGCAGCTGCGCCCGGAAACCGATCGTGCGCTGACGGGTGATGCATTGGAGCGTGCGGTGGCGCACGCCATCGCGGAGGGGCCGCAATGAGCGACCAACGCGCCGTACTGCTGGTCGTGCACACGGGACGTGACGAAGCCACCGAGACCGCCCGCCGGGTTCAGAAAGTCCTTGGCGACAATGGGATTACGCTACGGGTACTGTCGGCAGAAGCCGTCGACCGTGGTAGTCTGCATCTGGCGCCCGACGACCTGCGGGCTCTCGGAGTGGACATCGACGTCGTGGAGCCCGACGCGGATGCGGCCGTTGGCTGCGAGCTTGTGCTCGTCCTCGGGGGCGACGGCACATTCCTGCGGGCCGCGGAGCTGGCGCGAAACGCAGCGGTACCGGTGTTGGGGGTCAACCTCGGCCGAATCGGGTTCCTCGCCGAGGCCGAGGCCGATGCGATCGATCAGGTTCTCGAGCATGTCGTCGCCCGCGACTACCGCATCGAAGACCGCATGACCCTTGATGTTTCGGTGCGAGCCGACGGTGAGACGATCGGACAGGGCTGGGCGATCAACGAGGCCAGCCTGGAAAAAGGGATACACCTCGGCGTGGTCGGTGTGGTGCTCGAGGTCGACGGTCGACCCGTGTCGTCATTCGGGTGTGACGGCGTGTTGGTCGCCACGCCGACCGGGTCCACCGCGTACACGTTCTCGGCCGGCGGCCCGATCCTGTGGCCGGACCTCGAGGCGATGCTGTTGGTACCCAACAATGCTCACGCGCTGTTCTCCCGGCCGATGGTGACCAGTCCGAAAGCCTACATCGCGATCGAAGTGGACGCCGACGGCAACGACGCCGTCGTGGTCTGCGACGGGCGCCGACAGATGCAGGTGCCCGCGGGCGCGCGCCTGGAGGTGACGCGGTGCTCGACGCCGGTGCGGTGGGTGCGGTTGGACAGCGCGCCGTTCAGTGACCGACTGGTGCGCAAGTTCCGGCTGCCTGTCACCGGATGGCGTGGACCGACGACAGCGGACGGCTGAGTGCTCTCTGAAATCCGGATCGAGTCGCTGGGCGCGATCGGCTCCGCGGTGGCGGAGTTCGACCGCGGCCTGACCGTGCTGACCGGCGAGACGGGAACCGGCAAGACGATGGTGGTGACCGGCCTTCATCTGCTCGGCGGCGCTCGGGCCGATCCGGCCCGGGTCCGCTCCGGCGCTGACCGGGCGGTGGTCGAGGGCCGCTTCACCATGCCCGACGTCGACGGCCCGACGGCCGCGGACCTCACCGAGCTGCTGGATTCATGCGGCGCGGAGCGCGACGACGACGGCAGCGTCATCGCCAGCCGTTCGGTGGCCAGCGACGGTCGATCTCGCGCCTACCTCGGTGGCCGCAGCGTGCCGGCGAAGTCTCTCGCCACCTTCACCACCGACTTGCTGGCGCTGCATGGGCAGAACGATCAACTGCGATTGATGCGACCGGATGAACAGCGCGCCGCGCTCGATCGGTACGCCGCAGTCGGCCCGAAACTGGACCGGTTTCGCAAGCTGCGCAACGACTGGCTGCAGGCCCGTCGCGATCTCGCTGACCGCACCGAGCGCGCACGTGAGCTCGTGCAGGAAGCCGACCGGCTCAAGTTCGCGATTGACGAAATCACGTCCGTCGATCCGCTGCCCGGAGAGGACGACGCGATCGTCGCCGACATCCGCCGGCTGTCGGAACTGGACGCTCTGCGTGACGCTGCCCAGACGGCCCGCGCCGCGCTATCGGGCACGCCGGAAGAAGCAGGAGACTCGGGCGGGGCGGCCATCGATCGCATTGGCCAAGCAAAGTCTGCACTGGAAGGCAGTGGCGACAGCGGGTTGGTGGTACTGGCCGATCAGCTTTCAGAAGCGCTGAGCCTGATCGCCGATGCCGCGAGCGAACTGGCGGCGTATCTCGACGATCTGCCAACCGACGCAAGTGCCTTGGAAACCAAGCTGGCACGTCAGGCCCAACTGCGCACATTGACCCGCAAGTACGCGGCCGATGTCGACGGTGTGCTGGCGTGGGCGCGAGAGGCCCGTGAGCGGTTGACACAGCTGGACCTCTCCGAGGAGGCGTTGACCGCGTTGGCGCGCGCCGTGGATGAATTGGCCGCCCAGGTCGCGGCCGCTGCGACGGATCTCACCAAGGCGCGCACCAAGGCGGCGAAGGGATTGTCCAAGGCCGTCACCTCCGAGCTGTCGGGGCTGGCGATGAGCGACGCGGAGTTCACGATCACGGTGCAGCCGCTGTCGGCCCGGCCGGGCGACTCGGCGCCGCTCGTCCTGCCGGCCGGGACGACGGTCCACGCCGGTTCGTCCGGCACGGACGTCGTCGAGTTCGGTTTCACCGCGCACAAGGGCGCCGCAGTGCTTCCCGTCACCAAGAGCGCCTCCGGTGGCGAGTTGTCGCGGTTGATGCTCGCGCTCGAGGTGGTGCTCGCTGCCTCGGCGGAAGGCACGACGATGGTTTTCGACGAGGTCGACGCCGGCATCGGCGGTCGGGCCGCCGTGCAGATCGGACGGCGGCTGGCGCGGCTGGCCCACACGCACCAGGTCATCGTGGTGACCCACCTTCCCCAGGTCGCCGCCTACGCCGACGTGCATCTGGTGGTCGATGCCGGCAGCCGTGACGGGGCCAACGTGGTCCGTCGCGTGGAGGACGACGAACGCGTGGCTGAGCTGGCCCGCATGCTGGCCGGCCTCGGGGAGTCCGATACCGCCCGTGCGCACGCCCGCGAGCTATTGGAGACGGCCGCCTCGGAACCCCGCCACCGATAGCGCGAGACCGGGTTGTTACAGAAGTAAACTTCTGAGGCTATTGTTACGGCGCGCCTCCACGCTGTCAGGGGGATCCGTAGACCAGAATCGCCGCTATGAAGATGTCAGCACTCCTGTCCCGAACTTCCGCCTTACGACCTGGTCTCGTCGGAACCGCCCAGGTAGATCGGGACATCGACCGGCTGCTGCGTCGCGTGGGACCCGGAGATGTCGTCGTCCTCGACGCTCGCGATCTCGATCGCGTTACGGCCGACGCGCTCATCGATGCGGGCGTCGCGGCGGTCGTCAATGCGTCGCCCTCGATCTCGGGGCGCTATCCGAACCAGGGTCCCGAGGTGCTTGTCGCCAATGGCGTGATCCTGATCGACAACACCGGGCAGGAGGTTTTCAAGAAGATCAAGGACGGCACCCGGGTACGCATCTGCGACGGGTCCGTGTATTCGGGGGACCGGCGACTGATCGTCGGAACCGAGCGCGGTGACCATGAGATCTCCGAGCTGATGCACGAGGCCAAGAGCGGACTGGTTGCGCATCTCGAGGCATTCGCCGGCAACACGATTGAGTTCATTCGCAGCGAAAGTCCGTTGCTCATCGACGGAATCGGCATCCCTGACGTCGATGTCGAGATGAATCGGCGCCACGTCGTGATCGTCGGGGAAGAAGACTCCGCGACGGACGATGTGAAGAGTCTGAAGCCGTTCATCAAGGAGTACCAGCCGGTGCTGGTGGGCGTCGGGGCGGGCGCGGATGTGCTGCGCAAGGCCGGCTACCGGCCGCAATTGATCGTCGGCGACCCAGAGAAGATGACCGCCGATGTGCTGCGTTGCGGCGCGCAAGTGGTATTGCCCGCTGACGCCGACGGCCATGCACCGGGCCTGGACCGGATCCAGGATCTGGGAATCGGGGCGATGACGTTCCCGGCGGCGGGCTCCGCCACGGACCTTGCACTGTTGTTGGCCGATCACCACGGCGCAGCGCTGATCGTCACTGCCGGGCATACTGCGACGATCGAAGAGTTCTTCGACCGCACCCGCGCGCAGAGCAACCCGTCGACGTTCCTCACCCGACTCAAGGTGGGGCAGAAGCTGGTCGACGCGAAGGCGGTCGCGACGTTGTACCGCAGCAGGATCTCCGGCGGCGCGATCGCGTTTCTCGTGTTCGCGATGCTGGTCGCGATAATCGTGGCGCTGTGGGTGGCCCGCGCTGATCACTCGGTGCTGGACTGGGTGGCTTCCTACTGGAACCGATTCATGCTGTGGGTCCAAGGGCTGGTCAGCTAGGAACCGTCGGTGATTTCACTGCGCCACCACGCGATTTCGCTGGCCGCCGTGTTCCTCGCCTTGGCGGTCGGTGTCGTGCTGGGGTCCGGCCTGCTATCCGACACGTTGGTGTCCGGCCTACGTGACGACAAACGCCAGCTCCAAGACCGGATCACCGGGCTGGACCAGCACAACAACGCGTTGACTGAAAAGCTCAGTGCTGCGGGTGAATTCGACACGGCAATGGCCGGTCGGATCGTGCATGGCGCTCTGAACGAGAAGTCGGTGGTGATCTTCCGTACGCCGGACGCATCGGACGACACGGTCACTTCGCTGACCAGATTGGTCGGTGACGCGGGTGGGACGGTGACCGGAGCCGTGACGTTGACGCAACAGTTCGTCGACGCCAACTCGGCCGACAAGCTGCTGTCGGTCGTGAACTCCTCGATCGTTCCCGCCGGCACGCAGCTGAGTACCACCTCGGTCGATCAGGGTTCACAGGCCGGCGACCTACTGGGCATCGTGCTGCAGATCAACAAGAACCCCGCCGCGCCACCGATCGTCGACATGCAGCGGGAAACGGCGCTGGCGGCGCTACGACAGACCGGATTCATCACGTACTCCGACAAACTCACCGCGGCCAACACGGCGATCGTGGTGACCGGCGGCGCGCTGAAAGACGACGCCGGCAATGCGGGTTCCACTGTCGCCAGGTTCGCCACCGCGCTGGCCGCACACGGAGCAGGCACCGTGCTCGCCGGCGCCGACGGCTCGGCGTCGGGCACCGCGGCCATCGCGGTAGCACGAGCCGATTCGCGCATGGGCGGCGCCGTGACCACGGTCGATGACGCCGACATGGAGTCCGGGCGGATCACGGCGGTACTGGCATTGCACGACCTGCTCGGCGGCGGCCGCACCGCGCAGTACGGCACGGGTGCAGGTGCCCAGGCATTGACTGTTCCGCAGTAGTGGGTCGGCCCACGGGCGTGTTAGCGACGCCTTGTCGGCTGCGGTGTTAAGGTGAGATTCCGTGGGTCCGCAGGCCCCAGCTATTAGAAGCGTTGCCCTGCGCAGTCGTCACGGGAGTTGCTCTTGCCAGCGTTACGCAAGCACCCGCAGAACCCGACCAAGCATCTGTTCGTCAGCGGCGGGGTGGCATCGTCGCTCGGTAAAGGGTTGACCGCATCGAGCCTGGGCCAGCTCCTGACGGCACGCGGACTGCAGGTGACGATGCAGAAGCTGGACCCCTACCTCAACGTCGATCCCGGCACCATGAACCCGTTCCAGCACGGCGAGGTGTTCGTCACCGAGGACGGCGCCGAAACCGACCTGGACGTGGGCCACTATGAGCGGTTCCTGGACCGGAACCTGTCCGCGCAAGCGAATGTCACGACAGGCCAAGTGTATTCGTCAGTCATCGCCAAGGAGCGGCGCGGCGAATACCTGGGTGACACCGTTCAGGTGATCCCGCACATCACCGACGAGATCAAGAGCCGCATCCTGGCGATGGCGAAACCAGATTCCGACGGGAACCGCCCCGACGTGGTGATCACCGAGATCGGCGGAACCGTCGGCGACATCGAGTCCCAGCCGTTCCTCGAGGCGGCCCGCCAGGTCCGTCACGACGTCGGACGCGAGAACGTGTTCTTCCTGCACGTGTCGCTGGTGCCGTACCTGGCGCCATCGGGCGAGCTCAAGACCAAACCGACGCAACACTCGGTGGCCGCGCTGCGCAGTATCGGTATTCAGCCCGACGCGTTGATCCTGCGGTGCGACCGTGACGTGCCCGAGCCACTCAAAAACAAGATTGCACTGATGTGCGACGTCGACATCGACGGTGTCATCTCCACCCCCGACGCGCCCTCCATCTACGACATCCCCAAGGTACTGCACCGTGAAGAGCTTGACGCGTTTGTGGTTCGCCGGCTGAATCTACCGTTCCGCGACGTCGACTGGACGGAGTGGGACGATCTGCTGCGACGAGTCCACGAACCGCGTGAGACCGTGCGAATAGCATTGGTGGGGAAATATGTTGACCTGTCCGACGCGTACCTGTCGGTAGCTGAGGCACTGCGGGCCGGCGGCTTCGCACACCGCGCGAGGGTCGAAATGCGCTGGGTCGCCTCCGACGACTGCCAAACGGAGAGCGGCGCTGCGGCCGCCTTATCCGACGTGCACGGTGTACTCGTGCCGGGCGGGTTCGGTATCCGGGGCATCGAAGGCAAGATCGGCGCGATCCGCCACGCCCGAACCCACGGACTACCGGTGCTGGGTCTGTGTTTGGGCCTGCAGTGCATCGTGATCGAGGCGGCGCGATCGGTCGGACTGGCGCAGGCTAATTCCGCCGAGTTCGACCCGCAGACGCCCGACCCGGTGATCTCCACGATGGCTGACCAGAAGGATATCGTGGCCGGGGAAGCCGATCTGGGCGGCACAATGCGACTGGGCGCGTACCCGGCGGTGCTCGAGCCGGGTTCGATTGTGGCGGAGGCGTATCAGACCACGCAGGTGTCCGAGCGGCACCGGCACCGTTACGAGGTGAACAACGAGTATCGCGACCAGATCGCCGGCAGTGGATTGCGCTTCTCCGGGACGTCACCCGACGGTCACCTAGTCGAGTTCGTCGAATATCCGCGCGAGGTGCACCCGTTCCTCGTCGGCACCCAGGCGCATCCCGAGCTGAAGAGCCGCCCCACCCGCCCGCATCCGCTGTTCGTCGGATTCATCGGCGCAGCGCTGGAATACAAAGCGGCAGAACGGCTCCCGGTCGAGATCCCCGAGCTGCCACCCAACGGCAATGAACATGCGACTGGAGTCGAGGGGCTGCTGCACCAGCCCGTGGCCGGTGGCTGACAACCTCTTCGAGACCGTCTCGTCCAAAACGGTCTACGAAGGAAGCATTTTGGCGCTTCGCGTCGATCAGGTGCGCATGCCCGGCGGTGGTACTGCCCGGCGAGAGGTGGTCGAGCATTACGGCGCCGTCGCGGTTGCCGCGGTCGATGGCGACCAGCGCGTGGCGATGGTGTATCAGTATCGGCATCCGGTGGGGCGTCGGCTGTGGGAACTTCCCGCCGGTCTTCTCGATGCGGCGCACGAAGACCCGCTGGCCACCGCACAACGTGAGTTGCAGGAAGAAGCCGGGCTCGCGGCCACCGACTGGCGGGTGCTGGTGGACACCGCGTCGTCACCGGGCTTCTCCGACGAATCGGTGCGTACCTATCTGGCGAGGGACCTGTCTCAGGTCGATCGGCCCGAGCCGGAGGACGAAGAGGCTGATCTGAGCCTGCGCTGGTTTTCACTGGAGGACGCCGCCGCGATGGTATTGGCCGGCGAGATCGTCAACGCCTCTGCAGCGGCCGGCGTTTTTGCCGCCTATGCGGCCGTGATCGACGGCAAACCGACCAGGCCGGTCGACGCGCCGTGGCGCGACCGGCCCAGCGTGTTCGCCCGGCGAAGGGCCGGATGATGACCACTGTCGTGCCGGCCCTGGACGGCCAACTGCAGGGTTACCTCGACCACCTGACCATCGAGCGCGGTGTGGCCGCCAACACCTTGAGCTCATACCGGCGCGATCTTCGCCGCTACCAGGAACACCTGATGCTGCGCGGCGTCCACGACCTCGGCGGCGTGACGGAGAACGACGTCAGCGAATTCCTGGTGTCGCTGCGCCGGGGCGACCCCGATGCGGGCATCGGCGGACTGTCTGCAGTGTCCGCGGCGCGGGCGCTGATCGCCGTGCGCGGATTGCACCGGTTTGCCGCCGCAGAGGGCCTGACCGTGGACGATGTCGCCAGGGCGGTCAAACCGCCGACGCCCGGCAGGCGGTTGCCGAAGAGTCTGACGGTCGACGAGGTGGTCGCACTGTTGACCGGCGCGGGCGGCGACAGCCCGTCCGATGGCCCGCTGACCTTGCGCAACCGTGTGCTGTTGGAACTGCTGTACTCCACCGGCGCGCGGATCTCGGAGGCGGTGGGCCTCGACGTCGACGACATCGACACCCGCGCTCGGTCCGTGCTGCTGCGCGGTAAGGGTGGCAAGCATCGGCTGGTGCCGGTCGGCAGGCCCGCGATCGACGCGCTGGATGCGTATTTCGTCAGGGGCAGGCCTGAATTGGCACGCCGTGGCCGGGGGACAGCGGCCATCTTCCTCAACGCGCGCGGCGGCAGGCTGTCGCGGCAGAGTGCCTGGCAGGTGCTGCAAGACGCCGCGGAGCGGGCCGGGATCACCTCGGCGGTGTCGCCGCACACGCTGCGCCATTCGTTCGCCACGCATCTGCTCGAGGGCGGTGCCGACGTCCGCGTGGTGCAGGAACTGCTCGGCCACGCGTCGGTGACGACCACGCAGATCTACACGCTGGTGACGGTGCACGCGCTGCGCGAAGTCTGGGCAGGTGCCCACCCGCGGGCGCACTGACCCTGCGGCCCGACGGCGGCAGCGGCAGGCCAAGCGGATCGCTTAGCCGAGGTAGGTCGACTCGAGCACCAGATAGCTGACACGATGGATTATCCGACCTCCGCGCAGAACGCCTGAACATCTGCCTGCGGGTCTGCCTGTAACGAAACGTTCATCCCGTTAAACTTGCCCGGATGTCCGCCACCATTGCGCTGCTCAGGGAGGGTTCGGCGTGACCGACGACGCCGATCACTCGGGCGTCGGCCTGACCGGCCGGCCCCCGCGGACGATCCCGAAGCCCCAGCCGAAAACCACGCACGGCCCGGCCAAGGTCATCGCGATGTGCAACCAGAAGGGTGGCGTCGGCAAGACCACGTCGACCATCAACCTCGGCGCGAGCCTTGCCGAGTACGGCAGGCGCGTGCTTCTCGTGGACCTCGACCCGCAGGGCGCGCTGTCTGCGGGGCTCGGCGTGCCGCACTACGAGCTGGACGCGACGATCCACAACGTCCTCGTCGAGTCCAAGGTGTCCTTGGACGACGTGATGGTGCGCACCAGGGTCAAGCACATGGATCTGGTGCCGAGCAACATCGACCTGTCTGCCGCCGAGATCCAACTGGTCAACGAGGTGGGCCGCGAGCAGACACTGGCGCGCGCGCTGGACCCGGTGCTGGACCGGTATGACTACGTGTTGATCGACTGCCAGCCGTCGCTGGGCCTGCTCACGGTCAACGCGCTGGCCTGCTCCGACGGCGTGCTGATTCCCACGGAGTGCGAATACTTTTCACTGCGCGGGCTGGCGCTGCTGACTGACACGGTTGACAAGGTGCACGACCGGCTGAACCCGAGATTGCACATCACCGGGATTTTGATCACCCGGTTCGACACCCGCACCGTCAACGCCCGCGAGGTGATGGCCCGCGTGGTCGAGCGGTTCGGCGATCTCGTGTTGGACACCGTGATCACCCGTACTGTCCGCTTCCCGGAGACCAGCGTGGCCGGCGAGCCGATCACGACGTGGGCGCCGAAGTCCGGCGGAGCCGAGGCGTACCGGTCGGTGGCCCGTGAGGTGATCGACCGGTTCGGCGGCGCGTGACATCCACAGAATCCAAGCCGGAGTCAGGGTTTCGCGTCCGGCTCACCAACTTCGAGGGCCCGTTGGACCTGCTCTTGCAGCTGATTTTCGCGCATCGTCTCGATATCACGGAGGTGGCGCTGCACCAGGTCACGGATGATTTCATCGCGTACACGAAAGCCATTGGCGCGCAACTGGGATTAGACGAGACGACGGCGTTTCTGGTGGTCGCCGCGACACTGCTGGACCTCAAGGCGGCACGGCTGCTGCCGGCGGGCGAGGTCGATGACGCCGAGGACCTCGCGCTGCTGGAGGTGCGCGATCTGCTGTTCGCGCGGCTGCTGCAGTACCGGGCCTACAAACACGTCGCCGAGATGTTCGCGGAACTGGAGGCCGCAGCGCTGCGAAGCTACCCGCGTGCGGTGTCGCTGGAGGACCGCTTCGCCGACCTGCTGCCCGAGGTGATGCTGGGCGTCGACCCGAACAGCTTCGCGCAGATCGCGGCGACCGCGCTGACGCCGCGGCCGATCCCGACAGTGGAAACCGAGCACCTGCACGACTCGATGATCTCAATCCCCGAACAGGCCGAGCACGTGCTCGACGTACTCCAGCGCCGCGGCGTCGGCGGGTGGGCGACATTCTCGGAATTGGTCGCCGACTGCCGGGAACCGATCGAAATTGTCGGGCGGTTCCTGGCACTGCTCGAGCTGTACCGGCTGCGGGCGGTAGCATTCGAACAGCCAGAACCACTTGGTGTGCTCCAGGTTTCGTGGACCGGAGACCGGCCGTCGGACGAAGACTTGGTAGAGGCCACTGATGAGTGAAGAAATCCCGGATCTGGATCTGGGGCTGGGGCTCGAGTTGGAGCCCCAGACGCAGCTCGACGATGCCGAACTGACCGCTGTCCTGGAGGCACTGCTGCTTGTGGTCGACACCCCGGTGCCGGTCGCGACGTTGGCGACGGTGACGCAACAGACCACCGACCGCGTGGCTGCGGCTCTCGAGCGGATGGCCACCGAATTCGCCGACCGTGGCAGCGGCATCGATCTCAGGGAAGCCGGCGGTGGCTGGCGAATGTACACCCGAGCAAGGTTCGCGCCGTACGTGGAGAAGCTGCTCCTCGACGGCGCACGATCGAAACTGACCAGGGCCGCGCTCGAGACGCTGGCGGTGGTGGCCTACCGCCACCCCGTGACCCGGGCGCGGGTGAGCGCGGTGCGTGGCGTGAACGTCGACGCCGTGATGCGCACGCTGCTCGCCCGCGGGCTGATCACCGAGGCGGGTACCGACCCAGACACCGGCGCTGTGACCTTCGCGACCACAGAGCTGTTCTTGGAGCGGCTCGGGTTGTCGTCGCTGGCGGATCTGCCTGACATCGCGCCGCTGCTGCCTGATATCGATGTGATCGACGACATCAGCGAATCGCTGGAAGCCGAGCCACGATTCGCGAGGCTTAGCGGCGCCGTGCCCCCCGGCGACGACGAGCTTTCGGCAATAGACATGGATCGGGACTGACATGTCTTCTCCGGAGGGCGTCCGGCTGCAGAAAGTGTTGTCCCAGGCGGGGATTGCGTCACGCCGGGCCGCAGAACAGATGATTACCGCCGGTCGAGTTGAGGTCGACGGTCATGTGGTCACCGAACTCGGGACCAGGGTCGACCCGCACCTGTCGGTGGTGCGGGTGGACGGCGCGCGGGTGATGCTCGACGACACGCTGGTCCACCTTGCGCTGAACAAGCCCCGCGGCATGCACTCGACCATGTCCGATGACCTTGGACGGCCATGCATCGGCGACTTGATCGAGCACCGGGTGCGGGGCAACAAGAAGCTGATTCACGTCGGGCGGCTCGATGCTGACACCGAAGGGCTGATTCTGCTAACCAATGACGGGGAGCTCGCGCACCGGCTGATGCATCCGTCGTATGAGGTGCCGAAGTCCTATGTGGCGATGGTGAACGGAACGGTGCCCCGTGGATTGGGAAAGACACTGCGCGCGGGAGTGGAATTGGAGGACGGGCCGGTCGCCGTCGACGATTTCGCTGTTGTGGATTCGGTGCCGGGCAAGACGATGGTGCGCGTGACGTTGCACGAGGGACGGAAGCGAATCGTACGGCGACTGCTGGCCGAGGTGGGCCATCCGGTGGAGTCGCTGGTTCGCACCGAGATCGGTGCGGTGTCGCTGGGGAACCAGCGTCCGGGCAGCATCCGGCCGCTGAGGCGCGACGAGATCGGTGCGCTGTACAAGGCGGTGGGACTGTGACCGCATCGGTGACGATTGCGATCGACGGCCCGGCAGGCACCGGAAAGTCATCGGTGTCAAAGGGCTTAGCGCGTGCGCTGAGTGCCCGCTACCTCGACACCGGAGCGATGTATCGGGTCATGACGCTGCACATGCTGCGCGAAGGAGTCGACCTGTCGGATCCAGATGCCATCGCAGCGGAGTCGGCCGATGTCCCGTTGTCAGTGGGACATGACCCTGACGTCGATCATTCTTACCTTGGGGAAGAGGATGTTTCAGCGCAGATTCGCGGCGATGAAGTGACCGGCGCCGTCTCGGCCGTCTCCGCGGTGCCTGCGGTGCGTCACCGGCTGGTGAAGCTGCAGCGGGAGTTGGCGGCGGGCGAAGGCAGCGTGGTTGTGGAGGGCCGCGACATCGGCACCGTGGTGTTACCCGAGGCTGATGTGAAGTTCTTCCTGACGGCGTCGGCGGAAACCCGTGCACGAAGGCGCAACAACCAGAACATCGCAAGCGGCCTGGGTGATGAGTACGACGCCGTGCTGACTGATGTGCAGCGCCGCGATCACCTGGATTCGACGCGCGCTCTGTCACCTCTGCGGCCGGCTGAGGACGCGATCATCGTTGACACCAGCAACATGACCGAAGACAAAGTGGTCGCGTATCTGGTTGAGGTGGCCGAGGAGCGGGCACGGGCGCTGCGATGAGTGACGGCAGCTGGGCCGACGAAAGCGACTGGGCAATAAACGAAGACGCCGAGAATCTAGACGGCGTCGACGAGTCGGGACCGCCGCCGGTCGTGGCGGTTGTCGGCCGGCCGAACGTCGGGAAGTCCACCCTCGTGAACCGGATCCTCGGCCGGCGTGAGGCGGTGGTACAGGATGTGCCCGGCGTCACCCGGGATCGCGTGTCGTATGACGCGCTGTGGATCGGGCGACGGTTCCTCGTACAGGACACCGGCGGATGGGAGCCGGATGCAAAAGGACTGCAACAGCTGGTGGCCGAGCAGGCATCGGTGGCGATGCGCACCGCCGATGCGATCATCCTTGTCGTCGATGCAGTGGTCGGAGCGACCGCCGGAGACGAGGCAGCGGCGAGGACACTTCGGCGATCGGGAAAGCCAGTCTTTCTGGCGGCCAACAAGGTTGACACCGAGCGTGGCGAGTCCGATGCGACAGCGCTGTGGTCGCTGGGGCTGGGTCAGCCATATGCGATAAGCGCGATGCACGGCCGCGGGGTCGCCGATCTGCTCGACGACGTGATGGACGCGTTGCCTGCGGTGTCGGAGAGTGCCTCGACGGGTGGGGGACCGCGCCGAGTCGCGCTGGTGGGCAAGCCCAACGTCGGCAAGAGTTCACTGCTGAACAAGTTGGTCGGGGATCAGCGGTCGGTGGTGCACGAGGTGGCCGGCACCACTGTCGATCCGGTCGATTCGCTGATCGAGCTTGGCGGCAAGGTGTGGAGGTTCGTCGACACGGCGGGACTGCGCCGCAAGGTCTCTCAAGCGAGTGGTCACGAGTACTACGCGTCGGTGCGCACTCACGGTGCGATCGACGCCGCCGAAGTTGTCATCGTGTTGGTTGACGCGACGCAGCCGCTGACCGAACAGGATCTGCGAGTTTTGTCCATGGTCATCGAGGCGGGACGTGCGCTGGTGGTGGCCTTCAACAAGTGGGATCTGGTCGACGAAGACCGGCGCGATCAGTTGGAGCGCGAGATCGATCGAGAGCTCGTCCAGGTGCAGTGGGCGCCGCGGGTAAACGTCTCGGCCAAGACCGGGCGGGCCGTGCAGAAGCTCGTCCCCGCTATGGAGACGGCGCTTGCGTCGTGGGATACCCGCATCTCGACCGGCCGGCTGAACACCTGGTTGAAGGAGGTGGTCGCGGCGACGCCGCCACCCGTGCGCGGTGGCAAGCAGCCGCGGATCCTGTTCGCGACACAGGCGACGGCACGGCCGCCGACGTTCGTGCTGTTCACGTCCGGCTTCCTGGAGGCGGGCTACCGGCGGTTTCTTGAGCGCCGGTTACGCGAGACGTTCGGGTTCGAGGGCAGCCCGATCCGGATCAACGTGCGGGTCAAGGAGAAGCGCAAGGCGCGGTCGCGGTAGGCGTCGGGCCGCCGTCTAGCGTTTCCGGAGTGTCCGTCTTCCACATGACACTCATTGCGGTTGCCGGTGTTGCGGCGGGCGCGATCAACGCTGTTGTCGGGTCCGGCACGCTGGTCACCTTCCCGACGCTAGTCACACTGGGCTATCCGCCGGTGACCTCGACCATGTCCAACGCGGTCGGGCTGGTCGCCGGCAGCGTGTCGGGGACGTGGGGATATCGGCGCGAGTTGCGCGGCCAGTGGCACCGGCTGCGGTGGCAGCTGCTCGCGTCGCTGACGGGAAGCGCTCTGGGGTCGTGGCTGCTGCTGCATCTGCCCGAGAAGGTATTCACCCGAGTGGTGCCGGTGCTGCTGATCGTCGCGTTGGCGTTGGTGGTCGTGGGCCCGCGAATCCAAGAGTGGGCGCGCCGGCGAGCGGCAGAGGCCGGTCACCCACCCGACCACGTACCGCCGGGGCGGATGGTGGCGCTGGTCGCGCTGACGTTCGCTGTCGGCGTCTACGGCGGGTATTTCACCGCGGCACAGGGCATCCTGTTGATGGGCGTGATGGGCGCGCTACTGCCAGAGGACATGCAGCGGATGAATGCCGCGAAGAACCTACTGGCTCTGGTGGTGAATATCGTTGCGGCTCTGTCCTACACGCTGGTGGCATTCGACCGCATCAGCTGGCCGGCGGCGGGGCTGATCGCGGTGGGCTCGCTAATCGGCGGTTTTCTCGGTGCGCACTACGGGCGTCGGTTGCCGCCGAATGCACTGCGCGGGGCCATCGTGATTGTCGGACTGATCGGGCTGTACCGGCTGGTGACGATCTGATGCGCTGTTTGATTGCCGGGCGCCGACGTCGGCTACGGTAGGCTTTCGATCTGCCGTTGAGGATCTCGGCGGCGACGGGCTGTGGCGCAGTTTGGTAGCGCACTTGACTGGGGGTCAAGTGGTCGCAGGTTCAAATCCTGTCAGCCCGACCAGTATTCACACAGGTCAGCGCCCTATCGGCGCGATGCGGGAGACATAAAATCGGTACCCGCCGGGGGTATGGATGGCAACGCGGATGGCAACCCGGTTCATCGAACCTCTCTCGGTCATATGCCGGTGGGGGTCGATGAAGTACTCGTTCTCCTCGCGGCGCTTCTCGTGGTAGCGGGCGAGGAGCCGCGGTCGTGGCCGACAGTGACGGTCCACACAACCTGCCCGGCGCGCTTTGCCGATGTGCTCATAGCGGTGTTGAAACCACTCTGCCCGTTCACTAGCGATGGCGGCCGTAATTGCGATCGCCGTGCGACCTCGGCAAACGGTGGTAAGTTGACCCACACAGTTTGACGGGGGACCAGGAGGGTCTGCTATGCGAGCAAAGCAATTTCGATTGGCAGCCCTATTCGCGGCAGCGGGCGCCGCAGTGGCGATCGGCGCCGCACCGATTGCCGTCGCAGACGAATGCGATCCCACAGCCTCCGTCTGCCAGGGCCCGGAGGTTTCCCAAGCCACCGACTCATCACTCGGGCCTGCACCCGAAGATTTTGCTGGTGATGGTGGTGCACCAAGCGAGATGCAGCTGACCGACGAGAACCCAGGGATAGCGTCGCCGGGCTTCGATGGCGGGGGTGGTCGGGATGGCGGCGGGGGTCACGGGCGCTAATCGCCGCTTCGATGCGATAGGAACACGCATCGGGTAGTACTGGCAGAACGACCCGGCGGCGGAGCGTCGGCAGTCATAGCCCGAGCCGCCCCGCCCGGCCGTCTACCGCAGCACGGGCGGTGTCGTCGGAGGTGTGCCCGTACACATCACCGGTGATCGCGATCGACGAGTGCCCGAGCAGGTCGGCCACCGCCTTGATGTGCACGCCGGCCTCGAGCCAGTCCACCGCCGCGCTGTGGCGCAGTGTGTGCACGCCGACACCCTCAACCCCCACGGTCTGTGCGGCGGTCTCGATGACACGCAGCAGATTGCGCGGGTCGACCGGCCCGCCGAACTCGGTGGTAAACACCAGGCCGCTGTCGGTCCACTGGTTCCCGGCGCGTAACCGTTCGGCTTTCTGCTCAGTGCGGTGGCGGCGCAGCATCGCCACGACGGCGGCCGGTATCGGCACCGTGCGCCGTGACCGCGCCGTCTTGGGCTCGGTGATTCGCAGCGCGCGGTCGACGCGGGCGATGGTGGCGGCCACCTTCAACACCCCGGCGTCCATGTCGACGCGGTCCCACCGCAGCGCCAACGCCTCGCCCTTGCGTAGCCCGGTCGCCGCGATGAGCACCAGCGCAGCGTGATAGCGGGATGGCTCAGCGGCTTTCAGAACCGCGGTCATGTCGTCGGCGTCCAAGTGTTTGGCTTCGGTGCGCTCGATGCCCGGACGCTTAATCAGGGCCGCGGGATTGCGTGCCAGCAGCCCGTCGCGCACCGCCCCGTCCAGCCCTGCCCGCAAAATGGTGTAGGTCTGCCGAATCGTGCTGTCGGACAGCGCCCGCACCGACCCGTCGACGCCGGGTTTGGTCTTGGCGCGCATCGCCAGCACCAGCGCCTCGACATCCGATGCCCTGAGCTTGTCCAGCGGTATCGCACCGAACGGCGCCGGCTCCAGATGCTTGCGGCACAGCGCGGCGTACAGGACACGGGTCGACTCCTTACGGTCGGACGCCGCCAGCGTCGTCGCCCGCCAGTGCGACAGCCACGCGGCGACCGTCCGGGTCGCATCCTTGACCGGCGCCCCGACATCGAGGCGGTCACGCGCCTGCGCGAGCTTGGCGCGCACGGCTGCACGGGTCGGCCCATACACCCGAACCCGCTGCGTCGCACCGTCAGCGCCCTCAAAACTCAGTGCACCGGCATAACCGGCGGGCCGACCGTCGCGCATCCGCTTGTAAATCGAACCCTCACCATTCGCGTTCTTCGCCATCGTTATGCCTTCTTTTTGCCGGGGGTTGTGGACGGTAGGAGACCGGCCTTTCGTGCGTGGTCGACGTAGCGTGCCGCGGTTCTGTCTGAGACGCCGAACGCCCGCCGGACAGCATCGGTTGGCCGGCTGTCGAAGTGTTCTCTGTAAACATCGGCGATCTTCTGTAGCCGTTCACGCGACATTCGCGGGCGCCCCGACCGGTGTCGGCGGATATCGCGCAGTGCGGTGTAGTCGTCGACAGGCTTCGCCCAGCCGGTGACACCACCGGGAAACGACCCGGAGTACTTCATTGATGCCAAGGCGACGATCTGCTCAAGCCAGTCGCTCAGGCGCAGGTATTCGAGGTCTTTGTCGCGTACTTCAGGGCCGTCTGGTCGGGCAGTCAAAGTCACCTCTGTACAGACTGGGATGCCTTGGCGTACTTCGATTTTCATCGAGAAGTCAGGTGTTGATGGGACCGCCTCGAACAGTGACGGAGATTTGTTCTGGCACAAGTCGATCCCCGACTTCGACCTTTGCGGCGTCGATGTCCCAGGTTGCCAGCCCGTGACCGTGCCAGAACTCTATCGAGTGCGTCATCGGCCCCCTTCCCAACCTAGTCAAAAAGTAACCCCGTCTATTGACGATTGACCAACCTAGCCATGTCTTGCGACCCTTGTCAATGACCGACCGCCTGGACACAGGCCGTCACCCGCGAAACCGCACGGAGGTGCTTTATGCCGCACAGTCCCGGCCGCTCCAACAAATTGCACGGGCTACTCGTCCCGATCCCCGACGCCTGCTCGGAACTCGGCGGCGTGAGCCTAATGCCTTCCCGCCGACCCGCTTCCCCGCCGCCGAACCGCCGCTAGCGCAAGCCGCCGCAGGTCGCCGATAACAGCTGATCGGGTCGATCCCGACTCACCCACGCCCGCGAAACCCCTTGGGGCACACGGAAATAGCCGCATCGGGGACACCGAAATGTCTGCTGAAACCACCAGAAGAAAATCAGTCCTGCTCCACGAGATGGCGGACGTCGCCGCGGGCACCCACACACTCACCGGCAAGCAGCTCTCGCGCCGCGCGGAAGAAATCCAGGCGGAGGTCGCCGAGCTCGAGCGCCGCGAGCAATTCCGTCGCAAGTTCGCCGACGCCGGCGACTCCATCCCCGATCCGACTTTCCGCACCAAACAGATCGGGAAACGCTGGAACCCACCCACACCAATGCACGCCACCGACCAGCAATGGCGCAACATGTGGGCCGCCGCCAAATCCCGCATGCCCAGCTACTCCTTCGAAATCGGTAACAAGGAACTCGGCGACGGCATCTCGTTTAAAGACGCCATAAGCGAAGGCTCACCAGGCAGCCTGTTGCCCTCCGTGATTCATCCCGAATGGGCGTTGATGTTGCCCTACGAACCCGACAGGTTGCGGGACCACTTCAGAGGCGCCGGCATGGAAAGCCAAAGCGTCGCCTATTTGGCGCACACCGGAAATTCCCAACCGGCCGTCGCTGGGGTCGCGGAATTGGCCGAGAAATTGGACATCGGAATGCAGCTCACCCAACGAACAGCATTCGCAATCAAGATCGCAGCCTTGGCAAAATGCTCTACTGAAGCCCTGGCCGACTATCAGTCATTCGCCCAGTGGGTGCCCGCAGAATTGACCCGAGCAATGGTGGACGCGGAAACGGATTGGGTGGCGAATGACACCACCACCGGGCTGCTGCACAACGCCAATGTGTTGACCCGCAACGCCACCACCAGCGAAACCGAGCTCGACGCAATCCGCTACGCCATAAATGATTTGAGGGTTGGGCCGGCGTTCGCCCAAGCCGACATCATCGCCTGGCACCCAACGACGGCCGCCTACGCCAAGACCCGCAAGGATTCACTCGGACGTTATTTGTTGACGCCTGACCCGCAAACCGGCGCCGTAAATTCGGTCTGGAATCTGAAATCCGTCGAGAACACGAAAATCGCGGAAGGCACAGCCCTCGTCATCGACACCAGTCAAGCCGTCCTCGCATGGACCAGGCAATCGTTGACCGTAGACATGAATCCTTATGGCGGCGACGCGTGGGCACATAACTATGTGACTTTCAGAGCGGAATCCCGTCAGGCCCTTGGGATTACCCGCCCAAAGGCCATCTGCGTCGTGACCGGTCTCACCGACAGCGGCTCCTAAACGTGGTGGGGCCGGCGCCCACACCCGGCCGCGGTCGCTTCGGTGCTTCCATCCCGCGACCAAGGGTGCAGGTGCCTGCCAGGACACCGGGCGCCCCCCACCGCTCACCCGTAGCCAAACGGAATGGCATGACCCACCTACGACACGGCCAACGATGGCTAGATGCAGCCACCAAATACAAATACCGCTGCCGACTGGCGAACGCCCGATGCTGGCTATGCCATGGAAAGATCCCATACCACGCAAAAGGCACTCCAGACAGTTTCACCGTCGATCACGCGGTTCCGGTTTCATTGGGTGGTGCAGTGTTCGACGAAACAAACTGGCGGCCGGCACACAGCAGATGCAATTCCACGCGGGGAAATAAGCCACCACCGCAGCCACAGGCGTGGGTCGAAGCGAACTGGGCCTGACTGTTGAACACACACCTATCCATGACCCCTCCGCCAGCAAACTAATTGCTGCGGCACTGGTAAGCGTCGACGGAAAAGCAGACGCCAGAAACTGGTATCGTCGCAGGTCAAGCATACCGGCCTGCAATCACAACAGGGTGGCATTGCTGACACGAGCCGATGTCAGGTTTTTTTAGCTAACTCCGATTGAGTTTAGCGCGGATTCGGCGTGGTGATGGTGTTGTTAGCGCGGAATGGGTGCAAACTTGGTGGTTATGCAGCGAACTAATGAGGGCGTAGCTGAGCGGGCGCGGCGGCTGTTGAGGTTGAGTCCGGCTGCGTTGCGGGCGGAGTTGGAGCGTGAGGCCGGGGTGATGGGTCGTGAGACTGCTGAGGACCCGTATCCGGGGCAGGTTGAGCCGTGGTGAGTGATTCGCATGGTCGCGGCCGGTATCGGCGTGGTTGCCGGTGTGAGACATGCACCCGTGAACAGCGGCTCTACCAGCGCCGATGGTTGGCGCAGAAGCGTGAGCGGGTGGCGGCGGCGATGCCGGTCAGCGGGTCGCTTCGTGTGACCAAAAAATTAGGTGCCACGAAGCGGCCGCAGGTCGTGACAATGTCACCACCTGTCCCAGATGGGGCACCTGGGGAAAATTCCCCACCTATTGACGATGACGCACCTGGCCGTGTTGAGGCTGCTGTGCTGGCCGAGCTCGCGATGCTGGGCGACACCAGGCGGCCGGGGATCGAGGCCGGCGCGATCACCCTCGCGACGTTGTTGGACAATCCGCGGGCGTTCAATCATTGGCCGCAGGCGGCGAAGGTCATGTGCGGGCTGCTCGACGAGCTGCACAAGTGCGCGGTGCCGCAGCGTGGGCGGCTTCATGCGATCCAGGCGATGTCGGAGCGGGGCGGCCCCGGCGCCGGGTGATTCAGTCGCCGACCGCGGCCATCATCGCGGCGCGGATCTCCGAATCGTCAACCGCCAGATACCGCTCGGTTGTGGCGATCGAGGCGTGCCCGAGTAGCACTTGCACCGGCCTGCAGGTTGCGGGTGCCGCGGTAGGCGGGTAACGGACGGCTCTGTGTTGGTTTACGCGGCAAGGCTTCCCGGCTGCGCCCCGACTAGCCTCCGGTCGACGAAATCAGGGCTTGTTGACCGTTTGGTTGGGGCCGGCGATGGCGGTGAAGCCGCCACCGCTGACCCCAACGCCGGCTCTCGCAATGCTGTTGGGGCCGAAGGCGATGCCGGTGTTGTTGCTGGTGTTGCTGGTGTTGGGGCCGGCGACCTGGGCAATGCCACCGTTGATGGCGATGGCGAGGTTATTGCTGCTGTTGATGGTGTCGATGGGCGCGGCGGCGGCCAAGCTGCCGTTGATGGCGAAGGCGGTGTTATTGCTGCTGTTGATGCCGCCGGTGCCGGCCAGGGCACCGCTGTGCTTGATGGCGATGGCGGTGTTGTTGCTGCTGTTGGCGCCGCCGATGCCGGCGTTGGCACCGCTGTCGTTGATGGCGACGGCGGTGTTGTTGTTGCTGTTGGTGGTGGGGGCGCCGGTGGGGGTGCCAGCCCCGTGGGTGCCGGCGTTGGCAGTGCTGCCGTTGATGGCGGTGGCGGTGTTGTTGCTGCTGTTGGTGGTGTCGGTGCTGGCGTTGGCAGTGCTGCCGTTGATGGCGGTGGCGGTGTTGTTGTTGGAGTTCGTGCTGCCGGTGCCGGCGTTGGCAGTGCTGCCGGTGCCGGTGGCCTTGGCAGTGTTGAAGTTACCGCCCGTGGCGATGGCTTGGTTGTTGGTGCCGAACGCGACCGCGGTGTCGTTGTTACCGATCGCTTGGGCGGTGTTGTTGGTGCCGATCGCGGTGGCGTGATCGTTGGTGCCTGAGGCGGTCGCGCTCGCGCCGGTGCCGGAAGCCAAGGCGAAGTCATTGGTGCCCGTGGCGGTCGCGGTCGCGCCTTTGCCGAAGGCGATCGCGACGCTGGTCGCGGTGCTGGTGCAGCCCGAGCCGACGCTGATGCCGCTGATCGACGCGCAGGTCGCATTCGCATCGCCCGCACCGGACAGTGCTGCCACTGCCAACCCCGACGCCACCGCACCCACCAGTACGCGGCCCGAAAGTTTGCCGTTTGAGATTTCCCTGCGCTGGCCCATCGGATGCCGTCCCTTTGCTCGGGTTATTGACACCGCCGACGATAATCCGGGAGCGCGGGGCACGGAGCGGCTTTAGCAAAATCGCGCACAACAGGTCGACATATACCTCGGCTATTTCGTGGTCCATGCGGTAGGAAGGGCCCTGCCGGATCTCACAGCCCGAGCACTGTCGCGGCGATGTTCAACGCCCGCGCCGCGGCGTTGACGGGTGCGCGTGAGCGGTTGAGCCGGCGGGGCGGACCGGGTGAGCCGGGAGCCTAGGCCCGCGCAGCCGGACACGACTCGTTGAAACATCGAGTCTCGATGTCCTCGCGGACAGTTCGCGTCGACTGTGCAGCGCCGTCGGAGATGGTTCTAGCCCACAGCGGCTCAGCACAGTATCGATACGGCTCATCTGTGCGCTGCCAGGGCGGCCTAGCCGCCGACCGCAGCCATTATCGCGGCGCGGATCTCGTCAGTCGTCCGGGAAGCTAGTTGCCGTAGGGATAACGGGCGCCGTCGTACGGAACGAAGAACGCAGGCGGGCGAGTAGGCGGGGAGTTGTTGATTGGCGCATTGCCGTACGTCGGGCAGGCCCCAGGCGGGCCGCTGCATTGCGGTTGGCCCGGGCCGTTGTCAGCTGCGGCGATCGGCGCGCCGATGAGGGCAACGGATGCACCCGTTGCCGCGAATAGCGCGACCGCCCTGAGGTTTCGTACCCGCGAATCATAACTTTCCCGAGCGGGGTGCCGGCGCGCCCCTTGCAGAAGCTCGGCAGCGTCAGCGGCCGGGTCCGGTGGTGGGCGGCATGGTCATCACGCAGCGGGCGGCGCGGGCGGTCATCCCGGCCTGACCGTGTTCGTGGCTCTGCGGACCGAATGGGTCGGGTGGCAACGCGGATGGCAACCCGGCTGAATTCGCGGGGGTATGTGACTGTTCGCCGACGTTCGCAAAACGTCGTGGCCTGCGAAAACCGGACACCCACACACGTGTGCGAACGTGCTGCGTTTGACTGGGGGTCAAGTGGTCGCAGGTTCAAATCCTGTCAGCCCGACGCCGGAAATAGCAGGTGAAGGGCGGTTTCGGAGAAATCTGGAGCCGCCTCTTTCATACCCCCATGGGGTGTGGATAGCAACGTGGATAGCAACGGGTGTTCAGTCCAGCAGGCCCAGCTGACCCGTCAGGCCATCAACGGCTGCCCATGCTGTGCCGTCGCTCGTGTGCCCATAGATGTCGCCGGTGATCGCGATGGAGCTGTGTCCCAGCAGATCGGCCACGGCCTTGATGTGCACCCCGGACTCCAGCCAGGCTACGGCGGCACTATGGCGCAGGGTGTGCACGCCGATGTCCGACATGCCCGCCTTATTCGCGGCGATCTGAATAGTTCGCAGGATGTTGCGTGGATCAACCGGTGTGCCGAACTCGGAGGCGAACACCAGCCCGTGGTCCTGCCACTGGTTGGCCGCTGCATGCCGTTCGGCGTCCTGGTCGGCGCGGTGTGCCCGCAGCATGGTGACTAGGGGAGGAGCAATCGGCACGGTCCGGCGCGAGCGATCCGTCTTCGGCTCAGTGATCACCAGCTGGTCGCTGACCCGTCCAAGGGTGCCCCGAACCACCAGCAGCCCAGCGTCGAGGTCGACTTCAGACCAGTGCAGGGCCAGCGCCTCGCCACGCCGCAACCCGGTGGCCGCGATGAGGACTAGGACGTTGCGGTAGCGCAGACTATCGGCGCACAGCAGGAGCTTGGTCACGTCGACCGCGCTGGCGTGCCTGGCCTCCCTGCGGGCGATGCCCGGACGCTTCACGGCGGCAGCCGGGTTCTTGGCCAGCAGCCCGTCGCGCACCGCACCGTCGAGACCGGCCCGCAGAACTGTGTAGGTCTGCCTGATCGTCGCATCGGAAGTGCCCGGACCGGCTCAGGGTTGAGGTTCTTGTCGGTGCGCTTGCCCGGCTTGGTCTTTGCGCGCATCGCCAGTACCAAGGCCTCGATGTCGCTCGGCTTGAGCTTGTCGAGCCGTATTGCCCCGAACGGCTTGGGTTCAAGGTGGCGGCGGCACAGATTGGCATACAGCTCGCGGGTGGACTCCTTGCGGTCTGAGGCGACCAACGTGGTTCCACGCCAGTGCGCTAGCCAGTCGGCCAGCGTGCGCTTGGAGTCCTTGACGGCCGTGCCGGCATCGAGCCGTTCGCGCACCCGTTTCATCTTGTCGCGCACATCGGTCCTGGTCTTTCCGTACACCATGTGCGGCCCGCGGGTCTTCCTACGCGATGATCGTGCGCGCGCTCGGGGAGGAGAATGCCACGCTCGATGGTCACAAGATCACGCTTGACTCGGTCCGCAACCACGCGTCGCGGCATTTTCCCGTGCAGAACGTAGCCAGGGCCACCTACAGGGAGGTACTCGAGCGCCGGGCAGATGAGAACGGCATCGACTTCGTGGACGGCGTGGCGACGGCTCTCACACCGGTGGCCTTTTACGAGGTGGTCATGAACGAGGCGTTCCGCCGGCTGGTGGACGGCGACGTGGACGTCAGCATCGACACCGGCTTACGGGCCGCCGAGAAACTCCAGGCGCTGACCGATGCGCGTGCGGGCGAAACAGATATCGCCGACATGCACGTCAAGATGGGTCGCATCATCGACGTGGTGCGGACCTTCATCCCCTCCGAGCGCTGGCCGGAGCTGCAGGCGGCCCTGCGCGGCGAGACGCCGACGCGCCGACAACAGCCCCAGGTGGTCGAGCGCGTGCGCATGGTGCCCATCGATGACGCCCCGGACGAGGACGACACCTGATGGCCAGCACCCTCCTCCAGCAGGTTCCCCTCCACATCGGTTGATCTGCCCAAGTTTTGACCTCGTCGTAGCGCAAGCCTCGGCCATCGGATCCGGACATGTCAGTCGTTAGAGCCCGCGGCGGTGACGACACGTCTAGCTGACTCCCCGCCGCGGCCTGCCCGCTGCGTACCGGTCGGCGTTCAGTTGTGCACCAAAGCCATGACCGACCGAATGATTGGCGGACGAGCATTCATCGCGAATCGTGGCTCTAAGACCTGACAAGGGTCGAGGTCCGCGCATGAACGCGGGCCCCGATCGGCGCGGCGGCAACGACGGTGAACGGTGTCGCCAGCGGGAAGTCATCACCCAGCGATTCGATCCGGGCCGCGCGGATGAGGGTGGCCAGCGCGAGGGTGGCCTCCAGCATGGCGAAGTGATCGCCGATACAAGACCGGGGTCCGCCGCCGAACGGCAGGTACTGCCAGCGGCTGCGGCCCTGCGAGCGCTCCGGCAGGAACCGATCCGGGTCAAATTTCAGCGGGTCGTCCCACAGTTCCGGGTCACGGTGCATGGCGTAGAAGCTGACCACCGCCACAGTGCCGGCTTGCAGCCGGTAGCCATCGACGGCCAAATCCTTTTTGAGCAGCCGCGGCGTTCCGGCACCGGGCGGGCACAGCCGCAGCGCCTCGTGCAGCACCCGCACCGTGTGGCCGAGCCGGGGCACGTCGTCGGGGGTCAGCGGCCGGTCGCCGAGGGCGCTGACCTCCTCGAACACTCGGTCTTGGATGGCGGGGTGGTGGCCGAGCGCCCACAGTGAGTACGCGAGAGTGGTGGATGTGGTGTCGTGGCCGGCGATCATGAACAACACCAGCTCATCGCAGATGTCGTCGTCCGAGAGCGGTTGGCCCGTGAGCGGATCGGCTGCGGTGATCAACGCGCGCACCAGCGGCGCGTCACGGGCGGGGTCGGCTCGCACCGCGGCGAGGATCTCGGCGGCCAGCTGATGCAGAGCCGCATTGGCCCTGCGGGCCCGCTGCTGGCCGGGGGTGGGAAGCCATTCCGGCAGATTCACGGGCCGGGTCGCACGGTCGGCAACCCAGGTGAGCGCGGTGCGCAGCGCTGGCCCGACGGTGTCGGCCCTGGCGTCAAGGTCCAACCCGAGCACAGAGCGGCCCAGCGCCCGCAGGGTGAGCGCGCGGCATTCGGTGTCCAGGTCTACCGTCGCGCCGTCGCACCAGCCGTCGACCACCGTCTGCGCCGCCGCGGCCATGTGGCCGGCGTAGCGGCCGACGTGCTGTTTGGTGAACATCGGCTGCAGGGTGCGCCGCCGCGGCAGCCATTGGTGGTGCGGCAGGTTCAGCAGGTTGCCACCCATCAGCCGGTACATCTGGACCATGGTCGTCGTGCCGCCTCGGTCGGCGATCTCGTCGGTGCGGCCCAGCACGTCCCGGGCACCCTGCGGCGAGGCGATCAACACCGCCGTCGGGAAAAGCCATTTGGGTCCGAGCACGATACGGGTGACGGGGCCGCCGGCATCGAGGAGCTGCTGGAACCCGTCGATGAGGGACCGCACGGCCCGCAGCTGGTGCCGGTAGGGCAGCGGATTCTTCGGCGCCAGCGGCAGCGTGGCGACGTCGGCCGATTCAAGCGCCTGGAGCATGGCAGTTCACCTTTCTGGAAAACCAGCCTCGAACATCCCATTCCTGCCGTTCGGTGGCTCTGACCGTGATGGCACGCAGATGCGAATCAATAGTGTCGGCGCCCAGCCCTGAGGACACGAGTAGTGCACTACTCGTTTGAGTCGTTTTAGCGTTCGCGGAGACAGAACTCCGCCAGAAGTGGGCGAAGGATGATCGCCCCCGGCGATCGCGGTCAACATGACCGCGTTCGGCATCCAGGTCTCTGGGTCACCTGCTCGCCGGAGACGTCGGGCTACAGCACCAGGTCTGGTTGAAAACTCCAATCGCAACGGATTGCCCATCTTGTGTACCTCCTTTTCTCGGAGGGTCATTAGGTGAAATGGCCCGCAAGTTCCTTTAGGTCCAGCGGTCTGGTGGCTCTGACCCGTTCGGAATTGATTCGACTATCCGGCGCCGCGACGCCCAGAGCATCGGTCGGAACGCGTAGATCTGCGCGCTCAGGGGTCGTAGATACGCGTGCGACCGGCTGTAATCTGCGCGTTTGCGCTGATGTTTTGTCGCATGTGGTGGCTGCATGCTGGTTAGCATGAGCGAGACTGATCCGCGCGCGGGTGCGCCGCTGGTGGACTGGAGCGATCTTGGCGTGAGCGGGCTTTTGCCGACGGGCACGGTGACGCTGCTGTTGGCAGACGTCGAGGGCTCCACGCGGCTGTGGGAGACCCAGCCCGAGGAGATGACTGCCGCCGTCGCGCGCCTCAACCAGACCGTCTCCGGGGTCGTCGCGGCCCATGGCGGGGTGCGCCCGGTCAAGCAGGGGGAGGGTGACAGTTTCGTGGTGGCGTTCGCGCGTGCCTCCGACGCGGTGGCCGCTGCCTTGGAGTTTCAGCGGGCGCCGTTGGCTCCGATCCGGTTGCGCATCGGGGTGCATACCGGCGAGGTGCAGTTGCGCGATGAGGGTAACTGTCTGGGTAGTGGCTGTACCAGTCTTCGAGTTCGGCCCGTACTCGCGCCCATTCGGGTCGGTCAACTCGGTTATAGAAATCGAAGACACTGCCGCCGTAGGCCATATGCGAGGAATCTGTTCGCCCGAATTCATCAAACAGCGTCCGCTTGGGTGACCTCGACACGCCGCCAACGTTAGCGCTGACGCAACGGCACGTTGGCCATCAAACGTCGCCCCTCGTCGCTGACGCCGCGTCGAGGACGTTTCATGACTTAGGAGGACCTCATGAACGTGCGCAGTGAGTCGTTGTACTTCTGAGGACCTTCCCAGAACATCGCGTGGCCCCCACCTTCGTCAGCTTCAAAAACGACGAAGGAAGAGCCCGGAACGGCCTCGTGGATCCCTTGCGCGATTTTCACTGGTACCTTCGACACGCGTCCACCAATGACCAGGGTGGGCACCTTGACCATGGCATACGCATCCCACCAATCACCGAAGGCGGCCCAGCGAAAGAGTTTGGCCATGTACGGGCGAGGGAGCTTGAGTCCCTCACGGTAGAAGGCCGCCTTCGCCGACTTCTCCGCGTCGCCGGTGAGGAATTGGTCGCTAAAACCCTTGGAGAAGGTGATGGCATCGGGACCTTGGAAGGCGTCAATCGCGGCCAACGCCTGATCCGCAGTGAAGATTCCATCACGTAGGTGGCAGGGTGAATCGTCGGAGAAGACAATCGCCCGCAGTCGAGAATCACCGTAAAGCTCGAGGTAGGTCAAAATGATCTTGCAGCCACCGGAGTGGCCGAGGATCGTCACGTCGTTGAGGTCGAGTGCGCGGAGAAATCCGTCGAGGTCCTTGGCCAACGTGTGGTAGTTGTAGCCGCGCTCTGGTTTGTCCGACTCGCCATGACCACGCGGATCGAGAGCAATCACCCGGAACTCGTCGCACAGCCCCTCAAGCTGATACTTGTACAGCGACGCGGCATGACCGAGTCCGGGCAACATCACCAGCACCCGGCCCGCACCGGCCTCCCAGTAGCGCAACGTCATCCTCGGTGCGACCTCGACACCCTTTAATTCAGCCCGCAATGAGAACGGTGTACTCACCGCACTACCTCCCGTCGACGACACGTTAATGGCCTCTATGGTGATCGTCAGGCTCTGAGAAGATCGTCTGCGCCTGCACGTGTGGCGTGCAGCCGAAGGACGCGAGCAGCCGAAGGATCAGCGCTATATAACGCGAGTAAAGCGATATGCCCGTGCTGCGGCGCGTTCGGCGGATATCCGGCACGTAACCACCCGATGGCCCTGTTCAGCATTCCCGAGGCAACTGTGGTGACACTCATTTGATATTTGATACGCCTTACGAATTGGTGTTTCGGTTTCTGAGCCGACGTTTTGCGATCAGACAAAAACCATCCCATGGTGGCGAGTCGGTGTATGTCCGACGAATAGCCGGTGTTGGGGATGAACTCGCTGTCCCCCAGATGGGGGATATACCGCACCTGTTCGCGCTGAGCACGGGAACTACGTTGCCTGAGTGCCGCAGCGGCGTACGTAGGCGAACCGGTCGGGAAGCGCGACGTAGCCGCCGTCGGCATCCAGCTCGACGCGGTACACGCCGACGTAGAAGCCTGCGGCTCGGCCATCGAGGTGCCACCTGACGGGCGACAGCGTGCCAACGCAGTCGGTGATGAGCAGCTCGATGCCGCACTCCAGCCTGGCCATCAGGGTCACGCAGTTGCCGCCCGTGTTCTGCAGTTCGAAGCTGGTGCCGAAGCGGTCGGATAGGGCGGCGCAGACCTCGGCGAAACCGAACAGATGCTCGATGTTGCCGGTCATTCCTTCTCCTCTGACAGCATCGAGGTGTAGACGCGGCGTTGGACCTCGTAGGTTTCTGCTAACGCCCGAAACTCCTGCAGGAGGGAGCTTTGTTCCCGAGACCGATCGTGTAGTGACTTCGGACCACGGCCCTCTGTCGCCTCCCAACAGCCTGGTGACGAAGAGAACAGGTCAATCGCGCGGGCTCGACTTAGGCCGAGGTCGTCCCCGCCCCGTACCGGGCGGCTACCTGCAGCGACCCGCCATCCGTCGGAGACGGCGCGCTGGGAACCAGTTTGGGTCAGTGGGATTGGTCATTCCGACCCTTCTCTTCCTCCCCCTCGTAGGGACAGTGTTCTGTCAACGTAAGTGAGCAGATCACCCGCCGAGGCAGCGGCCGGCCTTCCCTGCCGGCTTTGGCGGCCGCACCCAAGTGCGCGAACTTCATCCGGATCTGCTCGGCCGTCAGGATGCGCCAGATGTATCCGCACTCGCAGTCCTCGCTGTGGTTCATCGCCGCGACCAGTGACGACGGCACCGGTCATGGACAGCGTTCGTGCGCGGATGCCGCGCGCCGCGGCGATGACGTCTAAGACTTCGGTGAGCAGGCCGAGTTGCAACGCCCGGGTCTGCAGCTGGGGTGCGGGGTCGGTAATGGCCAGTGCCAATGTCAACTCGCGCGAGCTATCTCACTTGATGCCCACAGTCATTTGTCTCACGTTCGTGTCCAAGTTTCATGCGACTCTGAGCATCGCCGAGGGCGTGGGGGTGTCCTCGGCAAGAGCTCTCTTGGTTGGCGCTGGGCGGTGTGGCGCGCCTAGCTCGGCACTGGCGCCGTGTCGGTGTCCTCGCTCGGGGGAAGCGAATGCTGGGACGTGCGGAAGTGGTGGTCACCGCGGGGATAGACGACCTGGGGCCACCAGAACCACCGACCGAGCAGCGTGGCGATCGAGGGCATCAGCAGCGACCGCACGATCAACGTGTCCACTAGGAGGCCGATGGCGATCGTCGAGCCCAGCTGGGCCAGCACGGTTAGTTTGCTGAGCGTCATCGCCGCCATGGTGGCGGCGAAGACGAAGCCGGCCGAGGTGACCACGCCGCCCGTGCCTGCCATGGACCGGATGATGCCGGTCTTCAGGCCGGCGTGGATCTCGTCCTTGAACCGCGATACCAGCAGCAGGTTGTAGTCCGACCCGACCGCCAGCAGGATGATCACCGACATCAGCATGACCAGCCAGTGCACGGGCATGCCGAACAGGTCCTGCCAGATCAGCACCGAGATGCCGAACGAGGCGGCGATCGAGCTGGCGGCCGTGGTCACGATGACCAAGGCCGCCACCGCCGCTCGGGTCACGATCAGCATAATGATGAAGATCAGCGTCAGCGCTGAGATCACGGCGATCATCAGGTCGTACTTGGCGCCGTCGGCCATGTCCCGGTAGGTGGCCGCCACCCCGCCGAGGTAGACCTTGGCATCCGACAGCGACGACATCTTCAAGGCCTCCTGAGCGGCCTTGCGCTCGCTGTTCACCCGGCCGATGCCCTCCACCGTCGCCGGATCGGTTTCGTGGGTGATGAACATGCGCGCGGACTTGCCATCTGGTGAGAGGAACATCTTCAGACCGCGTTCGAAGTCGGGGTTGGTGAAGGCCTCCGGCGGCAGGTAGAACAGGTCGTCGTTCTTGGCGTTGTCGAACGCCGCGCCCATCGCCAGGGCGGTGTCGTTCGACGCCTGCTGCTGGTCGTAGAGCGCCTTCTGCGAGTTGTACGTCGCCAGCGACAGGTCGCGGCTAGCCTCCATCGACGCGATCGTCTGGGGCAGCAGTGCAGTCAGCTTCGGTGCGATAGCTGCCAGCTGGTCGGTGTCGGTCTGCACCGCTCCCTGCTTGTCGGTCAGCTCGTCGATGCCGTCGAGCGATTCGAACAGCGACCGGATCGCAAAGCACATCGGGATGTCGAAACAGTGCGGTCCCAATAGAAGTAGGCGCGCAGCGGCCGGACTCGTCGTCGAAGTTCGCGATGTTGTCGCGCAACTTCTCGGTGGTGGCCAGCAGTTGCTGGGATTTGGCGGCCGAGTCCTGCGTCAGCCGGGTCTGCTCCAGGGAAAGCTGGTACTGCTGCTCCAGGATGGCGATCGAGGCGTTCGTCGCGTCGATCGTCTTGAGCTGGTTGGCCAACTGGTCCCGCTGGAAGGGCAGGTTCATGTTGGAGGTTTGGCCCTGCACGCTGGTCTGGAACGGAATCGAGCTGTGTTGGATCGGTATGCCCAACGGGCGGGTGATGTTCTGCACCATCGCGATGCCCTCGGTGTGCATCACGTTGCGGGCGACGGCATTGAGCACCAGCATGTCGGCGGGGTTGCGCATGTCGTGGTCGGCGTTGACCATCAGGATGTCGGGGTTCATTCGGGCCTGGCTGAAATGTCGGTCGGCGGCGGCGAACCCAATGTTGGCGGCCGCGTCGGCCGGCATGTAGTACTGGTCGTTGTAGGCGGGCTTGAAGCCGGGAATGGCGACGATGCCGATCAGCACCACGAACAGGCTGACCACGAAGATCGGTCCCGGCCAACGAACGACGGCAGTGCCGACCTTGCGCCAAAAGCGGCTCTGCGGTGGACGTTTCGATTCGTACAAGCCGACCTTGCTGCCCAGGAACAGCACCGCCGGGCCCAGCGTGACGGCGATCGCCACGATCACGATCATGCCGATCGCGACGGGGGCGCCCATGGTGGCGAAGTAGGGCAGCCGGCAGAAGCTCAGGCAATACGTGGCGCCGGCGATCGTCAGACCCGACCCGACGATGACCGGGGCGACGGACTTGAACGTGGCGTAGTAGGAGTCGTCGCGGTCCAGTCCCATGCCGCGGTCTTCTCGATAGCGGCCGAAGATGAAGATGCCGTAGTCGGTGGCCGCGGCGATCGCCAGCATCGTCAGGATGTTGCCGGCGAACGTCGTCAATCCGAAGGCACCGTGGGTGGCCAACACCGACACCACCCCGCGTGCGGTCAGCAAGCTCAAGAATGTCAGGAAGAGTTGGACCAGCGTGGTGCGGATCGAGCGGTAGACGACCAGCAACATGAAGGCGATCGCGATGAGCGTGTAGAGGGTGATGATCGTCAGGCTGGCGTTGCCGATCACGTATAGGTCGTTGGTCAGAGCGGCCGGGCCCGTGACGTAGGCCTGCACGCCCGGCGGGGCCGTGGTGTCCGCGATGACCTTGCGGACGGCCTGCACGCCCTCGCTGGCCAGCGTTTGGCCCTGCTCGCCGGCGAGGTTGATCATGACGTAAGCCGCCTTGCCGTCGGTGCTCTGCGCGCCGGCCGCGGTCAGGGTGTCGCTCCAGAAGTCCTGGATGTGCTGGATGTGCTCGGGGTCCTGCCGGAGTTTCTCGATGATGGCGTTGTAGTAGGCGTGGGCGTCGGGACCCAGGGGCTGCTGGCCCTCGAGAAGAATCATCACGGTGCTGTTGGAGTTGAACTCGTGGAAGTTGCCGCCCATGAGCTTCATTGACGTCATCGACGGCGCGTCCTCGGGTGCCATGGGAGCCGAATGCGCCTCGCCGACGACCTCGAGTTGCGGGGAGATGACGTTGACGAGGACCGCGACGACGATCCAGAACAGCACGATCGGGATCGACAGCAGGCGGAGCAGGTGCGGAAGGTCGGGCCGCTTGGGACGTTCGGTCTTCTCGGCGAGGGTTTGGGTGGGAGTCGGGTGGGTCATGCGGCCTTCACCAGGCAGTAGGTCTGGGCGTTGATCCCATCGGCGGATTGGTGCTCGCGGACGACTCCGTTCACGGTGACTGTGCATCCAATCTGATCGCCGGTGGTTTGGGCCATGAGGCTGCCGCTGACCGTCGGCAGCGTCGTCGACAAGGTGATCGACCACGGCAGCGGCACGCTCACCAGATGCACGTTGGCATCGGGGTCGAAGTAGCTGATCTGGGCGGTGCCCGAGCCGGTCACGTCGTAGATCATGATCTTCGGGTTGAACTGGACGATCTCGATGCCCGCCCCGGCATTGGCGTTCAAGTCCTGGGAGGCGAACTGTCGGTGCAATCGGGACACGACCAGCCCCGAAATCGCGAGTACCACGATCAGGACCACGGGAATCCAGATCGTCTTCGTGATCCGACCGATCGCAATTCGCTTCACCCCAACACCTTCCGTTAGCGATTCGCCTACGAATCGATCGCGGCCGCCGTAACGCACCAGCGATCGCAGACCTTCGTCGTTCACTAATCCCTTTGTGGCGTCCAGGTTTTCACCGAGGCAGCCGACGCGACGAGTAGAGGCAGGGTGCCGTCTTACTGACGGGCCGGCGCGCGTCGGGGCCTGAGGTCCTCGATGCGATCGAGGACCTCATCGAGTGCCGTCTCGAGAGGAGCGGGGTCGCGGCGAACCTGCGCGAGCAGCATGCCGCCTTCGGCTGCGGCCAACAGCGCAGTCGCCAGGCGGTCGGGGTCGGCCTTGCGGCGCAGATCGCCCCGGTCCCACATGGCCTGTAGACCCGCGCGGATCGTTGTTTCCCACCGGTCGAATCCCCCGGCGAGGTCAGCTCGACACTCCGGGAAGGACTCAGCCAGCTCCCCGACCAGCGACCCGAGCGGGCAGCCGCCCTCGCAGTTCCTCGCGCGTTGGGTGTCCACGACGAAGTCTCGCCAGGCGCGCAATCCCTCCATGCTGTCCAGCCCGCCGAGCGTGGCCAGGAGAGCGTCGATGCGGTGCGTGATGACGGCCCTGATCAGGGTGTCCTTGTCCCCGAAGTAGTGATACACCTGCGACACGCCCACGCCCGCCGCCTTCTGCACGTCGCCGAGACTGGTGCCGGCAACACTGTGGTCGTACATCAGTTGCGCTGCCGTGGCCACGATCCGCTCCCGCGTGGCCCGTCCCTTGGGGGTGAGCCGTCGCGGCTCGGTGACCGATTCCTTCGTTGCCATCACTATTTGGCCAGGTTGGGCGAGTCCGTCGCTGCGGGCCCGCTGTCCTGATCCCCCTTTCGATTCGTCTGATCCTGTTCGGGCGTACTAGCCGGGAAGCCCGCCACCCACGGCCTGGTCTTGGCTAGGAACTAGTGGAGACGGTCTCCGCAGATGTCCCGGCCGGGTTGGTGTCCCTCCCGCCGATCTTGTCGGTGGTCTCCAGCGGGACACGGCAGCCGTTGAGCCACAGGCCCATGAAGATGAAGTAGGTGATCGAGAAAATGTACTTGCGTGTCAAGACCTCACCAAAGGTGGCCAGGAGTTCGCTGAGCGTCTCGTCGCTCAGCGTCTTCGCGCTGGCGAACTCGTCGACCGCCCGGCCCAGCAGAACGTAGTCCGAGTCGATGCCGGTGACGGGCCCGTCGGAGGCGATGGCGGCGATGTCGTCGTCGCTGAGTCCCACGTTGCGGCCGATCGCCGAGTGGATCTGCCACTCGTAGGGTGCGTCGAAAGCCTTGGCGACGCGCATCATGCACATCTGCCGGTGCTTGGGGTTGATGCCCTCGGGGCCGAAGATCGCCTTGACCGTATCGATCACGCCCGGGAAGTGCGCTCCCGTTCCGGCGAACATCTTGACGACGTTCAGCGTCGCGTCGGGCTGATAGGTGCCACCGAAGTAGGCCTCGATGACCCCCTTGATGACGTCATCATCGGGCAGCGGCACTGTCACCGTCGCCGCGTAGGTAGTCGGGATGTTCATCGCCGTTTGTCCTCCTTCACCTGCCTGTGGGCAGGGTCGCCAGCGGCTGTTCGCCTGATGTCCGGGTGGTCATCGCCGCTTCAACCAGTGTAGCTCCATCGCGACGTAAATGTGAAGTCGCCACTACAGAACAAGGTGAAAGATCGTCTGACACGGCTACGACGTTGCTTCCGTCGCTGTGCGCGTAGTCTCTCTGGATGAACCTCGAAACCTGCCCTGCTACAGCGGATTGAACTGTAGAAACGGCCATCAACGCCGGACGAGGCCAACTGGTTGACATCGGCAGATGAGGCGTGATTATGTAGCAGAAGATTTAAATAACGAATATGCTAATGAAGCATCAGATACACGCAGGACGAAGCCGGATGACCGGCTCCGACTGCCGGGCCTGCCCTCTGCTGGGCTGCCCACCGACTGGTTGAGGAGAAGAATGAGGATGAAGATCAGGCGATTCACCACGGCTGAAGCTCCCTTGGGCGTCGTGACGCAGACCGACGAGGTTTTCGACTCCTCGACCGTTAAGGACGCCACCTACGCTTTCGATATCTGGGGATTCGACGAGGTTCCCGAACTGCCGCTACGGCCCGAGCACGTGCTCGGTGAGTACAAGCAACTGGGCCTCTTCGGTCCGCGTGGCGGAATCCGCGTTGACATTCAGATCATTCCCCCGGTCATCGGAGACGAACCGCCGGACCTCTCGGAAACGGTGGGAAGGATCAACCTCGGCACCGGTGGAGGGATGACGCCGGGCAAGGACGGGGCAGGCATGCACCGCACCGACACCATCGACCTCGTCGCGGTCCTCGAAGGCGAGACCAACGTCGCCTACCCCGGCGAAGACGGCAACGTGTACGAGATCACGATCAAGGCCGGGGATTTCCTCACCCACAACGGGACGTTCCACCGCTGGCACAATCGGTCGACATCGAACTGCACGCTGATGCTCATCACCTTGGCCGCCGAGCGCAAGACCGAGGAGACACCTGCATGAGTGCCGCCAAACCCGCACGAATCACCCTGGTGGCCAACGACGTTGACATCACGGGTCATGGTAGCGGCCGAGGCCGCCGGTATTGACTGGGCGCGAGCGGCTCACCTTCGCCAGCTGAACCGCAAAGATCGTCGCCGCGATGACGACGGCGACGAACGCCAGGGCGGCCGCCAAAGTGACCACCCCGTTGACCTACCGCATGAGCTGAGCGCGAACGGGCAGCGCGGTGATCAACGGCGGCCGACAGAGCGGCTGGTGCGGTCACCTCGATCGGCCTGACCGCGAAACGCCATCCCGCCAGGGCGGGACTCACCCGCCACACACCGCGGCGGCGGTCGAACCATAGACGGCGGTGAGCATGAACCACGGTAACGAGGAGGACATTTCAGTGACGACCCTGCAAGAAGCAGCATCGCTGTCCAGCGACGAGCAAGGCCTGGTGGTGCTGTCGACATTGCGCGCCAACGGCACCATCCAGTCCTCGCTCGTCAACGCCGGCGTCCTCGCCCATCCCGTCACCGGGGAGACCATCCTGGCCGTGGTCGCGGCAGGCCCCGTCAAATTGGCGAACCTGCGGGCTCGACCCCAAATCACCGCCACCTTCCGCAACGGTTGGCAATGGGCGGCGGTCGAAGGGCACGCCGAACTCGCCGGACCCGACGACCCCCAACCCTGGCTGGACGCCGAAGGACTGCGGCTACTGCTCCGAACGATCTTCACCGCAGCCGGCGGTGAACACGACGACTGGGACGACTACGACCGGGTGATGGCCGAACAACGCCGGGCAGCGGTGCTTATCCGCCCCGACCGGGTCTACAGCAACTGATGCGGTGCACGACAACGCGTTTGGAGGTTGGCCGGCCGAGGCGCTGGAGTTCTACGAGGGTCTGGAAGCCGACAACTGCACGACCTACTGGGCCGCCAACCACCAGGTGTATGACGAGATGGTGCTGGGCCCGATGACGGCGCTGCTGGCGGAGCTGAAGTCGGAGTTCGGTCATGGCAAGGTGTTTCGGCCTCACCGAGATGTCCGGTTCAGCGCCGACAAGTCGCCTTACAAGCTCCACCTCGGGGCCACTGTTGGTCTGAGCTACATTCAGCTGTCCGCGAAGGGACTGGCCGCCGCCACCGGGATGCACCGCATAGCCACCGATCAGCTTGACCGCTACCGGCACGCCGTGGCCGACGAACAGACCGGCACCGATCTCGAACAGGCCGTCCGCGACGTGCAACGCCACGCCATCGACGTTCGCGGCCACGACAATCTCACGACCGCACCCGAGGGCTACTCAGTCGATCATCCACGGCTGGCCGCGCTACAACACAGGGGCCTCACCGCTAGCAAGGAGTGGCCCGTCGCTGGATGGCTCGCCACCGCCGCCACCAAGCAGCGAATCACCGGCTTCCTGCGCACAACCCAGCCGCTCAACGACTGGCTCATCACCCATGTTGGCGTCACCACTCTTCCGCAGCGGCGCCGCTAACTCATCGCGGCACCGCTTCGGGCCTGCTGCTGTAGCTGACCAATCGGCACGCGGACACCGTCGTGGAGGCGACCGCGGCCTGCTCGACGCGTGAACCGCGCTGCGGATCGATCGCCGCTACTTCGTGATACGACGGCTCCCGCCGTGCCAGTCCTCTTCGATGCCCGACGCCGTGGGATCGACGCCGAAACTCGCGAGCTGAGGACGCTCCCGCAGGCTGCGCTTGAGCTCGGCGAAACCGGGAAAGCTCGCCAACCCCAACACGTTGTCCCACAGTGGCCCCGCCTCTTCAGCGTTGGGCAACCGGCTGATCACCGGCCCGAAGAATGTCACCCCCTCGGGTGGACGGAACTGCAGGATCGGGGTGCCGACGTCCTTGCCAGTCAACCCGAGAGCATGATCGGTTTCGGCACGAAGCGCGTCGTCGAAGGTGCTCTCCTCCAGGGCATCCGCAAGCTCCAACGGTAGGCCGGCCTCGGCCAGAATCGGCTCCAGGAACTCCCGCGTTCCGTGATGGCCTGCTACGGCCGGGCGATCGTCGGGCGCGGTGTCGAAGATGTGCCGTCCCATGGCCAGATAGAGCGGCCCCACCGCTTTGCGGCCAAACTCGGCCCTGGCACGGGCAGCGACGCGGAGCAACCTCAGCCCGGCGGTGTGCCCGGCTTCGTACTCGGGTGGGAAGTGGGCGTCATAGTCGACGTGCGCGTTGATCATTCGCAGTGAGATGAACCGCCAATCCACCTCGTAGTCGCGTTGATCGGCCACCAGGCGCACCCACTTGCTGGTCATCCACGCGAACGGACACACTGGGTCGAAGTAGAAGTCGAGGTCGGCGCGGCGCCCATCCGACGGCGGTTCATCGACCCTCGTGCTCATGGGTGAGACTCCCCTTCGCCCGGGAGGAACGCGTGGATCGCGGCGTACGCGTGATCCTGGATCGTTTCGTCGTCGAAGTCGGCGACGATGGCGGCCTGGTCGACCAGGGGACCACTGACGGTGTTCTGCGCACTCGCATAGAACTTGCCGCTGTCCAGCCCGCCCCCAATCATGCCGTCGACGAGCCGCTTGGCCCCGACCTCCAAGGGGTGGGAGATGCCGAACATCGGGCCCACCCGGGGCATGACGCGTTGCATGATCACCCTGAGCACGGTAGGCAAGTCGTTCGGCGCGTTGGTGCCGGTGGTGTTGCCCGGGCTGACGGTGAGCAACCGAAGCTCGGGGTGTTGGCGCGCCAACGCCGACATCCACAGTGCGCCAAGGTACTTCGCTTGCCCGTAGGCGAGCATCGGATCGCGCTTGCGGCCGTCGAAGAACGACCCGTCGATGACCGAGGTGAACTCCTTGACCGAATGCGTGCTGAAGGTGGGGCGCTTGATCCGCATTTTCGGCACTCCGCGTGCGGCCTCGCTCCCCGTGAGCACGGCCGTCGAGGTCACGAGCCCCGCCGCCATCAGACCTTCGAGCAGGACCACGTGCCCGAGCACGTTGACGGCGAACATCGTCGTCACCCCATCGGCGGTGCGCTCGAACGGGGTGGCACCGCCCATGCCGCCGGCGTTGAGCAGAACGCCTCGCAACGGCCGGTCGATCGCCTTGACCGCCGCCCGCACCGACGTTAAGTCGGTGGTGTCCATGATCAGGACTTCGAAGACCGAGGTGTTCGTGATCCGTTGCAGGTCGGCCTGCGCCGCCCGTGCCTTGGCCTCGTCACGGCAGGCCAGGATGATGGTGCCGACGTCGTCGCGCAGCGCCAACTGGCGTGCGGCGTCCTTGCCGAGCCCGGCATTGGCGCCGGTGATGAGAAACGCGTCGCTGGACATGGGTTCCTTTCGGGATATGGGTTCAGAGCATTGCGTCGACGGCGGCCAGGATGTCGGGCACCTCGCTGCGGGTCGCATAGTTCGGGTGCACGTCGATCCATCGGATCACCCCCGCGCCGTCGACGACGACGACCGTGGGCATGGGTAGGTTCGTCCGGCCGTCGGCGTTTCGCTCGGAGAGGTCCAGGCCGAAATTCATCTGTACGGCAACGGCATCCGCGGAGGGTCGGGTCTCGACACCCAACGCCACGGCGAGCTGATTGCCCGGATCCGACGCCACCGCGAAGGTCAGCTCGTTCACCTCGACCGAACTCATCGAACCGTCGGGTTTCTGCGGGCTCACGGCGATCAACGCGACACCGCGCTCGTCCAGCGCCGGCACCAACTCGGCCTGATAAGTCCGCAGTGCGATGTTGCAATAGGGACACCACGCGCCCCGGTACAACACCACCACCGCGGGGCGCCCGCCCCGCATCCGCGCCAACGTAACGGGCTCACAGTTCACGTCGAGCAGCTCAGCGTCGGGCATGGTGGTCCCCGGCGTGGCGCCGCCGGTGGGGACGCCGCGGGCGTCCAGCGCGGCCTGCTCGGCGGCGAAGACGTTCCTGACGTTCGCGGGCAGTGTCGCGGCCGACTCGGTCGCATGCGCCTGCGCTTGCTCGGCGATGGTGGGTGTATGCGTCGTCATGCGATCATCTTTCGCGATTTTGTATTGATCACTCCATAACACTGCCCCCCTTATGTTGGAATGTCAATTCCAACAACGGCTACCCCTGAGCGGTGATCACACGCAAGGGCCAGGCCACTCGAGCGGGTCACCAAGGGACCCGGCTCCCGCGCCGCCGGAATCGCGATGGCGTTCAAGCTCATCGAGTCCGCCCAGGCTCGATGGCGTGCCGTGAACGCCCCTCACCTCGTCGCCCTCGTCCGTGCCGGCGCCCGCTTCGAGAAAGGGAAACTCGTCGAACGACCCGACGAATCCGGAGGTGACCAGCAAGTCGCATGACACGCCGATCGGCAGGGCTTGACGACGACTGACGCCGGACTTTGGCCAGCCTGCTCTCGAACTTATCCGTTTGCTTCGGTTGCGCTGGTCTGGGCTGTATGTGCGAGTAGCGCGAGTGTCTTGGTGATGGCGGGTTTGTTTCTTCGGGGCCAGCCCAGAGCAACCAGGAGGAGGCGGCCGGCCAGGGGCCAATAGCTGTAGTCGAAGGTTTCGGTGACTCGGGTGCCGGCTTGGGTGGGCTGCAGTTCGAAGCGCCAGTGCTGCGGTTCGAAGTGTCGCCAGGCGATCAGGCGGTTCTCCTCGAACTCCACGACCCGGTTGCGCACCCGGTAGGGAACATTCCACAAACGCATCGACATGACGAACTTCGACCCGAGGCCCAAGCGGTCGGGCCCGTCAAGGCAGCGCCTTAGCATGTGCGAGCCATCGATTTCGACGTGCCGCCGCGGGTCGGCGAGGATGTCGAAGATCTGGGAGGCAGGTGCGGCGATCTCGATCGACGCGGACACCACCGGATGGCTGACCATCGTGACCCCCTCACTCCTGACGTTCTGCCACCAGGACGCCGGCGGGAACCCCCCGTGCGGTCACGATGGTGTCGGTGTGGACCGCCCAACACTGGGCATCGAGCAGTTCCGCCAGCGCCACGGGACGACATCCACCCAGCAGGGCGGGGGCACGTTGCGCGATGATGCTCCAGGTGGAGGAGAAAGCGCGACTGGCCCTCGTGGTGCCCTGGACAAGGCTCACCAGGCCCAACAGACCCCCGGGCGCGAGGACCCGGTGCGTGTCGGCCAGCAGCTGGCGGGCGTACTCGGTGGGTAGCAGATCCACGACGAACGCTGCGACGACGCGATCAGCCCCAGCCACGGGCAGGGGGAGCGGAAGGGTACCGTCGACGCGCATGATGCGGGCCCGCGCAGACCACCTCGAAAGCCTTGCGGTTGCGATCCGGCACATTCGCGGGCTCACGTCCAGCCCGACGTAGCGACACTGTGGACCGCACACGTTCGTGAGCAACTCGCGCGCGAACCGTCCTGTCCCGCAACCGATCTCGACCACACGGCGAGCTTCGGAGAGTTGACCATCGGCGGTCAGCCGCGCCAACGCTGGCGCCTCGAAGACCCGCTGGGTGTCTTGAAGTCGGCCGATGCGGTCATAGACGCTGGCCGCCTGACGCGGGGACAAGCCCTCGGTTCGGGGACCGGGCCCGCCCCGCCCCGCCCTCTCACTCACCGGGGGCCTCTGGGGCTTGGTGAACCGATGCCAGCGAGAGCTGCCCGCGATGGTGGCGATAGTGCCTGGGTGCCCACCGGAGCAGGTCAGCGCGGTCCATCCACGCTGTGAAGTAGGGGTCCCAGGACGAGGGGACGGTCATTCCGCGGTGAAGGGCCTGCGTATCGGCATGGTCATACCAGTTCAGGATGCTGCGCGTGACCCGATCCATCTGTCGCCGCATCGACGCAACACTGTTCATGCGTCCGCCGACGACACCACCAAACCAGTTGAGCTGGTTATAGGGGCGGGTGAACGCAGCGAGGACGCGGCTAAAGCCTTTAGACGCTCCGGGTGGGAGGCGGGCGAAGCCGCCCATAACCACAATGACCATTCGTGTGATGCGCTGACCCAGGAGCATGTGAAACAACAGCTGTCTGTTGGTCCAGCGGGTTCCGACAGTCGGGGCATCCAGCTCATCCGCCTGGGCCGAACCAAGCAGAGAAGCGAAATCGGCAGCGATCCACGCCAAGTCGTCCCTGACCGCGTCCGTCGAGTCGTTCATCGGACCACCTGATCTCTCCAGCCCGGACACACCCAACGTATACGCGCGCCGTCGATCAGCGACAAGCACACTTGCCTCGCAGAGCGCGACTCGAGGGAGGCCTTGAGGGGTCGCAATTGCGTTCAAACTCCTCGACTCCGCCCAGGCCCGCTGGCGTGCCCTGACCGCACGACACCTCGTCGCCCTCGTGCGTGCAGGCGCCCGCTTCGAGAAAGGGCGAGGCTCGTTACCGTGTTCGGACGAGATCGGCGGTGCGTCGAGCAGGCGGTGCCTAACAATGCGCTCGCCGTGAGCCATACCGAGCTGGCTGGCACCCGTCGACCGTGATCGTCGGCCAGCCGATCCCTACGCACAACGCCTCGTTGGAGTCGACGTTCAGGGCTTGTCGCTGGCTTGGCGGGACTCGGTGCGCTGCTGACTGCTCTTGTCGGACAATCGTTGCTGCGCGGCGGTGAATGCGTGGGCGCCCTGAATGAGCGCTGCGCGGTCTTGGTTGCTCATCTGGTCGGCGACCTCGCCGAACGCGCGGATGCGTAGCGCGACCAGTTCGTCGAGAACGGCGCGGCCGGCGTCGGTGAGTTTCAGCAGGGTGGATCGTCGGTTGCTCGGTGCGGGGCGGCGGGTGATCAGGCCGGCCTCGGCGAGGCGGTCGCTGAGTCGGCTCGCGGTGGAGGGCACCAGGCCGAGGTCGTCGCCGAGTTCGCCCACCATGCTCGGGCCGCGACGGTCGAGAGATTGAAGGGCCCGCAGCGGTGCCAGACCGACACTGCTTTCCATGTGTTCGAGTACAGAGACGTTCAGAGCGAGCAGTCCTCGGGTGGCTCGTTCGAGCCGAACGGAGTATTCCTCGGCTTCGGCCGACCCATTGGGCCGGCTGTGGTTCCTCGTTGTGGTCATGTGCGGCCTTCCTCCGTTCCGGAGAATGCATCCACCCAGCACTATATGCACTTTGCATTGTATGCGAAGTGGATATTGTGCTGAGTGCAACTATCCGCGTAGCGTGGAAGGCGACGGCGTGATCCCGGGCCGCAGTCCGATGGACGTCACCGGTCAGACCCGGCCTGGGCGGACTGCACCGGCCCACGCCGTGTCTGAGGCCTGCGGTTGGCGGTTCACCCGGTGGCCGGCAAGCCTTTTCGGGCTGTCGCCGCATCAGAGGAGGCAACGATGAAGATCGTGAAGGACGTGCGACCACCGTCGGGGGTGAGCCGGGCACTGTTCCGCGCGCCGATTTACCTCTATCGGCTGGGGCTGGGCTGGCTGTTCGGTAAGCGCATCTTGCTGCTCAATCACATCGGGCGAGTCTCCGGCAAGCAGCGCCAAGTGATTTTGGAAGTCGTCGAGCACGATCCGACCGACCGGCAGCTTCGTAGTCGCCTCCGGATGGGGACCCACCGCCGCCTGGTATCGCAACATTCTTCACACACCGGAAGTCAGCATCCAGGTCGGAAGACGCACGATCCCCGTGACGGCGGTACCGCTCACCGCGGAGGAAGGGGCCGAAATCTTCGCCGGATACGCTGCCCGACACCGCGCCGCGGCGACATACCTGCTCCCTCGGCTGATGGGATTCTCAGTCGACGGGTCGGAGGCCGACTTCCGGGGGGTTGGGCAACGAATGCCGTTCGTCCGGTTGGCTACCCGGGATTGAAGTCGGGCGTGTCTGACCCGGGGTGGCCATCCCGACATGGCAGGAATCAGCGGTTGGTGTTGCGGAGGTTTCAGCGGCCGCCGACAACATCGCTATCTGATCGGTCGGAGGAGTTGACGGCATGAAAATCGCGATCAGCGGAGCCGGTGTGGCGGGCCCGTCGCTCGCGCACTGGCTACACCGAACCGGCCACGAGCCGACATTGATCGAACGGGCGCCGCACTTTCGCACCGGCGGCTACGTGATCGATTTCTGGGGGGTGGGCTACCACGTCGCGCAACGCATGGGAATCGAGGCGGCCATCCGCGAGGGCGGCTATCAGGTGCAGTCGATCCGCTCGGTCGGATCCGACGGCCGGGTACGGGCCAGCCTTGGCGTCGACGCATTCGGGCGCGCAACGGGCGGCAAATTGACCAACCTGCCGCGCGGCGACTTGGCCGCCGCCATCTACGCCACGATTGAGCATGACGTCGAAACGATCTTCGGCGACTCCATTACCGCGATCAACGAACACCCCGACGGCGTGAGTGTGAGCTTCGCGCAAGCCAAGACCCGCGACTTTGACCTCGTCATCGGCGCCGACGGATTGCACTCCAATGTGCGCCGGCTGACGTTCGGGCCCGAGTCAGACGTCGAACACTATTTGGGCTGCCTGGTCGCGGCGTGCGTTGTCGAGGGCTATCGGCCCCGCGATGAACTGGCCTACGTGACCTACAGCCAGCCGTGTCGATCCCTCGGGCGATTTTCGCTGCGGGGGGATCGCGCCATGTTTCTGTTCGTGTTCCGCTCAGAGCAAGCCGCCGATCCTGGCGAGCTCGCCGCTCGCAAGGCCCTGCTGCGCCGCGAGTTCGGTGACGCGGGCTGGGAATGCCCGCAAATCCTGGCCGCGCTCGACGGTGTCGATGATCTGTACTTCGATGTTGTCAGCCAGATCCGGCTGGATCGCTGGTCGCGGGGCCGAACGGCGCTCGTCGGCGACGCGGCCGCCTGTGTCTCGCTGATGGCGGGCGAGGGTACCGGGCTGGCGATGACCGAGGCCTACGTGCTGGCCGGCGAACTCGTGTGCGCTCGTGGCGATTACCGGCGGGCCTTCGACGCCTACGAGGCGCGATTGCGCCGATTTGTCGAACACAAACAGGCCGCGGCGCAGAAGTTTCTCCCGGTCTTCGCAACACAGACCCGGCTGGGCATCTGGTTTCGCAACCTGGTGATGAGGACGATGAATTTCCGTCCACTTGCCGACCTGCTCCTGACCCGAAGCGTGCGCGACGACTTCGAGTTGCCCAACTACCCGATGTGAGCGCATGACCAGAGATGGGGCTAACACCGGCGGCGTTAGGTTTCCTCGAATCGCGCCCACCGATGGAGTTCCACCGCACCAGAGATACGTCATCGCCCTCGATGCGCACCAGCTCGTCGTCGTTCACAGATGCGGTGACGGGGATTACCACCGACGGCTCCCGCATCGAGTGGTTGAAATGGATCCAATGGATCAGATGGCCCGGCGCGTACGAGGCGCACTGCCTATCGGTGCCCGAAAGATCCCAGACATACCCTGACATGAAGACTCCATAGTTCCGAGCCTCCGCATGGGAGGCGCTCTTGCCGACACCGGTTGGTGCCCAGCCGCTTCGTCATCCGAGCCACCCACGAGCGGGGGGTTGGCGTGCCGTCCAGTCGGAGCTTGGCGACGGCAACTCGTGAAGCAGATTCAGTGTAAGCAAGACGACCGACAGGATCACAGGCCTAACGCAACGCCGGCATCGTGTGTCAATTCGTCGCCGGACATGTCATCGTTCGATTGGCCGTGGAAATATCCAAGGTTGCTGACGGTGTCCCGCGGCGCCGCCGCCGCAACTCGCGTTGACAACGCGGGTCATTGACGGTGCAGAGGTTGCTTCCCGCGACCGCGTGGGGTTCTGCGATTCAGTTCATTGGGCATGTCGGCTTGGACTAGCGTCAATCTCATGGCACTTCCGCCGCCGTCGGCAGGGTCGGTCGCCGTGGTCACGGGCGCATCATCAGGCATTGGCGAACAATTCGCCCGTCAACTTGTGGCACGTGGTTATCGTGTCGTCGTCACTGCCCGCCGGGCGGACCGGCTGCAGAAGTTGTGTGCGGAGTTGGGCGGCGACGAGCACGCTGTCGCCGTTGGCGCCGATCTGGCAGTTGCCGAGGACCGTGACCGGCTGGCCGCACGGGTCGACGAACTGGATGCAGAGGTCGACATCCTGGTGAACAACGCTGGGTTGGGCATCTACACAAACTTCGGCGCCGAAGGTCGCGACAAGGAACTGCAGATGCTGCGGGTGGATGTCGAGGCAGTGGTGGATCTGATGGCCCGCTACCTGCCGGGCATGGTCGAGCGTGGTCGCGGCGCGATCATCAACATGTCGTCGGTGTCGGGGTTCCAGCCCGGCCCGTACAACGCGGGCTACGCCGCGGCGAAGGCGTACGTGCTGTGGTTGTCGGAGGCGGTGCACGCGGAAGTGGTCGCCAAAGGAATCACAGTAACGGCGGTCTGCCCGGGTCCGGTGCCGACGGAGTTCCAGGCCACCAACGACGCCGCCTACCTGGTCGACCGGCTACCGTCCTTCACTCACGTGCCCGCCGAGCGGGTGGCCGCCGACGCCTTGCAGGCGGCCGAGCGTGGTCGTGCATCGGTGGTCCCGGGCGGACCGCTCGTGCAGTTCGCGTTGGGGTCCTCCCGGTTCGTGCCGACTCCATTGGCCCTGCCGGTGCTCGCGCGAATGCTGAAACGCTAGCGAGCCCGGGAGTCGACAGGCGCCGCGCCTCACCGCGCCTCCTGGCGCGGGTGTCTGGGGCCGGATCCGCCGATGTGCGAGGTGGGAGCGGGTTTGTTGTGAGATTCTGCGGGGGTGTCCGCTGTTGCGGCGGCTGCTCCTTCGGGGGTGGTGACGTTTTTGTTCACCGATGTCGAGGGTTCGACCCGTCGGTGGGAGGCCGACGCGGAGGGGATGCGGGCGGCGCTGGCCGCCCATGATGACGTGTTGCGCGAGGCGATTGAGTCGCACGGCGGCTTCCTGTTCAAGCACACCGGTGACGGTGTGTGCGCCGCGTTCTCATCGCCGAGGTCCGCGGTCGATGCTGCGGTGGCCGCGCAGCGGGCGCTGGAGTTGCCGGTGCGGATGGGGCTGGCGACCGGCGAAGCCGAGTTTCGGGACGGCGATTACTTCGGTGCGGTGCTGAATCGTGCGGCGCGCGTGATGGCCGCCGGGCATGGCGGTCAGGTCCTGTTGGCCGATTCGACGGCGGTTCTGCTCAGCGGAGTTGATCTGGTCGATTTGGGGCCGCGACGGTTGCGGGATCTGCCGACCCCGGTCGGGGTGTTTCAGGTCCGGGCTTCGGGCCTACGCACGGACTTTCCTGCGTTGCGGGCGCTGGATGCGAGTCCGGGGAACCTGCGGCCTCAGACCACGAGCTTCATCGGGCGTGAGTCGGAGGTCGCCGAGCTGCAAGCCGCGGTGAAGGCTCATCGGTTGGTCACGCTGACCGGGGTAGGTGGGGTCGGCAAGACGCGGCTGGCGCTGGAAGTTGCGCCGCGGCTGGCCGATGAGTTTCCCGACGGGGTTTGGCTTTTCGAGCTGGCCGCAGTCACCGACCCCGCGGCGGTACCCGACGCCGTCGCGGCGGTGTTGGGCATCACCCAGCAACCGGGCAAGACAGTGACCGAGTCGGTGGCCTCCGCCTTGGAGGGCCGGTCGCGGCTGCTGGTGTTCGACAACTGCGAGCACGTTGTCGACAGTGTCGCGGAACTGGTCGAGGCGATCCTCGCCGCCTCGGCGACCGTAACGATTCTCACGACCAGCCGCGAAGGATTGGGGGTCAGCGAAGAACAGCTATGGCGTGTCCCGTCGCTCGACATCAACTCCGGAACCGAATCCGCCGCCGTGAACCTTTTCATCGACCGTGCCCACAGTGTCGTGTCGGACTTCTCGCTGGCCCAGCCCGGCGAGGCGGAAGCTGTAGTAGAAATCTGCCGCAGACTCGACGGCATCCCGTTGGCCATCGAATTGGCGGCCTCCCGGATGGCGTCGATGACCGCCAGTGAGGTGCGTGATCGCCTCGATCACCGGTTCCGGCTGCTGGTCGGCTCGCGGCGCGGCCTGGAACGCCACCACACGCTGCGCCACGCGGTGCAGTGGTCCTACGACCTTCTCGACGACACCGAAAAGACAGTGCTGGACCGATGTTCGGTCTTCGCAGGCGGATTTGACCTCCAAAGCGCCTGCGCGGTAGCCGGATCAAATGACCTCGACGAGTATGCCATCCTCGAGGTACTCGACGCTCTTGTGCGCAAATCGCTGTTGGTCGCCGACCGGTCAGCGGGGCGGACCCGGTTTTCCATGCTGGAAACGATCCGCCAGTTCGCCGAGGAACAACTCGTCGCCGGTGGCGAAGCATCCCAGATTCGGGCCGCCCATTCGCGCTACTTCGCCGGACGCGAAGCCGACATCATGGCCCTCTGGGACAGCCCTCGCCAACGGGAGGCCCACGACTGGTTCACTCTCGAGCTGGCCAACCTGCGCACCTCGTTTCGCTGGGCCGCCGACCAGGGCGATCTGGATGTCGCCGCCACCCTCGCCACCTATGCGGGGATGCTTGGCGCTGCGGTCCAAACCCTTGAGCCGATAGCCTGGGCTGAAGAGCTGATCGAGGCCGCCCGCACCGTCGACCACCCCCGGCTGGCGTCCCTGTACGCGATTGCGGCGCAGTGCTACACGAGCGGACGGGTCGAGGCGGCGGTCCGCTACAGCGACGCCGGCCAGATCGTCCTCGGCGGGAGCCGCGATCGCGCCGCCGTACGGCATCGAAGGCATGCTTGGAATGTCGTACCTAGTCATCGGGCAGCCCGAGCGGTTGGCCGAGTTGTGCCGCGCCCAGCTCGCACGCCGCCGCGACACCCACGTCGCCATCCTGGCATTTCTGGTTGTCGCCCTTTCAGTGGCCGGTTCCGGTGGGGAGGCGATGGATTCGGTGGATGGCCTCCTTGAGGCTGCGGAGGCAACAGGCAACCCGTCCTTGCTCGCGTTGGCGCTCTGGGCCTACGGTGCCGCTTTCCGTGACGCAGATCCCGTCGGGGCGCTTAACGCCCTGGGCCGGGGTCTGGTGATCGCTCAAGACAGCGGCAACCGCACTTCCGCGTCACTCCTGGCGCTGAATCTGGCACGACTTGAGGCCGAGCACGGCGGCACCGTGTCCGCATTCGATCACCTTGCTCTGGTGATCCGCGCCTGCCACGATTCGGGCGACACCACGGCGATCCGCCTCCCGCTGGCCAGCCTCGCCGATCTTTTCGACCGGCTCGGACGCTACGAACCGGCGGCCACCATCGCCGGGTTCGCGCTCAGTCCCATCGCCGCAGCGGTGTTCCCCGAAATCACCACCGCGATCACCCGCCTGCGCGATGTCCTCGGTGACGCGACCTACGAATCGCTTGCCCGCAAGGGTGAAACGATGACCACCGCCGCCATGGCGACGTACGCATACGACCAAATCGACCTGGCTCGACAAGAGTTGAACGGTGTCTTGAAATAGATTCTCAATGAAGTTGTCAAGCCGCTGCGGCATTAGGTGCGGCTGGGTTGATAGGGCTTGTGGTCGCGCAGCATTGCCCACATGACGTTGAGGCGGCGGCGGGCGAGTGCCAGCACGGCTTGGGTGTGGCGTTTCCCTTGAGCGCGTTTGCGGTCGTAGTAGATCCGCGATGCGGTGTCGGTGCGGATGGCGTTGTGAGATGCCAGGTAACAGGCGCGCAGCAGCCGTCTGTTGTAGCGGCGGGGGCGTTTGAGATTGCCGCTGATGCGCCCGGAGTCACGCGGGACCGGGGCCAGTCCAGCGACTGCCGCGAGGCGGTCGGTGTTGCCGAAAGCGGCGATGTCCCCGCCCGTGGCGGCCAGGAACTCGGCGCCGAGGATAACGCCGAAGCCGGGCATGCTCAGGATAATTTCGGCGTGGCGATGCCGGCGAAATCGCTCCTCGATCATCGCGTCGGTGTCGCCGATTTCGGTGTCGAGGGTCATCACCTCCTCGGCCAGCCGGGCCACCATCGCCGCCGCCAGTTGTTGCCCGGGTACCACGGTGTGCTGGGATTTGGCCGCTTCGATCGCCGCAGCTGCTACTGCATCGGCGTTGCGGGCCTTGCGTTTACGCAACCAGGCCGCCAACCGGGCAGCCCCGGCGCGGCGCAGCCCTTCAGGGGTTTGATACCCGGTGAGCAAGATCAGCGCGGCCTTGCTTCCGCTGTAGTCAAATGCGCGTTCCAGCGCGGGGAAGTATTCCAGCAGCTGGGCACGCAGGCGGTTGATCGCCCGGGTGCGATCGGTCACCAAATCGGTGCGTCGGCTGGTCAGGATCCGCAGCTCCACCGCGATGTCATCCCCCGGGCGCAGCGGCTGCAAATCACGGCGCATCCGAGCCTGATCGGCGATCACTGCGGCGTCTTTAGCGTCGGTCTTGCCCTCGCCGCGGTAGCCACCCGAGGCGTGGTGCACGGTGCGCCCAGAGATGTACAGCAGCCGCTGCTCAGCGCCGATCAACAAGGCGATCAGCAGGGCCGCTCCACCCGCGTTGAGGTCGATCGCCCAGGTGAGCTCATCGCCGTCAGCCAGCGCGGCAATGGCGTTGATCAATTCCAGCAGCGCGGCTTCATCGTTGGCCACCCGCCGCGACAACAGCCGCTTCCCATCGGCATCGATGACCACGCAGTAGTGATCCGATTTCCCAGCATCAACACCAGCCCACAACGGTTGGCCCACAACCACCTCCCTGCTCGCTGTCGTTCCGATCAACAACCCAGCAGACGACCACGCCGTCGTGTCCTTACACAGCGATCCAATCGCATCTCTCAATTAGCGGTCGAGTCGTCGCGGGACAGCGGGCGGCCAATCTATTTTGGCCATCACAGCCGGCAACCACATAAAAGCCATACCCGCTGCCCCTGGGTGGCTCGAAGCCTAACGCCAGCGGCAACGAACCCCCTGCAAGAAAGGTAAGGACCACATATAAGACAGCTCAAGGGATCTCATAGTGTCGGGTAAACCCCCACGTCGTCGTGTCTCAATAGTTTGTCTCGGAAATAGTTGTCTCACAACGAGTGTTCTATGCCTTATGAGTCACATCGGCCACGAGCAGCGCCAGCAGGTGGGAACACGAATTGGGTATACCCGCGTCTCCACCGTGTCCCAGACCCTCGAACAACAGAACGAGGCGCTTGAGGCTGCGGGCGTCGTGAAGACGTTCTCGGACACGATGTCGGGGGCGCGAGATGACCGTCCAGGTCTGTCCGACTTGATGGCTTATGTGCGTGAGGGCGACACCGTTGTGGTGTGGAAGCTCGACCGTCTGGGCCGCAACACGCTGCACATCCTGGAGACAGTCAGAGCGTTGACCGACTTGGGCGTCACCCTGGTTTCCGTGACGGACGGCATCGATTCCTCGACTCCCGCCGGCCGCATGATGATTGGGGTGCTGGGTTCGCTCGCGGAGTACGAGCGTGAACTCGTCAGGGAGCGGACTGCCTTGAAGCGGGAGTCGTCTCGCGCCAACGGCACCAAGTTCGGGCGGCCCCGCAAGGTGTACGATGCCGAATACATCGCCACCGCGAAGCGGATGAAGGCCGACGGCCACACCGGCAAGCACATCGCCAAGTTCCTTGGGGTCAGCCGCGCGACGGTGTACCGGTATCTCACCGAGGACAGCGCCGCCTAGAACCCGCTGAGGCGCAGTGCCCACTCAACGCCGACCATGCCGCGCTGGCCCGGCGGATAATGGTCAATGGGGAGACCGCCGCCATGTTCTGCGAGACGCTCGGAGCAGCCCGGACCACCCTCTAACGCCAGCCATATCCATCGGATATGTTGACTGCACTAAGTGCGGTCTGCCCTAGGTCATTGACTGGTCATACCGAGGGGCTGCAACCAGCCGTGATATCCGTTCAAATCGAGTTGGACGGTCTGGTAGCGGGTGAACCAGGTCGGGACGTCCCCCGGCTGCGCCCGGTAAATGCCTCGGGCAGCGTCGGTGACTCGCTCGCACTGTCTGGGCCAAGTTGTGGTCGACCATCTAAGACAAGGGCCGCCGCTCGACGGGCACTCAGCGTCCGTGCCGCTATCGTGTTTTCAGGTAGTAAGCGACCGCGTGGTGCCGGGTCTTCGAAGCTGTTGTCGGCGTTATTAATTGAATGCGGTGCTGCCCTCTACGGAATGCGTTTTGCTGACGATCTTTGCGTAGCAGTGGTCTCGATCGAGGTTTTGGCTGGTGCACCAACCCAGCGCACCGTCGGCGTTGGGGAAGGTGATGCCCGCGACGGTGACCCAGAAGTCTGGTGCGGAGAATGTTGACCAGTCGCCCGACCAAAGCAGTCTGACCCCGGGATACTGTCGCCGAAGCTGCAGGTGTTCGTCCAACGTTGTCGCGTTATTCCAGGAGATGCCGTCGGCCACGAGTCCTGGCCGCTTGGAACTCAATTGGGGAACCCAGCGCTCGGCCAGCTGGGCGGTCACGAAGGGACGATCGGCGTTGGCGTACGCCTGGAGCGCGGCGAGGCTGCGGGACTCGGAATCTGTTGGTACCGGTGCGGGAGTGGGGACTTGTGCCGTGGGCGGGGCTGGTCTGGGTGTTGGTTGTGGTGGGGCGGATGGGGGAGTCGCCGTTGGGCTCGGTGCAGAACTGCCGTACGAAATGTTAATTCCGGCTTTAGCTTCCGCTTCGGTGTAGCTCATCTCGACCCGCTGCGCGACTTGGACTTTGTAGAACTTCGCCCCTCCAGGAACGTCGTTCACTCTGAAGAGCAGAAGGCACCAACCCTGCTCGCCGTAGCTGCTTTGGATGGCGCCCTTGGCTAGCAGCTTTCCGGTGCCGTCGGTCACAGTGACGGGAGCATTAGGTCCGATGTCGCTGTAGTTCTGCTCACCAGCGCAGTTGTATCCAGGCGCTAGCCCGGATGTTCTGATGCTGGCGTTGTTTAGCTGAAAGGTGCCGGTGAGAATGAACGGCGGCTTACTTTTCACGAATGCGTTGACGCCGAAGTACCCGCCAACGCCTATTGCGACGAGCAGCACCGCTGCTGCGAAAAAGATTTGTGAGCGTCTGGCTCTTAACCTGCGGGCCTGCGGGGCCACCGATTCTAGGGAATGGTCGGATCGCGTGTCTCTATCAGCTGACCGCATGGTGGTCGGCGCAGGTGATATGACGCGCATTTTCGTGCTCAAGTCGTTTAGATCTGCTGCTCCCCGGGGGGTAATCGACTGCCCGAGGGCTTGAGCGAACTCCGCACAACATGCGAACCGGTCTTCGGGATCTTTCGCCAACGCTTTGAACAGCACTGGGTCAAGGGGCGCCAGCTCTGGGCGACGGTCGGCAAGTGCGGGCGGCGGCGTATTGAGATGCTGACTGATGACGACCGTCGGGTTGGAGTGCGGGAACAACGGCGCCCCATTGAGAAGGTGGTAGGCGCTCGCCGCCAGTGCGTACTGATCCGCTCGTCCGTCGAGCGGCAAACCCATCAGCTGCTCAGGAGCGGCATAGGCTACCGTTCCCACGGTCATGTTCGTCGTGGTGAGGTCGCTGGTGTCCGAGAGATCTCTGGCTACACCGAAGTCGCTCAAGAGGATTCGTCGTTCACCATCTTCTAGATAGGCCAGCAGGATGTTGGCCGGCTTGACGTCTCGATGGAGAAGGCCTCGCGCGTGGGCGTAGTCCAGCGCCTCCGCGACGGCGGTGACGATCTCGATCACGTCACGTACTGGGACCCCGGTTGGATATTGGTCGCGCAGCATGCCGCCTGCGTCGGTGCCGTCGACGTAATCCATGGAGATCCACAGACGGGCGTCACATTCGCCGCGGTCGTGGATTTCGACGATATGCGGGTGCCACAATTTGGCCGCCAGATCGGCTTCCCGGTTGAATCTTTCGCGGAAGTCGGGCCCGGCGGACACGTCGGCCCGCAACACTTTGACGGCATCGAGGCGGGGCAACCTGGGGTGTTGCGCGAGGTAAACCTCGCCCATCCCTCCGGAACCGAGCAGACGCAAGATGGTGTATCCGGCAAAGGTCGCACCGTCCGCTAACGGCATTTTCATGGTTGCGCCCAAGTAAGGATTCGTCATTTCAGCGGCTCATCCCGGGCGCTGATGGCCTGCGGGTATCGGCCGGGGTCGACGATGAGCATCGCCACTGGCGACAGTACGATCGGTGCGGCTGTGCGATGGCTCATGATCCCGCTCCGTGCAGCATGTTGTTTGCTGTCGCTGCGGACTCTAATCGCCCGCAACGCTTCATGGCTAGGGACGAAAGACCTATGGTCAGCGGCAGAATGAGGGGGGCCTGTTGTGCAGATTCAGCCAGCGACGCCCATGGCCGTGGTCCAATCGTTGGCGATTGCCCCCTGCGCCGCAGCGAGTGGCACTCTGCCGTCGCAGACGAGCTCGTGCAGCTTCGATTCGATGCCGTCCTTCGGGTTTGGGGAAGCGCCAGGCTCGACCCACAGGTTGCGGGGATCGTTCGGGTCGCCGCCGAGTTGGAGCGGCACAAGATGGTCGTACTCAATGCCCGACAGCGGTCCGGTGTAGCCGTATGACGCGGCGTTGCCGCGCTTTTCGGCCGCAGTAATGGAGGCCGGCGGGCGGATTGACTTGGTGTAGCCGGTCTTGCAAATCGTGGTTTCGAGGGCGTCTTGGGTGACCTTCGGGCTGATCGCGCCGGGGGTGCAGTTCGGGTCGGGCAAGGTCTCCCCGTTGGCGGCGGTGCGGTAGTGGCATGTTCCCGGCGCAGGCTGCGGCTGCTCGGTGTAGTTGGTAGGGCCTGGTCCGACCGGCACATCAGCGACCGCATTGCCGACCGTGCCGAAGAGCAGCAGCACCGAGCCGCCCACCGCGACAGTCGCTGTGATGAGGATCGTTCTACTCATGGTCCGGTTTACACCGGATGGTCAATGCCGTCGTGGCGGAAGCACGCACCGGTGCTGGTTGGGCTGGAGGAAAGGGTGCCATCGGCACGTTGGTAGGTGGACCCCGACGGTGGCGTCGATGCCTGTGTCGGGACTGGGACGCAGCTGCCAGCAGTCTTACTCCAGTAATAGCCATCTCCACAGTCAGCGGTGAACGCGGCGGGAGCGAGCGACTGCATCGCCTCTGTGCTAACCATTAAGGCCCCGCCGATTGCTGCCGCTGCGAAAGCCGCTGCGACGAGCAGTCCACGAATCATGACTCCACACCCCCCCCTGTGTTCGATGGAGTTGTTTGCTTAGCTGGCGATGCTATGCGCCCAGCACGCACAGGGGGGCGGAATGCTCCGGTAGGGGTTCTCGGTGCGAATGGTGGCCATCGTGGTGTCGCTATTGCTGGCCCTCTTTGTCGGGGGCGGTAGATCCGGGCCGCGTGGGCACATTTGGGGCATAGCACGGGCGAAACGCAACGAGCTGTTCACCGCGAACTACGCGGACCGTGCGGTGACGGCCTAAGCACGAAGTCCACATAGAACTCCTGCTTGCAGGATTAGTCCTCGGTCGCCTCTGCACTTTCCAGCTAGCGGCAGGTTGGATTGGGTGTCAGCGGTGACGACAGCGGCTTGCGGGGCAGCAACTATGAGGACATAGAGCCACATCGGCGACCCAAAAAACAGGAGAGAAAACCGTGAAAAGAACAATCACGCGCATCGCACCGTGGTTGGCCGCCGCTGCGATTGGTGGGGCACTCGTCTTTGCGCCCGTCGCCAGCGCCGCTGCCGGCAACGCTGGCGACGGGAGCGGAGCTCCTGGCCATGTCGCGCCTTCGCCCTACGGGAGCGGAGCCTCTCCTCTCGTGCCATCCGGCACCTGGGCGCCCGGCGACCAAGTGCCTTACGACCCCTACATAAAGAACCCCGGCGGCGGCGTAGATCTGGCCTCCTGAGTGCTACGCGCCAACGCGGAGGACGGGGAGGATCCGCGACGGGCCCAGAGTGATCGGCTGCCGCATCGCCTGCGCATGCCGATAGACGTCGATGGCCAGCTTGTCCTCGTTCACCGTGGCACCCATGAGTTTCAGTGTCCCAGACCAAAGCAGTCGGCCCGCCACCCCGAAGGATGACGGGCCGATTGCGTCCCCGGCCCGGCGTACGATTGCTTTATGAGGGCAACACGGCGTTGCCTAATCAGGGCTTTCGTAGCGCTGGCGGCTGCGGCTATTGGCATGAGCGGCGCGCCGCCGGTCGCGGCCGATACATCCAACTGTCAACAAGTCGGCTCGACGACTACGTGTGGGCAGGGTCGCGTCAGCGGTCGCGTCAGCGGTACCGCAGGCGATAACGCCGATATCGAGGGCCATAACGGCGTGATGGCGCCTTTTGGCGAGGGCTGCATCAACCCGTACGAGACCTACCAGAACTGCGCGGTTCAGGAGCAGGGTCTGTTCGGAATTTTTAGATCAGCGCGGTAGCCGAGTTTTTGCGCGGCACGCAAGCGGCATGCAAGTAGAGCCCCTCAGGAGGGTGAGTTACTCGCGGCCGGGACTCGCGCCCCGAACAAGGTTCGGCCCGCCACCCCGAAGGATGACGGGCCGAACTTGGGGGCGAATCTCGATAACGGCGACCTTTATCTCTACCGGAACCAGCTCAACGTTCGCTACAGCACGTTTGAGGTCGGGCGGCGCGGACGGTACCCTGTGACGCCTGTAACGCGTGCGACGGTTGAGGCGATATTCGTCGCAACGGGCTGGTGGTGGCAGAGGGGTTAGGGGGTCCGGTGTTACGACGTTTTGGTGCGGTGTTGAGTGCCGCCGCGGTGGCAGGTGCCGCTCTGGTTGGTCTCACGGTCGGTGTTGCGCATGCGGATCCCGGCTGCCCCGACGTCCATTGGATCGGCGCCGCTGGCTCCGGTGAGCGTGACGATCCGACCGCGCACGGCGGAATGGGCCGGGTGATCTATTCCTCGTATTGGGATCTTGCGCAGCAAGTGCAACGGGATGGCCGAACGATCACCGGTGAGGCGGTCGACTACCCGGCGCAGGCAGTGCCCGCCGACGGCGACTTGCTGGGTTGGGTCGGGTTCATGAGCAGCGTTGATACCGGGACGGCCGCGTTGGGCGCGCAGATTGCCTCGTTCGCTCAGCGCTGCCCAGCCAGCAAGGTGGTGTTGGCGGGTTACTCACAGGGCGCGATGGTGGTGCACCGCAATCTGCAGTCGCTGGCCGGCAGCCCGAATGTGGCTGCGGTGCTGTTGATCGCGGACGGCGACCGGTTGCCCGGCGACAATGTGTTCACCATGGGTTCGGTCACCGCGACGCCCGGCAAGGGCAAAGGTGTCGCGCAGGACTGGCCGATTCTGGCGCATGCTCCGGCCAAGCTGCCGATGACCATCGGGAGCCGCACGATCAGCGTGTGCGATCGCGGCGACGCGGTCTGCGACTCCGACTCCAGTTCCGGCAAGGTGACCCCCGCTGCAGTCGCCATCCATACGAGCTACGCGCTCAGCACCAGCGGGGGGTATGCCTGGACGACTCCTATCTACCAACTGCTCGGAACGTCACCTCAGGTAGGAGCACCCGAGTTTTATACCCACGCATGAACAGCGCCGCCACACGCGGTGCTGGCGGCACGCCATGACGGCGCATCGATCAACGCCGCCGCCATGGCATCTGGGATCAACTACCGGACTGCGCAGCGGATCGTGGAAGCTGCTGCCGAGTATCGGCAGCAGCAGCTGTCGGCTGACGGGTCAAAGGTCCGACGTTTGTAAGCGCGCATGACGAACCAAGAATGGCATCACCGCCGCCAATGACAAGGCATAGGCAGTCATCGTCCACGCGACAATGGCTTGCGTCGAGGAGAATTCGTCAACGAAAGTCCGCTGTGCCACGTTGACGACCGTGGTGTCCAGGGCCGCCATCATCGGGGCCACCATGTAGAACGCGGTGATTTTCAACATTCTGGAGTCGAGCTTGGCCGAGTCCTCGCCGCGGGGGTTTGCGATCGGATTCATCGCCTTACCACTGGTACCCGAGGCGCTCCACCAGGTCTCCATAGCGCCGTCGTATCTGCGCGAGGTGCTCCGTGTTGAGGTAATTGCGCCAGTCGCCGGCAACGCCGCGCCGGTAGTGATGTTTGATGTCAAGATCACCACGATCGCGCCCGCCCGCCAAGCGCCGGAAGGAATAGCGCTCGATGATCTCGGCCAGGAACTCCTGGTCACTGGCCGGGCGAGCCCATCCGAGGTGGGCAATGATCGCGGTCCAGTGGGCAACAGGGTCCTCGATGACATCCTCCATGCGGACCTCAAGTATGTGCGGTTGGGCATAATTCCACGTCGACATGGCGTCGATGAACTGCCCGCTGAACTCGATCTCACGCGATAGGCCCGCGTCGATGTCGAGCGCCGCCAGCTCTGCCCGGTGCGGCGGCAGCTCCGGAAAAACCTCAGGATGGCTGTATCGGTGACTGAAATAGCCAGAGACGATCATGTCCCGCGGGTCGCGGACCATATGAAATCCCTGCAATGGCCCAAGGGAGTCCGCGTCCACCTGCCACGCATTGGAGACGATCAACAAGTCTGGGGATCTGTCGGTCACCAGACCACCCAGAGTTGGGTATCCATCCCAGTCCGCGGCGCTATAGACGGTGAGCGTGCGAAGCCCGAGACTGGCAGCCAGTTCGCCAAGAATGAGCGTGGCCCATTTACTTGCTGCTTTGTGGTGACCGAAGTAGGCCCTCATCTCGCGCGTTGCCAAAGTTCGGCGCCAAACCCTAGTCGAGGGTTTGGTGACCGATGGAGTAAGACAGCGTACGGGGGCGCGCCGATACCGCGCCCATCAGCCGCTGGCGCTCGCTCCGATCCGGTATGTGCCACCAGTCCGCGGCAATGTGGCCAGCGGGTCGGACCTGCTGGAAGAGATCTTCGACGAACAACCGATTGAACCGCTGCGTGTACTCGCAGCTTCGTACGTCGATAGCCATTTCATCGCCGCTGTGGATCATTGCGTCGTAAGCGCAACCGTTGCCACACATTCCGCGTGCCGCGCAACCGTCGCAGTGGGTGTAGTAGATCGGAGAACGTTTGCGCCATTCACTTACGACGGCTGAGCGGTAGGCATCAATGTCGAGCGTACGCATCGCCAGTCTGTCCATAACCAGGAAGGACTTGCATGGGCCGACATTGCCTTTGGCGTCCACGTTGAGGTTGGTGCCTCCGGCCGCCCCGCAGTCGTGGAATCGGTAACGCTGTTCGACGAATGGCGCCAGCTTGCGATAGATCAGTTCCAGGAACAGTCCGTGGTCTCGGAAAGTCTTGTGAACGCCATACATTCTGTCCGCATAAGCGTCTGGACCGATGAGCTGATCGTAGTCGGCCTGATCAGGTGTTGGCGGCTTCATGAAGTTCACACCGAGACCGGTTGGCTGGTATTCGTCGAGAAACCAACCGATTATCTCTTCCGCGCGGTCCAGGTTGTGCTGGCCCAGCACCATCGACAGCGACACCTCGGCGCCAGCCTTCATCAGCCGTCGCACACCGGCGTCGACCATGCGCCAGGAGCCGCGGTCGCCGTGGTTGCGCCGGAGCTTGTCGTGAATCTCCTCGGGGCCGTCCATCGACACGATGCACTTGACGTCGTTCTGGGCAAGGAACGCCGCGTGATGATCGCGAATGAGGGTGGCGTTGGTTCCCAAAACGATCCAGCAGTTCTCGCCTGGCCGTTCGAGTCGGTGTTTGAGATCGACGATGTGTCGGACCTGTTCGAAAAAAAGCGTGGGCTCCCCTCCAGTGACATGGATGATCTTGGGGCGACCCGGTTCGGAGTGGGTGAAGAAGAACTGCACGACCTCGGCGAGTCGATCGTCAGACGTTGGCTGCGCCTGCGGTGCCAGAACGTTGGGTATGACTTTGCAATACGAGCACGACAAGTTGCAGACGTCGGTGAGGAGTATCCGCAATAGCGTGAAGGACGGGTGAACTTCAGCTTTCGCGTCTTCCGTTGCCATTAAGGAACGGTGGAACGCCTCAGGCGGCTGTCCTGGCGGTGCCACGAAACCGCAGCTTTGTAGGGACTGAGTCAGCTCGGCACTATTAGGCAAATGCCCGTTGAGGAGATCTTCGTAGGCATCGCGGAGAATGAGTCCGCCGTAGATCTGTTGTTGGCGCAGTGCATGATTGAGACACCATGCGCCATCGCCGAGATCGAGCAACTGGATATTTGTTTCCAATTGCGGGCGGTCGGTGAGGGCGCGAGGGGTAGGCAGGTCCTCGGCATTACGGTAAACGCCGCTTGAGATCACCGTGTGCGGTAACGCCGGAAGCCCGTCTCTCGCACCGTAGCTGGCGTCCACTTGACGGGGGCCGGGGATTCCCAACAGCACCGACGTCTTGGCGCCGGTGTGGTCTGTCGAGCAGCCGCATGAGTTCGATCCCTTGGAAATCAACGGCATGATGGGCTCCCTGCGTGGGCATACCAGGCGATACGGACACGATATACCTCATCGATACCTCATCGCGGGCCGCCGCCCTCCAGAGCGACACCCCAGGAAGACAGCTCCGTCAGCTGGCAGTCACGGCCTCGATCACGACCACCGTGCTTGGATCAAATGGGTCGCGGCCTGGCCGCCGTGTCTGGACAGCGCACCTCCCGATCTCGCTCTTGACGCCGTCAAGACCCGAAAACGAAACCGCAGGTAACGAGCGGTACTGAACTGGACCGAGACGGAACGAACCGGCAGCTCAGACGGCATATTGCCTGGTAGAGCTGCGGGTTCGATTCCCGGCAGCTCCACCAAAACTGCAGATCAGCAGCGCGGCGCCGTCGTTGGGCGCACTGCGGTGCGCGCGAAGATTACCACCGCAGGATCCGATCACGCTGCTCGCCGGGCACGGTCACGAGGAAGTGACCGGGTCCTGCGCCCTAAAAGCATTGGTTTCGACGACAGATTTGATCGCACCGGCGATTAGAGCCAGGTGCCGACGAATTGCTAAGCTCCGCAAGCTAATTCGTAGATATGCACGGATCGAAGCAAATATGCCAAAGTGTGCAGTTATGCAAAACCAAGGCGTTTGATATCTGAGAAAAAGTTGCACTTGCTGTCGCGTGGGCACGATCAGGGCCGCGATTACTGGTCGGCGACCCGGCCTAACCTTAGAGTCATGCCCGCAGTCGGCGAGCTGGTCCGCTGCACCGATGGCCAGTGGATGGCCCGGCCGCCGCAGCACTGCCCGCGGGGGCACCGGAAGCTATCTGCGGTACCGGGTGTTGCCACCCTGCATTCGTGGTCGGTGACCTGCGAGCGGCGCAGAGCGACCGACGCGGTTGATTGAACGACGTCGAACTGACCCGCCATCTTGTTGCCTTTGCCGTGGTAACGGGCAGTAGCTGGTTTGCCCGTCGGTGCGGCGGCTGGCTGCGTATGGTGAGCCGGTGGAGGGCACGCCGTTCGGGCGTTATCGCCTGATCGAGTTGTTGGGCCGCGGCGGAAACGGGCCGCGTAGCCGACGACCCCGTCCGCTTCGGAGCGGGGCGGCTCCTGGACGCCGTGCTTGCGCGTCTCGAGGGCTAGGCAGGTTAAGGTGCACGACCTCGCGTACGCCCACATGCTGATGAGCCTGCCGATCGCCGCACTGCTGTGACGACATTCCCGCCGACCTCGACAGCGCGGAGATGATCGACGGGGCGGGGCGCTTCGGCTGCTTCCGCCATATCTGCCTGCCGCTGGTGCGCGGCGGGCTGGCCGCCACGGCGGTGCTCTGCTTCATCTTCTCCTGGACCAAGTTCCTGATCTCGCTCCAGCTCACCACGGAGATCCGCACCATCCCGGTGAAGATCCCGGCCGGAGGAGAAGTCCACGCGAACGTTAACCCGACAAGACGTCATCAACGGGAGGAAGCATCCATGGAGATGAAGGAATACGACCGCAAGACCTTTATCGCGGACAGCGCCAAGGCCTTCGCCGAGCGGCGCATCACCAAGCGCGAGTTCCTGCGCCGGCTCGGCATCGCCGGGATCGGGCTCTCGGGCTTCGCCGCCGCCATGCTGGGCCGGACCCGGCCCTTCCCGGGCCTGACCCCGCCCCCGGCCATGGCCGACACCGGCGCCTCGCCGGAGATGACCAAATGGCTGCAGGACGTGGGCAGCAAGTACAAGGGCACGAAGATCCGCTACACCTCCGAGGCGACGCCGCCCACCATCGTCGCCAACCAGCTCGCCAAGGACGAGTTCACGGCCAATACCGGCATCGAGGTGGAGATCGAGATCGTCCCCCTGGAGCAGGTGCTGCAGAAGGTGACCGTCGACGTCCAGGGCCAGCTCGGCACCTATGATCTCTACTACCTCGACCAGTCCTGGACCGCCCTCTTCATCAACGACACCGTCGATCCGCGCCAGTACTACGCCGACAACAAGGACATCGCGCTGCCGGACTTCGACTGGGACGACTTCTCCAAGCCCCTGGTCCAGGGCATCTCCACCTACAAGGACAAGCTGATCGGCGTGCCCTTCGACATCCCGATCTTCATCCTGATGTACCGCAAGGACCTGTTCGACAAGCACGGCCTCAAGGTCCCCACCACCATGGACGAATACATGAACGTGGTGAAGGCCCTGGACGAGGCCGAGCGCGGCAACGGCATCTACGGCACCACCGGCCAGCTCAAGTCGGGCCACTACTCCCTCAACTGCGACTGGACGGCCTGGCTCTGGGCCAACGGCGGCTCGGTCTTCGGCAAGGACGGCTACTTCTCCGCCAACGACGCGGACGGCATGCGGGGGCTCGCCTACATGCTGGAGCTGGTGAAGCACATGCCGCCCGCGGCCACGACCTGGACCTGGGACGGCGAGGGCCAGTCGGTGAGCCAGGGCAACGCCGCGATGCTGATCTCCTGGGGCGAATTCTTCCCCGGCTTCGACAGCAAGGATTCCAAGGTCGTCGGGCTCATGGAGGCGACCCGTCCGCCGGCCGAGACCAAACTGCGCAGCCCCGACCAGGCGGGCTTCCTGGAGATCCCCCACATCGGCCATCAGGGCGGCTCCTCCATCTGCCTGTCGAAATACTCGAAGAACCCGGAGGCGGCCTTCATCTTCATGCAATGGGTCTGCTCCAAGGACGTGGTCGCCCGCTCCTCGACGCTCGGCGGGGGCGCCTCCCCGGTGCGCAACTCGACCTACAGCGACCCGCGGGTCCTCGCCGCCGCCAAGGTCGGGCCGGGCACCACCCGCCACTTCCCGGCCATCGAATGGACCATCAACAACGCCATGGGATCGGAGCCCAAGCTGCCCGCCTGGGTCGAGATCTCCCACAACATCATCCCCGTGGAGCTCGGTAAGCTGCTGGCCGGCCAGTACAGCAGCCCCGAGCAATGCATGGCCGCCATCAAAGAGCAGGCGGACAAGTCGGCGGCTCCCTTCCGCAACGGCTAGCCGGGTCGGATGGCCTGTTTGGTGCCAGAACAAGCACGACTTTGGACTTCTAAATTAGCGGGGCACTACACGTCTGAGAAGTTCAGAGACCGGAAACCGACCTACGATAGACAAAATCCGCAGTCGACTTCGTAACGATGACGGCCAAGAAAGCCGAAAACCCTAAAAGGCCACCAACACCGCTTCCATAAAAGTTTAGTCCGGCTAAAAAGACGCCCGTCATTGCCCCCGCCACCAAAATCCTTGCATGAGAATCGAGAATTGAAGTTGAACTCATCCCAGCAAATGAACCAGCATACCAATATAGACCAGCTATCGGTCCCAAAGAGGGTAGGGCTAGAAAAATCATCCCGCCGACAAATCCACATACTGAAGAGCTCAGGACGACATCCAATACGGGAACGGCTGAGTTTATGCCCCTGGCTAAAATTCTCGTTAAGAGGGAACCAATCGCACTGATAAGGATCATCGCTATGGGGGCCTCCCCACTGAATGGGGCGGTGTCTTTCAGCGCCACAACGTGAAAATCGCCTGAAACCACCCAGATCAGCAACCCCGTTATCATGAGGCACACGGCAGACCCGATGAACGCGATGGCACCCAGACGCCCCCCATATCCGCCAAACAATCGTTTCGGGAGCGCGTGCTCGAAGCGCATTATCAGGACATATAAAAAACCCGTCGCAATAGCGATGCACAAATAGATCAGTATTGGAAATCCGAGACTGGATGGGTGTCTATTAAAAAAAACAAAAAATGATGTCATTCCAGCGAAGGTGCCACAAAACACGGCGGCGGGTTGTTGTTTTTTGAATCGCAACACAAAAGCAGCGAGAAGATAGGAGATCGTAACTCCCGACGACGCCAGAATAGGTTGGATTCCTACGATCACGAGAGCGGACGTTGCGACGGATCCAAAAATCACATGTAGAAAAAGACTGCCGTGGCGACTTGCATCGTCCCTAAATAGAAGCAGAGGGTTTGCTTGACGCATTAGGCCTTCTTTTTCCCGGTGCACCGAGCATACGGCTCCAGAAGCGCGTCGGCAGGACATTCCGCGAGCGGGCAGCGGGCGAGGTTTCCGTGGGCGGACCTGCTGGAGCTCGACGCTGAGATGGATCGACGTTTCGGGAACGGATGGCGAGTCGCTGAATACGACCGAATTGCCGTGCGCCAAGTCCTTACCATGCTCCGGGGCAGCAACACCGCCACCGTCACCGGCGACAACAGCATGGCCTACGCCAGCGTTGGCGGCAACACCCGGCACCATCCGGCAACTGCCGTCAGGCCGCTTCCAGGCGCTCTACACCGACACCACCGGCAAGCGGGCAGTGCGGAAATGCGCGGAGCGCGTCAGCGACGACTGCCACGTGTCTTACTGCGGGACAGAGCTTTACAAGCGAATCATCGACATCGAAAACGAGTTGCTGATTCAGGGAGACGCCGGCATCGTCACCGGCTCCGGGACGACAGCGGACACGAGCCCAACGGGTATGGAGGGGTTCATGAACACCGCTGGCATCCTGCAGTATGACGCCAGTGTGGACACCGGCGGCTCTGGGAGTAGCGCGCTGACGCCGTTGGACAGCTTCGAGAAGGCCATCGCCGAGCTGAGAACTGGGCCAGCTCTGGCGGTGCCAGACCTTGCGGTGTTGAACCCCACCACGTGGAGCGCAATCCGCCGGATCAAGGATCAATATGGCCGATTCATGATCGCCCCCGACCCGACCACTGACCAAGCATCCGAGCTGTGGGGCACACCCGTTCTGCAGACGACACAGATGCCCGTCGGGTACGGCCTGCTGCTCGATACGACCAAGCTGGGATACGTCGCTATCCGCGAGCCGCTATCGATGCGTATCGGATATAGCCAGGACGACTTCACGAGAAACATTCTCCGCACGGTCGCTGAAGAGCGGCTGGTTTTGTGCGTGACCAGGCCGCCCGCCGTCCTGCTCATCAGCAACTTGCCGACGTCATGAGCCAACAAGTAGTCATCGACGTGGTGGTGAACCGGAACTGGCGCATCCACCGTCGCGGCCACGTCTACGAGTCTGGACAGCTGGCCACCCTGCCCGTGCTGTTAGGCATCGAGTGGTCAGGGTGGGGCTCGGTTCGCCCCGTCCGTGGGACATATCGGGTTGTCGAGGCTGCGTGAGAAATGAACGTGTTTCGCGCACTGGCGTTGATGCGTCAGGACGACCCGCTGGACTCGGATTACAACCCGGGCAGCGACCTGATCGACGACCCGCTGTTTGATCCGAGCGACTTCGATCCCGATGAGCCCGACTACCCTGCTGAGTTCGACCCTGCCAACTTCGATGACGATGTTGATAACGACGATCCTGAGCCGTGGGACGACGATCCTGATGAAGATCCCGCTGACGACGATGAGCCCGAGCCTGAGAACTGTCCGGACTGCCTATCCGGTGACTGCCCGTACCTGGATGAGTGTTACCACTGATGGAAACCCCGGACGCCCGGATCAATAGCGCGATCGTCTGGCGAGATCGCGCCGATTACCTGAACGAATTCGACCTGAGCGACGCCGAACTCGACGAGCTGATTGCCAACGGCGACGTCGAACTCCGCACCGACCGCGGCCGATCCTGGGCACGCACAGCACCGCGGCGGTGGCGATGAGCCCACATGACTTCCGGCGGGTTCCTCCAGCCCATCCGGAGGCAGAGCGGTGCGGGTGTGCTGACGGGGACTGTGCCCATAGCCCGGCGCCCTTGTTTCCTATGATCGTCGGTCATGTCCGACCAACTCCCTGCATTGGCCCCACCTACCGAGGCAGCCGACTATCTCCGCACGACAACCGCGGCGCTTGCGCAGGATCGCTATAAGGGGACCAGCCCGAAATTCGTCAAGCGCGGCAGGCGGGTCTTGTATCGCTGGTCCGATGTGGGGGAGTGGCTGGATCACAACACAATTCAGCGGACTGACGAGTGGCGGACGTGATGCGCTCGTGGATAGCAACGCGGATAGCAACGGCACTCAATTTGTAGCTGTTCGGGACCGTTCGCTGACAATGTCGACGGCAACTGAATACTGACCACTGCGCGGCAACTGAAAATTGACCAGCTTCCTGGAGAGCCTTGGCTATGGGCCAAGGAGGAAGCGAGTGTTGAGCGTGGAGGACTGGGCAGAGGTCCGGCGGTTGCGTCGGTCAGAGCGGTTACCGATTTCGGAGATCGCGCGGGTGTTGGGGATTTCGCGGAACACGGTGAAGGCGGCGTTGGCTTCTGATGGTCCGCCGAAGTATCAGCGGGCTCCGACCGGGTCGGTGGCTGATGAGGCCGAGCCCAGGATTCGGGAGTTGTTGGCGGCGTACCCGCGGATGCCGGCGACGGTGATCGCCGAGCGGATCGGCTGGTCGTATTCGATCCGAACGCTCAGTGAGCGGGTGCGGGAGCTGCGACCGGTGTATCTGCCGCCGGATCCGGCGTCGCGCACGACGTATGTAGCCGGCGAGATCGCGCAATGCGACTTTTGGTTTCCCGACGTGGTGGTGCCGGTCGGGTTCGGCCAGGTCCGCACCGCCACCGCACTGCCGGTGTTGACCATGGTGTGTGGGTATTCACGGTGGGCGTGCGCGGTGTTGATCCCGGCCCGCACCGCCGAGGACCTCTATGCCGGTTCGCGGCAGCATCTTTCAATGCTGGGTGCCACGCCACGGGTGCTGGTGTGGGACGGTGAAGGCGCGGTCGGGCGGTGGCGGTCACGCCAACCCGAACTCACCGCGGCATGCCAGGCCTTTCGCGGCACCCTGGCGGCCAAGGTGCTGATCTGCAAACCCGGCGATCCCGAAGCCAAGGGTCTGGTCGAGCGCTTCCACGACTACCTCGAGCGGGCATTCCTCCCGGGTCGGGTGTTCAGCGCACCGGCGGATTTAACACCCAGCTGCAGGACTGGTTGGTGCGCGCCAATCACCGCCAGCACCGGGTGTTGGGGTGTCGCCCGGCGGATCGGATCGAGGCCGACAAGGCGGCGATGCTGGCGCTGCCGCCCGTCGGGCCGAGCATCAGGTGGCGGACGTCGACCCGGTTGCCGCGTGATCACTACGTGCGCTTGGACGGCAACGACTACTCGGTGCACCCGGTCGCGGTCGGTCGCCGTATCGAGGTCACAGCGGACCTGGGCCGGGTCCGGGTGTGGTGTGGCGGCACCCTGGTCGCTCACCACGGGCGTGTCTGGGCCAAGCATCAGACGATCTCCGATCCCGACCATGTCGAGTCCGCGAAGCTACTGCGCCGCAAGCACTTCGACGTCGTTGGCCAACCCGCCCATGTTGACGTCGAACAACGCCGGCTGGCCGACTACGACGCAGCGCTCGGTCTTGACGGGCCGGTGGCGTGATGGCGGCCAAGACCACCAGCAGCCGTGATGTGACTGCCGAGCTGGCGTATCTGACCCGCGCACTAAGGCGCCGACCCTGCGTGAGGCAATCGACCGGCTCGCCGAGCGTGCCCGCACCGAAACCTGGAGTTATGAGGAGTTCCTGGCGGCCTGTCTGCAGCGTGAAGTGTCCGCCCGCGAATCCCACGGTGGTGAAGGACGCATCCGGGCCGCCCGCTTTCCATCGCGGAAGTCATTGGAGGAGTTCGACTTCGACCATGCCCGCGGCCTCAAACGAGACCTCATCGCTCATCTGGGCACTCTGGACTTCGTCACGGCCAAAGACAACCTCGTGTTCCTCGGTCCACCAGGAACAGGGAAAACCCACTTGGCGACCGGCATCGCGATACGCGCCTGCCAAGCCGGGCACCGAGTCCTATTCGCCACCGCGTCGCAATGGGTGGACCGACTGGCCGCCGCCCACCACGGCGGTACCCTGCAAGCCGAACTCGTTCGCCTGGCCCGCTACCCACTGCTCGTCGTCGACGAAGTGGGCTACATCCCCTTCGAGCCCGAAGCCGCGAACCTGTTCTTCCAACTGGTGTCCTCTCGCTATGAACGGGCCAGCCTCATCGTCACGTCCAACAAGCCCTTCGGCCGGTGGGGCGAAGTGTTCGGCGACGACGTCGTCGCCGCTGCCATGATCGACCGCCTCGTCCACCACGCCGAGGTCATCGCACTCAAAGGAGACAGCTACCGCATCAAAGACCGAGACCTTGGCCGCGTCCCCACAGTCACCGCCGACGACCAATGAAACCCAAGCTGGTCAATTTTCGATTGCCGACAGCTGATCACTTTTCGGCTGCCGTTGACAGACAACCGGTTTCCGGCTCTAAGCAGTGCCAACAGGTCATGGGCGGACGCTCAAAAACAACGAATTTGAGACTGGGGGTCAAGTGGTCGCAGGTTCAAATCCTGTCAGCCCGACACGTCCGACCTGCTGTGATGCTGTCCAATCCGTTGCATGTCGAGACTATTTTGGGTCTGTACCCACTTCCCATACCCAAATGAGATTTTGGCGGCCGTTTGCCAGCAAACGACAGGCCAACAGCGCTGGTCAGGCCGTCGATCTGTCAGGAGCGCGGCGGGTTCGCGATATGCGATGCGATTTCGGGTAGCGCCATCAGCGCTTCGCATAGACCAACAAGATGCGCCGCTATCCCGTAGCAGTAGCCGAGCGCATCAATGGAGCTACCAGGCGTCGGCTCCCCAGCGTTGTCGAACGCCGCACGGCTGTGGGTCTCGGGGTTCGATGGCTGAGCCGTCCCGGCGAGTCCGGAGACTGGTTGTGTTGATTCATCCTGCTTTTGGTGGGGTGCGTCTGTGATCGTAGTGGAGTGTCTCGACGGCTTCGGGGGTGAAGTCGTCGAGGTATTCGTGTGGGCGCTCGGTGTTGAACCACAGGACCCATTCAGCGGTGGCGATCTCGACGTGGTTGACGTCGCGCCATGGTCCTTGGCGGCGGATGAGTTCGTTCTTGAATGACCCGACGGTGGTTTCGGCCAGGGCGTTATCGAGTGCATCGCCGACTGACCCGACCGAGGGGTCCACGGCTTCGTCGAGGAGCCGCTGAGTGAACGCCACCGACGTGTACTGGGCGCCCGCATCGTTATGCGCAATCAGGCCATGCAGGCTGGTGTTGCCTTCCTGGGCGCGGGTGAAGAAAGCGTGCTCGACAGCGTCGAGAACCAACGCGGTGGTCATCGACCTGGCCGCGCGCCAGCCCACGATCCTGCGGCTGAAGGCATCGATGACAAACGCGACATAGACGAACCCGGTCCAGGTCGACACGTAGGTAAAGTCGGCCACCCACAGGCGATTTGGTGCCGGTGCATGAAAGTTGCGGTCAACGAGGTCGGGGTACCGCGGATGGCTGTCGTTGCCGATCGTGGTTTTGTGCTTGGACCCGTAGCGGGCTCCTTCCCAGCCCTGGGCGCGCATGATCCGCTCCACGGTGCAGCGGGCCACATCGTGGCCCTGGCCGCGCAGCCGAATCCACAGCTTGCGCGAGCCGAGGGTCTGGACGAACTTGCCGGTCCTTTTGTCCTCGCGTTGGGCGGTGATGATCTCGATCAGCTGGCCATCACGCAGCTGCCAGCGTGTGGGCGCTTTGTTGATCCACTCGTAGTAGGTCGACGCGCTGATCAGCACACCGTGCTCGGACAGCACCGCACACATGGGCTCGACACCCCAGCGCAACCCGGCCCCACCATCGGGGCCGGGCACCTGGTTGTCCTTGTGTTCGGCGATGAACTGAATCACCGTCTCGCGGGCCGGTCGAGCTCGGCCCCGAAGAAAATCGCCGCTGCCTTCAAGATCTCATTGGCTCGGCGCAGCTCGGCGATCTGCTTGCGCAGCTGCCTGTTCTCCTCGGCCATCTGCGACGTCAACCCGGGACGCAGGCCCACGTCAACCTCCGAACGGCGGATCCAAGTCCGCAGCGTCTCCGGCGTTCCGACCCCCAACATTCCCGCCACCGCAGTGATCGCCGCCCACTGTGACGGGTACTGCGGCCGCACCTCAGCGACCATGCGCACCGCGCGCTCTCGAAGCTCATCGGGGTACTTGCTCGAACGTCCCATAACTCGAATCCTCCCAAGGTCGGGAGTCTCCGGACTTACCGGGACGGCTCAGCAGCGCAGGATGGCCGGCTATCCGATGACACCAGCGCGGACGTGATCGCGGCGCTGCGTTGATCTGAACGGAGCGGGGACTATCGGCCCTACAGAAGGCCCGGGGCGGGGTGCATTCTGATGGCGAGCCGCGCTCATGTCAGAGAGCACATCTTCTCGGGCCGAGGACGGCTGAACCGATGACGAGAGAAGTACGAGCATGAGTGTGGGGTACTGCCGTGTTTGCGGACACGGGAAAGAGCATCACGACCTGAATGTTCATCCAGAGCCGGGTAAGAACAAGATTGGTTCTTGCAAACCCGCCTGCGATGCGATGTCCTACGGCAATCACGCCTGTATCTGCGTGGGGTACGAGAGTTGGACTTTTGAGAACACCCCTGGGGGAGTCCCTGCCGACAGCTAGCGCCGCTGGGTGTGTGGCCGGTGGGGTTGACGGGTGCGCGCGCGTACGGGTCGAGCCTGTCGATCGCCTCGACGCTCGGCGGTCATAGTGCGCCATCATCGCGGCGCGGATCTCGTCAGTCGTCGGGAAGCTAGTTGCCGTAGGGATAACGGGCGCCGTCGTACGGAACGAAGAACGCAGGCGGGCGAGTAGGCGGGGAGTTGTTGATTGGCGCATTGCCGTACGTCGGGCAGGCCCCAGGCGGGCCGCTGCATTGCGGTTGGCCCGGGCCGTTGTCAGCTGCGGCGATCGGCGCGCCGATGAGGGCAACGGATGCACCCGTTGCCGCGAATAGCGCGACCGCCCTGAGGTTTCGTACCCGCGAATCATAACTTTCCCGAGCGGGGTGCCGGCGCGCCCCTTGCCGAAGCTCGGCAGCGTACTCGGTTTCGCGGCGTCAGTGGCCGGGTCCGGTGGTGGGCGGCATGGTCATCACGCAGCGCACAGCCCGTGCGGTCATACCGGCGTGATCGCGTTCGATCCGGTTCACACGGACGGGTAGTGCATGCCGGTCCACCCGTCGGCCAGGCCGCCGATGAACGCCGCCCATTGCGCGCCGTGTTCCTGTTCGCAGTAGCAGCAGAGCAGAACCGCTCCCGCGGCGGCGCCGCCGCTGAACTCGGCTGGGGCGGATCCTTAGTGTGGGCCACCCCCAGGCCCATTCGGTCCGCCCGGTCCGCGGTTTGGGTTTACACGGCACGAAGTGTCGTCCGCCGGGTTCCACTGCTCGCAGCCGCCGAATTGCTGCCCACCCGGCTCGACAAATCCGCCGGGGACGTGGGTTTGAAATTGGTTGTGCAGGGGGCCCGGCTTGGGTGCCGGGGGAGTGATGGGGTCGGCGGCGGCGGTGCCCGCGGGCAGGCCGATCAGTCCCGCGGCGGCACTGGTTAGCAACGCCAGGCCGATACGGCGCTTGATGGTCATCGTGCGGTTGTGCGTGCTGGTCATGATGTTTCTCCTGTGTGGTTGGTCGGCACCCCGCTTGGGTGTCGTTCATTTGCTAGGAGCGACCAGCCCCCCAACGGGGACACTTTTTGGGGAACCAACTTCTTCGCCGGAGTCGAGTCGGCCCGCCACCAAAGCAGGATGACGGGCCGATGGGATGTGGTTTTCGTGGCCGCCGCCGGCTGGGTGGTCGGGTTTGGTGTAGCCGGAGGCGAACAGCCAGTATGGTGCGCTGTCGAGTCCGCAGCCGTCGCAGGTCGGGTACTTGATCCAACGGAGCGTACCTAAAGGGGTGGCGGACAGGGTAAGTCGCCGTCACCGAATGGGTGGGTGGCAACGCGGATGGCAACCCGACCGAATTCGCGGGGGTATGTGACCGTTCGCCGACGTTCGCAAAACGCCGTGGCCTGCGAAAACCGAACACCCACACACACGTGCGAACACGCTTCGTTTGACTGGGGGTCAAGTGGTCGCAGGTTCAAATCCTGTCAGCCCGACCGAGGAAAACCCCGTCTGACCTGCGGTGACGTTTTGGCGACCGAGTCACACAACGTGGAGCTTGGGACCATTTTGGGACCAAAGGTGCCCGGATAGCAGCTTGCTAGCGTCCGCCACGGACTGGCGGTCAGGGTGCAGGTAGCGCTGTGTCGTGCTCAGGTCAGCGTGGCCGGCGATCTTCCGTAGGGTGTGCAGGGGCACCCCGGCATCAGCCATCCAGGTCAAGCCAGTGTGGCGCAGGCCGTGGCGCTTCAGGTGTTCATAGCCGAGTCCGGTGACGACTTCATCCCATGAGGTTGCATCGCGCAGGGTAGCGGTGGCGATGCGTCCGCCTCTGGGGCCTGTGAAGAGTCGAGCGTCCGGCTTGCCGCCGGCCAGGTCAATTCGTCGCTGGACCAGGTCGCGGATGGCGTCGATCAGCGGAACTTGGCGCGCTCGTCGGCCTTTGGTGTTCTTGTCCACCAGGCCGCCGGCGGATGTGGTGGCTTGCCCGTCCGCCAAGCCGCCGGGGGACGGCGTTGTTTGGCGCCGGACCGTCCATATCCCAACGCCTCCAGGCGCGGATCGAGCACGAAGCAGGCGATCACCTCGTCGCTGTCGGCGACGGCAGCTACCAGCGCCGGAAGATCACCTGACCGTAGGTCGCGACGGCGCCACAACAACGTGGGCATCACCCGAGACTTCCATTCAGGTTGGAGCGTCGTCGCCCCGTTGCCGGTGGTCGGTCAGGCATGTGCTCGCAGCAGAGTGCGCTCAGCGATTGAGTCGCCAGATGTCTGTGGACATAACGGTGGCGAATGCACACCACACCGGGTACGGAGACAACGCCAACCCGGCCCGCGTGTCAGTTTCGGCGGTCCTGCGAGCAAGGTCGGCGCTGTTTGCCGCCAATGCTGCGGCGCCCACAGCGGATGCTCCGAGTTTGTGGTGCCGGAAGAACAGCCAACTCCATCCGGCGTTGAGGACCAGGTTGACGGCCAGTGCGGCGACATAGCGGCGCGCCTTGCCATGTTGCCCGGTGGTGTGCAACCGGTCGATGGCTACCGCGGAGGTCGCCGCGATGTCGGCGTAAAGCAAGGTCCAGGCCACCGGGAAAACGCCGCCTGGCGGCACGTACCAAGGTTTGCGCAGGCCCGCATACCAGGTGGGTACCTGTGTTCGGCTGGCGACACTCCCGACACCGGCAGCCGCGGCGACGGCGATGGTGGTCCCGGCGAGGGTTTGCTTATTCATGTTGTCTCCGTCCGGATTCCGCTTCGATCATAGGCGCATTTCGGTTGTAGCCGGGGGTCGCGAGCCGATGGCCAGGCGGCATGACATGTCGCGCGTGCCCGGCTGTTCCGCGAACAGATCCATCGGCACCTTCGAGGGTGCCCGGAACGACGAGACCACACGACCCCAAACCAGCAAACAGTTTGGTCACATAATCTCCAGTGCCACAGGTTCCGAGCATTGTCACAACGTTGTCGCATATCGGGTGAGACGTCGCGGTACAGACCGCGACGAACGTGGACGGTCATCGCAGGCCAGCGCCTGTCGCTGAGACAACAGCCAACGCGTCGGGACACCTCGCTCCGGACTGTAAATCCGTCGGCGTGAGCTACGCGGGTTCGAATCTTGCACCTGCCACCCATGTCAGAGGGCATCGTTGGGCTACCTTCGCTCAAGCGCTACATCGCCCGCGAAGTCTTCCACGCCCTCCAACCACAGCGGACGACCGCCAAACCCATTGCCGCAACATAGACACATCTGCTATCAAGCTAGGCAGCGCCGCTGCCACATCAGTCGCGAAAGGTGCCGCCGGCCGAATTGCAGCTAACCCCCTCGAAGGTTATGCCTGACACACCCGGTTTGCGGCCTGCTGAGAGCCCGACGTAGTACTCGGCTCGGCGACGCCTAGTTTGCAGCTTCGCGCCGACGTGAACCCCGGCGTACTCGCCGCCGGGGCCGACCCGACCGACGTACGGTCTTGTAGACAAGAGTGGGGTAGAGCGATGGCACAGATGACGGCATTGCGGGCGCACCGTCGTGGCGGTCCCGAAGTCTTGGTCGTCGAGCAGGCACCGGTTCCGGCGCCGACGACGGGGGAGGTGTTGGTGGCCGTCCACGCGGCGGCCATCACCTTCGACGAGTTGACCTGGCAGGAAACATGGGTACGCGACGGCGTGGACCGCACCCCGGTGATCCCGTCGCATGAGGTATCCGGGGTCGTTGCCGCCATTGGTAACGGTGTTACCGAGTTCTCCCCAGGTGACGAGGTTTACGGCCTGACCCCGTTCGACCGGGACGGCGCCGCCGCAGAGTTCGTCGCCGTGCCTGCCACCGACCTCGCGGCACGCCCCACCTCGGTATCGCACGTTGTCGCCGCGGCGTTGCCGCTGGCCGGGCTGACCGCCTGGCAAGCACTGGTCGACCACGCGAAAGTGCAGCGTGGCGAGAAGGTCCTGGTGCTCGGCGGCGCTGGCGGGGTAGGCGCCTTCACCGTCCAGCTGGCTCACCTTTTCGGCGCAGAGGTCTCTGCCACCGTCCGCAGCGATGTCGCCCAGCTGGTGCGCGGGTTCGGCGCCGACCACGTGATCGATACGCGCGCCGAAACCTTCGAGGATGCCGGTCGGAGCTACGACGTCGTCATCGACACCGTCGGCGGTGAGACCTTGGATCGCGCCTTCGCGGTGCTGCGGCCTGGCGGCCGGTTGGTTACCCTTTCCGCACCGCCACCGACCGGCAAAGCCGACGAGTTTGGCGTATTGGCAATCTTTTTCATCGTGGTATCCGATCACGACCAGCTCACGAAGCTGGCCGAACTGGTCGACACCTCGGGCCTGCAGGTGGAGATCGCCGACACCTTCCCGCTTGTCGAGGGACGCGCGGCGTTTGAAAGCGGCCGGGCCACCAACCGCCCGGCCGGCAAGACCGTCCTGGTCGTCCGAAACTAGCGGAAGAACCCAGAGATGGATGACCTGGAAGAAACCGCTGCCGATCGGTGCTAGTGCTGCGGCACTCACCAACTGCTTATCAACGCCGGGGTCTTCCGGGTCAATCCAATGCGGTTGATAGCTGCCACAGGACCATCGGCAACGTGCTGCACCACGAACGGCCTCGGTGCTCGGTGGCTCTCCAACCGGTCAGGGTGCGGGTGTGTACGCAGTTCGATACCAAGCTGACGCAGGATCGACCACCGTCCGCATCTGCCGGTGTGCTCCCATATTTCCCAGAACCATCCAGACCGACGAGTCGGTAATCCTGCTCTAGCGAGTTGCATCGGACTGGCTGCCACGCTGAGCCTGAGGCGCGGAAGTTGCTCTGTACGTCCCATTTTCGTCGGCGTACCCTTGCCACCATGACCACCACAACCTGGCACGATATTGCCGACCAGCTCACACCGGAGCAGGTAGGCGAGCTGGAGAGTTGGGAGGCATCGGGCGACGAGCCGTCCGCGCTGTTGCTGTTCGCCCGCGAGTATGTGGTGTGGAACATAACCCGTGTGTTCGTCAGCGCCGAACGGCATATCGGTGGCGTTCGCTTGAAGGTCTGCGGGCGAGAGCAGCCGGATGGTTCCACCGAGCGATGGGTCGAGCTGTCGGCCCATGACGTGCGCCTCAGCGATGAGCAGATCCACGAGCTGTGCGCGGCATTGCTCGATGCCCGACGCTGACGTCAGCGCTGCCCACGAACGCGGTGCGCACCACCCGCCCCCCGCCGATGATCCGGTCGCTGGCCTCAATCCACACATCAGCCGATGGGTCGTTGGGGACGTTGTGGCTCCACAGGCACACCGAGCCACCGCCTAGGCCCGGCGGTCAGGTGTTGTCGTCGATCTTCCGGAAGCACGTCGTCCACCGAAGCCAGAAATCAGTCCTGTCCCCGTTCTTCAACATGCCGCTTATTCGATTGAGGCTGAGCCCGAATGCGAGACTTCGTGGGTTCGTGACACCCACGCCCAGCGCCTCCTGGGGTTCATTGCGACGAGATGCAGCCGAGCACCTCCACCACGCGGTCTGGTCCGCACCTTGATCCTGGCGGCTGCCGAGCCTCCGTCAGCGGACTGTGCGTAGATAGCTGCCTGGTAATCACGGCGGACCCTTCTGGCGTTCATTGGGCCGGCTGATAGATCTTGTCGGCGGCTACTGAGGCGACGCCGAGTTCGGCCGCGACCGCGTCGATCGCTTGCTGCGCGATGTTGAGGTCCACCTGGCCGTCGGGGGTGAAGTACGGGCCGATGTAGCGTTCGTAGTATCGCTGCGCTTCATCACGCGTGAGCCGGTTGAGGAACGAGGCGATGTAGTCGACGGCCAGGCTGGGTTGTTCGGCGATCGTCCGGAGGGCCCGCTGGTTGGCCCGCACCAGCGCCTGCAGCGCGGGGCTGTCCAGCGGGATATGGACGGGGTCGACGGCGACGCCCACGGTGGGGATCTGGAAGTGATCGCCGACCCAGGCCAGCAGGTGAAACCCTTCTTCGTCGGCGACCTGTTCGGGTGAGAGCGTGCTGCCCACGTAGGCGGCGTCGATGGAGCCGTCCCGAAGGCGTCGCAGGTCCATCTGGTAGTCACCCGGATGCCCGCACCACACATTCCAGGTCGCGGTCGGGGTCCAGGCCGTGCTTGCGCAGGACGATCCGGGCGAAACAACCGGGGGCCGTGTGGGCGGCGTGGACCGCCAGGCGGCGCCCGCGAAGATCCGCCATGGATGTCACCTCGGCGTTGCCGAGAAACCAGAACAGCGGACGATGGGTGTTGACGCTGAGCACTGTCCAGCCGATGCCGTCGGTCAGCCGCGACAACAGGGCCCGGCCCAGACCGATCGTCGCGCCGCGGCGCAGCCGCTCCGTTTTCCAGCCGACCCCGTCGCGGATGGCGACGTGGACACCTTCATCCTCGTAGTAGTCTTCCTGGTCGGCAACATAGGCGACCAGTTCCTCGTGGAGACCATGCCCTGCATAGGCCAGGTCGATGGTGTGCATGGCCGAAACTCTTCCCCAATCTGCTGACTTCCGTGCGGCAGCACGGGGTTTCAATCCATGGAAAGGCCGCCGTTGACCTCAAGATAATGGCCGGTGGTGAAACCGGAATCCTCACTCGCCAAGAAAGCCACCGTCTTGGCCACCTCGTCGGGGCGGACGAGGCGCCCCATGGGATTGGTTGCGCCGAGTTGACGCACCTGTCCGGTCGTCAACTGCTCGGTCACCTTCGTTTCGTCGACCGTTGCGGGCGCGACGAGGTTCGCGGTAATGCCGTGCGGCGCCAGCTCGAGTGCGATGTACCGGACAAACTGGTCCAGTGCCGCCTTGGCGGTGCCCAGGGTGATCATCCCGTCGCGTGGACGACGGGACAACCCCGTGCTTAGGTACACGAGTCGGCCGTAGCTGCGGGAAATCATCCCCGGCACAACGGCTTTGGTGATTAGGAATGCGGCGCGCAGCTCTCGGTCCAGCTTGCCGCCGAGTTGCTCCCAGCTCAGATCGGCGAACGAGGTGACATCAAAAGGGATCAATGCGTTGTGCACGAGCACGTCGACCCTGCCCCACCGCTGTTCGGTTTCGGCCACCATTGTGGCCACATCGTCGGCGTCGGTGACATCGGCCCGAATCGCGACGGCCTCACCGCCAGCCGCTTTCGCGGCCTGGACCACCTCGTCTGCTTGCCCGGCACTGGACCGGTAGTTGACGACCACCCGAAACCCCTGCTCCGCGAGGACTAATGCGGTCGCCGCACCTATTCCCCGACTGGCTCCGGTGATCACCGCAACACGAAGCATCAGTGATACCTCCGTCTCGGGCCGCGCCATCGCCAAGTTCCTTGGCGTCGGGCCCCGGCCGGGCCGACCGGATCTGCCTATGCGGTAACCAGGCTGTTCATGGAGAGCGGTGTTCCGAAGTAACCAACTTGGGGATCGACGACGACGGTCTTGGCTTCGCCTTGCCGGGCCAAGACCTCGCGGGCCATCTGCTCGAACGAGATTTTCTCGGGTCCTCCGATGTTCTCGATGCCACCCAGTGGTTCGCCTTCTGCCACACGGGCGACCTCGGCCGCGAGCTCGTCGGCGGCGATGGGCTGGATCAGCGCGTCTGGTACGCGCACTTCGTCGCCTACCGTCATCGACGCTGTGATCGCGTCGGTGAACTCGGCGAACTGGGTGGCGCGCACGATCGAGTAGGGAATCTCCGATTCTTCGATGAGCTTCTCCTGGGCGACCTTCGCGCGCAGGTATCCGCTCTTGGGTAGCTGGTCAGAACCAACGATCGATACTGCAACGTAGTGCTTAATGGCTGCGGCGTTCGCGGCAGCCTCCAAGTTGGTGGTCGATGTGGTGAAGAACTCCATCGCCGGATCGTCGTCGAATGAGGGTGAGTTGGACACGTCGACAACCACGTCCGCACCGGTTAGAGCGTCGGCGAGGCCTTCCCCGGTAAGGGTGTTGACGCCTGTCTTGGGCGACGCTGCTACCACCTGATCGCCGTGGTCCCTCAGCTTGTCAACCACTTTCGACCCGAGGATCCCTGTGCCACCAATCACGACGATCTTCATGGCTTTCCTTTCAGAATCTCTGCCGGGGCGTTGGTAGCCAGGCCCGGTCACAAGTGAAGACCTGCGTGCACGCCCCGAGATTTACTCGGTGATCCGCAAATACTCGCGTAGAACCAAGCTAACGCCATCCGTGGTGGGTTCCATAGTGAAGATTGCTACAAGAAATCCTGTTTCCTAAGCATGACCTGCTGATTAGCAGGGAATCACCTGAGGATCGGCGAAACATCGCGCTGAGCCTCAACGATGCCGGGACACTGCTGGTCAGGAAAGCGAACAGGCAGCCGCCGCACCGCGATCGCCCGAGTCCTGCGCGAGATGGCTTCCTACGATCGCGATCTGCTTGTGGCAACTCTGGTCATCGTTTACTCATCGACAATGATCGGGATTTGCCCGGAATTGTCGAGTTCTGAAAGGATCTAAGAGGCGATCAAACACACTGCGGCACAAGCAATTACCGGCATGAACGGTGGCCGTTAAGATCGCCGGTTTGGTAATCCGTCGGTCGCGGGTTCGCGCCCCGCCCGCCCCACGTCAGAGCATATTTTTCAAGATCGGCGTCACCGAGTCATCGTTTATTCATCGTTAATGCGGACCGTACGGTCGAGCAGCTCTGCCACCTGCGTATGCACCCGGCCGCGGGTCATGTAGCGGTCCTGAGTCATGGACACCTTCGAGTGGCCCAGATGATCGGCGCCAATCCGGGCGGAGAGCCCGTCATCGTCGATCACCGGCTGCTCGCCGACGTGAACGTTCTTATCGCCCGTGAGGTCTTTTTGATGCCCTGCGAACACCACGAAAAACCGCTCATCTCGTTGCCGGAGTGTACGAGAGCATCTGATATCGAGATGTAGCCACACGGAAGGTTCGCCCTGGTTCGGGTCTGGGACGCCTATCGTCGGGCTTCCGCTGGGACGGGGCGGACGCCAACGCCTGGTTTTCGCATTGCGTTTCGACACCGCGCCGGCAGGTGCAGGTTTCCCCGCTTCTGCCGTCATGCCCCAGGCGGTCGCGGTGGGACGTAGGGAAACACCGTCGACGGTCGTGGGGATACCGTCTCTTTGCCGATGCCCAGACTCACCGGCGTGTTGGTGGCGAGACTGCACATCACATCGGGTGCGTTGTCGATGAGGCTGCGACCGTTCCATGATGCGAACCCGAACACGGCGGGCGTTCCCACGGTGTAGGGCAGCATGTTGGGGAGGAGGCGGTCGGCGACAGCTTGGGCGTACGCCGTGGGATCGCTTGCAGTGCCGGTCGCCGCGACGGCCGCGGCGACGGCGGATATGACTGTGTCTGCGAAGGTGTCAACGTCGGTGGCCGGTGATCCGCCGTTGAGGCGATCGCTCAGGTCTTCGTTGAATGGGGTGAACAGCGGGTGGATCATCGGCAGGCCCGCCCGATTGATGCTGCGCCATCCGCCAGCGTCGGTGGCCAGCGTGGACAGGGCCCACACGCCGATGCGGTGATGGTGATCGGCACGGGTGGGCAGTTCGGCGGCGGGAACTTCCAGCACGATGGAGTACACCGTGTGGCCGGCGAACGGGTTGTATGCGGTGGCCGGGTCCCAGTCGGTGAGGTCGACGACCGTGCCGTCCTGGAGAGCATGCTGGACGGCCTGCAGCACGTCGGGTTCCATCCAGAAAGGGTCACCGGCCATGCCGATCCACACACGCACACCGGCGTCGGTGGTCAGCGCTGTTTCGGTCACGCCGGTGGCGACGGTCGTGCCTGGCGCGTGGGGATCGGCGGCGTCGACGCCGGTCAGTCGGGTCAGCGTGTAGCGCTGCAGGCCAGCACTGTCGCGATCATCGAAGCGGAACCTTAACGTGAGGTCCTCCACAGCGTCGTCGTCGATGTCGATCTTGAACTCGTAGAGCGCTTCAGGGTGAAAGCCGGGGGTGGGAATGTCACCGGCGATTGAGGTGCATACGTTCATGACGAACACGGTGCCGGACTGGCCGGCGAACACGTACAGATCGGTGATGTCCAGCCGCACGTCAGCGCGAGCCAACGGCGAATCCAGATGGTGTGACATGACTACTTTCCTACTTTCCTCCGGTTGATGCGGAGCGGGTCAACGGCGACCTACTGGCGTTCATCGAAAGGCGAACAGCACCTTGCCGCCCCGCTTAGGCGCCTCGGCGTGCTCTAACGCCCGGCGGTAGTCGTCAAGGCGGTAGGTGGCTTCGACGGGTACCGACAGCGAGCCATCAGCGACCAACGAGCCCAGATACCGGTAGGTGTCAACGATCTCGGAGCGCGGCGCGTTGCTTAACCAGGTGAGCAGCCAAAAACCTGTGTGCCGCAACTCGCGCCCCAGCAGGTCGGCATTCGACACCTGCGACGGTCCGCCCGCCAGCGATCCGTAGGTCACGATGGTGCCGCCGAAGCCCAGCGCGCCGACCAGCGCCGCCGCGGTGTCGGCCCCGAGGCCGTCGAGCACCAGGCTGAGCTGTTCGCCGTCGAGTTCGCGGGCGATGTCGGCAGCCAGATCCGGCCCGCTGACCAGCACATGCTCGCCACCGGCGGCGCGCACCTCGTCGGCGGCCTCGTCGCGCCGCACCACATTGAGCGTCTTGAGTCCGCGCAGGTGCGCCAGCGCGATCACAAGGCGTCCGACGGCCGAGTTCGCGCCCGGCTGTCCGACCCAGTCGCCGGGTTTGAGGTCGACGAACCGGTTGAGCATCACGTGCGCGGTCGCCGGATTGATCGGCAGCATGGCCAGCTGCAGCGGGTCGGCGTCCGGCGCGACCTCGACGACCTTGTCGTGCGGCACAACGACCTTCTCTGCCCAGGTGCCGTGGGTGTAGGTGGGCAGCACGATCACCCGCTTGCCCAGCAGGCCCTGGTCGGCCTGCGCCCCGGCGTCCACGACGATTCCGACGCCCTCACCGCCGAGCGGCGCAGGCGGTTCGGGTTTGGCGAAATACAGCCCGCGCACCAGCAGCAGGTCCGACGGATTCACCGCCGCGGCCTCCATCCGCACGAGCACATCGCCGGGCCCGGGAGCCGGGTCGCGGTCGTCGTGCAGCGCCACCGATTCCGAGGGTGTCCCGAACTGTGTCAAAAGCAGGTGTTTCATGGCCAGGCTTCCGCGTAGCAATGTCATGTACCTAGCACTTGTATCTGCGATTCGCCAGTGGTCAACGTATTCACTCGGGACGGGTCGGTGCCCGTGATCGACATATGGGCCGGCCGGCTAGTCATCCCGAAGCGGGTCATTGCTGTGTTTGCCGTGTTGTGAACGGATTCGGGCATAGAACTTGATGACACCCCCGCGAACAGATGCGACGCGGTGACACCCGCGAGACGACCAAATCGTCCTGACCGGGACCGATGAGACGGAATGCACCAGGTGAATCCGCGACCGGTTAGCTCATAACCCAGAGGCCGCGGCATCGCTCCCGTCCCGCCCCTCGTCATTCCGAAGACCGTGATGGATCCCCAGCGGCGTAGACATCCGAATCAATTGTCGTTTATTCGACGCCAATGACCCGGAATGGACCGGAATTGCTCGGATCCGGTCGGAGCGATCGGACCATCAATCACCGTCGGGCACAACGGAAGACAGGTCATATCCGGTACCGTCCAGAACGACGGGTCGGTAATCCGTTGGTTCGCGGGTTCGAGCTCCGCCCTCCGCCCGCGAACAGTCCGGCTTGGGACCAATTTGGGACCACACGTTAGGCGCGATGGTGAACGACCTGCGCGTCTGTGAACGTCTTAAACGGCTCCAGAGCACCGGCGGTCGGCCCTGACCAGGAGAAATGTGCTACCGCACTTTTCTGGGGGTCAAGTGGTCGCAGGTTCAAATCCTGTCAGCCCGACCGAAGGAAATGGGCTCTGACGTGCGGTTTTGGTGGTCGCCCTAGGAAGCCCGGCGCTGCGCGCGCTACCGTCCAGCCATGAACTGCCGGCGCGCTCGATGTGGACATCATGATTTTCGCGGATTGTCCCCTGCCCGAACCTGAAGCGGGTAATCAATTACTCATGCGCTGCTCTGGTCACGAAACCTGGATTGCTTCCAGCACAGCAACCGCGCTGGGTGGGGACGAGTGAACGATTCCTCTTTCAATAGGGGGCAGCGGACGAAAATGCCGGGCGACACGACGACACATACTCTCGACATCACGCTTGACACCTACCGTTACCTGCGCGGCGGCATGGCGGTCATGATCGTTATGCTCGGCGCGGCCGTGATCGGCGAACGGCTGACGGCAACCTGCTGGCAAACCTCGATCAGCGCCTACTACTTCACCACCGCACACAGCATCTTCATCGCGGCGCTATGTGCCCTCGGCGTCCAATTCATCGTCTATAAAGGGAGCAGCGACACCGAGGACGTCCTGCTGACTCTCGCGGGCATGCTGGCATTCATCGTCGCCATGGTCCCCACCACGCGACCTATCTTGTTCTGCGGGCCCTACGGTCTGCCGACCGAATACGAAGTGAAGCATGCAATCACCAACAATGTGTGGGCCGTCGTGATCGCCCTTGTGATTGCTCGGGTGCTGTCGTTTTGGCTGTACCGGCACACGAACACCGCTCAACCTAAGAGCGTTTTGGGCACCATGTCGACGTATGTCTTGCGCGCGGTCATGGCCGTGGGACTTGTAGCACTGATCTCCTTCCGAAACTGGTTCGATTCGAACGCGCACGGGGTTGCAGCGGTGATCATGTTCCTGGCAATCATCATCACCGTCGTCACCACCGCATTCCTCGTCAGCCGTCAAGACGAAGCCAGATCTCCGCATCGGCGCCTTTATTACGTTGTCTACCAAGGCATAGCGGCGGCAATGATCGTGACGTTGGTCGCTGTGGTGGTCCTGCACTTCGTGCTGGACAGTTGGAATCACTGGGTCATCGTTGTCGAAACCGCGCTGATCCTCGAGTTCACGGCATATTGGGTCATTCAAACCATCGAGTTGTGGAGGACTCCCAGCCGATTTGAACTCATTCCCGAAGCCGATCAGCCCCGGCTCGCGCAACAACGGCGCCCGCGAGGCCCCGCCGGATTGGCCCCGGAGGTCGGTGAGGCGACAAAACCGCCCATAAAAGACCGACTTCTGACTGCCCTCTAGATCTAGAGGCCATTAACGCCAACACCCCCACCGCTTCAGTCCGCCATGGGCTCCTCTTCCTCGAAGCATGCGAAGAGCTCCCACTCACTCGGTAGGCCCTTGAGGATATGCGTGCCGCGGGGTCGGAATTCGAAACCCGCGTTGCTCGCCAGTGCGCGCGTCGTGGTCGACACCAAGATCTCGTCGGCCGCCGCCGTGCTGAGGATGCGTGCCGCTTCATGCACCGCGACGCCGCGCACGTCGGTCCCCACTAGTTCGACTTCTCCGACGTGCACGCTGGCGCGGATCTGCAGGTCATCCCGACCAGCGGCCCGGCCTACCGCTGCGGCGCAGCGCAAGGCAGCCGCGGGCCCATCGAAGGTCGCGAGCAGACCGTCTCCGGTCGTGTTGACCTCGTGACCGTGATGGCGTTCCAACGCCACCCGCGTCGCCTCATAGTGTGCGGAAAGCACATCGCGCCAGGCGACGTCGCCCAGCCGTTTCGCCATCGCCGTAGAGTCGACGACATCGGTGAACGGCAGCGTCACCAGCGCCCGGTTGTGTGTGCCGGCGAGCCGGAATCTCGCGAGGGCCCGCAACCCCGACCACTCGATCTGAACGCACGGCTCGTCGCCAAGGGTGTACCCGTCATGACCGGGCGGGGTCTCAAAGACGTCCTCCGGCCCGAACTGAAGTGTGGTCCCGTCGCGCATCGCGATCCCGAACCGGCCCGACAACACGACTCCCACGTGACGCGCCTCGCACCAGTCCCCGCCAACATGCGGACGCACGTGTGTGGACCAGCGCCATCCTGGCTCCGTTACAATCCGCCCAACAGTTAGGTCACCGACGTCGATCTGCTGGACCTTGATCCCTCGGAACTCGAGTGTCTCGTCCGGGCTCATCAGGGGTCAGCGGAAGGTAAGGTGCGTCGGTCCGATTCATACCCTTGCGCCAGTAGCCCTTGATCGCCGGCATCCAACCTGAACGGCCATCTCGACGATTCTCCCAGCGCAGCGCGTAAACATCCGTGCGGCAACGGAACAACTCAAAGAAGAACCGCACCTTATCAGCGGAGCTGGAGCCCATTGCCACCGGTGAGGCCGGCGCCCCCGTCAGCGTCGCCTGGTCACTGGCGGCTGCGCGTGCCTGTTCCTCACTCAACTGAAGAAGACGACGCAAACGCACATTGTCGGCACGCAGCGTGTCCAACTCACCAGGGAAACTCTCGACACCGCTAACGGTCAACTCCTTTGTGCAGCACACTCTTCGGCGGAAGGGTTTACTCCCGCCACCGCTCCCCGAGCGCTTTCGCCGCTGTGGACACCTTCATGACCAGACGACGCTCGCGGTTCCTGACGGGAACGAAGTGGTAATGCTCGTAAAAGGATTGTGCCTCGTCGTCTATGGCATCAACGACGATGAGCCGGCCGCCGCCGATTTCCGATGCGGCGACGGCTTTGCCTAGTGCGTCGAGGAGCAGCTGCTCGCCATATCCCTGACCCCGCAGCGACGTGTCGATCGCCAGGCGGGCAATCAAGTATCCGGGTATGCGGGAATAGCCGCCAGCCATGGATCCCGAGACGCCGTCGTCGTTGCGTACTACTTCGGTGGGGCAGATGGCGAAATAGGCGCTGACCTTCTGTTCGCCGAGCGGGGTCCACACGTAGACGTGCGCGACCCCGCTGCTGTCCGCGCGACGGGCATGGGCGATGAGCCAGGTATTCAGCGACTCCTTACCGCAGTCGAATCTTTCCAGCGTGTGAGCGTCAGTGAGTCGCGTGGACTCGAACACTGTTTAACGCCTTGTGAAGGCCGCTGGTTTGCGTGCGGCTGCCGCCAGCCGCGGCGCGTCGTCAGCAGCATCGAGCGAGGACATCAGTTTGTCGAACTGTTCGGGCTCCATTGCCGTTACCAGCTCCTGACGCAGGATGTCTTCGGCCCGTTGCATCGCAGCTTTCCGCACGAACTCCGACGTCTGCTCATGAACAAGGTTGGCGGCGCGCTGGATGCGGTCCAAGGTCGCTTGCTCCGCGCGAAGCTCGATGCGCTTCGCTTTGACTGCCACAGCGACACCTCCATCTTCCCTCAATCATCTCTGCTCGCAGCTGTCGATCATTTCATTGTACGGTGTATGTACGTACACGGCTAGTAAGGGTTGCGGCCAGCACTGGGGACCGCCCAGGGACCACACGTCATGCGCGATGGCGAACGACCTGCACGTCAGTGAACGTCACACACCACGCCCTGGCAGCGAAAACCGCTGACGACCTGCGAAAACGCGCTACCGCTACTTCCCGGGGGTCAAGTGGTCGCAGGTTCAAATCCTGTCAGCCCGACGCAGGTCAAAAGGTGTTTTTGGCGTCGTAGCGGCCAGATTTCGTCGGTCGACCCTCACGTTTGACCCTCACCAGCTTCGGGCTGCTGTGGACAGCCGTTTGCTGATCGTCGGGCCGGCCTTGAGGGCTACGACCGCGGTGATCGCCGCGGCGTGACCGAGCGCGCGGCCGTCCGCATGAGCGCGATCGCCAAGCCTGATCGCACGATCCGGCTTGTTCGAGTCCAGCCGGGGGAGCAGACATCGTTGCAGTTCAGAGGCGGTTTTATTCCGCCCAGCACGACAATGAGGTCGACAAGCTGGCAATGGTGGTAGTCGGTCGAGACGGTAGCCATGCCCAGCTCACGACGTGGATGGCGCCCCCCGGCGTTACCGTACGACCGGTTGGGAGCACGCCGATGCGGATGGACCAAATCGCCGCGGTGCAAATTGTCTCCGATGACGGAGATGTGCTGTTGCAGCGCAACCTATGAACAGAGCGTCTGCCTTAGCTTAGGGCGTGCCGTCGGTGTTCGGGGGGTCGTAGAGCCGGCCCCGTGGAAATGGCCTACTTGCCGCGTCAGTGAAAGCCACTCTGAAAGCCAAACTCGGCGAGTACCAGACGGCGCCATTCTGCCGGGGTGGTCGGCCCGGTGTTGAAACCTACTTTCCGACGTTGCCGCAGATGATCGGCTGGAAATAGAGGGTGGGCTGCCCATTTTGTTGGATCTGGCTGGACGATCCGAGGTGAACGTTGATGTACCAGCCCGACGTCGGTGGGGCCTGATCGACATTCTGGATGACCGTGGTCGTCTCAGCGCTACCAGTGGGCGAGGCAACCAGATCGTTGAGTGGATACTTGACCGCCCCCTGAGAGTCGCACGAGCCGAGGTGGATATGTACCGCGTGGGCGCTGCCGGCGACGAGGCCGCTCGCGGTGGCGTCGACCGACAGCGTCTTCTTCGCGGGATCGTAGATCAACTTCGCCGAACCCTGAGGGTGTTGGCCGGGCTGGGGCGGCGGCGCCATGGTCACCGCCGTCGATGCGGCAGGGGTGATGTCCGCACAGGAGATGGGCGTGTACCCCAACGATCCAGGGCCCCCCAGTTGCGCGGCCGGAGCCAGATGGATGTTCAGGAACGTCCCGGGGGCGAGACCGGCGGCGGATGGCTGCGAGCTGGTGACGGTGGTGTCGATCGCCCCACCGTCGCTGGCGGTCACGTCGGGAAACGGGACCAGGACATCCCCTTGTGCCGCGCAGCTGCCCTGGTGGATGTGCATCGCGTGACTGCTGCCCGGGGTGAAGCCGACCATCTGCAACTTGGCGGTGACGTTTTTGGTTTGAGGGTCCCAGCTGAGCATCACCGTGCCGGACGGCTGGTCGCCGAGAGGGACGACGACCGGGGGACCGGCCGCGCCGGACGCGGTGGCCTGAGTGGAGGTCGACGGCGTCGAACTCGAGCCGCACGCGGCAACGCATACGGCGAACGCGGCTGCTGCCGTCATGGACATCAAGTTGTGTGTGCTGGTATTCAAGATTCTGCTCCCCACATCCGGGCTGGCGCCTTCGCGCTGACGCCGAACCCGATGAGCGGCGGCCGACGGTATGGACCTCCCCGCATTCGGGTCGCCGATCCGCGGGTTGCAGCACGTCGAGAGAAGCAATACCAGCTGAGAATCGTTGATCGTTCTTTAGATGTACCACCGGTGCCACACGCAGGCCAGCCCCGAAAGGGTGAAACAACATGAACATACGCAGACACCGATGACGCAGCCCGACAAAGATCACGACGACGGTTCCGACACCGAAACCGACCGAGTCCAGGCCATGGTGCATGGCGGACAAGGCCCACCGACCGCTCAACTATTTGAGCGTGAGCCGGTCTGGGCCCGCGACTTCACCGACCTGAGCTACGAGTGGCGCCAGGGCGCGACGTCGCCATCCCACCGCACCTGCTGCCCGCACTCGAGGCGCACCTAGAACAGGCGCGGCGTGCGGTTGTGGTGTCGGTGGTCGTAGTGCACGACAGTGGCAACGAAACCGACACCGACCCCGAGACTGCCCAGCAGCACCGCGGCGGCGACCATCGCCCACCCCAAGTGGCCCGATCCGGCGGCGAACAGCGCCAGCGCTAGCGCGACAAATCCGGCTAGTGCGCACAGAAGGCCGGTCCAGGCAGCCAAACCATTGAGCATCATCATCGAACGTACCCTTCGACAGGGCCGTCAGTCGTGGTCGCTGTCGTTGTCGTGGTAATGACCGGCCGGCTGAGTGTCCCGCACGGGGAAGTTAGCTCTGAACCGGGATTTTAGCCCCGCGTCCAAAGGGCGGCTCACCACCGGCGCGGTCGCGACGTTTATGTAGGTGAGCTCCGGCAGCTCGGGATGCAGACGCTTGCCCAGCGCCAGCTTGACCTGCTCGCGCACGTTGACGTCGTCGCCGTAGATCAGGATCCGCGACGGACGAGATGGCTCGGACACGGGGCAGGTGCTACGGCTCTCGTGCCGCGCGCCGGAACACAAGGTTAGTCGACAGCGTCGTCTTGTCGCCGACCATACCGAGCATGTTTCCTGTCACGCCCCACTTCTTGCGGTTCACGGTGGTCTGAGTCGTGAGCCCCACCGCCCCGTCGTCGCGCACCGTCAGATTGGCCTGCATCGGCATTGGTGCCGTAGTGCCCTTGACGGTGAGATCCGCCCGCAGCTTGAGGGTCTCACCTGGACCAGGTTCGACGCCGGTGACGACCACGCTGATATCGGGGTATTTCTCCACATCCAGGAACGTGGGCGACCGCAGATCCTCGTCGCGTTTGAGCAGTTTGGTACTCAGCGACGCGGCCTTGATGTCGAGTCGCCCGAATAACGTTCCGGTGTCGGTGATTTGGCCGTCGCCGCTGAATTCGGTGAAGACGCCGTTGACCTTCATCGCGCCCCACATCGTCTTGTTGTTGAACCTGATCATCGACTGGTCAGGATCCAGCGTCCAGACCCCGACTGATTCAGGATTGTTGAGAAGTTCTGTGACGGTAGACATGTCACCTCCGGAGGGTTCCTGTTTCTGAAGGGGATCCAGCGCGGCGGGATCGACGTATTCGTCGACGCGGGTGATCAGCCGTCGGGGTCGACGCGGATGATGATGGCGACCGGGCTGGAGTACGGAGTCCCATCGTGGGCGGTGCCGTGCAGGACATGCTGTGGGCGGCGATCTCGCCGATCTCCCAGTACATCGTGCGTCCCATTCGTCCACCGCCTTGGCTACTCCATTGGCTACTTGGCCGGTGCGCCCAAGCTCCAACGGGTACACGTTGTCAGGTTTTGGTTGTTCATGAGGCGCCGAAATCGTGGGCCGCGTCATATCCATAGTCCCCGCCCTGCCCGAGGTTCACCTTCGGCGCGGGATTGACACGATGTGGCGCAGTAGTTCCTCCCGGCAGCCCGGCCGGCGCGTCGTGTGCTTCGTCGTACTCATAGTCGTGGCCCTCGGGGATGTTTGGGTTCTCGGCACCAAGGTCGCGAGCGGGCAGGTTCTCTTCCACGTATAGCCTCCGTCGATGGGCGCTCGAGTGGCTGCCGAGCGGGTCGCCGTAACCATTATCTGCGCGATTGTCTGAAGCGGCCTCAGCTGCAAAAATTGGCTACCCACGGACGCCGTTAATGCGCCTCTGGGGTTAAGTGGTTGCTGGTTCAAGTCCAGTCACACCACACTTTCAGCCCGACGCAACTAGCGCGTCCCTATTCTGCACCTACTGTTCCGCGCGGGCCCCCGGGCTCATGGCCGTTGGCGGTGTCCACGACGTTCCACATGTCTGGCGAGAGGTAGAAGGTCCATCCGTCGTCCACAGTGTGAATCTTGAGGACGCCACCTGGCAAGAAGTCGTAGATGTCGTCGTCGGTCAGGACGTCCTTCGCCGCAATCGTCGTCGGTGCATTGGGGCTATATCTGACTCGGAACGACATGCCGCGAGTATGACGCGCAGCGGCCACACGCGGTACCCCCCTAAGGAGCCGGCTCATCTGCGCGGCCGGTGCGGACGCGGTCGTGGCCTCGGTGCGGGTGCGGGGTTTGCTTTGGGTCGGGCCTGGTAAACGTCGCGGGGGTGGCTCGGTCGGGAGTTCGCGGTGGGGGCGGCGGCGCGCGCTGGACTCGACAGTGCTCAACGACGCGGTTGCCGTCTAGGACACGATCACTCAGCTCGCAGAGTGCTTGTGTCGGCAAGCGGACCGCTACCGGCCCGGGGAGTGCGGCACAAACGAGTCGGACGGCGCCCCTGACGAAAAGGAGGGCCGTCCGAAGCACCAATCACCTGGTTACCAAGCGTGCATGATGCGCGGTGAAATGTGGCCTCGGCGTCAGGAGACATTTCCCCGCCCTGACGCAAGCCCACCGCGCTATGCCCAGTTGATGGGCTTTGCTTCGCGTGGGTGCCAAGTGCTCGTGCTGGGCGCCACAGCCGAGAGGAGGAATCTTCTCTTCCGGTCCGACCTTGGTCTGCCGTGGATCCGTACCTTAGGTCTACCCCGCCTATCCTGGTAAAGCAACAAAATGAGTTGGACCGAGCGTTCGATACAGGTTCTCGAACGGGCGGGGTTGCTCTTGCGCAACTTCCGCAATGATTGCTTCAATCTCGGATTAACCCGGCTGGGGATGCACGCCCTAGAGACCAACACCGTGCGTCAGCACCTCGGGCTCAGCGACGCGACACGGACGGCCTGAGCGGCTCCGATAGGGTGCGCGAGCACATCCGATTGGAGCAGTATGCGAGGGGTGGGTGACGTCTCGGTGATCGGTTGCGTCGGGTCGTTGATCGTGGCGACCCGCGGCGTCGCGGGCGTCGGAGAGGTCCTTCTGAACGTTCGGGGCACGAAGGAGGCCTATCTTGCGTGGTCTGAGCTGCCCCTCCCGAGGGGGACCGAGGTGCTGGTGATAGATGTCCGAGGTGCGCGGACGGTCCTGGTGGAGCCATGGCCCGGCTCAAATTTCTCAACGCCGACTTCCTAACCTACAACACGAATCTGCAAGGAGTTCAACATGTTCGGCTACAAAGTGCCTGCACCAGACGAGGCGATGCTGATCTCTGGGGGCCGCGCTGGTGGCAACGCCCCGTTTCGTGTGGTGACCGGTCACGGCGCGTTCATCATGCCGTTCTTCCGAAAGGTTCGGTTCCTCACGCTGGCAATGTGTGAGGCCGAGGTCGAGGAAAGGTGCGTCACCCAGCAGGGGATCACCTTGAACGTTCGAGCCGTCATTGCCTTCAAGGTCGGCAACGACTCCGAAAGCATCATCAGCGCCGGACAACGATTCTTGTCCGACCAAAACCAGATGGCGGTTCTCACGGGGCGAATCTTCGCCGGTCACTTGCGCTCGATCATCGGGTCGATGACCGTCGAGCAGATCATCAAGGAACGGCAAAAGCTGGCCACGGAGGTCCTCGACGGGTCCAAGGGGGAGATGATCAAGATCGGACTTACCGTCGACGCCTTGCAGATCCAGTCCATCGACGACGGCTCACTGGGCTACATCCTGGCGATGTCCGCGCCGCACAACGCGGCTATCCAGCAGCAGGCGCAGATTGCCCAGGCCAAGGCCAATCAGGCCGCAGCCGAGGCCGAGCAGGAATCGCAACGCAATCAGGCAGAATTTGCTCGGCAGACGGCGATTGTGCAGGCTCAATACAAGGCCGAAGTCGATAAAGCGCAGGCCGAAGCCGGCCAGGCGGGACCGCTCGCCGCGGCGCAAGCCCAGCGCGAAGTGCTCGCGATGCGGACCGAGTTGGCTCAGCGCGCCGCAGAGCTCCGCCAGCAGGAGCTGGTGTCGGAGGTGGTCAAGCCCGCCGAGGCGGAGGCGGAACGCGTCCGGATTCTGGCGGTTGCCGACGCGGAGAAAATGAAGATCCAAGCCGAGGCGGCGGCCTCGCACAACCGGGTGGCGTTGGACCGGATGCTGATCGATCAGCTGCCCGAAATCGTCAAGCAGGCTGCTCAGGGTCTGTCAGGGGCAAATCTGACGGTCCTCAACGGCGCCGACGGGCTCGGTGAGATGGCCACTGGCCTGGTGGGTCAGGGCCTGGCAATCTTCGATTCGCTGCGTGGCGGGCTCGGTCAACACGCTTCCGGGGATGGGTCCGACCAAATTGGACTCAACGCGCCGCCCGATGACCAGCGGTGACGACGAGAGAAGCTTCCGAATGCCTGGAGGTTGCGGCCGTACTTCAGTCATCTCGGCACAACCCCCGAGGCCCTGTCTCAAATCCTGATGAACCGCCCTGGGTCTCATCCGAACGTGCTTTCTTGGGAAGGGTTGCGCGATGCTGAAACCGAGAACCGTGTCCCGCCAGCGGCGCTGCAGCGCACGCGTCAGACCAAGCCGCTGACCGTCGTCGGGGAAGCATCAACTCAGGCACGGTGCGCCTCGCTAAAGCGCTTTGCCACCAAAAGAATTCGCCGCGGACCGAAACCGCGACCCTGCCGACCACCAACGTCATCGCGTTCGGTTCCACGCATTTGTACAAGTGGTAAACGGGTTCAGCAGCAAGAATTCGGCGAAGCGAAGCGGCTCCTATCGATAATAGAGATCAGTAGCGGACCACGAGGACGGAGCACTCGGCGTGGTCCAACATTGAGTGGCCGAGACCATTCACGGCCTGTACAAAACCTAGTTGATCAAACCGCGCAAGCCGTGGCGAACGATCGACTAGGTGGAATACGGCACCGCCGCATAAGTTCTACCACCACCGCCTCTACGAGTACTGTGGCGACATCTCACCCGTCGATCTGGAGACTGCCTACTACGCTCAACACCAGAGACCGGCCGCCGGCTGAGTTCTCACACCACGAAGTCTCCGGACTCGCTCGCGGGCGATTCAGGTAGTAGAAGATCTTGTATGGGCGATGACGCTGCATTTCCGGTCGGGTATTACGACCTTCATCCGGATGTGACGCTGAATTTTCAGCTCAACCGCTTCTGGAACTGGGTGGGCGAACCGCAGATGCTCGACGAGCTGCGCCGAGTCGCGCCCAGCCTGACCAAATACGACGAGTGGATTCGGCAGCTGCTCGCCCTCGGTGAGCATGCGCTCGGGCAGAGTCGCATGCTGGCGGGCGCCTACCTGATCCGCGCCGCTGAGTTCTTCATGTCGGCGCATGACCCGCGCCGCCGTGGCGCGCGCCAAACCTTCCTGGACACCGTGCTGACTCAGTGCGGTGTGGGCGCCGACCAGCATCATGACGTGGTCTACGGCGGGACAACCCTGTCGGCGTACCGCTTGACCCCGGCTTCGCCGCGCGGGGTCATCGTGGTCTTCGGCGGCTTCGATAGCTACATCGAGGAATGGCTGCCGATGTTGTTGGCGTTGCGCGACGCGGGACTAGACGTCGTGGCGTTCGACGGACCCGGACAAGGGGCGGCGTTGGAAGCAGGATTGCCGATGACGGCCGAGTGGCATAAGCCGGTCGGCGCTGTGCTTGACCATTTCGGTGTCGATGATGTGACTTTGATGGGGTTTTCGCTCGGCGGGTGCCTGGTCATGCGCGCCGCATCTTACGAGCCGCGGGTGAGCCGAGTCATCGCCGACGACATTCTCACCGACTTCACCGCCTGCTTCGCCTACCGGTTGGCCGCGCCGCAAAAAGCGTTGGTGGTTAACGCCGGCCGACTGCCCGCGGCCGTGGTGGACAGGTTGATAAACCGGGCCCGCAGCCGGAACTTGTTGGCCGACTGGGGCATCGGAAACGCCGAAACAGTGTTTGGAGTCGACACCCCAGCCCAGGCGCTGGCCGCGGTGCGCGCCATGCGCACCGATGACGTCTCTTCCCGGATCACCCAAGACGTGTTGCTGATGGCCGGAGCCGAAGATCACTACGTGCCCCTCGCCCAGCTCGGTGCACAAATCCAGACCCTGACGAATGCTCGATCGGTGACTGCACGCTTGTTCACCCGCGCCGAGAGCGCTCAAAACCACTGCCAGATAGGGAACTTGGGGCTTTCCTTGCGAGTCATTCTAGGATGGCTGGACGACCATACTGGCACTACGGGCTGAACGATGGGCGGTCGGCGGTCGACTGGTTCAACCACTGCCGCACCTAACCAATACTGCAGCAATATCGCACCGGCCGACATGGAGGCCCCCCACTACGCTCGACATCCGAGACCAGCCGCCGGCTGAGTCCTCACACCACGAAGTCTCCAGACTCGCCGGGGTTCCTCTGTGTTTGTCAAGCCGCTGGGCTGGGCGTCGTAGAGTTGCGATCGGCGGGTCCGGGAAGTGACTTGTCCGAAGAGCTGGTGGTCGGGGTTGAGCCAGCCGCGCTGGATGTCAGAGTCGCCCCCGAGTGTCCTCCCGGGCCTGCCGCCAAACGGTGCTCGTCAGAGAGCATGAGTCGCCAAACCCGGTCGGCCAGCCGGCGTTTCAAACAACGCATTGCTTCGTTATGCGACTTGCCAGCCACGACCTTCGTGTCGTAGTAGGCCCGACCGGTGCTCTCGCGCATGCGTACCTGGGTGAGCGCGACGATGTGCAGCGCGAGGTTGAGTTGCCGATCACCACCGCGTGGCAATCGATGTCGCGCGTGGTCGCCGCTGGCGACCTCGATCGGTGCGACGCCGGCATAGCTGGCGAACGCGGAGGCGCTGCGGAACCTGCCCGCACGACGAGTCCGTCCGAGCAACCGCCCCGCGATGACGGGACCGATGCCGGGGACCTCTCGCAGTCGGGTGCCGTGCGCGTCGAGAGTGTCTGTGATTTGGGCTGTGAGCGCCTTCAGCCGCTGATCGGTGTCGCGGATCTCGGCGACCAGCTCGCGGGCCAGTTGTTTGCGAGCAGCTTCGACGGGACCCGCCGGACGCACGCCGGTGAGCAGTCGCGACGCGTCACCAGCGGTTAGATCGGTCGGCGCGCCACCGGGCAGGAGATCACGCAGCAGCGCATGCAATTGGTTGATCAGCCTGGTGCGTTGGGTGACCACGTTGTCGCGGCGCTCGTCGAGCAGGGCCAGAACCGTGGTGAGATCGTCGGCCACGACAGGGTTTGCGTCACCGCGTAGCGCGGCCACGCTGGCCGCCGCTGCGGCGTCGATGACATCGTTCTTGCGTCGTCCGCCCCGAGACAACTCGCGAACACGCGCCGTTGCTATCGAGGGCACGTCATCGACGACCTCCTCTCGCGCGACCAACCATTGCGCCAAATGCCGCCCCAACCCCCGAGCGTTTTCCACTGCCCACCGGCGCTGCTCGAAACCCGACGCCCACTTCAGGAGTCGTCGGTAGCCCGCAAGCGACGCGTCGATTTGCAACGTTGCCAGCACTTTGTCGGTGCCCGTTTCGACGACGCTCGCGGTGTGGGTGCGCTTGTGAGGATCGACTCCGATGGTGACCAATGCGGTTGAACCTTTCATCCGACGGCACAAGTAGGAGACCGCGGACGACACGCCGACTTCAAGCTCCCGGTGACGATCAGTCCTCTGTTGAGTCAGACCGCGGCCACGGCGCCGACCGGCTCGACAAACCCCGGCAGAGCCAGCCCGTAGGCGGCATGCGGTTCACGAGTCAGACCGGTCGGCGCCACGACGGGACGCTAGATCAACTAGCCTCCAGTCCCGCGCATCTGATATAAGTCGGCGGTTCAGCACAAACCTTCTCAATGAGGCGTTTCAGGGCGGCACGCATTCAGAATTCGGAAGGAAGGTGCGGTGTGCCGATCAGGAATTCCGGGCCGTATTCGCCGAAGCCTTGGTCCTGTGCCGGCGCTTTTTTGGCTGTGGGTCCGCGAGCATGCGTTGCAGCTTTTCCGCTAGGTCGACGTCATTTATTCCAGGCCAAAGCTTTTCGGCCAGGTCAAGGACGAGAATGCAGTCTTCGCATCCTGGAGCACCGTCGGGCGCGTCGGATAGGTCGAAGATCTCCCTTGTCCTGGCCATCGCATCTTTCAACAGCCCATCGCCAAGCGGGATCTCGACGACACGGGCTTGGAAGCCCATGACGAAGCCGTCTTCGCGACAGTTTCCGCAGTAGTTGACGGCGTCGCCCTTCGTAGCGGGCTCCATGTAGATGAGCGCCAAATGGGATATCGGCGCGGGGCCGCAGTCAGCTGCGATGCGGGCATACGCGTTGAGCTGCACTTTGTAGCGCGGCATCAGCTTCTTGTTCTGAGCGTCTGTGAAGCGCGCCGTCTTGTAGTCGGCGATTAGGTAGGAGCCGTCGGCGTACTCGAAGATCGCGTCGGCTGCGCCTGTTAGGTGAATGCCGTACTCGGTATCGACGGTCTGAAACTGCGACCAGTGTCGAGGCTCCTGGTAGGCGACGATTGTGCCCAGCGGTGAGAGCCACCCGGGCGGCACACCGTGGGCCTCGAACCACGAGTGAACGATGTCCTTGGTGTAGGAATCGATCGAGCTGAAGATGCTCGGAAACATCTGAAACGGCAAGTGGTGGTTGAGATGCAGCTTCACCCAATAGCAGCGCTCGCAGAGATCATCCATGACGACTTCCCCGAGGCGGCCCGCGGAGATCCGGATAGCCTTCACAGGACAACCGTGGCGAGGACGTAGCTCCATGTCAACAAGGAGATCGCGACGGATTAGGAACATTGAGATTCGCCGCCATCGGCCATCAGGTCTGCTTCCCGCGTTGAGCATGTATCCGGCGGAGCAGTGTCGTAAGGTCCGAGTTGACGAACGCTGGGAGGCGTAGTGAACGGTCGGCCCTCTATCAGTGATGCTGCCGCCCGTGAGCCGTCGTTTAAGCAGCTTGCGTCATACCGACATTGCGTGGCGCGGATGCAGGCAGCATGGCCTGAGTTCGCTTGTCGGCGGCGTGAGCGACTCCAGCAGGGCCTGTTTGACGCGCCGGTCGAGAAGATCGCCGAGAACATCGTCGAGGACTTGTTCACAACGGTTCTCGATTGGTCGCTCAGCGACGTGAACCTTCAGGTTGGGCGCGCCGACGTGGTGTTGTCGGGACTGGGAATCAAACGGCTCGTGGTCGAGGTCAAGCGACCTGGCACCCTGGTATGGCACCGGGGAGCCGTCGAAGCGGCGTTAGACCAAGCGCGGCGTTACGCGGCACGTCAGCGAGTTGGCGCCGTGTCGATTAGCGATGGCCACATGCTGTATGCGGCGGACGTCGCGCACGGCGGTATGCACGATCGAGCGCTCGTCGCGCTGGATGGGGTTAACGCGCCGGAAAATCTCTGGTGGGTCTCCGTGCACGGCATCTACCGACGGTGCCCCGGCATCGTCACCGGTCTGGACCTGCCAACCGGCATGGAAATTACAACGACAACTGACGTCGGCGGCGAGGCACTACTTCATCCGAAATACCGGCTTCCTTCGCGCTGCTTCGCTTACGTTGGTTCCGCGGCCGACGTTCACAGTTGGAAACTGCCTTATCTGTTGGACAATGGCGATCCAGATATGAAGCGTCTCCCCAAGGCGATCCAATCGATCCTCAGTAACTATCGCGGTGTCAAAGTCGACATCCCCCGTACCGCCGTCGGCGACGTACTGGTCAGGCTCGGCATCGCGGCTACGACGTTGCGCAAAATGCCATGCCAGACGACTTCTGCGGCGGACGCCTACGTAGAAGCGCACTACGCGCTCGAACAGCTCGACCGTCTGAACGATGTCGGTTGTTGCCCCGGATAGTTACCGCTCGGCTTCAATCTATCGAGACCCTCGGCGCCATCGCGACCATCGGCCGCCGTCGACACCCTCGCCGCGTTACCGGGCCTGTGGTGCACGCTGGGTGGGTGCGGCCATTCCCAAGCTTTTTTCTTCTATCCAGATCGAACTGATCCTGATTAGAGGGCACCTCAGCAGTTTTCGCCGATCGATTCAGGTAGGTATGAAGGCTGTTGCCTCGACCTCAACGACCATCCCCGGCCAGGCGAGGCTGCTCACTCCGATCAACGAGTGTGGCGGCGGTTCGATACCGCCGAGCGCGTGACGTTGCTCGCTTTCGTAAGCGTTCTTGTCCCGCATGTCCGTCAGGTAAGCAACGATCCGAACCACATGACTCAGGTCAGCTCCTTGCGCAGCGAGAATGGCCTTGATCTTGTCGTACGCCATCCTGGTTTGCACCGCACAATCCCCCGGATGGTGAATATGGCCGTCGACCGGGTCTTCTGCTGCCATGCCGGCGAGGAAAATCAGACGCCCCGGAGAATCCACAATCGCCGCGTCGGCGAAAAGATCCTTGCTCCACTTGCCGTAAACGTTAGTCTTCCCCACGCAAACCCACTCTAGCGAACCGTGTTTGAAGTTGGTTAACGGTCGTTTGGACACGCCGCACTAGGTGGTGTCGCCCCACGATCTCGCCATGATCACTCTCGGGGCGGCGAACGTATCAGCTGCATGTGCGCGCCGGCGCTTCCGTACCGGCCGTGCCGCCGGTGGTGCGCCAGGCGGGGGAGCCGCGCGGCTGGCCGCCGAACGGGCAGATGGCAGGGACCACAAACGCCTCGACAATTGTCGGGATCGTAAGGGGCGCCGCCCGCAGACACCTCGACGATGTGATCGACCTCGGTGGCTATCCGGGTGCACGTCGGGCCCATGATCCGGCACATTCCGCCGTCCCTGACCATGACCTGCCGCCGCAGCTTGGTGAAATCTCGCGTGCCCGTGACCCAGCTCGACTCGCTTCGCGGCCAGTCGGACCAGCGTTTACGATGCTCGGCGCATCGGCTGGAGCCGTCGTACACCAAAGCCGTGCAGTCGCAACACACCTTCGGAGCCCGGGATGCCATGTCAGCTCATCTCGTTCACACGTGCCCGGCCCGGTGACCCACGGCGAGATCGACATCCGGGGCCGGGGACGCCCGCCGGCAGCGAAGCGACCCCGGCCACGCTCACGATGAGGCGGGTGCCGGAAACCCAAGCGGAGGAATCCAGCCCGCCGCGTGACCAAGTCGCCGCGCCACGAATCAGCCACGAATCATTGGTTATGCGCACACTTGCTCGGATCGACGAGCGCCGCCGGCCTGACCTTGGTGCCGGATTGGATGCCGGCCCGCAGCCGCTGCGCATCGGCTCGGATCACCATGGCGTTCTGCTCGGCGCGCCTAGCCTCGCGGTCGGCCTCGGCGAGCTGCGGACACTTGCGCGCCACCGTCTCGTCAATGACCCTCGATGCGTCGATCCCGCGGGCCGCGTAATACGCGGGCAGCTGCTCGCAGAGAATCGACAAGCCGGCGCGGTCGCGGCGCACCGTGCCGATCTCGCCTCCGGTGGTGGCGATGCTGAAGACCCTCAAGGCCGCGGAGGCCGCCGAGCGTCTGCATGCCGGCGCCCGGTGGACCGATTCGGGTTTGGTGTTCACCACCGAGTTCGGCACACCGGTCGAGCCTCGCAACATTCTGCGGACCATCGAGACCGCGGCGGCCAAGACGGGCGTCGAGGATGTCGGCGTGCACACGCTGCGACACTCGGCGGCCGCGGCCTGGTTCGATGCCGGCGTGCATATCAAGGCGGTGGCCGATCTGCTCGGGCACTTCTCGATCAGCATCACCGGGGACATCTACGGGCACGCGTCGGACGCCACGACGAGGGCCGCGATCGACGGCCTGGTCGGTCGGCTCGGGCTGTGAAACAAGACTTCTCGCCAGATCGTCGGCGTCTCTATCTACTATCCGCACGAGCGGCCAGAAGAGACTTCATGGCCGTCAACCGATGATTGTTTCGTGATCCGGTTCGGGACCGAAATGGAACCGCCGCCCGGTGATCTCCATGGCGACCACCCGCACGTAGATAGGCTTCGTCGTCGCAGTCCACGGCCGCAACGGCGCTTCCCGGGCGTCTAAGATGTCGGCGTTGGCCGACAACAGATGTGCCCTGCCCTTGATGATGACGCTCCATCCCCAGGTGAGGGCAGGATCGTGGTAGTCGGCCTCGAAAGCTACCCAGTCGCCCATCACGGCGCTGTACAGCTTGGTGCCCTGGGCAGTTCGGAAGAGCACCGTCCGGTGTCGAGTGGCGAAGTTGACCGGGAAGATTTCGGGCTTCCCGCCCAGGATCGTGACTAATCGGCCTAACGACAAGCTTGATAGCAAGCTCCAGCACTCGTCTTCGCTGAGCAGGGCCACCGCAGCGTTGTCTGGGGACATGATTCAGCCTAACGCGATCGGGATTTCGGCGCGGTCAGATGCGATGGTCGATGAGTGTCGACCGTTGCACGGTCGGTCATCGCTGGGCCTAATCAACGGTTCGGCGGAGCGGGCTAAGCCATCCTGCCTGAACCGCTCCACGGCAATCTTGTCGTCGTGCCGCCGTGACGGTTTAGGTATGCCGCCTCGCGATGGGTGCACAACCGTTACCTTCGTGGCGATGCTGCGCAAGCATCGGGCCGCGCAGAAGGCCGAGAAGCTGCGCGCCGGTAGCCAGTGGACCGACAGCGGCCTGGCGTTCACGCCGAGTTCGGCGCGCCGGTCGACCCGCGCAACTTACTGCGGGTGATGGAGGTCGCCGCCCAGGCCGCGGGCGTGGAGGGTGTCGGGGTGCACACCCTGCGGGCACCGCGCGGCGGTCGCCTGGCTGGAGGCCGGTGTACACATCAAGGCGGTGGCCGATCTGCTGGGGCACTCCTCGATCGCCATCGCCGGGACAGCTACGGGCACGCGTCGGACGCGACGACGAGGGCCGCGATCGACGGGCTGACCAACACGCTCGGGCTGTAGTTTGCTGGTTTGACCCTCACACTGACCCTCACAAGGGTCGTTTTCGTGGGTATTCGCTCACTCTCGCCGACTCTCGGAAACCACTGTCTACCAGAGCATTCGGGGTCTCGGCGAAAGCCGGCGAAGGTGTCAAACTTGACTGGGGTCAAGTGGTCGCAGGTTCAATCCTGTCAGCCCGACAGAAAATATCCTCTGACGTGCGGTTTTGTTGGTCGAGAACCTCAACAATCGTTCCGGTTGCGACCCGTTGGGGACCAGAACGTCCCATGTGAGGGCCTCGGTCCGACTAGGTGTAGTGACCTGAGAGGTTAGGTACGCGGGTGGCGGGTGGTTGGCCGCCGAGTGCGGTGTGGCCGCGGTGGTGATTGTAGGTGTGCAGCCAGACGGTGAACTCGTCACAGCGTTCGGTGTCACTGCGGTAGAGCCGGGCGTAGGCCCATTCGTCGGCCAGGGTGCGGTGGAAGCGCTCGACCTTTCCGTTGGTTTGGGGCCGATACGGTCGAGTCCGGCGATGTTCGATCTCGCCGAGCGCATCGTTGAACGTGTGTGATCGGTAGCAGGACCCGTTGTCGGTCAATACTTTTCGCACGGCTATCCCACATTCGGTGAACCAGGCTTGAGCCCTGAGCCAAAACGCGGCGGCTGTCTCTTTACGCTCGTCGGCCAGTATCTCGCTGTAGGCCAGTCGCGAGTGCCCGTCGATGGCGGTGTGCAGGTAGTGGTAGCCGCGTCGCGGATTGTGATATTTCGTCATGATCCCGCTGCTTTTGTCGGCCTGCCTGTTGTGCTTGCCTTGGTGGCGGCCAAGCATCCGCCAGCCGCCGCCGGTGGGGATCTTGCCCAGCTTCTTGATGTCGACATGCACCATGTCACCGCAGCGGGCCGGCTCCATACGTCGGATGACTCGACCCGTGGGACGGTCCAACCACCGCAGTTGGACCAGCCCATAGCGGGCCAGCACTCGATGCACTGTCGAGGGATGAATGCCCAACAGATAGCCGATGCGCGCTGGTCCCCAACGGCGCAGCACCCGGACCTTGATGATGCGCCGCTCGGTGTGTTGCGACGTGCGCAGCGGGCTGTGGTGCGGACGTGACGAGCGATCGGCCATCCCGGCCGCACCCAGCGTGCGGTATCGACCGGCCCAGCGCGCCGCTGTGGTCGGCGAGACCTGGAATCGTTCAGCTGCCCGGCGCAGCGGCCATCTCTCTTCGACGACACATCGAGCCAGCCGCAGCCGGCCGGTTTCTGACAACGGGGCATTACGGTGGACCACGAAGACCTCCAGAGTGAGTGGTGCGTTCCTAGACAGCTCGCACTTCACTCGGAGGTCTTCGCCATGTCACCCCGCCACGCCGTTACCAACGTCCGTGGTCAGAACAACTAGGCCAGCGGTCGAGATATTGTCAACACCTGTGGATGAGCGAGTTTCAGGCGGCCTCCTCGGTGGTTGGCGGGTCGTCGAGTTTCCCGGGTAGCAGTTCGCCGAACTGCTGGTGGATGTCGAACAGGCCGCCGTGCAACAGCAGTAACGGGGTGCCGCTCGAGTCGTGTACCTCGTAGTGCATCCGCACGTCACCTGGCTGTGCATGTCCGATCAGTCGTGTTTCGCCTCGTAGCGCAGCAGGACCGTGCCGCCCGGGAAGGTGCGGTTCTCCAACAGTCGCAGCGAGATCCATGACGGCAGTGTCGGGAAGAACGGTGTGCCGCCGCCCACGGCGGTGGGCGTGACCACGATCCGGTACTCATCCACCAGTCCGGCCTGCACGATCGGTGCGGCCAGCGTCGCGCCGGCCACCTCCAGCCTGCCGTCGGTTTTGGCTTTCAGCTTCGTTACCACCTCGACCGGGTCGCCGCGTTCCAGGCGGGAGTTCCAGTCGACGGACTCCAGGGTGCGCGAGAACACGACCTTGGGCATGTCGCGCCAGATGTGCGCGAAGTCGACGATCAGAAGGGTGGCGTCCGGGGTCTTGTCGGCGGTCGGCCAGTACGCGGACATCAGTTCGTAGAGCCGCCGCCCGTAGAACGATAGGGCGGTCTCCCGCTCGAAGTCGTTCCAGTACTGGTGCAGTTCTTCGCTCGGATCGGACCAGTCGATGTTGCCTTGTGCGTCGGCGATGTACCCGTCCACCGACACGTTGAAGCCATAGATGAGTTTGCCCATGCAGATCAGACTGCATCGGAGGGCAAGACTCATCGCGACGCCAAACGAGATATTGTCAAATCCTTGTGGATGGGCGAGCGTCAGGCGGCCCCCTTCGTAGTTGACGAATCGACCGGTCGTTCTATGAGTTTGCCCTTCTCGAACACAGCTCCGGCCCGAACGAGGGCGACCAGGTGCGGCGTATCGCAGCAGATGAGTTAGACGGCCCGATCGTCATCGTCGATACCGGCCGAAGCGGGTGACGCCGAACTCTTAACAGAGTTATTCGACAACGCTTTTGCCGTGTTCCCGTGTGCGGAACGCATCGACAAGCGCGACGAGAGTGTCCATCCGTCGCTCGAAGGAGCGGCGCGCGCGCGACGGAGCGTCGATAAGCCCGCCGAGATCCTTCAGCCCATCGGTCGCGGCGACCAGCACCGCGGCCAGATCGCCGGCGTCGATGGTGCCGGGGAGGTCGCCGTCCGCCTGGGCCTGGCCGATGAGGCCGGTGAGCAAGCCAAGCCAAGCGCGCATGTGCGAGCGGACGGTGTCGGTGACATCGGGTATGTGGGCCAGGTCGCGGGTCAGCCGGGAAACGCTGAAGGCACTGGGGTCGTCGCGGTGCAGGCGCACCAGCGCGGACGGGATAGCGCGGAACTGGTCGACCGCCCGCGATTCGGCGCTGATCGCGGTCTGCACCGAATCAACCCACTGGCGCTGTTTCTCCTCGATGACCGCGAGTGCGAGTTGGTCTTTGGACGAGAAATGAAAGTAGAACGCCCCCTTGGTCAGGCCGCTGCGCGCGATGAGTTCGGCCATCGTGGTCTCGACGTACCCGCGTTCGGCGAACATCTCGGCGGCCACCTGGAGTAGGAAGGCCCGGGTGGCCGCCCCCTTTGGTGTGACCGGCGTCGCTGACATCGGGCAATCGTAACAGAACCGACCGCTCGGTACGTATTGACATACCGCATGGTCGGTTTTATTCTCTTGGATATTCGAAACCTTCGGACAGGTGGCGGCGATGAACTACAAAGGCCTACGGGCGCTGGTGACGGGTGCCTCTTCTGGAATCGGGGCGTCGTTCGCGCGCGAATTGGCGCGGCGCGGTGCCGATCTCGTGCTGGTGGCCCGCTCCCAGGACAAGTTGGCGACTCTCGCCGCCGATCTGAACCGCTCGTTCGGCGTGGCGGCCCACGTCGCGGTCGTCGATCTGGCCCGGCACTCGGCCGCCGAGGACCTGGCAGCCGAACTGTCCGGTCGCGACCTGCAGATCGATATCTTGGTCAACAACGCCGGTTTCGGCTTGTTCGCGCCGTTAGATCGGGCTGATGCTGCCGTGCTGTCCGACATGGTCCAGCTCAATGTCGCCGCGCTCGTCGACCTGACGCGGTTGTACTTGCCGGGCATGCTCGATCGCGACCGCGGAGCCATCATCAACGTCGGGTCGACTGCGGGCTTTCAGCCGGTGCCCTACATGGCGGTCTACGGCGCGACGAAGGCATTCGTACTGTCGTTCACCGAGGCGCTGTGGGCCGAAACGCGCGGCACCGGCGTGCGGGTGACCGCGCTATGCCCCGGATCTACTGACACCGGTTTCTTCGATGTCGCAGGCGAAGACGCGCAAGTGGGCCGGCGGATCTCCCCGGAGCAGGTGGTCCACGCCGCACTGCGCGCCCTTGATCGCCGGAGGAGCACCGTCGTGACCGGCGGCGCCGCGAACTGGCTGCTCACCAATTCACCCCGGTTGGCGCCGCGCCAGCTTGTCGCGCGAATGGCAGAGCGCACCATGCGCCCGGCGAAGCCGAGCGTGCATACCGAGAAGACGGCCCGGTGACGGGTTTGTAGGCCTACGGCTTGACCATCGACCGCGCCGACGCGGGCCGTGCCCGCGCCACCTGTGGCCACCAGACGCCCACGGCCTGGCGTACCGTCAAAACACGTGGATACGGCATATACCGTCGGCGATTATCTGCTGGACCGCCTCGCCGAGCTAGGCGTCACCGAGGTGTTCGGGGTGCCGGGCGATTTCACCCTCGAGTTCCTCGACCACGTAGTGGCACACAAGCAGATCCGCTGGGTGGGCAACGCCAATGAACTCAACGCCGGATATGCCGCCGACGGTTACGGCCGGCTGCGTGGCATGTCAGCGGTGATCACCACATTCGGGGTCGGTGAGCTCTCGGCCGCTAACGCGATCGCAGGTAGCTACGCGGAGCACGTTCCCGTGGTGCACATCGTCGGCGCTCCGTCAAAAGACGCCCAGGGCGCCCGCCGCGTCGTCCACCACTCCTTGGGTGACGGCGACTTCGAGCATTTTCTTCGTATTGCGCGCGAAATCACCTGTGCCCAAGCGAATTTAGCTCCCGCGACCGCAACCCGCGAGATCGACCGGGTGCTGTCGGAGGTACGTGAGCAGAAGCTGCCCGGCTATCTTTTGATCGCAACCGACGTCGCCCGCTTTCCGACCGAACCACCCACCACCCCATTGTCCGGGTACACCGGCGGCACCAGTCCGCGAGCGTTGTCGTTGTTCACCGAGGCGGCAACGGAACTCATCGGCAATCATCAGGTGACGGTCCTGGCCGATCTGCTCGTGCACAGGCTGCAAGCGGTCCGTCAATTGGAGGCGTTGCTGGCCGCCGACGTGGTCCCGCACGCGACGTTGATGTGGGGCAAGAGCCTGGTCGATGAGAGCTCACCGACGTTTTTAGGAATCTATGCCGGCGCGGCCAGCGACGAACGGGTGCGCAGGGCCATCGAGGAGGCCCCCGTGCTGGTCACCGCCGGCGTGCAATTCACCGACATGGTCAGCGGCTTTTTCACCCAACATATTGATCCGTCGCGCACCATCGACGTTGGGCATGACCAGAGTGTCGTTGCCGGCCAGTTTTTTGCGCCGTTGGATATCGAGGCGGCGCTGGAGGCATTGACAGGGATCCTCGAACGGCGGGGGATCCGTTCGCAGCCGCTGCCGCCGGCCTCCTCCGACAGTCATTTCGAGCCACTTGCGCGGGAGCATCCGCTCACTCAGAAAGTGCTGTGGGACAGCCTTTCTGCCGGGCTGACCCCGGGCAACGTGGTGCTGGCCGACCAGGGCACGTCGTTTTATGGCATGGCGGCGCATCGGCTGCCCAAAGGCGTGACGTTCATCGGACAGCCGCTATGGGCGTCGATCGGGTACACGCTGCCGGCGGCGCTCGGCGCCGGGTTAGCGCACCCGAACCGCCGCATCGTGTTGCTGATCGGCGATGGTGCTGCGCAGCTCACGATCCAAGAGCTGGGTACGTTTGCCCGCGAGGGCCTGACACCGGTGGTGGTGGTGGTGAACAACGACGGCTATGCGGTCGAACGGGCAATCCATGGTCGTGATGCCTACTACAACAACATCGTGGCCTGGCGTTGGCAAGACCTCCCAAAGGCGCTGGGCGCCAACAACATTCTGGCTTACCGGGCGCAGACATATGGTCAGCTCCAGGATGCCCTGAGTGCTGCGGCCGCACATCGCGACCGAATGATCCTCATCGAGGCGGTGGTACCACGGTTGGATGTGCCACCGCTGCTGACCGAGCTGGCCGAGGGCGCAGCCGCGGCCAACGCAAGCCAGTTCCCGACGGCGAGAAGTTCCCACTTGTGACAAGCGTTGCCGCGCACCAGGTGTCGTCGCGGAGAACACGATCGACCCTGGCTGCGCACAAGGCCTGATCGGATAAGCCCGAGCAAGAGAAGAAACTGCCAACAAATTGGGGACCAGTTGGGGACCACAAGTGATGCGCGATGGTGAACGAATTGCGCGTTTGTGCACGTCATGCACGCCCACGGCTAGGCCAGGCAGTATCGATGACCTGCGGAAACCCGTTACCGCTACCTACTGGGGGCAAGTGGCCGCAGGTTCAAATCCTGTCAGCCCGACCGAGGAAAACCCCTTCTGACCTGCGGTGACGTTTTGGCGATCGAGTCACACAACGTGGAGTTTGGGACCATTTTGGGACCAAAGGTGCCCGGAAAGCAGCTTGCCAGCGTCCGCTACGGACTGGCGGTCCGGGTGCACGCATGGTCGCGTAGAGCCGGAAAACCACCAGCTTTGTGAACCACTCGCGCACGCCCATGGGCAACTCCCTGCAGCCCGAACTGGCTCATCTGGTCAGGGGGATGGGTCGATCACCGACGCTGACGGCCGCCCGCTGGGTACGCCTGCGGGTTGAGGTGAGCTGTGACCACCGGTGCGACACGTGCGATGAGTTCGTCTATGGGCTGCGAGGCGATGGGCTCGACCGCCAGGATATGGCGGAGGTAGGCGATGCCGAGCAATTGGGCCATCGCCAGGTCTACCCGCAGTTCGGCGTCTTGACCCCTGAGGACCTTGGCGATCTGGGGGTACAACTGCCCTGTGATGAACTGCCGGACCAGCGCGGCCGACTCGTCATGGGTCGCCGCGCCGCGCAGGATGGCCATCAGCGGGGCGCGTGATTGTGGTTGCTCCCACGATTCGAAGAACACCCGCGTGAGTCGTTCGCCAACGCCGTTTCGGTCGCCGACGGAGATGTTTGCGGCAATATCGGCCGGATCGAACGGCCATCCCATCGTCGCCCGGAACAGCTCGGCTTTGCTGCCGAAATAGTGTCTGATCATTGCGGGATCGACGCCGGCGGCGGCTGCGATGTCACGCACCGAGGTCTTGTCGTAACCGCGTTCGGCGAAGCGGTGACGCGCGGTCTCCAACAGCACCGCCCGGGTTTCGTTCTTACCCGGGCGTCGTCCAATCAGAGGCATGGTGTCAGAAATTCTACATCCGTTGACTTCCTGCGGTCTCCAGCACTAGGCTTCGGTCAGAATTTCCACAACCGAGGAGTTCGACATGCCGACCCCCCGATGGATCGCCCATGCCAACAAGATTGGGCTCAATCGGCTAACCAAGTTCATCGCTCCCTGGGCGCCGGGCTGGGCGGTCGTGATCCACCGCGGCCGAAAGTCGGGCAAAACCTTCCAGACTCCGCTGTGGGCGTTCCGTCGCGGTAATGGATTCGTCATCGCCCTGACTTACGGGAGCCAATCAGATTGGGTGCGCAATGTTCTCGCCGCCGGCGGTTGTGAAATCGAGGCGAGGCGGTGTCGCTACCGGGTCGGCAACCCCACGGTCTACCGTGACGACAGCGCGAGCGACATGCCGGTATTCATCCGGTTCATGCTTCGCCGGGTGCTCAAGGCGCCCGAGTTTCTCCGTGTGGACGTGGTTCGCGAACTGGCCGACATGGCTTGAGCGGTATCGGATTTCAGTGAGGCACACCAGGTTGTAGAGGAGGCATCGGAAAGCCGCCGTTCTGAGTGCGGGATTCTTCGTGGCTGTACCACACCGCGCGACGGCCGCTGGACAGGAAGCTGAACGCGCCCCAGAGTTTGAGCCGGGCCAAGCCCAGTCCCGCCGAAAGCAGACCTTCGCGCCCGTCGGCCATGGTCTGCGACCCATAGCCGACGAGCAGGCCATCGGAGGCAAGGCAGGCGAACGAGCGAGAGAAATGCGCGCCGCCGATCGTATCGAAGGCGGCATCCACGCCAGCGCGGCCCTTGTGTGCATTGCGCTGTCCGGCGGTGAGCTTGCGTACCGCTTTGACGAAGTCGCCGTCGCGATAGTCGATTGCCTGCGCACCAAAGCCCTCGACCACAGCGATAGTGGAGGCCGAGCAGGTGCCGATGGCGTTCAGACCAAAATGCCGCGCAAGATCCAGCAGCGCCGTGCCGACCGTGCCCGAGGCGCCGATTGTGAGGATGGTTGCGCCCCGAGGTAGCTGGCGGTAGCGGGTAAGCATCTGGAACGCGGTCAGGTGGGCCAGCGGGATACACACAGCCTCGGCGGGGATCAACGCCATCGGGAACGGGCAGCAAGAACCGGGCCGGCCGAATCGCATACTGCGTGTAGCCGCCGACGACGCACAGATCGGCGACCATCTGGCCGTCCCGCGAGCTGGTCACGCCGGGGCCGACCTTGTTGACGATGCGGTCGCCGTAGATGTCCCCGGTGATCGCGATGATAAGTGCCCGAGCATATCCGCCACGGCTTTGATGTGCACGCCGGCCTCAAGCCAGCCCACCGCCGCGGAGTGCCGCAGCGTAGCTAATGCCACGGCACGTTTAAGGCTGGCCTAGCCCGCCGGCCAGCCCTCGAATCGTTTGAATTTCGCTGTCCTGATAAGGCCGTCCATCGGGTTGTAGCAGGTCGCTGAACCAGACTTTCGGAGGCGTTGTGTATGGGTGATCCCACGAATCCCAGGGCAGATACGTCTGAGTCTTCCCAGCTACCAAACCCCAATTGTATGCACCAACGTTGTGCCGCTTCGCAATTGGCAGGATTCCTTCAACAGTGCTGCCCAAAGACCGAGCCAGGTACTCGGTGCATAGGATCGGTCGTCCCAGTGGAGAAAGTTCAGTGATCCGGGCCTCGAAGCCTGCCGGCTTGTCATAGCAGTGGAATGTGATCACGTCGGCGTTGTCAAGTTGAATGCTACTAATTGTGCTGCGCTGCCCGGGATCTCCCCAGTTCCCCTGCCAGACCGCACTCGTCAATGGTTGAACAGGATCAACCGAACGCGCCCAGCGGAACACTTGGGGGAGTAGCGCCGTGACAAGCTCCTGCTTGTCTTTCCTCTCCACCGTGCGATACACACGCGCGGGATTGTCGGGCTCATTCCACAGGTCCCAACCCAAAACGCGATCATCGTTGCGGAATTGACTCAGCACTCCCGTGACATAGTCGTACAGAATGCCGCTATAACGGCGGTCACCGAGGTGCTCAGCACCCGGGCTTTGTACCCACCCGGAGTTGGTCACTCCCAGTCTTGGCGCACGCTGAGGACCCGGCCTCGGGAACGGATCCCAGCAGGAGTCGAACAAGACGAACAGTGGTTTGATGCCGTGGTTCGCCGCGATGGCGACGAACTGCGCGAGACGGCTTTGAAAGCCCTGGCGATCCTGGGCCCACAACTGATCGTGGAGGAAGACCCGCACAGTGTTGAACCCGAGGAACCGAGCCACGCCCAGCTCGCGATCGATGCGCCCGGGATCATAAGAACCCGGCTGAAACATCTCGAGCTGATTTATCGCGTTTGCAGTGACGTAGTTCGCGCCGACCAGCCAGCCTTGCGCTTGATACCAGCGGTCGGCGCGGTCAACCGACCATCGGCCCGGTTCGGCAGAGGCGCGGGGCACTCGGGCCAGTGTCGCGCCCGCTGCCATTAGCAGCGGGAGCTTAAGGGCCGTTCGACGGTGCACGAGGTAACCATAAATTTTCCAGGCGATGCGCTTAGACCTGCATATCGATTCGTAATCGCTGAGGATGGGAATTGTTATCCGCCGTAACGGCACTGGCACAGATCGCGGCCTAAGGCCGGGTCCTATCGCCACGGGCCGTGGCGACCAACGCCAGCGGTTTCAAAACGGTCAACACCGACTAGCCACACCGCGCGGGGCCGTCTTGTATAAGCCCGCTAATGCACGACCGAAAGCCGTTGTGCCACAACATGGTAGCGAATACGCAGCAATTTACTCGCGGATAGCCAAACTTATCCACGAAGCGACTGGAAGCTATCAGCCCGACCAAGCGTGATCGCGTCTGAGC
>CAWHDL010000019.1:0-55217 GCA_963828065.1 uncultured Actinomycetota bacterium | reverse complement strand
GGCGCATATCAGACCGACTACCACGGGCGCGCCCAGCATCACGGCGATCAGTTGCGCGGCACCCGCGGCGTAGGACATGAGGTTCACCTGGCGACCACCAACATGATCAGCACGCCGAGCGCGCCGTAGGCCAGGTAGAGGTGCACGCTGCCGGTGTGGGCGCGCCGGATCAAACCGGCGGCCGCGGCCACCGCCCGGGTTATCGGGGTGTAGAGCCGGTCCTCGATCGCGTCGCCGATCCTGGCCCGATAGGTGATGGCCTCGGCCATGTATCGCGATTCGGCGTGATGGGTGACCTCGGTATCGGTGTCGGGACGCAATATGTCATCGAACACCCGCTGTAGCGGCTCGGCGAATGACGTTGCCGTGTATTGCATCCGCGCGGTCAGGTCGTCGGCACCGCATGCCCACAGCGGCAGCCCGACCGGTTGCGGGCGCCCGCGCGAACGCCACCGCGTCGCTGCGACCGCGGCCACCACCGCGATGACCAGGGCCGCGGCGATCAGCCCCGGCGCGATCGACCCGGACACCCCGGGCAGCCGCACCACCACGCCGAAGTCGGCGAACCCGACCAGATTCGCCGCGGGCAGCCCGTCGAGGACCCGCCGCAACGCGGGCGCCACGACCATCGGCGCCACCGCCATCACCACACAGGCGGCCGCAGCGATCGTCATCCCGGCGAGCATCGCGCCCGGCGCCTCGCGCGCCTCGGCGGCCGGTGCGGAGCGGGGGCGGGCCAGAAAGCCGATGCCGAATGCCTTGACCATCGCCGCCACACCGAGGCCGGTGGTCAGGGCCACCGCGCCGACCGCCACCGGCGCCGTCAATGCCACCAGCGTGTCGTGGGTGGACGCTGCGTGGATCAGTGACTGAATCAGCAGCCACTCGCTAACGAAGCCGGCGCCCAGCGGCAGGCCGGACGCACCGAGAGCGGCCCCCCGAACAGGATGGTTGTCGCGGGCATTTTCCGGGCTAGTCCGCCGAGACGGTCGAGGTCACGCAGCCCGGTCGCGGCGAGCACCGAACCGGCACCGAGAACCCGAGGCTCTTGAACGCCGCGTGCGCAACCATGTGCAGCATCGCAGCGGCCATCGCGATCGTCGCCGGGGCGTGCGCACCGGAGTCCGCGAACAGCGTCGCCGCCCCCAGCGCAACGGTAACCAGGCCCATATTCTCGGTCGTCGAATAGGCAAGCAGCGAGATCCGTGACCACGGTGGCCTGCAACACACCGTACATCGCGGACGCACCGCCAATGACCAGCAGCACCAGCCCCCACCAGCGCGGGCCCGGGCCCAGCACCTGCAGGTCGAACCGGATGATGCCGTAGACGCCGAGGTTCACCATCGCCGCACTCATCAGCGCCGACACCGGGCTCGGCGCCTCCGGGTGCGCCCGCGGCAACCAGGCGTGCAGCGGCACCAGGCCCGCCTTCGACCCGAACCCGGCCACCGTCAACGCGAACACGGCGATCCGCGCGCCGTCGGGCACCGGCACCAGCGCACCGAACCGGTCGGCCCCACCGGCCGCCGACAACACCATCAGCCCGACCAGGATGGCCACGAACCCGAGCTGAGTCATGACCGCGTACAACAAACCCGCCGAGCGGACCTCGGCTCGGGTGTGCTCGGCCAGCACCAGGATCAGCGATGCGAGCGCCATCAACTCCCACGCCATCAGGAACGTCGTCACCGACCCGGCAGCGGGCACCAGCAGCAGCGCCGCGACAAACACCGGCAGCACGGCGACCGGGACCCGGCCCAGCTGCTCGCGGCGCGCATAGCCGATCGCGTAGATGCCCACCGGAACCGCCACCGCGCCGGTCAGCGCTGCAAAGAAACCACCGAGCGGATCGACGGCCACATAAACCCCGGTCAGCGGAACCAGCCAACCGATGTGCAGCGGCCGCATCGTCCCGAACATCCCGACTATACCGGCCCACAGCCCGAGCGCGCCGAAGCAGGACGTCAAGATTTCGGCCAACCCCGATCCGAAACCGTTGCTGCGCACTGTGTTCGGCGCGGCGGCCGGAGCCGCCGCGAGGGCAGCGGTCATTTCCCGGTCACCGAGCGCAGGCGCCTAACGATCTCGGTGGGTGTAGGTGGGCAGCCCGGGATTTCGACATCGACGGGCACGACCTCACCCACCGCGCCCACGACGCCGTAAGCATCGCTGAACACCCCGCGGTTTAGGGCGCAGTCGCCGCACGCGATCACGACTCGGGGTTGTGGTGTCGCGGCGACCGTGTTGCGTAGCGGGTCAGCCATGTTCCGGGTGACCACCCCGGTCACCAGCAACGCGTCCGCATGCCGGGGCGAGGCGACCAGCCGCGCCCCGAACCGTTCCGCGTCATACACCGGGCCGAACGCGCCCGAAATTTCCACCTCACAGCCGTTGCAGGAACCGGCGTCGACGTGCCGGATCTGCAGCGAACCCCTCACTCCCGCAGGCGGTTCCATCCCCGGATCCGGCGCCGGGTCGGCGTGTTCGACGACGCGGCCGACGCGCAAGATCTTGCCAATCCAGCCCATGCCCGCTACCGATCACTCGCCCGACCGCAGGTCCTCGAGCACCGCGACCCGGTCGCTGAGCAGCCCTGTCAGCACCTTGCGCGCCACTATCAACAATTCCGCGATGTCCGGGGACGCGATCGAATAGATCACGGTGTTGCCGTCCTTGCGCGTGACGACGACACCCGCCCGGCGCAGCACCGCCAACTGCTGAGACAAGTTCGACGACTCCAGGCTCACTTCGGTAACAGTTCACCGACCGAACGCTCCTGCTCCGCCAGCAGCTCGAGGACCCGAATCCGCGCCGGATGGCCGAGAGTCTTGAAGAACTCGGCCTTGAGCTTGTACAGCGGCTCCGAAACCACGGGCTCTCCTGAAGACTTCAGCGTTCCTAGGTTCTATTAGTTGAAGAAATTATCAGATAGGTAGGCGGCTGTGGGTACTTGCCCGGACTTAGCGTCAAAGCCGGTCAGACGAAATCTTCATTACGACGTAGTTCGTGATCGCCGGGGATCAGCCCCGACTCCAGGCCCGCGCAACCGATGTCGTTCGGAATCGGGTCGTGCGAACGTGGTTACTGCCGGGGGCCGTAGCGTTCGATGTACGCGCGGTGGATGTGCGCGTCGCGCGAGCGCTTGTATTCGTCGGCGAGATCGGGGTCCAGACCGTGTTGACTCAGCCGGTGGCGGCGCCACACTTTGTCAAGCGCGTGCGAGAACATGACATACGGCGCAAAAATCGGCACCGTCATACTCAGGTGCACCACAAGCGTCGTCGGGATCAGCCAAAACGGGGCCAGCACCAGAACGCACGGAATGGCCCAACGGATCATCGTCCGGATAGTCGCGCCCTTGCCCCCCAGGTCCTGGCGCACCCAGTCCCGCATCGAGTCCGGCAGAACTCGTCCATAGCAATACGCGACGTACTGAAGGCCGTTAGGCCGGTGGCGTCCTGTGTCATCGCTCATGCGGGACTCCTGCGATCGGGTTGCTGACGTCGCGCCGGGGCGAAGTCTGCGGGTGGCGGACGTTGATCGGTACTTGCGAATATTAGCAATCACAGATTTCCCTAATCAGGTTGCGCCGGCAATCACAACGGATGTCTAGCGTGAACCGCTCGCTGTAGCCCCAGCCGAGGAGCCGCAGTGCGTCGTAGCTGCGGTGCCGCAAGCTAGTGCAAGCGGATCGGATGACCGGTTCCAAAAACGGAACGGGCAGCGTCAAGGCGGCCAGCACCCAGAGCGGCGCGACCTGCCACACCAGTGCTGAGGAAATGAGCCGCCCCAGGGAGATCGGCTGCCTGCTCGCGCAGCCGCTCCGCCACCGAACAGGCCCATCAGTCCGGCCCAACAGCACGAGCGCGTCAACGTGAGCTTCGGCAATCGCGAACCGTAACTGGGGCTATCGAAGGAACGGCTCGCGATCGCATAGCCGACGTCTGCGGCGGCCAACGATTCGGTGATGCGGCCGGCGTCTCCGCAGGCATCAGGCCGGGGCGTCGGGACTGGCGGCGCGGTCGATCAAGGCTTGCCGAACCAGGTGCCTGAGTCCGTTGATCGCAGCGAGGGGGCTGTAACCATCTGCATGATGAAGTTCTGGGAATTCGACAACATGTGCAATCCAGGCCGCTTCTGAAGGCGACCACCGGATTCGGTAAATGCAGTTCCGGACTGCGCGTTCTAGTGCGTCCACGTCGCACCCCTGCACCGCGAGGAAGAGTAATCTTCAGCAAATAGCTTCGATCCCGCGCGCAGCCAACGCCTAGGGCCTTTGTGCCCGTCAGCGTGGGTATTTCCTCATCACGATCACCTCATGGCCCGCCACCCAAGCAGGATGGCGGCCGGGGTCTAGACAGACCGCTGCTTCTGGTGCACGGTTAGCAGTCGAACCTGCAGCGAGTGCAGCATTCGGTCGATGTCGCAAATCTCGGCGCCGATATCTTTGATCCGCTGCTGCCTCCGGCCGACCTTGATCTCAGTACTGAAACTCTTCACACCGCAGATCACCGGCAAGATCACCGGCAGCATTCTGGCTGGTCGGGAACAGGTATCAGCGTTGGGTGGCGGCGGACGGGAGCGGCCGAGCGGACGGCAGCCGCCACCAGCGAAGCTCTTGCGTCTGTACCAAACCGCCCAGGGAAGCGTGTCGGACCGACCAGCGCGTGTAGGCAGGCGTCCGCAAAAAAACGGAATCAACTTCCCACAAAACCAACGTCTCACATATGAATGCCGAGACTTCTCAGCACGAGCGCCGAGTCGACCACGATCACAACCGTCCCGAGGGCGATCCGGAAACCGACGCCCACAGCCTCGCCGGTGTCCGGCCCTGTCAGCCTCGGCGCGGCGAGAGTCCGTGGTGCTACCTGAGCTCGTGTCAGCGAATCGACCACAAGATAGTGGTGTCAGGACATCGCCGGGTAGGTAGCACACAGTTTCCGCGGAAACCCCCAAACCGATACATCGTTTCCGGGGTTTGTGTAGCTCGAGATGGGTGTGCGCGTTTCGGGAGTCACCTGCTATCACCTGATGTCACTAGCGGAGTACCCCCGGCGGCGGGTGTGCTGATTGGTGGAACCGATGAGCGCGATCGGCAGGTAGCCGAGGCGAGGGTGATGCACCCGGGTAACCCGGTCATCTCGGCACGGCAGAGTCGTCGCGCTGCACCGGTCCCGGGGCCAATCCCGCACTCGACGGGCCGGCCGGGAAGGAGCCCGTGATGACCGCGACAACAGTGACCTCGGTCCCCCGATCACCCTCGACGGGTGCTGACCTGAGAAATGTCGCTGAGTTGTCCCAAATGTCTCGTGGGTTGTCCGAAATGTCCACCCAGATGTCCAAGATGTCCACGAAATGTCGTAGCGATGTCCGCAATGTCCCCGTTCACTGGAAGCCACAGACAGCACGGGAGGTGCACGGCCAATGACCGTACAGGTGAGCACACGCGGTGGCGGCGCTGCGACGTTCGCGTTGCCCGGTGTTCCGGCCGGGGTGGATCGTGGCCCGGTGGTGGATCAGATGCTGCGCCGCGCATCGTCTCTGGGGTTCGATGACTGGTGGCGGCGCGCAGCGAACGCCGGGTTCTGCGCGGCGCCGATCCAGCTGGCCGGCACCGATCGGTTCGGGCGTGAATGCAGCGTGTGGGTGCGCTGCAACAATCGGCGCGCGGCGGTGTGTGCGTCGTGTTCAGATCTGTATGCGCGCGACACCTGGCAGCTGGTGCACGCCGGCCTGCACGGTGGACATCACCGGATGCCGGCCAGCATCGGCGAGCATCCGCAGGTGTTCCTCACGTTGACCGCACCGGGTTTCGGGCCCGTGCACACCACCGTCAACGACAAAAACGGTCCCCACGCTCGCCGCTGTCGCGACCGCGGCCGCGGCGCCTATCGCCGGTGTCGGCACGGCAAACCGCTGTGGTGCAGCACCATTCACGGCGATGATGATCCGCGGGTGGGTCAACCACTGTGCGATGACTGCTACGACTACACCGGGCACGTCCTGTTCACCTGGCACGCACCTGAGCTGTGGCGGCGCTTCACCATCGCGTTGCGCCGCCTTTTGGACAGCCATTTGCGGGCCATCGGTGAGGTCGCCGGCAGTGTCGGCATCAACTACGTGAAAGTCACCGAGATGCAACGGCGCGCCATCCCGCACTTTCACGCCGTCATCCGCCTGGACGGCCCACCAGTGCCCGGCCAGCCACCCACGGCGCCGGTCTGTTCGGTCCCCGCCACCGACCTGGCCGCCATGGTTGCGCGGGCCGCGCGCGCCGTCACGCTCACCGTCCCCGATCCCGAGCACCCTGGTCGCGGTGATGACCGGGTGTTGCGGTTCGGCAGCCAAACCGACACCCAGCCACTGGAGCCGACCAAAGGCGCCGGGCCCGGCCAGGAGCCCCGTTCCTCGGGCCGGTCGGTGACCACCTACTTGGCCAAATACGTGACGAAATCGGTCGCCGAATTCGGTGTCGGCATCCGACGCATGTCCCCGTTAGCCGTAACCGAACTCGATGTCACCGCCCATGTGCGGGCCATCCTGACCACCATCACCGCCATCACCGCCCACCGCGCCTACCACGGGATGGACCGCTGGCTACACACCCTGGGGTATCGGGGGCACATCAGCACCAAATCCCGGCTGTTCTCCACCACGATGGGCGCCCTGCGCGCGTACCGAGCCGCCTGGACCCGCCAACAACACGCCGAGCACGCCGCGACACCCACCGACGCGAAACATCGGCAGCCGACAGCGACCAGTGAGGCGATCGCATGGGAATACGACCGGGCCGGGCCGTGCAATCTCGGCGAGCGTGCACTGATCCTGTCGGCGGCACAGCGGATGATCGAACACCGCCACACCGCCCGCGATCACCGACGCGCACACGATCCACCCGACCACCGGGAACAGACGACATGAACACCCACAAACCTACGAAAAACGACGCGGCGCATCGTGAACTGTCCCACCCGCACGACGACCTCATCGCACCCGGGACTCCGTCTAACGCCTCGCACTCGCTGAAGCGCTACTCGCAGCGGCGGCAGATGGCGGAGAGCGGATTTCGACATGTCAACCGGCAGCATTTGGAAAGGCAATCGGATGGACACCGAAACAGATCGTGAATTGATCACTGTGCAGGAGGCGGCGGATCGGCTCGCCGTCAGCCGATGGATGATCTACCGACTGATTTGGGACCAGAAGGTCAAATCGGTGCAGATCGGCAGGTGCCGCCGAATTGTTCGACAGTCCTTGAACCATTACATCGCGGGTCTCATCGACGGCGCAGCATGATGGTGTCCCGAAAACTGACGGGCAAAAACGCCAACGGGGAGGGCAGTATCTACCGCCGTCCCGACGGCCGCTGGGAGACAAAGTTCTTCGTCGACACACCGGACGGTCGCCGCAAACGGATCAGCGTGTATGCGAACAGCGAACGCGAGGCGCTCAACGAGCTGAACAAGCTCCGCGACCAACAACGCCGCGGAATCCCCATAGCCATCACGACGCTAACCGTGGCCGAATACATGGCGTATTGGCTGGAACACATAGCCGAACCGAGCGTCCGGCGGACCACCTACGCCACCTACGAGGGGGACGTGCGCCTGCACATCATCCCCGGTATCGGCAAGCGGAAGCTGAAAACATTGCAGGCCGCCGAGATTCGGCTGTGGCTGAACCAGCTGCGGACCCGGTGCCAGTGTTGCGCTCAGGGCAAAGACAAAACCCGACAACCGCCGAGGTGCTGCGCGAAAGACGAACCGGAATGCTGTCAGGACCTGCTCTCGCCGAGCTCGATCCGCCACGTCCTCAGAGTCCTGCGCGCGGCACTGCAGGACGCGGTCGACGAGGAACCTCTGAGCCGTAACGTCGCCCGGCTGGTTCAGCTGCGGGTCACCGATGACCGAAAAGTTCGAAGCTTCACCCGCAGCGAGGCGCTGCGCTTTCTTAAGGCCGCTGAGCAGCATCGGCTCTATGCGCTCTGGGCGGTCGCCCTGGCAGTCGGGTTGCGTCGGGGCGAGGCGCTGGGCCTCGCGTGGGCCGACGTCGACCTCGAGGACGGCCGACTAACCGTTCGCCAGGCGCTGCACCGAGTCGACGGAGAACTTCGACTGGACCAGGTGAAGACGGACGCTTCGGTTGCCGTGCTGCCCATCCCGGCTCCGCTGGTGAGCATTCTGCGCGGGCATCGCAGTAGACAGCTCGAGGACCGCTTGACCGCCAAAGGCCAGTGGCGGGAGACCGGCTTGGTGTTCACCACAGCAAGTGGCGGTTTCCTCGAACCACGCAACATCAACCGCGCGTTCCACAGCCTTTGCGCGCAGGCAGACGTTCCGCAGCTACGGGTGCACGATCTGCGCCATTCATGCGCCACTCTGTTGTTCACGATGGGTGTGCCGCCGGCAACCGTGCAGCGGATCCTTCGGCACAGCTCGATCACCGTGACTACGGGAACCTACGTCGAGGTGATCGAGGCGGTGCAGCGTGACGCCCTGGACTCGATGGGCACCCTATTCGAACAGGTTGGCGACGAATCGTCCAGCCGGTTGTCGTCAATGAAGCCGCGGTTGTCGTCACGGTTGTCGTCAAAAGCGCGAATAGCCAGGCCCCGAAACCCCGCTTGACCTGGGTGGAGCTAAGGGGACTCGAACCCCTGACCCCCACACTGCCAGTGTGGTGCGCTACCAGCTGCGCCATAGCCCCGAGAAGTTGTGCCCATCGAAGCTACACCACCAGCGGATACCGCTCAAAGCCGCAGCTCACGGCAGTTCGCCGCACGCCTCGGGCCCCAACGCCCGCACTGGCGTCGGCTGGGCCGGGGGGCGCCCGCGCGTCTCCGGCGCAAGCACCCAACCGACCGCCGCCCCGAGCAGGATGCCCCCACTGATCACGAACGCCGCGCCGAAGGAGAAGTGCTGCGCGATCTCCCCGACCCCGAGCGAGCCGATGATCGACCCGAGGTCGGCCATCATCTGAAACGTCGCCAGCGCCGTTCCGGCCCGGGCCTTGCTGCCGATGATGTCTGCGACCGCGGCCTGCTGCGGCGAGCTGAAGATGCCCGCGGCCGCACCGGCCACGAACGCGCCGGCGAGGAACAGCGGCAGCGATGACGCCCACCCGACGATCGCCGTCGCCACCCCCGACACAGACAATCCGATAATCATCAGCCTCCGCCGCCCCACTCGGTCCGACAGGTAGCCGCTTGGGATCACCGCCAACACGTTGCCGGCCGCGAATACCGCAAGCGCTATACCGGCCGTTCGGGCGCCGTGGCCAAGCACCTCGCCGACAAACAGCGGCACCAATGCCATCCGCAGCCCGAACACTGCCCATCCGGTCGCGAAGTTCGACAACAATGCCGCCCGATAAGCCCTCTGCCGCAACGCAACTCGAAGGGTCACCGGCGGTTCGGTCTGCTCCTCGGGCGCCGCCAACGATGAATGGCGCAAGCTGAAGAACACCACAGCAGCCGCGATCAGCAACGCGACTCCGTAGATCACGAACGGCGCCGACAGCCCAAGCCCCGCAGTCAGGCTGCCCAGCACCGGACCACCGACCGATCCGACGAGAAACGCTGTCGAGAACATTCCCGCGACGCGGCCCCGGGCATCCTCCGGGCTGACCCGAATCATCAGGCCCAGCGACGAGACGAAGAACAAGGTCGACCCGATGCCGCCCAGTGACCGGAAAAGCAGCAGTTGCCAATAGGTTTGGGCGAACGCGCAGGCACCGGTCGACAGCGAGACGATGAGGATGCCGGCCACGTAGACGCGCCGCTCCCCTAAGCGCTGCACCAACAACCCACTGATCGGCGCGAAACACAACCGCATCGCCGCGAACGCGGTGATCACGAACGTCGCTGCGCTGATGCTCACCCCGAAGTTGCGCGCATACTGCGGCAGCACGGGCGACACCACGCCATACCCGAGCGCGATCACCGCATTGGCGGTGATCAGAATCCAGACTTCGCCCGGCAGGTGCGGCTCAGAAGTCTGACGTTCGTCCGCCGACGCCGACCCTCACGCCAGCGCCTTCGCCACCACCTCACGCGCAGCCTCCTGGACCTCACGCAGATGATCGGGCCCGCGGAACGACTCGGCATAGATCTTGTACACATCCTCGGTCCCTGACGGCCGCGCAGCGAACCATGCGTCCGCCGTCGTCACCTTCAGTCCACCGATGGGTGCGCCGTTGCCCGGCGCCTTCGTCAGTTTCGCGGTGATCTTCTCCCCCGCCAACTCGGTTGCCGCCACCTGTTCCGGCGACAGTGCGGCCAGGCGAGCCTTCTGCTCGCGGTCGGCAGGTGCGTCCACGCGCGCATACGTTGGCGCCCCATATTTTTCGGCGAGTTCGTCGTATCGCTGAGAGGGAGTCTGACCCGTCACCGCAAAGATCTCCGACGCCAACAGCGCCAGGATGATCCCATCCTTGTCGGTCGTCCACACCGAGCCATCCATGCGCAGGAACGACGCACCCGCACTCTCCTCACCCCCGAAACCGATACTGCCGCCGATCAATCCGTCGACGAACCATTTGAACCCAACTGGAACCTCGATCAGCTTGCGGCCCAGCCCTTCGACCACGCGGTCGATGATCGACGAGCTGACCACCGTCTTGCCGACCGCGGTCGACGCCGGCCACGACAGCCGGTGGCCGTAGAGGTAGTCGATCGCCACCGCGAGATAATGGTTGGGATTGAGCAGGCCGCCGTCGGGCGTGACGATGCCATGCCGGTCGGCGTCCGCGTCGTTGCCCGTCGCGATCTGATACTTGTCGCGGTTGTTGATCAGCGACGCCATCGCGTCGGGCGAACTGCAATCCATCCGGATCTTGCCGTCAGTGTCCAACGTCATGAATCGCCACGTCTCGTCCACCAGCGGATTGACGACGGTGAGCTCGAGATTGTGCCGCTCGGCGATCGCACCCCAGTAGTCGACGCTGGCACCGCCGAGCGGATCCGCCCCGATGCGGACACCCTGCGCGCGGATCGCGTGCATGTCCACCACATTGGGCAGGTCGTCGATATAGGCGTCGAGATAGTCATGGCGACGCGTGCTCTGCATCGCACGCGCCAGCGGAACCCTCTTAACGCCCTTCAGGCCATCGCGCAGAATCTCGTTCGCCCGCTTGGCGATTGCGCCGGTCGCGTCCGTGTCCGCAGGGCCACCATTGGTCGGGTTGTACTTGAAACCCCCGTCACGCGGCGGGTTGTGTGATGGCGTGACGACGATCCCGTCGGCCAGATCGACCGACCGGCCGCGGTTGTGCGTCAAGATCGCGTGGCTGACCGCTGGGGTCGGCGTGTAGCGGTCGGCCGAATCAATCATCACCGCAACGTCATTCGCGGCCAGCACCTCCAGCGCCGACGCCCACGCCGGCTCGGACAGCGCATGGGTGTCCCGGCCGATGAACAGCGACCCCGTCGTGCCCTGCGCGGCGCGGTACTCCGCGATGGCCTGCGTGGTAGCCAAGATGTGCGCCTCGTTGAACGCACCGTCCAGGCTGGACCCGCGGTGCCCGGACGTGCCGAACACCACCTGCTGCGCCACGTCATCGGGATCCGGTTCGATCGTGTAGTACGCCGTCACCACACGAGCCACATCAATCAGGTCTTCGGGCTGCGCCGGCTGACCGGCACGGGGGTTAGCTGCCATGGACCCGATTCTGCTCCCTGCGGACTCGCAGCGTCGGCCGGTCCCCCGCCGGTCCCCAACTGTTCACCCACATCCGGAATGTGGCGTCGTGCGGCTCCCCGGTGTGTGGTGCCGCCATACTTCTACGTCATGGCCTTCGACCGAAGCGAGCTGACCGCCGTGTTCGTGGGTGGGGCGCTGGGCACCGTCGCACGCGCCGTTCTCTCGACGCTCGCGGCCCCAGACCCCGCGCGCTGGCCGTGGCCGACGTTCGTGGTCAACGTCGTCGGCGCGTTCCTGCTGGGCTACTTCACAACCCGACTTCTGGAACGGTTGCCGCTGTCGAGCTACCGCCGCCCGATGCTCGGCACCGGCCTCTGCGGCGGGTTGACGACGTTCTCGACCATGCAGGTGGAGACGCTGAAGATGCTCGAAAATCACCATTACGGCCTCGCCATCGGCTACACGCTGGCGAGCCTCGCCGCCGGGCTGGTGGCGGTGTATCTCAGCACCGCGCTGGTGCGCCGGGTCCGGGTGCGGGTGCGGGTGCGGTCATGATTATTGCGGTCTGGGCCGGAGTGGTATTGCTCGGCGGCGCGGGTGCGGTGCTGCGCTTCCTGATCGACCGCGCCATCGCCCGCCGGGTAGCGCGGCCGTTCCCGTTCGGCACGCTGACCGTCAATCTGAGCGGCGCGGTGTTGCTCGGGCTGCTCGCCGGATTGACGCTGAGCTATCACGTCTCACTGCTGGCCGGCACCGCGTTCGTGGGCTCATACACCACGTTCTCCACCTGGATGTTGGAGACGCAGCGGCTCGCCGAGGAGCGGCAACTATGGCTCGCCGCCGCCAACATCGTCGTCAGCGTGATCCTCGGCGTCGCCGCCGCGATGGCCGGCCAGTGGATCGCGGGGCAGCTGTGAACGACGACTGCCTGAAGCTGACCGCCTACTTCGGTGAGCGGCAACGCGTCGACGGCGGATTCTTCGCCGAGGCGTTGCTGAACCTGTACGCCGAACGCGAGGTCGCCGCGAGCGTGATGCTGCGCGGCATCGCCAGCTTCGGTCCGCGTAAGGAGTTGCGCAGCGACGAGTGGTTGAGCCTTTCCGAGGACCCGCCCGTCGCGGTCGCGGCGGTCGATGCCCGCGCGAAGATGGCCGGCCTGGTCGAGGACGTCATCGAGCTCACACCACTTGGGCTGGTGACTGTGGAACGCGCCCGGCTCGTCAGCGGCGACGTCACCAATTTCGCGGTGCCGGAACAACTGTCTGAGGCAGCGAAGCTGACGGTGTACGTCGGACGCCAGGAGCGCGTCGACGGCGTGCCGGCGTATATCGCGATTTGCGACCTGCTCTACCGGGAGCAGATTTCGGGGGCCTCGGTGTTTCTCGGTGTGGACGGGACTGCCCGGGGCCAACGACATCGCGCGCGCTTCTTCAGCCGCAACGTGGACGTGCCGATGATGATCATCTCGGTCGGTGGCGGCGAGCACATCGCGAGAGTCGTGCCGCGCCTCGGCGAGATGCTTCGCCAACCGCTTCTCACCGTCGAGCGAATCCGGGTGTGCAAACGCGACGGTGAGCTGCTGGCCCATCCTGACGTGCTGCCGATGACCGACGAACAGGGCCGACCGCTGTGGCAGAAGCTGATGGTCTACACGTCCGAGACCGCCCTCCACAACGGCGCGCCCATTCACCGCGCGCTGGTGCGCCAACTGCGCACGTCCGGCGCGGCCAGCGGCGCGACCGTGCTGCGCGGCATCTGGGGCTTCCACGGTGGCCGCAAGCCTCACGGCGACAAGTTGATTCAGCTGAGTCGACAAGTCCCCGTGACAACGATCATCGTCGATCGCCCCGATCGCATCGCGCGCAGCTTCGAGCTCATCGACGAGCTCACCAGCGAACACGGGCTGGTGACCAGCGAGATGGTCCCCGCAGTCGTTCTGGTCGACGGCGATGACCGCATCGGCGGCACCGGGCTGGCCGAATACCGCTACTGACGACTACCGCTACTGAATCGCCTCGCGGCTGTCGGCGCGCACGCTGAGCAGCATCGCGGAGTCGTCGACGGCCAGCACGCTCTGCCGGGGTGCGGGTAGGACCACGAAGTCACCAACGGCGCCCGTCCACGAATCGTCGCCGACCGTTACGGTCACCCGCCCCTGCAACACCTGCAGCGTCGCCTCCCCCGGGCCGTAGTGTTCGCCGAGTTCGCGGCCCCCGACGACGGCGATCACGGTCTGACGCAGGAAGTGTTCGTGACCTCCGTAGATGGTTTGCGCGGACCGGCCGCTGTTGGATTGGCGTGCCCGCGCCAGCTGTTCATCGGCCACCGCGGTCAATGACAACGACTCCATAGCTCGTTACCTCCTCATCGAGGTGTCATGCGGCAAGTAACAGAATGCCCGACACCAGCAGCGCGATCGCCTTGATCAGTTCCAAACCGACGTAAGCGTAGTGACCGCGCGACCGCTCTTGCCCCTCCTCGCCGGCCAGCACCGCGTCCGACCGGCGTGTCAACGATGAGCGCACCGCGACCAGTTGAACCGCAAGCACCACGACCGCGGCCAGGATCGCCACCATTACCCGCGCAGGTGGCGGCTCGAACTGCAGCGCCACCAGCACCGCCACCGCAAGGACCAACTCCGCAGCATTGAGCGCGCGGAACACCAGCCGGCCGATACCGAGCCCGATTTGCAACGTGACCCCGGGCGCGTGGAATTTCAACGGCGCCTCCATGAACGAGATCACCACCACCATGCCCAGCCACACGAAGATGCCCGCGACGGCGGTCCCCCACGGAGCGGTCAAGACCGCTTCTCCAGGAGACGCCTCAGCACGGCCAGATGCCCGTGTTCGACGTCCTTTGCCGACGTGAGCAGCGTGACGGTTCCGGCGTCGGCGAGTTGGCGAAGGTCGCGCAGCGCTTTCGCTGCGACCGGCTCGTCGAGCTCGCGCTCGTAGCGTGCGACGAACTCGTCGTAGCGATCGAGATCGTGGCTGTACCAACGACGCAACTCCGACGATGGGGCGACGTCTTTGGTCCAGCGGTCGATTCGGGGGTCGTCCTTGCGGACACCACGCGGCCACAGCCGGTCGGCGAGCACGCGCAGGCCGTCGTCGGGTTCGGGCGGGTCATAGATCCGCGCGATGCGCACCGTCAACTCCCGAGCCAGCGCTGCGCGAGATCCGCGGCCCAGCCGGGGACCTCGCCGACGTCGTGCGGCGGCGCGGCAACGATCACCAACTCGTCGATGCCCAATTCCGCCAATGCCGAAACGTCCTCCGGCCGTGGCTGCGTCAACGCGACGGCCAGCCGGAATTCGGCGCGGTCGCGACCGGCGTCACGGCACAGCTGACCGATGAGCTCTACCCGGTCGGCGACTGCCCCGACGCCGTCGAGGTTGAAGCCATACCAGCCGTCACCCCACCTGACTACCCGGCGAAGCGCCGCATCGCTGTTGCCGCCCAACACGATGGGGATGCGCCTGTCGCGCACCGGCTTCGGATTGACCCGAATCGCATCGAAGTCGACGAAGCTGCCGGAAAACGATGCGATGTCGTCGCGCCACAGGGTGCGGATCGCGGCGACGTACTCGGCGGTGCGCTTGGCGCGGTGTGCGAACGGCACGCCGAGCGCGTCGAATTCCTCCCGCGACCAACCGATGCCGATGCCGAGCGTGAACCGGCCGTTGCTGAGCCGGTCCAGGCTGGCAGCCTGCTTGGCGACATGCACCGGGTTGTGTTCGGGCAGCAGCAGGACGCCGGTCGCGATGTCGATCCGCGTTGTGGCGGCGGCGGCGAAACTCAGGCAGATCAGCGGGTCGAGCCAGTCCGAAACGGCGGGCACCGCGATCTTGCCGTCGTCGGAGTACGGATACTCCGACGCCGAATCGTCGACCATCACGACGTGCTCGCCCGCCCACAGCGTGGCGAAGCCGTGGTCATCTGCGGCCTTGGCGACCGCGTCGATCACGGCGCGGTCGGCGCCGGGGCCGATGCCGAGCGCATGCAATCCGACCCGCACGTTCGGATCGTCTCATAACCTCACCGGATGCGGATCATCGTCACCGGCGGCAACAGCGGCATCGGCAGAGCGACAGCCACGGCGTTGGCCGTTGCCGGCCATAGCGTGCTGATCGCCGGTCGCGACATCCTCAAAGCCGAGCGGGCCGCCGCCGAGATGGTGGGCGACGTCGAGGTCGCCCACCTCGATCTCGCGGATCTGACCAGCGTGCGCAAATTCGCCGACTCGGTGCAGACCGTTGACGTGCTGGTGAACAACGCCGGTGTGCTGGGTCTGCCGCTCACCCGTACCGCGGATGGCTTCGAGGCGCTGATGGGCACGAACTACCTCGGCCATTTCGCCCTGACGTGCCTGCTCGGCGACAGGATCAAGGACCGGGTGGTCTCGGTGACGAGCATGAACTACAGGTTCAGCCGGCTCCACCTTGACGACCTGAACTGCCACGCCCGCAAGTACTCAAAGTGGGCGGCCTACGGGGAGTCAAAGCTGGCCATCATGCTCTTCACGAACGAACTGGCCAGGCGGGGCGTCCGCGCGTACGCGGCCGATCCCGGTGGTGCGGACACCAACATCGTCAGGTACAGCACGGGATACCTGGGCTGGTCGTCCCAGCACGGCTGGCTGCGCAATTTCCCGCAGAGCGCGCAGACCGCGGCGCGGTCAAGCATCCTCGCGGTGACAGCAGACCTGCCGAGCGGGACGTATCTCGCGCCACGCTTCATGCAGTTCGGCAAGCCTCGGGTGACCAAGGTACGGAGGAGGGCCCGAGACGCGGTGACGGCGCGCCGGCTGTGGGAACTCTCCGCCGAGCTCACCGGCTGTGACTGGCAAGGACCGGCCCTTCGCCATTGCTAATGAGCTGCTCTAAAGGGATGCTCAGGAGCAACAGATGAGGAGCTGCTATGTACGACCTCAAGATTGTCGGCGGCACCGTGGTCGATGGCACCGGCTCCGAGCGGTATCGCGCAGACGTCGGTATCAAGGACGATCAGATCGTCGAAGTGCGCCGCCGCGGCTCAGATGATCCGACCCTGGGCGGTGACGCAGCTGAAACAATCGACGCGGCAGGTCAGATCGTCGCACCCGGGTTCGTGGACATCCACACGCACTACGACGGCCAGGTGAGTTGGGACAGCCTGCTGGAGCCGTCGAGCGGACACGGGGTAACGACGCTGGTCACCGGGAACTGCGGTGTCGGCTTCGCCCCGGTGCGGCCGGGTCGCGAGGATTGGCTGATCGGGCTGATGGAGGGTGTCGAGGACATTCCCGGCGCGGCGCTCACCGAGGGCATCTCGTGGGGCTGGGAGAGCTACCCCGAGTACCTCGACGTGATCGGGAAGCAGAAATTCGCCGTCGACGTGGGCAGTCAGGTAGCCCACGGCGCGGTCCGCGCGTACGCGATGGGAGACCGCGGCGCCCGCAACGAGCCCGCCACGCCCGATGACATCGCGGCGATGAGCCGGCTGGTGCAGGAGGCCGTCGAGGCGGGCGCGCTCGGCTTCTCGACGTCACGCACGCTCGGCCACCGCGCCATGGACGGCGAGCCCGTTCCGGGAACCTTTGCCGCCGAGGACGAACTGTTCGGTCTGGGCCGGGCCATGGCGGCCGGCGGCCAGGCCGTCTTCGAACTGGCCCCTCAGGGAGTTGCGGGCGAGGACATCGTCGCGCCCAAGAAGGAACTGGAGTGGATGCAGCGCCTCGGCGCCGAGATCGACCGGCCGATCTCGTTCGCCATGATTCAGATCGACGCCGCCCCGAACCTCTGGCGCGAGCAGCTGGACATCTCGGCGGCCGCACACGCGGCGGGCAGTCGGTTGTATCCCCAGATCGCCGCGCGACCGTTCGGCATGCTGTTCGGTTTTCCCGGGCATCACGCGTTCACCCACCGCCCGACCTACCGCCGGCTGAAAGCCGAGTGCAGCCGCGAGGAGCTGGCGCAGCGCCTTGCCGATCCAGCCGTCAAGGCGGCGATCCTGTCCGAGGACGATCTGCCCGTCGACCCGACGCAGCAGTTCGATGCCATGTTCGCCCTCGTGCAATATTCGCTCGACCGGCTCTACGCACTGGGTGATCCGCCCGACTACGAGCCGACCACCGACCGCACCGTCGCTGCGATCGCCCGCGACCGGGGCGAGGATCCGCTGGCCACGCTGTACGACCTGATGCTCGAGTCGAACGCGACGGCCATGCTGATGTTGCCGTTCTACAACTACTCCGACGGCAACCACGACGCGATCCGCGAGATGCTGACCCATCCGGCAGGGGTGGTGGGGCTCTCCGACGGTGGCGCGCACTGCGGCCTGATCTGTGACGCGTCATACCCCACGTTCCTGCTGACCCATTGGGCCCGGGATCGCCACCGCGGCAAGAAGTTGTCTCTGGAGTACGTGGTGCGAAAGCAATGTCATGACACCGCGCAACTCTTCGGCCTCACCGACCGCGGCACGATCGAGGTCGGCAAGAAGGCCGACATCAACGTGATCGACATGGATGCGCTGACTCTGCACTCCGCACGGATGGCGTACGACCTGCCGGCAGGCGGACGCCGCCTGGTCCAGCGCGCGAGCGGCTATGTCACAACGATTGTCAGCGGCACCGTGACCCGTCGCGACGGCGTCGACACGGGTGCACGTCCGGGCCGCCTGGTCCGCGGCGCGCGCTGATTTATCGTCCATAGTCGGCGAGAAGGTGAGCCACCGTCAGCAGGACCATGATCGGACGCCTCCCTCCGATACACCCAAGCGCGAACTGACCATCGAACTCCGCAATGTCGCGCGTGAGTACACGGTCGGCGGTCAATCGGTGCGGGCACTCGACGACATCAGCCTGCGGCTGACAGGTGGGCAGTTCGTGTCGGTCGTCGGGCCATCGGGCGCGGGTAAGAGCACGTTGCTGCATCTGCTCGGCGCGTTGGACTCCCCCGATTCCGGGTCGATCACCTTCGACGGCGACGAGATCGGCCGCCTCAACGATGAGCAGCAGTCCGAGTTTCGCCGTCATCGCGTGGGATTCGTCTTTCAGTTCTTCAACCTGTTGCCGACCCTGTCGGCGTGGGAGAACGTGGCAGTCCCGAAGCTGCTCGACGGTGTCCGACTGGGCAAGGTCAAACCGGATGCGATTCGGCTGCTGGACCGGGTCGGGCTCGGTAACCGAACCCAGCACCGACCGGCGGAACTGTCCGGCGGCCAAATGCAGCGCGTCGCGGTGGCGCGGGCCTTGATGATGGACCCGCCGCTGATCCTCGCCGACGAACCAACCGGGAACCTCGATTCCACAACGGGCGCATCGATCTTGGCGCTCCTTGCCGAGGTGGCCCACGAGGAGGGCCGCGGTCGGCTCGCGGTGATGGTGACCCACAACTCTGACGCCGCGGCGGTGACCGATCGGGTGATCACACTGCAGGACGGTCGGATCGGCTCCGACGAGATGTCGCCGGTCTCGGCGTGAGACCGAATATCGCCCGTCTCGGGGTGACACCCGGCTCGACGATAACGGCCGCTGCGAGCCGGCTGCGTCTGTTCAGTGTGCGCGAACTCGCCGAGCATCGTCGGCGCACGATCGCCTCGATCACCGTGATGGTGGTGTCCGCTGTGTATCTGGTTGCGGTGTTCGGCATCTTCGGGTCGATCACCGGATCGGTCAACCGGCTGGCCGACGGGATCGCAGGCATCGCCGCGCTGGAGGTGTCGGGCATTACCGACGCGGGATTTCCCGACACGATAACGGCGGACGTCGCCGCGGTTCCCGGCGTCGCGACCGCCGTACCGATGCTCCGGACCTCTGCGCCCACGGAGTCGGGGCCTGTGCTGCTGCTCGGCGCCGACGCGAACTCGGCCGCGTTGAAAAGCGCCCTCAAAGATGCCGTCGGCGCACCGCCGGAGGCGCAGCCCGCCGTGACGAACGGTGTCCAGGTCGGGCCAGGCGTCGGTCATGCGAAAGGCGAGACGTTCCAGCTGGGCTCGGGGTCGGTCACCGTCACGGCGGTGCTCGAGGGAAAACAACTCAAGGATCTCAACGGTGGACACTATGTCCTTGCTCCACTTCCGTTGGCGCAGATCCTTACCGGGCGACAAGGTCAACTCGACTCGATACTGATCACCACGAAGCCGGGCGCGGACCTTGCCGCGGTTCGCGCCGCTGTCACCGCCGCCGTGAACGGCCGGGCAATCGTCGCCGACCCGAGCATGCGGGCCGCCCGGGCCGGTGACGGCGTCAAGCTGATGAACTACATGTCCCTGATGGGCGCGGCGGTTGCTTTGGTGGTCGGCGCGTTCTTGATCTACACCACCATGACCATGGCGATCACCCAGCGCCGGCCGGTCATCTCGATGCTGCGCGCGATCGGCGGCCGGCGCGCCACCATCGTTCGCGACATGCTCGCGGAGGCGGCGATTCTCGGGCTGATCGGTGGGGCCATCGGGTCGGGCATCGGAATACTCGTGGGCCGCATGGCGATTGGTCGATTGCCTCCGGCTGTGACCCAGGGCCTCGAAGCTCGCGTCGAGTACTGGCTGCCCGGCTACGCGATACCGGCCGCCGTCGCGGCGACGGTGCTCACCAGCGTGGCTGCGTCGGCGATGGCCGCTCGGCAGGTGTACAAGGTTTCTCCGATCGAGGCATTGGCACCGGTCGGCGCGTCAACGGCGGACATCGTGCCACGGCAGCTGCGGGTCGCAAGCGGGGTTGGTGCTGTCGCGGTATTGGCGGTGTCGCTTGTGATCGTCGCCGACCACACCGGCGCGTTGGTCTTTGTCGCCATGGCTGGTCTGTTGTGCGCCGAGATCGCGCTTGGCTTCGCGCTCACCGCGCCGATCGTCAAAGCCGCTGCCGCAACCGCTCGTTTGTTCGGATCGGCTGGGGCGCTCGCGGCCGCGACGATAGAGCGTGCGCCTCGGCGGGTGTGGGCCACCGTGATGACGGTGCTGATCGCGGTTCTCACAACGGTCGTGATCAATGGTACGAGCACCGACATGATCCGGTCGGCCCGCGGCATCTTCGCGTCGATCGCGAATGCCGACGTATGGGTGAGCGCAAATCCTCCGGACAGCTATCCCACCGACGTTCTCCCGCAAGGTCTTTCCGAAAAGGTGGGCGCGGTGCCGGGCGTCGCAGGCGTCGTCGAGGGCGCGCTCGCGTTCGCTGAGGTCGGCGGCACCCGCGTCATTCTCGACGGATTTGCGCCCGGCACCGCCGATCCGCTGTACCACGCGCTGGATGACCGGGTACGCAGCGAGGTGCTCGCCGGTCGGGGTGTGGTGCTCTCCCAGAATCTGGGCAAGACGCTTGGCGTGCGGGTCGGCGACCTGTTGCGGCTGCAAACGCCGCACGGCCCGCAACAGACGGCCGTGCTGGCATTGGTCCCGTACTTCTCGACGGTCATCGGCTCTGTCGGGATCGACCTCGATCAGCTGCGGGCGTGGTTTGACCGCCCGGCGGCGACAACACTTCAGGTCGATGCAGCCCCAGGCGTCGACGCGAAGCGCTTGCTGGCCGACGTGCGCCGAGTGGTGCCCGCGCCGAACTACGTATACGACGGTCGCACGGCGCTGGCCGGCCTTGAGGCACCGCTGCAGCAGAGCATGGTCATCGCCAACGCGGTGTGGATCATCGTTGGATTTGTGGCCGCAATCGCGCTTCTCAACACGTTGACGCTCTCGGTACTCGAACGGCGCCGCGAGATCGCTGTTCTGCGGGCGATGGGATCGAGCCGCCGGTTGACATTGCAGATGGTCCTGGCCGAGGCGGCAGGCATCGCTGTTGTCGGCGGTGTCTTGGGGCTTGCGCTCGGCCTGACCGACCAGTGGCTGTACAGCCTCGTCAGCGGGGACATCATGAATTTCACCGTCGGCTTCCGGCCCAGCCCGATGTCGCTGGTCTTCACTATCGGCGCGCTGGCGATCAGCCTGCTCGGCTCGGTGCCACCCGCGCGCCGCGCGGCGCGACTGAACATCATCGAAGCTGTCAGCGTCGAGTAGGGCGCGCGCTCAACTCGGATTGCTCTCGATTACAGTTGCGAATCCTTGCAGATGGGGCGTGCACGGAGGCGGCACAAAGGTTCGCCCGATGCTGCGCAGTCCCCCCGTATCGAATCCGGCCGCGGCGATGGCGTCGATGGTTCGGCGGTTCGGCTCGCAACCGGAAGCCAACCAAGACCACGGCCCTGCGATCAGGTCCTGGAACCGACCCATCACTCCGTCCCCGCGGACATGCTCGAGAACGACCAACCTGCCGCCGGGCGCGAGCACGCGCCGGATCTCGCCGAGGGTAACGGCCACATCGTCGACCGAGCACAACACAAGGCCGACGTGTACCGAGTCGAAACTGTTGTCCGGGAATGGAATCGACTCGCCGATCCCGTCGACGATGTCGACTGCAACACCGTTGCGTCGCGCAAGAGCCGAAGCCATCCGCCGGAACGCCGCCTCCGGCTCCACGGCGGCGACCGACGTCACCGCCGGCGGAATAAACAACAAGTCGGTTCCCGGGCCGAGACCAACCATGAGCAGCCGGCCGGTCGCATTGCTCATCGCCGCCCGACGAAAACGGCGATAAAACAGCCGGTCGAAGAACGGCATGCCGAGCCGATACACGTACGGGAACAACGGATTACCGGAAATTATCTGCTCCCCAAATCCAGTCGGAACGGCGGATATTCGTCGCGCATCAAGGAGACGTACACGGCCACCCGATAACGCCAACGAACGATCCCCATGAGGAGGTCGAACATGCCCCCCGAGACCGTCCCGGTGAACAACAACCGCCATGCGGCGAAAAAGCAAAGCACCTGCAGCAGCGGCTCCATCGCCCAGCAGAGAAGTATCTGCGGGAGAGCCAACAGCCACCACTTCACCAGCACAGCCCAATTCGTGAGCTGTTCGGGATAGTCGACCTCGAGATCGCCTGGGTAGTCGGGCCGAGACGCGAGCGTGAAAGGCGGGTACTTGTCGGTGGTGTTCATCGGGAATCTGTAATTCATCACTCGCCACGACCAGCGCAGCACCCCGACGTTGAATTCGAAGATCGGGCGCGGATACCGTCCGGTGAACAAGATGGCAACGCCCGCAACTAAAGTCAGCAGCGGATACACCAGATACAGAAGTATCAATATGGGGTAGTGCGGGGCGGCCAGCACGCACCACTTCACGAGCCAGAGCCAGCGTGTGGGCGCGTCGACATCGCCTCGCACTCGAACCGGATCGTCCTGGTTAGTCACCGGTTCATGTTCGACACCTGCTGGCGTGGTCATCCCGGTCACCTGGATGGCGTGGCCGCAGCAGCGAGGTCTCGGCTGATCTCCGCGGAAATCCGCCGGTGACTTACCGAACTCAGAAACATCGTCAGTGCCCAGGTCATGAAGCGGTCCGAGATCATCGCGGCCGGTCTCAGCACGTACTCACCATGAGACACCTGCAGCGACGCGACCCGGGCCACGGCTTTGACCTTGCGACGCCTGGTCTTCTCGTACCAGCGCAACGCATTCGAAAGATCACCATCGCTGTTGTTGGTTCCCTTCCGGAAATCCGAAAGCGCCTTGCACAACACCATCGTGTCGAGCAGTGCCTGATTGGTCCCTTGCGCGAGGGTGGGCGGCATCGTGTGCGCCGCATCGCCGAGCAAGGTGACCGCGCCGTGGCACGGCCCAGGAATCGGATGCCGAAAATGCGGGTAGGGCGAATGGGCCAGATCGTCGTCGGTCAACGTCACAAGCAGTCGATCGACCACGTCCGACCACCCGGCGAAATGTGACCGGATCACGTCGATCGGACGTTCCGGCCTGACGAAGTCAGACGACCACGGCAAGTCGAACCACCACTGCACGTCGGATCCTCCGGCCGGCCACAGGCCAAGGTTTCCGTGCTCGCCGACGACCATCAGTGCGACGCGCTTGTCGGGGACGTTCGGCAGGGTTACCAGTCCCTGCCAGCTGCACCAGCCAGTCGACTCCGCGTCTTGCGCGCCGACGATTTCCCGAACGATCGAGTGCAGGCCATCCGCACCGATCAGCAGATCCCCTTCGGCCGAGCTGCCGTCTTCAAACTCGACCCGCACTCCGCCGGGCGTATCGACCACCCCGACCACACGGGAGTTGCATCGGATGCGGGCGGTCGGAAAGCCCTCCAGCAGCCGTTCGAGCAAGACTCGGCGCGGGACCATAGAAACGGGTGCGCCCAGCCGCTCCATCATCGCGGTCACATCCAAGGCGGCGATCGCGCGACCCGTGGACGTCAGGACGCGCACGGTGGACAGCTGCTGACCGGCCCCGTCCATGTCGACGCCGAGTTGCCCCAGGACCATTGCGCCGTTGGACCAGATGGTCACGGCGCCGCCACCGGCCTCCGGAGCGGACCTCTGTTCGAACACGGTGACGTCATGTCCGTCCCGTAGCAATCCACGGGCTATTGAGACGCCGCCCGCACCCGCGCCGACGACGAGGATCCGAAGCGGCCGTGTCGACGGCGCGTTCGGAACCGGCAGCAACTTCGCCGAACGCCCGTCGCCGGCCATGAGACCTCCTGGCTCAGCCGCGATGTGATATTCCGCTGTGATATACACGACACCATTGGCCGGCGGGTTCATCGCCTAGAGCAGCGAAATCGATCCCCCAAGATCATCAACGCAGGCGTAAAATAAAGTCACCGCACAATGCTCGAATGCGTCCTGCCGATGGAATGTCACTTCCTAACGCGGGCACTCCGTCCACCAGGCACTTCGGACACTGATTGAGGTCCCGATTTGAGGAGTGCGAAATGGTGGCAACCCTTCATCTGCCAGGCCGAACGATGATCGCCCTTGGATTTGCGCTCGCGACCGCGATCGCCCCAACGGCGGCGGTTCTGGCAGACATTGGCTCGCCGGGAGCCTACGTAATCACCGCTGACCCAACCCAGAACTGCACGGTCGTCCAAAGCAACGGCTCCAACTCGGTCGTGTGCAAACCCAACACCTTCGCGCCCAACGCGAACCTGCCCAGTGAACAAGGTCTGACTCTTCAAAACGAAACCCGCCACTAGTCGGGCCCCCTCGCCTCCGCTCAGGCCGCGCGCGGATTTTCCAGGACGATGGCGACGCCCTGGCCCGAGCCGATGCACACTCCGGCCGCGCCGTAGCGGACATTGCGCTCGCGCAACTCGGTCGCCAGCGTCAGCACATACCGGGTTCCGGAGGCCCCGAACGGATGGCCGATGGCCACCGCGCCGCCGTTGAGGTTGAGCTTGTCGTCGGGAACCGTGAAGCCACCGAGTTGATTCGGCAGTTCGCGAAGCACGCCGAGCGCCTGCGCGCTGAACGCCTCGTGCACTTCCCACACATCGATCTGTTCGGGAGTCAGGCCGGCTCGCTTGATCGCCAGCGGTAAGGCCCATGCCGGCGCCAGGCCCATGATCAGCGGATCGATCCCATACACCGCCGACGACACGACGCGGGCCAAGGGTTCCGCGCCGAGTTCGGCCGCGCGCTCCCCCGACGCCAGCACGATCGCACTCGCGCCGTCGGTCAGCGGCGTGGAGTTAGCCGCGGTCATCTGCTCCGTGCCAGGCTGCACCGGCAGCGCTGCCAATCGCTCGGCGGTGGTGTCGTCCCGGATGAACTCGTCATGCTCGAACGTGCGCGCCGGAGTCTTCTTCGTCGCCGGAATCTGCACGGGCACGATCTCTTTGGCGAGTCGCCCGGAGTCACGGGCCGCCTTGGCATGCTGCTGAGACCGCAGCGCGAACGCGTCGATCTCCTCCCGTGTCAGCCCGTAGCGGTCGGCGACGTTCTGCGCGGTCTCGATCATGCCGATGTAGGCGTTACGAGCCAGCAGCGTCGGATTCGGCGGGCCGCCGGCACCCGCCCACATGGTGTCGAGCAGGATGACCGGTCCCCGCGGCGCAAACGGCGCATCACCCTTCATGTACGCCCACCCCGAACGGGACATCGATTCCACCCCGCAGGCGATCCCGACGCCCAGGTCACCGGCCTTGATCGCATGCGCCACATTGATTGTCGCGCTCACCGACGAGCCGCAGAACCGGTTGATGGTGGCTCCGGCGACGCTGTCGGGAAAACCCGCGGCCAGCGCCGCCCACCGGGCCACATCCCCCATGCCCTCATGCGCGGGGTTGACACAGCCGGCCACGATGTCTTCGACCTGGTCAAGGCCGACACCCACGCGCTCACACGCGCCCTTCATCGTCATGCCGAGCAACTCATCGGCCCGGATGTGCGACAGCGAGCTGCCATAGCGGGCGAACGGCGTGCGAACACCGCCGAGGACAAATGCGTCAGTCATCATCGACCTCTCGATTTCCGGGGTTTATTGAGAACCGCTGATCTCGTGCACGATCTCGACGGCTCTGGCCAGTGTGGAGAGCCGCGCGTCGAGTGTGTCTCCGGCGGGATAGAGCCGCACGGTGTCGACCCCCGCGTCGCGCCACACGCACAACCGTTGTCGCACCATGGATTCGGTGCCGATCAACGTGGTCGCCAGCACCATCTCGTCGGTCACCAAGCCGGCCGCGCCGTCACGGTCACCGGCCTGCCAGCGTTCCCGGACCTCGCTCGCGACATCGGCCCAGCCTTGCCGGCTGTAGGCCTGGTTGTAGAAATTCGTCGACGCGGATCCCATCCCGCCCAGGCTGAAGGCCAACCCCTCCTTCCGGGCCACGACCATCGTGCGCAACGACTCCTCGTCGGCGGCGAACGCCACCTCGGCACCCTGGCAGACGTCGAGGTCGGCGCGCGTGCGTCCGCTGCGGGCCAGTCCCTCATCGAGGTACGAGAAGTAGGCGGCAGCAGCCTCCGGCACGAAACTGGTGCCGAGCCAACCGTCGGCAACCTCGCCGGTTAGCCGCAGCATGGCCGGGGACAGCGTCGCAAGGTAGATCGGGATTTCGTGCTCGGCGCGCATCGACAGCCTCATCGGCACCGCGTCGCCGCCTGGCCGCGGAATGTTGAATTCCGCACCGACGTAGGAGATTCTGTCGCCGACGAACACCCGGCGCACGATCTCGACGGTTTCCCGCAGGCGGGCAAGCGGGCGGTGGAACGACACCCCGTGCAGCCCCTCGATGACCTGCGGACCCGAAGCGCCCAGCCCGAGCAGAAAGCGGCCGCCCGACAGGTTCGACAGTGTGATCGCCGCCTGTGCGACCGCGACGGGAGTGCGGGTGCCGACCTGGATCACCCCCGACCCGAGCAGCATGCGGTCGGTGCACGCCGCGTAGTAGCCCAGCGCGGACGGCGCATCGGACCCCCATGCTTCTGCCACCCAACAGATGTCAAGGCCCAGCTTTTCGGCTTCGACGACGAAATCCCGTTGATCGCACCAGCGCTCGAAGCTGGAGGCTTCCACTGTGGTGGCGGTGCGCATCAGCCTTCGGCCAGCGTCTTGATGTGCTCCAGCGTCGCGGTCATGTTGGTTTCGAATTCGCGCATCCGTACGAACACGATCTGCTGCTCTTTCTCCGGCATGCGATCGATCGCAAACGACAACCCCGAGCGGCCCGGGCCTAGTTGCACCCACTGAGACAACTCGGTTCCGCCGTCCTTGGGCTCGAGCCGGAACCGCCAGATCGCGGTGGGGTTCTTCGGGTCCTCGACGGCCCAGGCCAGCACCCGCTCCGCTTCACACTCGATCACCTCCGAGGTGGTCGACCATTCGCCCAATGCCTCGTGCTTGCTGCGCCCGACGAACCCCGCACCCACCGATGGCTCGGTGGCTCCGTCGAGCCACTCGACGGATTGCAGTTCCGGGCTCATCGTCGGCATCAGTTCAATGTCCGACACCACCGCCCAGACCCGATGCGGCAGCGCGTCGATCCAGGTCTGCACCTGCACTGTCGGGGTGTCCGCGTAGCGCGCACCAGTCCACTCCATGATCAGGGAACCTCCGCTTCGTACGGTACTAGCTGCGGCAATCCCTTGAACAGGGCTCGATGTCCCTGCGATCGGTTGAAGCGGGAACCGACGTTCACACCACACCAGCGGCCTGAACCGACGATGCCCGAGCAGGGCGGTGTCCAAAACTGCACAGAGTTGTTCGACACGCTTTAGCGCTTATCGAACCGTTCGCGTAGTTGCGGATCGTTTAGCCACCACAGCGTCGAGGCATCGTCCTGGGCGGGGGCGGATTCGTCGATGTGATCCAGCTCGGCGTCGACGGCCGCGGCGTGGGCTCGCTCGTCGGCGCCGAGCGCACGGAAGAGCACCATCAGGAACGGCAGTCCGAGCACATCGCCCAGAATCCACAGGACGCCGGCTCCGATCGATTGGTCGGTCCGAAGACTCGGCCCCCACGTTCGGTGCAGCCCGAGGTAGTAGTCGGCGGCCACCAGCGGACCCAGCCACAGCACAATGCCCAGCAGCCCGTCGCCGATCGTCTCCACGACGCTGATCAGCACCGACAGCAGCTGAGAGTACCTGCGCGGCACCGGATCTGTCTGAAGGCGGGCGTAGAAGTAGCCGAAGCCGATCGTCAGGAACAGCACCTGGCTGACCGCGTTGACCGCTCGGTATTGCAGCGCGGCGACATACCACGGCGTGAGATAGAACAGCCACGGCGTGCCCAGCATCGCCAACGATGTGGTGGCAGGATGCGCGACCAGGCGCAGCAGCCGCGACCGCAACAGCCACTCCAGTCGGGCGCGGCCCGCCGGGCCAACCCCGACCAGGAGTACCGTGACCGGCTGACCCATCGCGAGGAAGAACGGAATTACCAAGAGCAGCAACAACACTTGCAGCGCCCGCACCCAGAACAACATGTTGGCGTAGACACCAACCATGCTCATCGTCGCGACGATCCACAGCGCAACCCCGATACCGAAACACACTGCACGCGAACGCCGCACCGCATCTTCGTGCCGGCGGCCGCGGTGATACGCCCAGCCGTAACCCGCGGCCACCAGCACGATGAGCACCGCCGAGACGATGTCCCACGTCCACGAGCCGACAGCGGTCGCCGGGGTCAACGGCGCGACAGTGCCCGCCACGACCCCAGTGTCGCACCGCGACCCTGCGCCCAATCTGTTGATCGGCTGGGGATCAGCTGAAGCTCATCTGCCGAGGTAATCCCCGCTCCTCAACTAGGTGAGAGCCGCAGTCCCTGCACCAGGATGGTCGACACAAGATTCGCATGTTGCTCGATGGCGGCGGCTTCTTGTGGTGATGCCGGGTCGAACTTCGTCGCAAGCGGCAGAAGAGCATAAGGTGCGGTGGCGCCGTGGGCGAGCAGAAAATGGAACGTGCGCAACGGAATTGGGCGGATGATTTCTTGCTCGGTTAGGTGGGCGAGCAACCGGGCGACGTCCTTGAGGATGAGCTCGAAATAGGTGTCATAGATGTAGGCCAGACGGTCGGTGTCCTGTCGGCCCTCGATGTTCATCAGCGCGACGAGCTCTGGATGACCGGCTGAATACACCACGAACCGGTGCACCGCCAGACGCAGTTGCTCAAGCGGGTCACTGACGGTCGGGTCGAACAGACCCTGCATATGCAGCACCAGCGGACCGAAGCCGTAGTCGACCGCCGCGCGCCACAGCTCCTCCTTGGTACCGAAGCGCTGGTAGATCAGGTTGTGGCTGACACCTAGCTCCCTGTTCAGGGTCCGCAGCGACATCCCGTCGTATCCGACAGTGGCGAACATGATCAGCGCCTTGTTCAGGATCTCCTCGATCGGCATGGACTCCGCAGCGTTCGGACGCCCGCGCGGCCGCTGCGACTTCGTCTCCGTGGCCATCTGCCAAATTATTACATGACAGTCAGCAATATTTATATTGACATCTGACAATTACTGGTTTAGCTTCTAGCTCATCCACTGGAAATGGAGTCCTGATGACACAACCGCTGCACACCCCGGTCCTGATTGCAGGCGGAGGACCGACCGGCCTGGTGCTGGCCGCCGAGCTGTCCCGCCACGGCGTGCCCAGCGTGCTGGCCGAACGCAACGAGCACACCACCCTGTTCCCGAAGATGGACATCACCAACGGGGCGAGCATGGAACTGCTCCGGCGGCTGGGGGTCGACGCCGAACTGCGCGCGGTCGGGGTGGACGCCGAGCATTCGTTCGACGTGATCTTCGCCGCCAGTCTCAACGGACCCGTCCATGGACGCTGGCGGCTGCCATCGGTTGACGAGCAGCGCGCCGACATCGCCGCCAACGCCGATGGCAGCGTGCCGGGCCAGCCCTGGCAGCGCTGCTCACAGGCGCTCTTCGAGGCGATAATGATGGACCGCGCCCACCGCGACCCGCTCGTCGACATCCGGCAGGGATGGCGGCTGCAAGCCTGCAGCCAGATCGGCGACGTGGTGACCGCCCAGTTGGCCGACAGGGACGGCAACACCGTCACCGTGCACGCCGACTACCTCGTCGGGTGCGACGGCGCCTCCAGCCGCGTTCGCACCGAACTGGGCATCGAAATGGCCGGGCTGAAAGACTTCACCAATTTCGCCCTTGTGCATTTCCGCTCCTCGGATTTGACGAATCTGCATGCCCTGGGCCAGTTCTGGCACATGTTCACGTCCAACGGCGGAGCACTCATCGCTCAAAACGAAATCGACACCTGGACCCTGCACCAAGACCTGGGTGCAGAGGTAGACGATCCCGATCCGATCGGCGATCCGCGAGAATTCGTCGCTCGCACCCTGGGCCGGCCGATCGTCATCGACGAGGTCCTCGCGTCCAGCGTGTGGCGGCCCAGCGCCATGCTGGCCGAGTCCTACGGCCGTGACCGCATCCTGCTGGCCGGCGACGCGGTGCACACGATGATCCCCACCGGCGGGTACGGCATGAACACCGGACTCGGCGACGCCACCAACCTCGGGTGGAAACTCGCTGCGGCCGTTCAGGGTTGGGGCGGCCCACGGCTGCTGGCCAGCTACGAAGTCGAACGACGCCCGATCGGGGACCGAAACCGCAACGCCTGCGTCGAAAACGCGATGGTCCACCTGCAATATCGCGACATGATTGACTCACAACTGATCGACGCCGACGACCAGGCAGGACAAGCCCACCGCGATCAGGTCGCAAATTTTCTCGCCACCAACGACGCCGAAAACCTCAGCCTCGGAATCGAACTCGACGTACGCTACGACAACTCACCGGTCGTGGTGTCCGACGGCAGCCCAGCACCCGCATGGGACCGCCGAACGTTCGTCCCGACCGTGCGGCCCGGCCACCGCGCCCCCAACATGGTGCTGGGCGAGCAGGCCACGCTGTTCGATCACTTCGGCGCCGGATTCACCCTGGTCGACGCGCTGGACGACGACAGCCAATCTTCGCGGCTGCTCAGCGAGGCCGCCGGCGGCGGCCTGCCCATCCGGCACCTGACGCTCACCGATCCCGCGCTCGCGGCCCTCTACGACCACCGCCTGGTCCTGATCCGGCCGGATCTGCATATTGCCTGGAGCGGCACGGACGCAACAGAGGCCGCAGACATCATCGCCCGCATACGCGGCATGCACGCAGCCGCAGCGCTGGCGTGCCGTTAGGCTTGGACGCTCACCGGATCGCCGATATGAACCGTGTTGTAGTACCACGCGGCATTGTCCGGGCTGAGGTTGATGCAACCATGGCTGACGTTGGAGTGGCCCTGCGAGTCGACCGACCACGGCGCGGAATGCACGTACACGCCGCCGTTGGTGATCCGCTCCGCGTAGGACGCGGTGATGAGATATCCCTCGGGTGAACTCAGTGGAATACCGATGGTGCGCGAGTCCATCACGACGGTGCGATTCCTGTCCAGGACGGTGAAGTCGCCGATCGGCGTGGGCCTGCTGGGCTTGCCCATGGACGCCGGCATCGTGCGAGCGACCTGGCCGTCGATGCTGACCGTGAAGGTGTGTTGCGAGATGCTGGCGACGCCCAGTACCGCCGCGCCGGTGGTGATGTCGGTGGCGAAACCGCCCGACATCATCGTGATGTGACTGTGCGAAGGCCAGAAGCCCACGGGCTTCCACTGCAGCACTTGATCATTGAGCCACTCGACTCGGCCGAGCTGCCCGTTGGAGGCAGTGATGTTGAGTTTCCGTTCGGCAGCGGCACGGTCGATGACCGGCTCGGCGAAGCTCACGGTGAGCGGCTCCGCCACACCGACTACCTGTCCGGCGGTCGGCTGAATCGATGCGATGGCCAACCCGTTGGTAGGCGTGGTCGCCGACACCAGGGTGGGGCCGCCGGGCAGGGCCAGCACGGTGATTGAAAGGCACACCGCAATGTACTTCAGCGCCAGGGCGATGCCGCCGACTGCCGAGAAATTGCGCCTGTGGGTCAGCGCAGCGTGGCGCAAAGGCAGCTTCATTGCTCCTTTTTACCCTGTGCTCACCTTGAGCGCGGGAAACGACGCGAACCGGATTGACGCGACCTTCGGATACACCGAGAGTGTCGATGGCATCAACGGCCGCCGTCACTACTCTTGTCCACAAGAACCGCGCCGTCCGGACGGTTCCCGAGTGTCTGAAGCGGAATATCGTCACCCTCCGCCGCGAGCCGAACGATCTGCGCCAAACCCTGCGGGGCATCGCATTGAAGGTAGTGAGCGGCGCCCGGCACGATCCAGTAACGGTTCCGTCCCGGTTTGTCTCTCAGGAATGCCTGCCATACATAATTGGCCACCCGCACGGGGGCAACGTTGTCGTGCAAGCCCCACGCTAGGGTCAGGTTGGTCTCGTTCTTGGAAATCGCCTCGAGCCAACTGGTTTCGTGCTTCGCGCGCTCATGAAGGTATTGGATCGTATCGGGCAGCACTCGGATGCCGTCGTTGTATGCGAAGCATTTCGCCAACGCCGCGATCTCGGGGTCGGCAAGTGTTCGCGGCGGCATGAACGTGCTCGCTCCCAGGCCCGCTGCGAGAGTCTCCGGCGTGGTCGCTCGCGCCGTGTCCCGCGCTGTTGTGCTGTCCAGCAGCGCGGTTTGAAACGCAGTGAGGTTGGCCAGCGGAAGATAGATATTGGCATTCGTCAGAATGACTTCGCTGGGCGATGACGACGGGTCTTCTGCCGCGAGCATGCTCAGCGCGATCATGCCGACGCTGCTGCCACGATCGTGCGTCAGCATCATGTATCGCTCAAGCATCCACACCCGGGTGATCGCGTGGAGCAGCAAGCGTGCGTCGTCGTCGAGGGAATACCGATAGGGGGCCGGCGGCTTGTCGGAGAACCCGTAGCCGGGAAAGTCCAGCAGAAAAATCTCAAACTCGGAGCCCAGTTCACGTGTCAACGAGAAGTAGTCAATGCTCGACGTCGGGAAGCCGTGAACGCAGACCAGCGCCGGCGCCCCTGGTGTGCCGCACCGGCGGGTGAAGACCTTGACTTCCGTTCCGCTGTTGGCGGCAGTGGATGACGGCCAGCGAATTTCCGATCCGCCGCTTCGCCACTCTTCGAAGATGTCCACCTCGCCAGCCTTGCAGAGTGCGTCCGCTTCGGAAAAGGTGTTGGCGACCCAAACCCGGAACTACTCTAACGTCAAGACTGTGAGTGGCGAATCTGCTGCGTCGGACTCGGCGGCCAAGCACATGATTTCAAGCACATGATTTGAGGAGGTCAACCAAATGACGCGAACACGACTCGGCTCGCTCGGCGCGGGAGGGCTCAACTGGGACAGCCTGCCGTTGAAGCTATTCGCAGGGGGCAACGCGAAGTTCTGGGATCCGGCCGATATCGACTTCTCCCACGACCGGGCGGACTGGGAATCGCTGTCCGAGACGGAACGCGACGGCGCCACCCAGCTGTGCGCGCAGTTCATTGCCGGCGAGGAAGCGGTGACTCAGGACATCCAACCGTTCATGGCCGCGATGCGGGCTGAAGGGCGCCTCGGAGACGAAATGTATCTGACCCAGTTCGCATTCGAGGAAGCCAAGCACACCCAGGTGTTCCGTCTGTGGCTTGACGCGGTCGGGATCACCGACGACCTGCGCGGCTACATCGACGAACTTCCGGCGTACCGCGAGATGTTCTATGAGCAGCTCCCCGAATCACTCGGGGCGTTGTATACCGACCCCTCGCCGGTCGCCCAAATTCGGGCATCCGCAACGTATAACCATGTGATCGAAGGCATGATGGCGCTGACCGGATACTATGCCTGGCACAAGATCTGCGTGGATCGCGGCATCCTTCCCGGCATGCAGGAGCTGATCCGGAGAATCAGCGACGACGAGCGGCGGCACATGGCGTGGGGCACTTTCACATGTCGGCGCCACATCGCAGCCGACGATGCCAATTGGATGGTGTTCGAAACGCGGATGAACGAGCTGATTCCGCTGGCGTTGCGCAACACCGAAGAGGTCTTTGCCCTCTACGGTGACGAGATACCGTTCGACTTCTCAAAGGACGAGTTCTTGACCTACGCCACCGAGAAGGGCATGCGCCGGCTCGGGACGATCAATAGCGCCAGGGGCCGGCCGCTCGAGGAGATCGACATCGATTACTCGCCGCTGCAGCTCGAGGACACGTTCGCTGACGAGGACAAGCAGGCGCTGGCAACCTCGGCATAGGCCCGCCCGAAATTTCATCCGGCTCCAGAATCGGCTTGGCGCGCACGACCTTCTCAACGAGTACATCCGTCACATCGGCTCGGCCATCTTCGTCGTGCCGCCCGCCCCTAACGAGGGTCACTACCTCGCCCAGGCGCTGTTCAGCTGAGTGAACGCGCGGTTCCGGCGCGGCGGGCGATAGACGGGCCTAACGTCGCCCGTGTGAAGGCTCTGCGATTCACCCCGATCGTGGCCGCCGTGGCGCTGGTCCTCGCCGCGTGCGGAACCACCACAACCCCCACCGCGACCAAGGCAGTCACGACGGTGTCTACGACGGCCACTGCGCAGCCACCGCACTCACAACTAGTTGACGTGGTCTTGCCGCCCGGGTCAACGTGCGACTGCAGCGACGGTATTGAATCCTGGAAGGTGCCAGCGGGCTCGGATTCGAACTCCGACATCCTTACGAACCTGCGCCCGCAACTCCCCCTCAATAAGCCATACGACGGGCTGCCGTGGTGCGGAGAGGAAGTGAACCCCGCAACCGACACCACGAGTTGGAAGTGGGACGACGGCCGAAAACGGATCTCGGTCATGGTGCAGACAGACGGCTATATCAGCATTCAGCGGATGCCCGACGATCCGGTGGGCAAGGGCTGTTAGCCGTCCAGCGCCAGAACCAGTTTGCCGGTGTTCTCGCCGCGAAACAACGCGAGCAAGATCTCGGGAAAGTCACTGACGTCTCCGCGGATGATCTGCTCCCGCGAGCGCAATTCGCCGCTGCCTAGCCACTTCGCCAGCTGTGCAACACCTTCCGCGTAGCGGTCGGCGTAGTCGAAGATCACAAAGCCGGTCATCGATGCCCGAGCGACAAGCAGCTGCATGTAGTTGGCCGGCCCGCGCGGCGCGGTGGTGGCGTTGTACTGCGAGACAGCGCCGCAGAGCACGACGCGTGCCCCGCGCGCCAACCTCGCCAGCGCAGCCTCCAGCGCTTCTCCCCCGACGTTGTCGAAGAAGACGTCGATGCCGTTGGGCGCCTGCCCCTTCAGCTCTTCACGTAGGTTGGCCGCCTTATAGTCGATCGCGGCGTCGAACCCCAGGTCCTCGACCAACCAGCGACACTTCTCTTCGCCGCCGGCGATCCCGATCGCGCGGCAGCCCTTGATCCTCGCGATCTGCCCGGCGATGCTGCCCACCGACCCGGCGGCGCCCGAGACGACGACGGTCTGGCCCGGCTCGGGGCGCCCAACGTCGAGTAACCCGAAGTAGGCGGTAAGGCCGCTGACTCCGAGGACGCCGAGGTGTACCGGGGCAGGCGCGATCGCGGTGTCCACCCGGGTTACGCCACGTCCGTCCGAAACCGCAAAGCGCTGGACCCCGAACACGCCGTACACCTCGTCATCCACTGCGAAATTCGCGTTACGCGACTCAACGACTCGCCCTACGCCGCCGGCACGCATCACCTCGCCGAGTTCGACCGGCGGCACGTAGGAGCGGCCGGCGTTCATCCAGGTACGCATCGCCGGATCGACGGACACATACTCGACCCGCACGAGAAACTCGCCATCGGCCGGGCTTTCGACGGGTCCCTCGACGATCTCCCAGTCAGAGACCTTGGGCAGGCCGACGGGACGGGCGGCCAGCCGGCATTGGGTGTTGACGAGCGTCACGATCAATCTCCTCGTTCGGGTTGTATTGAAGGGCAACCGCATTCAGCGTCGCTCTGCCGGAAGGGTCCTCGGCCGTCGAGGGAACGACCGCCACGGCGTCCGCGCCGGCCTGGTGGTATGCCCGCAGCCGTTCGGCGATCCTCTCGGCGGAACCCAAAGCACACACCGAATCAAGCAGCTCAACAGGAACGGTGGTCGCGAGCTCAAGGCGGCGCGCGCCGGCACGGGCGCGCTCAACCAGGTCGCCAAACCCTAACGTGCTGAACATTTCTCCATAACCCGGTGGGGCTAAATAGGCGGCAAGCTGCGCGGCCACTTGCATGCGCGCGGCATCCCCGGGGTTGAGCGCGACCGGAACCCACACCGTCAAGCGCGGCGCGGGCCGGTCTGCCGCAGCCGCATGGGCGTCGATGGCTGCCCGTATCTCCGCGACGCGGGGCGGCGGCACGAGGTTCAGCACCACCTCATCGGCGTGTTGTGCCGCGACCCGCATCATGGCAGGTCCGAACGCGCCCACCGCGATTCGGGTCTCCGGCTGCGCACGGCGCAGCCGGAAGCCGTGGCTGCGCACGTGCCGGCCGCCGTAGTCGACGCGGGCCCCTGCCAGTATCGACCTGAGGCACTCGATGGTTTCGCGCATGACTCCCGCATGGTGTGTCCAGTCGCGGTCATGCCAGCCGGCCACGATCGCCGGACTGGAGGCACCGAGCGCAATGTCCACCCGGCTGCCCGTCAGGGAGGCGACCGAGGTTGCGCCCAGCGCCAGCGCCACCGGGCTGCGGACACCGATGGCCAGCGGGCCGACCCTCAAAGCCAGTCCCGGCGTGCGGTGCCCGATCGCGGTGGCGAGCGCAAACGCGTCATAGGTGGCCATCTCACCGATCCACAGCGCGTCGAGCCCTGCCTCACGTACCGACAGCGCCACACCCAGTGCCTCCTCGTCGGGTCGGTCCAGCCAGAACGGCAGGGCGACTTCGATACGTCCGGTCACAGCATCGACACGTCGGCGGGCTGGTCAAGCAGGATGCGGCCGGGTAGCTCGCGGGATGCCTCGTTGACCTGGAAATGCGCTGTCGCGGTGAAGGCGTCGCGGAATCGACGCTGCAGCGATGCGCCGTCATAGATCGCGCTACCGCCCGCGAGGTCGTACATGGCGCGCACGACGTCGGCCGAGGTCCGCGTCGCGTGCGTCGCCGCCAGACGCAGCCGGTTGCGGTCACCGACCGGCACCGCCTCGCCGTGCTGGCTGGCGCGCCACGCTGCTTCGATCGCCTGGTAGTACAGCGCCCGAGCGGCAGTCAGCGCCGACTCGGCGGTCGTTACCGCCGCCTGCGTCGCGGGCCGCTCGGCCAGGGTGCGTGTCGCTCCCAGCCCCTTCTTGGCGCCGGCCAACTCGATGAGGTCTTCGATCGCAGCGCGGGCATTGCCCATCGCGGCCGCGGCAATCGACAAGGCGAAGAACCCGAACACCGGGAAGCGGTACAACGGCCGCGCCACGGCGGGCCCGTCGAACAGCGAGAACACCTTGTCTGCGGGCACGAAAACCTCGTCCGCCACGGAGTCGTGGCTGCCGGTGCCGCGCAAGCCCAGCGTGTGCCAGGTGTCAAGGACCTCCAAGTCGTCTTTGCGCAATGCGACCACCGATGGGACGCGGTGCTCGTCGATGAGGCAGCCGGCGAACATCACGTCGGCGTGCGAGATGCCACTGCAGAACGGCCACCGTCCGGACACCACGACGCCGCCGGGCACCGACCGTGCCGTGCCGCGCGGCGCCCACACACCCGCGGCGACCCCGCGTCCGTCGCCGAAGAGTTCGTTGCGACTGCTGGGCGGCAGATAAGCGACCAGCAGGCTGCTGGTGATTGCGATCGACACACACCAGCCGGCCGATGCGTCACCGCGCGCCACCTCCTCGGCGCACTCCAGGGCCAATCCGGGGGCCAGCTCCAGACCGCCCACCTCGGCAGGCATGCCGGCGCGAAGCAGTCCAGAGTCGCGCAGATGCGCCACCAGCTCCTCGGGAAGCTTTCGGGCACTTTCGATCTCGCCGGACATGCGGCGGGCGGCCACCGCGATGTCGTGTGCGACGCTCCCGATCTCGCTCTCGGTGCCGCTCTGCGGCGCGTCGGTCACGTGGGTTTCTTTCATGGAGGCCTCGCCTTCACACTAGTGGTTCAATTACGTTACCACGTGTGGTTCAGCAACTGAACCGAGTACAGTTAGTGAACCGTGGCCTCCCCCGATCTGTCCCACCGCTTCGAAGCGGAGTCGGTCGGCCGCGCACTCGAGCTTGTCGGCGAGCGCTGGACGTTACTGATCCTGCGCGAAGCCTTCTTCGGAGTGCGGCGCTTCGGCCAGTTCGCGCGCAACCTCACCATCCCACGGCCCACGCTCTCGTCACGGCTGCGGATGCTCGTCGACGCGGGCCTCCTCGAGCGGGTCCCATACTCCCTCGAGCCCGAACGCTACGAGTACCGGCTCACCGACTCCGGCCGCGATCTGTTCGGAGCTATCGTGGTGCTGATGCGATGGGGCGACGAGCATCTGCCCAACCCGAGCGGCCCCCCGATCGTCCTGCGCCACGACACCTGCGGCGAGATCGCCGAGCCCCGCCTCACATGCACCCACTGCGGCGAAGAGATCACCACGCGCAACGTGACTCCCGAAGCCGGTCCCGGCTTCCGCGCCAACGCGCATCAGTAACCAATCAAACCGAGCTGGAGGCTTTCGCGGCTGCCAAGGTGAGCCGCGCGATGCGTTTGGCTGTCATCGCCGCGGCGCGAGCGGGCTCGGCCGTGTTGGTCGTCGCCAGCGCCCCGTCGTACAAAACGATGAGCGCGTCGGTGAGCGCCTCGGAGTCGGCAGCCCCGGTGTCAACGGCGAGTTGCCGGAAGGATTGACGCAACCAGTCCCGGTATTCATTGATGGCCAGTCTCTGGGCCTGGCCGGCCGGCGCTTCGGCGGCGGCGTTGTTGAACGGGCAGCCCCGGAAATCGGGCCGCGACACGTAGTCGGCGAGCGCATCGAAGATCGCCAGGATCTTCTCGTCCGGGTCGTCGGTGTCGGCCTGCGCTGCCTCCACCCGCTGCCGCCAGGCTTGGTGACGGCCGCGCAGGTAGGCGGCGACCAGTTCGTCCTTCCCACCGAAGATGTAGTACAACGAGCCCTTGGCCACGCCCGCCTTTTCGATGACGGCGTCGATTCCGGTGGAATGCACGCCGTCGCGGTAGAACAGCTCATCAGACGCGGCGAGCAGCCGTTCCCGCGCGGACGGCCGTTTCGTAGTCTTCGTCGCCATCACCGAAGTCTATCAGACAGACTTGTCTGAAGAGCGCCCTGGACTCCTCCACGGACTTGCATCTTTAGTCTGATCGGTCTAAATTGATCTCAAACAGATCAGACAGATCGGTCTAACCCTTGAGGAGTGGTCATGGCAACCCCCACCGTTGTTCGGGATCTGGAAGGCAAGGTCGCGCTGGTGACCGGCGCGACGTCGGGAATCGGCAGGGCCGCCGCGGTGCAGCTGGCCGCGCAGGGGGCAACGGTCATCGTGCACGGCCGCGACGCCACCCGCGGTGCTGCGGTGGTCGCCGAGATCGAAAACGCCGGTGGCTCGGCCCGGTTCGTGGGCGCCGACCTGGGCGAACCCGCAGAGGCGCTGCGGCTCGCCGAGGAGGCCGGCGACGTCGACATCCTGGTCAACAACGCCGGCTTCGCCTGGTTCGGCCCGTCGGCACAGCTGGACGCCAAGACGCTGGATCAGCTGTTCGCCGCCAACGTGCAGGCCCCCTACCTGCTGGCGTCGGTGCTGGCCCCGAAAATGGTGGCCCGCGGCGACGGCGTGATCATCAACCTGGCCAGCAGGGCTGGCACCATGGGCCAGCCCAACACCGCCGCCTACGGCGCCACCAAGGCCGCCCTGGCCTCCTTAGCCCGCTCCTGGGCCGCCGAATACGGACCCGCAGGCGTCCGCGTCAACGCCGTCTCACCTGGACCCGTCTACACCAACGCGGCCAAGCGGGAACTCTTCGATGCCCTCGGTGAGACCACAGCGCTTGGTCGGGCCGCCGAGCCGCAGGAGATCGCCGACCTCATCGGATTCCTGGCGTCCCCGCGGGCGTCCTATGTCACCGGCACGAACATTGCCATCGACGGTGGCCCCGGCGCCGGCCAAGACCGCCGGGATCTTGACGCCCGCTGATCCCCAAGCCCATCCAACGCATCAGATCACCGGAGGCATACGCATGACACAGACCGCAGAACAGCTCAAGGCGTTGGTCCTGGATGCCTTCGACACCTTGTTCAACAAGCGGGATTATGCTGCGGCGGAGCGCTTTTGGTCCCCGGCTTACATTCAGCACAGCGCGCACATCGAGCCGGGACGCGAGGGGCTGTTCGACCTTGTCAAAGCTTCACCGCCAGACATGCGCTACGAGAACGCGCTGATCGTCGCCAACGGCGATTACGTGGTACTGCACGGACGATTCACGAATATCGGGCAACCCGCCAACTGGATAGCAGCCGACATCGTCAGGATCGAAGACGGTCTGCTCGCCGAGCACTGGGATGTCATCCAGGACGAAGCCACCCGGGAAGAATCCAAGAGCGGGCTGCCGATGTTCAAAGAGGAATTCCCTTCCTAGCGCCTCATCGTGCGCGGGTAGTACGCGATCTCCCAGACGTAGAGGGCGCGGATGGTGTCGAATACGAGTTCCTGGTCGAATCACGTGCCTACCCGCCTCGACAGTGAATCTGCCGACGCGACACGCCGATCCGGCGTCGCCAGATTCACACTCGGCGCTTGCCAAGCTTTCTGAAACTTGCCAAGCCCCCGAGGACAAGTAGATCACCGGGGGCTCCCGTCCCGACGCTTGACCCACCCACCCGTCTCGGGATATTGTTTAGACTAGTCTGTGCAATAAATGATGGCGGGGAGACGTTACAACGAGCACGTTCACCGCACCACCAAAGAGCACCACCGAGGATTGGAGGGTCAACTGATGTCACGACTGGATGGCAAGATCGCCGTGATCACCGGCGGCAGCAGCGGTATCGGGCTGGCAACCGCGCAGAGGTTTGTTCAAGAGGGTGCCTACGTCTTCATCACCGGGCGCCGCCAGAGCGAATTGGGCAAGGCCAAAGCGTTGATCGGCGACGGCGTGACCACCGTTGCCGCCGATGCCACCAACAGCGCGGACCTCGACAACCTGTTCGCGACTGTCCTCGAGGAGAAGGGCGCGCTGGACATCCTCGTCGCGAACTCGGGGCGGGTTGAGCCCGAAGAACTGGGCAAGATCACCGAAGAGAACTTCGACGCCACCTTCGACCTCAATGCACGGGGAACACTTTTCACCGTGCAGAAGGCGCTGCCGCTGATGCGCGACGGCGGCTCGGTCATCGTCGTCGGCTCGATCGCGGGCTACACGGGCATTCCGGGCTACACCACCTACAGCGCCACCAAGGCTGCACTTCGTTCCTACACCCGAACGTGGACCCGGGAGTTCAACGATCGCGGCATCCGGTTCAACACGTTGAGCCCGGGCCCGATCGACACCCCCATCATGGACGGCCAAGCCGACTCCCCGGAGGAAGCCGACGCGATCAGGGCGCAGTTCGCCGCGGCGATACCGCTCAACCGGATGGGCCGCCCGGAAGAGATTGCAGCCGCTGCTTTGTTTTTGGCCTCCGATGACAGCAGCTTCGTGGCGGGCGCCGAGCTGAGCGTCGACGGCGGCATGGCCCAGGTCTAACGACAGTCGGCCATACCGGGGCTTTCTGTGGCCACACAGACGCCGACGTCGAGGATATTCTTCGCCTCATCACCCCATTGGTACGAACGCTCCTCAACCCTGCAAGCGACAAATAGCGACGGAGAACGATCCGCTTGCGACGGGGGTGGTCGGCTCGTACGCGAACTGATCACCCGCTCATTTCAACTCCCAAGGGGCACATCATGGACCTCTACGACGTCATGCGAACCACCCACGCGGTGCGTGAATTCACCGATGAATCGCTGCCCGACGACACGCTCTACCGGATCCTCGACAACGCGCGCTTCGCCCCCAGCGGGGGCAACAGGCAGGGAGCTCACATCACTGTGGTGCGTGATGCCCAAACGCGGCAGCGACTCGCCGAACTCGGGGTCCCCGGCGCCCGCCGATACATCGCCCAGCTGATGGCCGGCGAAAACCCCTGGAACCCTGTACATCCCAGCAGCGTGGCGCCCGAAACCATCGACAACACCGACCCACCGGATAGCTTCATTGTCCCGTTCATCCAAGCCCCGGTCGTGCTGGTCGTCTCGGTTGACCTGGAAGTCGTGGCGGCCCTCGACCAAAACCTCGACCGCATCGGCATGGTCAGCGGGGCGTCGGTCTACCCCCTGGTGTGGAACATACTTCTGGCCGCCCGCAACGAGGGCTACGGCGGCAACCTCACATCCATGGCCATCCCCGAGGAGGCGCGGGTGCGACAGCTGCTCGGACTGCCTGACACCCATGCCTTGGCCGCGCTGGTACCGCTCGGAAAGCCGACCCGTCAACTGACCAAATTACGGCGGGAAACCGTCGAACAATTCGTCACCCACGAAAACTTCGACGGTGCACCCTTCACCGCAATTGAATCTGCTTTAACTCCCGGAGGGCCAGCACTGTGAAGGTGTCGAGCCAGCCGTCTTCCCCGACGTCATCGAGTGGGAGGTCGAATTCCTCCGCCATCACGCGGGCGTTTAGGCCGAGGCACCCGAAGACGGATGTCAAGCCGAACAAAGGTGTGTGCCTGATACAGCTCAGGCTGGTCGTCAACACCGACCTCTTGCAGGATCGGCGCGAGGATCTCACCGAACCGATTGCATGCCTGTTCTGACTGCCAGACATCGATGACCCGAAAGCCCTGAGAGCTATGTCCGGCGACATGCACCAAGAGGCCTTCGACTGGTACTCAACGCCGTCACCACCGACGAGGACCTGCTGGATGATTTGATCAACGAGCCCACCGTGACAAACGTCTATAGCGGGCACCATCCCACCTACGAAACAAAGCCCGTGATCCCGCACAACGGCTACCTGGCCGATTTCCTGATGCGCAACAAGGGCTTTATCCGCGACTGACACCAACCGACAACCGGCTTTGATGGATCACGGCCGGTCTGGGAGCGCCGATGAACACCACATACGGAGACTGGATCACCGCCGGGAAGCCATGTTTGCGCCAGGGCTGTGGGCACCGCCACGGCGATCACATCCCCAGCGAGGACATGGAGTGCAGTGACTGCGACTGCCTCGGGTTTATTGGCTTCGCTCGCTCGTCGCCGACCTTGTGAACGACAACGACCGCTACGCCGTCAGCCGTCACGGAATAGTCGACGGGCGGTGGTTATCGTAGTTCTCATGAAGGCAGTGCGATTCGATCACTACGGCGATATCGATGTCCTCGAGGTGCGCGAGGTCGAGCGTCCGGTGCCCGGTGAGGGCGAGGTGCTCGTCGAGGTAAAGGCCGCCGGGATTAATCCCGGCGAGGCGAAGATCCGTACGGGTGCGCTGCGTGACGTCTTCCCGGCTACCTTCCCGTCCGGTCAGGGCAGCGACCTGGCCGGCGTGGTCGCCGAGGTCGGGCCGGGCGTTCAGACATTCGCTGTCGGCGACGAAGTGCTGGGCTTCTCCGAAAAGCGTTCCAGCCAGGCACAGTTCGTTGCGGTGCCCGCCGAGCAGCTGACAACCAAGCCCAAGCAACTGTCCTGGGAGGTCGCTGGCAGCCTTTACGTCGCGGGCACCACCGCCTACGCCGCAGTACGGGCCGTCGGGCTCAAGCCGGGCGACACCGTCGCCGTTGCGGGTGCGGCAGGCGGTGTGGGCAGCCTCGGCGTGCAGCTGGCCAGACGCGCGGGCGCGACAGTACTCGGCATCGCCGGGCCGACCAACGACGATTGGTTGGCCGCCCACGCCGTCGTGCCGGTCAACTACGGTGCTGATCTGGCCGACCGACTGCGCGCCGCCTCGCGGTCGGGTCGGATCGACGCGTTCTTGGACTTCTTCGGCGACGGCTATGTCGAACTCGCCGTCAACCAGCTCGGCGTCGCACCCGACCGAGTTGACACCATCATCGACTTCGCCGCAGTGCAGAAGTTCGGCGTCCAAGCGGCGGGCAACGCCGAGGCGTCCAGCGCTGCAGTGCTGGCCGAATTGGCCGCCGCGGTAGCCGACGGCGAGCTCGAGGTGCCGATCGCGGGGGTGTTCGCACTTGATGACGTGCAGCGCGCCTACCGGACACTGGAGCAGCAGCACACCCGAGGCAAATTGGTTTTGCAGCCGTAGCGGCAGGGTGGGCGATTACGGCTGGCGCCCACGCCGCTGGCACGAATAGGCCAAGCGCCTAGTTGCACCCGGCGGCGTTGACCCACCGACCGTTGTAGCTCACACACCCGTTGACGTTCGGGGGCGGTGGTGGGTCGTACGGCATGGGCGCGTAGTAGGCCGGCGGCGGAACGTAAGGCGCAACTGCGTCGGAGAGGTTCGCGCAGCCACTCACAGATACCCGGCGGCCGGCGCTTGCACATACGTCGGCATTTGCGACCCCGGGTGCGCGAATAGTCACGATCGCCGCAGGGACGCTGGCGAGCGCCAAAACGGTCGCCGCCGCCAGGGTCCATGACCGCATCCAATGACTCATGACTGACCCAAATTAGGCTGGTAATCGCAGCGATTCCTCAGGTCGGTGAGGGGCTGGCGGATCCCGTTGATGTCGGACTGAACCTGGGGATTGGCGTTCATGTAGTCCTGGACGTCGCCGCGAATCTCCTGGTTCGGCTTGCCGCGAAGGCTGGTGAAGAAGTTGTTGACGTCCGGGTGGCTGAACATGTAGTCCGCCATCGCCGTCCCGACCGTGCCCGACGCCTGCGCCAGGTCGGCGGCCGTGCAGCCGGGTGCAGGGACTGGAGGTGGCGGTGCAGGCGTGGGTTGGGCAAGCGCCAACGACGCGCCTCCTAACAACATCGCCCCGGCCATCGCCCCGGTCGACATCACGCGCACGAGTGCGCGACACGACGTCAGTAACATACGCTCGCTCCCTTGTCTGGTGTTGAGACTGCTACCAGTATCAAGAAGCCAACCACAGCGGAATAAGCATTTGGCGCGAATGACAATTCGAAATAAGCCCTAGCTCCACAGCGTGACGTGCACCTTGGGTCGGAAGCGGGTCACGCCGACGCCGGTTCCGCGGATCATGGCCTGAGTGCAGCGCGGGGTGGTGATGAAGCCCAGCAGCTCCGATACGGCGGGCTGGCGGGCGGCGGGCGGCAGCGTCGACGCGCACCACTCCCCCGGCGCCTGAAGGCCTCGCCCCCGCACGTGGACCAGCCGCCCGGCCGCCAGATCCTTGGCGACCGCGAACCCGACCACGAGCGTCACCCCGCCGACGCGGCGAACCTCCTCCAATGCGGCGGCGTCGCTCTGAAAGATCCGTTGCCGGGATTCGGGGATGGCCAGATCATGAAGCATGGCGGCAATCTCACCGTCGACGCTGCCTGCCGACGGGCCCAGCATCCACTGCTGGACCCGCAGTAACGCCGGTGTGGCCGCGACACCGGCGAGCGGATTGTCCGGAGACATCACGGCGATCATCTGATACTTCAGAAACGGCTGCACCACGATCGAGCCGTTGGAATGAGCCGAATCGTCGCGCGCGGGGCCCAACGCGATGTCGACAGAACGGCTGACGATCAGGTTTCTAAACTGACTCCTCGGGTGGACGCTGAGCTCCACGGACAAGTCCTTGGCCCGCGACGAGAACAGCTCGATGAGTCCCGGTGCCGCGTGCTCGGCGAACCCCGGTGTCGCCGCAATCCGCAGCAGCCGCCGTCCGTGCGCGGCCTCGGTCACCTCGATCGCGGTCTGCTTCTGCAGGCCGAGAATCTCGACCGCCCTGCTGGCCAACCGCAGGCCACCCGGGGTGAACGCGATGCCGGCGGCGGCCCGGACGAACAGGGGGTCGTCGAGCTCTTTGCGCAGCTGCGCGACGTGCATCGACACCCCGGCATCGGAGACGCCGAGTTCCTCGGCCGCCGCCCGCACCGAGCCGAGGCGAACCACCGCCGAAAAGGCCCGAAGCTGAGCCGGTGTCACGGAAACGAGCCTACGTTGGGTGGCGTGCACGAGGTGCTCGACGATCTGATGTCGATTTGGCGGGCGGGCGACACGGCGGGTGTCGGCACCGTGGTGCGGACCTTCCGCTCGGCGCCCCGGCCTGCGGGCGCGGCCATGGTGGTGGCACCCGACGGGTCAGTGAGCGGTTCGGTTTCCGGCGGCTGCGTCGAGGGCGCGGTCTACGAGCTCGCGAACGAGGTGGTGCATAGCGGACGGCCTCAGCTGCAGCAGTACGGCATCACCGACGACGACGCGTTCGCGGTCGGTTTGACGTGCGGGGGGATCATCGACGTCTTCGCCGAACCGGTGTCGCCGCGGACCTTCCCTCAGCTGGAGTCGGTGGCAGACGACATCGCCGCGCAGCGCCCCACCGCGGTCGCGACCGTGATCGCGCACCCGGACGCCGATTGGGTGGGTCGGCGACTAGTGATCCGGCCCGACACCGTCGACGGCACGCTGGGCTCGGACCGCGCCGACGCGGCCGTCGCCGATGACGCGCGCGGCCTGCTGGCGGCCGGCCGAACAGAAGTCCTCAGCTACGGACCCGATGGGCAGCGCCGCGGCTTGGGGATGGACGTGTTCGTGTCCAGCTTCGCGCCGCGGCCGCGGATGCTGGTGTTCGGCGCGATCGACTTCGCCGCGGCGGTTGCGCAGCAGGGATCATTCCTCGGCTACCGGGTCACCATCTGCGACGCCCGCCCGGTGTTCGCCACGCCGTCGCGGTTCCCGACCGCCGACGAAGTCGTCGTGGACTGGCCGCACCGCTACCTGGAGACGCAGGTCGAGGCGGGAGACATCGACGGGCGCACGGTGATCTGCGTGCTGACCCACGACCCGAAGTTCGACGTGCCGGTGCTGAAGGTGGCGCTGCGGTTGGCGGACGTGGGCTACGTCGGAGCAATGGGATCGCGGCGCACCCACGGCGACCGGATCGCGCGACTGCGCGAAGCGGGGCTCACCGACGAGGAGCTGAACCGCCTGGCCAGCCCGATCGGGCTCGATCTGGGCGCCCGCACGCCGGAGGAGACCGCTGTGTCGATCGCGGCGGAGATCATCGCGCACCGGTGGGGTGGCGGCGGGCGTCCGTTGGCCGAGCTCGTAGGCCGAATTCACCACGACGAGCATCCGGTGCAGGACCCTCACGAGCACACGCTCAGCGACCCCGGCGCCAGTTAAGCGATCGCTTAACTGGGTATTGACGCCGAGGTCAGACGGTCAGACACTGGACTTCCCTCCCAGGGAGGTCGTTCCCATGCAGGTGCCTGGACCGTTCGAATACGAACGCGCGACAAGCGTCGACCACGCGATCGGATTGCTCGACCAGTTAGGGGAAGGGGCGATGGTCGTCGCCGGCGGGCACAGCCTGCTGCCGATGATGAAGCTGCGCATCGCCAACCCCGAGTACCTCGTCGACATCAATGACTTGGCTGGCGAACTCGGCTACATCGTTGTCGACCCGTCGGTAGTGCGCATCGGCGCGATGACGCGTCACCGCGAAGCCCTGGAGTCCGACGCGCTGGCCTCGGTGTGCCCGATCTTCCGGGATGCCGAGCGCGTGATCGCCGATCCGGTCGTGCGCAACCGCGGAACCGTCGGCGGCTCGCTGTGCCAGGCGGACCCGGCCGAGGACCTGACCACTGTCTGCCGGGTGGTCGACACGGTGTGTGTGGCCCGTGGGCCGTCGGGCATCCGCGAGCTCGGTATCGACGACTTCCTCACCGGACCCTACGAAACGTCCCTGGCACACAACGAGATACTGGTTGAGGTACGAATCCCGCTGCGCTCCAATAGTTCCAGTGCCTACGCCAAGGTGGAGCGCCGCGTCGGAGACTGGGCCGTCACCGCGGCCGGCGCCGCCGTCACCCTCGACGGAGACCAGATCGCCGCCGCCCGAGTCGGCCTCACGGCCGTCAATGCCGACGCGCGGGGCTTGGCCGCGGTCGGCGACGCATTGGTTGGCCGGCATGCAACCGAAGACGTGTTCGCGGATGCGGGCCGACGCGCCGCGCAAGCATGCGCGCCCGCAACCGACATGCGCGGCAGCGCAGACTACAAGCTGCACCTCGCCACCGAGCTGACGACCCGAACGCTGCGCACCGCGGTCCAGCGGGCGCGCAGCGCCTCTTAGCGAGCGCCCCATAGAAAGGCCCTGACGATGCAGGTGACAATGAACGTCAACGGCGAGTCGGTGACCGCTGACGTCGAGCCGCGCACGCTGCTCGTGCATTTTCTTCGAGATCACTTGCGCCTCACCGGAACTCACTGGGGCTGCGACACCAGCAACTGCGGCACCTGCGTGGTTGCGGTCGACGGCGAGCCAGTGAAATCCTGCACGATGCTCGCCGCGATGGCAAGCGGGCACAGCATTCGCACCGTCGAAGGCTTGGAAACCGACGGCAAGCTGGACCCGGTCCAGGAAGGGTTCATGCAGTGCCACGGCCTGCAGTGCGGCTTCTGCACGCCGGGCATGATGATCACCGCCCGGGCCCTGCTCGACCGGACACCCGACCCTGACGAGCAGACCATCCGCGAAGCCATCTCTGGGCAGATCTGCCGCTGCACCGGCTACACAACAATTGTGCGCTCCATCCAGTGGGCCGCCAGACATTCCAACGGACGCGCAGTCGAATTCGGCGAGGGCGCCGAACCGCTGCTGGAAGCCGGGAGCAGCTCATGACCACCGTCGAAACCCGCGATATCACCGGCCCGAGCCCGGAAGACACCGTCGACAACGACCAAAAACCCTGTGGGCATGGCCGAATGCTGCGCAAAGAGGATCCGCGCTTCATCCGGGGCCGCGGCAACTACGTCGACGACGTCGCGCTGCCCGGCATGCTGCACCTGGCCATCCTGCGTTCGCCGTTCGCCCACGCCCGCATCGTCGGCATCGACACCACTGCGGCCCAGGCGCATCCGAAGGTGAAGGCGGTGGTGACCGGTGCCGACCTTGCCGAAAAGGGTCTGGCATGGATGCCGACGCTGTCCAACGACGTGCAGGCCGTGCTGGCCACCGACAAGGTGCGTTTCCAGGGCCAGGAGGTGGCGTTCGTCGTCGCCGAGGATCGCTACTCGGCGCGGGACGCGTTGGAGTTGATCGACGTCGAATACGACCCGTTGGACCCGGTGATCGACGCGCGCAAGGCACTGGACCCGTCGGCCGCAGTGATCCGCACCGACCTGGACGGCAAGTCGGACAACCACATCTTCGACTGGGAGGTCGGCGACGCAGCCGCCACTGATGCCGCGTTCGCCAATGCCGAGGTTGTCGTCAAGCAGGAAATCGTCTACCCCCGTGTGCATCCCGCGCCGATGGAGACCTGCGGTGCGGTGGCCGACCTGGATCCCGTCACCGGCAAGTTGACCCTGTGGTCAACCTCGCAGGCGCCGCATGCGCACCGCACTCTGTACGCGCTGGTCGCCGGACTGCCCGAGCACAAGATCCGCGTGATCTCCCCCGACATCGGCGGTGGGTTCGGCAACAAGGTGCCAATCTATCCGGGTTACGTCTGCGCGATCGTTGGCTCGCTGTTGCTCGGCAAGCCGGTGAAGTGGATGGAGGACCGCAGCGAGAACCTGACCAGCACCAGTTTCGCCCGCGACTACATCATGGTGGGCGAGATCGCGGCGACACGCGATGGCAAGATGCTGGCGATCCGGTCGAACGTGCTGGCCGACCACGGCGCATTCAATGGCCAAGCCGCGCCGATGAAATACCCCGCCGGATTCTTCGGCGTCTTCACCGGCAGCTACGACCTCGACGCGGCCTATTGCCACATGACCGCCGTGTACACCAACAAGGCGCCCGGCGGCGTGGCGTATGCGTGCTCGTTCCGGATCACCGAGGCCGTCTACTTCGTAGAAAGGCTGGTCGACTGTCTGGCGGATGAGCTCGGGATGGATCCCGCCGAACTGCGGCTGCGAAATCTCTTGCGTCCTGAGCAGTTTCCGTACCAGAGCAAGACCGGCTGGGTCTACGACTCCGGCGACTACGAGACCACGATGCGCAAGGCCATGGAAATGATCGGCTACGACGCGCTGCGCGGAGAACAGAAGGAGCGGCGCGAGCGCGGCGAGCTGATGGGCATCGGGATGGCGTTCTTCACTGAAGCCGTCGGCGCCGGCCCCCGCAAGGACATGGACATCCTCGGGCTCGGCATGGCGGACGGATGCGAACTGCGGGTTCACCCGACCGGGAAAGCCGTGGTGCGGTTGTCTGTGCAGACCCAGGGACAGGGCCACGAGACGACGTTCGCCCAGATCGTCGCCGAGGAGCTGGGCATCCCACCGGACGACATCGATGTGGTGCACGGCGACACCGACCAGACACCGTTCGGGTTGGGCACCTACGGCAGTCGGTCGACGCCGGTGTCAGGTGCAGCTGCGGCGCTGGTGGCACGAAAGGTCCGCGACAAGGCCAAAATCATCGCCTCCGGGATGCTGGAGGCGTCGGTCGCCGACCTGGAGTGGGACAAGGGTTCTTTCAGCGTCAAGGGTGATCCGTCCGCCTCGGTGACCATCCAGGACATCGCGATGCGAGCACACGGCGCCGGCGACCTGCCGGAGGGCATCGAAGGTGGCCTCGACGCTCAGGTGTGTTACAACCCCGAGAATCTGACCTATCCATACGGGGCCTACTTCTGCGTCGTCGACGTCGACCCCGGAACAGCGGTTGTCAAGGTGCGTCGGTTCCTCGCCGTCGATGACTGCGGAACCCGGATCAATCCGATGATCATCGAGGGCCAGGTGCATGGCGGCATCGCCGACGGAATCGGGATGGCGTTGATGGAATTCATCGGATTCGATGAAGAGGGCAACTGTCTCGGCGGTTCGCTCATGGACTACTTGATCCCGACCGCGCTGGAGGTTCCCCATCTCGAGACCGGTTTCACAGTCACGCCCTCACCCCACCACCCGATCGGCGCCAAGGGCATCGGCGAGTCCGCGACCGTCGGCTCACCCCCCGCGGTGGTGAACGCGGTAGTGGATGCATTGGCGCCGTTCGGTGTTCGCCATGTCGACATGCCCCTGACCCCTTCACGCGTGTGGGAGGCGATGCAGGGCAGACCGACGCCGCCAATCTAAGGACCGATAACGATGACGATCAGCGAGCGTACCGGGCAGTTGGTGCGGGCCCGGACGCCGTTCGTCCACGCCACCGTGGTGCGAGCCCAACAACCCACGTCGGCGCATGCGGGCGACGAGGCAATCGTGCTGCCTGACGGAACAATCGAGGGCTTCGTCGGCGGTCAGTGCGCACAGAACTCAGTTCGCCAAGCCACGCGCTGCGCGCTGCAGACCGGAGAGAGTGTGCTATTGCGGGTGCTCCCCGATGGCGCGACCCACTTCCCGGATGCGCCCGGCGCATCCGTCGTGGTCAACCCGTGCCTGTCCGGAGGCGCACTGGAAATCTTTCTCGCGCCATGGCTTCCGTCGCCATTGGTCGGAATCGTCGGTGTCACGCCGATCGCCGACAAGCTGGCAGAAGCGTGTGCGGTGGTGGGATTCGAGGTGCGCCGCGATGATGCGGACGGCCTCGCGGGACTCACCGCGGTGGTCATCGCCAGCCACGGCGGGCCAGAGGCCCAAACGATTCGGTCCGCTCTGGATGCGGGGTTGGGTTATATCGGCTTGGTGGCGAGCAGAATTCGCGGCGCGGCCGTGCTATCGGAGCTCACGTTGTCCGAGGCCGAGCGGGCCCGCGTCCACACGCCGGTCGGACTCGACATCGGCGCGAAGACCCCCGCCGAGATCGCGGTGTCGATCGTTGCCGACCTCATCCGCGGTATCCGGGTGAGCGGTCTGCGGGTCGTCGCCACCGAGCCCGCGCCTTCGGCGACGGCGGTCGATCCGGTATGCGGCATGACCGTGACGATCGCTTCGGACACCGACCACCTGCGACTCGACGGCGACGACTACTGGTTCTGCAGCCCCGGATGCCACGCCTCATTCGCAGCCGAGAAAGTTGACCGATGACGGGGCGATCCGTTACCGGTGTCGTGCTCGCGGCGGGCGGCTCCCGCCGCCTCGGCACACCGAAACAGCTGCTACCGTACGGCGATACCAGCCTGCTCGGCGCGTCGGTCGATGCAGCACGCGCCTGTGGCTTCGACCAGCTGATCGTGACGATCGGCGGCGCGGCGGACGCCGTGCGGCAAGCTGTGCCGCTGGAAGGCATCGACGTGGTAAACGTAGCCGACTTCGGCTCAGGGTGTTCGTCGTCGCTGCGCGCCGCGCTCGCCCTGGTGAGCGCGGAGGCGACGGGGATCGTGCTGATGCTCGGCGATCAACCCGGAGTGTCGCTCACAACCGTGGAACGGCTTGTCGAAGCAAGTTCGGCGCCGATCGTGGTATGCCGCTACGACAACGGCATCGGGCATCCGTTCTGGTTGAACCGCAGCACTTTTAGTGCGCTCAGCCGGCTGCATGGCGATAAGGGAGTATGGAAAGTGATCGAGTCCGGCCGGTTCGCGGTGCACGAGCTGCCGGTCGAGGGCCCCGTCCCACCGGACATCGACACGTGGGACGACTACCGGCGGCTGCTGGCGTCGGTGTCACGATGACCGTCTTCGCCGACGTCGACGACGTCATCCGGCGCTTCGACACACACGATTATCTCCTCGACGTCGGAACGGCGTCGGCGCTCTACTTAGCGGTCACACTGGGCCGCCCACTCCTCTTGGAAGGCGAACCGGGCGTGGGTAAGACGACCGCGGCCAAGACCCTGGCCGCGGTGCTCGACGCTCCGCTGATCCGCTTGCAGTGCTACGAGGGCCTGACCGCCAGCGAGGCACTCTACGACTGGAACTATCAACGGCAGCTGCTGTCCATCCGGCTGGCAGAGGCGCGCCACGCCAACATCGACGAATCCGACTTGTACACCGAGAGTTACCTCATCGACCGCCCGATCCTGCAGTGCCTGCGCTACCGCGGTCCCACTCCGCCGGTGCTGCTGATCGACGAAATCGACCGAGCCGACGACGAATTCGAGGCGCTGCTGCTCGAGTTTCTCGGCGAGGCATCGGTGACCGTGCCGGAGCTGGGCACGTTCGTCGCCGAGCGCCCACCGGTCGCGGTGCTGACGTCCAACCGCAGCCGCGATTTGCACGACGCGCTGCGGCGTCGCTGCCTCTACCACTGGATCGAATACCCCGACCCGTCTCGGGCGGCGGCGATAGTTCGGCGCACCGTTTCGGGGGCAACCGCGCCACTCATCGAGCAGGCCACTCAGTTCGTTGGCACAGCAAGGGGTTTGGACTTGGACAAGCCGCCTGGTGTGGCCGAGACGATCGACTGGGTGGCCGCACTGGTGTCGCTGGGCGTCGCCGACCTCGCCACGCCGGACACGCCGGCCACCCTGGGCGCGCTGGCCAAGACACCCGACGACGGTGCGATGCTGCGCGAGGCGCTCGTCGAATACAGCAGCTCCGCCGGCGCGCCGATGAGAGGAATCAGCGAATGAAGATCGCCAACGAGTTCACGATCACCGCTCCGGTCGAAGACGCCTGGGACGTGCTCACCGATCTGGCGCAGGTGGTGCCACTGATGCCAGGAGCACAGCTGATCGGCCGGGAGGGCGATGACTACATGGGCAAGGTCAAGGTCAAGGTCGGTCCCGTGATAAGTGAGTTCACCGGCAAAGCGAAGTTCGTCGACCTCGACCGCGAGAACCACCGAGCCGTCATCAATGCCCGCGGCCGGGAGGCGCGCGGCACCGGAAACGCGGCCGCCGTCGTCACCGCGCAGCTGCATCCCGACGGAAACAACAGTCGAGTCACGGTTGACACCGACCTGAAGATCGTCGGCAAGCTGGCGCAATTCGGTAGCGGCATGCTGCAGCAGGTGTCCGAGAAGCTGCTCGGTCAGTTCGTCGAGTCGTTGGAGGCCAAGCTGGCTGGCACCGCGCAGCCCGCCGCGGAGCCGGCGCCGACGGAAGCGCCCGCGGCACAACAGGAACCAACGCGGGCGCCGGAGGCCGCTGCCGCGGCTGCCGCGGCGGAGCCGCCGCCGATCGACCTGCTCGAACTGGCCGGCGGCGCGGCCCTGAAGAAGTTCGGCCCGGCGGTGCTGGTCGGGCTGGCGCTGCTGCTGGGGTTCCTGCTGGGCAGGTCATCGCGTCGCCGCCGATGACCGCCCCGCTGCTGCTTCCCGGTGTGGATCTGGCCGCCTTCGCCGTCGGGCTGGTGGCGCGGATGCGGGCCGCCGGGGTAACGGTGGCGGCCAGCGGGCCGAGCTTGTTCGTGCAAGCGCTGCGGCATCTGGAACCGCGCTCCCGCACCGGGTTGTACTGGGCGGCCCGGCTGACGTTGGTGAATCGGATCGACGACCTGGCCGCCTTCGACGACGCATTCGATGCGGTGTTCGGTGATGCCGGAGTGGGACTGGAGCCGCCGGCCCGACGGCTGCAGCGCGGCGGTCCCGCAGCCTCGGTTCCCGGCGTGCCGACCGGCGACGGCCCACCACTTGACGCCGACGGGCTTCCCTGGGTCACGCGTCCCTCGGTGATCAGCGCGGCAGAGCGTCCCGACAAGGCGGTAGCGATACCCGACGTGCTGCCAAGCCGCATCGTCGCGCGCGCCGACGAACCATTCGAGCAGTTCGACGCGGGCGATCTCCGCCTGCTGGGGACATGGCTGGAACAGGCGACGGGACGCTGGCCGCAGCGCCGCAGCATGCGCCGCGAGGTGAGCCGGCACGGCAAGCGGATCGACCTGCGCGAGACGATGAAGGCCTCCCGCTCCACCGGTTGGGAGCCGCTGCTCCTCGCGCGCACCCGGCGGCGGCGCCGTCCGCGCCGTGTGGTGCTGGTCTGCGACGTCAGCCGGTCGATGCAGCCCTACGCGACGATCTACCTGCACCTGATGCGTGCGACGGCCCTGCGACGCGCCGGGATACACCCCGAGGTGTTCGCGTTCTCCACGTCGCTGACGCGGCTGACCGCGGTGCTCTCGCATCGCTCACCGGAGGTGGCGCTGGCCAGGGCCAACGCCAAGGTGACCGACCGTTATGGCGGCACGCATCTGGGCCGCAGCGTTGCCGGGCTGCTGTCCGCACCGCACGGCGGCGCGCTCCGAGGTGCCGTGGTGATCATCGCCTCCGACGGGTGGGACACCGACCCGCCCGAGGTGCTCGAGCGCGCACTGACCCGGGTCCGGCGGCGTGCCGAACTGCTGGTGTGGCTCAACCCGCGCGCCGCTCACGCTCAGTTCCGGCCGCTGGCGGGATCGATGGCCGCGGCGATGCCGTACTGCGACGTCTTTCTGCCCGCGCACTCGCTGACAGCGCTGCGAGAGCTCTTCACGACGCTG
>CAWHDL010000018.1:0-305721 GCA_963828065.1 uncultured Actinomycetota bacterium | reverse complement strand
CAGCTGATCACCATCGCCCGCGCATTCCTGGCCCGGCCGCAGCTGCTGGTGCTCGACGAGGCCACCAGCTCCGTCGACACCCGCACCGAACTCTTGATTCAGCACGCGATGCGTGAGCTACGCCGCGATCGAACGAGTTTCATCATCGCGCATCGGCTTTCGACGATCCGCGATGCCGACGTGATCTTGGTGATGGAGGCGGGCAGGATCGTCGAGCGCGGCAGCCACGACGAACTGCTGGCACGCCGCGGCGAATACTGGGCCATGACCCAGGCTTAGAGCTCCGGCCCCTCGGCACGCACGTCGTCGACGTTCTTCATGGCTTCGCGCAGCTTGCCCAGCCATTCGTCGGCGTGCTCGCCGACGAGCCGAACCGACCAGGCCAGCGCGTCCGAGCGGGATCGCGCGACCCCGGCGTCGACCAGCGTGTCGAGCACCTGGCGTTCGGGTTGCTTGAGCCGGGTCATCACGGGTACGGCGATGTGGGTGAACAGGATCCGCTCTGGCGAGCTCGGATCACCGACCTCAACCCCCCAGGCGACCTTGCGGCCGTACCGGGCCTCGGCTTCCTCGGCGATGCGAATCCGCTCGGGACGGGTCTCCTCCCGGAAGCGGGCGACGCGTCCCGAAGCGTGGGCTTCGCTCTCGGTGCTTGCGGCGCCCTCGGGTTCCTTCAGGCGGCCGATGACGGTGATTTCCTCGCGGTCGACGACGACCGTCGGGTCGCCGGCGAACCAGCCGTCGGGAAGCCGGCCGGCGAACCAATCTGCCGCGTCGGTTGCGTCGGGTTGCTCTGCCTGCTGCCAGCCGCCGGGGCGGCCTGACCGGCCATGGATGTGATGGTGTCTCATGATTACATGCTTACACCGTTACAAGGCTGGTGGGGCTGCTTTCGCGGTAGGCGAACGGAAGATGTCGGCAGGCCTGTCGTGAACAATGACGCCAGCGGTTCGGACGGCCAACGCCTGTGAACTGACCGTGAACAGGTATGCGCATACTCGCCCCGAACGACGTCGGAAGTGTGACGCTTTTTGCATGACAGACCTGCATGCCAAGCCGGAGCTGATGACCATTCCGGTGCGCAACCCCGCCGACGGCGCCGTCGCCGGCTCTGTGCCCGTCGATACGTCCGAAACTGTCGCCGCCAAGGCCCGTGAACTGCGCGTCTACCAACCCGAATGGGAGGCTATGGGCGCCAAAGGCCGCAAGCCGTGGCTGCTGAAGTTCCAGGACTGGATCCTCGACAACGCCGAGCACATCACCGACGTGGTGCAGTCGGAGACAGGCAAGCCGCGGGCCGAAGCGTCCCTGGAACCGGTCATGTCGGCCGACCTGCTGAACTACTGGGCCCGCAACGCCGAGACCTTCCTGACCGACCGGCATCCAAGGCCCCACAGCCCGCTGATGATGACCAAGCGGCTGACCACCGTCTACCGGCCATATCCGGTGGTTGGATTGATCATTCCGTGGAACTTCCCGTTCGCGAACGCCGCACTCGACGGGATCGCCGCACTGGCCGCGGGCGCCGCCCTGCTGCTGAAGCCCTCAGAAGTGACACCGTTGAGCGCCGTCGAATTCGTCCGCGGATGGACCGAAATCGGCGCACCGCCGGTGCTCTCGTTGACCACTGGATACGCCGAAACCGGTGGCGCCGTGATCGCCAACTCCGACTACGTGCACTTCACCGGTTCGACAGCCACTGGACGCAAGGTGGCCGTGGCATGCGCGGAGCGCCTGATCCCGTTCAGCCTCGAACTCGGCGGCAAGGATCCCGCGGTGGTGCTGGCCGACGCCGACGTTGAGCGCGCAGCCAACGGCATCGCTTGGGGCGGGATGACAAACTCCGGTCAGGTGTGCGTGTCGATCGAACGGGTTTACGTCGAGGCGCCTATCTATGACGAATTCGTCGCCAAGCTCACCGACAAGGTGAGCCGCTTGCGCCAAGGCCAGGACGATTCCCGGTACCGATTCGACGTCGGGGCAATGGCCACCGCGGCGCAGCGCGACATCGTGGCGCGCCATGTCGACGAAGCGGTCGCCGGGGGTGCACGGGTGACCGTCGGTGGCAAGCCGACAGGGGTCGGCACGTTTTTCCAGCCAACGGTGCTGGCCGACGTCGACCACTCGATGTCCTGCATGACGGAAGAGACGTTCGGCCCGACGCTGCCGGTGGTCAAGGTGGCCGACGAGGACGAGGCGATCCGGCTTGCCAATGATTCCCGTTACGGGCTTTCGGCGACAGTCTGGACCGGCGACCCCGCGCGGGGCGAGCGGGTGGCGCGCCGCCTCGAGGCAGGTGCGGTGAACGTCAACGACGCGATGGTCAACGGCTTCCAATTCGGCCTGCCTATGCCCGGCTGGAAAGACTCCGGGATCGGCGCACGTAACGGCGGTGCCGAGGGATTGCTCAAATACTGTCGGCCACAAGCCATTACGACACCACGGATCCCTGTCCAGGCAAATGAACCACTCTGGTACCCCTATTCGCGGCGGAAGTTCCGATTTGCACTGGGCCTGATGCGTGGGCCGCATCCCACGGGGTGCGACGGGTCGGCCTCAAACCGCGGGGTGGTGCCCGATGAAGTGTCAGGCGGCGATCCAGTGGGGGGCCGCCTAGCGACACATGAGCGCTACATGAGTACGACTAGCGCTTCATGAGTACTAGCGTTTCATCACTACGACGGCGCCGCCGCCGACCACCATCGCGATCAGCAGCAGCACGGCCAAGGTTGGGCTGAGGAGCCACCAAACCAGACCCAGCGCGATGATCGCCGGCGAGAGCACGAACAGCACCATGCCGGGGTTCTGCTTGATGACCGCGAGGGCGCTGCGCGCCCGGACCGGGTCGATTTCCTTTGCCATGGCATCAGGATGCCAGGCGCAGGTCACAATTCGAGCATTACCGTCACCGGTCCGTCGTTGACGAGCTGGACCTGCATGTCGGCGCCGAATACGCCTGTCGCGACGCGCGCGCCCATGCCGCGCAGTGCGTCTGCGAAGGCCGTCACCAGCGGCTCGGCGACGGCCCCCGGCGCCGCGGCGTTCCACGTCGGGCGCCTGCCCTTGGCGGTGTTGGCGTACAGCGTGAACTGGCTGACCACCAGAATCGGTGCGCCGACGTCGCTGGCCGACTTCTCCTCATCGAGAATGCGCAGCTGCCAGAGCTTTTCGGCAAGGCGCCGGGCCTTCGCGGCGTCGTCGGTGTGGGTGACACCGACGAGGGCGAGCAGCCCCTGGCCGTCCGGCGTGATGGTGCCGCATACGGCACCACCGACCGTCACCGACGCCGAGGTCACCCGTTGCACGAGGATGCGCATGACCGCAGATGCTGCCACGGGCGGCAGGCCTGTCACCTTTCGGGTGGACGGGGTTCGGGTGCGCGGATTTGCATACCCTAGGGGGGTATGGTACACATGGCAGATGGGCACCACCGCGGCCGTCGACCTCACGATCGACGGGATGACGTGTTCGTCGTGTGCGGCGGGAATCGAGAAGAAACTCAACAAGCTTGACGGGGTGAGCGCGACGGTCAACTTCGCGACCGAGAGGGCCCGCGTCGAGTACGGCGACGAGGTCACGCCCGAACAGTTGGTGGCGACCGTCGAGGAGGCCGGTTACCGCGCGCATCTGCCGCAGGCGCCGATCGACGCCGTGGATTACGTAGATCCGACCGCGCCGCACCGGCGCCGGTTGTTGATCTCGGCGGTGCTGACGGCTCCGGTGATCGCGATGGCGATGGTTCCGGTGCTGCAGTTCACGGACTGGCAATGGCTGTCGTTGGCGCTGGCGGTGCCGGTAGTGGTCTGGGGCGGATGGCCGTTCCACCGGGCGGCGGTGGCCAACCTGCGGCACGGCAGGGCAACGATGGACACGCTCATCTCGATGGGAACACTCGCCGCGCTCGGCTGGTCGATCTACGCATTGTTCTGGGGCACCGCGGGCATGCCGGGGATGAAGCATGCGTTCGAATTGACGATCGCGCGCACCGACGGGACCGGCAACATCTATCTCGAAGCCGCCGCCGGCGTGACCACGTTCATGCTCGCCGGACGCTATTTCGAGGCTCGAGCCAAACGCCGTGCGGGTGCAGCCCTCGAGGCGCTGCTTGAACTCGGTGCCAACGATGTGTCGGTACTCAGCAATGGTGTCGAGCAACGTATTCCGATCGACAAGGTGTCGGTCGGCGACGAGTTCGTGGTGCGTCCTGGCGAGAAGATCGCCACCGACGGCGTCGTGGTCGGCGGCAACTCCGCGGTGGACGCGTCGATGCTCACCGGGGAGTCGGTGCCGGTTGACGTGCACCCCGGCGACCAGGTAGTCGGGGCGACGGTCGTTGTCGATGGCCGGCTCGTGGTGCGGGCCAGCCGCATTGGTTCCGATACGCAGTCGGCACAGATGGCGCGCCTGGTGGCGGAGGCGCAGAACGGCAAGGCCGAGGCCCAGCGGCTGGCGGACAAGATTTCCGGGGTGTTCGTGCCGATCGTCATCGCGCTGTCGGTGGCGACGCTGGGGTACTGGCTCGCGACGAGCGGGTCGGTTGCAGCCGCATTCACCGCCGCGGTGGCGGTGCTGATCGTCGCGTGCCCGTGCGCGCTCGGCCTGGCCACACCGACCGCGTTGATGGTCGGGACCGGCCGGGGAGCGCAGTTGGGCATCCTGATCAAGGGACCGGAAGCGCTTGAAGCGTCCGGCCGAGTCGACACCATCGTGCTGGACAAAACGGGCACCGTCACCACCGGCACGATGACATTGCTGGACGTGATTACGGCGAGCGGTGAACGGCCCGACGAGGTATTGCGGCTGGCCGGAGCTCTCGAGGACTCGTCCGGGCATCCGATCGCCACCGCGATCGCGGCCGGCGCGCGCGACAAGGTGGGCGACCTCCCGAGCGCTGAGGAATTCACCAGCCTCGAGGGCCTGGGGGCGCGCGGCATCGTGGATGGACACACGGTGATCGTGGGGCGGCGGCGGCTGCTCGAGCTGCCTGAGGAACTCTCAAAAGCCATGTGTGAGGCCGAATCTGAAGGCAGGACGCCCGTCGCGGTCGGCTGGGACGGGAAGGCACGCGGAGTGCTCGTCGTCGGCGACACGGTCAAACCGACGTCGGCCGAGGCCATCAACGAACTGCGGGCCCTCGGGTTGGCGCCGATCCTGCTCACGGGAGACAACGCGACGGCGGCCCGCATGATTGCCAAGCAGGTGGGTATCGATGAGGTGATCGCCGAGGTATTCCCCCAGGACAAGATGGAGACGGTCAAGCGTCTGCAGGCCGACGGCAAGGTCGTCGCAATGGCGGGCGACGGCGTCAACGACGCAGCCGCGCTCGCGCAAGCGGATCTCGGCCTTGCGATGGGCAGCGGCACCGACGTCGCTATTCAGGCAAGCGACCTCACGTTGGTGCGCGATGATCTGCGCGCGGTTGCAGACGCGATCCGGCTGTCGCGCAAGACATTGACGACGATAAAGGGCAACCTGTTCTGGGCGTTCGCCTACAACGCCGCAGGGCTGCCGTTAGCTGCGGCGGGACTGCTCAACCCGATGATCGCCGGCGCTGCGATGGCTTTCAGTTCCGTCTTCGTCGTCAGCAACAGCCTGAGACTGCGCCGATTCACACCATCGCGGTAGCTAGCCGTGCTTGCCCGCCGTGCCGGGCTTGCCGGAGCTGCCGACCGCCCCGGGTTAGCCGTGTAGTCCGTTTTTGATCGCGGTGTCTTGTTTTTGGCCTATGTCGGTGACGAATTGGGACGGCACGGGATCGTTGAGTGGACTGTCAAATTCCAGGTTGACGAAAGCCTTGCCCTCAGTGAACAGCAGCACGGTCACCGCCTTGGATCCCTCCGGTGCGGTGCCGGATACCATCGTTCCCCCGGTGCCCACCGCTGAGGGTGCGGGGGTTCCGCCTTTAACCATATCGCCCAGTGCGGCCTTTTCTTGGTCCAGCTCGCTGACGGCCTGGTCAGGATCGGGCAGGATGAGGATGGTGTCGCCGACGTGACGGATGTCGTTTTGGTTGCCGAAAATCTGCGCGACACCGGGCTGCCCGTTGGGGTTTTGGATCGGCGGCTGACCGGTGAAGATGTCGCCGGGCAGGGTGATGTCGCCGGCCTTGATCAGCAGAGCGGTGTAGTCGGCGGCTGCGGCGCTGCTCGAACTCGATGTCGCACTGCTGCTTCCCGCTGAAGTAGCCGATCCCGACGACGAGGTCGTCGATGACTTGTTGCCGGTGCAGCCGACGACGGACACACCCACAACCATGCTGGTCGCCGTGAAGCCGGCGAGCGCGATCAACGGAAGCTTCATCCTGCCCATCCCTTCTCGTCCCTCCGCAGTGCACTACACCTGAAAACCCGCGATCCTTACATCCGCCACTCAACGTCTCAGATACCGCGAGCCGCACCGGGCGTTGCCCAGCTATCAGTTCCCGACGCAGACGCCGCCGCGGACGTATCCACGCCTGCCGCCGACGCTAACGCAGGCGGTGACCTGGGGTGCGGCTACGGGTTGGCACGAATTCGTGTAGTTGTTCCAGTACCAGCCGACAGGGCACCACGGCTGGGCCCACGCCACAGAATCGGTCGTGAGTGCCATCATGGACGCCAGTGCGAAGACGAATACGGCGACCGCGGCCCGGCGACGCAACCATCGCTTCATCGCAGACCCTCCTTCTGATGCCACCCGACTTTTCGCCTTGCCGGCCAGCCTGTCAATGGCCAGGGAAACCATCCCCGGGCTGGCAACAGTGGCCAACGGCGACATCAACGTCGAGTTCGTCGCTGTGAAGCGCAGGGAAAGTCGTGTCCGATCGGCCTTGAAGCGTCTAGCCTTGCCCTGCACGTCAATACGTGACCGTCGGTGGCGGGCCGTGGCGCGCCGCGGCGGTTGAGTCCGCGTGGAGGAGGTTAGGGGTGTATTTCACCGATCGGTCGCTGCGTCCGGAGAATCAACCCCCGATCCGCGAGGGGCCCGGTCCGGGCCGACGTGGATCCCGTCGCATTTCCCCGAAAGACATTGCGGTGAGCTGAGATGAGCAAGTGCACAAGGCCATCGACCGCTAAGAGGCCGGCGCGCCGGAGGCGCGGTTGTCGCCGCGCTTGCCCTGGCGGCGTGAGCCCCAATGTTGTCTCCTAGGAGGCCCTGATGGAGACGCGGTCGGTCGAGATCGAAACCCAAGAAGTCACCCGGCCGGATGTGGCGGTGTCGCCGGACGGGGTGTGGCTGATCTTCACCGCGCTGGGCCACTTGTTTCGGCTGCCGGTTGAGGGCGGCACGGCCGAGCAGCTGACGTTTGGGCCTTACTTCGATTCTGATCCGGCGATATCTCCGGATGGTCGGCAGGTGGTTTTTGCCTCTGACCGTGATGTGCGCAGCGACGGGAACCTGTTCATTCTCGATCTGGCGGATGGCGATGTTCGCCAACTCACCGAGGAACAGTGGGCGGCGCGTCCCGTCTGGTCACCAGATGGCAGCCACATCGCCTATCTGACGTATGAGTCGGAAGGGTTTTGGGCGCAGTATGAGTTTGTTGCGCCGTCGGGCCTACAGACGCAGGTGCGTCGGATATCGCTGCCGCACGGTCGCACCGAAACGCTGACCGACGGGCCTGGCTTGATCCGCGACGTGTTCTATTTCCCGGATGGCCGCGTGGCCTGGACGGGCGTTGAAAACGGCTCTGCCACCCAGTCCGCTCAGAGTCGAATCGACGTGATGACATCGCCGGGAGATGTCGCCACCTTGCTCAGGGTCGAGGGTGTCGTGGACCGGGTGGTGCCGGACCCAACCGGCGATGGCCTGTATGTGCGCCAGTACGAACGGGCGGCAGGCGGTGTGTTTGTGCCACAGCCTGAACAACTCACTTACGTGTCTCTGCGCGACCAGGCAGCGCGCACGATTACCGAACTGAGCAATCCCCAACCGCGACCCGGGTTCTCGGTTGCCGCCGGCAAGGTTTACCTCGGAGAGAGCCGGGCAGTTGTGGCGAATCGATGCACAAACGGGTCAGCGGGAGAAGATCGGCTTCTCGGCGACCATCACCATGGCGGTCTTCCCGCCATCGCCACCGCCTCGTTACGCGCCAGAACCGCGCCAGAATGGCAGGCCAACCAGTCTGCTCGATCCCCGACTGTCACCCGACGGCAGAAGCCTGATCTTCAGCGCCGCCGGCCTCATCTGGCAGCAGCGTCTCGAGGGGGGAGCAGCCAAGCGGCTGTTCGATGCGAAGGGCTTCCAGTGGGGGCCCGCGGCACTGTCGCCTGATGGCCACAACCTTGCCTATCAACACAGCGAGGACAATGTTCAGGAACTTCGAGTGGCCGATCTGCGCAGCGGCAAATCGTCGACGCTGCTGACGGTCGATCGCACTGGCCGGTTCGAGCCCGCCTTGAGTCCCGATGGTCGGCAACTGGTGTATGTGGGCTTCACCAAGGCTCTTCCCAGCCTGTATGTGGTCGACCTTGAAACTGGTGAGCGCAGGAAGATCGTCGACGCGGTCCCCCGCTGGATGCCCCGCCCGCATTTTTCTGCTGACGGCGCGCATGTGTACTACACGGCCGGCAACCAGATATATCGCCAGCCGATCCGAGACGGCGGTTCGCCTGAACCCGCTCACCCAGATCCGCACCGGCCACGTGGCCGATGGTTTGGTTTCGCCCGGATGGCAAATGGTTGGCGTTTCGCCGCAACGAGGAGATCTGGGTGGCGCCGTTGGATCAGCGGCCGGTGACCGACGAGGCGATCAGGCGCCTGACCGATGACGGCGGTCTGAACTTCAGCTTCGCCCCCGACGCCAGCGCGATCATCTACGCCACCGGCGCGACGGTGTGGCGCCATCCGCTCGACGGCGGCGAGCGGGTGGAAATCCCGGTCCGGGTCGAGTTTCCGGCCGAAGCTCCGGCGCCGCTGCTCATCACGGACGTGCGCGTGCTGGATTTCGACGCGGGCGGCTTCACCGAACCGACGTCGATGTTCATCGATCAGGGCCGGATTCAATGGATGGGGCCGCGGTCAGGCCACCGGCTGCCCGAGAATGTCAGGGTGATCGAGGCCGATGGCCGATACGCCATTCCGGGCCTGTTCGACATGCACGTACACCTGGCAACACCCATCCACTTCATCCCGGCCCGAGATGTCAGCCGGACATCGAGCCTGATCGCCTTTGGCGTTACATCGGTGCGAGACATGGGAAGCGACATCACCGTGCTCAACGCCTGGACCGATCGCCGTCACGGCTATGGCGCCCCGGTTCCGCGGATCTTCTCGTGCGGGGCGATGCTCGAGGCGACGCGTACGTTTTTCCACGGCGGCTCGTTTCTTGCCGACACCGAAGCCGAAGCGCGTGCGCTGGTGAGAAAAGAGAAGCGCGATGGGGCCGTGGCGATCAAGTCCTACTTCACCCTGCCCTGGCCGCTGCACCGTGTCATCGCCGACGAAGCGCGGCGCCACGACATCCCGGTGGTTGCACACGGCATGATCTTCAGGGAAGTCGTCATGGGCGCTGTGTTGGGCCGTGCGTCGATCGAGCACCAGCTCACCCCGATCCGGGTTTACGACGACGTGTTGCAGTTATTGGCCAAGACCGGAACCCGGTGGTGTGTCACCATCGGGGTGCCCGGGGGCAACGCGCTGCTGTTCGCGAAAGAGCCGCACCTGCTCTCGTGCGGCTGCGTGCGCGCCTTCACCTCGCAAACCGATTCTGCTCTCGCAACAGGACGTCGAGGTGTTCAGCGATCTTTCACCAGCCGCGATCCTGGAGTCCTACCAAGGCACGCAGGCCAGTCTTCGACAAGCACAGCGCCTGGGTGTGACGATGCTGGCCGGCACCGACGCCCAAAATCCCAACACGTTCTACGGCCATGGGCTGCACATGGAATTTCGGCACCTGGCCGCTGCGGGTGTCCCGCCGCTGGACATCTTGCGCCTGGCCACCGCCGACGCCGCGAGAACCGTGGGGGCCGAAGATGTCCTGGGCACACTGGCACCGGGCAAGCTGGCCGACCTCGTACTGCTCGACGAAAATCCCCTCGATGACATCAGGCACACGCTGGCCATCTGGCGAATTGTCCAGGGGGGAAACGTTTTCGCCAGCCGGCCAGAGGTGGAAGCGACGGTATGACACACAGCAGACGCGAAGCTAGCCACGCGCTCAGAATGCTTGTGCGTGCGGATCGGCTGGGACTAGCGTCCTACAGCGGGTCGGTCGGCGCGCTTCACGAATTCGGGAGGTGTCTCCTGGTTAGCAGGCGAAACCGATGACTACCGATGTACCGGTGTCGGGATCCGGACAACACGACGTGGCGATCATTGGGGCCGGGCTGTCGGGGCTGGTGGCAGCGCACCGGCTGGTGGAGGCTGGAGTCACCGACGTGGTGGTGCTGGAGGCCTCCGATCGCGTCGGGGGTCGCACCCTCAGTCACCGGCTGGCCGACGGCACGGCACTTGATGTTGGCGGCCAGTGGGCTGCCCGCGCGCACACCCGGCTGCTCGCGCTCGCCGCCGAGATGGGCGTGCCGACGTTTCCGACCTATTGCCAGGGGCGGCACCTGCTGGTCACCGGGGGTAAGCGCTACCGCTACCGCAAAGCCCCGCCGCCGTGGGCGTCACCTGTGGGCTTGACCGATCTGGTCCAGTCGCTGGTGCGGATGGATCGGATGGCGCGCAGCTTGCCCGACGATGAGCCGTGGCGCGCCGCCAAGGCAGCGACCTGGGACGCCCAAACGCTGCAGGCCTGGCTGCTGCGGTCGACACGCACCCGGTTGTGCCGTGCGGTGTGGTGCACGATGTGCATGCTGACGATGGGCGGTGCCCCCCACGATGTGTCGCTGCTGTTCGCGTTGAGTCACATCCGGGCTGCGGGCGGACTCTCCAAGCTCATCGATGTCGAGGGCGGCGCTCAGGAACTGCGTTTCCAGGGCGGCCCGTGGCTGATCTCACAACGGCTGGCCGATCGCCTGGGTGCGCGGGTCGCGCTGGGCCGCCCGGTTGTTGGTCTGCGCCAAGACGCCGACGGGGTGGACATCGAATGCGCCGACGGGGCGGTGCGGGCGCGGCGGGTGATCGTGGCGATGAGCCCGGCGGTCGCCGAGCGGATCGCCGTGGAGCCCCGGCTCCCGCAGCAACGGGCGCGTCTGCAGCGGCGGCTGACGATGGTCACCGGGCTGAAGCTGCAGGCGGTCTACGAGCGCCCGTTCTGGCGAGCCGACGGACTGAGCGGTCAGGCCGTCAGCGACACCGGCCCGGTGCCCATCGTCTTTGACAATTCACCGGCCGGGCACGACCCGAAGCCCGGTGTACTGGTGGGATTCGCCACCTTCGACCAGCGGATGGATATCGCCATGCCCGCAGAGCTCGCCGACGACTCCACCGCCCGCCGCGACGCGGTGCTGACGGCCTTCGCGCGCTTGTTCGGTGCGCGTGCCCGTGACGCCATCGACTACGTGGATAAGGACTGGGGCGAGGAGAAATACCTGCACGGCTGCATACCGTCCAAGCCGCCGGGTTTGATCACCGAGGTCGGGCCCGCCGCCCGGACACCGATCGGGCGTCTGCACTGGGCCGGAGCGGAGTCGGGGTCGTGGGACGGATACCTGGAAGGCGCGGTAGAGGGCGGCGAGCGGGCGGCCGACGAGGTAACCAAAACGCTTGGCACGCACTAGCTGTCGCGCAAGCGGTCCGGAGAGCGTCGAGAGCAAAGAACCACCCCAGGAGGGTAAGCGAATGAACCCTGACGACGTTTCGGTTGAGCAGCAGGCGATGTCGCCAACGGCTGCCGGACCTCCGAACATTCTTTACGTCCACATCGACAACCTGGGCATGGGCGAGCTGGGCTGCTACGGCGGTGGGATCCTGCGCGGCGCGGACACAGCGCGGCTGGACCGCTTCGCCGGGGAAGGACTGCAGCTGCTCAATTTCGCGCCCGAAGCCCAGTGCACACCGACCCGTTCGGCGCTGCTGACCGGCCGCTACGCTATCCGCTCCGGCAACGGCTCGGTGCAACTGCCCGGCCTGCCGGGCGGTTTGGTGGCCTGGGAGCAGACGATGGGCGACATCCTGTCGCAGGCCGGCTACGCCACCGCCATCTACGGCAAGTGGCACGTCGGCGACGAGCCCGGGCGCTACCCCACCGACCACGGGTTCGACGAGTGGTATGGCATCCCGCACAGCTACGACGAATGCCTGTGGCCCGACGACCCGCTCTATGACCCCGACCGAGACTCCATGTCGTATGTCGTCGCGAGCACCAAAGGCGGTCCGGTCGAAAACCTCGAACAACTGACCTTGGACGTGCGCCGCGACATCGACCGCGAATACCTCACCCGCGCAGAAACGTTCATCCGGCGCAGCGTCACCGCCGGCACACCGTTCTACGTCTACTTCAATCACTCGATGCTGCATCTGCCGACCGTGCCGCGCGAGGAATTCAAGGGCAAAAGCGGGGCCGGCGACTGGGCCGACTGCCTGCTGGAGATGGACGCCGATTTCGGCACCCTGCTGGACCTGCTCGACGAACTGAACATCGCCGACAACACGATCGTGGTCTTCGCCGGCGACAACGGCCCCGAGGATGCGTTGCCGTGGCGCGGGACGGCCGGCTTCTGGGAGGGGTCATATTTCACCGGCATGGAAGGCTCGCTGCGCACACCGTGTCTGATCCGCTGGCCCGGACACGTCGCCCCCGGCCGGGTCAGCAACGAGATCGTGCACGTCACCGACATGTTCACCACCCTGATCGGCTGGGCCGGCTGTGAGGTGCCCAGCGATCGGGTGATCGACGGGGTGGATCAGGGGGCGTTCTTTTGCGGTGAGCAGGACCAATCCAACCGGCAGGGATTCCTGTTCTGGAACGGCGACAAGCTCTACGGCGTCAAATGGCAAAACTTCAAAACGGTCTTCGTCGAGCAGCGCCAGTTCTTCGACCCCTCACCGCCTTACGCCAACCCCCGCATCATCAACCTGCTCACCGACCCCAAGGAACGCGAACCCGTCGAATACCCCCACCTGCACACCTGGGTCATGGCCCACATCACCCGACTCATCGGGGAGTTCCAGGCCAGTGTGAAGCGCGAGCCGCTCATTCCGTTTGGTGCACCGCTCAACTTCATCCCGACGGCTCCCCAGGAGAACTGAAGTCCCGACATCACCGTGAACCACGCTTCACCGCAACCTGATCCGGCACGCAGCCGTGCGCGAATCCCTTTGTCTGCGTCGATTGGTCCGCCCCTAAACCGCAGCCACGAGTCGCCAGCCGCATTTTGCTCGGCCCGAGATCTTCGACAAGCAAAACCAACTTGCGCCAACTACATCTTGCACAACCGTCCGGTTATAGGATCCGCCACGAAGATGAGAAAAACGCGTCCGCCATTTCGATGAGAATCCTGCAAACGCCCAGGTAGAGGCATCGCCATCCGCCAAGCAGTTTGAGACCCTACAGGTCGGTGTAGCACAGCCACACTCCTGTTAGCGCTCACACCGACTTCTAAAGACGTAGGCAGACGTAGGCGCTGAAGAAAACGATGGCAACGACTGTGGGGTACACATGATTCATTGCGAGCAGCGCCTAGCACGGCCGCCCGAAATCGTGAGAGACAGTGCCCGCGTGCTGCCATCATCCGGGTCACAAGGCATGGAGGTGCTGATCAACTTGTTGTGAGACAGCTATTTCCGAGACGGACTTCTGAGACACGACGACCTCGAGGTTTACCTGACAGTATGAGGTGGCGTGAGCTGTCTCATATGTCGTCTTGAGTTCAACCGGTCAGCGCATCACTGGAGGCAGATGATGATGTGCTGGTGGAGGTCGGGATGGGTGTGGGTCCGGTCGGGTTTGACGTCGAGCAGCAAGCTCTGATTTGGGCGATGTGGCGGCGTGGGGATGCGATTCGCGAGATGGAGCGCACGCTGGGTGAGACGCTGCCGAGGATCCGACGCTACTTGCGTGAATCGGGCGGGATCCCGCCGATCCCGCGGCGGCGCAGAGTCGGTCATCTGACCCTGGTCGAGCGTGAGGAGATCTCGCGCGGGGTTGCAGCCGGCTTGTCGGCAAGGGTGATCGCCGGGGGTATCGACCGCCCGTCGTCGACGGTGTCGCGGGAGATTGCCCGCAATGGTGGTCGCGATGCGTACCGGGCATTGGTCGCCGACGCAGCGGCGTTCGACCGGGCGCGGCGACCGAAAGCGAGCAAGCTCGCCGCGAACGTTAGGTTGCGGGATGTTGTCGCTGACAAGCTCGACGACGATTGGTCGCCGCAGCAGATCGCTCAGTGGCTGCGGCGGGAGTTTGGCGGTGACGCGTCGATGCGGATCTCCCACGAATCGATCTATCGTGACCTGTATATGCCGTCGCGGAAAGTATTTGACGCCAGCATGTTTCACTGTCTGCGGAGCGAGCGTCCGATCCGACGGCCGCGCGGAAAGAAGCGCTCGCACGGTCGCGGCCAGATCCGCAACATAGTCTCCATCCGCCAGCGACCGACCGAGGCGGACACCCGGCAGGTGGCCGGCCATTGGGAGGGCGACCTCGTGTTCGGATCGCGCCCATCGGCGGTCGCCACCCTCGTTGACCGCGCCACCCGTTACGCGATGGTCGTGGCGCTGCCCGACGGCAATAAGGCCGACGCGGTGGCTGCCGCGTTGATCGACCACATGGGCCGGCTGCCGGCACACCTGCGGCGGTCGTTGACCTGGGACCGCGGCAGCGAAATGGCGCAGCATTCGGCTATCACCGCGGCGCTGGCACTTCCGGTGTTCTTCTGCGATCCGCACCATCCATGGCAGCGCGGCACCAACGAGAATACGAACCGGTTGCTGCGCCAGTACCTGCACAAGAACGCCGACCTGTCGACGTTCACCCAGGCCGAACTCAACTCCGTCGCTGCGAAACTCAATCACCGCCCTCGTCGAGTGCTCGGCTGGGCCACCCCGGCCGAAGCATTCGGCGCTACCGAGCCGATGCCGATGCTGCGTGCGCCCGCCTAGCCGGTGCGGTTCTCGGCTGCGATCATGGCTCGGTGGCCGTCGGCGGACTTCCCGAGCTCGACGTCGCCCGCGTGCAACGCTGGTGCGCGGGCCAGGTTCCCGAGCACGTTCGCGACGAGGTCCGCGTCGAATGCGACGTCGCACCAAGACATCTGACCATTTGCGAGTGCCGACCGCCCTGGCGCGAGGACTTTGGCCCCGACTGGACCCGATTCCCGATCGCCCGGCTGCACTACACCAAGGCCACCGGACTATGGACGCTTTACTGGCGCGACCGGAACGAGAAATACCACCGCTACGCTCCTCTGGACCCCAGCCCACGAGTCCAGGACTTGCTTGACTATCTCGATGGCCGAGCTGACCCCATCTTCTGGGGCTAGCGACCAGCTAACCTGATCCAACCGATGCACTGACCGGTTGAGCGCAAGGTCTGTTTCAAGACAGGGCAGGGCCGGTGCTTGTCAGTCGGATCGAATAGGCGGGCAACACGAGAATGCGCTGGATACGTCGCTGTAACCGGCAATGGAAAACTCTCTGCGGTACCGTCGGCGGCACGCGGACTCGGACTTGTCCAGCGAACCCATTGGTCGCAGCGGTCTTGCAGGGGTGGAAGCAAGCGGTGAAGATTCTTCGCCAATTGACGACCTTCAAAGGGACGGTCGCCGTACTGGCGGAAATAGTTGCAGCTGGTGCCGTGCTCGTGCAGTGCACTACCGCAACGCCACATCTTGCGGCCCCACCGTCGTCGTCAATCGTCACGTCGTCGGCCAGCGCGCCACCAGCACCTGCGGGTGCGACCGTTGAGCCGGTCACTGCCGCCGAACTTGGCGCGAGCTGGCGGCCGGGTTGCCCCGTGGAAGCAGGACGGCTGCGGCGCGTCGGCGTCGACCACATCGGTTTCGACGGCCAGACGCACCGCGGCGAGCTGATCGTGCACGAGGACTTGGTGCCGGAGGTGATCACGATCTTCGACCAGCTTTACCGACTGCACTTTCCCATCGAGAAGATCCGCACAGTCGACCAATATCCGGGCGCTGATGATGAGTTATCCATGGAGGACAACAACACCTCGGCGTTCAACTGCCGAAGCATCCCGGGAACCAACCGATGGTCCCAACACGCCTACGGTCGGGCCATCGACCTCAACCCACTTCTCAACCCGTCTGTCGATGGCACAGGCGGGTTCCAACCGAAGAACGCCGCGGCATACCTGGACCGCAGCCGCACCGACCCAGGACTCTTACATAGCGGCGACCCGGCCGTATTCGTCTTCACGGATCGTGGGTGGCGGTGGGGTGGATACTGGAAGACTCCAATCGACTATCAGCACTTCGAACGAACATGATCGCTCCGAAGCTTGAAGTCGGGCGTCAGGGCTTTAGCCGCCCTGGTCGTCCTGCTTCGTCAGAAAGTGGTTGCAGCCCAGCGACTTCACGCAGAATGTCCAACGGGGTCTTCGGCCGGCACGGGTCAGAGTCGCGGACGGCGACCTGCGCTCCTAAAGGCGCAGGGCCTGGGCTGCCGCCGTAGCCACTTCACCTTCCAGATTCGAGATCGGTGGACTGCCTGGAAGATGGATTGAGTTCGAGAGCAGAATGACGTAGGTATCTGATCCTGGGTCTATCCACAGCGAGGTTCCGGTAAAGCCATTGTGGCCAAAGCTGCCGACGGGAAAGATCATGCCTCGCGGGGCGGAATAGGCCGTATCGATATCCCAGCCAAAGCCACGCAAATTTTGACCCTTGATTGCCGGGTAGCTCGGAGCGAGCAGCGGATCTGTGGTGTTTGGGGTCTTCGCGATGGCTTGTCGGGCAGCATCGTTGGCTGCTTTGAGTTGTTGAGCGGTATGTCCAGGTTGCCCAGGAGTCGTCATCAATTCGACAGTCGCTTGCTTCAGCGGAAACTTGCTCGGGCGGCCCGCAAGCCGGTCAAGCAGGGCCTGCGCATAGACGCTGACATCGTGGGCCGTCGAGAACACACCGGCATGCCCGGCCACGCCGCCCATGCGGCGCGCGGTCGGGTCCTCCACAGTGCCCCAAAGCAAGTAATCAGAATCGGGATTCTTGCTCGGATCGGCTCTGCTTTCGCCGTCATGTGCTGTTGGTGCGATGCGCGACAAAAGACTGGTGCTCCATGCGCCCGCAGGACAAGCGGCCACCACGCGCCCACTTGGCGCGGGCGCCCACGCAATCGCAGCTCCTCGCATCGTATGCGGACCACATGCTTTGGCTGGAGGCAGATAGCGGGTGTCTTCCATGCCAAGTGGCGCAAATACGCTCTGCTGAACGTAAACGTCCTCGGCCGAGCCGGTGACTGTCTCGATCAGCGCGCCCAGCAGAATGAAGTTGATGTCGGAGTAGCGGAACACCTCACCGGGACCCGACTGCAGCGACGTGGTGAGCGCACGACGAATGCCTTCGGTTTTATCGGCTCCGCCCAGCCCCCACGGATCTGCGAGATTTACGTCTCCCGGTTCGCCTGAAGTGTGCGTAAGCAACATGCGAACCGTCACCTTTTCACGCTGTCGATCGTTCACCGTGTTGAACTCAGGCAAGTACTTCTGCACAGGATCGTCGAACTGAACCTTGCCTTGTTCGTAAAGTTGCATGACGGCGGTCGCGGTTGCGAGGGACTTCGTCAACGACGACATATCGAAGGTCGTGTCCTCGGTCGTCGGCTCTGCAGGTGCAGGCGATCCATCTAGCCCCGGTTCGCCCGCAAGCTTGCGCAAGCCATAAGCCTGGTGGAAGACGATCTTGCCACCGTGCCCGATCACCACCACAGCACCTGGCAGCCTATGCGCGGCAATCGCATCATTCATCAGCTTGGAGACTGCTGCGAAGTCAGGCGTGGGAGCCGCATCTGGCGTCGGCGTTGCCTCCGCGCTGTCACGTACTGTTGTGTCCGCTGCATGGCCACACGAGGAAGCCGCCGCGAGGGCAAGCAAGACAGTTCCAACAGCAATCAGCTTTAGCACAGATCGCACCATCACCTGCTTGTACTCCGCCGATCGGCTGACCTATGTGACCGGCGCACCGCACTCCTTACAAGACTTGGAGTTCGGTGGCAGTTCGGTGCGGCACGACCCACACGCCAATCTAGCCACAAACAGTGCACCGCGACGGGTCTCATCCACGTCAGTATCGTGTCACCGGTCGTCAACGCTGTTCTCGTTCTATCGTCGGGCCATCTCTGACACGAAGTTTTGCCAATGTCACGCTGATGGGGTCGGCTGGCTCGCTCCACGGTTAGTTCTGCCTTCGTGGCTTGTGTCTCTAGTGCGGCTGGTCGACGCCACAGTGATCGCCGATCGGCTTGGATGCGCCGTGATTTGGAGCCGATGCGACCGGGGGATGACATCGCGATGGAGCTGCGGATCCTGACCAGCCGACGCACCGATTTGGTGACCGATCGCACCCGGGCGATCAACCGCCTGCGTGCCCAGCTGCTGGAATACTTCCCCGCGATGGAACGCGCATTTGACTACAGCGCTAGCAAGGCCGCGCTGATCTTGCTCACCGGGTATCAAACCCCCGAAGGGCTGCGCCGCGCCGGGGCTGCCCGGTTGGCGGCCTGGTTGCGTAAACGCAAGGCCCGCAACGCCGATGCCGTAGCAGCCGCGGCGATCGAAGCAGCCAAATCCCAGCACACCGTGGTACCCGGGCAACAACTGGCGGCGGCGATGGTGGCCCGGCTGGCCGAGGAGGTGATGACCCTCAACACCGAAATCGGCGACACCGACGCGATGATCGAGGAGCGATTTCGCCGGCATCGCCACGCCGAAATTATCCTGAGCATGCCCGGCTTCGGCGTTATCCTCGGCGCCGAGTTCCTGGCCGCCACGGGCGAGGACATCGCTGCTTTCCGCAACACCGACCGCCTCGCGGCCGTCGCTGGACTGGCCACGGTCCCGCGGGACTCCGGGCGCATCAGCCGGCAATCGTCGAAACGCACCCCGCCGCTACAACAGACGGCTGCTGCGCGCCTGTTACCTGGCATGCGCCACACCGCCTCGCGCACCGACACCGCATCACGGATCGACTACGACCGCAAACGCGCTCAAGGGAAACGCCACGACCCAAGCCGTGCTAGGCCACTCTGCCCGCCGCCGCCTACAACGTCATGTGCGGCGAATGCTGCGCGACCACAAGCGCCTACTCGACATCCCAGCCAGCACCTAATGCCGCAGCGGCTTGACAACTCTCATATGAGAATTCTATTTCGAGACGTCGGGCTTGGGAGCGGCGGACGGCGTGCCTATCGCTAGCCACGGCTGGCGACGTGGTGGTGAGGGTTCCCAAGGATCTCCCTAGAATGCGGCAAGGGCCTTCGCCGCAACCTTTACGCGACCGGCCACTACCGCCGACATCAGCGTGGATGGGATACGCAAGTCAATGAAGATCACACCCATCGCAGCGGCCTCGATGATGGGCGCTGACTCCCGCGAGTCCTACCAGCTGGGGTGACGACGGTGACACTGATGGACGCGACCAATAATCACCTCAACCGAGGCGGACCCGATATGTGCGCCGCGGTTTCGCACCGGCGGGTGCTGCTTCAGTCCCGGGCCGTCAAGGTGATTGGCCTTCTGTCCGCCGTCGCAGTGGCCGCCTGTGCGCACACAACACAGATGTCCAAAGCCGATCCGGCGACCCAGGTGCCCACGCCCGGCAGCCGCGCGGTCACGTTCGAGTACTTGCAGCGCGCGCCCGTGCCGGCGCTGTGCGAGCACGATCCAGGCATGCTGGTGGGGGGGCAACTGCCGCCACAAGAGGGGCATCCCGGAAACGTCGGGATCGCGTTGAACTACGAGACCGGCGCCTACAAGGTGGCCTTTGGCGACCTGACGGGGGGCGCAGGCGACGCCGCTATGGTCATCCACTGCAATGCCGGCGGGGTTGGGTGGCCGGAAACTGTGCAGCTCTATACGGCGGGCCCGAAGCTCGATATCGCCGGGCCCACGCGGCTGGGTGGAATCGACCTCGGCGACCTTACCCACGGCGGCAGTGAAATCGTGACCGATCTGTCCATCTCGGACGGTGTCGCACATGTGACGTGGATGGCCAACGGTCCGAATGATGGGGCATGTTGTCCGACCGTGAGGATGATGGCCGACCTGCGTTGGGACGGTTCCACAGTAGTTGCCCAGAACGTGCGCCGAGTCAACTAACACGTCGGCGAGATCTCGCCGACGGGCACGGCCCAGGCGCTCCCACCGACGTGTCGAACCCTCCACATCGGTGAACAAAAACGTCACCACTCCCGAAGGAGCAGCCGCCTGATCAGCGGGCACCCCCGCAGAATCTCACAACAGGCACACGCCTACCCGGTACATCGGCTGATCCGGCCCGGTCGCATACACACTTATGGGAGGACCTTCCGATAGTCCCAGATGTTTGAGTCGGCGCCGCCCGCATCCGCTCGGCAACGCGTGCAGTCCTTCTGGTGGTTGGTTACGCCGGTTCGTCGGTGATGCGGTGCTTGCGCTGGGCGGCGAAGAACTCGGACCAGGAGACCACCTCAGGGTGCTGCTTGAGCAACAGTCGCCGCTGGCGTTCGGTCATGCCGCCCCAAACGCCGAACTCAATCTTGTTGTCCAGCGCGTCGGCGAGGCACTCGGTGACGACTTGACAGTGCCGGCAGACAACAGCCGCTTTCCTCTGCGCCTCTCCGCGAACGAAGAGTTCGTCGGGATCGGTGGAGCCACACCGCGCCTTCGACACCCACGCGATGCGGGCTTGGCCCGACGTCGTTTTCTTGCTCATGCGCATTTCTCGAATCTGATGGTGTTTGGGTGGGCTATCCCTTGTCGGTCGGCCCGAGGGCGCGGTCACGGCGTTCGATTCTTCTTCCCGTGTTCGCCGGCCTGGCAATGACTATTCCGGTGTGGTTCGGCCGTGTCTGTCCGCCAACTAGCCGGTGCGGGGATGAATCGCGTGTCCCCCGATCGGGGGACACCGCGACAACCGCTAGGACACTAAAGACAGGATCGGAGCGGCGGCCGGCATTCTCGGCCCCGCCGTCACGCTGGCACCGGCACCCATGGCCCACGCCCCGGCTTGAGGGCTTTGCTTGACCTTCAGGTCTCGCGGAGATGTCCGCGTCCACTTTCTAGCGCCGGAAATTAGTGCACGAGTGACCCTTTGGGGCGCCTTGCCGCCCACCAGGGAATGTCAACGATTCAGCGTCGACGCGCCGAGGTGCTGGGCCGCGACGTGCGGGCCCGCCAGCGCGCGGTCCCCAACACGGTCCCCGACCCGCACGACGACACGGTGCTTCCGCCGCTGTGGCTGCGAAACGCGCACTCACCGGCCGCGCAGCTGGAGCTGATGGGGGTGCTGGCGCTCACGCTGCTCGCGCCGGTGGGCTGGCCTGCCGGCTGGCTGGTGCGGAAACGGGAGAGGCACGGGGAGAGGGGAGTGGGCGCCGCCCTTAAGCACAACGGGCTGCCCGAACTGCGGGAAGTAGCGTTGTTGGCACAGCCGATCCGCCTCACTTCACATGAGGTCGATCCGAGGAGGTACCGCCATGACAGCGGGGCGCAAGGAACCGGTCGTCCCTACGCCGGCGCCCGCTCCGCTGCCGGCATCGCCCAGACCGACCGTCGCCGCCCGCATGAACCGCCTTCCGATCACCTCCTGGCACCGCCGCGCCACGATTGCGATCGGTCTGGGTCTGTTCTTCGACATCTACGAGGTCTTCCTGTCAGGGGTGCTCGTCAGTGTTCTGGGGCATCAGTTTCATTTGGACAGCACCGGGATGTCGCTGCTGCTGGCCTCAGCCTTCCTCGGTATGTTCCTCGGGGCGGTCACGCTCGGACGGCTGGCCGATCGCCTGGGCCGGCGCCCCGCTTTCTTGCTCGCGCTGAGTATCTACTCGATGTTCTCGCTCGTGGGCGCATTCAGTGTCGGTCCGGTCATGCTTGTGGTGTCGCGGTTTCTTGCCGGTTTGGGCATCGGGGCCGAGCCGCCGATCTCAGACACCTACCTGGCAGACCTGCTGCCGCCGAAGCAGCGTGGCAAGTATATGGCGTGGGCGTACACGCTGTCGTTTGCGGGAGTCCCGCTCGCCGGTTTCCTCGCGCACTGGCTGGTGCCGATTGCGCCGCTCGGATTCGATGGCTGGCGATGGATGTTCGTCGTGGGCGCCCTGGGCGCGGTTATCGTATTCGCGCTACGGACCGGGCTGCCCGAGTCGCCGCGCTGGCTGGAGTCGGTCGGCCGCACGAGGGACGCCGAAGTTGTGGTTGCGCGTTTCGAGGAGCAGGCCCGCGCGGCTGGCGACCCGTTGCCCGAGCCGGCTCTGGAGGCACCGGCGCCGACGCCGCCCGGCAAGGTGCGCGAACTGTTCGTCCCGCCGTACCGTCGCCGCACCCTGATGATGGCGGTGTTCCACCTATTCCAGACGTGGGGCTACTACGGATTTGGCACGCTGGCGCCGATAGTCCTGGTGGCAAGGGGATATTCGATCGTGGACTCGCTGCTGTTCAGCGCCGTGACGTTTCTGGGCTACCCGCTCGGGTCGGCGTTATCGGTGCCCCTGGTCGAGCGCATCGAGCGCAAGTACTTGGTAATCGGCGCGGCGCTGGGAATGGCGGCCTTCGGGCTGGCCTTCGGGTCGGCGACGTCCACCCCAGTGATCGTGGCCTGCGGCTTTCTCTACACGATCGTCAGCAACGTGTTCTCGAACGCCTACCACATCTATCAGGCGGAGGTGTTCCCGACGCGGCTGCGCGCCACCGCGACCAGTAGTACATATTCGCTCTCGCGGCTGTCCAGTGGGCTGATGCCCTTCATATTGCTGCCCGTGCTGCACAACGGCGGCGCGGGCGCATTGTTCACGGTCGTTGCGGTGGCGCTGGTGGTGGTCGCGCTCGACATTGCACTGTTCGGTCCGCGCACCACCGGTCGTGCGCTCGAGAGCGTGAACGAGATACCGCACGCGGCCGGTGATCCCACTCTCCACCCGTGACTCTGGTTACTGAGCGGCGATGTCGAGTACCACGCGGAAGCGCGCGTCACGCCTGGGCACTCCCGCATGCCAGCTGCGGCTTGACTCTTACGAGCCTGGGATGTCTACACGGGCTTGAGGTCATTGCTTGACCTTCAGGCCTTGTTGAGATGTCACTCGCCCACTTTTCAGCGCCGGAAATTAGTGCACGAGCAACCCTTTGGGGCGTCTTATGGTCGATCCATGACGGTGCGCCCGGACAGGTTCGACGAGATGCGCCGCGCGTGGATCGCCGCGCACCAGGGAACGTCAACGATTCAGCGTCGACGCGCCGAGGTGCTGGGCCGCGACGTGCGGGCCCGCCAGCGCGCGGTCGCCAACGCGGTACCGGACCCGCACGACGACACGGTGCTTCCGCCGCTGTGGCTGCGTAACGCGCACTCACCGGCCGCGCAGCTGGAGCTGATGGGGGTGCTCGCGCTCACCCTGCTCGCGCCGCTGGGCTGGCCTGCCGGCTGGCTGGTGAAGACCGCTGTGACGCGGCTGATTCCGCAGGCATTGCGGGCCTTTCCGATCGCTGCGCTGCTGTGGTCGGGGGCGGGTCTGGGTGCGCTGATTGTGGTGACGTATGACCCGGCGCCGATGGCCGGCCAGGCCGTGCTGGTGCCGTGGGCGTGTGTGCAGCTGGCCGCTGTTCCGGTGGTCGCCGGGGTGTACGGCATCGCCGAGGGATGGCTGGCGGTTGCCGGTTCGGCGGACTGGTGGCCGCTGGCCCCGCCGCAGCGCCCGATCACCGCCGAGGAAGCCGCCGCGATTCTCGGCGCCTACGACAGCACCGGGCCCGGTCTCGTGGACGCCGAACGGCTGAACGAACCCGGGGAGCGGTCGCGGTGATGTCGAGCCGACACGGCTGGGAACGTCGTGCATGGGCGCCAAATGCGCTCAGGCAACGTTGTTTTGCGGCAACGGACTCGTGTCTGACATTGTCGCCAGGGTCCGGCCGAAGCGCCACACCATGACCGAGCCCGACGATCAGGTCGGCGAGGACGAGTGGGCCGCCTCCCGGCTGTTCGACCCCGAACCGTCGGCAGCTCCACAGCCGGAGCGCAACGACGACGACGGCGGTCACGAAGACGACGAGAAATGCGTGCCTGCATCAGCCGAGCGCGACGCCGCACCGACACCTATCACCAGCGTGGGCCCAGAAGAACCGATCGACGCCAACGCCGGCGCGAAGAAGACGGCGGTGGTGCTCGGCGCGGGCCTGCTGGTCGCCGTCGTGGCGATCGTCGCCGCGCTGACGGGGTTCGGCCACCGCGACGAACCCGCGGTCGCCGACACTGCGCCCAGCATGCCCATGCGCGCGTCCACGGCGCCGACCCAAACAGCGCCCCCGCCAACGGATTCCGCCCAGTCCATCCCATTCACCGCCAGCGCGAACTGCCCGGCCGGGTCGACGTCGGCGCAGGCGCTGACCGACACCGCAGGCGACTCGGCCTGGGTGTGCGTGCGCGGCGCGCCCGGCGGACAAGTCGACGGGCAGGTGCTGCACATCGATCTGGGCCGCAGCTATCTGCTCACAGCGGTGTCGGTCACGCCGGGCTGGGTCGCGAAAACCCCTGGCGGCAAGGACGAATGGCTGGCGCACCGGGTGGTGACCCGGTTGCAGTACATCTTCAACGACGACGACCGCACCATCCTCACCCAGGACACCGGCAACGCCCACGGGCCGGTGACCACCCCGCTTCCACACCGCGTGCTGGCCTCCCGGGTCACGGTTGTCATCCTGCAGACCTCGCGGCCGCCCGCCTCGCCGCCACCCAACCCAGCGCAGGCCGCTTCCGCGCAGCCCGGCTTCCTCGACTCAGTGCTCGGCGCGGCGAACGGCCCGGCGCCAAGCGACGCCACCGAGACCAGCGCACCCGGCGACCCGGCCGAACAGCTCACCGGCGACCCGGTCGACTCGACCTTCGCGGTCGCCGCGATGAAGTTCTTTGGGCACCAACCGGGTTGAGGCGACGGCGATGACGATGTCCAGAACGTGGCGGGCGCGGCTGACCCGGCTCCGTCACCACGGCCGGCGCATCGGCGCCATCGCCGTGGTCGCGGCCGCGATTTTCGGTGCCGCCGCCGGGTGCAAGGTCTTGCTTGTCCCCGACCGTCCCGACATCGCCGCGACCGCGCAGCGGGTCGGCAACCAGGCCGACCAGGTGGGCGCGTTCGCCGCGGACTTCGTGACGACCTGGCTGACCGCGACCGCCGCGCAGCGGCCCGCGCTGCAGCGGTTCATCACGCTTCCCGAGGGCGCGCCGGCGCTGCCGACCACCCCGGCCGCGGTAATCACCACCCCGCAGGTGGTGTCGGTGATCCGCACCGGCGCCCTAGGGGAGGGCGAACTGTATGCGGCCACCATCTCAGTCAACGAACGCCCGTACGCCTCGGCGGCGTCGGCGCGTGCGTTCTACCGGGTGCCGGTGCTGATGTGGGACCACCAGCCCCGCGCACTGATGATGCCGGCCCGCGTCAACGGTCCCGGCCCTGGTGCCGACGCGACGATCGGCTACCGGCAGGCGCTGAGCGCCGACAGCCCGGTGTTCGCGGTGGTGGCCGGGTTCATCCGCACCTACCTGACCGCCACCACCGGCCTGGACCGCTACGTGCTGGCCACCTCGGCGCTCGAGGCGGTCGGCGGGTATCAAAACGCCGTGGTCACCGCCGCCACCGCGGATCGCGCGGTGCCCGACGCCGCGCCACCGGGCACCCGGATTCATGTGCTGGCCAACGTGACTGCCCAGACCACGCAGTTCGCCGACGTGTCGATGGTGTATCCGCTCACCGTCGAAAATAGTGACGGAACCTGGATGGTGGCGGCCATAGACTTGACGCCACAGATCACCGCGGCCGAGCCGACTCCCGTTGCGGTGAACCACAATTGAGGAAGGATTGAGAAAGGATTGAGAAAGGAGAGGTGATGATCGACACCACCGACATGCTCGCCGCGGGCGGGTTGTTCACGTCGGGAACCGATTTGGCGTTCTCGGCGATCGGGTTCATGGCGGCGATCGCCCTTGTGATCGGCACCGCATCGGCGATCGGCAAGGTTCGCAGGGAAGGCACCGGCGCCGGCATCACCTCCCAGATCGGGGCCATCGTGTTCGCGGTGCTGGTGCTGCTGTCGGTGGGGATCTGCGCGATGGTCACCCGGGAGGCCGCCAACCACGGGGTGCGCAACACCGTGCACGTCGACAGCCCGTGGGGCCAGTGACATGACCACCGACGACCCGGCCAAGATCTACTCCGATCAGCGCACCGTCACGATCCATCTGGGCGACTCCGGCGACGGGTTCACGTTGCCGTTCAAGGAGAAGTGGCGCGCCCCCGACGCGGTCGCCGCCGTGGTCGGGCTGATCGGCACCGGAGCCGCGGTAACCGCCACCCTGGATGGCGGTTACGCGCTGCGCATCCTGGTGATCGGGATCGCGCTGACGGTGACCGCGGTGTGGCTGCTGTCGAAGCTGCCGTCGACCCGCCCATCACTGACCACCCGCGCGGCGTGGGCGTGGCAGAACCTCCGGCCGAAACACTGACAGGCTCAGCGGTGTTGGCGTCCCAAGGCCCGCTCGGCGTGGTCGGCAATCTGCGGTTCACCCGCGCCGGGGTGTACGCCGAGTACCTGATGTCGGGGCTGCCGTTCATCTTCTTGTCGCAGCACTGGCAGGACACGGTGGCCGCCGAGCACGCCGAGCTGCTGCGCGCGCTGCCGTCCGGCGCGTCGATTTCCGGGCTGACGGTGCCGGTACCGGCGCGCGCCATCACCCGCCGGATGCTGCATGCTCACCCCGATGTGGGTGGCGCGGAAGCGCTTCCGGCCGCGGCGCGGGCCTGGATCGCGCATTGCCGCGTCTGGGAGCCGACGCTGGCCGGCCACCGGCCCCGCCGGCGGATCTTCTGGCTGTCGGTTCCGCTGGACTACGGCCCCGCCGGGCACACCAGCGCCGGGACGTGGCGCCGTCTGCTGGACGTGATGCGCGGCGTCGACAACGACAGCGCGCCATCGCTGGCGGCCTACCGGCAGCGCGCCGCGCAGGTGGCGGCGGCGCTGCCGGGCGCGTTTTTCGTCAAACCGGCCAGCGCCGAACAGATCTGGTGGCATTGGAACTACACCGCCAGCCGCGGGGTGTGGCGCCATCCGCTGCCGTGGCAACCGTTCGACCCGCAGGCCCGGTTGCCGTCCTCGGCGTTCACCCCGATGCACGTCGACCCGGCGGCGGCGGGTCTGCGGGGCCGCCGGTGGCGGGCCGCGCGCAGCGACGCCGAGGTGTTCGTGCGCACCCACCGCGACAGCGGCGACGAGGTGCCCGACGCGTATCAGGCTCTGATCCCGCTGGACAGTTTCCCCGACACCGGCATCGCCTGGCCCAAGGCCACCATCTTCAAGCTGCTCGACGACCTGACCCGTCCGGACACCACGCTGGACTGGACGATTCACAGCACGTTCTGCCCGGCCGACACCGCGCAGGCCACCGCGCAGAACACCATCGTCAACATCCGTGACCAGTTCCGCCAGCGCGGCCGGCACGCCACCGCCGACGACGAGTTGATCCGCAAGCTGGCCTCCGGCAAGGAGCTGGCCTCCGAGCTCAAACGCGGCACCGCCGAGCGCGGCGTCAACGTGGCCATCGTGATCGCCGCCGCGGCCCCCGACCCGGACACCCTGAACACCGCGGTGGACGCGGTGATCCGCGGCTACCGGCGCCACCACATCGGGTCCAAACGTTGGCGGGGCAGCCAGCCGACGCTGTGGCGCGCGTTCAACCCCGGCACCGAGCAGGCCGCCCGGCTCGGGGAGTTCCGCAACCCGACCACCACCGCGCGCTTCGCCAAGTTCGTGCCGCTGCTGGCCGGCAGGCTGGGCAACAACACCGGGGTGCCGCTGGGCATGAGTGTGACCAGCCCGGGTCTGCGCGACGTGGTGCTGCTGGATCTGCTCAACGCGCCGGCGCGGGACAACCCGGCCAACCTGGTGATCGGCGGGTCGCCGGGGCGCGGAAAGTCGCACTGTGCAAAGAATCTCGCGTGGTCGTGGCTGGCGCTGGGCGCCGGGCTGCACATTTTCGACCCGACCGACGCCCGCGAGCATGAACACGCGCTCGCCGATTTCCAGGACAAGGTCGTCATCGACCCGAGCCGACCCAGGTTCAGCCTGGACGGGCTGCGGATCTTCCCGGTCGAGGAGGCGGCTCAGCGCACGATCGACCATCTGCTGCCGCAGCTGGGGTATTCGGCGCTGAGCCCGCAGGCTGCGCGGCTGGCCGCGCATCTGGCGCCGGGCTCGCGTGAGGTTCACGGGATCGGGTCGATGAACGAGCTGATCTCCTATCTGCGGGCGCTGCGCGACGGGCGGGTCACCGCCGACGACGATCTGCTGGTCGGGCTGGAGGGGCTGCGCACCCAGCGGCTGCTGGCGCCGATGTTCGACGACACGCTGCCGGTACCCGCGCTGGGTTCGGCGCAGTGCGTGATCTGGAACTTCGGCGGCCTGCAGCTGCCCACGGTGACCGAGGAGTACACCGCGCATCTGCACCGCCGCACCACCCCGGCGACGCGGGCAGCGCAGGCGCTGTACGGGCTGGGCGCCGAACTTGCGCAGTCGCTGTTCTTCGCCCGCCCGGGTCGGCCCGACATGCTGCTGGTCGAGGAGTGCGCGGCGTGGACGCATTCCCCGGGCGGGCAGAAGTGCGCCAACAAGATCATCCGGCAGGGCCGCAAGGCCTGGACCGGGTTCTGCGCGATCAGCCAGCATCCGATCACCGACTTCGCGGTGCTGGAAGACGAATTCATCGACCAGCGGCTGTGTTTGGGGTTCACCGACGCCGCGCTGGCCGAGGCCACGCTGCGCTGGTGCGGGCGCGACGTGGACCGCCACCCCGATCTGCTGCGCAACTATGTGGACAACACCAGCCCCGTGCGCCTCGTCGACCACGGCGACGACGCCGTCGACGCCCGCCACGGCACCGTCATCGCAGGCCGGGAGGGCGAGGCGTGGTTCCTCGACGAGTTCGGCGGGTTCGGCAAGGTGCGGCTCTTCGAGGCGCCGACCGGGGCACTGGCGCAGCGATTCGACACCAATCCACTCCGCTTTCGGCGGCGGCACCGCTACGCTGGCCGATGACCGGGCGGCCCTCTCCCCTTTCTGACCCATGGTGGGGCCGCCCGGTCCTGCATCTTGAGCGGTGCTGGCCGGCTTGTCGGGTGCGGCGATGACCACCGCCCCGCACGCCAGCGCGTCCACCAACGCGGCGGTACTGAATTTCACCGGGCTGACGGACAGCTACGGGGTGCCGATCGGTGACTACTACCTGGCCGTGGCGTCGCTGCCCGATCAGATCACCCGCGCCGGTCCGGCGGTGACGTGGAATCCGGGCAGCTGGACGGCCTGGACCGCGCACACCGCCGAGGTCTTGCTGACCAACGTGACTCTGACGTTCGTGCTGACCGCCGAGGCCGGAGCGTTCGTCGGCATCGTGGCGCTGGCGTTGTGGGTGATGAAGATCACCGTGTCCAGTTACTGGTTGACCGTCATCGGCGAGATCGCCCGCGCCGTCGCCGGCGCGGTCATTGCGGTCACCACCCAAGTCGGGCTGCTGGTGCTGGCGGTGCCGGTCGGGGTGCTGATCGGGGCGCTCACCATCCGCCGCGGCGAGGCCGGCCGCGGTGCGACGATGATCCTGATCGCGATGACGCTGCCGGCGGCCTCGGTGGCGGTGTTCGCCGATCCGGCCGGCGCAATGTACGGGCGCGACGGGCTGCTGGCGTTCGGCCGCCGGGTCGGGTTTTCGGTCGCCGAGGCCGCCACCCACAACGGTTCCCTCGGCGCGCCGGGCGGCTCGCAGGTGGACACGCTGACCGCCAGCCTGATCACCCACACCGTGCGGGAACCGTTGCAGCTGTGGAACTTCGGCCACGTCGTTGATCGGGTCGGTGGCTGCGGGTCGGCTTGGTCGGCCGCGGTGCGCGGCGGCGCCCCCGACGGTCCGATCACCGCGATGGCGGCCTGCGGTGACCGCGGCGCGGTCACCTACGCGCAGCACCTCGACGGAACCAACGAGTGGATCGGGCTGGTCTTCGTGGCCGCCGCGCTGCTGCTGGCGCTGTTCATGGTCACGTCGGGATGGGCGGTGCTGAAGGTTTCTGTCAACGCCGTCTGGACCACCGTGATCCTGCTGCCGACGTTGTGGCTGGGCGCGATTCCCGGTGCCCCGCAGCGCCGCGCGGTCGAGGTGGTGTGGCAGTTCTTCCGCCACGGCGTGGAGGTGATGGTCTACATCGTGTACGTGAGCGTGATCGGCCTGGCGGTGGAACGGGTCGTGACCGCCCCGCTGCCGGCCGAGCTGGGCGGCACCAGCGCGTTCGCCCACGTGCTGATGATGGGGGCGGTGTCGGTGGCGGCGTTGCTGCTGGGCCGCCATCTGCGCGGCGACCTCATCGGGCACCCCCGCGGCGGAGGCCGGTTGGTCGGCCGGGCCACCGAGGTGGCGTTGGGCATGGGGATTCAGGCCGGCCTCGGCGGCGCGGGGTCGGCGGCGGCCAACGGGCTGCGCGGCCGGTTCGGCCGGTTGGGCGGCGCGCGGGGCGCGGCGCCGTGGGATCAGCTGGACCGGGTGTCCGACAACGCGGCACTGGTGCACGGCAGCCCGTCGCCCGGCGTTGATCCGGTGCCCAACGCGCCCAATGACTCCGCCGCCGAAACCGGCTCGTCCGCAACGGGTCTGGCGACGATCCGCGACGAGGGCCTTGCCGCGCCGGGCTCCGCTGAGGTGCGCACGCAGCGCGACCCGTCCGCGTTCGAGCAGCCCGTCGCGCTGGCGTCGATCACCGATGCGGGCGGGCCGCCGCCCGCCGACGAGGACGGACCACCGGAACCGACTACCGTCGGTCCGGTTGACGAACCACCCGATAGCCCAGGAGCGATCGCACCCCGATGACCTCGCCCACCGAGCAGCGCCGGTCGTTTGACGCAGCCATGGATGCCTACCGCGGCGGTGACACCGCCCGCGCGCTGAGCATCTTCACCGACATCACCGCCGCCGCCCCGACCATGTCGGATGCCTGGCTGGGGCGGATGGCCTGCGGTGACCACGACATCGACACACTGGCCGCCGCGCATCGGAATTCCCGCGCGCTGTACCGGGAGACACGGCGCATCGGCCTGCCCGACGGGACCCTGCACGCCAGGCCCTCCGCGCCGCTGTATCTGACCATGCCGGCGTGGTCGCGGGCCACCATCGGGCTGGCCTACGCGGCGGCGCTGATCATCGCCGGCCGCTACGACGACGCCGTCCCTGTGCTTTCCGACCCGGTCATCACCGACGACGCCCAGGCCGCCCAGTGGCACCAGTTCATTACCGCCACTCTGTATTTCGCCACCCAGCGCTGGCCCGACGTGCGTGAGGTGACCGCGGTGTCACCGCCCGCCCATGCCACCTACGCCGCCGATGAGGTCAGCGCGGCGGTCGCGGCGCTCTCGGCGAGCTCGGCGGCCAGCCTGGGTCAGGTGCAGGCCGCGCTGGCGCTCGTCGACACCATCTCCGCGGGCGACCCGGTGCTGGCCGCCGACGTCGCGCTCACCCGCGGATGGTGCCTGCGTGAACTGGGCGACGAGGAAGCCGCCGCGGCGGCGTTTCGGGCGGCGGTGGTGGACGGGCAGATGGTGCCCGCCGCCCGCGAGGCGTTGGGCAACCCGATGCTGCGGTTGATCATCACCGAAGCCGACACCATCGCCACCCGCACCGACAAGTGGGATCCGGCCACCGAAACCAGCCGCGAGCGACGCGACGCCGACGCGCTGGCCGCCGAGCAGCACGCGGTGTTGGCCAAGGCGCAGGCCCGCCTCGACGAGTTGATCGGCTTGGACGGGCCCAAGGAGCAGATCGCGGTGTGGCGCACCGAGATTCAGATCGATCAGCTGTTGGCCGAGCAGGGCGTGGACGCGTCGGGAACCAACGAAAATCATATGGTGCTGGAAGGTCCGCCCGGCACCGCCAAGACCACCTTCGCGCGCATCGTCGCCGAAATCCTGTTCGGGCTGGGCAAAATCGCGCGCCCCGAGGTCATGGAGGTCACCGAGGAGGACCTCGTCGTGGGGTTCGTGTCGCAGACCGCGCAACGCATGAAGGAGGTCTGCGAGGACGCGCTGGGCGGTGTGCTGTTCATCGACGAGGCCTACCGGCTGGTCCCCGAGCACGAGGGGCACTCGTTCGGCAAGGACGCCATCAACACCCTGCTGAAGTACATGGAGGATTTCCGCGACCAGCTGGTGGTGATCGTTGCCGGCTATCCCAAGGAGATGCGGCGGTTCATGGCCGCCAACCCCGGTTTGGCGTCGCGGTTCCATTTCACGTTGCGGTTCAACAGTTACAGCCCCGAGGAGATCGTGGCGATCGGCTGCCACATCGCCGACCGGGAGAAGATCGCGATCGCGCAGGACGGCTGGCCGCTGCTGGCGGCCGAGGCGGCGCGGCTGCGCGACACCGCGGTCCAGGAGGGCACCGCGCTGGATGTGGCCGGTAACGGGCGCTACGCCCGCAAGGTCGTCATCGCCTGCAAGCGCGAACGCGCCCGCCGGCTGCACACCGTCGCGCCGGCCGATCTCGCCGAGCTGGCCAAGTCCGATCCGTCGGCGCTGATCGTGTCCGCCGACGACATGGCCCGCGCGCTCGCGTCGGCGCTGACCGCCGGCGACGCGGCCACCTAACTGGGGGTCAAGTCGTCGCAGGTTCAAATCATGTCAGCCCGACAAGCATTCGCGCAGGTAGAGATGTATTTTTGAGGGAATCGTCAGAATACCGTGCGATCTGCAAGCGATCTCTCACCAGCATTCGCCAGCACTTATCGGCACCCAGGAACGATCCCAACGGCTAGCTGGTCGGCGGCGGCATGCCACTCAATGGGAGCGGACACGAATTACTCCCGCCGGGGTTGCGAAGCCACATACGGACTGTCAACGCCGGTCCTGCCGAACTCGGTGGCGCCTCCCGGCGAACCGAGCGGCCGGTCGCGACCAGGCAAGATTCTGTCGAAGAATGCGGCGTTGTCGATAAGATGCAGCGATTCGTCGTATGGAAGGTCGGTCTCGTAATAGATAGCGCCGACGTCGCAGATCAACTTGCAGGCACCGCAGTCCACACACTCGTGCGGGTTGATGTACATCGTGCGGGCGCCTTCGTAGATGCAGTCGACCGGACACTCCTGCACACAGTCTTTGTGCATCACGTCGATGCATTCTCTGCCGATCACATAGGTCACGACCGCAGAATACGGTTTAGCCGTCTCAAACAGCGGGCACTGAAAGTCATCGGTTCAGAGGACTAATGGCCCTTTCTTGAAGCCCTCGACCGTGCAGCCTTTCAGGAACTCGACAAATCGCGGACGGGATCACCAACGTGATCGGCTTGTAGTCCTTGTTACCGCGCCGTCGGATCACAATGGGCATGCGGAGGTCGGCAACCATCAGTCCACCAGCACCCACCAATCGCCCATCGTGACGGAGCACCCGGCCACCTACCCAGCTTTAGAAGAGGAACCGAAGCCAATCAGCCAGCCCACGAACCGTTCCCGAGCACGGCCCGCAGCGACAGCCGCGCCGCGATGGACGAGTGGCCGAGCAGATCGGCAACGGCCTTGATGTAGTAGACCAACGTGGCCCTGGCCACACTGTCATTGGCTCAAAACGTGGTTGGCGAGAGCCGCTCGACCCGGTCGAGTTCCCTCGCCTATTGATTGGTCAACGAATACCGCTCGCCGTCGAGGTCGTCTGCGGCGGGATTCGTTGATGCCAATGCAGTTCAAGTTGTTTCGTTCCGCGTCCTGCGGGCGGTCGAGTGCGATGCGCGTCGTCGCCGTCCAGAGACGGTGAACGGCCCGGTTGGTCAGGGCAACAGGATGTAGGACATTCCTGGGACATCCTTGACGTCGCGATCGTTGAAGATGCCGACGCCGCCGAGCTGCGAATTGTTCATCTCGGTCACGTGGATCCATCGGCCATCGGGACGTTGGGAGACCGAATCCACCCACGCGACGTGGCCGACTGCGCTTGCACCGGCAATACCGGGTTGGAACACGACGATCGAACGGTCCTGAGGGTCGTCGACTACGGTCCAGCCCGCAGCGATTGCCGAGTCCCTCCACGCCAGCGCGTCGCCACGAAACGCCGGATACGATCCGCTGGCCTCGAACCACTTTTGCGCAGCACCCCAGGTGCACTGACCGTCCGTCCCCGGATTGCTCCCCTGAGTCCTGCCCGTCGCGCGGTCGGTGTGGGCGGCCTGCGCTGCCCCACTGCCGCCGCTCGGGGGTGGCGGGCTGCATTCGGGGGCGGCGATGTTCAGGGTGTCGGTTGCGATGTCGGCATCGGCAACGAAGTGGCCGTCCGACGTTCGGTACCAGAGGTTGTCCCAGCCGCCGGGGATGTCGGAGCTGAAGAATCCGTTCACGTTCTGCCCGCGCGTGGAGCAGACCAACGTCAGCTGATCCCCGGGGTTGTAGGACCCGTCCTGGGCAGAGGTGAAGTTGGCGTCGGACATGCGTTGCGTCTGTGCTTCGACCGTGGCACTCGCATCGGCGGACGCCGAAGGGGCTTCAGTCATCGACTGCACGCCCGTTGCTGCGAGGAGTGCAGCAACGGCCAGTGCCGCCAGTCCGTACGGGGCGGTCTTCGGGTGGCGCGATTCAGCAGTGGACTTGGACGACCTCAGTCGAGGATCGTCGGCGCGAAGGCAGGAAGGCACTCCAGAATCGAACACGTGAGTCCTCCCGCGTGTGTGGCCCTTCCCCGACCGACATGCATGGGTATATCAGACCCATCAATCAAGCGCAGCAAATCAACATCGATTCATTAGCGAGAACTCTTCGCCGGAAGGGCTACACCTGCGATCGCACGGTGTGCGAGACGACCAAATTCGGTCTCTGTCCGACTGGGGGTCAAGTGGTCGCAGGTTCAAATCCTGTCAGCCCGACCGGCGTTATAGCAGGTCGGAGTATGCTTCTGGTTAAAGCCAGCAAACCCGATGTGATCTATGTGCGATCCACATTCCTCGGTTGGCCTGCGTGTTCACTGGACGAAAACTGACGCGACGTTGCCACCCAGGCCAACGAGTATCCCGGTAACGCCTATGTGCCGGTAACAAGGTGGGAGGGTCCGCGCCAATTTCGCCAACGCTTGCGTGGCTCGATGGTCAGCGCCACGCTGGAGCGACGTTTCACCCGGTGTTGGTTACCTATGCCACGATCCACTCAGCACCGGATTCGGCACTAGCCGGGCGTTTCCGCGGACCTGCTAACCGACGTTCTCGCGGACCTGCTAACCGAAAGGAAGTCAAATGCACGACTACACGATTTCTTTTTTTTCGACCCTCCGTCAGCAGGACGATGGCCTGGTCCACGTCCGGGTGGAGGTCGAGCTCCCTGTGCATCCGAGTTATCTCACTGATGCTGCTTCCGGTCAGACGCTTGCCAAGGATGTCGGCCTGGACGTCACCGCCAAGTTGATGGAGAAATTCGAGGAGCTGGCGGCTGGGCCAGAAGCCCCGGCTTAGGATCGACGTTTAGAAGGGAGGTCTCATTGGCGTACGAACTAGGTGCCGGTGAACAGTTGGGCGCGCGGGTCGTCACCGGCGAGTGCGAAAACCCCACGTGCGTCAACCCACGCCACCTAACGGCCGCGACTAAGCAGCAGATCCAGTCCCGCGGGGACCGCGCCAACAGGAACAATCGCAACAGCGGCGTTCGTGGTGTCTACCGTGATCGGCAGCGCTGGCGTGCGCAGGTAAATGACCGTGGGATCTCGGTGTACATCGGCACATTCGACACCATCGCCGAGGCCCGCGGTGCGCAAGGCCAGCGCGCGGATCATTTGAACCGGGTTTGCTAGAAGATATAAGAGGTTGTCGAAGTTTTGAGCCAACAGACAACCATCAGTTCCCTAACAGGGTAATCACAGGGAGCCCTGTTCGGCCGCGCCAATTGATTACGCACGCGCAATTTGCTGATGTCCACCCCGTGCCCCCTGATACTGGCTACCGTTTAGGTGTTCGTCGGTGCCGTCGCAAGATTTCGGTGCCGTCGCAAGATTGGAGATCAGCTTATGGAGAAGATCACCAGGGTCGTCGCCGCGATGGCCATTGGCGCCGCGGCCATCGGCGTTGGCATCGCGCCATCGGCGGCGGCCGATCCCAATCCCAATTGTCAAAACGTCGGCGGTTCGACAGTGTGCGCGCAAGGCGGTGACGTCCGCAGCCCGGGTCAGTCCGTGGCCCCACCCGCTCCCGTCGCGGGGCCGCCCGGCGTCGGTGGCTGCCTCACTCCGTACGGCACCTATCAGAGTTGCGGCACTGGCGGTGGAGGTTAGGGCACCTGACGTGACTGTTGGCGCCGGGACACCCTGCCAGGCAACTGGCGGATGGTCTGACGGATCGCGCTGCCACCGGTAACAGCGAGATGGGAAGGCGGTCCCACTCGAGTCCCAAGGCGTCGATGATCGGGGTATCGACGATGCCGGGCATCATGACGGTCGCCACTCCATCTGGTCGAACACGCCATTGACTTGCGGCGGATGCCCGCTAAAGAACGCCGCACGGGAGGGCGTACACATCGCCGAGGCGACGTAGTGGTTGCGGAAGCTGATCCCTTGTTGCGCCAAGCGATCGAGCGCCGGCATGTTGTAACCGGCGGCAACTGGCAAGTCGAACCGCGTTTGATCGCGTATTACCAGAATTACGTTCAGTGGGCGGTTCGCTGGCCGAGGCGTGGCCCGGACATTGGGGCCGGTGAAGCTGCGCGGCACCCGGGTGGGGGTTTGCTGCCGGTCGATAGCACTGGGGCCGTGTGTTGCGGTGGCGGCCACGGCGCCCGCGGCGGCGCCGAGACCGAGTAGTCCAGCGCCGCCGAGCAAGTGCCGTCGGCTCACCCGGCCCGCGTCTGGCGCGCCCGGGCCCGGCGGTGTCGGCGGGTCGTCGGGCTCGGTCACGTGACAATCACCTCACCCCGGGAACCACGATGCGATTCGCAGTGGAACAAGTAGGTGCCGGGCTTGTTGAACCGTGCCGTAGAGGTCCCTGGCTTGACGGGGTAGGAGCCGAAACCGTCATCGTCGGCGGTGACGGTGTGGTGGCGATCCGACCGTGACCGCCGGGGTTTCGTGCTGCAGGGGGTCACCCCGGTAGGGGCGCTGTGCTCAGCCTGCAGGGTGGCGATTGCGCGCCTGACCATGGCGGGTTGACGTGCAACGATCACGTCCCGGATCCGATCACACCGCGGGTCGTGGTCTGAAGCCGTCAAGTCCATCATGACGTCTCCTCGCCGCGGCGAACCCGATCCGTAATGCTGAATGGTAGTTCCAAGCGGTGATCCCGTGACGCGTTTACCCGGATAACCGACCGCCGTGCATATTCGTAGCGCCCACACACGTACGTCGAACTCCTCGCGTCGGGCCAATCATGAACGCGGTGTAGCCGTGGTTGACGCGGACGACAGTAGGATGTAGTGGTCGAACCCCCAAACAACGCCCCGTCGGGCACGCCGGTGGATCCAGCGATGTTGTTCACCGCACTCGCCGACGCCATCTACCAAGGCGCTGACACCGCCGAGGTTTGCGCGGCGATCTGCATGGCCGCCACGCTGTTGGTGCCCGACTGTGACCATGCCAGCGTGTTGATGCGTCGTAACGACGACTTTGTCACCGTCGCCGCCAGCGACCAGATCGCCCGTCACGTCGATTTCCTCGAGCGTGCGACTGGCGAGGGGCCGTGTCTGGACGCCATCGAAGACGAAGCCGCTCAGGTCGAACCCGACCTGGCCAACTCCAGCAGCTGGCCGCAACTGGCCGCCAGGGTGGTGTTGGAGACCCCCGTCCGCGGCGCGATGGGGTTCCGGATCTTGGTCAACAACCGCAAAGTCGGGGCGCTGAACCTATTCAGCGACACTCCCGATCGATTCGACACGACTGCAACTGAACGGGCAATCGTCCTTGCCGCGTTCGCCAGCGTGGCGCTCAACGCCGCGACCAGCGATGAAAATGTCGAAACCTTGCGGCGAGGGCTCCAAAGCAACCGCGAGATCGGCAAGGCCGTCGGCATGCTCATGCTGCTCAAAGATGTAACCCACGACGAGGCCTTCCACATGCTGCGCCGCGTGTCGCAGGAGATGAACATCAAAGTCGCCGAGGTTGCCCGCGCGGTCGTCAAAGAACGCGGCCAGCTGCCATCAGTTAAGCCAAAGCGCCAGTATGAGTAGCAGGCTACTGCCGCGATCGAACTAATCGCTAGGCACTCATGTCCCGGCGGCGGCCGCAGAAAGTGCGGTGTCTGCGTCCGGGTAAACGGGTAGCCGCGGACCTAGTCCGCCGGCGGTGATGATTCGGGCCACGATGGGCTTGGAACTCACCAGGGACATCCTGATGCCGCGGCGGCGGCAGCGGTCTGCCTGGTCGGCCAGTGCGGTGAACGCGCAGCAACCCATGAAGTCGAGGCCGTCGGTGTCGATCACAAGCGGACCGGGTGGGGGTGTCGCTGCGGCGGCTTCGCGCAGCAGCTGCTGCCAGCTGTGTTCGTTGGCGGCATCGACCTCACCGCCGACGTAGACGGTGACGGTCGTGCCGTCGCGCTGGGCGATTGTCCGCAGGACGCTGCGCGGATTGCTCAGCGCTGTGACGAGGTTGGCGCTCAAGGTGAGGGGAATTGCATACGTTTGGACAGCAACGCTCATGGGTGGACTCCAAATCATGCGGCGAATAAACGCCTGATGGGTGGCCGCCCTGCGCATGGATGCGGGGGCCGAGCTGACTACCCGCCCTATGGTCTGAAGACGAGACCGCTGCCCTCCAGCTTGAAGACAGACTTAACTTTTTTATAACAGAGACAGGGCGGTCTGTCTATGGGAGTACCGTGAGAGTCCGCATGGCTATCAGCGATATCGCTCCGATCGGGCCCACCATGTCGGCCCGTGAGCGAATCCTGACGACCGCCTACCGGCTGTTCACGCGGCGCGGCATTCGCGCGGTGGGCACCGACGAGGTGATCGCGCGGTCCGGGGTCGCCAAAGCGACCCTGTACCGGCACTTCCCGAGCAAGAACGACCTGGTGTTGGCGGTACTGGCGCGCCGAGAGGAATTGTGGACTCTCGGGCTGGTGGAGCAGCAGTCACGGCTGCGCGGCGACACGCCCGAGGAACAACTGCTGGCGATTTTCGACGTGTTTCACGACTGGTTCCAAGAACATGAGGACTACGACGGCTGCTCGTTCATCAACGTTTTGCTCGAGCTGGGTGCCGCTCATCCGGCCGGCCAGGCCAGCATCGGGTACCTGGACAACATCCGCCAGATGCTGCGCGAGCGCGCCGAAGCGGCCGGCCTGGTCGATGTCGACGACTTCGCCCGGTCTTGGCACATCCTGATGAAGGGCTCCATCATCGCTGCCGCCGAGGGCGATCTTCAGGCTGCCCAGCGCGCCCAAGCGATGGGCAGCTCTCTCATCAAACGACATCGACCGCCCGCCGACGGTTGAAACGCGCATCTTGGGGCGACCGCACAGATTGACTTGCAGTACCTCTGGGTACTCACCGACCCCGCACGCGCGCCGACCGGCCGCCTAAAACAGAGGAGTCCCGCATGCTGCACGAACTGGTGCTGGCGGCACAAAGTCAGCCCGAAGCTGCGGGACTCATCCTGCGCGGCATCAAGGGCATATTCGTCGCGATCGGCAGCATCATCGCCGCCATCGTGTGCGGGGTCATCGCCGCGACGAAGGGCCGCAATCCGCTCGGCTGGGGGATCCTCGGCTTGTTCTTTTCCATCCTGACGCTGATCGTCGTGATCATCATTCCGTCGAAGAAATAGACACAGCTATCAGCACAGCCACCCTGCCGTCTCTTCCACCGCCGACGCACTGAGTTCGCATGCGCTGCCGTCGCGGATCTCATCCGAGTTCGGATCAGGCTGAGGCTCTTGAAATCTCGTCAAAACTCTTGAAATCTCTTCAAAATAAGGGAAATTGCGTGTCGCACCGAGTCATGTGATGCGACGCACGCCGCTACCAGGTTTCATTTGAACGCTGGCGAGGTAACCACAACGTGAACATCAACAGGAAGAGAAGGGAACCACGATGAGCGCTGGAGACAAGATCAACAACAAGATTGACGACCTGGGCGGCAAGGCCAAAGAGGCTGCCGGCAAGGTCACCGACGACAAGCGCACCGAAAATGAAGGCAAGCTCGACCAGGCGAAGTCCAGCTTGAAAGATGCCGGCGAGAAGGTAAAGGACGCCTTCAAGAAGTAGCCGACTACCAACGACCTCCCGGTTCGGCCCGTCATCCTTTTGGGTGGCGGGCCGACCTTTCGCCGCGTTCGATGAAAAGTGCTTATCCAAGGCTGCCCGCGGGTATACAGCGCTTACGGCACGGCACTGCCGACCGCCAAACATAGGAGCAACCGAATGATCGTTCTAGGCATCATCCTGATCCTCGTCGGCTACTTACTCCCCGTCCCGGCCATCATCGCCACCATCGGCTGGATCCTGCTCGTCATCGGCATCGTGCTGTTGGTGCTGGGCCGGATTGGCCGCCCGGTCGCCGGCCGCCGTCATTGGTATTGATTCCGTCTGTTGGCGTAACAACGTCGCCGTTCACCCTGGGAGACGGATCAAGCAGATCGGCGCGGACATTCGCGACATCGACCGGATGATGCACACCCTCCGGTGCGCCATGAAGTTTGAGACCCTACAGCGGGGGTCAAGAACCACGCCGCATTGCTTTTGGCTAGCGTCAGGAGATCGCCATCGCAAAGGGGATGACAATGGCCAAGCTCAGGTTCGGATATTTCATCGCGCCGTTCCACCGCGCCGGGACCAACCCGACGCTCGCGTTGCAACGAGACCTCGAGTTCATCGAGCACGTCGACGCCTTGGGCTTCGACGAAGTCTGGCTCGGCGAGCACCATTCGGCCGGCAGCGAGATCATCAGCTCGCCCGAGATCTTCATCGGCGCTGCTGCCGAACGGGCGAAGCGGATCCGGTTCGGCACCGGCGTCATTTCGCTCGCGTACCACAACCCGCTGTGGGTCGCCGACCGGCTGATGCTGCTCGATCACCTCACCCATGGCCGTGTGATCGGAGGCGTGGGTCCTGGTTCCCTGCCGACCGATTCCGCGATGATCGGCCTCACCCCGACCGATACGCGCGAGCTTCTCGAGACCAACCTCGACATCGTCGTCCGGCTGCTCGCCGGGGAGACCGTGACGGAGAAGACCGCGACGCACGAGCTGTTCGACGCCCAGTTGCAACTCGCGCCGTATTCCGACGGCGGGATCGCGCTGGCGGTCGCGGCGGTGGCCTCACCGACCGGTGCACGGCTGGCCGGCAAGCACGGCATTGGCCTGCTGTCGATCGGGGCGACGCTCGTCGTGGACGGTTTTGACGCGCTTGCGTACCACTGGGGCATCGTCGAGGAGCGGGCGGCGGCGTTCAGCACCCAGGTGGACCGCGCGAATTGGACGTTGGTCGGGCCCATGCACATCGCCGAGACCGACGAGCAGGCCCGCGCCGACGTCAAGTTCGGCATCGAGCCGTGGTTCCGCTATTTCCAGAAAGTGGCGGCCTTCCCCCAGATGACCTTTCCTGGTGAACAGCTCGACGAGATGATCGACATGATCAACGATGCCGGTGCCGGAGTGATCGGTACGCCCGAGCGGGCGCGCGCTCAGGTGCAGCGGCTGTGGGATCAGTCCGGTGGGTTCGGCTGCTTTCTGCAGATGGCCCACGAGTGGGCGAACCCGGCGGCGACGAAGCGCTCGGCTGAATTGTTTGCAGCCGAGGTGATCCCGCACTTCCAGGGACAGGCGCAGCCGACCCTCGACGCCGCCGCGCGGGCCAGTGGCGTCCGCGATGGCCTCGCCCAAACGCAGCTGCAGGCCATCGAGCACATGACGCAGAAGTATCAATCAGAAGTCAACCCGCAATAAGGGCCACACGGCGCGAATCCGCGTGTACACCAAAGGGAAGAAGCCCGACCGCTCCGACGGTCTCGACCGTCGATGCAGTGCCGGAATGCAAAGGAGCCGACCGACTGCCGGGTGTCGCCCGGCATGCGCATCCGCCGACGAGTTTCTCGCCGGATCAGTGACGTTGGAGCTTTTCGCGGACCATGTCGGTGAGGAAGCGCCGCGTCGAGACCGGCCGGAACGCGCGGGCAGCGTCTGTGAGCGCGTCGAGCGATTCTGCGCTGAGCTCGATGTCGGCGGCGGCGACGTTGAACTCGAGCTGCTCAACACTGGACGCCCCGGGAATGGCGACCACACCCGGCAGGCTGATCAACCAGGCCAGCGCCACCTGCGCCGGCTTGGCGTCGACGTCCGTCGCGACCTCGCGCAACGTGGCCAGCAGCGGCTCGATCCGGCGCAGGTTCTCGGTGCCGAAAAGCGAGTTCGTCGCGCGAACGCCACCGGGCCGGTTGTCCAGGCCGTACTTGCCGCCCAGCAGTCCCTGCGCCAGTGGGCTGTAGGCGATCACGATGCGGTTCTCGCGTTCGGCGAACGGCACGAGGTCGTCGAGTGCACCAGGGTGGGCAAGCGAGAAACTCACCTGGTTGCTGATGACCGGACGTCCGAGCGCGGCATCGGCGCGCTGCCAACGCGAAAGCGAATAGTTCGAGACACCGGCCGCGCCGATGTCGCCGCTGTTGAGCAGGTCGCGCATTCCCGGCATGATCACCGAGTCGGGGACCACCGGGTTGGGCTGGTGGATTTGGTAGAGCGGGATGCGATCCAGCTGCAGCCGCCGCGCACTGGCGCGCTCGCGCTGTTTGATCACCGCAGGGAACGGCGCGATCGGCATGATCTTGCTGGCCACGACAACCTCGGCACGCTCGTCGCCGAGCGCCTCGCCGAGGATCCGTTCGCTTTTGCCCAGTCCGTATATTTCGGCGGTATCGAACAGCGTAACCCCTAGGGCGCGGGCACGATGAACGATATCGCGGGCGGCGCCGGAGGCGTAACTGTCCCCGTAGCCCCATTCGCGCGAGCCGAACTGCCATGTGCCCAGTCCGATCCGGCTCGTTTTCCCGATTCCGTCAACGTCCAGATACTTCATAGGCCCAGCGTAGTGGTGCGAGGTCTCGAGTTCGCAATGGTCCTCGCGCTGGTTGCGTCCGGGCCGATCTGCACGCCGCACTGCTCTGCGAATACGTTGTCGCTAGGAGGCGGGCAATTGCCCATCACCCCGCTCACTCCGACGGCCGGCGGCGAGTTGACGGATGGCAAAACGCCGCCGACAGTGAGCACCGCGACCGCAAACATGAAGCACACCCGACGCTTTTTAGATTGAATGCTCTGATGATCGGTGCGTGGGTCGGCTTCGCCGTCGGGTTGTTCGTCGTGATCGGCACCTTGTTCAGTGTCGTCGGCACTCTTGTGGTGCCGCGCAGTATCAATTCCCGGATTTCGCGCATGGTCAACCAGGCCCTGGATGCCGGGTTCCTGCAACTGTCCAGGCATGTCCGGTCGTTCGAGCGCCGCGATCGCATCCTCGCGTGGCAGTCGCCGCTGGCGTTGCTTGTACAGCTTGCCGTGTGGCTCGGCCTGCTCGTTGCCGGGTTTGCGCTGTTGCTGTTGCCGAGCCTGGACGGGCGGCTGGGAGCCGCGATCTCCGACGCTGGATCGTCGATGTTCACCCTCGGTTACGCCGCCCCGGTCGGCAGCGGCAGCACCACGCTCGAATACGTGGCGGCGTTCACCGGGCTGGTCGTCATCGGCTTGCAGGTCGGCTATCTGCCTACCCTGTATGCCGCGTTCAACCGGCGCGAAACCGAGGTCAGCCTGCTCGTCTCGCGCGCCGGCGTCCCGGCGTGGGGGCCGGAGATTCTGGCCCGCACCCGGTGGGGGATTTACGAGGCCGACATCGAGCGTGTTCTCGACGAGCTGTTCACCGCGTGGGAACGGTGGGCCGCCGAGGTCGCCGAATCCCACTCCACCTACCTGACATTGACCAGGCTGCGCTCACCGCGGCCGTTGTCGCACTGGCTCATTTCGCTGATCGCGGTGATGGATGCCGCCGCCCTGCATCTGGCGCTCGCACCATCACAAGAACCCAAACTCGCTGCGCGGCTGTGCCTTCGGATGGGTTTCGTGGCCCTGGACCAGATCGCCAGAACCATGCGGCTGCCGGTGCCCGACGAGTCGGATCCGGACGCGCCGGTCTCGGTGTCGTTCGACCAATTCAGGGAAGCCACCGCAATTCTGCGCCGCGTCGAGTACCCGATCGAACGGACCGACGAGCAGGCCTGGCCGCACTTTCGCGGCTGGCGCGCCAACTACGACACCGCTGCGCTGCTGCTCGCCCGGCAACTCGACGCACCGCCGGCCCTGTGGACCGGGCCGCGCCGGTGGCCATCGACACCGATGCCACCAGGCCGTCCCGCCGCCAAACTCGCCCGAGACGCGCAATAACGCCCGACACAGCCGATGGCCCGCGGCAGAAATTTTGGTACCCACTGTTTCGCCAGCGTTAGCGAGCCGGCAGGCAGTGCCTCGTGCATCGACGGCGCGACAATGGAAACATGCCGGGGGTGGCCACCAAAACACCGCAGACCATCGCCTACCCGGCCCCGGCCTCACGGCGCCGTCGCTACGAGGACACCGCCGTCGACCCGCACGTCATCGTGCTGTTCGGCGCCACCGGCGATCTGGCCAAACGCAAGCTGATCCCGGGCCTGGCGTATCTGGTCCAATCCGACCTAGCCCCCGACATCGAAATCGTCGCCACCTCGCTGGAAGATCTCACCGACGCCGAGTTTTGTTCGCTGGCCAAATCCGCCGTTGACTCGTTCGGGACACACAAGCTCACCGACGAGCAGTGGGCCAGGTTTGCCGAGAGGATCCGCTACGTGCCGCAGAGCGCAGGCCCGGCGGCACTGGCCAAGGCGGTGGCCGCCGCCGAGGCCAAGCTCGGCCCGAATGTGCGCCGGCTGCACTATCTTTCGGTGCCGCCGAAAGGAGCCCGCGCGGTGATCACCATGCTGCGGGAAGCGAATCTGGTCGAGCGCTCCCGCGTCGTGATGGAAAAGCCGTTCGGCACCGATCTCGCGAGCGCCATCGAGCTCAACGACTTTGTACACAAGACGTTCGATGAATCCCAGATTTTCCGCATCGATCACTTTCTCGGCAAGGAGGCCGCCCAGAACATCCTCGCGTTCCGGTTCGCCAATGGCCTGTTCGAACCGATCTGGAATCGCAACTTCATCGACCACATTCAGATCGACATCCCCGAAACGCTCGGCCTGGATCAGCGGGCGAACTTCTACGAGAGCACCGGCGCCTACAAGGACATGGTCGTCACCCACTTGTTTCAGGTCATGGCGTTCGTGGTCATGGAGCCGCCGACCGCCCTGGAGCCGCGGGCGATCAGCGAAGAGAAGAACAAGGTGTTCCGGTCGATGCTGCCGGTGAACCCGGCGCACGTGGTGCGCGGTCAATACAAGGGATACCGCAACGAAACCGGTGTGGCACGGGATTCGGACACCGAGACGTTCATCGCACTGAAGGTCGGCATCGACAACTGGCGCTGGGCGGGTGTGCCGATCTATCTGCGCACCGGGAAGAAGATGGCCGAGGGCATCCGGATCATCTCGATCGCGTTCCGGGAGGCGCCGCGCACGATGTTCCCGCCCGGATCCGGCGTGGGCTCGCAAGGTCCGGATCACTTGACGTTCGATCTGGCCGACGCCTCTAAGGTGTCGCTGTCCTTCTACGGGAAACGGCCCGGCCCGGGCATGAAACTCGACAAGCTGTCCATGCAGTTTTCCACGCAGGAGATCGACACGGTCGGCGACGTCCTGGAGGCGTACGAGCGCCTCATCCTCGACGCGATGCGCGGCGACCACACGCTGTTCACCACCGCCGAGGGCATCGAATCACTCTGGGAGCGTTCGGAACCGCTGCTGGCCGACCCGCCGGCGGCCAAGCTTTACGAGCCCGGTACGTGGGGGCCCAACGCCATCCACCAACTCATCGCCCCCAACGCCTGGCGGCTGCCGTTCGAGCGGGCGTGGCGGGAGGCAAAACGCTGACAGTGCGCCCGACGCGAGCCGAACTATGGGTGCGGGTTGGGCACCTGAGACAGGTCGATGCAGTCAGTCATGCCCTGCGCGGCACCGTCGCGGTCGGTGATCGGATCGATGCTGAAAAGGTCCTCGCAGAACTTCAGCAGGCTGACGTGCGAATTGAGCTGCCGGCTGATGTGGCCGGGCTTGGCGTAGGGGCCGACGGCCAGACACGGGACACGTGAGCCGTACCGGAACGGCTGGCCATCGAATTCGGCGAGCGCGTCGGCGCCCCGTTGGGCATGCGTGTGGTCCCACGTCTCCACCACCGGCGGGTCAACGTGGTCGTACCAACCACCCCAGTCATCCCACGTGATGAAGATCGTGACCCGGTCCCACAAACCGCCGTCGGCGACAGCTTGAATCTGGTCGAGCGTGAACGTCATACCGTCTGTCACGTTCTGTGTCGGGTGTTCGGAGAGATCGGGTTTGCCGTCGCCGTACACCCATGACACCGCCGGCAGCGTGCCGGCGCGAGCGTCCGCGGCGAACCGGTCACGTACGTGGTTGTGACTTTGTGTGTCAAGCCCCTTGATGTAAGCGAAGGCGTACCCGCCATAGTTTCCCCACGACAGGCCGGCCTTCTCCAGCGACGTCGGTAGCGAGGGCAGCTCATAGCGGTCGGTTGGACCGGGACGGTACTGATGCTTGGGGTTGTTGATCACCGGGGAGTCGGCGCAGATGAGCATCAAGTGGTTGGGCGTCGACGGGCCGGCAACGTCGGAAAAGTAGTTGTCGCACAGGGTGAATCGGCGCGCCAGGTCGAAATAGCCAGGGATGTCGGCCTCGGTGTACTGCACCCGGTGCGCGGTATCGGCATTCCGGTTCATCCACGCCTGGTGGCGGTGGTCGGGGTCATCGGGCGGCGGATTCTGCGCGTGCGCCAACGTCGCGCCGTTTGCGCCCGGGAACGTACCGAAGTAATTGTCGAACGTGTGGTTCTCCTTGACGATGATGACCACGTGCTCAATCGGACCGGCCATTGCGGCAGAAACCCCCTCGACTGCCGTCAACAATGTCGGATTTCAGTGTCGTCCCGCGCAACCACGGTCCGCAAAGGGACAGGCCAGGCGTCGGGGCGCCTGTGCGCTCGCTGTGGACCGGCTGGCGGTTTGCGAAAAGATTCGGCGTGCGAACGTGGTCTGACACCCCGTTGACGCCCACCATTTGTCTGGCGCTCTCCCACCGAACAGCGCAACAATGGCAGTCTTGACCCGATGCGCCCGGCGTGACGTATCCCCGCCGTTTCTCCGAAAGGCCGACCATGGCAGAACGTCAGCATGCGTACAACAGTCTGTGGCAAGCCCGCGGTGACGCGTGGTGCCGACTGGACGAGGCCGCCGACCGGTTGGCGCGCCCGACCACCACGGGTGCGCTGAAGGACAAGTACGTCGGCATCTGCCGGGACCTGCTGCAACAGCTGACCCCGCTGGAGCCGTATTGGGCCTACCCCGGCACACCCCAGTTCGCCCGGCTGCAAAGACTTTTCACCGCGGGCAGCTACGACAAGTTCGCGACCGCGGTCGCGCGGACCAACCGCGCGCTCATCACCGAGTCCTACCGCACCGGGGACATCGAAGGCGCCGGCGCCGATGAATTGGACATGTTCCCGGCCGATCCGCGCCAGCTCGAGAACGAGCCCGCGGCGCAGCGCGAGCGGCCGTATTTCGAGGTGCTGGTCGTCGAGAAGATGACCGATGCCCAGGAACGGGCGCTGCGCAAGGAGGTGCGCGCGTGGCGACGCCCCGACGACGAGTTCGTCTACGAACTCGTCGTAGTCTCCAGCGGCGACGAGGCGCTCATCGCCGCACGGCTGAACGTCAACCTGCAGGCGGTCGTCATCCGCCGACGGTTCTCCCACCAGTCGACGCGCGACCTGTCGACGTTGGCCGAGTTCGTTGACACCAGGGTGTCCGATGAATTGGCGGATCACCAATCACCGGATGACCGCGCCCAGATCCTCGCTGCATCCGTGCGCGCGCTGCGCCCCGAACTCGACCTGTATCTGATGACCGAAATCGAGGTGGAGGACATCGCCGGGCGGTTGGGCCAGCACTTCCGGCGCGTGTTCCACGCGCGGGAGGGCATGCTCGAGCTGCACCTGTCGATCCTGCAGGGCGTCGCGGACCGCTATCGCACCCCGTTCTTCAGCGCGCTCAAGCAGTACAGTCGCCGCCCGACCGGGGTGTTCCATGCCCTGCCGATCTCGCAGGGCAAGTCGATCGTCAACTCGCACTGGATCAAGGACATGGTCGGCTTCTACGGCCTGGACGTGTTCATGGCCGAAACGTCGGCCACCTGCGGCGGGTTGGATTCGCTGCTGGAACCGACCGGTCCGCTGCGCGAGGCCCAGGACCTCGCCGCGCAGGCCTACGGTTCGCGTCACACCTACTTCGTCACCAACGGGACGTCGACGGCGAACAAGATCGTCACACAGGCGTTGGTCGCGCCCGGCGACATCGTGCTGCTCGACCGTAACTGTCACCAATCGCACCACTACGGCATGATGCTCGCCGGCGCGAACGTCGTGTATCTGGAGGCATACCCGCTCAACGACTACTCGATGTACGGGGCGGTGTCGCTACGGGAGATCAAGGCAAAACTGTTGGCGCTCAAACACGCCGGCAAGCTCGACCGGGTCAAGATGATGTCGCTGACCAACTGCACCTTCGACGGCATCGTCTACGACGTCGGGCGGGTCATGGAGGAGTGCCTGGCGATCAAGCCCGATCTGGTATTCCTTTGGGACGAGGCATGGTTCGCATTCGCCGGTTTTCATCCTGTCTACCGCACCCGCACCGCGATGGCTTCGGCGCGGGCGCTGCGCAAGCGGCTGGCCGATCCGGATTACCTACGGCAGTACCAGGACCACCTCACCACCGACGCGATCGATAAAGCCAGCGACGACGAGCTGCTCAATCGCCGCCTCATCCCCGATCCCGCCCGGGCCCGGGTGCGGGTGTACGCCACCCAGTCGACGCACAAGACGCTGACCGCGCTGCGGCAGGGCTCGATGATCCACGTCTTCGACCAGGACTTCGACCAGAAGGTGGCCGAGGCGTTCCACGAGGCCTACATGGCGCACACCTCCACCTCACCGAACTATCAGATCCTCGCGTCGCTGGACCTGGGCCGGCGCCAGGTCGCGCTGGAGGGCGTCGAGCTTGTCCAGCGTCAGATCGAGAACGCGATGCAGTTGCGCGATGCGATCGACAACCATCCGCTGCTGAGCAAGTACATGGCCTGCCTGCGGACCTCCGACCTGATCCCCGACGAGTTCCGGCCATCGGCGATCGCGCAGCCGCTGCGCTCGGGGCTGCGCAACATGATGGCCGCGTGGCACCAGGACGAGTTCGTCCTCGACCCCTCGCGTATCACCCTGTCGATCGGGCGCACCGGCATCGACGGCGACACGTTCAAACGCGAGGAACTGATGGATCGCTACGGGATTCAGATCAACAAGACATCCCGCAACACCGTGCTGTTCATGACCAACATCGGCACCACCCGCAGCTCGGTGGCCTTCCTGGTGGAGGTCCTGGTCAAAATCTGCCGCGAACTCGACGACACCATCGCCGAGATGGGCATCGACGAGCACGAGCGCTTCGAGCGGGCGGTATTCCGGCTGACCAAACAAGCGGTGCCGCTGCCCGACTTCAGCGGCTTTCACCACGCCTTCCTCGACGGCACCGGGGCGCAGCCGACACCCGAAGGCGACGTTCGCCGGGCGTTCTACCTCTCCTACGACGACGGCAACTGCGAATACCTCAGCGGTGAGCAGATCGACGAAAAGCTCGATGCTGGAATCGATGTGGTGTCGGCGACGTTCGTCACTCCCTACCCGCCGGGCTTCCCGGTGCTGGTGCCCGGCCAACTGGTCAGCCGGCAGATTCTGCAATTCATGCGCGATCTGGACACGAAAGAAATCCACGGCTACAAACCGAACTACGGGTATCGGGTGTACACGGAGAAGGCTATCGAGATGGCGTGCATGAAGCTGACCCCAACCGCGAACGGGCAGACGACCATGCTCACCCCGGCAGAGCCGACGATGGAAAAGAAGCCGAAGAAGAAGACAGCAGTGCGTGCCACGTCCGACGCAGAGTCGAACCTGCCCGAGACCGTCTAAGCCGACGTGCCGGAGAAGAGCGTCGCGCTCGTGCAGCCCGCAGGATCAGTCTGCGGCTTTGACCTCGATGCGCTTCACGGCCGACTCACCGTTGGGTACCGGCACCGAGATGGCGATGATGCCCTTTTCGTAGGTGGCTTTGACGTCGTCGACGTCGGCTCCGGCAGGCAGCGGAACCGACCGCGCGAAGGATCCGTAGCTGAATTCGGACCGGCCGTGGGATTCGACGGTCTGGCTGCGTACGGCCTTGATGGTGAGCATCCCGTCGTGCACGGTGATGTCGATGTCCTTGGCGGGGTCGACGCCGGGAATCTCAGCGCGCACCTCATAGCGGCCGTCGCTGATCTCATCCTCGAGCCGGATGAGGTTGCGGTCGAAGAGCGGACGCAAGCCCGCGAACAGGGGAGCGCCACCCAAGAGCTCGGCGAAATCGGGCATCAGGGTGCGCTGACGCTGGACCGGCAGAGTTGACATGAACATACTCCTGAAATTGTTGTACCTCTTAGGATTTCGATTTACGTTTTCAATCGAACCACTGTGCCGGCTTCGGCGGTAGACGACGCCCGCCGATGTTGCCAAAAGATTCATTGCGCGTTCAACGAGTTGGCTGTGCCGTCAACCGTCGGTGTCGACCCTCGCCGCGCCGTGCGCCCCCTCGGTCGCTCCGAACATGGCGACGGCCACCGCACCCGCGACCGCACCCACGAACCCCACGCCGGCCAGCCACAGCAGCCCCGGTTGAGCGGTGTCACCAAGCAGCACCACGCCGATGACCCCGGGGATCACGGTCTCTCCGACCACGAGAGCGGCCGCGGCGCCGTTGACCGAACCCAGTTGCAGCGCCACGGTAAATAGGTAGAAGCCGCCCAGTCCGGCGATGACGATCGTCCATGACGCCGGGTCGGTGAGCAGGACGCCTACCCGAAGCGGGGCGACACCGCCGAGCACCCGCACCGCCACCGCCATCGCACCGAATAACGTCCCCGCGATCAGCCCGGCCGGCACGGCAGCGCGAGCACCAAGCACGCGGATCAGGGCGATGCCGGCGCCAAGGATCACGAGCGACGCCGCCAGCACGCCCCAGTGCAGGGTCCGCTGCGCCGGCCGATCACCGAGATGACCGGCGGTGAGGCCCAACACCAGTAACGACACTACGACGGTGGCGATGGCCATGCAGTCACGCCTGCGCAGGTGAATGCCGAGTATGGGGACACCTAAGACGGCGGTCACGACAAGGTTCGCGCTGATGATCGTCTGCGAGAGAAACAGCGGAATGAGACGGGCCGAGACGAGGCTTGCCAGGAAACCCACGATATCGAGCACCATCCCCGCGATGAACGACGGTGTCAGGGCGGCTTGGATGGTTGAGCGAAGCGTCGGCCCGCCGGTCGCGGTGACTTCCTCCCGCTGTCCGTGGTCGGCAGACCCAGCTTCCGAACTGCGCGCGCCGCAAGCCTGCAGGACCGACGCGGTTCCATAGCCGACGCACGCCAGGGTGGCCGCCATCAGACCGATCAGCATCTTTGTGTCCTATCCGCAATATGGTGATGCTCACGGCCAGCATGCACGGCGCCTCACCGAATTGTCCTTCGAAATCCTCAATGCGGACACCAAGCCCGGTCGCTGCACAGCCAGGTCGAGCACGACCTTCACCACCGAACGAGTGGGCGCCAACGTGCCACGGCCGCGGCGCGTTCGCGGTGTGAGTGGAGCACAATTTCCTGCATGAAGATCCGCATGGAGCTTACGGAGGCGTTGGTAACGGAGGACATCACGCCATTCGAGCGGGAACGACTGCGCGAGGCTCTTGAGGAGGAAGTAAGAAGGCAACTTCCCGCCGATAGGCAGCTCCTGCGCGTGGTGGACTGGGATCCAGGATGTGGCCACGCAGTGGAGAACGCTCCAGGCATGAGGAAGTACAGGGTCGCGTACGAAACGGAATCCGGCGATTAGGGGCCACGCGGGCGCCGTCCAAGTTGGACGTGCTCAACGAGATCCGGGCAAGCAACAGAAACTTATCGGCTTCCCAAAGGTTAAATGATGTCTGTAGAGGTGGACCAGAGGTCAGAGCCAGAGTGCCTGCTTTGTGGGCACGATCTTTCATCTCACCGCAAGGGTGCGTTGCCCGTTCCCTGTCAGCATCGCAAGTTTAGAGGAACACTTGGAAAGCGTTGTGATTGTCCCGACTTCGTTGAAAAGGGCGACGGCGACTAGCCCAACGACACGGCCCTCATTCCCACCCAGAACAGTGCATCATCGACCACACTTGACCAAGACATTTACCCCACTTCCTTCGGATTCCAGTCGTAGGGCGCCAGGTATGGGACGCCCTCTTGCCCCAGTTGGCGTCGCCGGCTGGGACGCCGGGATGTGAGCGTAATCCGCGGCCTCGTGCGCTATGAGGGGGTCGCTGCGATCACTGGCGATGTCGCGTTCTGTCTGGACTGCGCCGACATCAGGGTCGAAGACGATTAGAAGCGGTAGCGGAGCACTACGGTGCCGATCATCCGGGACGCAGCCGCGCTACGTGCCGCCAGCCGGGATGTCAGCCGCATAATCAGCGGGAGCTCGGCAACCTCGGGTGCTCGCGTGAGGAAGATCTCCTCGTCCAGCTTTAGGCCACCGGCCCAGCGTTCGGGTTGGCGGGGATCATTGAAACCGGGATTGGCCACGCCGCCGGCGATGGCGGCCATACCGGGGAGGTGCTTGAGCGCCCAGACGGCGTACGTGGTGTAGGCGTTGAATGCCAGCTCTCCGCTGGGGAAGTGGCTAGTGAGTCGGTTCAGCAGGGACACGAAGTCGTTCTGGGAAAGGAACGCGACGAGGCCGTCGGCGATGATCACGGCCGGCCGGTCGGTGGGCACGTCGTCCAGCCAGTCCGGATCGGTCAGGTCCGCGCCGATGTAGTGGGCATTGGTGGGTTGTGGCATCACCTGTTGCCGCAGGGCGACGACCTCGGGGAAGTCGACGTCATACCACCCGACGGTGGGTGGCGGGTCGAGGCGGAACATCCTGCCGTCTAGGCCGGCGCCCAGGTCCAGCACGACCGCGTGCGGCTGGTGGACGACGAACCGGTGCACCACTTCGTCAAGTCTCTTGGCCCGTACCGCGATGTCGAACACCTTCGACTTCGGGTCGAGGAGCTTCGTGTTCAGCGAGGGGAACTTAGCGAGGTCGTAGCCGACCGTTGTGAGGATCTCGTCGGCCATCGTGTCGCCGAGGAAGGGGCGCGGCAGACGGCTGTCGAGTGCCCTGCCACCCAGGGTGAGGAAGAGGCTCTCTTGCGCCGGAGTTAGGGCCGGAAGCGCGATGCTCACGGTGTTAGTCCTGGTTCTGTTGTGGTTCGGTGCGACAAGTAGATTGAACACGTCTCGGGTTTGAGGCGGCTTCTTGGCAGCATTTTTGTGTCTGTCCCATCTGCAATATGGTGATGCCCGCGGCCAGATTGCGCCGCGCCTCACCGAATTGTGCTGCCTTATCGGCGACTCTGGTGCCGTCGTACCGGCGGCCACACGCTGTCGCGGTGATGGCGGGATCGCGTCGCTTGAGTAACGCCCGGACCGATTTCGCCGATATATCGGGTAGGATCGGCTTACACGGTCGTATTTTGGGCGCTAAGAAACAGCGCAGCGACCGGTCTCCGGCATTGTCACCAAGCCCGCAGCCCAGCCTCCGACAGGCGAGCAGCAGCATAGGTGCAGGTGACATCTCGGGCGTTCTGGGTATCCATGTGTGAGCGGAGCCCGCGCCTTAAACAAACAGAAAGTTATGCAATGAATTTTGCGAAAATCGCGGCGCAAGCCGCGATCACCGGTGCGTTGGGCTTTGCCGCCCTCGGATTGGGAGTTGGCGCTGGCACGGCTTCAGCCGACCCAGGGTGTTGGGGACCGGGCTGCAACGCGCCCGGCAACGACGGTCGTGGCGATCGAGATCGCGGGAATGGAAACGATTTCCGCCCGCAGCAATGGGACCAGCAGCGGGACCAGCAGCAATGGGGCCCGCAGCAATGGGGCCCGCAGCAATGGGGCCCGCAGCAACAGCAATGGGATCAGCGCGACTGGAATCAGCGCGGTTTCGACGACGCCCGCTTTGACCATCAACCGTTCAACTGGCAGGGTCAGCGCGTCGAGCCGTACTTCGACAACGACCGCGGCGCCTGGGGATTCTCGTTCTTGGGCGCTTGGATCCCGATGTAACGTGATCCGAACATTTCATGTTCGCGCTTGCGGGCATGCGAAAGGTGGGCCGGTGGCGATATGCCGCCGGCCCACCTTTCAGTCTTTGAAGGCGACCGGCGATCGAGGGTTACGTGGTGGCCATGGCTCCGGTCTGAAGCTCGCGCACCGCCGTACGCAGTCCCCTGCGCTTACCCGTGGCGGGGTCGACACCGAAACTCTCCCGCACTCCGTCACGGATGCGGAACTTCAACTCCGAGTTCGTTTCCGGCGCGTCATCGGAGGTCGCCTTGAGAAGCTTGTCGGGCAGAGCGAGCTTGAGGATTGTCCAGAAGGACTGCGCGTATTGCCGCCCCAGGGACCCGGTGGTGTAGGGCAGGTCATATTTGTCGCACAGAGGTCGAACCCGCTCAGAGATTTCGGCGTACCGGTTGCTCGGTAGGTCAGGGAACAGATGATGTTCGATTTGATAGCACAGGTTGCCACTCATGAACGCCATCAGCGGGCCGGCGTTGAAGTTCGCCGAACCGAGCATCTGCCGGAGATACCATTCGGGTTGAGTCTCATTTTCGTACTCTTCGCGGGTGAACTTCTCTGCGCCGTCGGGGAAGTGGCCGCAAAAGATGACCATGTAGGTCCAGTAGTTGCGGATCAGGTTCGCCGTCACGTTGGCACGCAGCGTGTGCTTCCAGTTCTTCCCGGATAGGGCGGGGAAGACGATGTAGTCCTTTCCGACCTGCTTGCCGACTTTCTTTCCTATCACCCGCAGGTCTTTGCGGACCTCGGCCATTGACTTCTCACCCTTGCGGACCTTCGCCGTTTCCACCCCGTGCAGTGCGACGCCCCACTCGAACAACGTTCCGAGCAGCAGATTGTAGACGGGGTTGCCGAGCATCCACCGCTGCCATCGTTGATCTCGGGTCAGCCGCATGATGCCGTAGCCGATGTCGTCGTCAAGTCCGACAATGTTCGTGTACTTGTGGTGGATGAAGTTGTGTGACTTCTTCCACTGCACGCTCGGTGACGTTGTGTCCCACTCCCATTCGGTGGAATGGATCTCCGGGTCGTTCATCCAGTCCCACTGGCCGTGGGTGATGTTATGGCCAAGTTCCATGTTCTCAATGATCTTCGCCAGCGCGAGCATCGCGGTGCCGGCAACCCAGGCCAGCTTATTCTTGCTGGCGAATAGAGCGATTCGTCCGCCGGCGGCCAGCGCCCGCTGCAGCTGAATGGAGCGGCGGATGTAGCGGGCGTCGCGCTCGCCGCGGGATTCCTCGATATCGGTTCGGATCGCGTCCAGTTCCCGCGCGAGCGCCTCGACGTCCTCGGCGGTCAAATGCGCGTACTGCTTGATGTCGGTGATAGCCATGATTCCCCTAGATTTTGATGGTGCAATCGCCGGATGCCGTGGAGATGCACGTATTGATTCGGTCGCCCTCGCCGTGCTCGACGCCGGACCGGAAATCGCGGATGTGCCCTGATTCCAGTGGCAGGACACAGGTCTGGCAGATGCCCATCCGGCAGCCGAACGGCATCTGGATGCCGACTTTCTCGCCGGCTTCCAGAAGTGATGTGGCTCCGTCTATTTCGATGCGCTTGCCGGAAACGGAGAACGTGACGGTGCCGCCCTCGCCGCCTTTGTCAGTACGCGCGATGGCGAACCGCTCCAGGTGCAGGTCATCCCCCAACCCCTCGTCGCCCCACACCTTCTCGACGGCATCCAGCATGGCGGTCGGACCGCACGCCCACGTGGGCCGGTCCTGCCAGTCCGGCACCAAGCGGTCGAGATGACCGAAATCGAGGTGGCCATCCGTTTTGGTCAGCTGCAAATGCAACCGGTAGGTGGACTGCTCCTTCTCCAGCTCGCGTAGCTCGTCGTGGAAGATCACTGCATCCGTCGACGGCGCCGAGTGGATGTGCACAATGTCAGGGCTCTCACCGCGGGCCTTGAGTGAACGCAACATCGCCATCAGCGGGGTGATGCCACAGCCCGCACTGACGAACAACATCTTCGGCGGCGGCGGATCCGGCAGGGCGAAGTCGCCCTTGGGCGCGGCCAGGCGAACGATCGTTCCCGATTTCACCCCGTTGACCAGGTGCGTGGACAGAAAGCCCTCGGGAGTCGCTTTGACAGTAATGGTGATGTGCTTGTTGTCACGGCGCGGAATCGACGTCAACGAATACGATCGCCAGTGCCAGCGCCCGTCGATGCGTAGCCCGATGCCCACGTACTGGCCGGGCTGGTACTCAGCGGAGAAGCCCCAACCAGGCTTGATGGTGACGGTGGCCGAGTCCTCGGTTTCGGTCCGCACGTCGATGACCTCGCCGCGAAGCTCGCGCGCCGACCACAGCGGGTTGAGCAGCTTCAGGTAGTCGTCCGGCAGCAGCGGTGTCGTTGCTCGTGCCGCTAAGCCCCGCAACACGTTTACTCTCGGCGTTTTGGCGGTATCGACATTCCTAGCCGGTCTGACACTCCATCGTGCCAGGCCGCGCAGCGTCACAGCCATCAATAACCACTCCTCTTCGATGCCTCACCCGTTCGTTGGGTGTACACGTGTACACCGAATACCCACCGTGGTGAGAGTTCACACCTTCGTGTGTCCTGCGGGCGAAAGCATGAGCGGTGTAGTCGTACGCGATGTTCGGATCGGCCTGATTCGCAAGCCCGGCGTTAACGGTGGCGACCGTGTCGGCGTTCGGCCTGATCGAGGGGCGCCGGCGGCGTGACGCGCGCGGAGAACTGACGCCCATTTTACCATGTCAGCGCCGGTAAAGGTTGGCCGGATTACCGCCTCATTTGGGGATTGCGGGTGAGTGCTAGTGGCAGTGAGCCGCCCACCTTGCCGGTCGAGGGCCAAACCCTAGTCGCCCGTCTGTCACGCCACCCGTGTCGTCGGAGACTTGAACCAGGGTTGGTTCACTTACCGAATGGAGTCACCATCAGAAGGGCCCGGCCGGGGGCGCGGGAGGCGACTGCCGTTCAAGAAAAGTCCCGCCGCTCGCGTGCTTGGCGGCTTTGTCGTCGGACTAGCCGCTACCGCACTGGCTGCGAAGTTCGGGTTTGAATGGTTCTCGTTTCTGATCGGGTGGGACTTTCTCGCCTTGACCTTTATGGCATGGACCTGGGCCGTCGTCTGGCCCTTCGACTCGGACCGAACCGCGTCCCATGCTGAATACGAAGAGCCCGGGCGCAAGACCGTATTCGCACTGATCCTCGGCGGCTCGCTGGCCAGCCTCGTCGGGGTCGCCCTGCTCCTGGTCAATTCGCGCCCCGACCATCTTGAGCCCGTCGCCCCGTGGGTGACGGTGGCCAGCGTGGCGATCTCGTGGTTCGCCGTGCACACCCTCTACGCGCTGACCTACGCCAAGATCTATTTCAGAGAAGAGCCAGTTGGCGGAATCGATTTCAACGAAAAGCCCACGGCCGGAATTGATTCTAACGACGACCGAGCTGGGCCCCGTTACAGCGACTTCGCCTACGTTGCCTATGCGGTCGGTATGAGTTTCGCGATCTCCGACACCAATCTGACGTCCTGGCGGATGCGAAGAACCGCGCTGGGTCACGGGCTGTTGTCGTATCTGTTCGGTTCGGTCATCTTGGCCTCAGTAGTCAACCTCATCGCTTCGGGGCTTTGACCGCCCGCTAGCAGCTACCTCGTCTCGGCGACGGACTAGGGTCTGCCTCGATGGGTCTTTTCCTGCACCGAGCGGAGCGCACCGACCTACTTGCCGACGGGCTGGGAACCTTGCTGGCGACTCCGCCGCCAGATCCCTTCGCCGAAGAGCTGATTCTCGTGCCCGAGCGCGGCGTAGAGCGGTGGCTCAGCCAACGGCTCTCGCATACCCTCGGCCGCGGCGATACCGACGACGGCGTCTGCGCCGGGGTCGTTTTCCGCAACCCCCGATCGCTCATCGCCGACATCCTCGGAATCACCGACGACGACCCGTGGTCGCCGGACGCGATGGTCTGGCCCCTGCTGGAAGCCATTGATGCCAGCCTGGAGGAGGCCTGGTGTCGCACCGTCGCAACCCATCTCGGCCACTTCAACACCGGTGACGAGGCTGAGCTCCGGCAAGGCCGCCGCTACGCCGTCGGCCGGCGCATCGCCGGGCTGTTCGCCTCCTACGCCGCGCAGCGGCCGCGACTTCTGGCCGACTGGTCCGCCGGTCGAGCCACCAACGGTATCGGCGCCGAGCTCCCCGACGACCTGGCCTGGCAGCCCCACCTGTGGCGGGCACTGACCCAGCGCATCCCCGCCGACCCGCCCCACGTCCGCCACGAGAAAACCCTTGCGCGGCTTCGTGGATCACCGATCGACCTGCCCGCGCGGCTGTCGCTGTTCGGGCACACCCGGCTGCCGCTGACCGACATCGAGCTGCTGACCGCACTGGCCACCCACCACGATCTGCACCTGTGGCTGCCGTACCCCAGCGACGCGTTGTGGCGCGCGCTCGCCGACCAGCGCGGGGCCGTGCCGCGCCGCACCGACACCAGCCACCACATGTCCGAGCACCCGCTGCTGGGCACCCTCGGCCGCGATCTGCGCGAGCTCGAACGCAGCATTCCCGCTGACCCGAACATCGACGAATATCTCGACTGCACAGCAGAATCCGACACACTTCTGGGCAGGTTGCAGGCCGACATCCGCTCCAACGCGGTTCGTCCCGACGCCCGGATGCTGGCCGACGATGACCGATCCATCCAGGTGCACAGCTGCCACGGTTCGGCCCGGCAGGTGGAGGCGCTGCGCGAGGTGCTGTTGGGTCTGCTCGCTGACGATGCGACCCTCGAGCCGCGCGACATCCTGGTGATGTGCCCCGACATTGAGACCTATGCCCCGCTTTTCGTCGCGTCGTTCGGCCTCGGCGACATGACCCCCGGCGCCCACCCCGCGCACAGCCTGCGGATTCGGTTGGCCGACCGCGCGCTGACCCAGACGAACCAGCTGCTTGGCGTGGCCGCGCAGCTGCTCACGCTCGCCGGCGGTCGCGCCACCGCCAGCGCGGTGCTCAATGTGGCGCAGGCGCCCCCGGTGCGGACCCAGTTCGGCTTTATCGACGACGATCTGGACGCGATCACCGACTGGGTGCGCGAATCCGGCGTCCGATGGGGCCTCGACCAATCGAACCGCGCACCCTACGGCCTGGCCGAATTCGTCCACAACACGTGGCGTTTCGGTATCGACCGGGTGCTGGCCGGCGTCGCGATGTCCGAGGATTCGCAGGCCTGGGTAGGCACCACACTTCCACTGGACGACGTGGGCAGCAGCCGCGTCGAATTGGCGGGCAGGCTGGCGGAATTCGTGCAACGGCTGACTTCGGTGCTCGAGGCGCTCACCGGCACCCGGCCGCTTGCGCAGTGGCTGGACACGCTGCGCGACGGGGTCGCGGCACTGGCGCGCGTGACCGACCAGGACGCGTGGCAGCCCTCCCAGCTGCAGCGTGAATTCGCCCGCGTGCTCGCCGACGCACGGACCCGGGCGCAGACACCGATGCGGTTGCCGGATGTGCGCGCGCTGCTGGACCGGCATCTGGCCGGGCGCCCGACGCGCGCGAATTTCCGCACCGGCACCCTCACCGTGTGCACGATGGTGCCGATGCGGTCGGTGCCGCACCGGGTGGTGTGTCTGGTGGGACTCGACGACGGCGTGTTCCCGCGCATCGGCCTCGTCGACGGCGACGACGTGCTGGCCCGCGACCCGATGACCGGTGAGCGCGACATCCGTTCGGAGGACCGGCAATTGCTACTGGACGCGGTCATGGCGGCGACCGAGAAACTGGTGATCACCTACACCGGCGCCGACGAACATACCGGACAGGGCCGCCCGCCGGCGGTCCCGCTGCTCGAGCTGCTCGACGCGCTGGACCAGACCACCACCAAGCCGGTCCGCGATCGCATCGTGGTGCACCAACCGTTGCAGCCCTTCGACATTCGCAACGTGACCCCTGGGGCGCTGGGGGCGCCCACGCCATTCACGTTCGACTCGACCGCGCTGGTGGCCGCCGAAGCCGCCGCCGGAAAGCGCGGCCCGCGGCCGGCGTTTATTGGCACGCCCCTGCCCGAGCAGGCGGGCGGCGACGTCGCGCTGGCCGATCTGCTGGGGTTCTTCAAGGACCCGGTGAAGGGTTTCTTCCGTGCGCTGGAGTTCACGCTGCCCGCCGACGTCGACGGGGTTGACGACGCGATGCCCGTCGAGATTGATGCGCTGCAGAACTGGACAGTGGGCGATCGGCTGCTGCACGACATGCTGCGCGGCATGGACCCGGTTCGGGCGCTGGAAGCCGAGTGGCGCCGCGGGACCCTGCCGCCTGGGCAACTCGGGTGGCGAGTGGCCAAGGAGATCCGCGCCGACGCCAACGAAGTCGCCTCGGTCGCCGGCCCCTACCGGCGCGGCGACGGTGAGGCGTTCGACGTCGACATCGACCTCCCCAGCGGGCGCCGACTCACCGGCACCATCAGCGGGGTGCACGACGATGCGATCGTGTCGGTCACCTACTCCAAGCTGGACGGCAAGCACCTGCTGGAGGGCTGGATCCGGCTGCTGGCACTGACCGCCCAGCATCCAGGGCGGCATTTCACCGCGGCCTGCATCGGCAGGTCCCGGCAGGGCACCCGCGGCGCGGTCCGGGTGCTGGGGCCGCCCGACGGTCCGGCCGTCGAGGTGCTGGCTGATCTGGTGGCTCTTTATGACGCGGGCCGCCGCGAGCCGCTGCCGCTGCCGATGAAGACCTCCTACGCGTGGGCGGCCGCGGTATCCGCCGGCGACAACCCGGCGAAGGCGGCGGGATATCGGTGGAAGAGTTCCAGATTCCCCGGAGAGGATCAACAGCCCGCGCACGTCAAGGCGTGGGGCGACGACGCGTGGCAGCAGGTCCTGCTCGCGCCGCCGCGCCCGGGTGAGGCGCCGGCAGGGGAGGACACCCGGCTGGGCGCGTTCGCGGCGCGGCTGTGGCTACCCATGCTGACCGCGGAGCGGAGGGCCGACTGATGCGGCGGTTCGAGCTGTGCGGCCCGCTTCCGGCCGACCCCTCCACGACCGTCCTGGAGGCTAGCGCCGGCACCGGCAAGACGTTCGCGCTGGCCGCGCTGGTGACCCGGTATCTCGCCGAGGGCGTGGCGACGCTGGATGAAATGTTGCTGATCACGTTCGGCCGTGCCGCCAGCCGCGAGCTTCGGGAGTGCGTGCGCAGCCAGATCCGTGACGCGGCAGCCGTTTTCGATGACCCCGACCTGATCGGGGACAACGAGCTGCTCGCACACCTTGTTGACTGCGACGAGGACGAGGAGCGGGCGGCGCGGCGGGCCCGGCTGCGCGACGCATTGGCGAACTTTGACGCCGCCACCATCGCCACCACGCACCAGTTCTGCCAGCTGGTGCTGAAATCTCTTGGCGTGGCGGGTGACACCGACGCGGGGGTGACGCTCGTGGAAAGCCTCGACGATCTCGTGGTCGAGATCGTCGACGATCTGTATTTGTCGCATTTCGGACAACGCGTCGAGGATCCGCCCTTCAGCCGCGGTGAGGGCCTGCGGTTGGCGCGGGCCGCGGTCAATAACCCGGGCACCCAGCTGCGCCCGTCCGATCCGGCGCCGGGCGCCGAAGCCGGTGCGCGCCTTGGGTTTGCGAACGCGGTCCTCGCCGAGCTGGAACGCCGCAAGCGCCGTGGCGGCGTTCTCGGCTACGACGACTTGCTTTCTCGGCTGGCGACCGCGCTGAAGGCGCCGGACTCACCCGCGCGGGCACGGATGCGGGAGCGGTGGCGCATCGTCATGGTCGATGAGTTTCAAGACACCGATCTGACCCAGTGGCAGGTCGTGGAGCGGGCATTCGGCGGGCAGTGCACGGTGATTCTGATCGGCGACCCCAAGCAGGCGATTTACGCCTTCCGGGGCGGTGACATCGTCACCTATCTGCAAGCCGCGCGCACGGCCGGGGAGCGGCGCACGCTCGGCGTTAATTGGCGCACCGACAGCGCGCTCGTCGAGCGGCTGCAGACTGTGCTGCGAGGCGCCGAGCTCGGCGATCCCGCGATCAGGGTGCACGACGTCGAGGCCCAGTACCGCGGGCACCGGCTGGCCGGGGCACCCCGCAACACGCCGTTTCGGCTGCGGGTGGTGAGCCGGGCCCCCTTCGGCGTCTCCGGCACCAAGACCATTCCGATGGATCGGCTGCGTGCGCATGTGGCCGACGATCTGGCCGCCGATGTGCGGGCGCTGCTGGCCAGCGGGGCCACCTTCGACGGGCGTGCGCTCGCCGCACGCGATGTGGCGGTGATCGTCGAGACTCACGGCGATGCGCGAGCGTGCCGGGAAGCGTTGGCGCGGGCCGGTATTGCGGCAGTGTCCACCGGTGGGGCCGACGTATTCGCGTCGCAGGCCGCCAAGGACTGGCTGTGCCTGCTGGAGGCCTTTGACCAGCCGCACCGCAACGGACTGGTGCGCGCGGCGGCGGCGACGATGTTCGTCGGGGAGACCGCCGAGAGTTTGGCCGCCGGCGGCGATGCGCTGACGGAGCGGGTCGCCGACACGCTGCGGCAGTGGGCCGACCGGGCGCGGGAACGCGGAATGGCGGCAGTGTTTGACGCCGCGCAGCGAGCAGGGATGGGGCAACGAACGCTGGGCTGGTCCGGCGGGGAACGGGACATGACCGACCTCGCTCACGTCGGGCAGCTGCTGCACGACTGCGCCCACCGCGAGCGGCTGGGACTGCCGGCGCTGCGGGACTGGCTGCGCCGCGAATGCGCCGAGCACTCGGAAGCCGCCGAACGGGTGCGCCGCCTGGATTCCGACGCGGCGGCGGTGCAGGTCATGACGGTGTGGGTGAGCAAGGGCCTGCAATATCCGATCGTGTACCTGCCGTTTGCGTTCAACCGCAACGTGAAAACCCGCGACCTGGTGCTGTTCCACGACGACGACGGCACCCGGTGTCTGCACATCGGCGGCGACAGCAGCCCGGATCTGGATGACGCGCAGCGGCGCAACCGCCTCGAGGAGGCCGGCGACAACATCCGCCAGACCTATGTCGCGTTGACCCGCGCGCAGTCGCAGGTGGTGGCGTGGTGGGCGCCGTCCTGGGACGAGCCGAACGGTGGCCTGTCGCGGCTGTTGCGCGGGCGTTCGTTGGGCAATGCTGAGGTGCCCGAGCGCTGCATCAAAGACATCTCGGATGACGATGCGCTGGCGTGCTTCCGGGAGTGGGAGAACGCGGGTGGGCCCGCGGTGGAGGAGTCGGCGGTGGCGTCGGCGCCCGCGGTTGCCCTTCCCGCCGCGCCGGATGGCCTGGGGGTGCGGCGATTTGACCGGTCGATCGACATGGCGTGGCGGCGGACCTCGTATTCGGGGCTGATCCGGGCGGCCGATGTGCCGTTGGTAAGCAGCGAGCCCGAAGTAGTGGCGCTCGACGACGAGACCGGCGACATCCCGGTGGCCGAGCCCGCCGCTGCGGCCGGCGGCGATGTGGTGTCACCGATGTCGGAGTTGCCCGCCGGCGCGGCGTTCGGGTCGCTGGTGCACGCGGTGTTGGAGACCGCCGATCCGATGGCGGCAGACCTGGCGAGCGAGCTCGAGGCCAGGGTGCGCGACCATGCGGTGTGGTGGCCGGTGGATGTCTCGCCGGGGGACCTGGCAGCTGCGCTGGTGCCGATGCACGACACACCATTGGGTCCGCTGGCGGCGGGGCTGACGTTGCGCCAGATCCCGCTGGCCGATCGGCTGCGTGAACTGGACTTCGAGATCCCGTTGGCGGGAGGCGATCTCGATCCTGGGCGCGGCGCGTCGCTGGCCGACGTCGGCCAGTTACTCGGTGAGTATTTGGGTCCGGGCGATCCGCTCAAGCCGTATGCCGACCGGTTGCGGTCGGCAGGTCTGGATGCGCGGCCGTTGCGCGGGTATTTGTCCGGGTCGATCGACGCGGTGCTGCGTATTCGTTCGGGCGGGGACCGCTATCTGGTGGTGGACTACAAGACCAATCGGCTCGGTGACCGCGGCCGGGAGTTGACCGCAGCGGATTACGGTCAACCGCAGCTGACCGCGGCGATGCTGCACTCCGACTATCCGCTGCAGGCCTTGTTGTATGTAGTTGTGCTGCACCGGTTTTTGCGGTGGCGGCAGCCCGGGTACGATCCGGCGCAACATCTGGGTGGGGTGCTGTATCTGTTCGTGCGGGGGATGTGCGGCCCGGCGATTGACGGGCGACCCTGCGGTGTGTTCGGTTGGCAGCCGCCGGCTGGACTGGTGGTGGCGCTGTCGGATCTGCTGGCGGCGGGGGAGAGGGCCGCATGAGTATCGAGGTGGCCGGCGCCACGGGCCTGCTCGGGGAATTCAACGCGGCGGGGGTGCTCGACGCGGCCGATGTTCATGTGGCGGCTCGGCTTTCGGAGTTGGCCGGGGAAACCGACGAGACGGTGGCGCTGGCAGTGGCGCTGGTGGTGCGGGCGGTGCGCGGCGGCTCGGTGTGCGTGGACTTGGGCACGGTGGCCGCCGAGGTGGGGGAGCCCGACCTGGGCTGGCCGGAACCGTCGGCGTGGCTGGGTGCCGTGCAGGCCAGCGTGTTGGCGGATTCCCCCGCCGTGCTGCGCTTCTACGACGACCGGCTGGTGTACCTCGACCGGTACTGGCGCGAGGAGGAGCAGGTGTGCGCCGACCTGCTCGCGTCGGTAGGGGTTGGGGAGCCTATCGACGAGAATTGGCTGGCCGGTGCGCTCGACCGGGTTTTTCGCTCGGCGGGATACGACGAGCACCGGGATGCGGCGCGGATTGCGTTGTCGCGGTGGACGACTGTCCTTACGGGCGGGCCGGGCACCGGCAAGACCACGACGGTGGCGGCGCTGCTGGCGCTGCTGAGCGAGCAGGCGTCGTTGGCGGGTCGGCCACGGCCGCGGATTGCGTTGGCGGCGCCGACGGGCAAGGCGGCAGCGCGGCTGCAAGAAGCGGTGCAGGCCGAGATCGACAAGCTCGACGCCGCAGATCGCGAGATGCTGGCCGGATTGCATGCGGTGACGTTGCACCGGCTGCTTGGTTCGAGGCCCGACACCTCGGTGCGGTTTCGCCACAACCGCGGTAACCGGCTGCCCTACGACGTGATCGTCGTGGACGAGACGTCGATGGTGTCGCTGACGATGATGGCGCGGCTGCTGGAGGCGGTGCGACCGCAGACCCGCCTGATCCTGGTCGGTGACCCGGATCAGCTCACATCGGTGGAGGCAGGGGCGGTGCTGGCCGATCTGGTCGATGGTCTCAGCGCACGCAGCGCAGGGTGCGTCGCGGCGCTGCGGACGTCACATCGGTTCGGTGAAGCGATCGGGCACTTGGCCGAGGGGATCCGCACTGGGGATGCGGACCGGGTGTTGGAGCTGTTGGAAGGGGGCGGCGAGCACATCGAATGGTTGGCCGACGCGGAGGTGGCAGGGCTGCGGGGGGTGCTGATGCCGCATGCGCTGGCTCTTCGTGACGCCGCGGCGATCGGCGACGTGGAGGCGGCACTGGCGGGGCTGCAGCGGCATCGGCTGCTGTGCCCACACCGTGACGGACCGAGCGGCGTGAGTTATTGGAATCGTCAGGTCGAACAGTGGCTGACGGAGGAAACAGGTGAGCCCACCTGGTCAGCGTGGTATCCGGGCCGGCCGGTGCTGGTGACCGCGAACGACTACGGGCTCAGGCTATTCAACGGCGACACAGGTGTGGCCGTCGTGCGCGACGGGGTCATCCGTGCCGTGATCGCCAGTCCTTTGGGTTCCGTCGAGTTCGCGACGACTCGGCTGGCCGACGTCCAGACGATGCATGCGATGACCATTCACAAGAGCCAGGGCAGCCAAGCCGAAGAAGTGACCGTGCTCCTTCCTCCAGCCGATTCGCGGCTGCTGACGCGGGAATTGTTGTACACCGCGGTCACGCGAGCGCGGCAGAAAGTACGCGTGGTGGGATCGGAAGCCGAAATTGTTGCCGCTCTTGGGCGGCGGGCGGTGCGAGCAACAGGTTTGGGGATGCGGTTGCGCGCAACGTAGCCGTTCGGGTCGAATTCGCTATCACAGGCGGAGTGGCCCGGGCCAGCCTCCCGGGGGCCGGTCCGCAAAGCCTGAGGTCATTGGTAGATCGCCTCGTCGTCTGGCCAGGTGACGCGTTCTTCGTCCCGGTCGTGGTAGGCGAGCGCGGCGCGGTCAACAGGTGCTCGATCCCGTTCTCGAACGCGCCGCGGTGTGCCGGTGGCGGCGCAGCTCAGCATTGCGACACGGGAACCAATCGGTCGGTTACTTCGTTTTAACGGCGTGGAGCGTCCGGTGGATGCCCAGGTTCGGATGCTGTACGACGAGCACGCGGCCGCGTTATGGCGTTATGCCATGCGTCTGACGGGTGACCAGGCCCGCGCCGAGGACGTCGTGCAGGAGACGCTGCTGCGCGCGTGGCAGCACCCCGAGGTGACCGACGACAGCGAGCGGTCGGCACGTGCCTGGCTGTTCACCGTCGCCCGCAACATGATCATCGATGAACGCCGCAGCTCACGGTTCCGCAACGAAGTGAGTTCGTTGGACGGCTCGGCTGCCCCCGAGCAGGCCAGCCCCGACGAGGTCAACTCGGCGCTGGACCGGCTACTGATCGGCGACGCGCTGGCACAGCTGAGCCCCGACCACCGCGCAGTTGTTCGACGCTCGTACTACCTGGGGTGGACGACCACGCAGATCGCCGACGATCTCGGTATTGCTGAAGGCACCGTGAAGTCGCGGATGCACTACGCGGTGCGGGCAACGCGGCTTACCCTGCAAGAAATGGGGGTAACACGGTGACGCAATTCGACCGCAGGGGTGCCGGACAGCTGGGCGACGCCGACCCATTTGCGATGTGGGACGCGGCCTATTTACTGGGTTCCCTCGACGCTGAAGAGCGCCGGCAGTACGAGGCCCATCTGAGTACCTGCGCGGAGTGCCGCGAGGCTGTCGCCGAATTGACCGGCATGCCCGCGCTGCTGGCAATGCTGGACCCGGACGAGGTCGCGGCCCTCGACGGAGCTTCACCCGAATTGCCGCCGCTTCCGCCCGTGCTGCTGGACTCACTGCTGGCCAAGGTCAGCTGGCGAGACCGGCGCAGGCGGCGGTTGTCGTGGACGATGGCGGCCGCCGCGGCGGCCGCGGCCGTGGTTATCGCGGTGCTGGTCGGGATCCATCCCGGCTCCTCCGTGCCGTCCGCGGCGCCGCCTGTGACATCGCCATCGGCGCTGACCATGACCCGGGTGGCGCCAAATTCGATAGCCGCGACGTTCAGTCTGATCAGTCAGGGGTCGGGTACCCGCATCGAGATGACCTGCACCTACCCGAAGGAGTCGGCGGACTCCGGCCAGCACGACAACGACGTCGACAAGCTGGCAATGGTGGTAGTCGGTCGGGACGGTAGCCATGGCCAGCTCACGACCTGGATGGCGCCCCCCGGCGTTACCGTACGACCGGTTGGGAGCACGCCGATGCGGATGGACCAAATCGCCGCGGTGCAAATTGTCTCCGATGACGGAGATGTGCTGTTGCAACGCAACCTATGAACAGAGCGTCTCGCTTAGCTTAGGGCGTTCGGGTCGTTGTACTCACGCGCAAACCGCTGGTGTGTCCCACACGCTCGCCACGGGCGCGGTCGGACTCGACATCGACCGCGAGGGCGTCGCAGTGCAAGAACCTGATCCGCAGCTGCTCACCCGAAAACAGGCTGCAGGTGTAAACGATGTCCCGAGACATCACACTAGTGCCCCCGGCAGTGCCCCCGGCAGGATTCGAACCTGCGACCTAGGGATTACAAAGCAGCACAACCTGATTCGTCCTATTACTACTCAATATGGGTGGGCCACAGTATAGTTCGAGAATCTCAGATCCGACGATAACCGGCCTGATCCGGCCCCATCCGGTCGATTCCAGGTCGTTAGCGGTGAATAAACCGTAAGCAAATCGCGTGAAATTTACTTGCTAACAAAGATGTCAGCGCGGGCGTCGGACCGGGATTGATTTTGGCGACGACGTGGTCATCTTCGGCGCGGTCGCTGATCGCCTGGCGCAATCCGGTGTGCCTGTTTAGGGACGAACGGCCCTACCCCAGCAAAAGCAGAGAAACTACCGTTAAGCACGCTGAAAGGACACCAATGGCGTGTCGGACAGTCGTGATTACGGGCGCCAGTGATGGCATCGGCGCCGCCGCGGCGGAAAGACTGAGTCGAAGCGGCGAGAACGTGGTCGTGGTCGGCCGATCCGAACTGAAAACCACCGCCGTCGCCGCGCGTCTGGGCGTGGACCATTTCGTGGCGGACTTCACCGAACTTGCACAGGTGCGGAGGTTGGCCGAGCAGCTGCTGCAGTGCTATCCCCGCATTGATGTGCTTGCCAACAATGCCGGGCGCTTCATGGGTCGGCGCGAGGTCACAGTCGACGGCCATGAGACGACTTTCCAGGTCGATTATTTGGCCGCGTTTCTCCTTACGACGCTTTTGATGGATCGGCTCATCGAGTCCCGGGCGACGGTGCTGAACACCTCGAGCGTCGTCAATAAGTTCTTCGGCCGAGTGAACATCGATGACCTCGATGCAGCACACGGGTACCGGCCCAGAAGGGGTTACGGCGATGCGAAGCTGGAAAACATCTTGTTCACCAGGGAGCTGCACCGCCGATACCACGCTGCCGGGATCTCCACCGCGGCATTTCATCCCGGCGACGTGGCGACGAACTTTGGCAAGGAGTCGGGGTCGTGGTGGATTCGGAACGCGTTCCGCGGCCCGATCAAGTATCTGGCGCTGACGGGACCGGAGCGGGGATCCGACGAGTTGGTGTGGCTGGCCTCATCCAGACCGGGGACCGACTGGAAATCGGGCGAGTACTACGCCAACCACAAAATCGCACGAGCCAACCCGCGAGCCTACGACCCGATCCTGGCCCGCGAACTCTGGGAACGCAGCCTTGAAATGGTCGCCGTCTAGAGGGTCGGTGCATGACTACCATCGACAATCACGCCTCGCGCAAGCCCCATCACATCGGCGATGTGGACAGCATGCTGTGGGGGATCGAAAAGGACCCGCTGCTCCGGCAGACAATCACAGGGGTATTGATCCTTGACCAGGAGCCCGCCCGGGAGATCCTCCTAGAGCGCCTCGAACGTGCCAGCCGTTCGCTGCCGTCATTTCGGCACCGGCTTGTGGATGCGCCGCTCCGCCTGTCGAATCCGCGTTGGCTTGTTGACCCGAACTTCGATCTTTCCTATCACGTCCGCTGGATCGGCGCGCCGGGCGATGGGTCTTTGGAGGGCGTGCTGGAGTTCGCGCGCCAGTCGACGATGTCGGGCCTCGACCGCGAGCGCCCGCTGTGGACCATCACCGTGGTGGAAGGCCTCAAGGACGGGCAGGCAGCGCTAATCCTCACGGTGAATCATGTGATGAGCGACGCTACCGGCCTTCTCGCGATCTTCGGATTGCTCGCCGACCTCAGCCGAAGGCCCCGCGATCTTGGCCCGATGCCCGCGATTCCCGAGCTCGAGGATGAATCCCGGCTCGGCTTGGCTGCCGAAGCCGCCAGCTATACCGGACATCGAATCCTCGGGTTCCTAGCCCGGTCCGTGGACTCGATGGCGCGTGCGCTGCCGGGCGTGGTGCAGCACCCGCGTGATACCGCGACTACCGTCGCGAAGAATGTGCGGGCGGTGTCCCGGATCGCGGCGCCGACTTTAAGAACCCTGTCGCCCCTGATGACCGAGCGCCGAGGGTGGCTGCGCTTCGCCGCACTCGAGGCCGAACTTGAAGGATTGCGGAAAGCGGCGAAAACACACGGCTGCACCGTCAACGACGCGTTCCTCACCGCCGTCGCCCACGGATTCGCTTTGTACCATCAGCGGCACGGCAAACCCGTCGACCGATTGCGGACCACCATCCCCGTTGATATCCGCAAGCCAGGGGACCAGCGGTTCGGCAACCGGGTGAACGGTTGCCGAACGGCGATTCCGATCGGCATCGATGACCCGGGCGTTGCGATGGCGACCTACCACGGTCTGATCAAGGGCTTGAAGGAGGAGGCGAAACTTCCGTTGGCCACCACGCTCGGCACGGTGGTCAACGCGTTCGGTCCGGTAGTGAATCTAGTGTTCGGGCTGATTATGAAACACGACGACTTTGTGCTCAGCGACGTCAATGCTGGCGATTTGGCGTTCTATCTCGCCGGCGCGAAGGTACTCAGCATCATTCCGTTCGGGCCGCCGGTCGGCACCGCCGCCAACATCACGCTGGTGGGTTATAACCACAAGGCATCGATCGGGCTCGCCGTCGACGCCGCAGCGGTTCCCGACCTGGATTCCCTCGTAGCATGCATCCGCGAAGGCCTTGACGCAGTCGTCGCCCTCGGCGACAGAGGCCAGCTGTAATGGCGGTCGCACTGTCTTGGCCGGCAACCAGCGCCGACAGCCCCTGGGCTCGATGAGTCCCGGCAGATTGCGTGGGTCGACCGGGCCCCGTCCAGCTCGGTGGTTTTAACGTAGGTTGCAGGATGCCGAGCACCGGCCGATCGCGCGGCGGGAACGGCACCGATCGGCCCCGCCGTCATGGCAGGCTCTAACCATGGCATTTACCATCTACGCGCGTGGCCCAGTCGAAGAAGGCACCCAGGAGCCATCCACCGGGTGGGAAACCTATGACTTCGGTGACGTCGCTGAGTACACGATCTATCCGAGCGGTGTACTCATCGTCGACAAAGACGGGGATGGAAGCTGCTGGGTGCTTAACCCAGATCGCTGGCAGTGGCTGAGGTCCACCAACCACGCGCCAGGCGTGGAGGGCAACGCAGGCGGAGGCCAATTCGGCTCGCTCTAACGTCATAGGTACCCGTACACACCCGATGCAGTGACGCCAGGCTGGGGGCGAGGTCAAAAGTCGTCGTCCTCCTCGGCGAACTCGATGGGGTCATAGCCGTCATCCGCTTCGTCGACGGCTCTCGAGAGCCACTCGTTCAGCCCACGGAACATAACCAGGGGCTGCATCTGCTGCAGCCAGTTGCGGGTGTGTGCTGTACCCCGGGGCCAGACTGCTCTGGTCGGGCGACTGGTCAACATTCTCCGCACCAGACTTCTGGGTCACCGTCGCGGGCATCACCTTCCCCAACGCCGACGATGCGCTGGCTTGGTGCACCAGCCAAAACCTCGATCGAGACCACTGCTACGCCAAAATCGTCAGCAAAACGCATCCCGTCGAGGGCAGCACTGCATTCAATCAATAACGCCGACAACAGCTTCGAAGACCCAGCATCACGCGGCGCGTTGCCTGCGGAGATTTGCCTAGTTCAAAACCGCTGACGCGCAGCCGATCACCGGCGTCTCCCCGCGCGGCGGTGAGACGACCTTTGTCATCACAAAATAGGCAGAGAGGCGGCCGGGCGACACGGTGGGAAGCGTTTCGAGCGGTGCGCAATGCCTCTCCGGTGGTGCCCATTCGCCGTGGAGGTGGCGGGCCATTCTCAGCGATCTAGACACAACCATTGGCCAGCCATCGCGCCGGGCATTACCCCATGGAACGAGACCAAGTGCCTCAAGGCCGAAGGTAAAAAGACCCTAAGCAGACACTGAGAAAGCCCGACCTCCGACTCTACTGCCGGGGGAGGGCACAGCCAAATAATCGCAGTACAAGAGCAATTCAACACAGAAAACAGGAAAGGAGAAGTCCGATGAGGAGCGTCAATAAAGTTGTGGTCGGACTCGCAGTCGCCGCAGCCATCGCGCTGCCCGCTGGGCTGGCCATGACAACGCCACCAACAGCCAGTGCTGCCTACACCAACACTGATGCCTTGTATCTCAATCAGCTCCACAACTACGGCATTTATAACCCGGTGCTTGGTGACACCGAGCTGGTCGCCACCGGCCACGAAATCGCCGCAGACATCAGCAACGGTGTCGCCCCGGCGGTCGAGACCACCCGGGTGTACAACGTCACGGTCCCGACGTTCACTTGGGCCGATGCTGGCTACGAGGTGAAGGCCGCGACCTATGCCTACGCGCCCCAAATGGCGCTGGCGTACCACAGCGCGGGCCTGGAGGTCACGTTCCCGACTGGCGGCTACATCGACTGGTAGCCCAGCCCAACACTCTTTGAAGGTAAAAGCGCGCGAAGGTCGCTGCAGATCGCATAGCCAAGCTGGATCGCCGCAGCACGGGTGAACGCGGGACCGAGGATAGAAGCGGTGATGCCATGTGCCGTCAGGCCATTGACGTAGGCGACGTCAACGGAGTCAGCGGTAGCAGCTGGCACCAACCCCAGCCACGCGGCGGAGGGCGGCGAGGGCGGCCAGTACTGGTTGTCGCCGTTGACATTTGCCCGTTTCGCGGGGATGGTTGCTCCATGGCGGACCCGGGGGATCCTGTGATCGCCCCGTAAGTAAGGGCGGTCAGGCCCCCTGGTCGAGCGGAGGGTTGTTAGGCGCGGTAGCTGTCGGCACTGATCTACGGTTGCGGTCCGCAGAGCTGCGGCCACCTCACGCTGCTGCGGCGGGCTCAAAGCTCAGCGGAGAAGTTGGGTACGTGGCTGGCCCCACAGGGTTCCTAGTCCGCTGTGATGGGAGCTTGCCACGTTTCAACAGGCTCCGCCTCGCCCTCGTCCAGCAGCTCGGCGGTGGTCTCCGCCGAAACGATAAGCGAATACGCCTGCGCGAGCTGGAGCAACTTTAAATCAGTGGCCTTTCGTGCTTGGTCTCTGATCGCTTGGAGTAATTCCTTGGCGGCTTCGTCGGCCAGCTCTTTGAGGTCAGCCATGTTCCCTCCTATCGGGCTCGTTGCCGCAGGAGTGCGGCCAGGTCAACCGTAATGCTGGAGGGTGTGCTGCCTGCCCGATCTCCGCGCGGTCGGGCCGGACGAGACGCCAGGTGCGGCTTAGCTACCCGGTGACCTATGCCCTTATCGTGCGGTCAACCCTGTTGGACCATTACGCACAGCGGGCCGATTGATCGTCATGCCAACTTTGACGGCCCTGCCCGCAGAGAGGTGCGGACGGATGGACGCCGGAGCAGACGCCAGCATGATTGGGCCGATCCAGTTGATCGCGGTCGGGTTCGAACCCGGTGTCGGTTTCGTCGGCACCATCATCGAGGAGATCGACAGGCTGCAAGGACATGGTGTGCTTCGCCTGGTCGATTTGGTTGTGCTGACGATGGATGATGATGGATCACTTACGCGGTGGAGATCGCGGACGAGGACTTCGGCGATGTGCTGATCGCCGACGCCCTACTCGACCCCGCCGATGTTTTCGCCATGTTCGAGGGCCGTGGTGTTCATGTGCTCCAAAGCGAGCGAGCTCAGGCGCTGGCCGAGTCGCTTGTCCCTGGTTCGGGCCTGGCCCTGATCCTTGTGGAACATCGGTGGGCCAGGTCGCTGTTCGATTCGATCGCGGATCTGGGTGGTGTCGTGTTCAGCGAGGGCTTCATCGGCGAACGGGCCGAGGAGCTTGTCAGCGTGCAACTCGCTGCCTTGGAGGACACCGCCCCGGTGATCGACGCAGCGTACGCCGCGCAAACCGAGGCGGAGCGGGCGTCTGCAGCGGCGATCGATGCCGCCCACCAGAAAGCCGACGAGGCGGCGGTGGCCGCCTCCATCACGGCGGTCGAGTTGCAAGTCCTGCGCTACTTGCCGACCAAGATGACCTTCGCGCTGGTGGCCGACAAGCTTGGGATCTCGCGCTCTGCCGCCAAAGAACGCGCCGAGCGGGCCTACAAGAAGCTGGGTGTGCACAATCGCGCCGATGCGGTCGCCCGTGCTCGCGAACTCGGATTGATCAGGCACACGGCCTGAAAGCCCGCACCGTTTCAAGCGGCGTTAGCGAGCCTCCCGCCATCCCCCAGCGGTCTTTCGAACTGAATAGTCCGGGTCCGATCGCCGCCAGCGCGCGGAGGCCGGTAAGGCTCGCTAACTCGGCTGATTGTGCGTTCTCTTTCGAGACAGCCGAAGGTTGACCTTCAGGTCCGTGAAGTGCTCGACCAGCGCGGCCAGATGTTATAGCCGATCGCGGGGTTGTTCGCGCCGGTCTCCCGGATCAGCTTGACTTCCATCGCCCGAAGCTCATCGTCCGTGGCCGTCTCCGACTCCCAGAGAATCTCTTTGCGCAGCGTCAAATCCAGCCGGTGCGCGTCGAGGTCCGCGGCAATCCGATCCCGGGCGCTCGGGCTGCCCACATTAAGCAGCATTCCGATCAGATCCATGCCCACATAGATCTTCCCGTTGGGGTAGGTGATCTTGTAGATCTGCTTGCGGGACGCCATGCTGCTCTCCTTCTCCATGACTGCCATGCCTGGTGTCTGACCGCTGCCGACTTCTACCACGTTCGCGGTGGCCATGACGGGTGTTCGCACGCACTCGTGAGGTACGGGTCAGCGCAGTCTGTGAAGTCGCTCGGAAACCCCCGAATTGATAGACGGGCTTTCAGCAGTTTCAACGTGCCGGGACCGGTCGGTGAATAGGCTCGCATCTGCATTCAGCCCAAAGGAGCGCGATCATGGCAAAGAGCACTGACAAGAAGACCGTGGCCAAACGAGCGGAGGCTCTGTCCGAAGAGGTGCTCGAATCTCTCAGAGACAGACAGCAGTCCGTGATCGAGGCGATGCGCAAGTTCGTTGACCGCCTCGACGATGCGATGCCCAGCCTCGTCGACCCGGCGGTGCGCCAAGAAGGTCGTCGCCGCCATCGGCGACTACTACGAGCAGCTCGCCACGACGACGAACGAGGTGGTGGGCAGGATGTTGCGCAGCGCGATCGGGACGGCGCAGGAGAGCACCGCAAAAAAGGCGGCTACTCGTGGCACCGCAAAAAAGGCAGCTACTCGTGGCACCGCAAAAAAGGCAGCTACTCGTGGCACCACAAAAAAAGCGGCTACTCGACCGCGCCGCCGCCAGCAGTCCCCTTAAGGGGTCTGGCCGGGGCCGGGACCTGGGACCATCGGCCCTATCGAGCGCCGGGGTCGGAGCGCATTCTGATGGCTGAGCCGTTCATGATTCGGTTCGCATCAACCCTAGGAGCGCGATTATGGCGGAGAGCACTGAGAAGAAGACCGTGGCGGAACGAGCGATAGACCTGTCCGAAGAGGTGCTCGAATCGGTCGAAGACAGACAGAAAACCGTGATCGAGGCCGTGCGCAAGTTCGTTGACACCCTCGATGAGACGATGCCCAACCTCGTCGACCCGGCGCTGCGCAAGAAGATCCTCGACGCCGTCCTGGACTTGTCCGAGCAACTCGCCACGACGACGAACGAGTTCCTCCGCAGCACCTTGCACAGCGCGAGCGACACGCTGAAGAAGCAGGACAACGCAAAGACAGGTGGCTGACTACTCGCTGCCGGGCTGGGTGTACCTGATCCGCAGTTCGCGCCCGTAGTCGAGCATACTGCCCGGCACCTTCTCCGGGTTGCAGCTCGGTGGCCAAACCGACTGTGCCGGTGTCGAAACAGGCCGCCCCGGCGGAACGCCGAGATCGCGGCCCGCGTCGACGACGGCTGTGAATGCAGGGGCGACGTATGGCCCTTGGACCGCAACGATCGTCAAGGAGCGATACATGATCGAATACAACCTCGATGCCGAGCACTCAATCCTTCACGTGCAACCAAAATCGGCGATCGAGCAAGACGACTTTGTGAAACTTGCGAAGGCGGTCGACCCGCACATCGAGGCAACCGGCGGTCTTGCGGGCCTCATCATCGAGGCTCCGGCGTTCCCGGGATGGGAGAGTTTTGGGGCAATGTCAACCAGTTTCGCTTTATTCGAGATCACCACAAGCGCATAAAGAGAGTCGGAGTCGTAACGGACTCCCACCTGGGAGATATCGCAGAGCATTTAACGTCACACTTTGTGTCAGCGGAGATCAAGCATTTCCCCGCTGGGCAGATCGAGGCGGCAAGACAATGGATCATTAACGGCTCGTGATACTACGTGGCGCTCTCCGGCCAGCCTCTCGCTGCAATGCAGCTCGCGAGGTCGGCTCACAGAGGCCGTCTCGGTCCCGTATGGGCAAAGCACCGCGTATCTCAACTGGGCGGGTCCAGGGCGGCCAGCTCGTCGAGCAGGGTCGCGGGAGTCTTTTCGGTGTCGCCCATGGCTCCTGCCCTTGCCAGCATGACCCCACACCAAGTTCGCAGTCGCGTACGCCTCGAACAGGTGACACGTGTTCGACCACCACTTTGAGGGTGTCGACCGCAACGACTGCCCGGATCGGGCGGCGGCACGATCACGCCTTGTTGCTGCTGATTCGATCGCCGAGGATCCGAAGGCGGAGCCGGTGCGGGCGGCCTGGCGCGAGACTGGAATGCGGGGACGATGGGGACCGTGAGCGAACAGACCAGCAAGGTCGCCGTCGTGGGTGTGGGCAGCGTGGGCACCGCGATTTCCTATGCCTGCCTGATTCGAGGTTCGGCGGGGGCGCTGGCGCTCTATGACATCAATGCCAAGAAGGTACGGGCCGAGGTGCTCGACCTCAACCACGGCAGCCAGTTCGTCCCGCACTGTGTGGTGACGGGTGCCGACGATATCGACGTCACCGCCGGGTCCGCGATCGTCATCGTGACCGCAGGTGCCAAACAGCATCCCGGGCAGAGCCGGTTGGAGCTGGCGGCGAGCAACGTCGCGATGGCGCAGTCGCTGACCCCGCAGCTGGTCGAGCGCTCACCCGGCGCGATTATCGTGTACATAACCAACCCGGTCGACGTTGTCACCTACGCGGCCGTCGCCGCCGTGGACGGGGAGCCGGGGCGGATCTTCGGATCCGGAACGGTGTTGGATTCCAGCAGGTTTCGCTATCTGATCGCTCAGCGCGCCAACCTGGCTGTCGGCAATGTGCACGGCTTCATCGTTGGCGAACACGGCGATTCCGAGATCTCGCTGTGGTCGAGCGTGTCGATTGGCGGGGTACCGGCCGACCATTTCCGGATCGATGGCGCAGTGGTCTTTGACGAGGCGACGCGCAACCAGATCTCTGCGGATGTCGTCAATGCTGCCTATGAGATCATCGCCGGTAAGGGCGCGACCAACCTGGCCATCGGACTGTCCACGGCCCGGATCGTCGAGGCGATCCTAGGCGATCAGCACCGCGTGCTGCCGGTGTCGACGGTGCAGCGCGGCGCCTACCAGATCACCGGTGTCGCGCTGTCGCTGCCGACGGTGGTGTCAGCAGCGGGTGCCGATCAGGTGCTGGAAGTACCGCTCTCGGTAGCCGAGCTGCAGGGCCTGCAGGCGTCGGCCGCCACGCTGAAGCAGGCGCAGGAGTCGCTGGGTCTGTAGCGATTAAGCCGACCAACAGTGCATCCCAGAACCAGCCAGCACGAGACGGTTCTCGTCGTTCGCGCCTGAAAATTGAGTGAGTTCCGTAGCGGTTCAATAGCTTCGCCCACTGAACGCCGAGGTCAGTGTGGTTGGGCAGAATAATCCACCGGCCATCTGGTGCTTGTATGAGGCGACAATGACTCAGTCTTAATCGTCGCCTCATTGACTCGTCACGATGAGCGCAACAGCGACCATCGGGCACTGAGTCTCTCGGCGTGAGGGTTCGTTTGTCGGTTTCTATAGGTTTGGGGAGGTTATTTGGTGGTACGCGCAGCTTTCGGGTGGGTTCGTCCGCTTACGACCAGACCTCCCACTTCGACGGTCGGACGCTATTGCTGAACAGGGGGGCACCAGGTTCCCGAACGACGGGGGAGCCGGCCGCGCCCTCTGGCCGGACGCTCCGCATCGCCGCGTCAGCGGCCGCGAAACCGAAGCTCCCTCTTCTCCACGAACGCCTGCGCCGCTTCCAAGTGGTCTTCTGTCAGGCCCGTATGGATGTGGTGTGTGACCTCGAGGTCCATGCATTCCTCGAGGTTGCCGTGGACCGCCCGGTTGAGGTTCTCTTTCATGTAGCGGTAGGCGATCGACGGACCCTCGGCCAACCTCCGGGCCCGGTCCATCACCTCTTTCTCGAGCTCGCCAGCCGGGAATACGGCGTTGACCAAACCCAGCTTCTCGGCCTGATCGGCCGTGAGCCGCTCCGAGAAGTAGTACAGCTCCTTGGCCTTCGCTGGGCCGACCAGTCTGGTCAAGAACCAGGTTCCGCCGTAGTCGCCGGCGAAGGCAACGCGAGCGAAGGCGGTGGTGAAGATGGCGGTTTCGGCCGCGTACCTGAGATCGCAGGCCAAGGCGAGCGACAGGCCGGCGCCGGCAGCCGGGCCGGGAATGTGCGCGATGGTCGGTTTCGGCATCCGCCACAGCTTCCCGCTGGTCGCCTGCTGGTTCAGACGCTGCCGGTGGATCGCCACGTCGACCGGCACCGACGGCCCGCCGGAAGATCCTCGGTCGGCCATGGCCTTCACGTCGCCCCCGGCCGAGAAGGCGTCGCCCGCTCCAGTCAGCACCACGCACCCAACCTCATCGCTGAGTTCGACCTGGGCCAGGACGCGTCCCAACGCCTCGACCATGTCGTTCGAGAAGGCGTTGCGCCTAGACGGCCGATTCATGCTGATCACAGCTACGCCGTCGTCCACCTCGGCCAAGAGATCTTCGGTGCCGGTGTCGAGGGCCGTCATGGCGCACGCACTACGAACCGCACTCCGCCGATCTCGGCGACCGGCCCGTCACCGTTTGGCAGGCCCGGCAAGCCGGGTGTCAACCAGAGTTCGGTAATGCCTTCGGCCCGGCCGTCGACCGCCGAGACGAACCGCAAGGATTGGCCGGCCGGGTCCAGCCGGACCAGGGCTAGCCCACCGTCCACCTCGGCGTCGAGACCAAGAACCCGGGCCCACCGCTGGGCCGCCACGGCCGGTTCTTCCACCTCGACCGTTATGCCGGCGATGCCGCCCGCCGGGTGATCGGGAGCCGTTCCGGTCCATGCCGGTCCCGCCCATCGCCACGAATTGGTCGGCGACGCCCAGTCGAGGGACACGATCGCCCCCGGGATGTCCTTGGGGTGCAAGTGGGTGCCGGCGATGTCGTCGAGGTCGACCTTCCACACCACGCGCACTCCCAGATCGGTCACCCGCCGGCGGGCCTTTTCGAGCGAAGGCATCTGGAATATGGCCATGTAGCCGCTGTCGGATCCGCGACGGGCGAGATAGCGCCCGGCGGTGGTGTCGGGTTGCACGGGAGAGACCACCTCCACGAAGGTGTCGCCCACGGGGAATACGGCGTTGATCAGCCCGAACTCTCCGACCCCCGGATCGTGGAACGGATCCGGCCAGCCAAACGTCTCCTGGAGAGCGGTGGCGGTCTTCTCGCAGTCGTGGGCGACCAGCGCCACCTGGCGTAGACGAGGACCGGGCAATGGGTCTGGCATATGCACCCTCCCATGGCGGCGACGTACGACCACCGTACCTGGGCTCCAACGGAGCGTGCCCTACCTCCTGCCAGCACCGGCCAACTGCCCAATATCGTGTCAACGCTGGCCGGCCAGGCGTGGCACCGTACCGACACGCTCACCCGACGCAGTGTGGCTACCGAGACCAGGCCACCTGTAGCCCTTTGATGCCGTGGATGAATGCTGAGTGCAGGATCGCCGGTTCTGCGACGGCGACGATGTCCGGGACCCGACGGCGCAATTCCTCGAACGCCACCCTGATCTCCCGGCGGGCCAGGTTGGCGCCCAGACATGGGCGAGTCGGGTTCGGCCGCGTCCGCCAGCTGCACCCTCGCGTTGAAGACGTCCCGCATGGCGATCGCATCTCCCCGCGGCGTTACCGGTACCGGACCGCCTGCCTCGGCTGCTGCAGCGAAGACCGCGGCCACTTCGGCATCCAGGCTGAATGGCATGGCGCCCTCCGTTCTTCACAACATGTGGACCTCTGGCAGGTCGGCACTACCGCGACCGCCACACGCGGCGAAAAGGCCAGAGACCCATTGCCGACAACCCTTGCGGACCAACGCTAGTGGCTATCATTCGGCTAATCCGAGGAATACCAGAAGCGCACGATCGAGCCGGACTAGATCTGCGTCGGCGAGACGGCCGAGACGATCTCGGAGGTTCGCGCGCGGCATTGTCGTGATCTTGTCGACCATGATCTGGCTGAGCTGCTCGATTCCGGTAGCCGCCGTCGGCTCGACAGCGATCCGGATCAGCGGCGCGTCAACGGGATTGGTGGTGAGGGGACAAATAGTGACCGAGGCGGTCGCATCGAACCGATCGTCCTGGACGATCACGACGGGTCTGGGCTTGCCGGTGTAGACACCTCGTGCAGCAGCGACGTGAATATCGCCTCGCCTCACTCGGCGGGGTCCTCCTCGGCGGCCCAGTCGACGGAGATCGCGTCGACGAATGCTTGGTCGTCGGCCTCGTGTTCGCTGGCGGCGACGGCAGCCGACTGGCGGTGAGCTTCCGCGACAAATTCTGGCGCCCGCACGTCGGGCACCCAGATCTGGACAGGCCGAAGCCCTTGGGCGCGTAAACGCTCGCGATGTTCGCGTACCCGCTGTCGTGTGCTAGCCATACGCCCAACGTTACATGTAACGAAGCCTGCCGCCAAGTCATCTCCCCACGCCAGCAGTCAGCACATGAAGACCTCTCGCCGCCGCGTGGTCCAACTGCTGCGGCGCGCGGCGGCGAGACCGGCGAGGAAACGCGCCGCCAACGCCAGCCCGGTATGCGCGGCAGGCAACGCGAACACCACGGCGGCGACCTTCACCAGTGGCCGCGATGAACTACTTCATCGAATGGCCGGCGATCTGGCTTGCGGATCGGCGTGAGGGGGCGCTCGGCGGGATACCCGAGTCCCAGGAGGTAGGCCACGATGTGGTCGTCGGGAACACCCAGGATCGCGCGGGCCTTCTCTTGTTCGCCGACTGCAGAATGGCCGGTGCCGATGCCGAGGTCGGTGGCCTCGATCATCATCGCCATCGTGGCTTGGCCCAGGTCGTACTGATCGAGGAGCTTCCGTCGCTCATCGGGCGGCACCGGGGCAACCAGTGCAATAGCCGCCGGAGCCGACGCGATATGGCGCGCGCCCCGCCACACAGTGGACAGTTCCTGCAACCGATCCGGATCAGTGACAATCACGAAATCCCAGGGCTGGCGGTTCGACGCCGATGGTGATCGCCATCCCGCCTCGGCGATACGCTGCAGATCACTGTCTGGCACCGGGTCCGGCCGATAGCTCCTGACATTTCGACGGGCACGAATGGCATCCCAGGTGTCCATCTCATCCTCCGTTCATGCGGGTTACGCGGGCAAGCGTGCTCAATCGGTTGAACATCACGCAGATCAACACACGGATGCCCATGGATATTGCGGACATTCGATGAATATGCGGATTCGAGCCTCACTTGCTTGCTCTTCCGATCGGCGGAGCCGGTGGTCCTCTTGACTGTCGTCGGCTCCTATGTGCGTCTCTGGCTGCAGCGCAACGGTGGCGCCGCAGTCCGGGAACCTCGCCGTCCGCGCGGGCCGATCATGTCCGGTGCCGCGATACGGCCGCCGAGGATGGTGAACCCCAACACCGAAGATGAACTGACGCGAGTGTCGCCGACCACTCGGACCGCCCCTCAGCCTTTGTAATCCATGGGGCCAAAATGGGGCCAAGCCGCCGGACCACGTGGTCCAGCAGGTCCGACTAAGCCACTCAAAAGCGCCTTGATCAGCATCAACGGATCATCGTCGCTGACAATTCCATTTCACACATGGAAGGTTGCCGAATATCTCATGGGCCGTACGGGCTCGACCGAGCGGCCCGCCGGGTGTTGCGACGGGCCCAAGCCACGAAACGCGCTTGAGCGTTGGTGGGCGACGTGAGGCGATGGGCAATGCACGGCGTTGGCAGGAGCAGGAACCAACGGGCAGAAATAGTGAAAACCAAGCGCTCTACACGGCCTTACAGTGATGTCATTCGAAGTTACTCGCGGCGCTTCACGCGACCAGGTGAGACGGTCAGCGAAACTGGTCCAAAACACCTGTGCAGTAGCATTTTTGGCTGTTGCTGGTACGCCTGTGGTACGGGGTCGGTACGGCCTAGAATCGCCCCCGGACGCCGCGTTGACGCCGCGACGAGATGGGCGGGGAGCGGCTAGCTAGGGCCGGGTGGCCGGACACCCGACCAACGGGCGATGCGTCACGAATCCGACGGACGGCTACGTCGAGACCCGGACGATGTGGCATTCCTACGATCGTTATCCCCCTCATGTAGGGAACAACGCACGCAGGGATGGTGAAAAGCACGCTTGCGGCGGGGTGCAGGCCCGCACGCGCCAGCGATCCGATGAGCTCGCCGACCTCGCGCCGGTTGCGGGTGCTAGCGACTGTCAGCTGTGGCGCGGGTGTCAGCGCAAGCGTGCGTGTCGTGGCGCGGCTGTCGTCGAGTTGGCGGTCATCGGCGGCGGTCTTCTTTACTCACGAATTGATGAGCCGTGACTGGACGAGCGCGGCGTCAACGAACCGCTGTACCGGCCGTGACTGGAAGAACCCGGTATGTCCGCCCTTGTACCAGACAATGTCGGGTCTGCCCCAGTGTTCCCAGAGGCGAACGACTTGCTCGCGTGGATGCACGAGTTGGTCAGCGATCCCGGCGTAGATGAACCGGCCCTCCATCGGAACCCGGGGATTAAGCGACAGTGGCGACACCATCCGGCCCAGCGGTTCCGCCAACGTCACGGTCTTTCGGCGCGGGTCGGTGCGGCTCATCGCCTGCATGGCGCCTGAGCAGTTCGCTCATATCGGCAACTGGGACGCCGAGAATTGCGCAGGTAAGACCATCCTCAAGGCTGGCGACGAGCGATGTGATGTAGCCGCCGAGGGAGATGCTGTTCAGGCCGATTGGCGAGTCGGGTTCCTCCGCGCGTATCCAGGACAGCAGACGGCGCAGGTCCCACACCGCCTGCGCCGCGGCGTGGACGTCATCGAGCGCGTCCTCGCCGGGGAACACCGCGCCCCGTGGCAGCCCGCGCGCACGCGGGCCGTGCATTGGAAGGACTGGGAGGACCACATTCAGGCCGAGATCCTCGTGAAGATGCCAGGCACGGAACAGCGTGAGGTCGAGCAGGCCCCGGCCCATCACGGCACCGTGCACGCACACCAGCCAGGGTCGTGGCTCCCGGTGTCGAAGTAGCAACGCATACTCGCGGTTGTTGGCGGTATAGCCCAGCCATCGTTCACGGCCCGGTTCGCCTACTTTCGGCTCGTACCCGCTGTCGAAGACCATGCGTTCGTAGGACCGTCCGCGCGTCTTGACGGGCCGGACCGTGACGTCGGTCAGCGGCGGCGGGGCCGCGAAGAATTTTTCGGGCTTGTCCAGATACCCTTGCTGCCCGTAGAACTCGAGCGCTGCCCGCACTTCGCGGTTGATACGTTCAAACACATGCGTGTCGCTGAGGGGCCGGAACATCCGGAAGCCGGTAAGGACGATTTCGTCGCGGAACGCTTGCGCAGCGAGCGCGAGAGTGGGTCGCGCAACGGGGAGTTCATCCGGCTGATGGTCGAGATAGTCCCGCCATGATCGAGCGTAGTAACGGCCGGTCCGTCGAAACGGCCTGACGAAGTAGTCCAGTGGACCGGAACCGCGAGGAGGCCGTTGAGATGCGACCGCCGGCGGTTCGCCGTCGCTGTCGGGTGCTGTCATGTCGGGGGACGCTAGTTTCACGCCTGCCGGGCGGCATAGGGCCTTAGGTCCTGCTCGACGCGGCCGCTCGCCATTTGTGGATGTGAGTGGCCGGGGGCAACGGTATTGTGAGCCCGATCAGTTGAAGGGGTTGGGGTCTGGCCGATGGACTCGCTGGAGCCGTTGGATGCGGCGATGATCACGGCGGAGCTGATCTCCGACCCGCTACATGTCGCTGCGCTGCTGATCCTGTGCCCGCCCGCAGACGCCGGGCCGGGGTATGTCGAAGAGCTGTATCAGGAGGCGCTGACCGACACCGCTGAACTTGATCCGCGATTTCGCCGGCACCCACACGTGGGCGTGGACACCGCGGGCCTTTGGGTATGGCGTGCGGATGACAGCATCGATATGCGCGAGCACCTACAGCGCCGAACGCTGCCTGTGGGCGCAGATCGCGAAGTGCTGTGGAAGCTGATCAGCGAGCTGCACAGCGAACCGCTCGACCGGTCACGACCGATGTGGATGGCGTATGTGATCGACGGTCTGGAGGGCGGTCGATTCGCGTTGTATATCAAGGTGCACCACACCGTGATCGACGGTGTCGCCGGATTGAAGAAGATCACCGCCGCGCTGAGCACCGATCCCGAAAGCCGGTCCATGCGGCCGTTCTATGCCATCGGGCCGAACCAACCGGCCGAGCATGGTGCTACCTCACGCGGACTGATCCGCAACCCGTTGTCGCTTGGGCGGGCGGCGCTGAACGGCGTCACCTCGGGGCTGGGTTTTGTTCGCCAACTCGCCTTCGCCGAAATATCGACAGTGGTCGCGAGTCTCGGGGCGGGGACGACCGTGCTGCCGTTCGGCGCCCCCTACACCCGGTTCAACGGTCGACTCGGCCGCGAGCGCACCTTCGCGGGGGGCAGTTGGTCAAAATCGCGCATCCGCGCGGTCCAAGAGGCAGCCGGGGTGACCGGCAACGACGTGCTGACCGCCGTAGTAGCCGGAGTGCTGCGGGAGTGGCTCACCGCGCATGGCGAGCTGCCGAACAAGTCGCTGGTAGCCATCTGCCCGGTAACGGTGCGTGGCCGCGAAGGTCGCGAGCACGCGACTGAGGAGGATAGGCACGGAAACCTGTTCGGTTTGGAGTTGTGCCCGTTGGGCACCGACCTGGCCGACCCGGCCGAGCGGCTGGCGCACATTCACCGTGTGATGACGTGGGCAAAGCGCCAGGTGGCGAGCCGCGGGTCGAACGCGACGATGCTGCTTCTCGCACCGAGCATCGGGCCCACGGTGCTGTTGCCGATGATGCCGTTCGCGCCGCGGCTGCGCCGCGGCTACAACGTGTCGATCTCCAGCGTACCCGGGCCGAAGGCCGAGATGTACTGGAACGGCGCGCGTCTCGAGGAGATTTATCCCGTGTCGACCGCCATCAACGGGCAGGCGCTGAACGTGACGATGTGCTCCTATGCCGACCGAGTGATGTTCGGCTATGTTTCCGGCCGCAATGTGATGCCGGACATCGGGTCGCTCATAGCGCTGACCGAGCGTGCGCTCGTTGATCTGGAGACTGCGGTCGCGGTGACGACGTGAAGCCGCCACCCATCAGGGGTAAGGAGATGCGCTCATGGGTATCTACGCGGTCACCGGATCGGCCTCCGGTATGGGGCGCAAGGTCGCGGAGAAGCTGCGCGAGGCCGGCCACACCGTAATCGGAGTAGACATCAAGCAGGCAGACATCGTGGCCGATTTGTCGAGCGTCGAGGGTCGGCGGGCGGCGGCCGACGGCGTGCTAGCCGCGTCGGAGGCCAGACTGGACGGCGCCGTTCTCGCGGCCGGTCTCGGCCCCGGCCAAGGACCTGAACGCCTGCGCTTGATCGCTCAGGTCAACTACTTCGGCGTCGTTGACCTTCTTGACGCGTGGCGCCCCGCACTGGCTGTTGCCGATCGCGCGAAAGTCGTTGTTTTCTCCAGTAACTCCACAACGACAACACCCGCGGTTCCCGCGCGCACCGTGCGGGCCTTCCTTGCGCATGATGCCGAAAAGGCCGTTCGCTCCACCCGATTGTTCGGCAAGAATGCTTCGGCGATCCTGTACGCCGCATCCAAGATCGCGGTGAGCCGTCGTGTTCGACTTGAGGCGGTGAAAAGCGAGTGGGCGGGCGCAGGCATACGCCTGAATGCTCTCGCTCCGGGCGCGATCATGACGCCGCTTCTGGAGGAGCAGCTATCAACGCCGAAGCGGGCAAAAGTCGTTCGTTCCTTCCCTGTCCCGATAGGCGGTTTCGGCGATGCTGGGCAGCTGGCCGACTGGGTGCTCTTCATGCTGTCGGATGCTGCGGACTTCCTCTGCGGGAGCGTCGTATTCGTCGATGGCGGATCGGACGCATACTTCCGTGCCAACGACTGGCCGAGGCCTGTGCCAGCGTATCGTCTGTTGTCGTACTTCAAGCGGTTCAGAGCCGGGGGTCGCCGGGAGTAAGGGTCAATTGCGAGCGGCGTGCCGCGCCGCGGTCTTCAGCAGCTCAACAGATTTGACGTCGATTTGGACCTGGTGACCGGGCAGCTGCTTTTCGTAACGCAGGTTCAGAACTATTCCGATGTCTTGAGACATTTCCGCGCTGACTTTATAGAGGCGAGCTGGACGCTTAGTTAGGCCACTGCGGCCGTCGAGGCGGGGGGTGTGGGGAGTCGAAAATTTACCGAGCGGCTCGGCCTCTGCCGGTCGTCATGCGTGGCCCGAACGCTAGCCCGTTGTGTGCACGATCAGAACGTCACACTTGGCCCTGTGTGAGACGGTGGCGGGAACCGAGCCGAGCAGCCTTCCGGCAATCGTGTTCAGCCCCACGTTGCCGACGACCAGCAGGTCGGCGTTGACCTCGTCGGCCAGATGTACCAGCGCGTCGACTGGGGCAGCTATGATCGACCTTTCCTCGATGTCTTTGGCGCCAGCGGCCTTCGCCCGATCGTGGGCCTCGCGCAGGATCGCGTAGATGGGAGCAGCGCCCACCACTTTGTAACTGTCGTCTCTGAGGACGTCCTCGGCGCGGGTGTCATCATGGGCGGGCAAATACGCGCTCGCGACGATCAGCTTCGCGCCGTCCCCGGCAGCGATCGCGCCTGCGCGATCGACTGCACGCAGCGACGAATCCGAGCCGTCGGTGCCGACAATCACGGTGTGATAGCTGCCCATGCCTTCTCCCAGTCCTTGGTTTGGCTCATGCGAAGCCAGACGCGATGCTATCCGCCGATTGTGCGCCCAGGGCTGGACGTGTTCGGCCAAACGCCGAAATCATGCTTCAGCTCGTGGCGAAAGGCCTGGGTACCTGCCGCTGTGAAATGGCATGCGTGGGGCCCGCCGGGGCGTGGCAGGGAGCCCCGGTCGCCGTCATGCACAAGCTCGTCATCGTGATCTGGCATGCCGAACTACTACGACCAGCCACAACCCCGAGCGCGCCATGCACCGCATCGTCACGCAGGCCAACGCCATCGACATGACCGTCCGCTTCGATCTCATCCCAGCCGTACGCGACATCAGCCACCAACTCGCCAGCCACGCGATCCGGTTCTTGTTCGTGTCAGAAAAGCTCTCAAAGGGCTTGCCGTTCTTGTGAATTCGGATTCGAGCTATGCAGCCACAGGAACTCTTTTGTTCCTGGAGCGAAGATGAAGGGCTTTACCAGCGGCGGATAGGCCTTCAGCGCGTCTGACATGGGAATCTGCTCGGGTTTCTGCAGCGCATACTCGCGCCCTTTCCAGGTGAGGGTGCACTTCCCGGCGGCCAGAACATTCTCGGACCAATCCACGTGGGGATACGCCACAGCCAACACGAAACCGTCACCGAGCGGATATGCACTCAGTGGAGTCACATATTCTCGACCGCTGCGCCGCCCGATGTGGTGCAGCGCACTGAGGTTGAAGTACAGGCTTCCCGGCCGAGTGCCAGCGACCTTACGCGCCCAACGATTCGCCCACTTACTGGCCTGGCGCATCCGGTCGCTCACCGGTCTCACCCGCATCAACACCGAAAAGCCCAGCAATGCGAGATACAGCGCCACCACAGCCCCGGCCAACGCCACCGGTATCCCCAACAGTGCACCAACGAAGCGAGTCAACGGTCCCCGGCGCTGCCTATGTCCAGCCGTTATCAATTCTTGGCTCCTTCCCTGAGTGATCGATCAGGGCTGCCTGCAGCGCGTGAAACCGCTTGCCTCCCGCGGCGAAAGAGACGGCCACCGACCCTTGGAATTGCCGGGGCGACACACACGGTCGCTGTGCTGTGTGTTCCATCGGCCACTCGGCCTGCGGCGACTCTGCAGCCTGGTCCTTGCTGGCGTGCAGCCACACGAAGTCGCGCATTCCGGCTAATCGCAACAGGATCCGTTCGCGTACCGGCCACGAGTCCACTACCTCGGGCCCGGAGATGATCTCGGGCCGCTCCAGCTGGTAGGTGTATCCCTCCAGGCAAGTTCGCACGTCCCAGCGGCCATCACGTTGCGGTACCAGTCGGTCTGCGTGCCGTAACCCAGTGGCAATAAGTATCCATCGCCGTAGGCAAGAACGCCCAGCGACGTCTGATAGGTGCGCCCGCTGCGGCGCCCCACATGGGTCAGAAGGCCCCATGACGACCGCTGAGTTCCTGAGATCTTGCGGGTCATGTCGTTGTACCTCGTCAAGAACCTCTTGAACGGGCCGCGCCTGAGCAGCAGGTCCCGGTTTCGTCGGACGACCCTCGGCAACAACACCAACCATGCCAGCGCCACGCCGCCAACAGCGGCCACCACCACAACCACGACGCCCGCCAGCCGTTGTCCGCCAACCGGCTTATCAATCCACATGCTTACCTCCCGTCTCCACCTCACACGCGGCACCAATTGATACACCAAGGCCGAAAGTCCTTGCCGGCTGGACCGTACTTGCTCAGCGATACTGACCCTTGTTTGGCGTATCGCATGGCGGCATCGAAGCACCTTACGCAGCAGCTGAGCGCCCGGGTACGGTATCCATCGCGCCACGGCTGGCATAACCCGACGGATTGGAGAGCGGCCATGCGGAACGCCTACCACGAGCAGTTGTCTGCGCTGAAACTACAGCTCGCCGAGATCTGCGGGCTGGCCGGACAAGCCATGCACACCGCGACCGATGCCCTGCTGGCCGCCGACCTCGACCAGGCCGAACGGGTGGTCAGTGAAAACGACCGCATTGTCGCCCTCAGCGGCGAGGCGTGGCGCCATGCCGTCGATCTGCTGGCGCTGCAGCAGCCGGTGGCCGGCGATCTTCGGGCTATCTTCAGCGCCATCCAAATCATCGCCGACGTGGACCGCATGGGCGGACTCGCCGTGCACGTGGCGAAAATCGCCCGCCGGCGCCACCCGAATTATGCGGTGCCCGAGGAGGTTCGGGATTATTTCACCGAGATGGGCAAGGTGGCAGCAAAAATGGGCGACAGCGCACGCGATGTCGTGTTGTCCACCGATCCGCACAAGGCGGCGAGCCTGCGTGAGGCCGACGACGAGATGGACGCGCTGCATCGGCGGCTGTTCACCACCCTGATGGAACACGAATGGCACCACGGCGTGGCCGCGGCGGTCGATGTCGCGCTGCTGGCCCGCTTCTACGAGCGCTTCGCCGACCACGCCGTCGAGATCGGCAGACGGGTCGTGTTCGAAGCCACCGGAACGCGGCCTGCCGAGCAGGACGTTGGCACGTATTGACTCCGGTTTCGCGAATTGGGCGATCGGCTCGTGCCCTCACTCCCGATAGTGCACCCCCCGTCTCAGACCCGGACGTCAACGCCTGACTCGGCGCCACCTCCATCAAATTTGGTGAGCGGCCAGTTTAGCGGGCGGAAATCGTCATGACCGGTTTCCGCCTGAAGAAATCAATGGCTAGCAGCGAAGCGAACTTCACACTGCTCCGCCCCTTCTGGGCCGAGGCTAAGCGCCCTATCGTCGGCTTCCTAGTGGCGAAGGCTCCCGCGTCAAGTGCCGATTGGCGTCTACTACAGCTGTGGAACCGAGTCAATCGACAACGGGCCGAGCGCAGTTGACTCTCGCGTTGCTCTCCTGCTGGAACCTTGCGCTGACACCACGGGCCCTATAGTTGCAGCGACAAGGGAGGCGTCAAGCTCGTCTCCGGTCGGGTGACACCGACCACGGATGTGGGTTTCGTCGCGCCCTCAGCGACCACGTCAGCGTTGTTAGTTCTGGTGCCCAGAGGGGCTTGACTGAGCTTGGTGATCGTCCCGGCCATAGGCACACCGTGTGGTGTCCTTGTTCAGCGGTGGCTTCATAACCGGCCGAAGCTAACAGCTCGTTCGCCTCGTAGGGTGGCCGAATGCGCAAACCTCGAATCATCCACATCACGCGGCAAGTCGCGGCGTTGGCAGCAGCGGTACTGAGCGCCGCTTCCACCATCAACGGATATCGGCCGCTGGCTCGCAACGGGTATCGTTCGCTGTGGTCGTGGGCGTTCGGTCTGGTTGTTACGGAGTTGCCCCTGCAGACACTGGCGAGCCAGCTCGGCGGGCTGGCATTGACAGCCCGCCGCCTCACCCGGCCAGTGCAGACGGTTGCGTGGCTGGTAGCGGGCCTCTCGGCGCTGGGCTTGCTGAACTTCAGTCGCGCGGGCCACCAGGCCAACGTCCCGCTGGGTGCAGCATTGGACAGGGGCTTGGGGACCCATCGCCGTACCGACTCAGCGGGTCTGTGGCGCCAGCCAGCTGGCGGTGGCATCGCCAAGACGCCTGGATTGCTGCGGATGATCCGGATCTACCGCGACTACGCCCACGACGCCGACATCAGCTACGGGGAATACGGCAGTGCCAACCACCTGGACATCTGGCGACGTCCCGATCTCGATCCGACCGGAAAGGCGCCGGTGCTGTTCCAGATCCCCGGCGGTGCGTGGACGACGGGAAACAAACGCGGACAGGCCCATCCATTGATGAGCCACCTTGCGGAGCTGGGCTGGATCTGCGTGGCGATCAATTACCGGCACAGCCCGCGCAACACGTGGCCCGATCACATCGTTGACGTCAAGCGCGCCCTCGCGTGGGTCAAGGCGCACATCACCGACTACGGCGGCGACCCGAACTTCATTGCCATCACCGGTGGTTCGGCAGGCGGCCATCTGTCATCGCTGGCGGCGCTGACGCCGAACGATCCGCAGTTCCAGCCGGGGTTCGAAGACGCCGACACCCGGGTGCAGGCCGCCGTGCCGTTCTACGGCGTCTATGACTTCACCCGCGTCGAGGACGCGATGCATCCGATGATGTTGCCGCTGCTGGAGCGAATGGTTGTCAAACAACCGCACTCGGCGAACCTGAAGTCGTATACCGCCGCGTCGCCGGTCACCCACGTTTCCGCCGATGCTCCCCCATTCTTCGTGTTGCACGGCCGCAACGACTCGCTGGTTCCCGTCGAGCAAGCGCGCGGCTTCGTCGCGCGGCTACGGGAAGTCAGCAGGCAGCCCATCGTGTACGCCGAGCTGCCTTTTACCCAGCACGCTTTCGACATGCTGGGCTCGGTCCGCGCGGCGCACGCGGCGATCGCCGTCGAGCAATTCCTGGCCGAGATCTACGCGACACAATACGAGGCGATAGTACGGCAGCGGGATGCCTCTTTCAGTTGACGTCCCACCGGTGCGCATCGTCAGCGGCCAACGGCTGTGGGGCCGTTGATCGGCATGCCTTCCAAAGCCCCAACCCTCGTCGCGAGCAGCTACCGCAACCGTGCGGCGACTCCGTCGGCTGGTTCCAGGCCTCCAGTTGCGTGAACACGGAAAGTCAAGCGATATCGCGACGAACCGTAACGCCTTATCGGCTCTGCGGCGGTCACGCAGGCCACGCGCCTCGGGCGCATCGGAACAGATCACCGACGCCGGGCATGACCACTGATCGCGTGGCGAAGGACTTTAGTCACTAGTGCGTGGGCGTTGGAGGCAGATAACGTCTGGAGACGTCAGGCTAGCTTGCGCAGATTCGTTCTGGCGCGCAGATAGCGGCAACACCAGAGCCTTTTAGTTTAGGAGCGTGACCATGAATACTGCGCAGAAGACCGGGCCGGCCTGGGCCGAGCTGTCCGATGACGTGCTCGAATCGGTCGAGACCGGACGGAAGACCGCGATCGAGGCGGTGCGCAAGTTCGTTGACGAGGTGACTCCCGTGATCAGCGATCAGGCGCGGCGCAAGACTGTGATCGACGCCGCCCTGGATTTGGCTGAGGAGCTCGTCACGACGCGAATCGAGTTCTTGCGCAGCGTTGTACGAAGTGCGGGCAAGACGCTGACTAACGAGTGAGTAAGCCTTTTCCACAGAATTCAGAATTATGACAATCGATGAGCACGGTCTGCCCCAGACGATTACAGACCTCAGCACTACTCGCGACCACCATGGTGCGCCCGACTCGACGTTGCAGAGAATGGCCGATTGGGCAGACCGTAGTGGGCAGGAACTCTCGCTGTCTCTAACGCTCGTCATCTCAGGCGGCTTGATAAGCGGAGTCGTCGAGAGCGCGCGAGAGTTCTTCACTAGCATCTCCCATGAGCTGCTTCAGGACGTGCCCGGCGAGGCGGAGCAGTACGAACTGGTAGCAAAACGGCTGGCGCAGTTGTTTTTTGACGATACCGCACAGGCGTTGGGGGACGAGCTGAAAGCAGAGCTCGACGCCTTAGAGCGGGGCGAAACCCCAACGCCGGGCACGGGATTGAGCCGGACCCTGATGGGGCGGTATCTCTATCTCAAGGACGCGCAATTTACGGCACTTGGGCACGAGTCAATTCCCCTCGGACACACCCGCGTACTGCTCAGCCAGGTCGCCGCGTGGAGTGTCGGCGCACGAACAATTTCAAACGCTACGTAGCCGTATTACCGCCGATGCGCGCCCGATCCGCAAAGGACGGAGACGGGTCAAGTCCTTGGGCGACTCACTGGCTCAACCGCTCCAACGCCGCCGCGACCTACTCGATGCCGTGCGCGGCGCGATGATGCGCTATCCCCATGACACGCCAGACTGCACCATAAAGGTCACGCGATCGACTCCACCACTTACACCACAGCAATCGGCCTGGCCGGCCCTACGGCGCCCGGTCTTGGTTGTTAGCGGAATGCGGCATGTGTGATGGTGGCGCGGAAGAACTCGCCCTCGGTCTGTTTGTCGGTGTGCCACCACCATCTGGCACGGACCCGGGTGGGGATGGTGACGCCGCCGAATTCGCGTTCCGCGTCGAGGCCGACGCCGAAGGGATAGCGGCCAAACGGTGCGCCATCGGGGTTTCCCCACCGCTGTATGAGCACGCCGCGCAGTTCGCCATTGTCACCGATGTCGAGATCCACACTTTCGCGGTGCTCGTCGATCGACCACGTCGCATGCACCCCGGCGTCATCGCTGCTCCACTGTGCGCTGGCAAAGCACGTCGGCACTAACACTGATTCAGCGGCCAAACGTCCCGCCGCGCTGGTGCCGATATCGGTGTCTCGAGCCGACATCACCGGGACGATCCCGCCAAGGCGCCACCGCATTTCGCCCGCGCCATCGAAGTACTTGTCGTAACCGAGCACGGGAATGCCGGCGAACTTGGCCGTCGCAGCCCAAATGAATCCGACCCCGGGCGCCAACACCTGCGTGGCGGTGAACGGTCGCCAGGCACCAATGCGGATGTAGCCGCGCATTCGCAACCATGCGGTACGCGCCAGCGGTGTGGCTTCTCTGATCGAGTGTTGCAGCCACTCGCGGACCGGCATCGGAAGGTTCGCCATCCGACTGGGGTCGAACACCGCGTCTGATGATGGCAGGGAACTCAGCGCCGCCCACTCGTGACGGACATGGCGGGCAGAGTGCGGTGGATCAGGGACGATCACCATCGTGCCTCTCGGATCGTGGGGATATTGTTTGGTGTGCGGTGTCAGGTGCAGCCACGCGTCGAGTGCGCATAGCCGGTTGGCCGTCTCCCGACCAGTATGGGGATTCCGGTTGCGACTCGCGGGTCTTCGCGTGTCCGTGGCCCCGGGCTGATGTACATGGCCTGACGGACGGCATGCAGGACAAACGTGGCCGCCGCAGCAATTGTGCGCAGCCGTCGTGGTCGATCCGATGGTTATGCCGCACTTCTATTCGTGGCTCGATCGCCGCTCCTGGCGCGGATTGCGGTGCGGTGATACCCCATCGGCGATTCTTCCTGAAACCCGCCAAGGGCGCAGCGCGGGTTCATCGAGCGGGCACCGAGAGCAACCTGGTCCCCGAAAGGTCCTGTCTAGCCGAAGAGTTGGTGAGGACGCCTTCGCGTCAGATAAGGCTGGCGGCGATCAGCAGCGCGGCCGACAAACCCAGCAAGACTGGGCAAATCTTGAACCAGATCACCGATGTGCGCGCGCCGGTGACGGCGGTGAGAACAGCCAGCGCGATGAGCAGGCCCGCGATGACTCGGTAGAGCCAGCTCGTGAGGTTCGATTCCGCCCCACCGAAGGCGGTCGCGACGACGACGACCGCTGCCACGCCCCACATGGTGAGCGCCTCGGCAAGCCATTCCTGCACCAGCACCCGGCGGTTGTCCAAAGTAATCGGCTCGAAGCCCGCGACCACCCGTCGGGTCGGGATCACGTGCGCCACGCCCCACAACGCGACCAGTACCGCCGCCAAGTAGGCGATGACCTCCCTCACCTGGTTCAGGTTAATGACGGCTCCCTCTGTAAGTGTGTAATGCCCTGGCGCGGGACGGGAACATCGACGCGGCATGCTTAGGGACGGCATGCTATTTCTGCGGCGGGCAATCGACCGCTCGGACCCAATCTGGAATCGGAGCCCGATACCGTGCGGGGCTTGTCGTTCTAAACGGTGCGACAAGTAAATTGACGCAGGACAACTACTACAGGACACGCGCCGCCGCTGCCGGCACGATAATACGGACCAGAAAGCGCTCCACGCGAAGCTAGCGGAATTCGTCGGCTGACGCCTCAACCCAGTCGGTGCGCCACGACTGCGGCGGGTCCTCCAGCAACTCGCCGGGCATCAGCCATTCGTAGATTTCGGCGTAGGTGCGGGTGCGCTGACCCTCGATGCGACGGTTGAGCATCGCCGGGGACAGCTCGGCGAAGCTGTCCAGACCCATCGAGGCGACAATCTGGGCGGCGCTGGCCACGGTGGCGCGCTGGAAGTTGTACACCCGGGTGATCTTGTCCGGCACGTCGAGTGCGCGGGTACGGGCCTTGTCCTGCGTCGTCACCCCGGTGGGGCAGTGGTTGGTGTGGCATTTCATCGCCTGGATGCAGCCGATCGCGAACATCATCGCCCGCGCCGCCATCGTGAAGTCGGCGCCCTGGATGAGGCGCGAGACGATGTCGACGCCGCTGGCAACCTTTCCCGACGCGCCGACCTGGATCACACCGCGCAACCCGGTGCCCACCAGGCAGTTGTGCACCAGCATCAGCCCCTCGGTCAGCGGCATGCCGACGTGGTCCTCGAATTCCTGTGGCGCGGCACCGGTTCCGCCTTCGGACCCGTCGACGATGACGAAGTCTGGCGTGATGCCGGTGCGCAGCATCGCCTTGCAGATCGACAGGAACTCGGTGCGCGCACCGACGCACAGCTTGAACCCGATCGGCTTGCCGCCCGACAGCCGGCGCAGCGTCGCGACGAACGCCAAGAACTCCACCGGTGTCGAGAACGCGGTGTGCGACGGCGGCGACACCACGGTGACGCCGATCGGCACGCCGCGGGCCGCCGCGATCTCCGCGCTGACCTTGGCGCCGGGCAGCACGCCACCCAGCCCCGGTTTAGCGCCCTGCGACAGCTTGACGGAAATGGCCTTGACCGACGGCAGCGCAGCCCTGGCGGCGAATCCGGCGGGGTCGAACCGTCCGGTGTCGTCGCGACAGCCGAAATACCCCGAGCCGATCTCCCAGATCAGGTCGCCGCCATGCTTGAGGTGATACGGGCTGATGCCACCTTCGCCGGTGTCGTGCGCGAACCCACCACGCGCCGCGCCGCCATTGAGCGCTTCGATCGCGTTGCCCGACAGCGCGCCGAAGCTCATCCCGGATACGTTGAGCAGCGCGATGTCGTAGGGCTGGGTGCAGTCCGGCCCGCCCAGCTGAACCCGCGGGGCGAGGTCCGAGGCCGTCCGCGCCCGGAGCGAATGCCGCAGGAACTCGTAGCCGATCGCGGTCACGTCGCGCTCGGTGCCGAACGGTTCCTCGCCCTTGGTGGCCTTCGCGCGCTCGTAGACCATGTCGCGGGTCTCGCGGTCGAACGGCGACGCTTCGGTGTCCGACTCGACGAAGTACTGGCGGATCTCCGGGCGGATGTCCTCCATCAGGAACCGCAAGTGCCCGATGATCGGGTAGGACCGCAGGATGGTGTGCGGCCGCTGAATCAGGTCCCAGGTGCCGAGCCCGGCCAGCGCGGCCAGCACCACGGCAACCAACACCCACCACCCGTTGACCGTCAAGGTCAGGGCCAGGGCCGCCACCGCCGCGAGCCAGAAGCCCGCGACGACGAGCGGTCTGACCATGGCCGCGAGGGTATCGCTCCGCGGAGCCGCCGTCGCGCGATCACCCATCATCCACCGGGTGGCTGATCAGCCGGTCGATTTGTCCCAGGAAGCGCTGGCCAAAGCGGTCAGCGCGGCGCGTGATGCGTTCGACCTGGCCGGTGACCTCGACGCGCGCGTGCGCGCCACGACCGAGCACCTCGGCGACCGGTCACCGGGTTACACCTCCTGCGCGAGAACGGCCTGGCGAGACGCAGCGCGCGATGGCTGCCCGGTGGGGCGCGGCCTTGGCCAAAGTGCTGACCAACGCTCGGTTTGGTCACGTCGTCACCTAGCGCGGCTGCGTCGGTGTGTGCGGGACCCTCGTTCCCCTGGCCGCCACACTAGGGCACTGGGGCTTCCTCGCAGGGGTCCAAGTGCCCTGTCGGTCGACCGCGAGCCAGCGCAACGTAGAGGGGCGTTACACGGATAGCCGTCTCCCTGCGCATCAACACCGTCGGCGAGTTCGGCCCTCGGATCGCAGCAATCGTAAAGGAGCGATACATGATCGAATACGACCTCGATAAAGAGCATTCCATTCTGCACGTGCAACCAAAGTCTCCGCTCGAGCAAGAGGACTTTGTCAAACTCGCGGCGGCGGTGGACCCGTACATCGAGGCAACCGGCGGTCTTGCCGGCCTCATCATCGAAGCCCCGGCGTTCCCGGGATGGGACAGTTTTGGCGCGATGGTCACGCACTTTCGCTTTGTGCGAGATCATCACAAGCGCGTAAAAAGAATCGCAGTCGTAACGGACTCCTCCATGGGAGATGTCGCAGAGCGTTTAGCGTCACACTTTGTGTCAGCCGAGATCAGGCATTTCCCGGCTGGGCAGATCGAGGCGGCAAGACAATGGATCAGCTCGCAAGAGGCCAATTAGGCCACTGGGCCAGATTCAGCATGCTATAAGTGTGCAGCGGCGTTCTCGCTCGTCACTACGGCGTTGATGGCGGCCGGATACCAGCGCTGATTGCCCAGGGGCGGATGCCATCGGCGATCAGGCCATCGGCGATCGCCTGAAACGTCGGGCTCGGCGTCGCTGTTCAGTTCCAACCGCGTCCTTCCTCGCCGCGATCGGGACCGACGTCGCTACGGGCCGGTCACGTCGCCGACGATGGTTCATGAATCAGGATCGGAACCGTCGTCATCGGAGTCGCCGGACCCGATCTTGTGCATCGTGTCGTGTTCCGACCCCGTCTTCTTGCAGTAGCTCACCCACTTGGCGGTGGCCTGCAAGCCGTCGCCGAGCCACAGCCACCCTACCTCGCGTCGTAACGCGCTCCGCTGCAACGGATCTTGTCCGTCGGACGAACTTGATCAGCGCTCGTCGTGCGCCGGGTTCATCGTCAGAGTGACGATCGTTGTTCCGTAGCCGGCTCGCTCGCTTGATGACTCCATTCGGCCGTGACTCCTGTTCTCTTCGAGGTGCGTTAGAGCTATAGCCCGGTCGGATAAGTCTGGGGCGTCTCACCGGCCACCCAGAGGCTGGTCACCTCAAGCGGTTCGAGCGCTCGCGTGTGATCGATGTGAATGATTGCGTCGAACTGATCGGCCTGCCGGGTGTGGAGATGGCGGCTCTGCCGCTCGGTCACCGGCTGATACGGCACCGACTTCTTTTCGCGCCAATCTATTGGCCGGCACCCGGATTCAAGTGTTCTACGAATCAGTCGTTGGCGAGCGCGGCGGCCTGATCTAGGGCCGGCGAAAGTCAGCTCCTAGGCCGGACTTTGATCACCGAACCATCACGATGACCGAGTCAGCGTGGACGAGGAATCGGAGATCTCGCAGCCTTCGGAAGACACTGTCCAGCGCTTCCAGCGGATCGACGTCTACCGGCACCACCGAGATACCGACATCGAACCAGTGACCTCTGTACTTGGTGAGGCCGTGTGCGAAACCTGGTATGTCCGTGTCGCTGCACTTCGTTGCCGAAGAGGAGAACTACTTCGTGCTTTTCCCACTGCGGCTGACGACGGCGCCGGCGAAGCATCACACCACCACCGCACGGGTCATCACTGACGCATCGCGGGGGGCTAATTTACCGATCTTTGATGACTTTCGTCCCTATAGCGCCCGAGGTCACCACGAGAGTATGAGGGCATTACACGCGAACGAAGGGATTCTGCGATGGCGCCTGCCGGGGACGTCGAATTAACTACGAGCCAACTCGACGCGATCGCCTGGGACTTTCTCGGTTCCGAATTCGCAGAACAGATCTACGCCGACTGGCCCATGGACCGGCGCGTCGACGCTTTCCTGCGCCACGAAGGGCGGGACGACCTCGTCAACGACGGAGCCGCCTACGACGCCCTGCTGCAACGAGTCATGGCCAACATCGGTCGCGCGCTTCGGCAGGGCCGCCTCGCGTCGCAGAACAACTAGGAGCGGGCGTGGACATCATCCGCAAGACACCCGACGACGATCGCGTCGCGCCGAACTTCCGCGACTACGAGCGCACCCGCGCGGAATTCGACTGGTCCGATGTGCCGCCCCTGTGCGAAGGCATGAGCCCGAGCGGCTGCAACATCGCCTACGCCGCGGTGGACCGCCATACCGAGGGGCCGTCGGCGACGCGCACGGCGCTGCGGTTCCTCGCCGACACGGCATCCGATGGCACGATCGCGTCCCGCGACGTCAGCTATGCGGAACTCGGCCAACTGGTCCGGCGGTTCACCAACGTGTTGCGCTCGCTGGGCATCAACAAGGGTGACCGGGTTTTCACGATCATGGGCCGCGTCCCTGAGCTGTACATCTCGATGCTTGGCGCATTGCGCAACGGCAGCATCGTGTCCCCGTTGTTCTCCGCGTTCGGCCCGGAGCCGATCGCCACGCGGGTAACGATCGGTGAGGCCACTGTGCTGGTCACCACCACGGCTATCTATAACCGCAAGATCGCCAAGATCCGTGACGGGCTGACTTCGGTACGGCACGTCTTCGTCATCGACGGCGGCAAAGACGGCGACCACCCGCCGGGCACCCTGAAGTTCTGGGATTGGATGGACTCCGTCGACGACGTCGCGCCGATCGAAGCCACCACGAAAGACGACCCGGCGCTGCTTCATTTCACCAGCGGCACGACCGGCACTCCCAAGGGAGCGATCCACGTGCACGGCGCGGTCGCCATGCATTACATCACCGGCCTGTTCGCGTTGGATCTGCACGACGACGACACCTTCTGGTGCACGGCCGACCCGGGCTGGGTGACCGGCACCTCCTACGGCGTGATCACCCCGTTGCTGCACGGAGTCACCTCGATCGTCGACCAAGCCGAGTTCGACGCCGAGCGGTGGTATCGCATCCTGCAGGACCAGGGCGTCACCGTGTGGTATACCGCACCCACCGCGATTCGCATGCTGATCAAGGCCGGCCCCGAAATCGCCGCCCGGTACAGCTTTCCGCGACTGCGCTTCATCGCAAGTGTCGGCGAGCCGCTCAATGCCGACGCGGTCTGGTGGGGCAAACGCGTGCTGGGCTTGCCGGTCCACGACAACTGGTGGCAGACCGAGACCGGCGGCATCATGGTGGCGAACACTCCGGCGTTCGACATCAAGCCCGGGTCGATGGGCCGGCCGCTGCCGGGGGTCGGTGCATTCCTGGTGCACCGCAACGACGACGGCACAGTCTCGGTCATCGAGGAACCGGACGTCGAGGGCGAACTCGCCCTGCAGCCGGGCTGGCCGTCGATGTTCCGCGGCTATCTGCACGAGGATGAGCGCTACCGAAAGTGTTTCGTTGGTAACCTTTATCTCACAGGCGATCTGGCGAAGCGCGACAGTGACGGCTACTACTGGTTCCTGGGGCGCGCCGACGATGTCATCAAGTCCTCGGGTCACCTGATCGGCCCGTTCGAGGTCGAGAACGTTCTGACTGAGCATCCCGCGGTCGCCGAGGCCGGGGTTATCGGCAAGCCGGACCCCACCGTCGGCGAGGTTGTGAAGGCGTTCGTCTCGCTGAAGGACGGGTTCACCCCCGACGAGACGTTGCGACGCGAATTGATGGGCCACGCACGCAAGAAGCTCGGCGCCGCCGTCGCGCCCAAGGAAATCGAGTTCGTCGACGCGTTGCCGCACACCCGCAGCGGCAAGATCATGCGGCGCCTGCTCAAAGCCCGCGAGCTCGGGCTTCCCGAGGGTGATACGTCCACTGTCGAGACCGCCGCGCCAGCGCACGACGAGAAGGTGAAGCTATGACCGATGTCGATCTCGCCCGCGGCCTTCTGTCGGATATGATCCGCGTCCGGCGGATGGAGGAAAAGTGCGCAGAGTTGTACTCCGAAGCCAAGATTCGCGGCTTCCTGCACCTGTATGTCGGTGAGGAAGCGGTCGCCGCCGGTTCACTGCGTGCTCTGACCTCCGAGGATGCGGTGGTGGCCACGTATCGCGAGCATGCGCACGCCCTGCTGCGCGGCATCCCGATGACCTCGATCATGGCCGAGATGTTCGGCAAACAAGAGGGCTGCTCGCGGGGCCGAGGCGGGTCGATGCACCTGTTCGACGCGGGCAAGCGCTTCTACGGCGGCAACGCGATCGTCGCCGGCGGGCTGCCGCTGGCGGTCGGCTTGGCCTTCGCCGACGCGATGTTGCACCGAAACCGAGTGACGGCGTGCTACTTCGGTGATGGGGCAGTTGCCGAAGGGGCGTTCCACGAGTCACTCAACATGGCGTCGCTGTGGCAGCTGCCCGTCCTCTTCTGTTGCGAGAACAACCTTTACGCGATGGGCACGGCGCTGGATCGGGCCCAGTCGCAGACCGATCTTTCGGCGAAGGCGGCGGCATACAAGGTGCCCACCATCGCGGTCGACGGGATGGACGTCATCGCCTGCCATGATGCGGCGAGACGCGGTGCCGAGACCGTCCGCAACGCAGGCGGTCCCTTCTTCATCGAGTTCCGGACCTACCGATTCCGCGCCCACTCGATGTTCGACCCCGAGTTGTATCGCGAAAAGGCCGAGGTCGAGCAGTGGCGTCAGCGCGACCCCATCAAGACCTTCACCGAGCGATGCCTGCGCGATGGCCTGCTGACCGAGGACGACATCAACCAGATTGAACAGGCAGCCGATGACGAACTGGCCGCCGCGGTGGCGTATGCCGACGCGGGGACATGGGAGAGCGTCGACGACCTGCAACGCGATGTAATGACACCGATACCGGAGCCCGCGCCATGAAAACGACCTACCGCACCGCTGTCCATGACGGGATTCGCGACGCGCTGCGCGACGATCCACGCGTCGTACTGATGGGGGAGGATGTCGGCCGGTACGGCGGCTCCTACGCGGCGTCGAAGGGCCTGCTCGAGGAGTTCGGCCCGGAGCGCGTGCGCGACACGCCGCTGTCGGAGCTGGGCTTCGTCGGCGTGGGGATCGGTGCGGCGCTGGGCGGACTGCGGCCGATCGTCGAAGTGATGACGGTCAACTTCAGCTTGCTCGCACTCGACCAGATCGTGAATACCGCTGCAGCGCTTCGGCATATGTCCGGCGGCCAGTTTTCGGTGCCGCTGGTGGTGCGGATGGCGACGGGCGCCGGCCGCCAGTTGGCGGCCCAGCACTCGCACAGCCTGGAATGCTGGTACGCCCACATCCCGGGAATCAAGGTGGTCGCGCCGGCGACGGTGGCCGACGCGTACGGCATGCTCCCTTCGGCGCTCGCCGACCCCGATCCGGTATTGATCTTCGAACATGTCCAGTTGTACAACACCGCGACAGACATCGACGAGCTGACGCCCACCGACATCTCACGCGCGGCGATCCGTCGCCCCGGATCGGACGTCACGGTGATCACCTACGGCGGCTGCGTGGCGAAAGCGCTCGACGCGGCCAACGAGTTGTCGCTGGCCGGAATCGACTGTGAGGTAATCGATCTGCGTGTCCTTCGACCCCTCGATACCGCCACGATGATCGAGTCGGTTGGCAAGACCCACCACGTCGTGGTGGTCGACGAGGCGTGGCGCACCGGCAGCCTGGCCGCCGAGGTCAGCGCGCGCATCGCCGAGGACGCGTTCTTCGAACTCGACGCTCCGATCGCCCGTGTCTGCACGACAGAGGTGCCGATGCCGTACGCGAAACACCTGGAACAGGCTGCGCTGCCGCAGCCGGCCAAGATCGTCGCCGCGGTGCAGGGCCTGTTCGGGGAAGCGCGATGATTGAGTTCAAGATGCCGGCCCTCGGTGCCGATATGGACGAAGGCACGCTCAACGAATGGCTGGTCAAACCAGGCGACAAGGTCACCCGCGGCCAGATCGTGGCGGTAGTCGAGACCACGAAGGCCGCAGTCGAAATCGAATGCTGGCAGGGGGGCACCGTCCACGAATTGCTCGTTCCCGTCGGTGACACCGTCCAAGTCGGAACGGCAATGGCGACCCTGGTGGCGCCGGGCGAGACAGCCGCGGCCCCGCAGCCATCGGTTGCCCCGACCGTGGCGGCGACCGAGGAGGGGCCGGCCGCCGCCCCGGTGGTATCGGCACCGGCGCCGGTCGCGATGGCAGCGCCGCACGCGCCGCACCGACGGCGCTGGGTCTCGCCCGCCGCCCGCCGGCTGGCCTCATCAGTCGGGGTCGACATCGAATCGGTGACCGGCTCCGGCCCCCAAGGCGCGGTCACGATCACCGACGTCGAGCACGCCGCCGCGTCGGCGCAGAAGCCTGAGCCCAAGAAGCCGAAGCCCAAGAAGCCCGGGGCCAAGGCCGTGGCGGCCGAGCGGGCCGCTCAAATGCGGCGCTCGATCGCGGCCGCGATGAGCCGGTCCAAGCACGAGATCCCGCACTATTACCTCGCGGACGAAGTCATCATGGACCCGGCGCTGACGTGGTTGGCCGAGCGCAACGCGGGGCGGTCGATCACCGAGCGCGTGCTGCCGGCTGTGCTGCAGTTGAAGGCGGTCGCGCTGGCCGCCAAGCGCTTCAAAGAGTTCAACGGATTCTGGCAAGACGATGGTTTCGTGGCTGCTCCCGATGTTCATGTCGGCGTGGCGATCTCGCTGCGCGCCGGCGGGTTGGTGGCACCAGCGATCCACAATGTCTGCACCAAGAAACTCGACGAGTTGATGAGCGACCTCACCGACCTGGTGGCACGCGCCCGCGCTTTCTCACTGCGCAGTTCGGAGATGTCGGACCCGACCATCACTGTCACCAATCTCGGTGATCAAGGCGTCGACAGCGTCTTCGGAGTGATCTATCCACCTCAGGTCGCGCTGGTCGGTTTCGGCAAGCCAGCGCAACGGGTGTCGGTGATCGACAAGGGAATCCGGGTCACCACCAACGTGCAGGCCACGCTTGCGGCAGATCACCGGGCGAGCGATGGACACCGCGGCGCATTGTTCCTGGCCGCGGTCAACGAGCTGCTGCAGCAGCCGGACCAACTCGAGGGGTGAAACGCAGTGAACACAACAGACATACGCGGCGAGGTGCTGTCGGTGTTGACCAGCATTGCCCCCGAAGTGGACGCCGACGACATCACCGATGATGAGCTCCTGCGTGAGCAGGTGGATCTCGACTCGATGGACTGGCTGAACTTTCTCATTGGAATTCACAAGAGACTTAAGGTCGACATCCCCGAGTCGGACTACGCTTCTCTACGGACCCTCGCCGACGTGGTGCGCTATGTCGACGAGCATCTGACCGTAGTGAATTGAGGCGACCAGGACGCGTGAATGTCCGCTGTCATTTAAGTTACAGACCTGCATAAGAATTTCCGCGAGGCTGAGATCCACGGCTTCCTCGGACCCAACGGCGCCGGGAAGACCACCACCTTCTGACAACACTAAACCGGATATTTTGTGCGCCTTGCCGCCCCGGACAGCAAACCGACTGTAATCTACAGCACGTCTGTGACCTGCGGAGATATTCAACGATAACTAATCTCATCAAAGAAGGTACAGCTATGAGCCGTGCGTTACTCATTGGAGGAGTCATCGCAGCGCCAGTTGCAACGCCTATCGCATTGGCCATCACCGCGCCAACATCGTCAGTCATCTCCGCAGATGATCAATGTGGAGATGGCTACGAGTGGAGTAAGACCGTGGGCGGCTGCATACCCGTTCCGACGGCGGCACCGACGGCACCGCCCGGAGCGACGTTCCGCTGTGCGGATGGGGACTGGTCCTACAGCAAGACCTCCAGGGGGGCGTGCTCCCGACACGGCGGCATCGCGGCGTCGGCCGGTCAGTAGGTCGAAGTGAAACCGATCTCGGTCCTAACCACCCTCGCGGCGACCGGCCTGGCTCTGCTGCTCGGTGGTATCGGCGAAGCGGCGGCCGACGTACCGGTCGGGCCAGGCCCCACCAACTACACCGAGCAGCCCCAGCCCGCGCCCGGAAGTTGCCATTACCGCACTACCACCACCGGGGAGATCCTGCCCGACCCGAACTGCACCCCTGGTGCGACCAGCCCAAAGGTCACCGCAGATACGCTTGCCACCACGATTTGCAGGACCGGCTACACCAAGTCAATCCGCCCTCCGGCGTCCATTACCAACGCCGAAAAGCGTGAAAACGCAGCAGCATACGGGTACACCGGCTCGCTTAGAGACGCTGAGTACGACCATCTCGTCCCGCTTGCCCTTGGCGGTGATCCGAATGATCCGCGCAACCTGTGGATCGAACCCGGTGAATCCCCAAACCCGAAAGACGCCGTCGAATCTCAACTGCATGACCTTGTCTGCGAAGGCAGAGTGCCACTCGCTGCGGCGCAGCAGGCCATTGCGACCGATTGGACCACGGCACTTGACGCAGTCCGTTGACGTGGCGCCTCGCCGGCTGTCGGCGCGCCAGTCGGTGCTCTACCCGGTTCTGTGCTGTTGTTCGTCGGAGGCTCGGATCGCACTAGCCTCCGTGAGTGCGGGCTGCCCACGGGCGCAGTGTTAGTCGAGGACTCCTTGGCCACGCTTGCGCCGAGCGATGAGCTCCTGTTCAGACATGGCGGCCGCAGCCACCAACTCTTTGGGAGGTCGCCTGCCGAGCCGACGGGCGCTCGCCACGGCGTTCTCGGCGACGCGTTTGGTGAGCGCCACCCAACTTTTCGAGGTCCATTTCCTCGATGTGTTGTTGAAGTGTCGTCACGCTCGACCTTCAGTCCGGTTGATCAGTTCCCGGGGTCCGGCCCGGCAGGCACGCTTGGCCGGCGGCGGCCATGTTAGGTGCTCCAGCATGCGGTCTCAGCCGTGGAAGTGGGGGTCGCCTTAGCAGCAGAGCGAATCTGGTCCCTTCGACCGGCGGCTAATCGGTCAGTCGGCCGGTGAGCGCAGCGGGCGGTGTCCTTCGTGACGAAGCTCGGTTTCGAGGTCGAAGGAGCAGGTGCCGTAGAAGTTGATATCGTCGTGCTGGGCGGAGTTAGGTGCGCTGCGGCGCGTCGAGCGCATCGCCGAGGTAGGTCGCTGTCCACAGCACCGCGGCGTTGGTGACGAGGGTGAGGCGTAGTGCCTGATCGACCCGGTCGTCGAGGTGCCGGGCGCCGGACGTGGCGCAACTTCCGCGCTCCGTCACCGACCATATTCGCTCCGCTGCCAAGGAGACCCCACTCGCCGAACCTACCCCCGACCAACGCCGCGCCTTCGAACTCCTCGGCACCCCAATCCCTCTCACCGCCGCGTAGCCAGAACCGCCAACCCACCGATCCGGCAAAACCCAGGTCAGCCAGGAATCCACTCACCCCCGCCGCCGCAACTTCCGACTAGCAGCCGCGTTCGTGTAACCATCGGGGGTCAGCCGGCCAGCCGCACCCACAACGCCTTGGGTCCACGAATCGATGGGGTGTTGAAGTACGACAATGTATCGGCCATGACGCTGTATTCCGGAAAACGGCAGAGCAGTTCTTCGAATGCAATCCTGGCTTCAAGGCGCGCGAGATTGGCGCCCATGCAGAAGTGGATACCACTGCCAAAAGCGATGTGTTTTCGTGCCACGCGATGGATGTCGAAACGGTCGGCGTCGTCGAAGACCCGGGGGTCGCGGTTCGCCGTGGCCAAGAGGAGCATCACCTTCTCACCCGCGCTGATGGTGTGTCCACGTATTTCAACATCGGTCGTCGTCGTCCGCGTCAGCGTCGGGACAGGCCCCTCGAATCTCAGCACCTCTTCGATCGCATTGGGCAGCAACGACATGTCTGCGACGAGCTCCGCCCGGGCGTCGGGGTGAGCGGCCAGCACGGTGGCGGCATTGCCGAGCAGATTTGTCGTGGTCTCGTTGCCGGCGATCAGTAGAAGAGCACAGAACCCGAGGATGTCGTCGTCGGTGAGGTTCTGTCCGTCGACCTCGGCCTGCACAAGGGCGGTGACCAGGTCGTCGCGCGGGCTGGTGCGGCGAGCGGCGATGACCTTGCCGAAATAGTCGAAGATGTGGTCATAGTTGCGGACCAGCGATTCGTACTCGCCGGCCGCGGTTGCCATGATCCCGTTGGACCATTGTTTGAACAGGTCTCGATCGCACGGATCGACGCCCAGCATCTCGGCGATCACCATGATTGGGAACGGCCCAGTGAACGTCGACACCAGGTCGACTTCGTCTTCGCTGGATATCGCGTCGAGCAGGGCTCGGGCAGTATGCCGGATTAGGCTTTCCTGTGCACCTATTCGCTTGGCAGTGAACGCCTTCTGCAGGACCCTCCGCAACTCGGCCTGCCGGGGCGGATCCATCAGGATGATCATCGGCTTAATTCCTGAGAATCCATCTAAGGTGATGCCGCTCGCGGATGAAAAGACCGGCCATTGGCGCAATGCAGCCTCGACATCCTCGAAACGGCTGATCGCCCAGAATCGCGGCCGGTCGTTGAGGTGAACCGGGCGCTCCTCGCGCAGGGCGGCGTAGACCGGGTGGGGATTTCCAAGGTGCGAACGAGAATAGGGATTGAAATTCATGATCTCTTAAGGGTTTCGGTTCTGCACTGCCGGGGCGCGCCCCCACCGCCCGAAGTCCACAAGAACGTCGACCAGATCGACCTTACTACCCTAAACATCGCAATCTTAACAAGAAAGCGCATACACCTCCGGTGTCGCCACTCGGCGTGTCCGGGCGGCGACCGTCGGATCCGTGCGCGCTGAATCCTGGATACCGCCACCGAAACTGGTCCAACACATTGATGTTGAGCCAACTCAGCGCGTCCAACTTCTCGATCGGTGTCGCATCAGAGCGAAGAACATGGCATTCGCCGTGGACGACGAGCCCACGCGCCGAGTGGCGGCTGCATCAGCGTTTGCGTCGTATTCGTGACGGGTCGACAAGCCTCGATTGCACGAGGGAATCGTCGACGAATCGCTGCACCGGCCGCGAGCGGAAGAACCCGGTGTGGCCGCCCTGGTACCAGTGGATCTCGGGCCTGCCCCAGTGCTCCCAGAGCCGGGCGACCTGGTCGCGTGGACGCACGAGCCTGTCGGCGATGCCGGCGTAGATGAAGCGGCCCTGCATCGGCACGCGGGGAGTCAGCGCCAGTGGTGAGATCATCCGGCCGATGGGCGTGGCCGACCTCAGCGTCTGACGGAGGGGATCGTGGTGGCTGAGGCCGGCATGGCGGCTGACCAGCTCGACCAGATCGACGACCGGGACGCCCAGAATCGCACAGCTGAGGCCGTCGTCCAGGCTGGCGACCAGCGACGTGAGGTAACCGCCGAGGGAGATGCCGTTCAGCGCGATCATGGAGTCGGGCTCCTGTGAGCGGATCCAGGACAGCAAGCGCCGGATATCCCACACCGCCTGAGCTGCACCGTGGACTACGTTGAGCACGTCTTCACCGGGGAACGCAGTGCCCTTCGGCAGGCCCCGCGCACGGGGGCCGTGCAGGGGAAGGACGGGAAGCACGACATTGAGGCCGAGATCCTGGTGCAGATGCCAGGCACGAAACAGCGCGAGGTCGAGGGCGGCCCGTCCCATCTCCGCGCCGTGCACACACATCAGCCATGGTCGCGGCTCGCGGTGCCGCAACATCAAGCCGTACTCCCGGTTATTGGCGGTGTAGCTCAGCCACCGTTCCCGGCCCGGTTCGCCTGCACAGGGCTCATACTCACTGTCGAAGAACATGCGCTCGTAGTTGCGCCCCAGGCTGTTCACGGGCCTGACGGAGACGTCGGTCAGCGGCGGGGGTGCCGCGAAGAGCCCCTCAGGATTCTGGAGCCAGCCCTTCTGGCCGTAGAACTCGAGTGCCGCGATCACCTCGCGATCGATCCGTTCGAGTGTCGTCGCGTCGGGGGCCGACCGCACCAAGCGAAACCCCATCAGCACGATTTCGTCGCGGAACGCCTGCGCCGCGAGCGCTATGGTGGGTCGTGCCACCGGAAGCTCGCCGGGCTGGCGATCCAGATAGCTGCCCCAGGACCGGGCGTAGAAGCCGCCGGTCCGGGTGAACGGCTCCAGCACCTGCCACAGTGGACCGGCACTACCGCGCCGCCGGTCAGAGACGCCCCGTCCCCCCTGGTCGGCATCGTCTGCTGCGGCACCCGAGGCGCCTGTCTGATCGATGTCCTGCATCTAGCCTCTGCTTCGCCGGATACGGTCGGGCACGAGATCGGGTCTCAGTCAGCTTAGTACCGCTGACCTGCGGCCGTCGCCAAGGGCGAGGATCTCGTCATCCGTCCGGGGCCGAACGCGATTGCGAGCGCATCCGTCCCGGGTTCATGCACACCTCGTTACGTGTGGTCGATGTGCTGTCCGACGTTAGAAGGTGAGCGTAGTACTTGGCCTCGGCCGCGCGGGGGTCTGCTGGCTGTGCCTCACTACTCCATGGCAGACGGCGCCGGGCCCCTGTTTGACACCGCAACGAGAGCCGGGACTTTCGGCTCGATTCGTCGACGCCGCGCGAGCCCACGGTGGAAGCGGTCGATTTCGACAACGGTCCAGTCGACGGCTTGGGGTGGTCACGAGGAGGGCACCCTTCGGGTGCACGATCCACAAGTCGTTGCTGCGACTCGTGCGGGTAAGGCAGTCCAATGAACCTGGTAGCCAAGGCTTTCGACAAGATCGCTAATCCACCGCGGGTGTCGGATCCGGACCGGCTGCGCGCCGCGGTGTCCGGCAAGACCGTGCTGGTGACTGGTGCCTCCTACGGACTCGGCGAGGCCACCGCGCGCAAGCTCGGGGCGGCTGGGGCGACCGTGCTGCTGGTCGCCCGTTCTGCGGACAGGCTGGCGGCCCTCGCGGCGTCGATCAACGCGGGCGGCGGCCGCGCAGCCGCGTACCCGGCCGATCTGACCGACGAGGCCGCGGTCGGCGCACTGGCGACGAGGCTCACCGAAAACCATGGCCCGATGGACGTCGTCGTCAGCAACGCCGGCAAGTCCATCCGGCGGTCGCTGCATCTGCAGTACGACCGGCCGCAGGATTTCGAGCGCACGATCGGCGTCAACTACCTCGGCCCGGTCCGGTTGCTGCTCGGGCTGCTTCCCGCGATGAGGCGCCGCGGCAGCGGGCACATCGTGAGCATTTCGACGCTCGGTGTGCGCACCGCACCAGCCCCGCGCTGGGGCGCCTACCTGGCGTCCAAGAGCGCGTTCGATGTGTGGTTGCGCAGCGTCGCTCCGGAGCTGCGCGCCGACGGCATGCATGTCACCTCGGTGTACATGGGGTTGATGCACACGCCCATGAGCGCACCCACGCCGGTCCTGCGCAGACTCCCGGGCCTGTCTCCGGAGCAGGCCGCCGACATCGTCGCGAAGGCGATCATCGAACGGCCCCGCACGGTGCAGCCGTGGTGGGTGTGGGCGGTCGAAACCAGCTCGGTGCTGCTGCCCGCGCCGCTGCAGGTCGGGATGGGACTGTTGTATCGGTTCTCCACCGATTCCCCAAGCGCTCAGGGGATTCAGCGATGATGGCCGCGAACATCGTCACCGCCGCGGCCCGGGTGGTGCTGCGATCGGGATTGTTTGCGCCCGCTGGGCCGCTGACGATGTTCCGCATCGTGCGTGAGGCGGTTCGGGGTCGTGCGAACCCGGCTACTGGGATGGCGATCGCGGCGGCTCGCTGGCCGGACCGGATCGCGGTAATCGACGATGACGGCGCGCTGAGCTACGGCCAGCTGCAGTTCCGCATCGAATCCCTCGCGGCCGCGCTGGTCTATCGCCACGGCGTCGGACCTGGGGTCCAGGTCGGCATCCTGTGCCGCAACGGGCGCGGCTTCATGCAGGCGCTGTTCGCGGCGGCGTCGGTTGGTGCCGACGTGGTGCTGCTCAACACCGATTTCCGCACCGACGCGCTGGCGACCGCGTTGGGCGCGCACCGGATCCAAACCGTGATTTGTGACGACGAATTCGTCGACCGGGTGCATGCGGCAGATGAGGCCGTCGCCGTCGTCGATCTCGCGGCGCTTGACATCGACGAGCGCGAGCCACGGCCGAAGGCTGGGCCGCCTGGTCGGATCGTGCTCCTGACGTCCGGCACGACGGGCACGCCCAAGGGTGTGCCGCGCACACCCAGTATCACCCCGGTACTGGGTGTTGGAGTCGTGTTCCTCGACCGCATCGGGCTGCGCGCTGGAAGCCGAATTGCCGTGCCGGTGCCCATGTTTCACGCGTTCGGGTTCGGAATGCTGTTGCTCACGGTTATACTCGGCGGCACGCTGCTGACGAGACGCCGGTTCGACGCCGAAGCAACGCTCGCGCAGGCGTCGTTGCATCGCGCGCACGCGCTGGCCGCGGTCCCGGTCATGCTCGCCCGGATTCTTGACCTTTCGGACGAGGTGCGGGCGCGAAACCCGGTTCCGTCGCTGCGCGTGGTGATCTCCGCCGCGGCACGCCTGGATCCGAGCCTGGCGCAGCGGTTCATGGATGCCTACGGCGAGATCCTCTACAACGGCTACGGCTCCTCGGAGGTCGGCATCGGGTCGTTTGCGACGCCCGCCGATCTACGGGAGGCACCGGAAACGGTTGGCCGGCTGGTCGCCGGCTGTCCGGTCGAAATTTTCGACGAGAACCACAGTCCCATCGGGCCGCATGTCATCGGGCGGGTGTTCGTGGGTGGTGGCCTGACGTTCGACGGCTACACCGGCGGCGGTGACAAGGATGTGGTCGCCAGGATGACGGACACCGGGGACATGGGCTACTTCGACGAGGCGGGGCGGCTGTTCATCGTCGGCCGCGAAGACGACATGATCGTCTCCGGCGGAGAGAACGTCTACCCCCGCGCGGTTGAGAACGCGCTCGGCAAACATCCCGACGTGGCCGACAACGCGGTGATCGGTGTCCCGGATGAGGACTTCGGCCAGCGGCTCGCTGCGTTCGTCGTTCCCCGCCCGGGCGCCGACATCGATGAAGGCAAACTGCGGGAGTACTTGAAGGACAAGGTGTCTCGCTTCGAACAACCGCGGGACATCACCGTCGTCGCCGATATCCCGCGCAATCCCACCGGCAAGGTGCTGCGAAACGAACTGCCGACATGACTGGCGACGCTGCTGGGGTCAGCGCATCCCGATTCGGCGCCAAAGCTGAACATGCCGGACGCAGCCTCACCGAGGCATCTTTCGGCGACGAGCAAGTCTCGCGCACAATCTGATAACCATGCTGGCGTGCGAATCGTGTCCATGCTTCGCCCTTTTCCGCGTGGGCGTGGCGGAAGCTCGATCAGCTCGACGTCCGCCGGTCCGGCATCGCGATGAGTGTGCTTGGCATCACAACGGCCGCAGGATCGCTAGCGCTAGTTCATACGCTCGCGGCGTTAGCCACTAAGTCAGAGGAGCCAGCATGCATGGGCTCGTCGTCAGAATAGCGCCTCCGAAGGGATTCGATATGGGCGCAACGGGGCCACCGGAGGAATGGTCAAGGTCTGTGGAACGGCGTGTCACGCGACTTGCTGGTCACCTGCCGATTTGACCGGACGCCGTGAACTGGTCCACACGAATGAGAGTCGTTCATCGGTGGGTGCACTGGCAGCGTAGCGGGAGGTTTTCGATAGGCGGCGACAAGTCGGGCGGCCAGGAATTCGTCGCCCGTCTCAAACGGTCCACTCAGCCTATGAGGCGCACCCTACCGGCGGGGCCGCTGCAGTATTCGCCTACGCGTGCCGCGCCGTTCGTCAACAAGATCAGACGATCGGCATATTGTGGCGATGGAGGCACTTCCGCCGGAAGGGCACCGCTCGTGATAACTCGTGATGTCGAGGCGAGCGCCGTCGCCGACTTGGCTCTCACGCCGCCACGCGCGGCGTTGGCCGCCACCGTAGACGACGAGATCCTCGTGGTTCCAGTGAGCGTGATTCTCGAAGAGCCCGCCGATCCCGCGTCGTCGCCGCGCATTGTGCAGGTGCCGGAGGGTAACCCAGATCTGGCCGGTCGCAATGTCGTCGTGATCGCCGACGACGGCCCGCAATGGTTCCGATTGCGCTCGCTGACCGTCAGAGGGATCGCCAAAGCCATGGGCGATTGCACTTATCGGGTAGTGCCCAAGCGAATCGTGGCCTGGGACTACGGCTCACTCCGTGAGGTACCGACACCACAGGGAACCTCAGCTCCACGACCGGCGCCGTTTTCGGTTAACGACGACAAGGACGACGTTCACCGGTTCCACTCGCCGAATCTTGAAGCGGCGGTTCGCAGGTCGCGAGTCATGATTCTTGCTAGCTGTTCACAGAAGGGAACGCCATTCGCGGTACCACTGTGGTTCGTTCCTCACCACGGCCGCATCTATGCAGCGACCTCGGCGTCGTCCTGGACGGTACGCAATGTGGCTGCTTCCCAGCAGGTGGCCCTATTGCTCGGTGGCGAGGGTCGGGACAACGCCGACCGGCTCCTGGTGCGCGGACGCGCCCGAGCGGTCCGAGGCACGCCACCGCCAGCGGTGCTCGCTCGGATAGCTTGGCTCTACTACCTGCAACCGCACTTCGCGGCGGTAGAACTGAGTCACATACGGCTATGGGGGCGCCGAATGCGGTACTACGGCGAGGCGCAGGCAGCACACATCGTGATCATGCCCCAGACAGCGACCGAATGTCGGGTGCCATAGTCACATATTCGTCGGGTCGTTCGACGAGTTTCCCCTTCTCGAACCTGGCGCCGGCGCGGACGAGAGCGACGAGGTGCGGATGGAACGGTCGTAGTGGCGAAGTCGGGTCGCGGCATGTTGGCATGTTGCTGCTGCCCCCCCACGGCGTCTCGCGCCGAATGCGATGTTGGCTTGTGGTCATAGACCGGCTCTCCTCGGTGGCGCGAATATGGTGGTCAGGTTCCCGCTGGGGTCCGGTCGGTGCCCTGTGCGCGGACAGGAAGCAACCACGGGAACAGGAGGCCGGTGCGGGCCTTGTAGGCAGCGAAGCCGGGATGCCGCGACATCGAGCGGTCCTTCTTGTCCGTGTAGTGATAAAGAATGGGCGGGTGGTCTGTGCTATCGCTCATCGATCTGGCGACGGCCCGATAATCGAACAAGGCTGAGATCGGGACCGACGAGGCGATATATGGCGGCTCGATGGTCATATCTGACCTACTGCGATCATCGCGATTGCTCCCACTCGAAGCATTGTCACACGCAGCACGAACGTCAACCCGAGAGACCTCGTCCGATCGATAGCAAAACAACGTTATCCGTTGTCGGAGTCAACTGTGCGTATTGACATATTGCGGTCAGCGATCAGCAATCGGTCAGCGTGGCTCTCAACGCCGGGGATTCCTAACCCCTGCCGCGTATTCGAGGCTGTTGAGCTTGCTCTGGTCGGCGGTGACGCGTGGTGGGTGGTCTCCGTTTGGTCCGCTCAGAAGCAAGCGCGGCGGTCGAGGACTTGAGCACCGCTTCCCGCGTTGAATCCGCAAGCCCGCCCGCAGATCGCCCGCAGCGCTGCCGTCGCGGCAAGTCGGCTCAGCAACCTATACCTGGCCCTCCTGCACGTATTCCTTATCGTTGGGGTCATTTGTTCGGTGCCAGTGCACCGTGACGTCTCGCTGCCCGAAGACACCGATTTGCCTCTCGAAGGTAAACTCGCCGCCCCCAGGGACGGTCGTAGCTGACTGCGTCCGCACCGCGCCCGTGATAGTTACGAAATACTTCGCGGTGGGCGTCGTATTAAGCAGCCGATATGAGTTCGGCGTGATCGTAGGGTCGATCCGCCATGGCCTCTGCTCAGCGGCTTCCGCCTGCGCTTGCGCCATGCCTAACTGCGTCTCGTCAACGTTGGCTGAGCGCTTAGCCGCGTCGGCATGTTGTTTTGCGATCTCCATGGCATGCTCCGCCGCCTCGCGCTCCTCCTTCGATTTGCGCGATGACCGCCATGACAGGAAACCGAACACGATCGCAATAACCGCGCTCAGGTACGCCGGTACATCGCCCCAATGCAGGGTATGCAAGAGCCAATCAAAGAACGAGTGGAGCCCGGATGGCATGCGCATCATGGTGCCTGACTTATCGGTGGCCCGTAGCGAAATGCGCGCTGTGGGCACCTTGCTCAACTCCGGCGCTGCCGACCTGCCCGAGCTAGGCTGTCGTCCTCATACCCGGCGCTGACAGCCAGTGACAGCAGGTGACCGACCTCGGGCAAATTTGAGTGATCGGGCCGCTCGGCTAGCGAACCTCAGACGATGGGATGCACGGGGGATGCAGGCCATCTGAGCGGCCCCGAAAACCACCCCTACCTGCGGTGGAACCTGTGCCCCCGGCAGGAATCGAACCTGCGACCTAGGGATTAGGCTCGCGGCTCTTTCATCGGTCTTCGATTCTTCTTGTTAATGAGTGGGGGACAACGCGATTCGCCGACTCACCGCACCTGTTGAGTCTCGACGATTCGCGTCTTTTTCCGGTCATATCCGGTGAATAAACGGTGGCTGATGACCACGGTTGGGAAGCGGTGAACACTGGCGCCGTCTCGGGCGGTACCTACGTTACAAATCCGCACCGAAGCATGTGCCCCCGCGCCGCTGGAATCATGGCAACAGTCACAACGACATGCACGCCGGGGAACTGGAAGACCTCGATCCTGGCCACGGCCCCCGCCCCCCACCATCGGGCGCCGACACCGCGGACCACGTCGAAAACGGTAGTCGCCGCCTGACACACTAGCGACGCATCCATGTACCCGCCACCGGCGTATTCAACACAAGCCACTGCGGATTCGTGCATGCCGGCCTGACCACCTCGGCCAGGGCATCAGTGTGCTCATAGATCTGCTGAGTAGTCATGAGAAGTGAGCAGCAGTTATCAGGTGGCGGCTCCCGTCCGCTGCCGCTTCCGTCCGCCGCCACCCGCTAAGCGCGTCGTCGTTGTAGACGCGGCTCCACATGCCTTCGACAGCGGAGCAGTGAGGTCTTCCCTCAGGAGAATGATGTCAGCCTTGGCCTGAGGCTGCGGTACGTCGACGACCGCTGACGATGTCGCCAGCCATCACGGGATGTGCCGAACAGGCTCCGCCGGACAGGCTTCTCCGGGTTCTCCGGGTTCAATCGGTGAGGAGTTTCTTTACTGGTATCAAGGTGACCAATTGACCGCATCGTTGGCATTGCCGTCATCGCCACGGGCAGGGAGGAGGTCTCGGATCGCGTCGCATGACAGGGAGGACTTGCAGACGAACCCCACCGCTGCACTCGCGGCGATCATATCGGCGATGTCCTGTTCGGCGTACGTGGAGATCAGTATCACCGGTGATGGTTCTTGTCGCACATCCGAGTGGAGTCGCTCAGTGAGTTCGAAGCCGCTCTCATCGCCGAGATTGACGTCGACAAGTGTGACGTCGGGCCGTAGGTGGTCAATGAGCTCGAGGGCCTCGGCGCTGTTGGACGCCGTGCCTACAACACGGACCCCCTGGCACTCGAGCAGATTTCGTGCGGCATCAAGGAAGGTGGGGCTGTCGTCGACGATTACACAGCGCATGGGAGTGGCTTTGAACGGACGGATCATCGGCGCCCTACGGACCATGCGACTGCCATCGCCAGGGACACCAACACGATGATCGCCAGGATAACGGCGCCGATGATGACCGCGGTGTGACTGTAGTGGGGCACGTGTGCTGGCGCGACGGCCAGCCATGCATCAGGCCGGCTGTTCACCGCGACCCGCAACCCAATGCATCAGGCCGGCTGTGCACCGCGACCCGCAACCCAAGACGTCCGGCGATGCCTTGGACATCATTCCTACCCTTCACTGGTTCGCCCCCTAATCCGGGCTCATTCCAGAATCACACTCCCGCCAACCCATGTCGTTGCCGCTGACACCCGTGCACGTTCCGACCAGCTGGAATCCGTGCGTACCCGTTAGTAGCCAATCTGTCCGGTAGATCTGCCGCCATGCCGGCCCCTCCGCTTTGCGGCCCGAACCCGAAAGCCGTTAGCGCAGTGCATGGCTCGATTCCTGACGATCCCATCAAGAATCCGGAGGGCATTGGCTGCTGGTGCTGACAGGTGTGCCCAGATTCCGGCTGGCGGGATGCACAGATGGGCGTCAGCGGTGGCGACGTTGGTTCGGTGGAGCGCGATCCTCGAAGGGAAGGGCCGGATAGGGCCAGCCGTCTAAGGAGTATCACCGTGGTGATCAAACCGATGTCATTCGCGCTGATCTTCCACGACCTGTCTGTCGACGAGGCCCGGCGGCGGTCCGCCATCCTCGACGCGATCGGCGACGACTGGGATCCGATTCGGGCGCTGGCTCAGGAGATGCAGGCCCACGAGCTGCTCTACTCCGGTCTGAACCCCGAGCAGCAGCGGATCTACGACGAATTGGTCAGCGCCGGAGTGCTTTCGGATCGGACGGTGAACCGTGCTGCCGATTGATCCCCACGCCGACGTCTGCCGGCGGGCGTGGCAGCCGTGCCCGAGTTGCAACCATGGCGCGGGATGCGACGACTGCCAGAGCAGCCGGAACTGCAGCACCCATTGGCAGTACCTGCTGAGCAACAGCGGCACGTTGGTTCACCTGCAATGCCCGGACTGTGCTCACTTATGGGCGACCGATACCCGCAGCCGCGGCGCCCAGCGACGGTCGCAAGCCGCCTGACTCGCGTCAGGCGTCAAGCAGGAGAGGTCAGCCATGAGCAGTGTTAGTGCAATGGAATGGCGAACGCGCGATGAACCGGCATTTGACATGAATGAGGGCCGGGTCCGCTACGCGAGAAACGGCGATGCCCGCCTGGCCTACCGGGTGTGGGGCAAGGCGGAGCCCACGTTCGTCTTCGTCACGGGCTCGGTGCTGGGCACTGTCGATACCGTCGACGAGCCGATGAGCCCGTATCTGCCTTTTCTTGACGCGTTGTTGCCCAGGGCACGGGTCGTGCTGTGGGACAGACGAGGCAACGGTCTGTCGGACCCGGTGAGGCACATCCCGTCGCTCGACGAGCGCGTGGGCGATCTGCGCGCCGTGCTCGACGCGGCAGGCATCGAGCGCGCGGTGTTGTTCGGCTCCGGTGAGGGCGGACCCGTCGGCATCCAATTCGCCGCAACACACCCCGAGCGTGTGCAGTCTCTGGTGCTGACCGGAACCGCGGCGCGGTTCACTCAAGACCTGCCCGATTTCCCGTGGGGATTTACCGAAGCGCAACTAGCCGCACAGCTCGATGACATCGACATCCATTGGGGAGAGGGAGCGCTAGCGGAACTCGTCTTCGGTTCGACCGCCGACGTGCCCGGAGTACGTGAGGAGTTCGGCAGACTTCAGCGATCCGTCTCAAGTCCCACGCTGGCACGGATGCTGTGGCAAGGCGACATGGCGGTCGATGTTCGGGATGTGCTCGGCAATGTCCATACCCCCACCCTCGTGCTGGCCCGGCCCGGCAATCCGTTCGTCGCGTTCGAGGCATCGGCGGCCCTGGCCGCAGGGATTGCCGACGCACAGTTGCGGACCCTTCCGCCCGGGGAGCATCACGCCTTCGACATTGCGGATGTGCTGCTGTCGGAGGTCTTTGACTTTGTCGGCGGGAAGCCCAGCATCGCCAAAACGGAGCGGGTGCTCATCACGGCGCTGTTCACCGACATCGTCGGCTCCACGGAGCTGGTCAGCGCCGGGGGCGATACCCACTGGAGCCATCAACTCAATATCCACGACATGGTCGTCGACGGCCTGCTCGCCAAACACGGCGGGCGCCGCGCCAAACACACCGGCGACGGGGTGTTCGCCGTGTTTGATGGTCCCACCAAGGCGGCTCGATGCGGGCTGGAGCTGGTGACGGCGTTGGCCACCCGCGGTATTCGCATACGCGCCGGCGTGCACGCAGGCGAGTGCGAGAGACGAGGAGCGGAGTGGACCGGATTGGCGGTCCACGTCGGGGCACGTGTCGCCGCGATGGCCGGCCCCGGAGAAGTGCTGACCAGCCGCACCGTGCGCGACCTCTCCGCAGGATCAGACCTGATCTTTGAACACCGTGGTGCTCACCGACTCAAGGGCATGCGCGAAGACACCACCCTCTACCGGGTTATGCCGGGCGGCCCGGCGCAATTTGGAACGGGACATCTTCATGCCGCATACGTCAAATGCGCTGACTCACAGGAAAACAACATGCGGCATGCGGGGGCGAGCAAGCTGCCGAGTGCGGTGGCCAGGACCGGGTCACTGGCGACGGAATGCACCGCGGACAACACCGCATCGCCTGGTTCGTCCACGGTCGCCGGCCGCATCGAGCGCCTCGGCGTCGCGCATGAACTCGACGAAGGCGCGCGCGCCGCGAGCGTGTAGCCGTCGGCCTCGACCGACAGCTCGTAACTGCTCGCGCTCGAACGGCACCTCCAGCGGGTCCAGGGTGTTCAACGTCGGCAGGGTCCTCGTGCAACACCTGCATCTCTCGACGATCCGCGGGTGTCCCGATGTCTAGCGCTAAGCTCAAGGAACCTGATCGAGGGGCAATGGTATGGCTGCGCGGTTGCGAGGATGCAGAGCATTCAGTAGCGGGGCCGAGGTCTGCGATGGTCGAGTCGGATCCGCGGGCAATCCAAGGTGATCTGACGCCGGCGATCGCGGCTGAACTGGCTGCGGCCGGGTTCTCCGATGCCCAGGAAATTGGACGCGGCGGTTTCGGCGCGGTCTACCGCTGCTGGCAGCGCGCACTCGAGCGCACCGTTGCGATCAAGGTGCTCACCACCGATCTCGATGCAGACAATGTCGAACGGTTCCTGCGCGAACAGCGCGCCATGGGCAAGCTGTGCGGCCATCCGAACATCGTCAAGATATTTCAGGTCGGCGTAACGAGGTCGGGTCGGCCCTACATCGTGATGCAGTACCACCCGCGGAACTCCCTGGGTGCACGAATCCACCATGGGGGCCCGCTCGGCTGGCGGGAAATACTTCACATTGGCGTCAAGATGGCGGGCGCGCTGGAGACAGCACATCGGCTGGGCACTCTGCATCGCGACGTGAAACCGGCGAACATACTGCTCAGCGACTATGGCGAGCCCGAGTTGACCGACTTCGGCATTGCCCGAGTCACCGGCGGCTTCCAGACCCGTACGGGCGTGGTCACGGGCTCGCCCGCGTTTACCGCGCCCGAGGTGCTCCAGGGCCAGACCCCCACGCCGGCCTCCGACGTCTACAGTCTCGCCGCCACGCTGTTTTGCGCATTGACCGGCCATGCCGCCGTCGAACGACGCAGCGGCGAGCAGGTGGTCGCCCAATTCCTCAGGGTCACCAGCGCTGCTGTTTCAGGGCCGGGTGAGATCGACGTCCCCGACGACGTCCGCGCCGCGATCGGACATGCAATGGCGCAAAGTTCCGACGATCGGACGGCGACTGCAGCTCGGCTCGGTGAAGAACTGCGAGAAGCGCAGGGTCGCAACGGCCTAACGGTCGACGATATCGCAGTGCCGACCGCTGTCACCGACGATCATAGCGCCGAGCCCGAGGGCGCCCGTGCGCAACAAATGAGTCCGGCGGTGGATCCGGTGCGGGTGGTGGTGGCCGAGGATGATGTGTTGTTGCGGGAGGGGTTGGCCAGCCTGCTGGACCGCTCGGGGTTTGCCGTTGTCGGGCAGGCCGGCGACGGCGAGCAACTACTCGCACTGGTACGCGAGCACACACCGGAGCTGGTGATCACCGACATCCGGATGCCACCCAACCACGCCACCGAGGGACTGGACACCGCGCGCATCATCCGCGACGAGTTCCCCGACATCGCCATCCTGGTGCTCTCCGCGCACGTCGACGTCGAACACGCGATGGAACTGCTGGCCAGCGGCCACAGCATCGGCTACCTGCTCAAAAGCCGGGTCACCGACGTCACCGACTTCATCGACACCCTGGAACGCATCGCCAAGGGCGCCTCGGTGGTGGACCCCGCCCTGGTCTCCGAGCTGGTCTCAGCGCGCCGGCGCAACGACCCGCTGGCGGTGCTCAGCGACCGCGAACGCGAGGTGCTCGCGCTGATGGCCGAGGGCCGCTCCAACGCCGGCATCGCCCACCAAATCTGGGTCACCGAAGGCACCGTGGAAAAACACGTCCGCAGCATCCTGACAAAACTGGGCATTCACGAAGCCACCGACGACCACCGCCGCGTCCTAGCAGTCATCACCTACCTCGAAACCCGCTGACCGGGCGCCGGAGAGTCGTCATTGTCAGTTGCACTTTCGCTGATTTCCACGCGCCACTGTCGTTACCTGGTACCAGCTACGTACCCTCTCCAGCCGGCGGTAGGCATTGGTGGATGTCAGCAGTGACGACATGGGCTCGCCAGAACGCAATGATCAAAGACGAGGACGGACACACCACCCACCGAAGGACTGCGACCATGCGAATCAAGCCCTACTACCTCGCACCGGTGTTAATCTCGGGCGCCGCCGCGGCCGCCATCATCGCCGCCCCGAGCGCGATCGTCGCTCCCGCTCGGCCGCAGCAGGCCGGCATCGTCACCACACCGATGACTGGCCGACACACCGGCGGCTCGTACTGCGCCGATTTCTGCGGCAGCTACAACGAATACGGCTACTATCGCGGCGCGCCGGGTATACCCACTCGCGGTCCCTTAGACCGATAAGACCGAGACCCTGGAGCCGGGCAAGGTAATGGGTCGGCGGCGAAGCGGGTTTTATGTTGCGGGGCTACTCACCGCGGAGGTGACCTCGACGATGAGATGTTGATCCTCCTGGGAGAACCCACCACCGGCGTTCGGGCTCCGCCCCACCGCGGGACGGCCCGGCTCTACACATCCGGGCGGCTCAGCAATGAGGCGACGTTTCTGTATCAGCTGTGGGTGCGCGAGAGCTGACGATCACACCGTCAGCCATGAACCTCCCACATCAATGCGGCTCGAGCATGCGCTGACGCCCATTAACCGTTCGGGTCAGCTGCAATTCGCGGCCGCGCGATGACGCGGTCGGGTCGGCTGTAAATGTTCATCGAATCGCCCCGCAGGAACGCAACCAGTGTCACGCCCGCTTGCTCGGCGAGGTCGACCGCGAGCGAGGACGGCGCCGACACCGCCGCCAGCAACGGTATCCCGGCCATTACCGCCTTCTGAGTCAGCTCGAACGACGCGCGCCCACTGACCAGAAGCACGCTGGCGTTCAGCGGTATCCGATCATTTTCGAGCGCCCACCCAATGACCTTGTCCACGGCGTTGTGGCGGCCGATGTCCTCGCGGACAACGAGCATCGCGCCGTCGAGGTCAAACAGGGCGGCCGCGTGCAGACCGCCAGTGCTGGCGAAAACCTTCTGCGCCGAGCGCAACTGGCACGGCAACGCGGTGAGAGTGGATGCGCTGATGCTCGCCGGCTGGCCGGCCGGGCGATAGCCGCTGACGAGTCGTACAGCCTCAAGGGACGCCTTGCCGCACACTCCGCATGAAGACGTCGTATAGAAATTGCGGGTCACATCGACGTCGGGAGCCGGCACGTCGGGTGCCAACGCCACGTCCAACACGTTGTAGGTATTGGCGCCATCGGCACCGGTGCCACTGCAGTAGCGCACCGTCACCAGATCGTCGCGATGCCCGACGATCCCCTCGGTCAGCAAAAAGCCCTGCGCGAGTTCGACATCGGCGCCCGGCGTGCGCATCGTCACAGTAAGTGGTGCGCCGTTGACGCGGATCTCCAACGGCTCCTCGACGGCCAGCGTCTCCGGCCGCCTCACCTCATTATCTGCGCTGAGGTGCTTGGCCGGACGGCGCGCTGTTAAGCGGCCCATCTGGACCGGCTTTCCGTCGCCGCCGTCATCGGTGCACGCGTATCCATAGTTCTCAACAATCGGCTTCCCCGGCGGATCTACTGCGTCGCTGCCTAGTGTATGTCCAACAGCCCCCGGTAAACCTCGCCGTTGTGGCGGGTTGGCGGCGATTTCGGCCTCGCTGAGTTCGCACCACACCCGCTCCGGTACCCCGGTCACCAGCGAGCGTGCCGGCACGACAACGCCTTGCGGCACCACCGCGCCCGCGGCGATGAGCGAGCCGGCGCCGATGACGGCAGAAACTTTGGAGGGCAGCCTGGACGTCGTGGTCGAAGACGACGGCATCGGCGACGCCGATGCGCGCAACGGGTCGGGGCTGATCGGCCTCAAGGACAGGGTTGAGGCACTCGGCGGCCACCTTGAAATCAGAAGCGAGCCGGGACACGGCACCTGCTTGCACGCCGACATCCCGCTTGGCTGGCGCCATCGAGCTACCGACGGATGTCCGCTGAGGAAGCCGGGACCAGGAGCGCGTCAGACATCCCAGGGTGTGGTCCGAACCAGAACCACGGAATCTGGTGCGACAGTACCACTAATTTGGCCGTCACTTTGCCGTCAACCCGCGCGGATCACGGTGAACAACGGCGAACTGTCACGAATGCGTATTCGCAGGTAACGGGCATGCACGAATAGGTGCGAACCCAGCCGAACTGGGCTTCAATCGCCTTGTCACGCCGGGCGGCGGAAATCGGGACTTCGGCCCATGTGGGCACGAAAAAGCCGTTCCGAGAACCGCTTTCGATTCCCGGACCGGCCGCCTAGTGCGCGACGAAGTGATCGCCGGCGAGCTCGGCAAGCACTTGCCGCTCTAGGTGTGGTGACAGACCGGGTCTGGCATCCAGTCGAGCAATGACAATGTCAACGTGGGCCAGGCCTCCAACGACACCTTCAGCCGCCGGCGGGGCTTGCACCCGTCGCAATGGTTGCCGGGCCAGTCAGGGCGGGGGTGACCTCGACGATGAGATGCTTGGTCAACGGTTGTTCGCTCTGCTGGCTGCGGTCCGCGAGCGCGCACAGCAGGTTCAACTCGGGCATGTAGCCGAATACGCTGCCGCGCGGGGTGTTGTAGGCCACGGCGCGGTAGCCGTACACCGAGCGGGTGCTGCCGTCGCGGGCGAAGCTGGTGATGTCGATGAGGTCGAACTCATTCAGCCCGCGTTCGCGCATGTCTTCGGCGTTCATGAACAGCGCGGTGCGCAGGTTCTTCAGGCCGCGGTAGCGGTCGTCGTCGGAGTAGATGGTGGTGTTCCACTGGTCGTGGGACCGCACGGTGGAAAGCGTCAACCGTCCCGGCGGTGGCACGATGTCGGGCATCGGTGTGGTGGAGAATTCCGCGTGTCCGGACGCGGTGAGGAAGACTCGCTCGCGGGCTGGCTGGCGGATCCGAAACCCCAGCGGTCGGCGTGCGCGGCGGTTGAAGTCTTCGAAGCCGTCGAGCACCTTGGCCATGACGTCGCGGATCCGGTCGTAGTCGCCGATGTAGGACTCCCACGGTGTGGCCGACGCCGGCAGGGTTGCGCGGGCCAACCCGGAAAGGATCGCGCACTCGGACTTCAGCTGCGGGGATGCTGGCTTTTTCATCCCAAACGACAGGTGCACCATGCTCATCGAGTCCTCGACCGTGACGCCCTGCTCACCTGTCTGTTGAACGTCCTTTTCGGTGCGCCCCAGGCAGGGCAGGATCAGCGCCGTGCGCCCGTGTATCAGATGGCTGCGGTTGAGCTTGGTGCTGACCTGAACGGTGAGCTCGCAATTGCGCAACGCGGCGAACGTCGCCTCGGTGTCCGGCGTGCACAAGCTGAAGTTTCCGCCCATGCTGACGAACACCTTCACGTCACCGGCGAGCATCGCCTGGATCGTCTCGACGGTGCCCAGGCCGTGCTCACGCGGTGGCGTGATCGAACACACCTCTTGCAGCCGGTCGAGCAGCTGCTTGCCCGGCCGGTGGTCGATGCCGCAGGTGCGGTTGCCCTGCACATTGCTGTGGCCGCGCACCGGTGACGGGCCGGCCCCTTCGCGGCCGATGTTGCCGCGCAGCAGAAGCAGATTCACGATCTCGCGGACCGTGTCGACTCCGTGTTCCTGCTGGGTCAATCCCAGACACCAGGAAACCACCGTGCGGTCGGCACCCAGATAGACCTCGGCCAGTTCTTGGATCGTTTTCTCCTCGACTCCGCACTGGTGCACGATCTCGGGCCAGCCGGTCTGCTCAACCAGCGACCGGTAGGCCTCGAAACCGCTCGTAAAGCGCTGCAGGAACTCCTCATCGATGGCTTTAGGGTCGGTCTGCGCACGCTCGAGGACAACCTTCGCGACCCCGCGCAGCAGCGCCAGGTCCCCGCCCACGCGGGGCTGAACGTTCATGGTTCCGATCTTGGTGGCGTGGAACGTAGCCATCGCGAGGATCTCGTGCGGCACGATGGTGCGGCGGCTGGCAGCCTCGATCAGCGGGTTGATATGCACGACCTGCGCGCCGCGCCGATGCGCTTCGGCGAGTGCGGTCAGCATCCGCGGCGCGTTGGAAGCGGCATTGACACCCATCACCAGCAGCAGGTCGGCCTTTTCCCAATCGTCCAGGTCGCAGGTGCCCTTACCCGTCCCCAACGACGCGGTCAGCGCCCGGCCGCTGGCCTCATGGCACATGTTGGAGCAGTCCGGCAAGTTGTTGGTGCCGAACTCGCGCACCCACAGCTGATACAGAAACGTCGCCTCATTGCTGAGCCGCCCCGATGTGTAGAACGACGCCTGATGCGGGCTGTCCAATCCGCGCAGCGTCGACCCGACCAACTCAAAGGCGTCGGCCCACGAGATCGGCACGTACTTGTCCGACTCGGCCTCGTACACCATCGGTTCGGTCAGCCGGCCCTGGTCCTCCAGCGCGAAATCCGTCCACCCCGACAGCTCGGTCACGGTGTGGTTGGCGAAGAAGTCCCGATCGACCCTTTTGCGGGTCATCTCCCAGGTGACGTGCTTGATGCCGTTCTCGCAGATGTCCAGGTGCAGACCCTTGCGGTCATCCGGCCATGCACATCCCGGACAGTCGAAGCCCCCGTTCTCGTGGTTCATCAGCTGGATCGCACGAGTGCCGGCAACCAGTTCCCGGCTCTGCGCCAACACCTTGGCCACACTGCGAGCCGCACCCCAACCGGCAGCCGGATGGTGATAATCCTCCTGGGAATACTCACCACCGGCGTTGGGACCCCGCCCCACCGCGGGATGACCGGGCTCACCCTGCCCGAGCAGGTCGCCGCTATTAGGTTTCTTATCGTCCGTCATCGCGATGCCCTTCGTCCGTCTTCCTGCTGGCGACGGCTCACCGCAGTTGAAACGGTGGCGTCGACGCCGACTGGGAGTGATCGCACATCGGGGTCCGGGTGGGTAGCACCCCGCCGCGGGGCCGAGCGCGGATCGTTTCCTGACACTCCCAGCGTTGCAGGCCAATGATGTCGTGACTAGCACCAATCTGCGGTTTGGGAGGAAACCGGCACACCGATCCGTGAGTACTCGATCCTCCTGCTCGACAGTCAAGGTGTCCAGCTCAAGGTCGCGTGCAAGCGTCACTATCATCAGCGCCTGCCGCTCATGCTTACGTCACGACGGTGCGTTGCGCGCCGAGATCGAGTTGTCCTCATGCAAAACCTCCTTGGGTGAACCGGATCAGATCGTCAGGGAACGCAGGAGCAGCGCCGCCACCGCGCCCACGAGGAAAACCAGTGCGGGGGCCGAAGTTCTTGTCCTTCACGCGCAGGAGTGACTTGCTAACGTGCTGCTGCGGTTGATCGGCAAGAAATCCAGAGGGTGACCGGCAGTCACCACCTGTGGCGAGTCATCAGGTAATCCGACTGTCTCCTCGAATTCCCCTGTCAGGCAACGTGAAGACGGAGGGTTTTACCGGTAACCCGCCGTATTCGATCGCGCCGTATTCGTCTTGCCGGCGAGGTAGGGAACGCGTTGGTGGCTCGGCGCCACATGCCTCGCCAACGCCGTGTGAGGTTTGTCTTGTCTGGACTGATACGAATAGATGGGTGGATTTGCTGGGTCGCCTGCGAATCGACGTGCCGGTTGCGCAGGCAGGGATGGCTGGTGTCGCTGGTGCGCGCTTGGCGGGTGCGGTGGCCGAGGCGGGCGGGCTTGGCACGATCGGCCTCTTACCGCCGAGGGCGTTGGCCAAGGCAATTCGCGAGAATTAAAGTGACCAACTCAGAGATAGATTGTCCTGTCCGCTAGACAACCTGTTGCTGCACAACAGGATAATCAATACGGAGTAATCGTTGATCCGTAATCAATGTTATCAACGAAACCAACTGGGCAACAACACTACTGAGGCATAGCGGGAGAGCGGCTCTTGGTAGCACCCCCTGCGGCGCTCATGCGCGGTGGTCACCTGGGATTTCGGGAGAGTGCCGCATCAGACGGCGGCGGCGGCGTTGGTGATGAGTTCGAGTACCTGGGTGGGCCGGGTGGCGAACGAGGCGTGGCTGGTGTCGAGCTCGATGGTTTCGCGGGCGCGGATACGCTTAGCCATCCACCGCTGGGTCTGCGGCGGGATCATTCGGTCTTGGGCCGAGACCTGATACCAGCTCGGCTTGGTCTTCCACGCTGGCTCCCCGGTGACATCGTCGAGGCAGCGACGTGCGAGCGGCCTTTGGGTTGTTGCCATCACCAGCGACTCGGTGTCGTCGAGGTCTTGGCAGAAGCTGTCGTGGAACGTGTCCTGGCGGTGCCAGAGGAAGTCGTCGTCGAAGGCAGGGCTGATACTCGCCCAGCCGGGCGCGGGGTCGCTGCTGGCGAGATTAATGCTATTCACGCTTTCGCCCTGCGCCGGGGCGAACGCGGCGATGTAGACCAGTCCGACCACGTTGATTGCTCGGCCTGCGCCGGTGATCACGGCTCCGCCGTAGGAGTGGCCTACCAGCAGGGTCGGACCCCCCATCCATTCGGCCAGCTTCCGGGTGTTTGCGATGTCGTCAGCCAGCGACGTGAGCGGGTTCTGCGCCGCCATCGCTTGATGCCCCGCTGCAAACAGCCCTGGGATGATGGGCCGCCAGTGCGAACCGTCAGCAAATGCACCGTGCACGAGAACGACGTTGAGCTTGTCTGTCATGATGCAGCCCTCCTGGGATGAGTGTCCGCGTCGCCCTAAGCCAGCAGCAACGGGAGCATGCCGGAGCGTGGGACCTCACTAATTGGACCGCTCGGGACAGGGGCGTCGGGGGCGAACATCCACCACTCGTTGACGGGCGCGACATACCGGGTGACCGAATCGGCGACGCCGAGCCGCTGCAGTATCCGCACGCTGTTGGGTAAAGCCCAACTCCCGCACCGACCTCGCCGAGCTCGGCGGCTTGACTCGTACACCCTCACTTCGGCTCCGGCGGACCGCAGCGCCAACTCCGCCGATAGGCCCCCGATGCCGCCACCCACGACAACCACACGCAACGGCCGCATCGCACGGGTGGCCGTCGCTACTTTCACGCCCGGCGCTAAAGGTGTCCGGCCCCCGGGCCAGAGCATTGCGGCTAGCAGGGGCATTGAATGGATGTCACCTGTGATGACACAGCGTTGCTGAATCAGCAAGTCTGCCAAGAGAGGACCTGACCAGGGGAAAACGCAAGGGCTAGCAGGATGTCGATCAAAGCGCCTTACCTTATGTTCGCGATCGGAACGGTAGCCGCGACTGCGCTGCTCGGAACGGCACCGGCGGCCGCGGCCGCTCCATGCAACAAATTACGGATCCAAAACGTCTACAAACATGAATGCGCGCTGACGTTGTCCCGCGACCTAGTCCCTCCCGGCACCGTTGTGCTCAGCGAGCCGTCTCAACGATCACCCAAGATCGGGGAAACACCGCAGGCGCTATCACCCCGCGTGCCAGCAACGTCCGCGGATTCTGTGGCCGGATCCGGGCGCCTTGCAGAAGCCAAAGGATCGCACAGGTGAGCACGATCGGTCGGTACGGAATGTCTAGCCCGCCCAGAACGGGCCATAGATGCCGTAGACGCCCGAATACGGCGCGGGTATCGCGGCGTTGATCTCAGCATCGCCTTGCTTGAGACATTTCGTCGACGTGGCCGACGCGACGCAGGTCTCCGGATTCGGCGGTCCCTGCTGAGTGTCGGCAGCGGCCGCGGGGGCAGCCGCGACCGCCACCGCGGCAGCGCCCGCGGCGAATACCGCTGTTAAGTAACTCCGCCAGTTATCCATGTCAGCCCTTCGATTAGACGTTCTGCATCGGCGTTCAGCGCGAGCCGCCACCCAGCGAGCCGCCATACGGTCCGCCGGACTGCCCCCCAAAGGAGGACCACTGCGGCGAGGTGTTAGCGCGAGAAAGCGAGTCGTTGATCTCCACATTGCCGGGCGTCCCGCATATCGTCGACGATGTGCTCGGGTTTATGCAGGTCTGAGATTGCTGTGCCGCCGCCGCGGGTGCGGCCGCAATGGCCAGCGCGACCGCCGACATCACCGCAGTGAGGTATCTCAGTTTCGGTGGCACCACATCAGAATTGCGCGCCGGCGCGAATATGTCGTTGCGGCTGACCACCGTCGCTGCTTCCGGGCAGCTGCAATCTTCCGAAGTTTGGCGACGCCGCCCAATGCCATCCACTTGAGGAGTGGGACACAATGCTGGCCGCCACCACCTCGGCAAGATCGGCGATCTGCTGGACCTTCAGCGTGACCACCAATCCGGCCCGCCCGCCTGATCAGTGGAAGTGTCACCAGCGTGGTCCCGCAGCCCTTGATGGATCCCAAGGGGATTAGACGGCCAAATCAGTCGTCGTCTATTTGACGCCAATGACCCGGAGTGGACCGGAATTGTCCGGTTCTGGTCGGAGCCGTTGGACGAGCAATCACCTTGTGGCACAACAAAAGACAGGTAGCAACCGGACCTTCCCAGACCAATGGCCCGGTAATCCGTTGGTCGCGGGTTCGAGCACGCCCGGGCCTACGGCCAACGGCAGCCGAATATTGACCAGCTGTCGAACCCAAGGCCGCGCCGTGAACAGTATTCGGTCGTCGTACACCCAGTTCCCTGCGAACCAGGCGGTGGTCACAGTGTGCGTCTCGGGTGGTGGAAAGTGGACGTTGTCTGCACCGAGTGGACCAACCTTCACGGTCCACAGGGGGTCAGAACGGTCGATGGCCGGCGCGCTCGCGTCCATCAGCGGGGTGAGGACGGCGCTCTCACCGTTGCAACCGTAGGCACCGGCCAAGCCGTCATCGCGGCGCCGACACCTTCGTCCCCCACGACTTCGATGAGCACCTCGTCGACCTCGGGGAGATCCGGATGAACTACGCCACCGCGGGAGGCCCCTCCCTGCCCGCCCTGCTGCTCATCCCCAGCCAGTCCGAGTCGTGGTGGGGCTACGAACGCGCCGTGCCCCTGCTCGCCAGGCACGTCCAGGTCTTTGCCATCGACCTGCGCGGCCAGGGCCGCTCCACCTGGACACCGGGCCGCCTCGAGCTCATCGACGCTCCACCACCAATGACAAACACGGCATTTGACGACGGCGTCGAAAGATCGTCAAAGTCTTATTGGACAAGACATCTCGGTTTGCCGTGGCCGGGCGCGTCCAGCTCACCCAGTCCCCGCGGCAGATTGCAGCCAGCAGGTATGTCGGTTGCATGGCAGCGGTAGCGACATCGCCGATCGTGGCTGTCACGATGACAAACGAACGTAAGCCGTGATCACACCACGGGCCCGCTCTAAGGGGCGCGAACGTGGGGCGTGCGCAAAGCGGGACTGCGGCGGCACCACTGGTGTCACCGTGCCGACTCCCAAAACTGGGCGCACACAACCGGATAAGTCGCTGATTCCAGGAGTTGCACATGTCTACCACTGCGGCCGACAGTACCGCCGGCGTTGTCATCCCCGACACCGAGCTAGTACGCGAGATTACCGCCTTCATCAGGGACACCGAGGATGATTTGCTTTTCGATCATTCGCGGCGGGTGTTTCTGTTCGGCGTGCTGCAGGGCCGGCGGCGCGGACTGCAGCCGGATCTAGAACTGCTCTATGCCGGGGCCATGTTTCACGATATCGGGCTCACCGAGCCCTACCGCACTTCCATGTTGCGTTTTGAGGTCGACGGGGCCAACGCGGCGCGCGACTTCCTGCTCGATCACGGTGTCGGCGAAGCTGACGCCCGGAAGGTCTGGCTGAGCATCGCGTTGCACACCACACCCAACGTGCCCGAATTCCTCGATCCGGAAATCGCTTTGGTCACCGCCGGTGTGGAGACCGACGTGCTGGGTATCGACCGTGACGCGCTGTCCCCAGAGGCGCTTGAGGCCGTCACCGCCGCCCACCCACGACCAGATTTCAAGCGCCGGATACTTTCAGCGTTCAACGACGGCAACAAACACCGCCCGCACAGCACTTTCGGAAATGTCAACGCTGACGTACTCGAGTATTTCGACCCATCGTTCGTCCGCGACGATTTCGTCGATATCATCCGCAACAACAGCTGGCCCGAGTGAAATGCACTCCGACAGCACCTATTTGAGCTCACCGAAACGGAAACCTCCGGCGGATAACAACCCGGAGCCGCAGCCGCCCAGCGCATCCAGTGTCCGAATCCGTGGATTACTTGTCGCTGTTCATGCTGCAGCGATGACCCACGCTCAGCGAAATTGGAATCAGTCCAACTAAGCCCGACCTACCCCCTACCCACCACCAAGGAGAAGAAATGGCATTCGAAGAAAACACCAACCCGCTGACCACCGCGGCGGGAGCGCCCGTCACGGACAACCAGAACAGCATGAGTGCCGGTCCACGCGGCCCACTGCTGCTGCAAGATCTGTGGCTCATCGAGAAGCTCGCCCACTTCGCCCGCGAAGTCATCCCCGAGCGGCGCATGCACGCCAAGGGTTCCGGCGCCTTCGGCACGCTCCGCGTCACCCACGACATCACCCAGTACACGAAGGCAGCGATCTTCAGCCAGGTCGGCAACACCTGCGAGATGTTCGCCCGGATCTCCCAGGTCGCCGGCGAACGCGGCGCCGCCGACGCCGAGCGCGACATCCGCGGCTACGCACTGCGGTTCTACACCACCGAAGGCAACTGGGACGTGGTCGGCAACAACACCCCGGTGTTCTTTCACCGCGACCCGCTGAAGTTCCCCGACCTCAACCGCGCCGTCAAGCGCGACCCGCGAACCAATATGCGTGACCCCGAGAACAACTGGGGCTATTGGACCAACCTGCCCGAATCACTGCACCAGGTCACCATCACCATGAGCGACCGCGGCATCCCCAAGTCCTACCGGCACATGCACGGCTACGGCTCACACGCCTACAGCATGATCAACGCTGAAGGCCAACGCCACTGGGTCAAGTTCCACTTCCGCACCCAACAGGGCATCGAAAATCTCACCGACGCCGAAGCCACCGAACTGATCGGCCGCGACCGCGAGTCCCACGGCCGCGACCTGTTCGACGCCATCGAACGCGGCGACTACCCGAAATGGGGCGTGTACATCCAGGTGATGCCCGAAGACGACGCCGCCACCTACCGCTTCCACCCCTTCGACTTGACCAAGGTGTGGAGCCAGAAGGACTATCCGTTGATCGAGGTCGGCGAATACGAGCTGAACCGCAACCCGGACAACTACTTCGCCGATGTCGAGCAGGCCGCGTTCACTCCGGCCAACCTCATCCCGGGGATCTCGTTCAGCCCGGACAAGATGCTGCAGGGCCGGCTGTTCTCATACGGAGACGCAGCCCGCTACCGAGTGGGCGTCAACCACCACCAGATCCCGGTCAACTACCCACGTGCAGCCAAGCTGGTCAATACCTATCACCGCGATGGGGCCATGCGCGTCGACGGCAACCAGGGCGGAGTCGCGGGGGTCGAGCCCAACAACTTCGGCCGCTGGGCTGAACAGCCCGCCTACGCCGATCCGGCTCAGTCGATCGGGTCCACCGCGGATCACTTCGACTTTCGCGAAGACGACGACAACTACTTCGAACAACCCGGTGACCTGTTCCGACTCATGACCGGCGACGAGCAGCAGAGGCTCTTCGACAACACCGCACGCGCCATCAAGGGCGCCCGGCACCAGACCGTCGAAAAGCACATCGAGAACTGCAGCAAGGCCGACCCCGCCTACGGAGAAGGCGTGCGCAAGGCGTGTGAGGCCTTCGGCGCGCTGTAGCGAGTCAAATAAGCCGCGCCTTCCCGCCTCAGGCCCCACGGGGCGGGAAGGCCCGGCGCTCACCGGACGCTGCCGAGTTTGGAGTTGATATGACAGACAACGTGATTGACGACCCAACACCGACGCTGGAACCCGAAATCCTGGACCTGGCGTCACGCCTATTCGATATGGCTCGCAGCGGCGACGCCGCAATGTTGGCCGCCTACCTCGACGCGGGCGTACCCGTGAACTTCACCAACACCAAAGGCGACACCCTGGTGATGCTAGCCAGTTATTACGGACACGAGTCGACCGTCGCCGCACTGATCGCGCGCGGAGCCGACGTTAATCGACACAACAATCGAGGGCAGACCCCGTTGGCAGGCGCCGTCTTCAAGAACGACACAACGATCATCGAACTGCTGCTGTCAGCCGATGCCGATCCGCTGGCAGGCTCGCCGTCCGCACTTGAGACCGCGCGGTTCTTTGAAAGGGAGGAACTCGCGCGGCAACTGTTGCAACACATCCAGTGGCGGCGCAGCGTGAACGGCTAGCCGCAACGCGCACACGTGGCATCGGGCAGACCATTTCGCGCAGTGCGGGGAGTCTAGTGCAGTCTCGCTAGGCGCACGAAATGGGCTTTGGGCAACACGACATTCATCTGAGGAGGATGCATCATGACGGACAAGCCCAACATCGTTCTCGTGCACGGTGCATTTGCTGACGGTTCGCACTGGCGGCCCATCATCCCAGGGCTGTTTGCAGCGGGGCATCAAGCGATGGCGGCGCAGAACCCGCTCACGTCGCTGGCTGACGACATCGCAAACACCCGGAAGCTGGCCGAATGGATGGGGGGTCCGACCCTGCTGGTAGGCCACTCCTACGGCGGAGCCGTGATCACCGGCGCAGGCCGAGCAATCAACGTGGTCGGACTGGTCTACATCGCCGCGTTCGCCCCGGCGCAGGGCGAAAGCGTGAATAGCATTAATCTCGCCAGCAGCGACCCCGCGCCCGGCTGGGCGAGTATCAGCCCTGCCTTCGACGACGACTTCCTCTGGCACCGCCAGGACACGTTCCACGACAGCTTCTGCCAAGACCTCGACGACACCGAGTCGCTGGTGATGGCAACAACCCAAAGGCCGCTCGCACGTCGCTGCCTCGACGATGTCACCGGGGAGCCAGCGTGGAAGACCAAGCCGAGCTGGTATCAGGTCTCGGCCCAAGACCGAATGATCCCGCCGCAGACCCAGCGGTGGATGGCTAAGCGTATCCGCGCCCGCGAAACCATCGAACTCGACACCAGCCACGCCTCGTTCGCCACCCGGCCCACCCAGGTACTCGAACTCATCACCAACGCCGCCGCCGCCGTCTGATACCGATCAGGCGCTACACGAAGAGGGTTAGGCCGAAGAGGGAGAAACCGTTCGCTGCGGAATACACGCTTTTGGCCGAGCTGGGGCTCGGTCGCAGCTAGCGTCCCGCTGGAGCTTCAGAAACCCGTTGGGGATGCCGGACGATGTGCCAGATATGCCATGCACGCCCAGTGGCACCGTTGGCACAACTGGGCGACGTCACTACGGTCTGATGGCTGCCATCTCCTTGCTGCTAACGGCCTTCGTGAGACTCCGGGGGCGGCATGGCAAGTGGGATCGTGACGTCGATCGCCGTCCCGCTTCCCGCAGGACTGTTGACAGTCATCTTGCCGCCGAGCACGTCAATGCGGTCTTTAAGCCCGATGATCCCGGAGCCTTTAAGGGAGTCGGCTCCACCGATTCCGTCGTCGCGAATCGACAGGTAAAGGTTTTCGTCGGCGGTTCGCGCACACACCGCGACTTCGGAGGCTTGGGCGTGCTTGGCGGCGTTGGCAAGCGCCTCGGCCGTGACGTAGTAGGCGGCGACCCCGACCGAGTCGGGTAAATCTGTCTCGATCGCGACATCGAGGGTCACGGGGACCGCAGAGCGGCGCGCCAGTGCCTTCAATGCAGCGCCCAGGCCGCCCCTGGACAGGATGGCCGGATGAATCCCGTGGGAGATTTCTCGTAGCTCCTCCAACACTGCCGTCAAACCAGAGGCAACATCGGACAGCTCCGCATTGAGGCCGTGGAGTCCAGCCGGCACTTGATCCATCGCCATGCGCACCTTCAGTCCGAGCGCGACCAGGCGTTGTTGGGCGCCGTCGTGCAGGTCACGCTCGATACGGCGGCGGGCCTCGTCGGACGCAGCCACAATCCGTGCCCGTGAGGCGATCAGTTCGGCGTGGGTGGCGGCGGCGACGATCGCGGTGGCCGCAAGGTCAGCAAACTCGGCGATGCGATCCTCGATACCCCGTGGCAACGGGTCCGGTTGTGAGTTGCCGACCGCCGCCATCCCCCAGACCCGGCCATTCACGATCAGTGGCGCTCCCGCCGAGCTATAAATCCCATACTCGCGCATCTCCTCAGCAAGCGCGCGAGGGGCGTTGTCGTAGCTGTCTATCCGGGCGGGCCGACCGGTGCGCAACACACGCGCAGCCAGACCGGCACCAGACAGTCGCTGGCCGAGCCCCGCTTCGACCAGCCCGGTGTCGGGCTGGCCGTGGGCCAAGATGACATATGTCCCGTCGTCGTCGATGCGCGCCACCGTAGCGTTGGCGGTGTGCAGCCAGCCCGCCATTTCCTCAGCCACCGCGGCGAATACCTCCGATGGGGGCGCGCCTCGCGCCACCAATGTCGCCACCCGCCGCAGTCCTTCCTGCGGGCTGGCGAGTTCCCCGAAACTGTCGCGGTCGTCCTGCCACACATCGCCAGTATCGCGCTCCTACGTGTCCTGAGGTGGTGCAACAGGCCAGGTGCCTGGAGTACGGCAGCGTGGCCGGACAGCTCTCCCTGACCCTCTGCGCGCCAGAGCGAACGGTCCTCGCGCGCAGAAACTATTCGCCAGCGGCTAGGACGCGATACACGGTGGCACGGCTGACGCCGAGCGTGGACGCAATCGCGGAGACTGGCTCGCCGCTGCTGTGCATCCGGCGTGCCAGCTCTGCCTTCGACTTGTCGAGGGCCTTTGGCCGACCAACATGCTGGCCTCGTGCCCGCCGTGCCTCCCGCGCCGCCGCCCGACGCTCCCGTCCGAGTTCGAGCTCAAGTTCTGCGAGGCTGGCAAGCACGCCCGCCACCATCCGTCCGGTGGCGTTCGAAGGTGCCGGTCCTGTTCACCCACCACTACCACCAGCAGGACGAGGAAACCGGCATCTACCAGGGCGCGATCTCCGCCCCCCAAGCCAAACGCGTCCGGCAACTCGTCACCGCCGCCGGGAAGGCCTTCACCTATCTGGACTTCCCTGGCATGCCCCACTCGATGCACGGCCACCAGCCCGAGCTGTACACCCGCACCGTCACCGAATGGGCCGCCAAGCTCCCCGACACCACCACCCGCTGACCACCGACAAATCCACCCCCGGCCGAGTACGATGCCCGATGCAGGCATACCGGCAACCCGGTGGCCTGCGAGATCAACCGAATCTGGAACAACAACCCGACTCTAAAAACGGGTGGACCTAGTATCGGGGACTCGCCACGTTGTCTCGAATATGGAGTACTCGCCCTTCTTCGTCGACGGCCAACGGTGCCGCATGACGACTCGTTGAGCGTCGATCAGTGACGTCACCGAGGTGAGGTAGTTATGTAGCAGACGAACGAGTTCGTCGACGTACTCGTCCGAAAGCTCCTGGGCCGAGGTCGTCTGTGACCGAAGAAAGCGTCCAATGTGGTTGGAGAGTTCCTGCGCATTCCGGCCCAAAGTGTACGAGCAGCGGTTGAGAGCTTCGAGGTCCACCTTGAGCCGATAGCCTGGCAGGGCTTCCAGGTGAGTCTTCCGCCGGTCGATCTCTGCCGTGAACGGGTTTCTGTAGATCGTTTCGGTCTCTGATTCTTCCCCCACACGTCGACGGTATGACCTCTGCGCGACATGCTTCAACGACTTTTGGAACGCCTTGGCCGCCCACCGACCGCGTGTTGGACTGGATGATGCGTCATACGCCGCAGACGACTGACTAAAACCGACGTTGGTGGGCAATATCGTCACTGACCCGATTCGGCCGCACGGTCGGCGGTCAGGAGCTCATCAAATTCCGGGTGGCCAGCAATTCCCGTCGACGCGGCGCCGACGGAACTTGGACGGCCGGGCAACTCGTTGTACATCATGGTCAACTGCTGGGGTCGCCTCGTGACCGGGGTCGGATCGGCGCTGGGCAACGGTTCGCCGGTGATTGTGGCCGTTGGCCGGGGTGGCGTTTCTGGCATATGACGGTCATCGTTTATTCATCGTTAATGACCCGGAATCGACCGGAATTGACCGGTACGTAGAGACCATGGCGATGCCGTCAATCGTTGTGGCGCAATGGATAACGGGAATCAACGGGAATCGTCCAGACCTACGGATTGATAATCCGTTGGTCGCAGGTTCATGTCCTGGAACCACAGACTGCCGGGGGCACACTGCCGGGGGCACACACCAGCGCTGTTTCGTGAAGTATGTGACTCGCGGTGGTGGGCCGAACCGAGCTCGGGCGTGTCGGGTCCATAGCAATGCGACGATCTCGACACAGCGATCCGACAAGGGGTCGAGGCATGAGGCGGCTCATGCGCCCGAGCGGGCTGGCAGGTTAGGAGCGCACGATGACATACCCCTCGAACCCGGCACTGGAGTGCGACATCGTGATGAAGGGTGGGATCACCAGCGGGGTGATCTATCCGCGTGTCGTCTGCGAGCTCGCGAAGTCCTACCGTCTGCGGTCGGTGGGCGGTTCGTCGGCCGGAGCGATCGCCGCCGCGGGTGCCGCCGCCGCCGAACTCGGTCGCACGGCAGGCGGATTCGAGCTGCTCGAGGTGCTCCCGCACGACATCACGGCCCCGTCGCCAGCCGGAGGATCCACCTTGTTCCGGCTGTTCCAGCCGACGAAGCAGGCCTATCCGCTGTACCGGGTGTTGACCGCCGGAATGGGTAAAACGGCCGCGGCACTGCGCACGGTCTTCGCGGCGTTGACCGCGTTCTGGCTTTGGGGCCTCGTCGGTGCGGCACCCGGGATCGTCTTGTTGGCCATCTGTGCGTTGGGCGGCGGGCCGGCGCAGATCGCCGGGGTGGTGGCCGGGTTGATCCTGGCACTGCTCGGGGCGATGCTTGGGCTCGCGGTGGGCGCCATTAAGACGCTCGCCGGCGTGTCGGGATTCGGACTGTGCACCGGCATGCCCGGTGCCAGCGGCAAGGGCGCAGCCGCCCTCACACCATGGCTGCACGAGCGGTTTCAGTCGATGGCCGGTCGCGCCCGCGGGAAAGTGCTCACGTTCGGTGACCTTGCGGCCGGGCAAATCGAGCTGCGGACCATGACCACGAACCTCACCCGTTCCGAGCCCATAGCAATGCCGTGGTCGACGCAGGAGTATTTCTTCGAGCCGGCCGAGATGCGGCAGCTGTTCCCGGAGGACGTTGTTGCATGGATGGAAGAGCATCCACCAACTGTGGGGCCCGACGGAAACGATTTGTTCCCCAGTGAAGTTCGAAAGAGGGATCTGCTCCGTGCCCAGGCCGGGTCGAAGCGGCCCTGGCCGGCCCCAGATGATGTCCCCGTCATCGTGGCGACCCGGATGAGCTTGAGCTTCCCTGTGCTGATAACCGCGGTCCCCCTTTACGCCGTGAACTACAACCTGGTAGCCAACCGCGATTCGAGTGCTGAAGCTGAAGCCTGGCTCGCCGCCAACCCGGACCGGCGCGCCGCGGAGGGGGCGGCGTTGCCGGAAGCCCGGCCCACTTTCGATGTGAACTGGTTCTCGGACGGCGGCATCTGCGCGAACTTGCCGGTGCAGTTCTTCGATGCACCGCTTCCCACCAGGCCAACATTCGCCGTGGATCTCGAGCCCTTCCCGCCGGACCGCACCAAGAGCCCCAACGAGGGCGAGAACTGTTACCTTCCAATGGCAAACAACGCGGGCCAGTTGCTGCCGTGGACAACGATGCCGTCCTCCGGCATCGGCGCGCTTGGAGCCTTCCTCAGCCAGATCGTCAATACGGCTCGCGGCTGGGTGGACGCCGCACAGCTTGTGTTACCCGGCTACCGCGACCGGGTGGTGACGATTTACCACGACAACAACGAGGGAGGGATGAACCTCGCGATGCCACCTGAGGTCGTCACTGGCCTCGCCAACCGGGGCGAGGCGGCTGCCGCCAAACTCGTCGAAAAGTTCGCCGCAACGCCACAAGACAACAAGCCCGCTTGGGGCTGGAATAATCAGCGGTGGATTCGATTCCGGACAGCCACGGCAGGGCTTAACGCATGGCTGACGAAGTTTCAGAACAACTACGAAACGGCCGTCCCCGAAACGACGCCATACGCGGAACTCGCCGGAAAGAACGCCAGCGCTCCGCTCCCCTCATATCCCTTCAGGAAGGTCGCCGACCGTAGCGCTGCCAATGACCTTACGGCTCAGCTGCTCGCCATGGCCGCAGCGTTGGAATCCAGTAATGCGCTGTCGGACAATGCGCCTCAGCCGCGGCCGCAATTGCGGCTGGTGCCCGATGATGGAGTCGCCACCCACCTAGCCGACCGCGCCGCCAGCACCCCGACCGAGGATCAAGGCCGGCAGGCCTAATTTCTGGTGCGTCCCTAGCCGGCCAAGCGCTGTCGGAGCCGTCGGCGGTTCTCCTATTCGGCACCAGATTGTAGGGCTCAAGGGATTTGATTACTGATCCGGTTTCGTCCTCTTTGTCAATACGAAGTATCCGGTGAAGGCCCGCCCAGCCCGCACACAGCCCGCAGGAGTCTCGGCAACCCCCGTCAACCATTGCCACACTCCGCAAGGCGAACTCGGTTGTGTCCGAGCGGATTAACGGCGAATTGCCACAGATCTCGTCAATGACCGTCAAATCTCCTCAAATACTGTTTCCGCAGGTCAGGCGCGCTTCTAATACGTTGGTCCTGGGTTCAAGTGCCGCGTCGCCCACAATGTTTCGCCGGGCGCGGCCGTCGCTACTGCGGTCGCCATGACGGATCGCGTCCGAGGCGAGCGAGAAGCTTTGACTGCGTGTCGGCGTGTTTCTCGACGGTAACCGCAGCCGCGAACATCCCGGATGCACTTAGGGCGTCGGGATCCGCTGGCAGCCGATCAATAAATACCGCACACCACGCGGGATCCAGTCGATCGTTGGCCCCGACTGCGCGGGCGAGGTCCCAGGTGTGTACCAAGACGTCTTGTGTCAGCCCTGGGACCAACGTCCTGGCATCGAGCCGCGCCGCCAGATTGTTCCCAACCGCCGGCACCTCCACGACGCGTTCAAACAGATCTTCCCGACCAAGCGCCTCCCGCAGCCGGTCAAACGTCAATTCCCAGCGGCGCTGCGGGTTGTCGCGTGGACGATCGGGCTTTAACCCCAGGGGCCGCAGTAGCAGCACGTCATGGAAGCCGATCACATGCTCCAGTACGCCCTTGGCATCCCAGGCATCGCACGGAGACGGACAGTCCCACTTCCCGTCAGCGGACCGAACGGCCTCACCGAACCTTTGGCACACCGCCAAGTGCAGCTCGCCCACACCCGCATCCATCCCTGCCATCATGGCAGGCCGCCAGTGTTGGGCACGCTCGCAAGGTCGAGCGGTGCGTCCTATTTCTCTTACGCACTGCGGACCAATTGTTCGCCTTCCCAAGCGATTATGTCGCTTAAGCGGTAGCGGACATGTCGCCCGAACCGAGCGTAACGCGGCCCTGTCCCTTTCGACGCCCACTGCGCAGGAGTCGTCGCGGGCACACCAAGCCGCGCAGCTAGTTCTTTTCGGGTCAGCCACCGGTCGCCGTCACTCATCTCGTCCCCTTCGGAATCTGGTCAAACTCGTCTATATCTGACGAGTTCCCAACAAGCATACGTCGACCTGACGACATTCCGGCGCATCAGATGTAATCTTGTCGGCATGGCGAAGGACTGGGCCGCCGGCCAGGCCAAACGCGTGGGTATCGAACTCAAGCGACTGCGCGGCCGTCGGTCAGGACAGTGGCTCTCGGACCGCACAGCTGAGCTGGGCTACCGCGTGCCGCGCACCACCATTTCTGAACTTGAGAACAGCAAGCGCAATTACGTCAGCACCGCTGAGTTGGTCATCTTGGCCCGGGCCCTAGACACCGCGCCCGTAGCCCTGCTATACCCAGCTCCATATCAGGGCGAGATCGATGTACTGCCCGGTGAGTCGTCAACGACTTGGTCCGCGGCTGAATGGTTTTCAGGCATCAATGACGGCGGCGCGCGGACTCCGTTCGCCGACGATGTCGAGGCACATGAGCGGAACGTTGCGCCGCTGAGAGCGGCGGCGCGAATTTCCGAACTGAAGACACGCAAGCAGCGCCTCATGGACGCGCTGGTGGGAGCCGATGAGGCGGTGCAGGTCGCGATGCTCGACGCAATCAACGGCGTACAGGACGACATCGACAGGCTAAGCAATGGCGCGGGGTAGGCCGCCTCTGCGGATCGGCGCGCATGGCACGATCACCCGTACGTATCTCGGGGGTGGGATTTGGCTGGCGCGCTGCCGATTTCGCGATAGCGACGGCGTCGTTCGCAAAGTGGAAAAGCGCGGGCCGCCCGACGAGTTCGACAAATACGGGAAGCTCGCGAAGGACGAATTGCTTGAAGCACTGGCCGATCGCCGTCCGCCCTCTGGGCCAGACGCCATCGGGCTCGACACCCTCGTCGTCACGCTGGTCGATCAGCACATCGCGCGCCTGGCCGAGGATGGCCGATCAATTCGCACCCTCGATTGCTACAAGTACGATGCGACCAAGTTGGCGAAGTTCGTCGCCGGCGTCCGGGTAGGAGAGTGCACCCCGGCCCGTCTCGACGCCGCGTTGCGCTCTATGCGTAATGCGCACGGGCCGACGATGGCCCGCCGCGCCCGAACATTGCTGCGCGGTGGCCTGCAATTGGCGGTGCTGAACAACGTTCTCACGACAAATCCCGTCCGCGATGTGCAATCAATCAGGTCCAAAGGTCACCCCAAGGGTGCCACCGCGCTGACCGTCGACCAGTTGCGCGAACTCCTCACAAAGGTGCGCGAGTCGGAGGTGTGCCAGCGCCGCGATTTGGTCGACCCGATTACCCTCCTGGTCGCGACCGGGCTGCGACGCTCCGAACTACTCGGCCTGCGCTGGGTGGACTACGACGACGCCGCCGGCACGCTCGCCGTCACCGGCAAGGTGGTCCGCCAACGCGGCACAGGCCTCGTGCGCGTCGACGAAACGAAGACGGACGCCGGCCGCCGCACCCTCGCCTTACCCGCCTTCGCGATCACGATCCTCCGCGAGCGCCGCCGCCGTCCATTCCTCGGCGAGCAAGCCGTGATCTTCCCGTCGACCGCTGCGACTCTGCGCGACCCCGACAACTTCGGCGGCCAGTGGCGGGAGGCGCGCATGGAACTTGGGGTGCCGGACGTCAGCACGCACAGCTTCCGCAAGACGATCGCCACCCTCATTGACGACGAGGGGCTGTCGGCGCGCATCGGCGCGGACCACCTAGGCCATGCGCGGGTGTCGATGACGCAGGATCGCTACATGTCGCGCGGTCGTGTTCACCCCGCCGTCGCCGCGCTCATGGACCGGACCATCGCGGAATTCACTGCCTTAAACGGTGAATAAACGGTGAGTTGCCGATTCACGGGACTCAAAAACTGCCTCTGACCTGTGCCCCCGGCAGGAATCGAACCTGCGACCTAGGGATTAGAAGGCCCTCGCTCTATCCAACTGAGCTACGGAGGCGGCGGGAAGAGTTTATCCAACCCGCCCCGGAAGCCAGCCCCGCCGACACTCCGACACCACCCCGTCCCCGAGCCCGCCGACCATCCAACGACACCGGAAGCCGAGCCCCCCAACAATCCCTCCCGCCCGCTAGTAGAGCGGACTAGCGTTGTTCCCGGACGCCGACACGGGGAGACGCACACGGGAGGGAGACCAGGTGGTTGACGCAGCAGGCCTGCCCGAGAGACTCAGCGCGTTCGACATGCTGTTGCACCGCGGCGAGGCGAACCCGCGGACCCGGTCGGGAATCATGGCCCTGGAGATCCTGGACACCACGCCCGACTGGGAGCGTTTCCTGGCGGTCTTCGAAAACGCCTCCCGCCGCGTATTAAGACTAAGACAGAAGGTGGTCAGGCCCACCGTCCCGACGGCTTCGCCCCGGTGGGTAGTGGACCCGGACTTCAACCTCAACTACCACGTCCGGCGCGTGCGCGTCCCGGAGCCCGGGACGCTAAGACAGGTAATCGACCTCGCCGAGGTGAGTTTGCAGTCACCGCTGGACATCTCACGCCCGCTATGGACGGCCACCCTCGTCGAAGGCCTACAGGACGAAAGAGCTGCGACGCTTCTGCACATGAGCCACGCCGTCACCGACGGCGTCGGCGCGGTCGAGATGTTCGCCCACATCTACGACCTCGAACGCGACCCACCGCCCCGAAAACCGGCCCCACTGCCGATCCCGCAGGACCTCACCAGCAACGATCTTGCTCGGGACGGCTTCAACCGGATGCCGGTCAAAATCCTCGGCGCCGCAAGGGGTGCACTGACCGGCGCCGCCCAGGTCGTGGGTCGCGCACTAACCGACCCCGCGTCGGCGGTCGGAGGAGTGGTCGAATATGCCCGCTCGAGCACGAGGGTGATGTCGGCGCCCGCCGAGCATTCCCCGCTATTAAGACGGCGCAGCCTGAGCTCGCGCACCGAGGCGATTGACCTGAAGCTCGGCGACATCCGCGCCGCCGCGAAGGCGGCCGAGGGCTCCATCAACGACGCTTACCTCGCCGCGTTGTGCGGTGCGCTGCGGCTTTACCACGACGAACTCGGCATGCCGATCAACTCGTTACCGATGGCCATCCCCGTAAACATGCGCGCGGAAGCCGATCCCGCCGGCGGCAACCGCTTCGCAGGCGTGATGATCTCTGCGCCGCTGGGAATTACCGATCCGGCCGCGCGCATCCACAATGTCCGCACCCAGATGGTCAAGCGCCGTGACGAGCCCGCGATCGAGATGATCGGCTCCGTCGCACCCTTGCTCGGCCTGCTGCCCGACCCGCTGCTGGAATCCGTGGTGAGCTCCGTGGTGTCCTCTGACGTTCAGGCCAGCAACGTGCCGGGCTACGCCGGAGACACGTTCATCGCAGGCGCAAAGGTGTTGCGGCAGTATGGTCTTGGGCCGCTGCCCGGTGTCGCGATGATGGTGGTGTTGATCTCGCGGGGCGGGATGTGCACCGTGACCACCCGGTATGACCGCGCGTCGGTGACCGAGGACGAGCTCTGGGCCCGTTGTTTACTAGAAGGGTTCAATGAGGTCCTAAAGCTCGGCGGCAAAGGCCGCGCGACGGCGGCGTCCTTCGCCGACCCGGCCGCGGCCACCAACCAAACGTCACCTAACGGTAGTGAGCCCTCATGAGCCCCTCCACCAATCGGTCGCTCGATCGCCGTGACATCCGGCTGCCCGGCTCGGTGGCCGAGGTCGACGCGAGCCCGCACGGCCCGAAAGTCGGCGCGTTCTTCGATCTCGACGGCACCCTGGTCGCCGGATTCACCGGCGTGATCATGACGCAGGACCGGATGCGCCGCCGCGAGATTGGTGTTGGCGAGTTCCTCGGCGTCGTGCAGGCCGCGTTGAACCACCAACTCGGCCGCGCGGATTTCGAGCAACTCATCTACCGCGGCGCATCGATGATGCGCGGACGCTCGCTCGACGACATCGACGAGCTCGGCGAGCGGCTGTTCGTTCAGCACATTGTGTCGCGGATTTATCCGGAGATGCGCGAGCTGGTTCGTGCCCACATGGCGCGCGGGCACACCGTCGTGCTCAGCTCGTCGGCACTGACCGTGCAGGTCGAACCCGTCGCGCGCTTCCTCGGCATCGACAAGGTCCTGAGCAACCGATTCGAGACCGACGACGACGGGATCCTGACCGGCGGCGTGCTCAAGCCGATCATCTGGGGTTCCGGCAAGGCCAACGCGGTGCAGAAGTTCGCGGCCGACAACGACGTCGACCTGAGGAAGAGTTACTTCTACGCCGACGGTGACGAGGACGTCGCGCTGATGTACCTCGTCGGCAACCCGCGGCCCACCAACCCGGAAGGCAAGCTCGCGGCCGTGGCCGCCAAGCGGGGGTGGCCGATCCTGCGGTTTTCCAGCCGCAGCGGCAGCAGCCCGGTGTCGGCGCTGCGCACACTCGCCGGGCTGGCATCGATGGCGCCGGTGGCGGCGGGAGCAATCGGTGTCGGGCTGCTCGCCGGCAACAAGCGCCGCGGCGTCAACTTCTTCACGTCCAACTGGGGCTCGTTGCTCCTCGCGGCAACCGGCGTGCATCTCAACGTGATCGGCGAGGAGAACCTGACCGCCGTGCGGCCTGCCGTGTTCATCTTCAACCACCGCAACCAGGCGGACCCGGTTATCGCCGGCGCACTGGTGCGCGACAACTTCACCTCGGTGGGCAAGAAGGAACTCGAGAAGAACCCGATCATGGGTACCCTCGGCAAGGTGATGGATGCTGCGTTTATCGACCGTGAAAACCCAAAGGCCGCAGTCGAAGAGCTCAAGAAGGTCGAGGAGCTCGCGCGCAAGGGGCTGTCCATCCTGATCGCCCCGGAGGGCACCCGGCTGGACACCACCGAGGTGGGTCCGTTCAAGAAGGGGCCGTTTCGCATCGCGATGGCGGCCGGAATCCCGATCGTTCCGATCGTCATTCGCAACGCCGAAGTCATCGCGGCACGCGACTCCAACACGTTCAACCCCGGCACGGTGGATGTCATCGTGTACCCGGCGATACCGATCGACGACTGGACCGTCGAGAACCTTCCCGGCAAGATCACCGAGGTCCGCCAGCTGTACCTGGACACGTTGAAGAATTGGCCGCGCGACGAGGTTCCCGAGACGAAGCTGACCGCCCACCCGAAGAACGCCAAGCCGAAGAACGCCAAGCCGAAGAACGCCAAGCCGACGAACGCCGAGCCGAAGAAGACCGCGGCAAAGAAAGCCCCCGCCAAGAAAGCCCCGGCAAAGACGACAGCGAAAAAGGCAACGAAAACGACAGCGAAAAAGCCCGCAACCGACGGCAATTCGAAAGCTGCCACGAAAGCGACGAAGACCACGAAAGCCACCAAGACCACGAAGGCCACGAAGCCCCCCGCCACACGAGGGCGCCGATGAGCAATAGCCTCGACTACCTGGCCAGTTTCACCGCCACCGACGACGCGCTGGTGCTGGCGTCGGTGTCGTCAGCAGCCGAGCGCGAGCTGCTGGACAACTGGCTCGACCAGCAGCGAAAAGACCACCCGGACACGAAGGTCGAGGCCCTTGAACTCCCTGGCGAGGACCCACCGCCGGGGGTCGTCGCGCAACTCGTCGAACAACTCAGCGCCGACGAGGACCGGTCCGTCGTGCCGGTGCGGGTGTTCTGGGTGCCCGGCGGCCTGCCCACCCGGATGAAGCTGGTCGGCCTGATTTCCGGCCGCGACACCTACCGGCCGCCGGAGATCTTGCAACGGCGCATCCTTCGCAAGGATCCGACTCGGGCGCGCGTGGTTGCGGGGGAGCCGGCCAAGGTTTCCGAGCTTCGCCAGCAGTGGCAGGACACCACCGTCGGCGAGAATCCCCGTGACTTCGCGCGGTTCGTGCTGCGACGCGCGGAGCTGGCCGTCGAGCGGGTCGAACTTCGCCTGCTGGGGCCGGAGTACAAGTCGCCGAGGCTGGTCAAGCCGGAGATGCTGGCCTCGGCGCGGTTCATCGAAGGACTCGAACAGATCCCGGGCGCCACCGCCGAAAAAGCCGGCGAGATGCTCGACGAACTCGCCACCGGATGGAGCCGCTTCTCCGTCGACCTCATCCCGTCGTTGGGCCGCGCGATCTTCAGCCGAGGGTTCGACCCGAACCTCGACTACGACCGGGCCCAGATCGAGTCGATGCGCCACGCGTTGGAAACGCACCCCGCTGTGCTGCTGTTCTCGCATCGGTCCTACCTCGACGGTGTGATCGTGCCGGTGGCGATGCAGGAGAACCGGCTGCCACCCGTGCACACCTTTGCGGGCATCAACCTGTCGTTCGGGTTCATGGGGCCGCTGATGCGGCGCTCGGGCACCATCTTCATCCGCCGCAACATCGGCGGCGACGCGCTGTACAAGTACGTGCTCAAGGAGTTCGTCGGTTACATCGTCGCCAAGCGTTTCAACCTCACCTGGTCGATCGAGGGCACCCGGTCGCGGACCGGAAAGATGTTGCCGCCCAAGCTCGGCCTGCTCAGCTATGTCGCCGACGCGTACCTCGAGGGTCGCAGCGACGACATCCTGCTGCAGCCGGTGTCGATCAGCTTCGACCAACTGCACGAGACCGCCGAATACGCCGCCTACGCACGCGGCGGCGAGAAGACACCGGAGGGGCTGTCCTGGCTGTACAGCTTCATCAAGGCGCAGGGCGACCGTAATTTCGGCAAGATTTACGTCCGATTCCCCCAAGCCGTGTCGATGCGCGACTACCTGGGTGAGCCGGGGGGTCCCGTCGCCACCGACGAGGCCGCAAAACGTCTGGCGCTGCAGAAGATGGCGATCGAGGTGGCGTGGCGGATTCTGCGGGCCACCCCGGTCAACGCCACCGGCTTGGTCTCGGCGCTGCTGATCACGACGCAGGGGCGGGCGCTCACGCTCGGCCAAATCCACCACACCTTGCAGGACTCGTTGGATTACTTGGAGCGCAAGCAGACCCCGATGACCAACAGCGCCCTGCGTCTTCGTACACCGGATGGGGTGCGTTCAGCGGTCGACGCGCTGTCCAACGGACACCCCATCACGCGCGTCGACAGCGGCCGCGAGACGGTGTGGAGAATCGCCCCCGAGAAGGAGCACGAGGCCGCGTTTTACCGCAACACGGTGATCGACGCGTTCATGGAAACGTCGATCGTCGAGCTCGCACTCGTCTACGCCGCGCGAGCCGAAGGCGATCGGTTGGAGGCGTTCTGGCAGCAGGCGATGCATCTGCGCGATCTGCTCAAGTTCGACTTCTACTTCGCCGATTCCGCGGCGTTCCGCGAGCACATCGCCGAAGAGATGGCGTGGCACGAGGACTGGGAAGCGCACGTGCGCGCCGGCGGCAACGACATCGACACGCTCCTGCACGCCAAGCGACCGTTGATGTCCCACGCCATGCTGCGCCCGTTCCTCGAGGCCTACGAGATCGTGGCCGACGTCCTTCGTGACGCGCCCGCCGAGATCAGTGAAAAGGACCTCACGAAGCTGGCACTCGGGGTCGGCAAGCAATACGAGGCGCAGGGCCGCGTACACAGCACCGAGTCGGTGTCGGCGCTGTTGTTCGCCACCGCGCGACAGGTCGCCGCGGATCAGGGGTTGTTGAGGGCCGCGCCGGACCTCGCCGAGCGGCGTGCGGCGTTCCTGGCGGAATTGCGTGCGATCCAACGTGACATGGATCGGGTGGAGCTGGTGTCGTTTCAGCAGTTCGCTGAGCGCGAGGCGCAGCGACGGCGGGAGCGCGCGCAGGCCGACTGACAGTCAGTCGTCAGCGTGCCGGCGCTCCTCCCAGCGTTCCACCGACTCCTGGGCGACATGCAAGCCCAGCACGGTCAGTGGAATGATGACCGATAACAGCGCGATCACAACAACATTCATCGTCTTCTCCTGCCCGGAGCCTACGTCGTGGCGACCATACGCTCGGGGACCGACACGGCAGTGACATCGACTCGATGCACCGCAGAGACGTTCTCGCTACGGTTGCTTGATGTTCACGCGGATCGCCAGGGCCGACGTCGTCGGCCTGCCGGAGCTTCTCTATTTCATCCGACCGCGACATCGGATGGTGCTGACGACCTTTCGACGTGATGGGTCGCTGCAGAGCTCACCGGTGACCGGTGGGGTCGACGCCGAGGGGCGGATCGTCGTCGCGAGCTACCCGCAGCGCGCCAAGTCGGCCAATATTCGGCGCCGCCCCGTCGCCAGCGTGGTGGTGATGTCGGACGACTTCGGCGACTCGTATGTCCAGGTCGACGGCGCGGCGGAGGTGATCGACCTGCCCGACGCGCTCGATCCGCTGGTCGAGTACTACCGCTCCATCTCCGGCGAACACCCCGACTGGGACGACTACCGCCGCGCGATGGTCGATCAGGGCAAGTGCCTGCTGCGGGTCACCCCGCAACGCTGGGGACCGATCGCCACCGGAGGCTTCCCACCGACGTGACCGGCGGCGACCCATACGCTGGACCCATGACGCCAGCCCCGCCGGCTCCCCCTACCGTCAGGCGCACAGCGGCCTGGCCGGTTCTCACCGGCGTGGCGGTGCTGGCCGGTGTGACGGCGGCGGCGATCGGCGCACTGTCGTTGGCGGCTGCGCTGACTGCCACCGGGCTACCCGATCCGGGACCTGTCACCACATACGGCTTGCCGTTCGTCCGCGCCGCCGGCGAGGTGGCCGCGGTCATTGCGGTTGGGTCGTTCCTGTTCGCGGCTTTCCTTGTGCCGCCTCAGGACAACGGTGTGCTCGACGTCGCCGGGTACCGGTCGCTGCGTGTCGGCACGGTGGCCTCCGGCGCGTGGGCGGTCTGCGCGACCCTGCTGGTGCCGTTGACCATTTCCGACGTGTCGGGTCAGCCGCTTCTGGAGCATCTCAATCCGGTGACCATCTGGTCGGCGGCCGACATCGTCGACACCGCGGGTGCGTGGCGATGGACCGCATTCCTGGCCGCGGCCGTGACGATCGCGAGCCTGCCGGTGTTGCGCTGGTCGCTGACACCGTTTCTGTTCGTCGGCTCGCTGGTGACGTTGTTACCACTCGGGCTCAGCGGGCACTCGTCGGCGGGCGGCTCCCATGACCTCGCCACGAACAGCCTGATCATTCACCTGTTCGCGGGTGCGTTGTGGGCCGGCGGCCTGCTGGCGTTGCTGGCCCACGCGCTGCGCGGCGGCGAACACGCAGACCTCGCCGCCCGGCGGTTCTCGCGGCTGGCCGGCTGGTGTTTCGTCGCGATGGCGGCCACCGGCGTCGTCAACGCACTGGTCCGGATTCATCTGGACGAACTCATCGGCACCACGTACGGCCGGCTTGTCCTGGCGAAGGCGCTGGCACTGTGCACGCTGGGCGTTCTCGGCTGGCGGCAACGCCGCACAGCGCTGCCCGCACTGCGCGACGACCCGACGGCGCGTGGCCCGCTGATCCGCTTCGCCCTGTTCGAGGCCGTGATCTTCGGCGCGACCTACGGCATCGCTGTCGGTCTGGGCCGCACCCCGCCGCCGCCGCGGCTCAGCTACCCGTCGATCTCCGAGGTCGAGATCGGCTACGACTTCGACGGGCCGCCGACGGTGGCGCGGGTCCTGTTCGACTGGCGGTTCGACCTCATCTTCGGCACGGCGGCGATCATCATGGCTCTGGTCTATCTCGCCGGGGTGCGCCGCCTGCGCCGGCGGGGCGACTCTTGGCCGAAGGGTCGGACGTTCGCGTGGGTGTGCGGCTGCGCGGTGCTGCTGGTCGCGACGTCGTCGGGTGTCGGCCGCTACATGCCGGCGATGTTCAGCATGCACATGGCGGCCCACATGCTGCTCTCGATGCTCACGCCGATCCTGCTCGCGCTCGGCGGACCCGTCACCCTCGCGCTGCGCGCGTTGCCGACGGCGGCGCGCGGCGAGCCGCCCGGTCCACGGGAATGGGTTCTGATTGCGTTGCACAGCAAGCTGTCTCGGTTCCTGACTCACCCGATCGTCGCGACCGTGTTGTTCGTCGCCGGCGTGTATGCGCTCTACTTGGGCGGCATCTTCGATGCATTCGCCGGAAACCACGCCGCCCATGTCCTGATGAACCTGCACTTCCTTTTGAGTGGCTACCTCTTCTACTGGGTGGTGATCGGCATCGACCCGACGCCACGGCCGGTCCCGCCGGTGGCCAAACTCGGCATGGTGTTCGCGTCGCTGGCCCTGCACGCCGTCTTCGGGGTTGTGCTGATGGGCACCGACACGGTGATGGGTGGACGCTTCTATCGGTCGCTGCATCTGAGCTGGCATACCGACCTGCTGGGTGACCAGCACCTCGGCGGTGCAATCGCTTGGGCCGCAGGCGAAATCCCGCTCGTCGTGGTCATCATCGCACTGCTGATCCAGTGGCGTCGCAGCGATCAGCGCACCGCCAAACGGCTGGACCGCGCGGCCGACCGCGACGATGACGCCGAATTAACCGCGTACAACGCGATGCTGGCCCAAATGTCCGGCCGCGACGCGGACAGCCAGACGTCCTGAAAACGCCTCGGTGCCGAATGTGAATCAGTGCCGAATGTGAATCTGCAACGGGCCTCGAGTCCACGACGGCTGTTATCCCCAGCCCATCTTTTTTCCACAGCCGCGACCGTTCGGAGGCTCAGCCGGCACCCAGGCGTCGGTGATCGACGGCTCAATGGCGGTGTCGCCACGCAAGTGACGACGCAAATGAAGCAAATGAAGAAGGGATAAGCCAATGTTTGAAACGCCATTGACCGTGGTCGGCCGCATCATCACCGATCCCCGGCGCCGCCGGGTCGCCGACCAGGACGTGATCAGCTTCCGAGTGGCCAGCAACTCGCGCCGCCGCGACGCCGACGGAAATTGGGAGCCGGGGAACACGCTGTACATCACCGTCAACTGCTGGGGCAAACTCGTCACCGGCGTCGGTGCCGCCCTGGGCAAGGGGGCCGCGGTGATCGCGGTCGGGCACGTCTACACCAGCGAGTACGAAGACCGCGACGGGGTCCGGCGCTCGTCACTGGAGATGCGTGCCACCTCGGTCGGCCCGGATGTGTCGAAGGCGATCGTGCAGATCCTCTCCAGTGTGAGCAGCGCGGGCAAGGACGCCGAGCCGGTACCCACGCCAGAGCAGCACGAGTCCGCCAGTGACGAGCCGGCCCCGCCTGCCGAGGCTGCCAAGGCCGACGGGCTCACCCCGGCTGCCAAGGCTGACGAGCCGGCCCTGCCCGCCAAGGCCGACCAGCTGACCCCGCCCACCGACCCACTAGTGCCGGGGAAGGGCGCGAAGGCCAAGGCCTTGCCTCTGTCGGCTTAGTGCCGTTGGCCAGTGCCTAGGATGGTCGGGAGCATTACGACCTGACCACGAAAGGCACTCCCCACGGCATGGCCGAATACATCTACACGATGCGGAAGGTCCGCAAGGCGCACGGCGACAAGGTCGTCCTCGACGACGTCACCCTGAGCTTCCTGCCGGGAGCCAAGATCGGCGTTGTCGGGCCCAACGGGGCCGGCAAGTCGAGCGTCTTGCGGATCATGGCCGGCTTGGACCAGCCCGGCAACGGCGACGCGTTCCTGGCCACCGGCGCCACCGTGGGCATCCTGCAGCAGGAACCGCAGCTGAACGAGGAGAAGACCGTCCGCGGCAACGTCGAGGAGGGCCTCGGCGACCTCAAGGCGAAGCTCGACCGGTTCAACGAGGTCGCCGAGCTGATGGCCACCGACTACACCGACGAGCTGATGGAGGAAATGGGCCGGCTGCAGGAGGACCTGGACCACGCCGACGCGTGGGACATCGACTCGCAGCTCGAACAGGCCATGGACGCGCTGCGCTGCCCGCCGCCCGACGAGCCGGTGACGCACCTGTCCGGTGGCGAGCGGCGTCGGGTGGCGCTGTGCAAGCTGCTGCTGAGCAAGCCCGACCTGCTGCTGCTCGACGAGCCGACAAACCATCTGGACGCCGAGAGCGTGCAGTGGCTGGAACAGCACCTGGCCAGCTACAAGGGCGCGATCCTGGCCGTCACGCACGACCGCTACTTCTTGGACAACGTGGCGCAGTGGATCCTCGAGCTGGACCGCGGCCACGCCTACCCGTACGAGGGCAACTACTCGACGTACCTGGAAAAGAAGGCCGCACGGCTGGCCGTGCAGGGCCGCAAGGACGTCAAGCTGCAAAAGCGGCTTCAGGAAGAACTCGCATGGGTCCGCTCCGGAGCAAAGGCACGGCAGGCCAAGGGCAAAGCCCGGCTGCAACGCTACGAGGAGATGGCCACCGAGGCGGAGAAGACGCGAAAGCTCGACTTCGAGGAGATCCAGATCCCCACCGGGCCGCGGCTGGGCAATCTGGTGGTGGAGGTGGAACACCTCGACAAGGGATTCGACGGGCGGATGCTGATCAAGGACCTGTCGTTCACCTTGCCGCGCAACGGCATCGTCGGCGTCATCGGCCCCAACGGCGTCGGCAAGACCACGCTGTTCAAAACCATCGTCGACCTCGAGAAACCGGACAGCGGCGAGGTGAAGGTCGGCGACACCGTCAAGCTCAGCTACGTCGACCAGGCTCGCGCAGGCATCGACCCGAAGAAGAATGTGTGGCAAGTGGTGTCCGACGGCCTCGACTACATCCAGGTTGGGCAGAACGAGATACCGTCACGGGCCTACGTGTCGGCGTTCGGCTTCAAGGGACCCGATCAGCAGAAGCTCGCCGGAGTGCTGTCCGGCGGTGAACGCAACCGGCTCAACCTCGCCATGACCCTCAAAGAGGGCGGCAATCTGATCCTGCTCGACGAGCCGACAAACGACCTCGACGTCGAAACACTCGGCTCCCTGGAGAACGCGTTGGAGAAGTTCCCCGGCTGCGCCGTGGTGATCTCCCACGACCGCTGGTTCCTCGACCGCACATGCACGCACATCCTGGCCTGGGAGGGCGACGCGGACAACGAGGCGAAGTGGTTCTGGTTCGAAGGCAATTTTGCTGCCTACGAGGAGAACAAGGTGGCTAGGCTCGGTGCCGACGCCGCTCGCCCGCATCGCGTGACGCACCGACGACTGACGCGCGACTAGGAGCCCCTCCCCATGACGGTTAAGCCTCACCCCGAGAGCGTCGACGGCTCGGGAGGGTGGGGGAAGTTCACGCCGCGCATGATGCAGGCCTACGCCGCAAGCTATCGCGGTCCCCAGGGCGACGCGCCCGCCATCGGCGAACGGGGTCTCACCGCTCCGGCGCAGGTCCGTGCTCATCAGGTGCTGACCCCCGCGATGACGGCGGCCCACGGCCAGCTGGGCCATTCCCGCAAGCCCGGGTCCACGAACATCGCCATCTACCCCGAGCACGACCCGTGCGGCTTCGGACCGGCACTGCAAGTCGTCGCCGACGAGGCGCCGATGCTGATGGAGTCGGTGACCGTCCTGCTCAACCGGCTCCACGTGCCCTACGTGTCGACCATGAGCCCGGTGTTCCGGGTTCGGCGAAGCCCGGACGGCATCCTTGAAGACCTACGCGTGACCGCCGAAGGGGGCGACGCCACGCCCGGCGGGGTCGCCGAGGCCTGGATCCACGTCGAGTTGGCCGCCGGCGCCGATCGCAAGACGCTGGAGCAAGTACAGCGCCAGCTGCCCTCGGTGATCACCGACGCTCAGCTGGTCGCCCGCGATTCCATGGCGATGAGGGAGGCGCTGCGCACGCTGGCCGACGCCCTCGACAACGACAGCTACAGCCGCTTTGCTGCCAACAAGCGTCACGAGGTGGCGCGATTACTGCGCTGGCTCGACGACGGTCACTTCGTGATGGTCGGCTACCAGCGCTGCTCGGTGGGCGACGGCGAGGCCCGGGTCCACGACTCCAGCCGTCTCGGTGTGCTGCGGCGGCGACAAGATGTGTTCCCTCAGCTGACCGAATCCGATGAACTCTTCGTGCTGACGCAGGCCACGATGCGCAGCTACCTGCGCTACGGGGCCTATCCCTACGTCGTCGTCGTTCGCGATGACTCGGGAGATCAGACGGTTGAGCACCGCCTCGTCGGGTTGTTCACCGTCGCGGCGATGAACGCCAACGTGAAAGAGATTCCGGTCATTTCGCGGCGGGTCAACGAGGTGCTGGCCAGGTCGGGCCGCGACCCGAACACGTTGCCGGGCCAGTTGATGCTCGATCTCATCCAAACCGTCCCCCGCCCCGAGCTTTTCGCACGCGACGTCGACGAGCTCCTCGCGATGGCCACCGAGATCATCGACGTGGGCTCGCGTCGACGCACGTTGCTCTTCATCCGTGCCGACGAGCTCGGCCACTTCGTCTCGGCGCTGGTCTACCTGCCCCGCGACCGCTACACCACCGACGTTCGGTTGGAGATGCAGGACATCCTGGTCCGCGAGTTAGGTGGCACCAGCATCGACTACAGCGCGCGTGTCAGCGAATCACCTTGGGCTGCAGTACATTTCGTCATTCGTGTGCCCGACGATAGGCCGCCGGACGCGATCGATACCTCAGAGGAGAACAGGCTGCGGGTGCAGTCGTTGCTCACCGAGGCCGCGCGGACCTGGGCGGATCGACTGCTCGGCGCGGTGCGGTCGGGTTCGATCGGACAGGCGCAGGCCGAGCACTACGCCGAGGCATTTCCCGAGGTGTACAAGCAGGCGGTTGCACCCGAAGACGCGATCGCCGACATCGCGGTCATCGAAGCGCTGCAGAAGGACTCGGTCAAGCTTGTGTTCGCCGAGGGCGGCCCGGACCACATCGCTCAACTGACCTGGTTTCTCGGCGGCAAGTCGGCGTCGCTGAGCCGGCTTCTCCCGATGCTGCAGAGCATGGGCGTGGACGTACTCGAGGAGCGCCCGTTCACCGTGACCCGTGCCGACGGGCTGCAGGTGTGGATCTACCAGTTCAAGGTTTCCCGCCACCCGACGATTCCCATCGAGGTCGAGGGCGTCGAGCGACAGGAGACTGCGCAACGGTTCGCCGACACCGTCACCGCAATCTGGCGCGGGCAGGCCGAGATCGACCGCTTCAACGAACTCGTGTTGCGGGCCGGGATGACATGGCAGCAGGTGGTCATCCTGCGCGCCTATGCGAAATACCTGCGGCAAGCCCGTTTCCCATACAGTCAGTCGCTCATCGAGGGGGTGATCAACGACAATCCGCACACCGCGCACGCGTTGGTCGAGTTGTTCGAGGCGCTCTTCGACCCGTCCAAGTCCGGTAAGCGCGACGCCCAAACGGCGGCGGCCGCCGTCGCCAAAGACATCGATGCTCTGCTCAGCCTCGACACCGACCGGGTGATGCGGGCGTTCGCGTCCCTGGTGCAGGCGACGCTGCGGACGAATTACTTTGTGACACGCGCCGGCTCCGGCCGCCGGCAGGAAGTGCTCTCGTTCAAGCTGGATTCCGGGGTCATCGACGAATTGCCGCTGCCCCGGCCGAAATTCGAGATCTTCGTCTACTCGCCCCGCGTGGAGGGCGTGCACCTGCGGTTCGGTTTCGTTGCCCGCGGTGGCCTGCGGTGGTCGGATCGGCGCGAAGACTTCCGCACCGAGATCCTCGGGCTGGCCAAGGCACAGGCGGTGAAGAACGCCGTCATCGTTCCGGTCGGTGCGAAGGGCGGCTTCGTGGTCAAGCAGCCCCGGATCGCCACCGGGGACGCCGCCGACCGCGACGCCACCCGCGAGGAGGGAGTGGCCTGCTACAAGATGTTCATTGCGGGGTTGCTCGACATCACGGACAACGTGGATCACGTCTCCGGCAAGGTCATTGCCCCGCAGCAGGTGGTCCGGCGCGACGGCGACGACGCGTATCTGGTGGTGGCTGCCGACAAGGGCACCGCGACGTTCTCAGACATCGCCAACGAGGTCGCTAAGTCCTACGGGTTCTGGCTGGGCGACGCGTTCGCATCCGGCGGATCGGTGGGTTACGACCACAAGGTGATGGGCATCACGGCCAAGGGCACCTGGGAAAGCGTCAAGCGGCACTTCCGCGAGATGGGCGTCAACACGCAGAGCGACGACTTCACCGTCGTCGGAATCGGTGACATGAGCGGCGACGTTTTCGGCAACGGCATGTTGCTGTCCAAACACATTCGGCTGATCGCCGCGTTCGACCACCGGCACATTTTCCTGGACCCGAACCCCGACGCCGCGACGTCGTGGCAGGAACGTCACCGCATGTTCGACCTGCCGCGGTCCAGCTGGGACGACTACGACAAGTCGCTCATCAGCGAGGGCGGTGGGGTGTTCGACCGTGAACAGAAATCTATCCCGCTGAGTCACCAGATGCGCCGGGCGTTGGCGATCTCGGACGACATCACCGAGATGACGCCGCCTGAACTCGTGCGCGCGGTGTTGTGCGCGCCGGTCGATCTGCTGTTCAACGGCGGCATCGGCACCTACATCAAGGCCGAGTCCGAGTCCAGCATCGATGTCGGTGACCGCTCCAACGACACCGTGCGTGTGAACGGCAATCAGGTGCTGGCCAAGGTGATCGGCGAGGGTGGGAACCTCGGGCTCACCGCGCTGGGACGCGTCGAGTACGACCTCGCAGGCGGCCGGATCAACACCGACGCGCTGGACAACTCCGCAGGCGTCGACTGCTCCGACCACGAGGTGAACATCAAGATCCTGGTCGACGCGTTGATCACGGCCGGCAAGGTCAAAACCAAGGACCGCACGCAGCTGCTGGAGTCGATGACCGACGAGGTCGGGCAACTGGTGCTGACCGACAACGCCGAGCAGAACGACCTGATGGGCACCAGCCGCGCCAACGCCGCGAGCCTGCTGACCGTACACGCCCGTCAGATCAGGGATTTGGAGAAACATCGCGCGCTGAACCGCGAGCTGGAGGCGCTGCCGTCCGACAAGGAGATCCGGCGTCGGATGGACCACGGCCTGGGCCTGACCTCGCCGGAACTGGCGACGTTGATGGCGCACGTCAAATTGGAGCTGAAGGACCACGTGCTGGCCAGCGAACTTCCGGACCAGGAGGTGTTTGCTTCCCGGCTGCCGGCCTACTTCCCCACAAAGCTGCGGGATAACTTCGTCACCGACATTCGCGCACACCAGCTGCGCCGCGAGATCGTCACGACGATGTTGGTCAACGATGTCGTCGATTGCGGCGGCATCACCTTCGCGTATCGGGTGGTTGAGGAGGCCGGCGTCACGCCTGTCGACGCGGTGCGCACGTTCGTTGCGGTCGACGCGATTTTCGGGATCTGCGGCCTCTGGCGCCGGATCCGCGCTGCGGGCGAGGAGGGCAGCATCCCGGTTCTGCTGTCCGACCGGATGACGCTGGATCTCCGTCGGTTGGTGGACCGCGCGTCGCGTTGGCTGATCAACTACCGGCCGCAGCCGCTGGCAGTCGGCGCCGAAATCAACCGCTTCCGCTCGCAGGTCCAGACGTTGGCGCCGCGCATTTCGGAATGGCTGCGCGCCGAGGACCGGCAGATCGTCATCAACAGGGCGGCCGACTTCGTATCCCACGGCGCCGACGAGGATCTCGCGGGTGCGGTCGCGGCGGGTCTGTACAGCTACAGCCTGCTCGACGTCATCGACATCGCCGACATCATCGACCGCGACAGCGCCGAGGTGGCCGACACGTACTTCGCGCTGATGGGCCGCCTCAACATCGACGGGCTGCTCACAGCCGTGTCGCAGCTCGACCGCAACGATCACTGGCATGCGTTGGCACGCTTGGCGATTCGGGATGACATCTATGGTTCGTTGCGGTCGCTGTGCTTCGACGTGCTGGCGGTGGGGGAGCCGGACGAAAGTGGGGACGAGAAGATCGCCGAGTGGGAGCACACGAACATGTCGCGGATCGACCGCGCCCGCCGGACGCTTTCCGAGATCGAGGACACCGACGAGCGTGATCTCGCGACGCTGTCGGTGGCGGCGCGGCAGATCCGAAGCATGACGCGATCGGGCACCGGGACTTCTGCGTGAGCGCACCCGGCTTCACCACACCGGTGCCGGTGCGGTGGTCGGACATCGACATGTACCAGCACGTCAACCACGCCACGATGGTGACGATCCTCGAAGAGGCACGAGTGCCGTTCCTGAAAGAGCCGTTCGGAGCCGAGATCACCACGGTGGGCCTGCTGATCCACGAGGTCCGGGTGCTCTACAAAGGCCAGCTGCGCCTGGTCGACTCGCCGCTGCAGGTCACTATCTGGAGCAACCGGGTGCGCGCGGTCGACTTCACGCTGGGCTACGAGGTGCGGCCCGTCAACGCCGACCTGAGCACCAAGCCGTCGGTCATCGCCGAGACGCAGCTGGCGACTGTGCACATCAAAGAACAACGGCTGCAACGGCTCTCGCCTGCACAGCGAGAATATCTGCAACGCTGGATGCGATGACTCCGACCGCCGAGCGGGGGCTATGGCTGCCCGACCCGGCTCAACGCGCCAACCTCGCGACCTTCGTCGAACGCGCGCGCCGACTCGACGAGGCCGCCGTGATCCGGCTGCGACAGCGCTCCCAGGATGTGCTGGTGGCCTGGGTCGCAACGGGTTTCGATGTGTTGGCAAGCCGGGTGGTCACCGGCACGGTGCGGCCGCCCGACATCAGCGCAGGCGCCGACCAGCTGTCGCGCGGCCTCGCCGCGCCGGGTCCGTCGGGATACGTCGACCCCGGTTTCGCGATGGACTCGGGCTGGCGCGGTGCGTTGCCGCCCGAATCCGGCTTCGTGCACATCGACGACGTGCCCGCCAAGGCGGTCCTGGATCTGGCGCAGCGGGGCGCCGAGGTATCCAAGGAACAGGGCGCGCCGGGGCCGCCGGTGTCGCTACTGGATCAAGAGGTGATCCACGTCAGTGGGGCCGGGGTCGCGGTAGGTGTGCCGATGCGCTGTGTATTCGCTTTGACGGCAATGGGTTTTGTCGACTCACAAGCCGCCGACGAGGTCGTGCGGGTCCGGACGGTCGGTGCATGGCTGCGCGTCGACGCACGGTACGGCTCGGTGTACTACCGCCGCGGGCTACTGCGGCTCGTCTAAGGCCGCTCGACCAACCAGGCCGCGGCGCCCGGTGCCAGCGTGCCGTCGACAACCGGCCCGCTGGCGAGCAGCACGTCCCCGTCGGGCAGCTCGATCGGCTCGGCGCCGACGTTCAGCGCGCACACCAGCCCGGCCACGCCGAAGATCACCGCGTCGGGCGGCGCGTCCAGCCACTCCAACGTCGTGCCCGTCGAATCGCGCCGCTCGTGGCGCAGCTGCAGTGCCCGCCGCCAAAAGTTCAGCGTCGAGTCGGGTTCGCGCAGTTGGCGCTCGACCGTGAGCGCCGCCCACTCCGGCGGAATGGGCAGCCACGTGTCGGGATTGTCGGAGAACCCGAACGGCGGCTCGTCGCCCTCCCATGGCATCGGCACCCGCACCCCGTCGCGGCCGCGTTCGCGGCCGCCGGAACGAAACCAGACCGGATCCTGCAGCGCCTCGTCGGGCAGCTCGACGTTCGGCAGCCCGAGCTCCTGGCCGTTATACACGAACACCGCACCCGGTAACGCCAGCATCACCAGCGCCATCGCCCGCGCGCGCGCCAGCCCGACCTCGCCACCGCCGTAGCGGGTCACCTCGCGTTCGACGTCGTGGTTGGCCAAGGTCCAGGTGGGTGTCGCGCCCTCGATCGCGGCTGCCGCCAGCGAGTTGGTGATCGCGTCGCGGATGTCGGCGGCGTCGAACTCGGCGCGCAGCAGCCGGAAGTTGAAGCCTAGATGCAGCTCGTCGGGGCGCAGGTACTTGGCGAACTGCTCGTTGTCGAACACCCACACCTCGCCGATCGCGACCGCATGCGGGTAGTCGTTGAACACCCGTCGGATGGCGCGGTGGATGTCGTGCACGCCGTCGTGGTTGAATCGCGGATCGTTGTCGTCGAGCCTCAGCATCCCGATGTTGGGGTTCTTCATGTCCGGCAAGCCCGGCGGCTTTGCCATCCCGTGCGCTACGTCGATGCGGAAGCCGTCCACGCCGCGATCCATCCAGAACCGCAGGGTCTTTTCGAAGTCGTCGAACACCTCGGGGTTGTCCCAGTTCAGGTCCGGCTGTTCGGCGTCGAACAGGTGCAGGTACCACTGCCCGGGGTTGCCGTCGGGCTCGGTCACCCGTGTCCACGCCGGCCCGCCGAAAACCGACACCCAGTTGTTGGGCGGCAGCGCGCCGCCGGCGCCGCGGCCGTCGCGAAAGATGTAGCGCTCACGCTGGGCGCCGGGACCGGCGGCCAACGCCGCCTGAAACCAGGAGTGCTGCGAGCTGGTGTGGTTGGGGACGAGGTCCATCGTCACCTTGATGCCGCGCTGGTGCGCTCCGGCGATCATCCTGTCCAGCGCGTCGAGCCCACCGAACAACGGGTCGACATCGCGGGGGTCGGCGACGTCATAGCCGTGGTCGGCCATCGGCGACACGGTGACCGGGTTCAGCCAGATCGCGTCGACCCCGAGCTGCTCGAGGTAGTCGAGCCGGGCCGCGACACCGTCGAGGTCGCCAACGCCGTCGCCGTCGCTGTCGGCAAACGAGCGCGGATACACCTGGTAGAACACCGCACGTGACCACCACAGACCGATATCGCTCATGAATCAGCAGGCGAGTTGGTCATCGAAGGGGGCCATCTCAAGATTGCCGAGCACCAGACACGAGTGCACGCTATGCGTTGCCACGAGACACAAGGTTACGGGCGTGGACGTGTCGGCCAAGCCGCCACCAGATGTTCCTCCGGACTTCAACATTCTGGCGGTGCGTCGATGACCGAAAGGAGCTCGGTTATCTCGGCCGACCGGGTTGGATCGCGCAGCGCTCGCGCGACATATGCGAGCGACGCCTTTCCCGAGGGTGCGGCTGGCGGCGGATCGGCACTTGCGACGACGTCTGCGAGTGCGACGGCTGCTTCGCCGGGCTGCTGCGCCGTGGGCGCTGCGGTGCTCACGTACGCGTAGAGCTCGTCCGATAGGCGTGGCCGCGGATCGCCACCCGGCGGTATGCGATCTCCCCACACCCGCTCTAGGTCGGTCATGATCGGCCCGGGCTGAAAACATGTCACCCGCACTCCGAATGGCGCCGCCTCGACGGCCAAGCTGTAGAACAAGGTCTCGAGTGCTGCCTTGGCGCTCAGGTAATATCCCATCGCCATCACCGGAAGTCCGGCCACGAAACACGATGACACCAGCACCAGATGTCCGTGGCGTTGGTCGCGCATCAACGGCAGGGCTTCTTGGACAAGGGCCATCGTGCCCCAGACGTTCGTTTCGAAGCTGGTCCTGGCGACATCCAGGTCAACCTGCTCGACACCGCCAATCACGCCGTAGCCGGCGTTATTGATCACAGCATCGAGTCGCCCCTCGGTCCGCTTGATATCGGCTAGCAGCGGGTTCATCGCCGAGCGATCGAGCAAGTCGAGGGTCCGGATTGTGATCCGGCCCGGACTGGTGCCGTTGACGATGTCAGCGGCCGTGGCAATGTTGCGCACCGTCGCATAGACGATATGGCCACGACTGGCCAGCAGACGGGCCGTGGCGTAGCCAAGCCCATGCTCGGACGACGTTCCGGTAATCAGGATCACTTTGTTCTCCGCTGACACAGTCATGGGCGCGAGCATCCCTTTCCTACGTTGTCCCGTGAGCAAGGTTCATATGCTGGCACCGCCGTCGGTCAGAGATGCGGAACGCCGTGCCGAATTCATATGAAAATTAGGGAAGTCATGCGCGAGACGGAACCGTCTTGCCGATCGCTGAAATCCGGGCTTCGCCGGTAACCCCTTGTATACGAGCCGTGCATGTCGGGTCACCAAGCGCGCCGGAACTCGGCACTTAATCGTCGATCAAAGCCAGCCTGATCGACGCGCAGGTCGAAGGATCCACTATTGGACGGGCGGGTTGCCTATCACCGGAACGACTTGCCATTGATATTGAGGCCCGGGGTGGTTTGGCTGATTGTCTTGCCTGTCTGGCCGGCCGCGAAAACGGTCGCCAAGGGCCCGGGTCCCGCGGATATGCTGCTGCCGTTGTTGTTGGCGCTGAACACCATGTTGAGGCCGGTTCCGAACGTAGTTATGGTGTTTCCGCCGCCGCCGACATTGATGATGTGGTTCAGCGGGCCGGATGAGCTTAGTGTGTTCCCGTTGCTGGCAACGTTGATCACTCCGCCAACATTTGACGCGCCAATCGTATTGCCGTTGCCGGCAATGTTGAACACCGTGGTGACAGGGCCGGTCGAGTTTAGTGTGTTCCCGTTGCCGAGAGCATTGACCGCGAGGGGCCCAACGCCAGTCGCGTTTACAGTGTTGCTGTTGCCGAGAGCGTTGACGGCGACGCTGCCGAGGCCGGCTGCGGTTACCTTGTTGCCGTCGCCAAGAACATTGGCCGCGAGGTTGGCAGTACCGGTGGCCGTTGCGGACGAGTTGCTGCCGCCCGCGAAGGCGATGTTGAAGGCGCCCGCGGCCGTGGCTGTCGTGTTGGTGCCGGCGGCAACGGCGCCGTTGAAGAGCCCAGTGGCAGTGGCCGTCGTGCCGGGGCCGATCCCCACCGCGACGCTGGTCAGGGTGCTCGTGCAGCCGGCGCCGGCGCTGATGCCGCTGATGGACGCGCAGGTCGCGCTGGCCGTCCCGGCCGAACCCAGCGCCGCCGCGGCCAACCCGGACGCCACCGCGCTCAGCACCAGTCCGCCCGCAAGCCGCTCCGTTGAAATAGCCCTGTATTTACCCATCGGTCTCTCCCTTCCGCGGGAATAATGTGGCCCCGATCACAGGGACTATTGATGGACACGCGAACTCGCCTGATTCCGTTCAATCCACACCACCCGCCGGGCGTCGACCGGCGATACGAGCCGCTCGCCCTGACCTTCAGAAGGGCGAGTTCACCATCGAGTGCGCTGCCATCTCGAGGTAGTCCAGCAACTCCTTGCGGTGCTCATTGTCGAGCGTCTGCGAATCGATCTCCGCGACCGCGGTGTGCATGCATCGCAGCCATGCATCGCGTTCGAAGGGGCCGATCCGGAACGGGGCGTGGCGCATCCGCAGCCGTGGGTGGCCGCGCTGGTCGGAGTAGGTCCGCGGGCCGCCCCAGTACTGCTCGAGGAACATCCGCAACCGCTCCTCGGCAGCGTCGAGCTCATCCTCGGGATAGATCGGCCGCAGGATTTCGTCGTCGCGAACCAGTGCGTAGAACCGCGACACGATCGCATTGAACGTGTCCGCCCCGCCGACGGCGTCATAGAACGATTGCTGGTCTGTCAGTTCCATCGCCTCCATTGTGGGCCATGCCGCAGCAATGAGCCGCTTGCGCGAAGAGCAGCGCGAAGAGCAGAGGGCATGGTCACCCGATGTTCACTGACTGACCTGCGAACACGATCAGTGATGTTCACTGATTGACCTGCGAACACGATCAGTATTGTCGTGCACTATGGCCCTATTCATGGTGGACTGATCGGCGGAGGTCACATGGCGCAGCGCAAGAAGAGCCGCGGCCCCCGCCTTCACGGCGTCGCGGCTGGCCAAACCAGCCTTGTCGCTGACCGCACCCTCCACAGCGTCGACACGCATTCCACCCACGAATCGACCTCGATCTGGGGCCGCCGCCGGGTTTTGCTGCTGAATTCCACGTACGAACCGCTGACCGCGCTGCCGATGCGGCGCGCGGTGGTCATGCTGCTGTGCGGCAAGGCCGACGTCGTGCACGACGATCCCGGCGGCCCCGTGATCCACTCGGCGACCCGGACCATCGTCGTGCCGTCCGTGATTCGGCTGCGATCATATGTTCGGGTGCCGTACCGAGCGCGCGTCCCGATGACCCGCGCGGCGCTGATGCACCGCGACCGGTTCCGCTGCGCATACTGCGGCGCCAAGGCCAACACCGTCGACCACGTGGTACCGCGCAGCCGGGGCGGCAGCCACTCGTGGGACAACTGCGTCGCGAGCTGCTCCACCTGTAACCACCGCAAGGCCGACCGGCTGCTCAGCGAGCTCGGCTGGTCGCTGAGGTGTGTGCCCAGCACGCCCAAGGGTCAGCACTGGCGGCTGCTGTCCACCGTCAAGGAACTCGACCCCGCATGGGTGCGCTATCTGGATGAGGGCGCGGCGTAATTTTCGGCTCTCCGTAATTTTCGGCTCTCCGCGCCCCCGCTCCTCGCCGCTCCCCGGCTGATACGGTTTGCCTCGTGAGCGTTCTCGAGGTCCACGCACTGTTCGTGGGTATCCCGCTGCTGCTGGTGATCATTCTCTCCGCGTTGATCTGGTCCCATAAGGGCCCGCACCCGGCGACATACGAGATGTCGGAGCCGTGGACGCATAAGCCGATCCTGTGGGCGGCGACCGACGAGCGCGTCGGTGACCCGCACGGTCACGGGTCCGACGAGTTGACCGTAGGAGGTGGCGCAAGTGGCAAGTGGTGAGCTCGCAACCGTCAAAGAGTCCGACCTCCCGGCCGGCTTCGCCATCACCTCCAGCGGGCGCATCTCCGGGGTCACGCAGCCCGGCGACGTGTCAGTGGATTACCCATTCCCGACGGCCGACCTGGTGACGCTCGACGACGCGCTGACCTACGGTACCCGGGCATCCAAGGCGCGGATGGCCGTGTACATCGGCGACCTCGGCGCGGATCCCGCCGCCCGCGCCCGCGAGATCCTCGCGCAAGTGCCCACCCCCAACGACGCTGTGCTGCTCGCTGTTTCGCCCGACCAACACGCCATCGAGGTGGTCTACGGCCAGGACGTGCGGGGGCGCGGCGCGGAATCGGCCGCTCCGCTCGGCGTGGCCGCGGCGGCGTCGGCCTTCAAAGAGGGCAACCTGATGGACGGGTTGGTCAGCGCGGTGCGGGTGCTCTCCGCCGGCATCTCCCCGCCCTAAGGCTGTTTCCCGTCAGTCTGTTTCGCGACACGCTGTTTCGCGACTCAGCCGGCGTCGAAGCGGCGGGCCTTCAGCGCACGCTCGACTCCGGCCTTCCCTTCGATCACCAACCTGCGCAGGGCCGAGGGCAGGTCTTCGCCCAGGAAACGGTCGGCGGCCGCGATGGCCTCCTCGGTGATGTCCCACGCCGGATACAGGCCGATGACCACGGTTTGCGCCACCTCGCTGGTGCGCCGCTCCCACACACCTTCGATGGCCTCGAAGTAACGCGACGTGAAAGGTGTCAGCAGCTCCGCCTGCCCCGGCGCGACGAAGCCGCCGATGATCGCCCGCCCCACGACGTTCGGCAGTGTGTCGTCCTCGATCACCTCGGTCCACGCCCGCTCCTTGACCGCGGTCTGCGGCCGCGCCGCCGACGCGGCCGCGCCGTGCCGTTTCCCGGTGGCCGTCGGGTCGCGCTGCACCTCCGTGTCGATGAACGGCGCCTCGGGCCCGTCGGCGTCGACGACGCCGGCTCTGGCCAGCGCGGTGACGATCCGCCACCGCAGATCGGTGTCGACGACCACGCCCGCCAGCCCGCGGCCCGCGGGGTCGCTGTCCAGCAGCGCGGACAGCACCTCGATGTGGCGCAGTTTCAGCACCGACGAGCACAGCGCGTTGACGTACGCCAGTTGGTGATCCGAGCCCGGCTCTGCGGCGCGAGCGAGTTCCAGCAGCCGGTCGGCGAACATCGGCCACCCGTGCTCGCACGCCCACGCCGGCTCGGCATAGGAACCGAGCGCGCTCTGCGCCTGCAGCAGCAACCGCTGCGCCACTCCGACCTCTGTCTCGGCCTGCACCCCGGCGCACACCAGTGACACGAAGTCGCGGGCGCGCAGCTCCGCGTCGCGGGTCATCTCCCAGGCGGCCGACCACACCAGCGTGCGTGGCAGCGGCTCTGCGATGTCGGCGATCCGCGACAGCGCGGTGGCCAGCGATTCCTCGTCGAGCCGCAGCGAGCAATACGTCAGGTCGTCGTCGTTGACCAGGATCAGCTTGCCGCGTGAAACGCCTTGCAATGCGGGCACTTCGGTGAGTTCACCTTCCACGTCGAGCTCCTCGCGGTGCACCCGGACCAGCTTGCCCGTCCCCTCGTCGTCATAGACACCCACCGCCAGCCGGTGCACCCGCGTCTCGCCCGCACCTGGCGCCGCGCCGCTCTGCCGGATCGCGAACCGGGTGAACCGGCCGTCCGCGTCGACGTCGAAGTCCGGGCGCAACATGTTGAGCCCGGTGGTCTTCAGCCATTGGCCGCCCCAGTCGGACAGGTCGCGGCCGGACGCCTTCTCCAGCGCGACGAGCAGATCGTCGAACGTGGCGTTGTCGAACTCGTGGGCGCGGAAATAGTCGCGCAGCCCGGCCAGGAAGTGGTCGAGACCGACGTACGCCACGAGCTGCTTGAGCACGCTGGCGCCCTTGGCGTACGTGATGCCGTCGAAGTTCACCTCGACCGCGGCCAGATCGGGGATGTCGGCCGCGATCGGGTGGGTGGACGGCAATTGGTCCTGCCGGTACGCCCACGACTTCTCGACGTTCGCGAACGTCGTCCAGGCCTCGGTGAATTCGGTGGCCCGGCTTTGGCACAGCACCGACGCGAACGTCGCGAAGGACTCGTTGAGCCACAGGTCGTCCCACCATCGCATGGTCACGAGATCGCCGAACCACATGTGCGCCATCTCGTGCAGCACCGTCTCCGCGCGCCGCTCATACGACGCGCGGGTCACCTTGCTGCGGAAGACGTAGTCTTCGAGAAACGTTACGGCGCCGGCGTTCTCCATTGCACCGGCATTGAACTCCGGCACGAACAGCTGGTCGTACTTGCCGAACGCGTAGGGCACTCCGAAGTTCTGGTGATAGAAACCGAAGCCCTGCTTGGTCTGCGTGAAAAGCCGCTCGGCGTCCATGTATTCGGCCAACGAGGCCCGGCACAACAGGCCAAGCGCAATGTTGCCGTGCGCATCGGAGTAGTTGTCGTCCCAGCGGGCGTACGGTCCCGCGATCAGCGCCACCAGGTAGGTGCTCATCCGTGGCGTGGTGACGAACGTCTGCACCTTCGCGCCGTCACGTTCGGCGACGTCGGCCGTCGCGCCGTTGGACACCACCTGCCAGTGCGCCGGCGCGGTCACGGTGACATCGAACGTCGCCTTCAGGTCGGGCTGGTCGAAGCATGCGAACATCCGCTTGGCGTCGGCGGTCTCGAACTGCGAGTACAGGTAGACCTCGTTGTCGACGGGATCGACGAACCGGTGCACACCCTCTCCGGTGTGGGAGTAGGCGCAGTCGGCGTCGACAACCACCACGTTGTGGTCGCCCAGGCCGGCGAGCGCGATCCCCGTGGATTCGTCATAGCCGGACACGTCGATGTCGATTCCGTTCAACGTCGCGCTGCGCACCTTGTCGGCCGCGATGTCGATCACGGTGTCGGCGCCGGGGAGTGCGTCGAACGTCACAGTGGTCACCGACCGGAATGTGCGTTCACCCGGGGCCGCGTTGCCGTCGGTGAGGTCCAACTCGATCGTGTAGTTGTCGACGGTCACCAGCGCCGCACGCTCGATCGCCTGGTCACGCGTCAGGTTGGGAAGTGCCACGCCATCCAACATATAGGGAGCGGGAACACGCCCATTCCACCCGCCGTTGAGCGCAGTGGAAGACTGGTGACATCCGGCCGAGAGGATCGTTCATGCCCGAAAAGTCCGTAGCAGATTTCTGGTTCGACCCACTGTGCCCGTGGTGCTGGATCACCTCGCGGTGGATTCTCGAGGTCGGAAAGGTCCGCGACATCGAGACGAACTTCCACGTCATGAGCCTGGCGGTGCTCAACGAGAACAAGGATGTCCCGGACGAGTACCGGGAGGCGATGAAGAAGGCGTGGGGCCCGGTCCGGGTGCTGATCGCCGCCGAGGAGGCCAAGGGCCCGGAGGTGCTCGCGCCGCTGTACACCGCGATGGGCACGCGGATTCACAACCAGGGCAACAAGGACCTCGACGAGGTGATCAGCCAATCCCTGGACGAAGTGGGGTTGCCTGCCGTGCTCGCCGAGGCGGCCACCACCGACCGCTATGACGATGCGCTGCGCAAGAGCCACCACGCGGGGATGGACGCGGTGGGCGAGGACGTGGGCACGCCCACGATCCACGTCAACGGTGTCGCGTTCTTTGGCCCCGTGCTGTCCCGCATTCCCCGCGGTGAGGAGGCCGGCAAGCTGTGGGATGCGTCGGTGACGTTCGCGGCGTACCCCCACTTCTGGGAACTCAAGCGCACCCGTACCGAGCCGCCGCAGTTCGACTGACGCCGCGACAGTGCGCTCAGCTACGCGACACGCCGCGTAGGCGTCGTCAGATTCACACTCGGCGCGCCCGAAAGCACACTGGCGCGCCCGAAAGCGCCCTTCAGCCCTTCGCCGGGTGCGGCGTCCCCAGGTACGGAAACTCGCCGAGGGTGTCGGTGTGCGGCGAGAGCCCGGTGGGCGGAATCTCGCCCTTCGACAGGAACGCGAGGCGGTAGTTGATGACGTCGTCGGTGAACACTCGACCGTTCGGGTACGTCGCCGGCTCGGACGGACTGAAGGTCAACATGTCCGGCAGGGTGCCCTCCTTGTCGATCGCCGCGATGGCCTCCTCGCGGGTGTAGTTGCCGGTGTGCCCCATCAGGTGCACGAACTGGTCGGTCCAGCGCGCGCGATCGTTGACCGGTTCGCTGGCGTTGTACTCCTCTTTGGTGTCGTCGGTGTTGAAGAAGCTGGAGACCGAGGGGTGGCCGGCGCGGTCGACGTGAAGAAGTTCGCCGTTGCGCCGCAGACTGCAACGACCCCAGATCCGGAAGGCGGGATTCCCGCCGAGTCGATCGGTGGGCAGTTCCAGCACGGTCGAGAACACGTTCGCCTCGGTGTTGGAGTCGACGCCCGTCCACGGCGACTTGCCGCCCAAGTGCGGCTCGGTGAAGTTGCGCTTGCCCGAGGTGTCGAAGAGGTTCTTGATGCCGTCGAAGTCGAAGAAGAACGCGTCGCTGCGGGCGCCGGCGAAGAAGGTGATCTCGCCCGCGGTCACGATGTTGGGTTCCGGCCCGAACGATACGTCAATGCCTGAGAGGATCTTCGCCCCGATGGCTTCGGGCGAGCGGGCCTGCTGGCCGATGCCCATGTAGACGTCCACGGTCTGGCGTCCGTTCTGCGGCGCGGAGAACACATAGCTGAACGCGATGTCGTTCAACAGATCCCCGTCGTTGTCGATCGCCAGCCGGTAGATCGCGTCGGGGTGAAGCGCATCGGCGTTCGGATTGGCGTTGAGGATGAGCACCGTGCGGTCGGGGTCGGCTGGCGACTGGAATGCGTAAAGGTCGCAGAGGTCCAGTCGTTGGTCCCCGAGCGGTGGACCCAGGCTCAGGCCCGTGAAGTGGTTGGACACCGCAGATCTCCCTTCGTGTGACCAAACCGTACATCCGAACCCGGCCCGGTTGCATGGCCTGACACAATGACCGCCATGCGCGTCTACCTCGGCTCTGACCACGCCGGCCTCGAACTCAAGCAGACCATCATCGACCACCTCAAGAAGAACGGGCACGAGCCGATCGACTGCGGCGCGTACACCTACGACGCCGAGGACGACTATCCGGCGTTCTGCATCGCCGCCGCGCTGCGCACCGTCGGCGATACGGGCAGTCTCGGCATCGTGATCGGTGGCTCCGGCAACGGCGAACAGATCGCCGCCAACAAGGTGCCCGGCGCCCGGTGCGCGCTGGGCTGGAACACCGAGACCGCAACGCTGGCCCGCCAGCACAACAATGCGCAACTCATCGGCATCGGCGCCCGCATGACCACCGTCGACGAGGCGCTGGCGATCGTCGACGCGTTCCTTTCCGCGCAATGGTCCAAAGCCGAACGCCACCAACGTCGTATCGACATCCTCGCCGAATACGAACGCACTCACCAGGCGCCACCGGTGCCGGGCGCGCCGGACTAGGCGTGCCCGAAGGTCACACGCTGCACCGGCTGGCCCGACTGCACCAACGCAAGTTCGGCGGTCGGCCCGTCGCGGTGTCCAGCCCGCAGGGGCGGTTCGCCGAGGGCGCGGCGATGGTGAACGGAAGGGTGCTGCGCCGGGCGAGCGCGTACGGCAAGCATCTGTTCCACCACTACACCGGCGGTCCGATCGTGCACGTGCACCTGGGGTTGTACGGGGCGTTCACCGACTCGGAGGTGCCGATGAGGCTTCCGGTCGGCGAGGTGCGGATGCGGATGGTTGGCGCTGACTTCGGCACCGATCTGCGGGGCCCGACGGCATGCGACGTGCTCGACGAAGCGCAGGTCGACGCGGTGCTGGCTCGGCTGGGCCCCGACCCGCTTGGGCGCGATCCCGACCCGGCGCGGGCTTGGAAGCGAATCGCCAAGTCGCAGAGGCCGATTGGTGCGCTGCTGATGGACCAGGCGGTGATCGCAGGCATCGGAAACGTCTATCGCAACGAGCTGCTGTTCCGCCACGGGATCGATCCGCACCGGCCGGGCAGGGCCCTCGACGCCGCCGAATTCGACTCGATGTGGACCGATTTGGTGGAGTTGATGCGGGTGGGATACCGCCGCGGCAAGATCCACGTGGTCGCCCGTGAGCATGACCGCGGCGCGCCATCGTATGCGCAAGGCCGGCCACGCACATACGTGTACCGCCGCGCAGGTGACCCCTGCCGGGTATGCGGCACCACGGTATTGACCGAGGTGCTCGAGGGGCGCAACGTGTTCTGGTGCCCGACCTGTCAGACATGAACCAGCCACTGAATCTTGATCGGATCGCCGACGCTGTGGAGTCGGGGGAGAGCACACGCACCGTTCTGGTCGCGCTCGCCACCAATGCGGTCGTCGCGGTGGCCAAGACGGTGGCCGCCGTAGTGTCCGGATCCGCGTCGATGCTCGCCGAGGCGGCCCACTCCTGGGCGGACACCGGAAATGAGGTGTTCTTGCTGATCGCCAACACGCGCAGCAAGCGGCCGGCGGATGCCCGCCATCCGCTGGGACACGGGCGCGAGGCGTACGTGTGGGCGCTGTTGGCCGCGGTTGGCCTGTTTGTGACCGGCGCATCCGTGTCGGTGTGGCACGGCATCAGCACGTTGCTGCACGGCGAATCGAACCAGGGTGACTACCGCGTGGCGTACATCGTGCTGGCGATCGCGTTCGTGATGGAGGGCTTCTCGCTGCTGCAGTCGGTGCGCCAGCTGCGCGGTGAAGCACGGATCTACCACCGCGACCTGCTCGAGCATGCGATGGCGACGTCCGACCCGACCACGAGGGCGGTGTTCGCCGAGGACGGCACGGCGGTGATCGGACTTGTCATCGCGTTCGCGGGGATTGGGCTGCACCAGCTCACCGGTGACGCGATGTGGGACGCGTTCGGTTCCATCCTTGTTGGTGTCCTGCTCGCCGTGACCGCGGTCCTGCTCATCGACCGCAATCGGCGGTTTCTGACCGGAGAGCCCGGCTCAGCAGAACTCAACGACGCGGTGGTGGCGCGAATCCGGCAGCTACCCGATGTCGCCGACGTGCGGTTCGTTCGTCTGGTGTACGTCGGGCCCAAGCGACTGTTCCTGGTGGCGAGCGTCGATCTTGTTGGTGATCAAGTCGAATCGCATGTGGCGCACACACTTCGGCGCCTGGAGCGCGAACTGAACGCCGATCCGTACTTCGCCGACGCCGTACTGACAATCGCCGAGCCGGACGAAATAGACGAGCTCGGTGGTACCCCCGGAGGCGTGCAATGACGAGCGACGACAACAACGGGCCCGACAGCGACGCCGCCGAAGCCGAGCCCGACTATAGGTTCACCCTCGCCAACGAGCGCACCTTTCTCGCGTGGGAACGCACGTCGCTTGGCCTGCTGGCGGCCGCGGTGGCGATCGTTCAGTTCGTCCCCGAATTCGGGATCCCCGGCGCCCGGCACGTTGTCGGCGCGTTCCTGACCATCCTGGCGATGTTCAGCGCGGGCTCGGGGCTGCACCGCTGGCGACAGGTCGACAGCGCGATGCGCCGCGGCCTGCCGCTGCCCCCGCAGCGAGCCCCGATGGTCCTCGGACTGGGTCTGATCCTGCTGGGCGTGCTGGTCTTGGTTGTCGTCGTGGTCAAGGCAGTGAGTTGACGCAGCCGGGTCCGGGACTACAGGCCGAGCGAACCGCGCTGGCGTGGACCCGCACGTCGCTGGGCGTCCTCGTCAACGGGGTGCTGCTGATCGTCAAGCAGCCGCATTACAACGTTGGGCCGTTGCGGCCGATCGCCGCGGGCTTCGCCGTGATCATCGCCGTCGTCATTTATGTGGTCGGTCTACGCCGTCAACGAACGCTTGCGCAGCGACCGCTTCCGAACCGGGTCACCGCGCGCGCCGACGTGCAGCTTGTCGGGGTCGCCGTGCTCGCGCTCATCATCATCACGGCAGTTGGCCTGTTCGTGTGACGGCGGCTTAGAAGCCGCCGTCGAAGTCGCCCCCGCCGCCCCAGTCGCCGCCACCGAAGTCGCTGCCGCCGAAATCGCCCCAGCCGCTGTTGTCGCTGGCGCCGCTGTTGTCCCAACCACTGTTGTCCCAACCGCCGGCGTCCTGCGACTGCCCCTGGTCAAAACCCGCGTTGTACCCGCTGTCATAACCGCCGTCGAAGCCTTGGCCGTAGCCGTTCTCGAACTGCGCGCCCGAGTACCCGACGCCGTCCATCCCGGAGAACAACGCGTCGAACACCAACACCGAACCGACACCCCAGGCACCGGCCACCAGTGCCGTCTTCCACCAAGGTTCGGAGTACCACCCCGCGGGCACCGGACGTCCGGCCACCCTGCCGCCCGGGTAGTAGTTCGGCGTGCGGCCCGACGGGGTCGGCGACGCCTCGATGTCACGTCCCTCGACCTGCACCCGGCGGTCCTCGGTCACAGCGCCGGCGGACCGCTGCCCGCTCAATGTCTCCAACTCGGGGCCGGGGTCCATGCCCATCGCCTGGCGCGCGGCGCGGACGTAGTAGAGGCCTTCCACCGCGCTGTCCTTGGCCAACTGCGCCTGCCGGACGCTGGTGGCCTGCTCGATCTGCGAGGCCGCGGCGTTATACCGCTCGGACGCGTCGGCCATCGCCTGCTTGGATGCGTCATCGCTACCGGTGAGATTGAGCACCTGACCGCCGAGCCGCTCGATCACGCGCCGCGCATCGGCTTTCGCGTCGGCGAGCGAGGCCGCGGTGCGGTTCCGCGACGCCCGCGACGAGCCGACCACCGCCAGCGCAATTGCCCCGACGACCAATACGAGGATCACCCATAAGGCCGCGTTCATGCGTCCACCCTACCGACGCCGCGTCAGTGGTTGCGCAATCGTCAAATCCGGTGAATCGCATCGCAACCCTGATCTACAATTCAGGCCCGAGCAGGGTCGGGGAGATCCGGGGAGACCTGCGACGATGGCCACAACTATTCATCGGTTCGCGTTCGGCGGGGCGGCCGTGTTCGCGCCGCTCGCAATTGCGGCGCTGGTATTGCCGGCCGTCAGCAGAGCGGCCGAGTGCGGGGCAGGAACCGTATACGACGCGGCATCCAATTCGTGCGTTGTTGCGGAGGCACCGCCGCCACCGCCACCTCCGCCGCCACCACCACCCCCCCCGTGGAACGGTCCCACGCCGTATGTCTCGGTGAGCATCTGCGCGCCGATTCCGTTCGTCGCGCTCTGCGCCGGCATCTGAGACCACGCGGCGCATTGCAGCGCGTGACGGGACGCGGCCGAGCGCAGATCTCTCTGGATCAGTTAGCTACTTCGACCTGAAAAAGTCGGGGCATGGCGGTCCCTGAAGTGGCTGTGTTCGTTGACACGTAACGGTAGACGTGTGGTCGCCGCGCCGGTACGTTTCGGCCATGGGTTCTGTGAACGGCAAAGTTGCCCTCATTACCGGCGGCGCCCGCGGGATCGGTGGCGGGGTCGCGCGGCGGCTGCACGGCAAGGGTGCCAAGCTCGTGCTGATCGACGTTGATGAGGCGCAGCTGAAGGAGTTTGCGGCCGAACTGGGCGAGGACAATGTCATGACCGCCATCGCCGACGTCCGCGACTACTCGGCCATGCGCCGCGCGGCCGATAACGCCGTCGAACGCTTCGGCGGCATCGACATCGTGGTGGCGAATGCGGGAATCGCCAGCTACGGATCGGTGGAGCAGGTCGACCCGGAGGCGTTCAAGCGGGTCATTGACGTCAACGTGGTCGGCGTATTCAATACGGTGCGGGCCGCGCTACCGGCTGTGATCGATCGGCGCGGCTACGTGCTCGTCGTCTCGTCTCTCGCCGCCTACGCCGCGTCTCCCGGCATGGCGGCTTATACCACGTCGAAAGCCGGCGCCGAGCAGTTCGCGAATGCGCTGCGGCTCGAGCTCGCACCCCTCGGTGTCGACGTCGGCTCGGCGCATATGTCCTGGATCGACACGCCCATGATTCACGATGTCAAAGCCGATTTATCGACATTCCGGGAACTGCTAACGACATTGTCAGGCCCGCTGGGTAAGACCACCTCGGTGGACAAGTGCGCCGACGCGTTCATCAGGGGCATCGAAGGTCGTAAACACCGCGTGAATTGCCCGCGGTGGGTCGGTTTTTTCCGCTGGCTGCGCCCGCTGTTGTCGAGTCGCGTTGGTGAGGCCCAGCTCCTCAAGTCCACTCCCGACGGTCTGTTGTCTCGGATGGACGCCGAGGTCGCCGCGCTCGGCCGCTCCACCAGTGCCCGTAACGAGGCGCTAGACAAGCAGTAGCGTCGACATCAGTTTCGGACCACAAACCCACTTTCCCGGCCGCAGCCGCGGACACCAAACACACTGCCACCTAGGTGTTTTCGATCCGCACGGCGGTGCCGGTGTACTGGCGTTGCACCCCGGCGGTCGCGGCATCGAGATTTCTCTTCGGAGAGTCGTTCTGACGTTTGGCGATTGCGGCGACGCAAATCGTCCAGATCGACGATGATTGACGTGTGCTGATGAATCCACCGCGACGCCGGCCGCTGAAGCGGATGACCATACAGAGACCGGCGAGATCGAGCTCGCGCGGCGGCGAAGGATCGCGCGGCACCGAAGGATCGATATGAACGGGGGTATACGTCAGAATCCAGCCGGACCGACACGCGCGATCCAGACGCTGTACATCTTCCCGCATGCCGGCGGATCTGCAGCCTCCTATGTTCCGTTTGCCCGGGCCTTCTCCACAGACATGAAACGGATCGCGGTCCAGTATCCCGGTCGCCCTGGTGGACATGACCTACCAGACCTAACGAGCATTCCGGCGCTAGCAAATGACGTCTACAAGATGTTGGCACCCACAACTGGGCCCGATGCACGCGTCGCTTTCTTCGGCCACAGCATGGGCGGGCTGGTCGCATTCGAAGTGGCCCGCAAATTTGAATCGGCAGGCAAACCCATTGCGGCCCTGTTCGTATCAGCGTCCCCAGCGCCAGGACATGGCGGATATGAACATCTTCAGGGGTCAGATGATGAGCTCTTGCAGATCGTGACCGAGTTGACCGGTACGAACTCTCAATTCATCGGAGACCGATTTGGCGCAACGATCCTCCGGACATTGCGAAACTACGGAGTCATCACCAACTACAGCTGCCCAGCTGGAACAACAGTTTCCTGCCCAATCTACGCATACGCGGCAGCGGACGATGCTGCCGTTAACTACGACAGTGTGTTGGCGTGGTCAGACTTCACGACGTCAGAGTTCGCTGCTCGTGTGGTACCGGGTGAGCACTTCTACGTGACCGAGGACGTGCGTGAACTCGTCGAGGACATTGGGCACCGGATTGCTCAGTGCGAGAGCCGTCTGTAGACTACCCTCCATATCGCATCTCGCGTCGCATCTCGTGATGAGTCGCATCCGCCGTCCGTAAGTTTGAGGAACCCGTAGGCTTCGGCGCCCGGGCTCCTACCGTTGCGGCCACCGGAGACCGAGGGCCACCAGGGGGTTTGGCAGCCGCCGTTACTGCGCTTCTGACACATCGCCGTGTTCGCCGGCCCTGGGTGTCACGCTCGGCAATACAAACTTAATCATTTTCTCAATCTCCTGGGAAGCTAATTAGTGTATCTACATGTACAGGGGTCGTACTTATCTGCATCCGGGCGTAAACCCCCATGCCACAGGAACTCTTGTGGTCCTGGTGATGTGAGCCGTAAAGCGGGAGGCGTCTCCCAGCTACTTTCGTCCGCGAACGACAGGTCGTCACGTCGACGCGGCACAGGTTGATTGTGCCGATTCGCTGACGCAGGGCGGAGAAAGGCCGTAAATTTACGGCCATGACAGGTAGGTGGGAGGACCGCGGGCGGGACGCAAGTAGTCCACTACTCGTGCGCACGCCCCACCATCAGCGCGAACTCAACTGGACCGTACGGAGAGGGATGGGACCCACTATGACGGAATTTTCACTCACTTCGCTGCTGCACGAGCGAGCAGCCCGGCAGCCCGATGTCACGGCCTACACGTACATCGACTACGAAGTCGACCCTAACGGCTTTGCCGAGAGCCTCACCTGGGCGCAAGTCCACCATAGGGCCCAGGTCGTTGCCGAAGAGCTCAGTGTCTGCGGTTCGAGTGGCGATCGGGTCGCAATATTGGCCCCGCAAGGACTCGAGTACATCATTGCCTTCCTGGGTGCGCTGCAGGCCGGCTTCATAGCGGTTCCGCTGTCAGTCCCGCAGCTCGGCGTTCATGATGACCGTGTTTCCTCGGCGCTGCGGGATTGCTCGCCGTCAGTCATTCTGACAACGTCGTCCGTGGTTGGCGACGTGCTGCCTTACGCAAGAGGTGAGGGTGGCAAACCTGCACCGGTCGTGATCGAGGTCGATTCACTGGACTTGGATTCGCCACGCCAGCTTGATCCGGTTCAGCGCATACACTCCAAAACAGCCTATCTGCAGTACACGTCGGGATCGACCCGGCTGCCGGCTGGGGTAGTCGTCACACATGAGAATATCATCGTCAATGTTAGACAAGCATTCGCCGATTACTACGGACAAGAAGGGGCAGCGCCAGACACTGTTTTCGTCTCGTGGCTGCCGCTCTATCACGACATGGGTTTAGTTAAAGGGATCTGCGGACCGTTAATCCTTGATCGTAGCGCAGTATTGATGAGTCCGTGGTCGTTCCTACAGCGTCCAGCCCGTTGGATGCAAATGCTTGCCACCAACGGTCGGTCCTTCTCCGCCGCACCCAATTTCGCTTTTGAATTGGCGGTCCGAAGAACATCCGACAACGACATGGCCGGACTTGACCTCGGCAAGGTGGACGTGATCCTCAGCGGTGCCGAACGGGTCCACGCCGCCACGATTAAGCGCTTCACCGAGCGCTTCGCGCGCTTCAATCTCAAAGAGGCGGTGATACGGCCCTCGTACGGCCTCGCGGAAGCCACCGTATATGTGGCGAGCACCGAACGTGGCCGCTCGCCAGCGTCGGTCCGATTTGACTACGAAAAGTTGTCAAACGGCCACGCCATGCCATGCGGAAGCGAAGCCGTCGGCGCCACCGACCTGATCGGTCACGGCACTTCGCGTTCCACCACTCTCCGGATCGTCGATCCCGAGACCAGGAGCGAGAATCCAGCGGCAAAGGTAGGCGAAATCTGGGTGCACGGGGAAAATGTGGCTAAGGGGTATTGGCACAAGCCCAAGGAAACCGTTGAAGCCTTCGGTGCAAGACTCGTTAAGCCGTCACCCGGCACTCCCGAAGGACCGTGGCTGAGGACAGGGGACTTAGGCGTCATTTCCGATGGCGAATTGTTCATCATTGGCCGCATTAAGGATCTGCTCATCGTGGATGGATCTAATCATTATCCGGACGATATCGAGGCAACGATCCAAGAGATAACTGGGGGGCGGTGCGCGGCTATATCCGTTCCGAATGATCGGACGGAGCAGCTTGTCGCGATCGTGGAGGTCAAGAAGCGGGGTGATTCCGCTGAAGAGCACATGGAGAGACTCCGCTCGATGAAGCGCAAAGTCACCTCAGCGATATCAACCACACACCGTCTGCGTGTCGCCGATCTTGTTATCGTGGCGCCTGGTTCGATTCCGATCACGACAAGCGGCAAGATCCGGCGTTCGACCTGCGCTGAGCTTTACCAATCAGATGACTTCGAACGTTTGGATGCTTCGGCATGACAGCGGCGGTTCCGGATGAGGCGGCGCTGCGACACTGGCTCGTCGAATACCTGACGGCGAACATCGGCTGCGACCCCGACGAGATCGACTTCGACTTGTCGATGTCCGACCTGGGGGTGGGATCTCGTGACGCGGTCGTGCTATCAGGCGAATTGGGCGCGCTGTTGGGCCGGCCGGTCTCGCCGGTGGATCTCTGGCAGCATCCGACAATCAACGCTCTAATAGGTTTTCTCACGGCGCCTGAATCGCAATCCGAAGCCGACGCAGTGCTTTCGGCCAATCGAGGTTCGGTTGACGAGCCGATCGCCGTGGTCGGATTGGGGTGTCGGTTTCCGGGCGGGATATCTGGGCCCGAAGAACTGTGGCAGTTTCTGGGTGAGGGCCGCTGCTCGATAGCAGAGGTCCCTCCTGATCGGTGGCTCCCGTTTGATGACGGCTCTCCTGAGGTCGCGGCGGCCCTGGCCCACACAACGCGGTGGGGCTCGTTTCTGAGCGACATCGACGCATTCGATGCGCAATTCTTCGAGATCTCCCTCCGCGAAGCCGCCAAGATGGACCCACAGCAGCGTCTGCTGCTGGAGGTGGCTTGGGAGGCCTTGGAGTACGCCGGTATCCCGGCGAGCGCTCTGCGCCGCTCCCAGACGGGCGTTTTCGTCGGGGCATGTTCTAGTGAGTATGGGTATATGGGATCCATCGATCTGCCTAGCGTCGATGCCTGGAGCAACACCGGTGGCGCGCTGAGCATCATCGCGAATCGGCTGTCGTATTTCCTGGATCTGCGTGGCCCCTCGGTGGCGGTGGATACGGCGTGTTCGTCGTCGTTGGTCGCGATACACCTGGCGTGCCAGAGCCTACGAATGCACGATTCCCACTTGGCCATTGCCGCAGGGGTGAATCTGCTGCTGTCGCCGGCGGTTTTTCATGGTTTCGATCAAGCCGGTGCTTTGTCGCCGACGGGTCGGTGTCATGCATTTGATGCGAGTGCTAATGGATTTGTGCGCGGTGAGGGCTGCGGGGTGGTGGTGCTCAAACGGCTCAGTGATGCGCTGCGTGACGGGGATCGGGTGCTGGCGCTGGTACGCGGTTCTGCGATAAATCAGGATGGCCGATCCAACGGGTTGATGGCACCAAATCCCGCCGCTCAGATGGCGGTACTTCGGGCGGCATATGCCAACGCAGGCGTACAGCCACACGATGTGGATTATGTCGAAGCTCATGGGACCGGAACGTTTTTGGGTGATCCCATCGAGGCTCGCGCGCTGGGCACGGTGTTGGGTCGCGGACGTCCGGAGAACGCGCCGCTGCTGGTTGGTGCCATCAAGTCCAACCTGGGTCATTTGGAGGCTGCGGCGGGGGTTGCGGGTTTCATCAAAGCCGTGCTGGCGGTGCAGCGGGGGCATATTCCGGCGAACCTACACTTCGAGTCACCGAACCCCCATATCCCGTTTGACGAGATGCGGTTGAAAGTCGTTGCGGATCATCAGGAGTGGCCTGCGGTGGGGCGTGCGCGGCGGGCGGGGGTGTCCTCGTTCGGCTTCGGCGGCACGAATGCGCATGTGGTGATTGAGCAGGCCCCGGCTCCGGAACCCATTGTGTGGGACTCCGACCCGCCAGTGAGTACGTTGGTGGTGTCGGGTAAGACGCCGGAGCGGATTGCGTCGTTGGCTGGGGTGTTGGCGGAGTGGATGGTCGGTGCGGGTGCCGGGGTGGGGTTGGCCGATGTGGCCCACACGCTCAATCATCATCGGGCCCGCCATCCGAGGTTCGCGACGGTGTGTGCGCGGGATCGGGCGCAGGCGGTGGCGGGGTTAGAGGCGTTGGCGGCGGGCCGGCCGGCCGAGGGGGTGGTGAGCCCGCATGAGGGGCCGTGCGGGTCGGGCACGGTGTTTGTGTATTCGGGTCAGGGGTCGCAGTGGGCCGGCATGGGTCGGCGGTTGTTGGCCGATGAGCCGGTGTTCGCCGCGGCGGTGGGCGAGTTGGAGCCGGTGTTTGTTGAGCTGGTGGGGTTTTCGTTGCAGCAGGTGCTCGCCGACGGCGAAGCCGTCACTGGGGATGCGCGGGTGCAGCCGGTGTTGATGGGGTTGCAGTTGGCGTTGACCGAGTTGTGGCGCTCCTATGGGGTGACTCCGGATGCGGTGATCGGGCATTCGTTTGGGGAGGTCACGGCCGCGGTGGTGGCCGGGGCGTTGTCGGTGGCTGAGGGGTTGCGGGTGATCGCAGTCCGCTCACAGTTGATGTCACGACTGGCCGGCCAGGGCGCGGTAGCGCTACTGAAAATGGACCCCGACGCAACGGCGGCGTTGATCGCCGGGTATCCCGAGGTGAGTTTGGCGGTGTATTCCTCGCCGCGTCAGACGGTCATCGCCGGACCCCCCAAAGATATCGACACCCTCATTGCCATGGTGCAGGGCCAGGACCGGTTCGCCAAGCGGGTGAATATGGAGGTAGCCTCGCATAACGCGTTGATGGATCCGATCTTGCCCGAATTGCGTTCGGCGCTGGCTGATCTGGCGCCCGCATCCCCGACGATTCCGTTCATCTCCACCGTCGAGGACACCACCACACCGCTGCTGGACGCCAACTACTGGGTGGCCAACGTGCGTCAGCCGGTGCGGCTCAGCCAGGCCATCACCACCGCTGCGGCCAACCACGCGACGTTCGTCGAGATCAGCGCCAATCCGATGCTCACCTACGCCATCACCGAAACCCTCGGTGAGATCCATCACCACAGTGTGGGCACCCTGGCGCGCGATACCGATGACACCGTGAGTTTCCACACTAACCTCAACACCACCCACACCCTCCACCCTCCGCACACCCCGCATCCCCCCGAGCCGCATCCGGTGCTGCCGGCCACTCCCTGGCATCACACCCGCCACTGGATCAGCGTCACACCCGCGACGCGTCGGGCCGGACCTGGTCAGCTGGTCGGTGATTCGCGGGCCGAAGCCAGCGATGTGATCCCGGCTGAGTGGTATTGCGAGTTGACGTGGCCGGCTCGTCCACTGCCTGCCGCCGCGACCACGCCAGATGGTTCCTGGCTCGTATTCGCGGACGCCCCGCTCGGCGCGGAGATCGGTCGTGTGCTTGGCCAGGATTCTCGCGTGACGTTGCTGGCGCCGTCGGCGCTGGCCGAGGACGCTGATGGGGCCGCACTCCTGGATGCCCTCGGTGGCGCAAGCACTGTGCTGTATGCGCCGGATGTGTCGTCGACATATTTCGATGCCGGGTCGGGCTATCGCCTGTTCAACGCGGCGAGAAAATTGACCACAGCCATGGCGACGATGGCATCGCCACCGAGATTGTTCATGCTCACCCGCAACGCCCAACCCATCTCCGAGGGTGATCGGGCCAATCCCGCTCATGCGGTGTTGTGGGGTTTGGGCCGCACGCTTGCGCTCGAACATCCCGAGATCTGGGGCGGCATCGTCGACCTGGATGAGTCGGTGCCCGTTGAGCTGGCCGCCCAGTATGTGGTGGCCGAAGCGCATGGCGGTGACGTGGAAGATCAGGTCGTCTATCGGGCGGGTGTGCGCCGTGTCCCACGGCTGGAACGGCGCATCCCGCCGTCGAGATCGGCCGCTGAGCTCGATAGGGACAGCAGCCATCTGGTCGTTGGGGCGACCGGCAATATCGGACCGCATTTGATCCAGCAGCTCGCCGACATGGGCGCCGCGACCATCGTTGCGGTATCGCGGAATCCCGGTTCACGGCTGCAGGAGCTGGCCGAGAACCTGTCGGATAAGGGGACGACGTTGGTCACGGTGGCCGCGGACGCGTCGGATGAAGCTGCCCTGACGGCGCTGTTCGACCGCTTCGGCAGCGATCTTCCCCCGCTGGGCGGTATCTACCTGGCGGCCTTTGGGGGCGGGCCGATGACCCTGTGTGACATGACCGATGACGATGTGATCGCGATGTTCCGGCCGAAGCTGGATGCGGTGTCGCTGCTGCACAGCCTGTCGCTGAAAATGCCGGTGCGTCAGTTTGTATTGTTCTCGTCGATCTCTGGGCTGCTCGGCTCGCGGTGGTTGGGCCATTACGCGGCTACCACCACCTTCCTTGACACCTTCGCCTATGCGCGTCGAGCGGCCGGGCTTTCGGGCACTGTCGTGAATTGGGGCTTGTGGAAGTCGCTGGCCGACACCCAAAGCGACCAACAGCAGCAGGTCACGCTGGAATCGGGACTCGAGCCGATGCCCGATGAGGTGGCCATCCAAGCGCTGTGGCCGGTAATCGGCCCCGATGCCCCAGTCCGGTCCACCGTCGTCGCCGCCGATTGGATCCGACTGGCCACCGCCTACCGCACCCGAGCACCACTTCACATCGTCGACAACCTGCTGCCCACCGACAACAACGACGACGACAACGGCGTCACCCAATCTGTGGCCAAGACCGAATTCCGTGAGGCATTGCGCAACTGCGAACCGACGCAGCGCCACGATCTTCTGGCCGATCACGTCAGCGCGCTGGTCGCGTCGGTGATGGGATTGGATTCGCCGCAGTTGCTGGATCCGACGGCGGGCTTCTTCCAGTTCGGTATGGATTCTCTGATGAGCGTGACACTTCAGCGTGCCCTTAGCGAAAGCCTCGGCGAACCGATGTCTGCGTCTGTGGTGTTCGACTATCCCACCGTTGTGGCGCTCACCGAGTACCTTGCCACGGTTCTTCCCGAGCTGATCGAGGTTGCCGAGCAACAGAACGCCGATGCCTACGACGACCTCACGGAGACCGAACTGCTGCAACAACTTTCGGAAAGGCTGACCGGAGCGCGATGACTGCTGCACCGCCGGATCGCCGGGCGATCATCACCGACGCGCTCCACAAGATCGATGAGCTCAGTGCGCGTCTGGAAATCGCCGAAAAGGCTGATAACGAGCCGATTGCTGTGGTTGGGATGGGTTGTCGGTTTCCGGGCGGGGTGAACGATCCGGATCAGTATTGGCAGTTGTTGCAGGAAGGGCGCAGTGGGATCGTGCGGGTGCCGGCCGAGCGCTGGGACGCCGACGCGTTTTACTCCGATGACACCAGTGTGCCGGGCACGATGTGCAGCCGGGAGGGCGGCTTTCTTACCGGCTGGCAGCCCGATGAGTTCGATGCGGAGTTCTTCGGCATCGCCCCGCGGGAGGCCGCGGCGATGGACCCCCAACAGCGGTTGGTCCTCGAAGTCGCCTGGGAGGCACTGGAAAACGCGGGCATCCCCCCGCACACGATCCGCGGAACGCAAACCTCGGTCTTCATCGGCCTTACCGCTCACGACTACATGCTCACGTTGATAGGCAAGTTACGGCCGGAAGATTACGACGCCTACATTCCGTTCGGTAATTCGGCGAACTTCGCCGCCGGGCGGTTGGCGTATTTCCTCGGCCTGCGCGGGCCTGCGCTGGTCATCGACACGGCGTGCTCGTCGTCGTTGGTGTCGGTGCATCTGGCTTGTCAGAGCCTGCGGCGGCGGGAAAGCGACACCTCGCTGGCCGCCGGCGTCAACCTGATGCTCATGCCTGAAGCAAACATCGCGATGACACGTTTCGGGATGCTGTCGCCGGAGGGTCGCTGCAAGACCTTTGATGCGGGTGCCGACGGGTATGTGCGCAGCGAGGGCTGCGGGGTGGTGGTGCTCAAGCGGCTCGGCGATGCGGTGCGTGACGGGGATCGGGTGCTGGCGCTGGTGCGCGGTTCGGCGGTCAACCAGGACGGTGCCAGCAGCGGGCAGACCGTGCCCAACGGGCCGGCCCAGCAGGCGGTGTTGCGCCAGGCGTTGGCCGCGTCGCGGTTGCAGCCATCCGATATCGACTACGTGGAGGCCCATGGCACCGGCACCGCGCTGGGTGATCCGATTGAACTCGAGGCACTCAGCCAGGTCTTTTCCGATCGAGAAGACTCCGCACCGCTGGTGTTGGGTGCGGTGAAGACGAATCTGGGCCATTTGGAATCCGCGGCCGGCATCGCCGGTTTCATCAAGACCGTGCTGAGCGTGCGCTACGGCTACATCCCGAAAAACCTGAATTTTCAGCAGTTGACCCCGCATGCCAGTGACGGAGCTGGTCGCTTCACGATCGCATCACAGCCAATGGAATGGCCCAGGGTCGGGCGGGCGCGCCGGGCCGGGGTGTCCTCGTTCGGGGCGAGCGGCACCAATGCGCACGTGGTCATCGAGCAGGCGCCGGCTCCGGACCCTGTGGTGTGGGAACCGGATCCGCCGGTGAGCACGTTGGTGGTCTCGGGTAAGTCCCCGGAGCGGATTGCGTCGTTGGCTGGGGTGTTGGCGGAGTGGATGGTCGGTGCGGGTGCCGGGGTGGGCCTGGCGGATGTGGCCCACACGCTCAACCATCACCGGGCCCGCCATGGCAAGTTCGCGACCGTGTGTGCGCGGGATCGGGTGCAGGCGGTGGCCGGCTTGCAGGCCTTGGCGGCCGGCCAGACTGCGGTCGGCCTCGCCGCCCCTCATGAAGGGCCGTGTCGGCCGGGGACGGTGTTTGTGTATTCGGGTCAGGGTTCGCAGTGGGCCGGCATGGGCCGGCAGTTATTGGCCGATGAGCCGGCGTTCGCCGCCGCGGTGGCCGACTTGGAGCCGGCGTTCGTCACCGAGGTCGGATTCTCCCTGCAGCAGGTGCTCACCGAAGGGCAACCGCTGGTCGGTATCGAGCGCATTCAGCCGGTGCTGGTCGGGATACAGCTGGCGCTGACCGAGTTGTGGCGCTCCTATGGGGTGACACCGGATGCGGTGATCGGCCATTCGATGGGCGAGGTCGGCGCGGCCGTCGCCGCTGGGGCGCTGACGGCCGCCGAGGGGCTGCGGGTGATCGCCACCCGATCCCGGCTGATGTCGCGGCTGGCCGGCCAAGGCGCGATGGCCCTGCTGGAACTGGACCCCGAGTCCACCGTCGCGTTGATCGCCGACTATCCCGAGGTCACCCTGGCCGTGTATGCCTCCCCAGGCCAAACCGTTATCGCAGGACCTCCGAAAGATATCGACACCCTCATTGCGGCGGTCGCCCAACAGAGCCGACTGGCCCGCCGCATCGACGTCGATGTCGCCTCACATCACCCGACCATCGACCCGATACTGCCCGAGTTGAACGCGGCATTGGCTGAGCTGGCGCCCAAGACCCCTGCGGTTCCGTTCATCTCCACTGTGAACGACACCGGCGCAGCGACATTTGATGCCAAATACTGGGTAGCCAATGTCCGCCAACCGGTGCGGTTCAGCCAGGCCATCGCCACCGCCGGGGACAACCATGCCACCTTCATCGAAATCAGCCCCCATCCGCTGTTGGGCCACGCGATCAGCGACACCCTGGCCGACATCCACCATCACACCGTCGCCACCCTGCTGCGAGACACTCACGACACGCACACTTTTCACACAAACCTCAACTGCACCCACACCACGCACTCCCCGCACACCCCACACCCACCCGAACCCCACCACGTGCTGCCCACCACTCCCTGGCACCACACCCATCACTGGATCAGCACCGCCCCGACCATGCGTCGCGCCGAACCTGTGACACCGAGCGAGTGGGACTACGAGCTGAGGTGGCCAGTTCGGCCGCTGAGTGCCGCCGAGACCGCAGAAGACGGTTCCTGGCTGGTGGTGGCCGACGCATCCCTCGGCGCGGAAATCGTTCGTGTGCTTGGCCAGGATTCTCGCGTCGAGATGCTGGCGCCAGCTGTGCTGGCCGATGCTGCCGACGGGCCCGCGCTTCTCGATACCCTGGGCGATGCAAGCAATGTGCTGTACGCACCGGATCTTTCATCGACCGATTTCGATTCCGAGGCCGGATATCGTCTGTTCAGTTCGGCGAGAAGGCTGTCCGCAGCGTTGGCGACCATGGCCTCGCCGCCGAGACTGTTCATGTTGACCCGCAATGCCCCCTCTGAGAGTGATCAGGCCAATCCCGCGCATGCGGTGTTGTGGGGCCTGGGTCGAGCACTTGCGCTCGAACATCCCGACATCTGGGGCGGGATTGTCGATCTCGATGATTCGGTGCCCGCCGAAGCCGACAACCACGGCGGCACCGACGACGGCGCCACCATGCCGGCGGGCGAGATCAAGGAGGTGTGGCGCACCTGCGAGCCCGAACAGCGCCGCACCCTGCTGCGCAATCACATCGGCGTGCTGGTCGCAGCGGTGATGGGGTTGCCTTCGTCGCAGTCGCTGAATCCGTCCGCAGACTTCTTCGAACTCGGTATGGATTCGCTGATGAACGTGATACTTCAGCGTGCGCTTGCCGAGACCCTCGGCGAAGTGCTGCCGCAGACCGTTGTTTTCGACTATCCGACCGTTGAGGCGCTCGCCGACTACCTGGCCACGATCGGGGATGCCGGTCAGAGCGTCGACGTCTGCGAAGACCTCACCGAGGCTGGTCTTTCGGAAAGGGTGAGCTGAGCCCGATGACTGCTGCACAGCCGGATCGCCGGGCGATCATCACCGATGCGCTCCACAAGATCGACGATCTCACCGCTCGTCTGGAAATCGCTGAGAAGGGCGATACCGAACCGATTGCGGTGGTCGGGATGGGGTGCCGGTTCCCCGGTGGGGTGACCAACCCTGACGAGTATTGGCGGTTTTTGCAGGACGGGCGCAGTGGGATCGTGCGGGTGCCGGCCGACCGCTGGGACGCCGACGCGTTTTACTCAGATGACACCAGTGTGCCGGGCACGATGTGCAGCCGGGAGGGCGGCTTTCTTACCGGCTGGCAGCCCGATGAGTTCGATGCGGAGTTCTTCGGCATCTCGCCGCGGGAGGCCGCGGCGATGGATCCGCAGCAGCGGGTGGTCCTCGAAGTCGCCTGGGAGGCACTGGAAAACGCCGGTATCACGCCGCAGGCGATCCGGGGTACGCAGACGTCGGTATTCATCGGTCTGACCACCAACGACTACTCGATCAGCTTTTCTGGAAGGTTACGGCCCGAGGATTGGGATGCGTACATACCGTTCGGGCAGGCGTCGAATTTTGCGGCGGGGCGGTTATCGTATTTCCTGGGTGTGCGGGGTCCGGCGGTGGTGGTTGATACCGCGTGTTCATCGTCGTTGGTGTCGGTTCACCTGGCGTGCCAGAGCCTGCGCCGGCGGGAGAGCGACGCGGCGCTGGCCGCCGGGGTCAATCTGATCCTTGCCCCCGAAAACAACATCGCCTGCTCGCGGTTCGGGATGCTGTCGCCGGACAGTAGGTGCAAGACTTTTGATGCCGGTGCCGACGGGTATGTGCGCAGCGAGGGCTGCGGGGTGGTGGTGCTCAAGCGGCTCGGCGACGCGGTGCGTGACGGGGATCGGGTGCTGGCGCTGGTGCGGGGTTCGGCGGTCAACCAGGACGGTGCCAGCAGTGGGCAGACCGTGCCCAACGGGCCGGCCCAGCAGGCGGTGTTGCGTCAGGCGTTGGCCGCATCGCGGTTGCAGCCATCCGATATCGACTACATCGAGGCGCACGGCACCGGTACCGGGCTGGGCGATCCGATCGAGCTCGATGCGTTGAGCCAGGTGTTCGCTCACCGCAACGGCTCGGCGCAGCTGGTGTTAGGCTCGGTCAAGACCAATCTCGGACATCTCGAATCCGGCTCGGGCATAGCGGGTTTCATCAAGACCGTCCTGAGTCTCAAGCACGGTTACATTCCCAAGCACCTGAACTTCGAGCGGCTGACGCCGCATGCGTGTGAGGGTGCTTCTCGGTTCACGATCGCGGCGCAGGGTATGGAGTGGCCCGCCGTCACGCGTGCCCGGCGCGCAGGCGTGTCCTCCTTCGGCGTCAGCGGAACCAATGCGCATGTGGTGATCGAACAGGCCCCCGATCCCGTTGCGGTTCTGCGTGATCCGGACCCGGCGGTAACAACGTTGGTGGTGTCGGGTAAGACGCCGGCGCGGATTGCGTCGTTGGCTGGGGTGTTGGCGGAGTGGATGGCTGGCCCTGGTGCGGGGGTGGGCGTGGCTGATGTGGCCCACACGCTCAATCATCATCGGGCCCGGCATCCTCGGTTTGCCACGGTGTGTGCGCGGGATCGGGCGCAGGCGGTGGCGGGGTTAGAGGCGTTGGCGGCGGGCCGGCCGGCCGAGGGGGTGGTGGGTCCGCATGAGGGGCCGTGCGGGTCGGGCACGGTGTTTGTCTATTCGGGTCAGGGGTCGCAGTGGGCCGGCATGGGTCGGCGGTTGTTGGCCGATGAGCCGGTGTTCGCCGCGGCGGTGGCCGAGTTGGAGCCGGTGTTTGTTGAGCTGGTGGGGTTTTCGTTGCAGCAGGTGCTCGCTGATGGGGAGTCGGTCAGCGGGGATGCGCGGGTGCAGCCGGTGTTGATGGGGTTGCAGTTGGCGTTGACGGAGTTGTGGCGCTCTTATGGGGTGAGTCCGGATGCGGTGATCGGGCATTCGTTTGGGGAGGTCACGGCCGCGGTGGTGGCCGGGGCGTTGTCGGTGGCTGAGGGGTTGCGGGTGATCGCAGTCCGCTCACAGTTGATGTCACGACTGGCGGGGCAGGGCGCGGTGGCCCTGCTGGAGCTGGACCCTGAGGCCACCGCGGCGTTGATCGCCGACTATCCCAAGGTGAGTCTGGCGGTGTACTCCTCGCCGCGCCAAACCGTCATCGCCGGACCCCCCAAAGATATCGACACCCTCATTGCCGTGGTGGCTGCGCAGGACCGGTTCGCCAAGCGGGTGAACATGGAGGTGGCCTCGCATAACGCGTTGATGGATCCGATCCTGCCCGAGTTGGCCACGGCGCTGGCTGATTTGCGGCCGGCACCGCCGAGGATTCCGTTCATCTCCACCGTGCAGGACACCACTGCGCCAGTGCTGGATGCGAATTACTGGGTGGCCAATGTGCGCCAACCGGTGCGGTTGCGCCAGGCCATCACCACCGCGGGGGCCAACCATGCCACGTTCGTGGAGATCAGCCCGCATCCGACGCTGACCCACGCGATCAGCGAAACCCTCGGCGAGGAGGTCCATCACCACAGCGTGGGCACCCTGTGGCGCGAGGCTGATGACACGGTCAGCTTCCACACCAACCTCAACACCACCCACACCGTGCAGCCCCCACAGACGCCGCACCCACCCGAACCCCACCCAACACTGCCCACCACCCCCTGGCACCACACCCGCCACTGGATCAAGGCCCCATCGGCCCCGCTCTCGGACGGCATCCACCCGCTATTGGGCGTCGGGGTCACCGATCCGACCACTGGCAGGCGGGTGTGGGAAAACCGCCTTCGTCCGGATCTATTGTGGCTCGGCGATCACCTCATCGACGGGGTATGCGTTCTGCCCGGTGCGGCATACGCCGAAATGGCACTGGCGGCGGCGACCGAGGCATTGGGTGCTGACGACGATGAGTCGTGGATGGTCCGTGAGCTGTCTCTGGAGCAAGTCATGCCGGTGACCGACGAAACGGTGGTGGCGACGACACTGACCGGTGATCAGTCGCAGGCTCGTGTTGAAATTCGTTCCCGCTCCGGCGACTCTGCGTGGGCGATCCACGCGGTCGCCAAGGTGGCACGTGCGCTGGTGCCCGCCGCCGCGCCGCCGTTGGCCGCGGCGGACGCCGCAGTGGCCGAGCTGGATCCAGACGACCTTTATCAACGCCTGCGCAACGCTGGACAGCAGCATGGCCCGGCGTTCCAGGGGATCGTCGGTCTGACAGTAATGGATTCGGGTGCCGCCCGCGCGGAGGTCCGGTTGCCGTCGGCAGCCAAACGTGGCTCACGAAACCTGCTGCTTCATCCGGTGATGCTCGACATCGCGGTGCAGGTTCTCGGCGCGACCAGGGCGGCCACTGACCTGGCTGCGAGCGATGGCGAGGAGCACACCGTCGTGCTGCCGGTCCGGTTCGCCGGTATCAGGCGATTCGGAGACGTGACGGAGGGCGCGTACGCCGTCGGCTCGCTTGCCACCACCGATGATCCGGGCCAGCTGCTCGGCAGGGTGGTGTTGACCGATTCTGACGGGCAGCCACTCCTGGAGATCGATGAAGTCGAGATGAAGGTGTTGCGGGCTTCCCGCCGTGCTGATGAGCTGAGCAGTCGGCTGTTCATGTTGGACTGGCAACCAACGATTCTCGACAAGGCAGTCCCGGAGGTCGGCGGCGCGGTTCTGGTGATCGCCGAGCCCGGCGAGGGTGACGCCGTGTTGACCACGCTGACGACCTCTCTCACCGAGCAAACTGCGGCTTTCCAATGGGTTTCGCCACATGAGGAAGAGGCGCTGCGGTCGGCCATCACCCGCAGCGATCTGTCCTGGGACGACATCATGGTCGTTTATCCGTCCAGGGATGTGGACGAGTCAATGCCCGAACAGAGGCAACTGGAAGCAGCACAGGCGCGCACGCTGCTTCTCGCCGACATCGTCAAGACGAACTCGCGCAGGGGGGCCAGAAACAGCCCCCGATTGTGGATCGTCACCCGCGGCGCGCAGGCACTGGGTCCCGATGATCAGGTCACGTTGGCGCAGACGGAGCTTCGTGGGCTGGCAAGGGTGTTGACCTTTGAACATCCCGAATTGAACGCGACGATCGTGGACATCGACGCCCTGGGCGCCGCATCGGCCGCTGCACTGGTGGACGAGGTGCTGGCCGGTGGCGCGCACGACGAGGTGGCACTGCGCGACGGGCAGCGGTATGTCCACCGATTGGTGCCCGCCCCCACCACCGCGACGGGCGACCTCGCTCCCGAGGAGCGTCACACGGTGATCGACGTCGGCGGCCCGGATGCTTTCCGGTTGCAGCTCGATCAAGCCGGAAGGCTCGATGGGCTCAAGGTGCATGCGGTCAAACGCATTCCGCCGCAGGCCGGCCAGGTCGAGATCGGTGTCGCGCTATCGGCGCTCAATTTCTCGGACGTGCTCAAAACGATGGGACTCTATCCGGGTCTGAACGGACAGGCGCCCGTCATCGGCGGTGAATGTGTAGGCGTGGTCACCGCGCTCGGCGAGGGTGTCGATTCGGTACAGGTCGGTCAGCGCGTCATTGCCGTGGCTCCCGGCACACTGGGCTCCCACGTGACCACGGTTGAGGACCTCGTTGTACCTGTGCCCGACGAACTGTCCGACAGTGAGGCGGCGACGTTCGGCGTGGCGTATCTGACGGCGTGGTATTCGCTACGCGAGGTGGGACGCCTGGCTGCGGGTGAGCGCGTGCTGATCCATTCCGCGACAGGCGGCGTCGGTTTGGCGGCGGTGGCGATCGCCAAGATGACCGGTGCGCGGGTGTATGCCACCGCCGGTTCGGACGCCAAACGGCAGCTGCTGTCCACGCTGGGGGCCGACTACGTCGGGGACTCGCGGAGTGTGGCCTTCGCTGACGAGATACTTGAGATCACCGATGGCACCGGAGTGGACGTAATTCTGAATTCCCTGCCCGGAGAGGCGATTACCCGAGGTGTACAGATACTGGCACCGGGTGGCCGGTTCGTGGAACTGGGCAAGAAAGATGTCTATGCCGACGCCGCACTGGGACTGGCCGCGCTTGCCAAGAGCGGGTCGTTCTCAGTGGTCGACCTGGATTTGAATCTGCGGTTGCAGCCCAAGCGTTATCGCCGGATGCTCGAGGAGATCCTGAGCTACGGGGCCGCCGGTGACCTTGAGTCCCTACCGGTGACCGAATTCGACTTCGATCACGTGATCGACGCATTCCGGTTGATGGCCTCTGGGGGGCATACCGGCAAGATTCTCGTTTCGATGCCCAGCGGTGGCGCCGTCCGTGCCATCGCCTCCGCGCCACCTCAACCGCTGGTGGCCCGAGACGGCGGGTACATCGTTGTCGGCGGCATGGGCGGTGTCGGCCTCGTCGCCGCTCGCTGGCTGGCGCAGCAGGGTGCCGGAATCGTTGTGGTGAACGGGCGTTCGGCCCCCGACTCCAACACCATGGCGGCGATCTCGGGGTTGAACGCCGCGGGGATGCGGGTCGAGGTCGTCACAGGAGACATCGCGGCTCCGGGAACTGCGGAGAGCCTGGTGAGTGCCGTTGAAGACGCCGGATTCCGGGTGCGCGGTGTGCTGCACAGCGCCACGGTTCTCGACGACCAGATCGTGCTCAACATGTCGGAGTCCGCGGTTGCACGGGTGTTCCATCCAAAGGTCACCGGTAGCTGGCGGTTGCACACCACCACCGCACATCTGGACCTGGACTGGTGGGTGACCTTCTCCTCGGCCGCTTCACTTCTCGGCTCGCCGGGGCAAGGGGCGTACGCGGCGGCCAACTCCTGGCTCGATGGGCTGGTCGCCTATCGGCGCTCTCGTGGTCTGCCGGCTGTCGGCATCAACTGGGGTCCATGGGCGGAGGTGGGGCGCGGCCAGTCGTTCGCCAATCTCGGCTTCTCGATGATCACGCCGGAACTGGGCTTGGCGGCGCTGCAACGGGTGCTTGCCGCCGATCGATCTGCAACGGGCGTGTTCGGCCTCGATGCGCGCCAGTGGTTCCAATCGTTTCCCGCAGCGGCGCAGTCGTCGTTGTTCAGTGAACTGGGAGAGGCGAGCACGATCGAGCGACAAGGCGGCGGCAGGTTCCAGGCGGAGCTGGCGGCCATGCCCGGAAGCGAACGCCCCGCTCGCGTCGCGTCAACGATCGCCGACGAGATCCGCGCCGTGCTTCGCTCGAGCGATCCGATTGACCACCGAGAGGCGATGACATCACTTGGTCTTGACTCGTTGATGGCCCTCGAATTGAGGAACAGGCTAGAGTCAAGCCTTGGCATAACGCTCCCGGCCGCACTCGTCTGGGCGTACCCGACCATCTCCGATCTCGCCGGCGCGCTGTGTGAGCGCATGGGCTTCGAGCAGACGGCCGAAACTGCAGAAACCGCCGAAGCGGCGTTGGCGGATGAGGAAATGCAACTACTGGCGGATCTGGTCGCGGCCAGTGAAGCGGAGGTCTCGATGGGAGCCGGCGAGTCATGACGAACCTGGCCGCCCTCGCGGCCCAACTGTCGCCAAAGGCGCGGGAACTTCTGATGCTTGAACTCATCCGCGCGGGCACCGCTGTACCGCCAGGATCCGGTACAGCGGAGCCAATAGCGGTGGTGGGTGTCGGTTGCCGCTTTCCCGGAAATGTCACTGGGCCCGAAAGCTTTTGGGGATTACTCACCAACGGCGAGGACGGGATCACCGAGGTGCCACCGGACCGGTGGGATGTTGACGCGTTCTACGACCCCGATCCCTCCGCGCCGGGCCGGATGACGACGCGATGGGGAGGTTTCCTGCCGGATGCGGGCGGGTTCGACGCCGACTTTTTTGGGATCGCTCCACGGGAAGCCGAGGCAATCGACCCGCAGCAGCGGCTGGTTTTGGAAGTGGCCTGGGAAGCGCTCGAGCATGCAGGCATTCCCGCCGACTCCCTGCCCGGAACCCGGACCGGCGTCATGGTGGGGTTGTCGACATGGGATTACGCCATCATCAACATCGAGAATAAAGCCGAGATCGACGCATATCTGAGCACTGGAATTCCGCACAGCACAGCGGTCGGGAGAATCTCTTATCTGCTGGGGTTGCGTGGGCCGTCGATTGCGGTGGATACGGCGTGCTCATCGTCGTTGGTGTCGGTGCACCTGGCGTGCCAGAGCCTGCGCCTGGGGGAGAGTGACCTGGTCCTCGCCGGCGGAACACAGCTGAATCTGTCGCCTTTCACCAGTATCGCGCTGTCCAAGTGGTCGGCTTTGTCGCCCGAAGGTCGGTGCAAGACCTTTGACGCGCGAGCCGACGGTTTTGTGCGGGGCGAGGGCTGTGGGGTGGTGGTGCTCAAGCGGCTCAGCGATGCGGTCCGTGATGGCAACCGGGTGCTGGCAGTGGTGCGGGGCTCGGCGGTCAACCAGGATGGCCGGTCCAACGGGATTACGGCACCCAACGCCTTGGCCCAGCGTGATGTGATCACCGATGCGTTGCGGGCGGGGGATGTCGCGGCGGACTCGGTGAACTACGTCGAAGCCCATGGCACCGGAACGATTCTGGGTGATCCGATCGAATTCGAGGCGCTTGCGGCCACCTATGGTTCGGGCGAGGTGCCCTGCGCGTTGGGGGCCGTGAAGACCAATGTGGGCCATCTGGAGGCTGCGGCGGGTGTAGCGGGTTTCATCAAAGCCGTGTTGGCGGTGCAGCGGGGGCACATTCCGCCCAACTTGCACTTCACCAGGTTGAACCCCGCGATCGATGCTTCGTCGACCCGGTTCTTCGTCCCGACCGACATGGCGTCGTGGCCTGACAACGGCGGTCCGCGGCGGGCGGGGGTGTCTTCATTCGGTTTGGCCGGCACGAATGCGCATGTGGTGATTGAGCAGGCCCCGGCTCCGGAACCCATTGTGTGGGAACCCGAGCCGCCGGTGAGCACGTTGGTGGTGTCGGGTAAGACGCCGGCGCGGATTGCCTCGATGGCTTCTGTGTTGGCGGAGTGGATGGCTGGCCCTGGTGCGGGGGTGGGCGTGGCTGATGTGGCCCACACGCTCAATCATCATCGGGCCCGGCATCCTCGGTTTGCCACGGTGTGTGCGCGGGATCGGGCGCAGGCGGTGGCGGGGTTAGAGGCGTTGGCGGCGGGCCGGCCGGCCGAGGGGGTGGTGAGCCCGCATGAGGGGCCGTGCGGGTCGGGCACGGTGTTCGTCTATTCGGGTCAGGGGTCGCAGTGGGCCGGCATGGGTCGGCGGTTGTTGGCCGATGAGCCGGTGTTCGCCGCGGCGGTGGCCGAGTTGGAGCCGGTGTTTGTTGAGCTGGTGGGGTTTTCGTTGCAGCAGGTGCTCGCTGATGGGGAGTCGGTCAGCGGGGATGCGCGGGTGCAGCCGGTGTTGATGGGGTTGCAGTTGGCGTTGACCGAGTTGTGGCGCTCTTATGGGGTGAGTCCGGATGCGGTGATCGGGCATTCGTTTGGGGAGGTCACGGCCGCGGTGGTGGCCGGGGCGTTGTCGGTGGCTGAGGGGTTGCGGGTGATCGCAGTCCGCTCACAGTTGATGTCACGACTGGCGGGGCAGGGCGCGGTGGCCCTGCTGGAGCTGGACCCTGAGGCCACCGCGGCGTTGATCGCCGACTATCCCAAAGTGAGCCTGGCGGTGTACTCCTCGCCGCGCCAAACCGTCATCGCCGGACCCCCCAAAGATATCGACACCCTCATTGCCGTGGTGGCTGCGCAGGACCGGTTCGCCAAGCGGGTGAACATGGAGGTGGCCTCGCATAACGCGTTGATGGATCCGATCCTGCCCGAGTTGGCCACGGCGCTGGCTGATTTGCGGCCGGCACCGCCGAGGATTCCGTTCATCTCCACCGTGCAGGACACCACTGCGCCAGTGCTGGATGCGAATTACTGGGTGGCCAATGTGCGCCAACCGGTGCGGTTGCGCCAGGCCATCACCACCGCGGGGGCCAACCATGCCACGTTCGTGGAGATCAGCCCGCATCCGACGCTGACCCACGCGATCAGCGAAACCCTCGGCGAGGAGGTCCATCACCACAGCGTGGGCACCCTGTGGCGCGAGGCTGATGACACGGTCAGCTTCCACACCAACCTCAACACCACCCACACCGTGCAGCCCCCACAGACGCCGCACCCACCCGAACCCCACCCAACACTGCCCACCACCCCCTGGCACCACACCCACCACTGGATCAACACCACGCCCACCACGCATCGGAGCGAATCTGTTGACCGAAGCGCTGATCGGCGCGCCGAGACCGGCGGGGTGATCCCGGCCGAGTGGCATTGCGAGCTGACGTGGCCGGCGCGGCCGCTGTCCGGCGACCAGAGCCCGGGGGAGGGTTCTTGGTTGGTGGTGGCAGATGGCGCCGTCGGCGCGGAGATCGCTCGTGTGCTTGGCAAGGGTCGTTCAGTGACGGTGGTGGCGCCGTCGGTGCTGGCCGCGGATGGCGACCGAACCGCACTGGCGGATGCGCTCGGAGGGGTAAACAATGTGCTCTATGCGCCGGATGTCTCGGCTCCCCGTTTAGATGCCCGGGCGGGTTATCGCCTGTTCAACGAGGCCAGGGGACTCACGGTGGCGATGGCGGCGAAGTCATCGCCACCGAAGCTGTTCATGCTGACCCGCAATGCCCAGCCGGTCCATGAAGGTGATCGGGCCAACCCGGCGCATGCGGTGCTGTGGGGCTTGGGGCGCACCTTGGCGCTGGAGCATCCTGAGATCTGGGGCGCAATCATCGATGTCGATGAGTCGGTGCCCGATGGGCTTGCGGGCCGCTACGTGGTGGCCGAGTCGGACAGCGGCGACGGGGAGGACCAGGTCGTCTATCGGGCCGGCGTGCGCCATGTCCCGCGGCTGTCGCGGACAACCCCACCGGCGGCGTCCGATCTCGGGGTCGACAAGCACAGCAGCCATCTGGTCATCGGGGCGACCGGCCATATCGGACCGCATCTGATCCAGCAGCTTGCCGACATGGGGGCCACGACCGTAGTTGCGGTGTCACGCAATCCCGGTTCGCGGCTGGATGAGCTGACCGAAGCTCTGTCCACGCGGGACACCACATTGGTGACAGTCGCCGCCGATGCATCGGACGAAGCCGCGATGACGGCACTGTTCGACCGCTTCGGCGCAGATCTTCCGCCACTGGACGGTATCTACCTGGCCGCGTATGGCGGTGGGCCGATGACGCTGCGCGACATGACCGATGACGACGTCAACGTCATGTTCCGGCCCAAGCTCGACGCGGTGTCATTGCTGCACAACCTGTCGCTGAAGACGCCTGTGAGTCACTTCGTATTGTTCTCCTCGATCTCCGGACTACTGGGATCGCGTTGGCTGGGCCACTATGCAGCCACCACCACCTTCCTCGACACCTTCGCCTACGCACGCCGCGCGGCCGGCCTCTCAGCCACAACTGTCAACTGGGGACTGTGGAAGTCGCTGGCCGACACCCAGAGTGACCAACACAGCCGGGTCACCTTCGAGTCCGGTCTCGAACCCATGCCTGATGAAGTCGCCATCCAAGCCCTGTGGTCGATCACGGGTCCGGATGCCCCGGTCCGGTCCACTGTCGTCGCCGCCGACTGGACTCGGCTCGCCGCCGCATACCGCATCCGCGGAGCACTCCACCTAGTCGACGACTTGGTGCCCGCCGACTCGAACGAATTCGACCTGGCCGATGACGACGATTGGGTGGGGGTAGAGGGGTTGAAAGATCTGGACCCGGTTGATGCGCAGCGGGTCATCGCCGACCGCCTGTGCTCTCGCATCGCGGCGATCATGGGATACGCCGATCAGTCGGCTCTCGATCTGGTCACGCCGATGATTGAGCTCGGCATGGATTCCCTTATGGCAGTGCGGATGAGGCAGGCCAGCCAGGCGGATCTGGGCGTCGAGCCACCGGTGGCGCTTCTGTTGGGTGGCGCATCGGTGAGCGACATCACGGCGAATGTTGTCCGCCAGCTCGGAGTAGCTGTGCAGAGCAGCACGGCGTCCGTCAACGATGTTCGCGATCGTGCCAGCCAACGCGCCGCTGCTCGCCGTGGTGCCGCGATGCGGCGGAAGAGAGGACAACACGCGTGAACGAATCTGAGCTGGCATCGGAGTTGCTGCCGCCCAATGCCATTGCGATCGTCGGCATGGCAGGCAGGCTCCCGGGAGCCGATTCGCTGTCGCAATTCTGGGACAATCTCAAGTGCGGCAAGGAGTCGATCGTCACGTTGTCGGAGGACCAGCTCCGCGCTGCTGGCGTCAGCGAAGAAACCTTGGCAAGTCCGTCGTATGTCCGGCGCGCACCCCTCATCAACGGAGTCGACGAATTCGACGCGGAGTTCTTCGGCTTCCCTCCGCAGACGGCGCGGATGATGGATCCGCAACAGCGGTTGTTCTTGCAGTGCGCGTGGCATGCCCTGGAAGACGCCGGCTGCGATCCCGCCGGGTTCGATGGCTCGATCGGTGTGTACGGAACCACTGCCTCGAGCATCTACATGCTGCACAACCTTCTCTCGCACCATAATCCGAGCACGATCATGGGGCAGGGAACGTCGTTCGATCTCATCAACATGTCGCTCTGGAACGACAAGGACTACCTGACTACCCGGGTTTCGCATCAATTCAATCTGCGGGGACCGAGCGTCGCGGTGCAGACGGCGTGCTCGTCGTCGCTCGTCGCTGTCCACCTGGCATGCCAGAGCCTGCTGAGCGGTGAATGCGACATGGCCCTCGCGGGCGGTGTGTCGATTCGAATCCCGCACAACGCCGGTTACTGGCACGAGCCGGGATCGATGGTTTCGCCGGCGGGCCACTGCCGCCCGTTCGATGTGAGAGCCGATGGCACCGTCTTCGGCAGCGGAGTGGCCATCGTGGTGCTCAAGCCGTTGCAGGCGGCGGTCGAGGACGGTGACCGCATCCACGCCGTCCTCAGAGGGTCGGCGATAAACAACGACGGATCGGTGAAGATGACCTACGCCGCGCCCAACGTTCGCGCTCAGGCCGACGTCATCGCCGAGGCGCACGCGGTGGCGGACGTCGATTCATCGACTGTCAGCTATGTCGAGACGCACGGAACCGGCACACCGCTCGGCGACCCGATCGAGATCGAGGCGCTGCGAAACGCGTTTGATGTCTCCGAGCAGACCAGAAGCGGCCCATGCGCCCTCGGTTCGGTCAAGTCAAACATCGGGCACCTGGGGGAGGCCTCCGGAATTGCCGGCCTTATCAAGACAATTCTGTGTCTGAAGCACCGGGCTCTTCCCGCGACGCTTCACTTCACCGAACCCAACCCGGCGCTGGACCTCGATCAGGGCCCGTTCGTGGTGCGGAGCGAGTATGGCCCTTGGGAATGGGATGGAGTTCGGCGTGCGGGCGTCAGCTCGTTCGGTGTCGGCGGCACGAACGTGCACGTTGTCCTCGAAGAGGCGCCGGTTGTTCGAGCACCTGAAATCCGAACGGGACCCCAGGTGCTCCGGTTGTCGGCTCGAACCGCCGAGGCGCTGACCGATTTTCGCTCGGCTCTGGCTACCGAGTTCTCGCGCACGGAGGCGTTGGATATGTCCGACGTCGCGTCCACTCTCGCCGGACGTCGGCAAGAGAAGATCCGGATGGCGGCGGTCGTCCACGACCAACAAAACGCTGCGGCGGTCTTGCAAGCATCGGAGCACGACAACCTTTTCATCGGCGAGTCCGTCGAGAACGCCGAATCACGCTCCGACAGAGTCGTTCTGCTTTTCCCAGGGCAGGGGGCTCAGCACGTTGAGATGGCCCGTGGGTTATACGAAACGGAGCCGGTCTTCGCCGAGCACTTCGACCGGTCCGCGGCAGGATTCCGCCAGGAGCTGGGCATAGATCTGCGCGAAGAGGTGTTCAACGAATCCGGATCGGATCTGGAGCGTACCGACCGCGCCCAGCCTGCCTTGTTCGCGGTGGAATACGCCCTGGGGAAGCTGATCGACTCCTATGGGGTTCGGGCGGCAGCATTCGCGGGACACAGCATCGGCGAGTACGCGGCGGCCACGCTCGCAGGCGTGTTCGACCTGGAGACCGCGATCAGAGTCGTCGCGGTACGCGCGCGCCTGATGCATGCATCAGGCCCCGGCGCGATGGTCGCGGTGGCGATCAGCCCCGACGTCATCGCCGAGCACCTCGCACCCGGCCTCGACCTTGCCGCCGTGAATGATCCCGGCAACTGCGTGGTCGCCGGCTCGCAAGCGGACATCCGCAAATTGCAGAATCGCCTGCAGCAGCAGGGGATAGTAGTCCGTCGAGTCCGGACAGCCCACGCGTTCCACTCGAATTTGATGGATCCGGTGATCCCGGAATTTGCCGAGTTTCTCTCCACCGTCGAGTTGCGCAAGCCGCACACGCCGTTGCTCTCCAACGTCACGGGCTCGTGGATGACCTCCGAGGAGGCGACCGACCCGGCTCTGTGGGCGCGACAGATTCGGGCCACCGTCCGGTTCGCCGACGAACTAGACCTGATACTCGACGACCCAGGCCGGGTCCTTATCGAGGTGGGTCCCGGCGGCACGTTGACGGGTTCAGCAATGCGGCATCCCAAGTGGTCGACCGATCACCGCGCCGTGCGGCTCATGCGCCACCAAGTTCAGAACAGAAGCGATCGCGATACTTTCCTGCTCGCCCTCGGGCAGTTGTGGACGGCAGGCGTTCAGGTCGACTGGTCACGCCTGTCGGTGGGTCGCCCACGGCTGGTTTCGTTACCAGGCTATCCCTTTGCACGGCAGCGACATTGGGTTGACCCAACGACGGCCGACGACTGGTCCAACGGTCACACCGCGACCAATGGCAGCGCGCCGTCCCCGTCGAATGGTGGCGTAGGTCGTGCGGCGGCGGCGCAGGGCGGCCAATCTGAGATTGAGGCGACGCTACAACGCGTCTGGAGGGAGTGCCTCGGTGTCAACTCGATCGGCCTGACCGACAACTTCTTTGAGATCGGGGGCGATTCACTCATCGCCATTGGTGTCGCGATGAGCGCGACAAACCAAGGCATGGACCTGACTCCGCAAGACCTCTACGAGCACCCGAATGTGTCTGCACTGGCAACCGCCGTGGTCGCTCGATACGCAGCGGGCAGTTTGGCGACCATGCCGTCCAGTGACGACGTGAATCCCCCCATTCCGCCGAATGTCGCGTACTTCCTTGAGCACGGGGTGCGCGACGCCGGTCGCTGGCGGGTGCCGTTGATCCTGCGCCTCGACTCGACGGTTGGTGTGAACGATGTCCGGTCCGTGCTAACCGCCGTGACCAACCATCATGACGCGCTGCGCCTGCAGATCGTCGAACGCGCAGGTAGCTGGGAGCAACATATCGCGCCACATTACGAATCCATCAATCTGACGCAGCGGTCACTTCCGGAGGGTGTGGGGCGCGGCAGTGGCCAGGAGCGGGAAGCCGTGTTGAGTATCCTCGCCGAGGACATCCGTGCGCGGGACTTGTCTAGTCCACCATTGAGCGCTACGTATATCGTCGATTCTGACGAAATACCTTGCTATCTCGCGATCACCGTGTTTGAAATGGTGGCCGACAGTACCTCACGCGAAATTCTGCTCACCGACATCTTCACCGCATTCGCGCAACGCTTCGCCGGCGAGGACATCGCCTTACCACCCGCTACCGCAACATGGCACGAGTGGTCACAGCGCTGCGCGGCACTCACCACCCATCCCGCGGTGCTGGAAAGTCGGGACTTTTGGCTCGAGAACTCGACCAAGACAACCATGCACGTAGCTGATCCCGACATCGCCGATCCACCCCGGACCGACGATTACGCGCGTCTGGCGTCGACCCTGACGACCGAGCAGACAAGCGAAATCGACCGCACTCGGCACTTGTTCCAGTTCACCATCGAGGAGATACTGCTTGCCGCGTTGAGCCGAACGATCGCGCACACTATCGGCGAGGGTGTGGTCGCAGTGGCCCTGGCGGGGGACTGCCGTTCCGTCCTCAAACCCGACGTCGATCCGCGTTTAACCGCTGGCGGGTTCCAGACCATCTACCCGATGCCGCTCACGTGCGTAAGCCGCGAGAGCGCCAATGCGATACAGGTATTGGATGACGTGCACGACACCTTGAAGGCCGTCCCGCACCACGGCATCGGGCACGGGCTATTGCGATACCTCTATGCACCGACTGCCCGACTACTCGGTCCCATACCCCCACCCGACATCTTCGTGGCCAACGAGGGCATGATCCCCGACTTGCCGCCCGGGGAAGGGCCTGTCCAGTTCGACATCGACGCGGCGATGCCCGTGCGCGACAAGGTCCCTGGCCTGGGCCATGCCATCGAGCTCCGGGTTTATCGCTGCTCTGACGTACTGCATTGCGATTGGTGGTATGACACTCGGCGGCTCCAAAGGGCAACAGTCGAGGCACTCGTTGCGCACTTGCCGAACGCGCTCACCGAACTGATGGAGGAAGCGATCGCCTCAGGTCGTGCTGAGAGTGAATCGGGCGGTGCCACCGAGGAACTCGCTCTGGTGGAACTGTCGGCGGAATGATTCCAGTCGCAGTTGCCCCCGCAACGACGAAGCGAGAACTGATGCAGGAGAAGCGAGTTCACACCTCAGATAACGCCGTGATTGTCAACGGGATCGGCAAGTCGTTTGGTGCCGTAGATGCCTTGCGCGATGTGAGTTTGGAAGTTGGCCGGGGTGAGGTGGTTGCGTTGCTGGGTCCGAACGGAGCCGGCAAGACCACAATGGTGGACATCTTGTCCACCCTCACGCGGCCGGACCGGGGCCATGCAAGCATCGCCGGGTTTGACGTCGTGTCCGAGGCGGCCATCGTACGTCGATCGATCATGCTGACCGGACAGCAAGTCGCTCTCGATGAAATACTCACGGGTCGAGAGAATTTGGTCTTGTTCGGTCGCTTGCAGGGGCTGAGTAAGTCGAATGCGCGGTCCCGGGCTGAGGAACTAGTCCGCGAGTTCGATCTGGTCGATGCTGCGGATCGCCGCGTGGGAACGTATTCCGGTGGGATGCGGAGGCGGATAGATATTGCGTGCGGTTTGGTGGTTCGTCCCGAGGTGGTGTTTCTCGATGAGCCCACTACCGGGCTTGATCCGAGAAGCAGGCAGACCATCTGGGATCTGGTGGCCGGCTTCAAGAACCTAGGGATCGCAACTCTGCTGACGACGCAGTACCTCGAGGAGGCGGACGCACTCAGCGATCGGATCATTGTGATTGATCATGGTGTGATCGTCGCCGAGGGGACCGCGGACCAGCTCAAGGAGCGTACGGGAGGCAGTTACTGCGAGATAGTCCCGCGAGATCTCCATGATCTGCCGGCCATAGCGGAGGCGCTCGGTTCGCTCTTACCGGAAGAGAACAGGGCAGCCCTGACGAATACCGCGGATCGGATAGCGATCCCGGCACCAGGCGGCGCAAATACGTTGGTCGAGGCGTTGTCGCGGTTGGATACGGCGAACATCGAGTTGATCGACATCGCGCTGCGCCGACCGTCGCTCGACGAGGTATTTCTGTCCTTGACAAAGGACTCCGCGAGCACTCCGGTCCCCGATGAACCTGTTGCAGGCGAGCAACCGGTGGACATCCCGGTTGTCGCCCCGAACGGCGGCGACGGAGCCAAGCACCGAACAAGCGGTCGCGGTCGGTCTTGGCTGGCGTCGCACAGCAGGGCGTCGATAATGTTGGTTACCTTGGTGGTTACCTGCGCGAATTTGCTGATCGCGGCAAGTCTGGTTATTCCGCAGAAGGATTCCAGACCGGGGGATCGGTCGGCGGCCAACACATCAGTGTCGCCAGCCAGCGTCCGGGCCGGACCACCACCCGGTTCAGCGCCGTCAACTCCACAGCTCAGCCTGCCCTCTCAGCCGTTGCCGACGCCGGTCCCACTCGTCGCGCCGTCTGCGACGCCCTCGGCCACGACGCTGCCACGGCAAGAGTTTGCAGATGTGCAGCCCGCGAGTCCCTTCCCCGCGGCCGTCTCAGCCCCGGAGGTACCGATCGCGTCACCTCCGGTGGCGCCCGTTTCAACTCCACAGGTACCGATCGCGTCACCTCCGGTGGCGCCCGTTTCAACTCCACAGGAACCGATCTCGTCACCGCCGGCAGCGCCACCGGACCCTCTCCAAGTAGTTCTGAGCCCGTTGCTGGGCGCATTGCCATGAGCACGGGAGTTGCGCGCGAACAAGCTCGGCCCGCTACGGACGTGGTCGTGACAACTGCCTTGGCTGCGACCAGACCGAAACCCTCACCGTTTGGACAGTGGTGGATACTGACAACCCGGTTGGTCGCACCCACCGTACGCAACGGGGAAGTACTTTCCGCCGTCGTCACGTCGGTGGTCTTCACGGCGGGGTGGTACATACCGCTGAACCACATCATGGGTGCCGTGTCAGGGATGAGCAGCTATGCGCAGTACCTAATGCCGTTGATTGCGCTCCAGGGAATCGCGTTCGCGTCAGTTACCGGAGCCCTTCGCGCGGCGACCGACGCGGTGAAGGGCGTCAATCGACGATTCCAGTCCATGCCGATTGGCCCGTTGACACCGCTGGCTGCCCGCATGTCAGCCAGCGTGCACCGTTGCGCGGTTGGTACAGCAGCCGCCCTTATCAGTGGTCATGTCATCGGTTTTCGGTTCTACCGCGACCTGGAATACACCGTGGGTTTTTGCCTGTTGCTGCTTCTGATCGGCGTGGTGCTGTCATTCCTGGCAGACCTGCTGGGCACCAATTCAAAAAACCCGGAGGCGACTACGCAGTTGCTGCTGCTGCCCCAGCTGATCTTCGGGTTGCTTTCTGTCGGCATACAGCCGGTAGAGCGCTTTCCCCATTGGACCCAGCCGATTGTTCGCAACCAGCCGATTTCCCAATTCGTGTACGCGTTGCGCGCATTGGCCGGTGACAAGACCCCGGCCGCGGGCTCGGTGACCTGGTCGGTTGTCGGCCCATCGCTGGCATGGTTGGTCGGCGCGATGACAATAATGGTGCCATTGTCTGTGATCGTTCTCCGCAGGCGGCCCTGATGTCTGTTGCAGACGAGCAGACGGGCTCCGTGGTCCTACGCGACGAGGCGTTTCCCGTCGTCGACCGCCGGTTCGGTGAGAACTCGCCGCGAGTACTTGGACCACATACCTGGGTGCAGACACAGCGATTACTCATCCGCTTGGTGCGGGATCCAATGACGTTCGCCTTCGGACTCGTATTCCCGATTGTCTTCCTTGTGGTGGTGGATATCGTTCTTGGCGACACGATTTCGTCGGTTACCGGACACAACGCGCTGTACGGCAGCGTTCCGATGGTGACCCTTATCGGAGCGATGAACGGAGCAACGGTCGGCGTGGTCGGCATCATCACCGAGCGGTCTGACGGTCTGCTTGCCCGACTATGGGTTGTGCCTGTGCACCGCGCGTCGGGTCTGTTTGCGCGGCTCAACGCCGAAGCGGTTCGGGTTGTGATCAATTCCTTTTTCCTACTCGGTGTCGGGCTGTTGTTGGGTTTCCGATTCGAACAGGGGGTGTTAGCGAGCCTGGCCTGGATATGTATTCCGGTGGTGTTCGGGGTGGCGTTCGCGTCGCTGGTCCTAACGGTTGCTTTGTATTGGCCGAGTACTATTCTGGTTGACGCAATCGTTATTGTGAACTCGCTCTTTCTCTTCTTCTGCACCGGGTTTGTACCGTTAGACCAATATCCGCAATGGATTCAACCAGTTGTCGAACAGCAGCCGTTGTCCCGTGCGATTGAGGCGATGCGCGGTCTGTCGCTCGGTGGTCCGGTGCTCGGGCCGGTGCTCGGGACTCTACTCTGGTCCGGCGGCATCGCTGTCGCGTGTGTGATTCCGATGGTGTTGGGTTATCGAAGGGCCAGTATGCGCGGATGATAAAGCGCTGCTGCGAAGAATGGCCGCAGACACCTACCGATGCGTGCGCACTAGCTGTCAGGGAGTCCTAATGGTGTTTCCAACGTCCGTCATTCGAAAGCTGGCCCCGAGTGAGGAATTCTTTGCGGAAACTCAGACATTCACTTCTGTCACCGTCTATCTGAAGGGCCCATTCGATATCGACGCCATGTCGACTGCTTTCGACACGCTTCTGGAGGTCTACCCGGTGTATGCCGGGCACCTCGAGCAAGGAGCCGAAGGCCGATACCAGATAGTCACTGACGACCTTCTTCACCCTGGGATATGGATAGTCGAGGGTGACAACGGGCGCTCTGCGATAATGCAGCTTGATCAGAGCGAGTCACTGCTCAATCTGATGGTGAAGCCAGCTGATGGACAAGCCGAGCTGACCCTGTATGTCCATCACAGCCTCGCCGACGGCCACCACATCGCCGGACTGCTTTTTGAGCTGTTTTCCAGATACACCGAAGTGGTCTGTAGCGGTGATGCCGGTCCGGTGAGCGCTCAGCCGGCGCCCGAACCAATAGAGGTTCTGCTGGAGCAGCGGGGCATACAAAAGCAGCGGCGGTCTGGACTCGACCGGTTTATTCCTGCGATGTTCGCCTATGAACTACCGCCTCGACGATCATCTGGGTGCAGCACACCGGCGGGACCGGTGGCGGTGCCGGCCTCGAGAGGTCGGCTGACCAAGCGCGAAACCACGGCCCTGGTGCAGTTCGGTCGCAAGCATCGGCTCTTCGTCAACTCCCTGGTGTCAGCGGCTATCTTGCTCGCTGAGTGGCGCCTCCGCGAGACCCCCCACATTCCGATTCCCTACCTCTGTCCCGTCAATTTGCGAGGCCTTCTCGAACCTCCGGTGACCCCGACGGGCTCCACCCTCGGTTTAGGAGTGGCTACTTACCTTGCTCGGATCACGCCGAACACCAACATCGTTGATCTTGCCCGTGACATCGCGGATACTCTGCAGGCTGACTTGTCCGACGGCGTGATCCAGCAATCGATGCTGCACTTCAGCCTGCAATACGAAGAGATCCCAGGGTTGCCTGATGCCGTACTCTCCACCAACATTGGCAATGTCTCAGCCATGCCTACGCCTCCCGATCTGGAGGTGGTGGACTTCGAATCCCAATTTCATCGAGCGTCCTCCGGCGTTATCGACATCTATTCATTTGGAATCGTTGCTGGACAACTACTTATCGAGCATCATGTTCAGACGGCTGCGCCGGAAAGGTCGCTCGATTTGATACTTTCGCTGCTCCGTAACGCTTCGCTCGAATATCAGAGCTGAAGGATGGCTACTTGAATGTCTGCAAATAAGATTCACATCGAGTTGAGCGGGCCGCCACAGACCATGCTCGACATGCTGTACGCCAAGGCGCTGGACGCCGGTGCCCCGCACCCAGTCCTGGGCGATGCGTACGCGAAACAGCTTGTCGGCCAGCTGGATTACGACTGGAGCAAGAGCGCCATCTCCAGGCAACGCCGCCGCCAAGTGTCATCTATCACCGTCCGAAGCGCCCAGTTCGACATGTGGGCAAGCCAATTCCTGTCCGTCCGTGAACGGCCGGTGGTGCTGCATCTCGGCTGTGGTCTGGACAGTCGAGTGTTTCGGCTAGACCCAGGGCCCGGTGTCGAGTGGTACGACGTCGACTATCCGGACGTGATTGCGCTGCGTGAGCGGCTCTATCCCACCCGCGAGCACTACCACCTGGTCTCCGCCTCCGCCACCGACCCGTCGTGGCTGGACGCGATCCCGGCGGACCGCCCTGTTTTGCTGCTCGCTGAAGGTCTGAGCATGTACCTGACGGAGAACGACGGCATAGCGCTGCTGCGCCGCGTGGTCGAGCGCTTCCCCTCCGGGGAGCTGCAATTGGACTTCTGGAATCGGCTGGGAATAAGAGCGCAGCAGAAGACCAACAAGGTGGTGACCCGGTCGGGCTCGACAGTAGGGTGGGCGGTCAACGGACCCGACGACATCCTCGCTCGCGTCCCTGGAGTTCGGTTGATGGTGGCAGCCTCGCTGTTCGAAGCCGACACGGTCAAACGGCTCACCAGGGGCTACCGGCTAGTCGCCAGATCCGCGTCGCGGATACCGGGACTGCGCAGGATCATTCAACTCCATCGCTACGCCTTCCGATAACGCCCGCCTGTCAACGGCCGGGGGTTGGCGGAAGGGCAATCTAGATCAAGTGAATGTGTAGTCGCTCAACGGGAATCGCGTCGACTCCCGCACTGCATTGCGGGTGGAGGTGGGGCGCATCATCGTGGCCTTCCCGCGGAAATAGTAGGACCGCGATGATGCACAGTTACCGCGGAAGAACACCATGTCGTCGACGCGTTCGGTCATCCGGTCGAAAAAGCGGGCATTGGCTTCTTCGGTGACCTCGAAGGTAGTGCCCGTTCGGCGGCGCAACTCGCCGAAAAGCCGGTCCATGTGGCGCATCTGGTATTCCATCGTGTTGAAGAACGAGAAGCCGGCGAAGGCGTACGGACTGGCCAGGCTGAGGAAGTTGGGGAAGTACGGCACTGAGACGCCTTGATAGGTGTGGAATCTGTTGTCGCGCCACCACTTCCCGAGGTTGCGGCCCTCCCGCCCGACCACCTCGATTGCTGGGAAGTTGGCGTCCCACAAATCGAAGCCGGTCGCGAGCACCAACGTGTCGATGACTGTCTTGCGGCCGTCGGCGGTCACGATGCCGTCGGGTTCGATCCTTTCGATCCCTGCGGTCTCCAGGTGGACATTCGGTTTGGTGAGGGTGCGGTAGTAGGAGTTGTGGTACGTGGGTCGCTTGCACCCGAAGTCGTAGTCCGGTGTCAGCTTTCGCCGCAGCTCTGCGTCGCGGATCGACGCGAACATGTGCATTTTGGACAGCTTCGCCGCGGCAACGGTCAGCGGTCTGGCCCACCGGTAGTACACAATGCCGGGCACCACGCCGAGTTCCCCCATGGCGTCTGTCAACCAGCGAACGGCCCGCTGCACAAACGGGAATCTGGCAAACAGCCGTTGCACCGCGGGGGGGATTGCGAAATCTATCTTTGGGATCACCCAGATCGGCGTGCGCTGATATACGGTCAAATCCGAAGCATTGTCGGCTAGTTCAGGGATCAACTGCACCGCCGTCACTCCCGTTCCGATGATTCCGACGCGGCGGCCCTCGAGCGAGTAGCTGTGGTCCCACCTGGTGCTGTGAATCACCTTGCCGTTAAAGCCTGTGATGCCAGGGATATCGGGGGTGCGGGGCTGGGACAAGAAGCCGGTGGCGGTGATCAGGAACCGGGCCGTCAACGTTTCGCCGCCGGCTAAGGCTACCCGCCACACCTGTGCTTCCTCGTCCCACCTGGCGCCCTCTACGGTGGTACGGAACCGCATGTACCGGCGCACGTCGTATTTGTCGGCCACGTGATCGGCGTATTGCTTGAGTTCCTCACCCGGCGCGTACAACCGCGACCAGTACGGGTAGGGCTCGAACCAATAGGAGTAGGTGGTGGTCGGCACATCGACGGTCAGCCGAGGGTATCGATTGATATGCCAGGTTCCGGCCAAGTCATCCTCGCGATCGAGGATCGCGATGTTGTTGTATCCGACGCGATTGAGCTGAATCGCCGCGCCCATCCCGCCGAAGCCGGCCCCCACAATGATGGCGTCTAGTTGCTCCGCACCCACCATCACACCGTACCTGCTCAAGAGGTCTTGAGGACCCAAAAGAACGCGGAGTACCCACAATCAGTTGCTTTGCTTCTCAGTCGCGGTTCCACCGACGACCACGTCGATGTTTGGTGGGTTGTCCACCTCGGCCGCAAATATTGACTCGTCGAAGAAGCGAACGTTGGCTAACGGTTGTGCGTGCCCTTCCGTGGTACTACGGCGACCGCTCTTCCGACCCATACCCGGGATTTGCTGCGTGGCTTGGGCCCTGCTACTGAAGAGACACCGTTGGCGATTATAAGGCCTGGTGCTAGACGGTTCTGCTTCCATGTGCGGACTATCGCACGCATCGGTTGACGTCGATAGGTTTGCGGAGGACTATAGCTCAAGCGCACGCACAGACCCTTCTGCCATAAGTATTTGCGGTCCTACTACTTGGGTCTGGCCCCGGAAGATGCTAGCTGTTCAGCGAAAACCACAACGACGCAGCGTCTGATGCATTACGCTACCCTCCGTGTGAGGCTATGTGTTAGCCCACTTCCAACAATGCGGGGCGCGGAGGTAGCCATGGGGGAACATCGAAAAGTCGCCGCGAACAAGAAGGTGGCGTTTCACATGCGGGTCCTGATCCGGACAGCCGGCGTCACTCTTCTCGGAATCGTCGCGGCTGCTCTGTCAGCCCTCACGTCGACGATGACGACGGTGTTCACCCTGGCGGCGGCGACCTACATCGTGGGGGGCACGCAGTTTGCCCCTCCGTTCTGCGTGCCCTTCTGTGGGACCCTGGCCACGCCTCAGCAGAACATCGATCTGGCGACGCCGTACGTCAACTTCTTCGTGCCCTCCACGCAGAATCCCGGGAACCCGTCCGTCGTGCCCTACCCGGCAAGCTTCTGGCCGATCTCCACTGGCTTTCTTTTTGACCCCACCTACAACCAAGCGGTGGCGGATGGGGTGGCGGCACTCCCGTCGCCCGCCACCATCGACTCGGGAAGCGTCATCTTCGGATACTCGCAGGGCGCCAACGTGGCGACGGTATATAAGCGAAACTTCAATCAATACTGGGCAAGTAACCCGGCCGGCGCCCCACAGGTCACCTTCGTGCTGATCGGCAACGGCAACCGCCCCAATGGCGGGGCCCTGGAGCGTTTCAACGGCCTCTACATCCCGATCTTGAACTTCTCGTTCAACGGTGCTACACCGACTAATACGGTGGGTGCCGCTCCAGGCCAGATCACAACCTACGACATCGCGCAACAGTACGACGGCTTTGCGGATTTCCCGACCAATCCGTTGAATGTTCTTGCCGATGCAAACGCGCTGATGGGTATCTCACTGGTGCACCTGAACTATCAGGGCGTCAACCCGAACCAGGCAGTGTTTCAGGCCACGTACGGTGACACGGCGTACTACCTGATCCCGACGTATCCTTTGCCGCTGCTGATGCCGCTGGACCTGGTTCCGGTAGTCGGACCGATTGCAGTTGACGCGTTGGATCCTGCGCTGCGCGTCCTGGTGGAGGCGGGATACAACCGCACGACAAATCCGGGAGTGCCTACGCCGGCGAACTTCCTGTATTTCCCCAACCCGATAAATGTTGGTCAGAGCCTGCTCGTCGCAATTCCGTTGGGCTTGCAGCTCGCGCAGCAGGACATCACCGGTGCGCGCGTACCCGGGACCCCGCCCGCCTATCTGCAAGGGCAGGGTACGTACGGCATCGGTGGTCCGCCGGTGACGCTGCCAGGTCAGACGCCCCCTCCGATTCCGCTGGCGCAGATCGCGACCACGACGTCGACACCGAACAATCAACAGTCGACAGCTAGCGCGGATACCACCGCCGGACCGGCGGCTACACAAGCGCCCACGCCACCACCGACGACAGTGCCGGCCGCCGTCACCGCGCCCGGTCCGCTCCTCAATGTCGTTCGCCCGTCTCTGGGATCGCCGCTGTTACCCAACGGAAACTCCCATCGGAATAGCGTCGGCTCATCGGGTAATGGAGCGGCGAACGCGGTGACCTCGACGGTCAACGGAGTGGCCTCAGCGATTAGCGGCGCCGTGACCAATTCGGTGAATGCGGTAACTGGCGCGCTCGGCGGTCATCCGGCGAGCAACGGACAAAGCAGTACTGGCAGCACCGGGTGACCTTCGCCTGCCTCAGTGTGATTGACCGCGAGCAATGAGCGGCGCAGTCGCACTCGATGCCTAAACCGCGCTGACTGCGACCTTGCGGACCGCCGACACCTACGCCCGCACCTACCGGCCGCGGTCAAATGCCTGCTCGCAGACCGTGAACAGCTGACCAGTTACCTGCGTTCCCGGTCGAGCACCACCGGCGGATCCGGCACTCCAACTTCATCGAGCGCACCTTCGGTGAGACTCGCCGCCGCGTCAAGGTGATCGGCCGGCTTCCCGGCGAGACATCCCGCCTCAACCTCGCGTGGGCGGTGCTTGACCGCGCCTCGCGAGGCTCGCGCGGCATGACCACGACACCGACCGGCACCCGGCTCCTGGCCGATCTACGCCACCAACTGCTCGACCCGCCGACCCCAATTCGCAATCCCGACACCAACATCACCGACGCCGAAACTGTCGGAGCCGTCGCCTGACATGACCACCAAGGAACCGAAGTCCGCCATCATTTACACCGGCGCTGGGACGCAACCCGCAATGTCAGCTTTGCACTTTTAGCAAAACTCACAGCGGTCTCGTTTGCTTAAGGTCAGTCAACGCTTATGTCGGCTGCCAGGAACAAGGGACCAGTGCGGCGGGGGTTTGTGCCATGAGCATGGGACCACCCGTTTGTCAGTGATGGGACCACCTGGCTAGCGGTTTTGCCAGTTATGGGGGCCGCGGCCGCAGCGGCTCCCGAACGCAGCCGGAGTACTCCTCGCGACGCTATCCGGTGTGCGCGCACGGCGCTGTCTTCACCCCGATCTGCAACCGGGTGAACTCGCACGAGACCAGAACGCCAACAGATGTGGCGGCTCTTGCCACAACTTGCGCAGTGGCCTGTCGCAGGGTCCGGCTGCCGGGGCGCGGCCGGCGCCTGCAGCGGGCAACACCAGGAACACAAGGAGCTGCCCAGCAACGTAGCGATCAACGCGGCAAGACGGTTCCGCGGATATTCGGACACCCTGTTCTCTGCGCAGCGCTTCATGCGCCACCCGATGCCGTCAGTGTTGCAACTCGATTGGCCTGACCAGCGGCGACTCGCCGATGCGCGGTCCTCGTGAGTAAGGTTCTGCCGCGTTGCCGAGCCGCTGGTCGACGCTACCGCGGAACCGCCACCCTGGAATGCTCTGGCGTCGATTCCGCCAAATTGGCAAAGGGAAGTGTGCCCGATCTGGGGACAGCTGGGATTGCCGCACCTATGCTCGCGGTCATGACCCAAACCGATTCGACTGCGCTCCCGCCTGGGCCTCCGCTTCCGCGGGTCGTGCAGGCGGCATTGAGGTTGTCCCCGTACTACCCACGCTTTTCAGCAGCCTGCCGACGCCGCTACGGCAGTGTGTACACACTGCGAATGCCGTTTGTCGGAACGGTGGTGCACCTGAGCGATCCCACCGATATAAAGGCGCTGTTTGCGGGCGATCCGACCATCTACCACGCTGGTGAAGCCAACTCGATGTTGACCGGGATACTGGGCGAGAGCTCTGTGCTGGTGATCGACGAAGACGTTCACCGAGACCGCCGCCGGCTCATGCTGGCGCCATTCCGGCCTGACGCCGTCGCGCGTCAGGCCGGGGTGATGGCCGAAATTGCTGCGGCCAATATCGCTAAGTGGCCGGTGGGAAAGGAATTTCCGGCGGCATCCCGAATGGCCGAGATCACGCTTGAGGTGATCCTGCGCACTGTCATCGGTGCGAACGATCCGGCTCGGCTGGCCGCCCTGCGTGAGGTACTGGAGCGGCTTATGCGCCTGGGAAGCCTCGCGTCACTGTGCATCTTGTACCCGGAACTCCAGCGCCACGGCCCATGGCGAAGGGTACGTCACCGCATCGAGGAGGTCGAACGGCACCTCTATGCCGAGATCGCAGAGCGCCGCGCGGACCCCAACTTGGCCGCCCGCAACGATGCGCTGGCCCTTCTGGTCCGTGCCGCCGATGACGACGGGCGCGCAATGACCGACAGGGAGTTGCGCGATCAGCTCATGACACTGCTGATCGTCGGCCACGACACGACCACCAGCGGGTTGTCGTGGGCACTGGAACGTCTGACCAGGAATCCCGCCGTACTGACCAAGGCGGTAGCGGCGGCCGAGGCGAGCGCGGCGGGAGACCCGGCCGGCGACGAGTACCTCGATGCGCTCGTCAAAGAGACGCTGCGAATTCGTCCGGTGTTGTGGGATGCCGGCCGGGTCTTGACACGGCCCACAGACGCGGCGGGCTACCGGCTGCCCGCCGGGGTCTTGGTCGGCGCCTCGATCGGGCTTGTCCATAGCAGCGCTGCGCAATACCCGAATCCGGACCGGTTCGACCCGGACCGGATGCTCGGCGCCACCCTGAGCCCCACCACCTGGTTGCCGTTCGGCGGCGGGAATCGCCGCTGCCTTGGTGCCAATCTCGCTATGGGAGAAATGAAGGTTGTGCTGCGGGAGGTGCTACGGCGGGTCGAATTGAGCACCACCACGGCACCCGGTGAACGGCCAAAGGTAAGAGCCGGTGTCCTCCTGCCGCAGCGCGGAGCGCGTATCCGCGTTCGTGCGATGCGAGACGTCACGTCGGCGTCGCCCTGGGGTACGCAAACCGCGACGTGCCCCGTCACCTCCAACACGACACCCGTACCGACGGCTTCCGATCAATGTGTCGCCGGTACCAACGTTGAAAGCGTTGGCAGAGCAGCTGATTCGTCGTCGTGATCACTGCGGCGCCACGGCCCATGGCGAAAGCCAGTGCGGTCGATTAAGCGACGACACGACCGCCCGGCTATCCGACGCTTGAATCAGCAAAGAAATGGCCGTTTGCTGCAGTCAACAGCACCATCGAACGACCACTTTGGAATGCCCGGCGCGTCGATTCCGGCAAATTGGCAACGGGCAACTGTGCCCGATCTGATGACAGCCGGGATTGGCACCCCTATGCTGCCATTCATAGGCGAAACCGATTCCACAGCGATGCCACCGGGGCCTCCGCTTCCCCGGCTGGTCCAGTCGGTACTGCGGTTACGCCACTTCACGCGGTTCGTAGCTGCCTGCCGCCGACGCTACGGCAGGGCATTCACGTTGCGAATGGCGTGGATGGGAACAGTGGTGCAGCTGAGCGATCCTGCCGATATCAAAGAGCTGTTTGCAGGCGATCCGACCATCTACCACTGCGGCGAAGCGAACTGGATGTTGAAAGGGGTACTCGGCGAGAGCTCCGTAATGGTGCTCGACGAAGACGTTCACCGGGACCGCCGCCGGCTCATCATGGCACCATTCCGGCCTGACTCGGTCGCGCGTCAGGCCGCGGTGATGGCCGAGATTGCTGCCACCAACATCGCCAAATGGCCTGTCGGAATAGAGTTCCCGGCGGCGCCCCGAATGGCCGAGATCACGCTTGAGTCGATCCTGCGTACCGTCATCGGCGCGACCGATCCGGCTCGCCTCGCCGCCCTGCGCCAGGTACTGCGCCGACTGCTGGACATGGGCACCTTCGGGACGCTGTCCATCGCGTACCCAGAGCTTCAGCGCCGCCGCCCATGGCGAGCGGTGCGTCGCGGCATCGAGGAGGTCGAACGGCACCTCTACGCCGAGATCGCAGAGCGCCGCGCGGACCCCAACTTGGCTGCCCGCACAGACGCGCTGGCCCTACTGGTCCGCGCGGCCGACGACGATGGGCGCGCGATGACCGACAAGGAACTGCGTGACCAACTGTTCACATTGCTGGTCGCCGGCCACGACACCACCACTACGGGGTTGGCGTGGGCACTGGAACGTCTGATCCGCCATCCCGCCGTACTCGCCAAGGCGGTATGGGCGGCCGAGGCTAGCGCGGCGGGAGACCCGGCCGGCGACGAGTACCTCGATGCGCTCGTCAAAGAGACGCTGCGAATCCGTCCGGTGGTCTACGACGTTGGCCGGATTCTGACCCGGCCCGCAGAGGTCGCCGGATACCGCGTGCCCGCCGGGGTTATGGTCACTGCCAATATCGGGCTTGTTCATAGCAGCGCCAACCAATACCCGAACCCGGAGCGGTTCGACCCAGACAGGATGCTCGGCGCCACCCTGACCCCTAGCACCTGGTTACCGTTCGGCGGCGGGAACCGCCGCTGCCCCGGTGCCACGTACGCCATGGTGGAAATGCACGTTGTCCTGACGGAGGTGCTACGGCGGGTCGAGTTGAGCACCACCACGGCGCCCGGTGAACGGCAAAAGGTGAAGGCCTCCATCATCTATCCGCACCGCGGAGCGCGTATCCGTGTCCGTGCGATGCGAGACGTCGCGTCGGCGTCGCCTGTGGTAACGCAGACCGCGACGTGCCCCGTCACCTCCAACACGACACCCGCACCGACGGCCTCCCCTCACTCTGTCGCCGGTGCCAACGGTGAAAGCGTTGGCAGAGCCGCTGATTCGTCGTCGTGAACGCGATTTGAGCTATTCCGCAGACGTCGGTCACGACGACCGACTCTTGTCGGAATCGTCGCGGGGCTGCGCTGTCGGCCCTCACGTCGACGATGTCGTGGGTGTTCACCCTGGCGGCGTCGACCACATCGTGGGGGCCTGGGCGCTCACGGCCCCTTCGTGGCCAGCCAACACGGGAACCGTCAATGCCGGAACGAGGACAACAACGGACTGCCAATCCTGTCGGCTCGAACCCGCGCCCACACCCCACCTGACAGGATCTATAGCCACTAGCGGGCCGGCCCAACCGTCCGCGCCGTCACCGCGGTGAACAGTCGTTGATATCCCCCCGACCCGGTGATGCGGACGATGATGTCGAGGATCTTGGCGTCCGGTCCGACCAGCACGCGGGCCTTGTTCTTGCGGACCCCTTCAAGGATGATCCGTGCCGCCTTCTCCGGGGACGTGATGGCAAACTTCTTGTCGAAGGTCCGTGCCAACTCGGCAACATCGATTCCCTCGGCTGCGATCATGTTGCGGGCGACCGCGGTCTTGGTGCCCCCCGGATGCACGGTGGTCACCTTCACCGGGTGACCGGCCAGCGCCATCTCCTGCCGCAGCGCCTCGGTGAATCCGCGGACGGCGAACTTGGCGGCGCTGTAGGCGGCCCCCCCGGGCTGCGCGAACAGCCCGAACAGGCTGGAGATGTTGATGACATGTCCGTCGCCCGAGGCGATCAGGTGAGGCAGGAACACCTTGGTGCCGTTGACGACACCCCAGAAGTCCACGTCCATCACCCGCTCGATGTCCTTGAAGTGGCTGATCTCGATGTCACCGGCGGAGGCGATCCCCGCGTTGTTGTAGATCTGGTTCACGGTGCCGAAGTGCGCGTTCACCGCGTCGGCGTAGGCCGTGAAGGCTTCGCGCTCGGTGACGTCGAGCCGGTCGGCTTTGACGGGTGCGCCGATGGCCTTGAGGCGCTCCTCAGTCTGCGCCAGGCCGTCCATGTCCATGTCGCTGATCGCGACCTTCGCGCCCGATTGGGCCAGTTTGATGGCCAAAGCCTGGCCGATACCCGAACCGGCGCCGGTCACCACGGCTACCTTCCCGGCGAACTCCTGCATCTACGCATTCCTCGAGTCGACTGGTGTCGAGGCTAGCATGTTCGGGAGCATAAGCCCCGGCGTCGAGCGTGCGCACGGCAAGTTCGCGCTCACTACGGGCGCCCGGACGCGGCCGATCTTCCGGACCGGACCGAAATCAGCTATGAGACTGGCGTATGAGAGGAGAGCTACATGGACATTGCCGTCGTCGTCGTCTCGATCGGTCTGGCGGTATACCTGGGAGTCGCGGCAATCCTGAACATCTTCTATCTGGAGGAGGCAAGGAAAAATGGAGCCCGTCTAGGCCTCTCGTCGGCGCTGAGTCGCTTCATCGGCTGGTGTCAACTCGCTGCCGTCATCGGTCTCATCGCCGGACTTTTCTGGCGGCCGTTGGCCATTGCCGCGGCAACGGGTCTCCTGCTGTTGTTGGTTGGCGCCTTCATCGCGCACCAGCGGGTTGGAGACTCCATCAAAGAGATCGTGCCGGCGCTGGTGGTGTTCGTCCTATCCGCGTTCGTCCTGGCAGGCCATATCTCGTTACTATGGAGCTGATTTCCCGAGCCCCTCAACGCGCTTACGCCGATGCCGTGCTAACTTAACTAGCCAGACGGGCCTCGGCCAGACCGGCAATACGTCCAGTTGTTGCAGCAAAGGTCTCTTCGAGCCCTTTGCCCATCAGGCGGGCAGCAATGCCAGCCAAAAGCCCACGCATGATGACGCGCTCAGTCAGCATCGTGCTGTCATCGACATCTCCGATCACATGCTCGTATGTCATCGTCAGCCCGGGGAACTTCGAGACTCCGACCCACATTCTGGGTGGATCCAGCCGCATGACGGTGGATGTCGTCGCCGGACCACCCTTCACCTTTGCCTTAATCTTTGCGCCCGCAACAAAATTCCCATCGATCTTCGCTGAGTCGATGACCCCTCCAGGCCACTCCGACGGGTTCGTCCAAACCGCCCAAACCGTCGATGCTGGTGCAGAACACTTGGACGATCCTTCAAACGATCGACGTCGTTTCTCCATCAAGCAATGATCGCACCAAATCAGAGTGATCGGACCAGTTACGACGGGTTGAGTGCTGCCAATCGGAGGCTCAAGGTGCGATGTGACTTCGACATTGCCGACCCGAGCGGAAGTGAAAAACGGTAGCCTCCTTGGCTATGCCGCGTTCAGTCGACTTCTCCGTCGAATCCCCGGCGAGCGTTGAACAAGTCCTTTCGGCGTTCGCCGATGAGCATTACTGGCAGGCGCGGCTGGCTACCTTCGGTGGCGGCACCGCCACGCTGGGTTCGTTGACGGTTGAGCCAGACGGCACCGTGGCAGTGGAGGTCAGGCTCAGCCTTCTCCGTGACCGATTGCCCAAAATCGTCACCCAGTTGCGCCGTGGCGATCTGGAGATGGTGCGCAACGAGAGGTGGAGTCGGATCGGCGGCGGCCGTGTGCGCGGCGAGGTCAACGTGGCAGTCCCCGGGGCGCCGCTATCCGTGCTCGGGGAGGCCCTGATGGCGCCGGAGCCGAGCGGTTCGCGGCTGCAGTATTCCACGACCGTCGAGGTCAAAGTCCCACTGGTCGGCGGCAAGATCGAGAGCTATATCGGCGGGCAGGTCCCCAAAGAGATCACCGCACTTCAGCGCTTCACCTCGGAGTGGATTGCCGAAAATAGCTGACCTGTAAAGGGTCTCGTCGTCGCCACCCCTACGTCCTTATGACCGGCAGGTCGATGCGAGAGGCATGCAGCCGGCTGCGGTGGACATGCAGCGTCGGCGGTCCGCCGGGCAGGACGGCGAAGTGGCTCGCGTCGGCGCCGCCAATGGCTAGGCGGATACGATGCCCCGATTGGAACAGGTACGACGTTGGCAGCAAGTCGAACGTCAGCTCGGCGATCTCACCCGGCACAAGGGGCTGCGCGTCGCTGCGCTTGAAGGTTCGGTACGGGACGGTTTGGCGGTACGGGGAGCGCGCCTCGCTGAGCCGGCGGTTGATGGCGCGAAGCTGGCCCTCGGTGACGTAGGTGACATGGCCGCGCTCGTCGACGTCCTCGAGGTAGACAAAAAACGTTCCGTCGCTTGCCGTCGAGGTCACGTAGAGAGTGACGAGGGGATGCCCGGTCACTTCGAGGGGATGGTCGAGCGCAGCCGAAGTGTAGGTCAACAGTTTCGCGTCCTGGGCGCTGCGGTGCGGGTACCGGACGGCGTCACCAATCGTCACCTGCGTATGCCAGCGTGAGTACTCGCCCGTTCCCGCGGTCTGGTCCACCACGTACTCATCCACACCGCTTTCGGAGGCGGGCGCGTCGATGCCGAGCTCTCGGTCGGCGGCGAGGTAGTAGCTCAGTGTGGCGGCGGGCGGGGGCCAGGCATCGGCGGACTTCCAGCGGCCTTCGACCATGGTGAAGTAGTGAACCCGCGGTTCCGAACCAATGCTCGTATCGCCCTCCTTGAGGTGACGATCGAAGAACCGCAACAACTCGCCGTCGTGATCGAAGCTTGACTTGGTGGGCGCGCGAAGTGGGTCGATATGCCAGCCGCCACCGTGGTTCCACGGACCCAGGATCAAACGGCTGCCGGCGGTGGAGACCGTCAGGAAGCGCTTGATCGCGGAATGCGCATACGCGCCGTCGAACCAGCCGCTGTAACTGTAGACGGGCGCGCCCGATGCCTCGACGTCATGCCAATAGTTGTGGGGGCTAAAGAGGTTGATACTGCCCGATGCGTCGATCGGTGTGCCGATCGGCTCGAGGCGGGTAGCAAGCTGGTGATGGTATGGATCCGACGGGGCCACGTCGTCGCGAAAGGTCAACGACAGGGCTTGGCCGTGGACGTCGTAGTTGTCACTATGCGCGGCGATGGCGCCGGCGCGCAGCGAGCGGTCGTGATCACCCTGTACCGGCTGGACCCCGCTCACCAGGAGCTTGACCCACCAGCCCGCGACCTCGTACGGCGCGTTGCGGTCGAGCGCGTTGTTGTATCGCCCCCAAGTCTCGGTGAACCACGCGGCATGAATGCCGCCGGGGAATGCGATGTCGGTGTAGGCGTCGAAGAGCGCAAAGCGCGGCGCGATGGCGTGTACGGCGGGATGTCGGTTGACGAGCAGAAACTCAGCCGTGGCGCCGTTGTACGAGGTCCCCAGCGCACCGACTTTCCCGGTCGACCACGGCTGGCGCACGATCCAGTCGACGATCTCGGCGCCGTCGCGGATCTCGTCCGGGCACCATTCGGACACACGACCGCCGTACGAGGCGCCCGAGCCGCGCACATCCACGTCCACCCAGGCGTAGCCGTTGGCAACGAAGCGCTTTCGGCACCGCGCAGTGAGGGGAATGTGGTGAAAGGGCCTGCCTGCGAGGAACATTCGCAAGGGCCAGCGCAACTCCATTGCGCGGTAGTAACGCGTTTGATGAAGGATCGTGGGCAGCCTTGCCCCGCTCGCCAACCCCGCGGGCAAGTAGAGGTTGACGGCGATCCGCACCCCGTCGCGCATCGTCAAATAGCAAGAGGAGTAACGCATACCGCTGTGCAGCGGCCGTGGGCATTCCGCGTTGTACCACGCCGCATCCGAGCCGCTATTCACCATAAACCCTCCGTGACCGTCGGTAGACGCTTGCTTCCACAACAGGTGGTCGAACTCGTGGCCAGAACTCGCCGCAGGTGGGCGTGGTGGGCAGGCCGTTGAAGCGGTCGGCGATCCCTGCATGCCGCGTTCGCCGTCAGCATAAGGAGTCAGGACGTGGTTGACCGCAAGTTTGTTGAGGACAGAGGCTGTTCGTTGGTCCAGAACTGAACGGCAGCGCCTTGGGGGCAACGGTCCGTGTATCGTCCATCGTGCCAATGGGCAAGTGGGCGGATGGTCGAGGACGGGGTTTCGATGAGAAATCTTTCGGGTGCGGTCGTGCTTGTCACCGGTGCAGCCGCCGGGATCGGCCTTGCGGAGGTGAGGCTGCTCGGCGACAAGGGCGCACAGGTGTGCGCGGTCGACATCGACGAGGACGCCGCACGGCGCAGCGGTGCTGCGCTGGCCATTGGCGCCGACGTCGCCGACCGCGAGGCGATGGCGGCCGTAGTGGACCGGGTGGTCGAGGAGTTCGGCAAGCTCGACCTGGTCATCTGCAACGCCGGGATCACGCATCGGCCGGCGACCCTACGGGTACTCAAGCCGGGTGAGGCGCAACGCGTTTTCAACGTCAATTTGATCGGCACGCTCAACACGGTCCAGCCGGCGATCGAACCCCTGATCGCCTCGCGCGGACACGCCGTCCTCATTTCCTCGTTGGGCTGGCCGCCGAATCTCGAATACGGGGCAATGGTCCCGGCCGCGGGTGGAGTCGCCTACGCGTCGAGCAAGGTCGCCGTCGAGATGCTCGGCCGTGGGCTACGACTCGAACTCGCGCCATACGGGGTCGGAGTGACGATTGCCTACTTTGGACTGGTCGACACGGCGATGGCGAGGATGACACTCGATACGCCCAGGGACAAGGGCCTCGAGAAAATGCGCATCAGCCCCGACAAGGCGGCGGCCGGGGTGCTCCGCGCGGTCGAGCGCGGCAAGGTTCGCACGATCATTCCGGCCCGCTGGAAGGTTCTCGACTTTATTCGCCTATTCGGCGTGCACCTGGACAATCTGCTGCTGCGCAGCAAGAGCCAGCGCGATCTGATTCAGGCTTACGATTCGCCCTGACCGCAACACTTTCCGCTAGGCCAGGAACGTGGCGATCGCCGAGGTGAGCTCCGGCGACGCGGACGAGGTCAGGTTCTGGTAACCGCCGCCGCCCGCCTGGGCGACGGCTTCCCAGCTGGCGCGGTCCGGGTCGGTGCCGAAGTCGATGACACTGATTGCGACGGGCCGGGCCGGGTCGATCGGCCCGGCGGACGTACTGCTGCTGACCCAGGCCGTCAATACTCTGGTCGGTGTGCGGTCCGGCGGTGGTCACCAGGATCGAATTGCTCTGGCCCTGGAGGATATTCGCAACGGCATCGTTGTGGATCATCCGCAGTGTGGTGAACGACACCGCTCCGCCTCCCGACGGTGTCTGGGCGTTCACCGCAGCCGAGCGCGGCTGGCCGCCGACAGAGCCAGACAGCGGGCCCGTCGGAACTTCGGACCCGCCCCTCAACGCCGTCGGGCGTCCGCAGACCGACCGACGAGTTCGGCGGCAACGCCTGCAGTCGGGCGTTGAGCGCGGCCACGACATTGGCCAGCCGGGATTTGCCGCCCTCGTCGGCGGCATCGACTGGTCGAGCATGATCGTGGCGGCGGGGCTTTCGCCAGCTGCGCGAGCGGTTCGGGCGTGCGCATGAAGCGTGCGAACTCGCTGGCCGCCGCCACCCGTTCCTGCGATAGCCCGTTGCTACTGAGCAGGACGGTCGGATAGTCGGCCATGGCGGTCGCGCCGGGGGGCAGCCACGATGTCCAACGAGTTCAAGTGGTAGTTCGGGCCGGGCAGTAGGTACAAAGTAGGTACGGCCGACGGGGTCGAACGCACGTGCGACAGCGCAAACCCACCCTACCAGGCCGGTTATATGGAGCGGGCGACGGGAATCGAACCCGCGTAGCTAGTTTGGAAGACTAGGGCTCTACCACTGAGCTACGCCCGCAGGACAGCACGAACGGCACTGTACGACGCTTCAGCGGCCGAAGCCAACCGGCGAAATCCGATTGAGGCCACCAGTGCGCCAGGCCGTAGTATCGCCTGGTTACACAATGGTGCCGTGGCACCGCGTCCCGCGGTGTGCCGGGCGCGCGGGGTGTAGCGCAGCTTGGTAGCGCATCCGCTTTGGGAGCGGAAGGCCGCAGGTTCAAATCCTGTCACCCCGACCAGACATGACGACTGGCTCCGCGGACACGCAGAGCAAGACAGATGAGGAGCCGGAACGTGAAAAGCACCGTTGAGCAGCTGAGCCCCACCCGGGTCCGGATCAACGTGGAGGTGCCCTTCACCGAGCTGGAGCCCGACTTCGACCGCGCGTACAAGCAGCTGGCGCAGCAGGTCCGCCTGCCGGGGTTCCGGCCCGGTAAAGCTCCCGCCAAGCTGCTCGAGGCCCGCGTCGGCCGCGGCGCGGTGCTCGAGCAGGTCGTCAACGATGCGTTGCCGAGCCGCTACAGCGAGGCCGTCACGTCGTCGGACGTGCAGCCGATCGGTCAGCCCCAGATCGAGATCACCAAGATCGAGGACGGCGAGGAGCTGGTGTTCACCGCCGAGGTGGACGTCCGGCCGAAGATCGAGCTGCCCGATCTGGACGCGCTGACCATCACGGTCGACCCGATCGAAGTCACCGACGAGGAGGTGGACTCCGAGCTGGAGTCGCTGCGCGCCCGCTTCGGGACGCTGACTGCGGTGGAACGGGCCGCGCAGAAGGACGATGTCGTCTCGATCGACGTGTCGTCCACCGTTGACGGCGAAGCGGTTCCCGACGCGACGGCAGAAGGCATGTCGCACGAGGTGGGTTCGGGTCAGCTCGTCGACGGCCTCGACGACGCGATCGTCGGACTTCCGGCGGGGGAGAGCCGGGTGTTCACCACCACGTTGGTCGCCGGTGACCATGTTGGCCAGAGCGCGCAGATGACCGTCACGGTGACCTCGGTAAAGGAACGCGAGCTGCCGGAACTGGACGACGAATTCGCCCAGCTGGCAAGCGAATTCGACACCGTTGACGAGCTGAAGGCGAGCCTCCGCGACCAGGTGGGCAGGCTCAAGCGGGTACAGCAGGCAGAAAAGATCCGCGACGCGGCCATCGAGTCGCTGCTCGAGCAGGTGGAGGTGCCGCTGCCGGAGGCGGTCGTGCAGGCGCAGGTCGACGAAACGGTGCATAACGCACTGCACGGCCTCGACCACGACGAGGATCGGCTGGCCGAGGCGTTGGCCGAGCAGGGCAGCAGCCGCGAAGAGTTCGACGCCGAGGCACGCGAGAACGCAGAGAAGGCGGTCAAGGCGCAGTTGGTGGTTGACGCGATCGCCGACGAGCTCAAGGTCCAGGTCGGCCAGGACGACATGACCGAACGCTTGGTGCTGCAGTCCCGTCAGTACGGCGTCGAACCGCAGCAGCTGCTGCAGTTCCTGCAGGAGAACAATCAGCTGCCCGCGATGTTCGCGGACGTGCGGCGCGGGAAGGCGCTGGCGATTGTGGTGCGCGGCGCGACCGTCAAGGACACCGCGGGCAACACGATCGACACCGCCGAGTTCTTCGGTCCGCGGCAGGAGGCCGGCGGCGCCGATTCGGATGCCGCGGTAGCAGTAGAAGAAGAAGCCGAAGAACCAGCTGAAAAAGAAGCCAAAGAAGAAGCCGAAGAAAGTGACGAAGACGACAGCCAGTAACGCTGTAAGCGAACCGGCATGTTGTCGGGAGTGCGTCACCCGCTGAGTTGGTTAGTGTCAGAGACAAGCAAATAGCCAGAAAGCAGGTACCAGCCGTGACTGATATGCGTGCGAGCGCGCCAGGGCTCAACCTCGTCGACTCGGTCTACGAACGGTTGCTGGCCGAGCGCATCATCTTCCTGGGTTCTCAGGTCGACGACGACATCGCCAACCGGTTGTGCGCGCAGGTCCTGCTGTTGGCCGCCGAGGACCCGCTCAAGGACATTCACCTCTATATCAACTCACCGGGCGGCTCCATCAGCGCCGGCATGGCCATCTACGACACGATGGTTCTTGCGCCGTGCGATGTGGCGACCTACGCGATGGGCATGGCCGCCTCGATGGGCCAGTTCCTGTTGGCCGCGGGCACCAAGGGCAAGCGTTTCGCGTTGCCGCACGCCCGCATCCTCATGCACCAGCCGATGGGCGGCGTCACCGGCAGCGCCTCGGACATCGCGATCCAGGCCGAACAGTTCGCGGTGATCAAGAAGGAGATGTTCCGCCTGAACGCCGAGTTCACCGGCCAGTCGGAAGAGCGCATCGTCGAGGACTCCGACCGCGACCGCTGGTTCACCGCCGAGGAGGCGCTGGAGTACGGATTCGTCGACCACATCATCGCCCGCGCCGAGATCAACGGAGTTGCCCCGAAATGACCCGCCACCCGCTAACCGATCCCGCCCTGCAGCCGCAGGCGCGCTACATCCTGCCGTCGTTCATCGAGCACTCGAGCTACGGGATCAAGGAGTCCAACCCGTACAACAAGCTGTTCGAGGAACGCATCATCTTCCTTGGCGTGCAGGTTGACGACGCCTCGGCGAACGACATCATGGCGCAGCTTCTGGTGTTGGAGTCGCTGGATCCCGACCGCGACATCACGATGTACATCAACTCGCCAGGCGGCTCGTTCACGTCGCTGATGGCGATCTACGACACGATGCAGTACGTCCGCGCCGACATTCAGACCGTGTGCCTGGGCCAAGCAGCATCGGCGGCCGCGGTGCTGCTTGCGGCCGGTTCACCCGGTAAGCGGATGGCCCTGCCCAACGCGCGTGTGCTGATCCATCAGCCGGCCCTGACCGGAGTCATTCAGGGCCAGTTCTCCGACCTGGAGATCCAGGCCGCCGAGATCGAGCGGATGCGCAAGCTGATGGAGACCACGCTGGCACACCACACCGGTAAGGACGCCGAGGTGATCCGCAAGGACACCGACCGCGACAAGATCCTGACCGCCGAGGAAGCCAAGGACTACGGGATCATCGACACCGTGCTGGAGTACCGCAAACTCTCTGCGCAGTCGGCCTGACGGTCTCGGCGTCGCAGCGACCTCGGCTCAGTAGTCGCAGCGGCCTCGACTCAGTAAACGCCGGCCTTTCGGTCCAATAACGGCGGCGACACGCCAAGGACACGGTCCGGCGATCCGGCGGGCCGGTGGCGCGCACAGGAGATATGTTTCACTCCAGCGCAGGAGCACGCCTGGGCTGGAAATACCATCGACGCGATTCAGCCCTATCGGTCGCACCCCGGCCGATCGAGCGGGTAGCGTCGGGATAGACGTGTCAGACGAAGCGACAACCGACGGCGAACAGGAAGTAGGACTCCACCACCATGGCGCGCATTGGAGACGGCGGTGACCTGCTGAAGTGCTCGTTCTGCGGCAAGAGCCAGAAACAGGTCAAGAAGCTCATCGCGGGTCCCGGGGTATACATCTGCGACGAGTGCATCGACCTCTGCAACGAGATCATCGAAGAGGAGCTGGCCGACGCCGACGACGTCAAGCTCGATGAGCTTCCCAAGCCCGTCGAGATCCGCGATTTCCTCGAGGGCTACGTGATCGGGCAGGACAACGCCAAGCGCACGCTGGCAGTCGCCGTCTACAACCATTACAAGCGCATCCAGGCGGGCGAGAAGTCCCGCGATTCCCGCACCGAGCCCGTCGAGCTGGCCAAGTCGAACATCCTGATGCTGGGCCCCACCGGGTGTGGGAAGACCTATCTCGCGCAGACGCTGGCGAAGATGCTCAACGTTCCGTTCGCAATCGCCGACGCCACCGCGCTGACCGAGGCTGGCTACGTCGGCGAGGATGTCGAGAACATCCTGCTTAAGCTGATCCAGGCCGCCGATTATGACGTCAAGCGCGCCGAGACCGGGATCATCTACATCGATGAGGTCGACAAGATCGCGCGCAAGAGCGAGAACCCGTCAATCACCCGCGATGTCTCGGGTGAGGGCGTGCAGCAGGCGCTGCTGAAGATCCTGGAGGGCACCCAGGCGTCGGTGCCTCCGCAGGGTGGTCGCAAGCATCCGCACCAGGAATTCATTCAAATCGACACCACGAATGTCTTGTTCATCGTGGCCGGCGCGTTCGCCGGGCTGGAGAAGATCGTGTCCGACCGGGTCGGCAAGCGGGGGATCGGCTTCGGCGCCGACGTCCGGACGAAGGCCGAGATCGACACCCAGGACCATTTCGCGGAGGTCATGCCCGAGGACCTGATCAAGTACGGGTTGATCCCCGAGTTCATCGGTCGGCTGCCGGTGGTGGCCTCGGTCACCAACCTCGACAAGGAATCACTGGTTCAGATCCTGTCGGAGCCGAAGAATGCGTTGGTGAAGCAGTACACCAGGCTGTTCGAAATGGACGGCGTTGAATTGGAATTCACCCAGGATTCGCTGGAGGCGATCGCCGATCAAGCGATCCTTCGCGGCACCGGCGCGCGTGGTCTGCGCGCGATCATGGAGGAAGTGCTGCTGCCGGTGATGTATGACATCCCCAGCCGCGACGACGTCGCCAAGGTCGTCGTGACCAAGGAGACCGTGCAGGACAACGTGCTGCCGACCATCGTGCCGCGCAAGCCGGCGCGCCCCGAGCGCCGCGACAAGAGCGCATAGCCGCGCTAGGGATGGCGGCCGTCGTCGCCGTCATCGTCGCGAAGGCTCGTCAAGAAGCCTCGCAGCACATAGATACCCGTTACTACGGACATCACGATCGTGGCAATTAAGAGCGGTAGCCAGATCGGACGATGGTGGTCGGCATTCCCGATAACCACGGCGAACAACACGGTGGTGACAAACAGCACGATGTCGCGCCAGTGGCCTCTGTCGGTGAAGTACCTGGTCTTGCTCTGAAACTCCCGACTCTTCTCTTGAGCCAGGAGGAGGTCGTCGATGTGCTCCCCGATCATTTGCTTGAGCGCGACGCGACGGGCTACCTGGTCTTCCGGAATCAGCTGCAGCAGTTCCATCTCCGATCTGATGACCGCTCGCAAGTCAGGAACATTCGGTTGGGATTTGCCCGCCATGCCGCCGAGCAGGACTCCACCGGCTAACGGTGCCGCACCTAGCGCGAGTGCCCCCAGACCAACCATGCAGCCAGTCTGTCAGGAGTTCACACCGAGAGAAAGCGTGTCGCCGATGCGAAAGTGCCCCGATCACGGCGCGGCCGACGATCAAGCGGGCGCCGGTCGTGCATTGTCGCTCGGAGGCGGGCAAAAAGGTCCTTGGTCGGAGACCGTCACCGTTCAGGCCGGCGCGGGGACCTTGGCGTCTGCAGGAAAGCCGGTGGGCACCTTGGCGATCAGCGCCAGCGACTCGACGAAGAAATAGATGGCCTTGAAGAACTCGAGCAGATCTCCCTCCTCGAGCAGCAGCTTGCGATACATCACCGTCCGCAGTGCGTCGTACCCCTGGTGCAGGGCTTTCCAGTCTCCGTAGTCGGCGGCCAGCACGTAGGTCGCGTCCACCGGCTCGGACCCGTCGACGATGCGGCAATCCGTGACGCGATTGTCGCCCCAAACCACCCGGAGATACCCCGTGCCCGAGCCGAGCTCAGCCGGGAGATCGCGGACGCCGAGCGCCCACGACGACTGGTAGTTCGATCGCACCAGCTGATAGAACTCCCAGTACTCGGGCAGCTTTCCCGCGAGGGTTTCCTCGTCCGGACCGGCGTCCAACGCGTTCCCGACGGCGGAGGCCCAGGACGGGCTGAAAAACATCGGCGCCATCCCTAGCCTCCCGCCAGTACCGGCTGGATCTGCACAAGCAACTCCTCCAACTCATCGGACAGCGAAATGCCTACGTCGTTCATCTTTCGGCGGAGCTGCTGGATCAGGAGGACGCGAACCTCGTCCTCCGTCCAGCCAAGCGGCTCGTAGTACAGCTTGCGGCTCGAGACCCCGCTGATCGTGAGGATCGTCGTGAGGGTGTCGTGGATCTCCTTCAACATCGTCGGATCACGCCGCACCGCGTCCTGCAGGTAACGCATGCCGCCCTGCACGTGCCGCGACTCGTCACGGCACGTCGCGGTGAACCCGGTGTAATAGGCGGGCAGGATGCCGCGCCAGCGCGCGTAGGACAGCGTCACCTTCATCACCGACAGCGCGAGCACACCCTCGATCCATAGGAAGTATGTGGTCCCGTACCGGACGCGGGCACGCTGGTCATAGGGATTCCTGCGTAGTTCGTCCGCCTGGTACGCGAGCAACCCGAACGGGCCCACGAACGTTTCCTGCACCCACTGGAAGGTGCTGTCGAGCACCCCCATGATGTCGGCGCCCTCGATCCCGACCACCTCTCGATAGAACCGGTCGAAGAAGACGGTGTGCCGGGCCTCGTCCTCGATCTGGGCGGCGATGTGGAGTTTCTCCTCCTCGGTCGCGCCGATCATGAACACCGGCAGCTCGATCTCCACCTGCCGCTCGCCGTGGTGAAATCCGGACGCGATCCCGACGAAGGATTCCCGTTCGTCCTCGGTCATCTTCTCGGTCCAGTCGATGCGGTCCTGGGTGAAGTCGAGTTCGTAGACGTCCCAGCGCTGCTTGAGGTACTTGCGGTAAAGGGTGACAAAGTCGGGCAGTCGCCGTAGGCCGTGGTGGACGTACTCGATGACGTCGTCGATGTCGACTTGGTGAATTCCCTGCAGGTCCCGCGCCTCGATCTCGGCTGTCTCGGCGTCCGAGAGGCTGCGTGGTCCCTCGTGCAGCACAGCTGTCGGGGTCTTGAGTTCGGACATCAGATTCCTTTCGTCCTCTCGATCATGTTCCATCGGGACGCTTCCCGGTAGTAAATTCGGCCACCCAATTTGACGGCAACGACAAAAACGTGGGGAACACTCTGAGTCCGCTCAGCGCGGATACAGGTCGCCATACAGGTCGCCGTAGTAGTCAAGCCATCGACGGACGATCACCTCTTCGGGTGTGCCGTCGTCGTACACCGGTGAAATCACGGGCGCAGCCGAAGTCACGTCGATCACCACAATCGAGCAAATCCGGTCCCGGCCGAGGGTTGAACCGCGTCCGCGTAAGATGCGAATGCCCCGCTCGAAAATGTCGCCGCCGGTGTGCACCGTGGCGGTTCCCTTGAAGCGGAATCCCTTTCGCAGGATCGGGTCGACGACATTGACTTCGACGTGTGGGTTTGCGGCGAGATTCGCGACGGTTCCCGGCGATGCCACGTCGGCGAACATCAGCCGCTCGTCGTCCCAGACGGTTGTGGTGCCCTTCGGCGAGAGGTTCGGTTGCCCGTCTTTGCTGACGGTAGCGACGAATCCGAGTCGCTGCTCCAGCACGGCCCGCTGCATCTCGGGTGAAAGCTTCACCGCACGACCCGGTCAGGCCGGGTGTACACGTTCATCGAATCGCGGCGCAGGAACGCCACCAGCGTCAGGCCCGACTGGCTGGCCAGGTCGACCGCGAGGGACGACGGCGCCGACACCGCCGCGAGCACCGGAACTCCAGCCATCACCGCCTTCTGGGTCAGCTCGAAAGATGCGCGACCGCTGACCAGTAACACCGTGCCGTTCAGCGGAATACGCCCCGCCTCCAGTGCCCAGCCGATTACCTTGTCGACGGCGTTATGCCGGCCGATGTCCTCACGAATCGTCAGCATTGTGCCATCCACCCCGAAAAGCGCCGCGCCGTGCAACCCGCCGGTGCTGGCGAACACCCGCTGCGACGAACGCAACTGCTCGGGCATCGCGGTCAGCGTGTCGGCCGCCACGGCGGCCGGGTCGTCGCCCGGGCCGTGGCGGCTGATCAATCGAACCGCGTCCAGGGACGCCTTGCCGCAGACCCCGCACGACGATGTGGTGTAGAAGTTGCGCGTGACGTCGACATCCGGCGCCTCGACCCCGGCCGCAAGCGTCACGTCGAGCACGTTGTACGTGTTCAGGCCGTCATCGCCGGAGCCCCGGCAGTAGCGCACCGCCAGCACGTCCTCACGCGCGGTGATCACACCCTCGGTGAGCAGAAAGCCCTGCGCGAGTTCGATGTCAGAGCCGGGCGTCCGCATGGTCACGGTGATCGGCTTGCCGTTGACACGGATCTCCAGCGGTTCCTCCACCGCGAGGGTCTCGGGCCGCATCACGGTGTCGTCCCCGGACAGGTGGCGGACCCGCCGCCGCGCCGTCACCCGTCCCATGAGCGCTCCAACCGGATCACCACAGCCTTGGAGACCGGTGTATTCGACTTGACCGCAACATGATCCAACGCGACCAGCGAATTGGCCTCCGGATAATACGACGCAGCGTTGCCGATGGGGGTCGGATAGGACACCACCCGAAAGTCCTTGGCCCGGCGCTCCTGCACCTGACCGTCACCGCCGACGAACTCCGACACCAGGTCGACCCGGTCGCCGTCGTTCAATCCGAACGCCTCGATGTCGGCGGGGTTGACGAACACCACCCGCCGGCCGCCCTTGACACCCCGGTAGCGGTCGTCGAGACCGTAGATGGTGGTGTTGTACTGGTCGTGGCTGCGCACCGTCTGAAGCACCAGGCGACCCGCCGGCACCGGGACCCAGTGCAGCGGGTTGACCGCGAAGTTCGCTTTGCCGGTGCTGGTGGGAAATTCGCGCGAATCTCGCGGCGGGTGCGGCAGCTGGAAGCCGTCGGGTTGGCGCACCTGAGTGTTGTAGTCAGAGCAGCCGGGCACCACGGCCGCGATCGCGTCGCGGATCGTGTCGTAGTCCGCGTTGAACCTCTCCCACGGCACCGGGTGATCCGGCCCCAGCAGCGTGCGCGCGAGATGGCAGACGATCGCGACCTCGCTGCGCACGTGGTCGCTCGGCGGCTGCAAGCTGCCGCGCGACAGGTGTACCATTGACATCGAATCTTCAACCGACACTTGCTGTTTCTTGGTGTCCTGAATGTCGCGGTCGGTGCGGCCGAGCGACGGCAGGATAAGCGCCTCCCGGCCGGTGACGAGGTGGCTGCGGTTGAGCTTCGTCGACACCTGCACGGAGAGCGAGCAATTGCGCAGCGCCGCCTCGGTGACGGCGGTGTCGGGTGTCGCCGACACGAAGTTGCCGCCCATGCCCATGAACACCGTCGCGCGCCCATCGCGCATGGCCCGGATCGCGTCCACCGTTTGCATGCCGTGTTGGCGCGGACTGACGATGCCGAACTCCGCGTCGAGCGCGGCGAGGAACGTCTCGGGCATCTTCTCTCCGATGCCCATCGTGCGATCGCCCTGGACATTGGAATGCCCACGCACGGGGCATAATCCGGCGCCCGGTTTTCCGATCATGCCGCGCAACAGCAGCACGTTGGCGATCTCGGAAATCATCGGTACCGCGTGCCGGTGCTGCGTCAGGCCCATCGCCCAGCAGGTAACCGTGCGTTCGGAAGCGATCACCATCTCGGCGACACGATCCAGCTGGGCGCGGTCGATGCCCGTCGCCTGCAGCACCGTGTCCATGTCAACCGCACGGGTGTGCGCCTCGTACTCTTCGAAGTTCGCGCAGTGCGCGGCGACGAAGGCGCGGTCCACGACCGTGCCGGGGGCCTTGTCGTCGGCTTCGAGAAGTAGGCGGCCCAGTCCGGCGAACAGCGCCATGTCGCCGCCGAGGCGGATCTGGACGAACTCGTCGGCGATCGGGATTCCATGTCCGATCACGCCGTTCACCTTCTGCGGGTCCTTGAACCGGATCAACCCGGCCTCGGGTAGCGGGTTCACCGCGATGATTTTGGCGCCGTTGGCTTTTGCCTTCTCGAGCACCGTCAGCATCCGCGGATGGTTTGTGCCGGGATTTTGGCCGGCGATGATGATGAGGTCGGCGGCCCCGACGTCGGCGACGGTCACCGACCCCTTGCCGATCCCGATCGCTTCGCTCAGCGCCGCACCCGACGACTCGTGGCACATGTTGGAGCAGTCCGGAAGGTTGTTGGTGCCGAAGCTGCGCACCATCAGTTGGTAGAGGAACGCGGCCTCGTTGCTGGTTCGGCCCGACGTGTAGAACACAGCCTCGTTGGGGGAGTCCAGCGCGTGCAGGTGCTCGGCGATCAACCGGTACGCACCGTCCCAGCCGATCGGCCGGTAGCGGTCATCGCCGGCACGCAGCACCATCGGCTGGGTCAGCCGGCCCTGCTGGGTCAACCAGTATTCGGGCCGGGCGGCCAGATCGGCGATCGAGTGACGGGCGAAGAACTCAGATGTCACGACGCGCTTGGTGGCCTCCTCGGCGACGGCCTTCGCACCGTTCTCGCAGAACTCGGGGAGCTTGCGGCCACCGTGTTCCTCCGGCCACGCACAACCTGGGCAGTCGAACCCCTTGCGCTGATTCAGCCGCCTCAGCGACGCCGCGGTGCGGAACGCGCCCATCGATGCCAGCCCGCGCTGCAGCGCCACCAGCACCGCCTTGACGCCCGCGGCTTCCCGCGCCGGCGGCGTGATCATCACCGCATGTTCGTCGTACTCGACATCGACGTCATGTTCGGCGGCCATCCGTCCAATCTAGGACGACCGGCGCGAACGTAACCACGCCGGCAGCCCGTTAGTGGCCGGCTAACCGGCCCGCACAGTCCGCCCAAGTTTGCTCAAGCGCTTTGCTAGCCGACGTGGGGTGTTCGGTGAATAATGCTGTCACGGCGGACAACGCCCTCGGATCCGAGTTGCAGGGTTTTCTGCCAGGTTGCTGTGTGAGGACGATCCGGCACAGCATCCTCGGCTGCCGCGGCGGATCGGCATCACGTGATTTCGGCCAGCTCGACGGCCACCGGCTCGCCCGTCTCCAACGAGCGCACGCCCGCCGCGCACACCGCGGCCGCCGCGTAGCCGTCCCACGCCGTCGGGCCGTCCACGTTGACGCCGGCCCTGACGGCGTCAACCCACCGCTGCACCTCGACGTCGTATGCGGTGCCGAAACGGTCGAAAAAATCCCTGGTGATGCGTTCGAATCCGATCGTCGCGGTGCCGGATTCACCGACCACTTCGGCGCGGACCTCGTAGCCCACGCCGGTGTTGACGAACACCTCGACGTCGACGTGTCGACCACCCGCGGTGGAAAAGATCGCGATCTGTGGGTCCTGCAGACCCGCAGGCGCGTGTGAGGTTGGCCGCGGCCGCAGGATCTGAACCGACACGATCTCCTCACCGAGCAGGTATCGGGTCGCGTCGACCTCGTGCACCAGCGAATCCGTGACGATCATCGCCGAGTCGAAACTCGGTGGCACCGCCGCATTGCGGTGCACGCAGTGCATCAGCAGCGGCTGCCCCAGCTCGCCGCTGTCGATCCGTGCCTTGAGTTGGACGTAGTCCGGGTCGAAGCGGCGCATGAAACCGACTTGAATCAGCGGTGTTTGGAGTTCGGACTCGCGGCGAACCACGCCCAGCGAGGTGTCCGCACCCGCGGTGAGCGGCTTCTCGCACAGCACCGGTTTGCGATGTTCGAGGCAGGCCAGCAGGAGCTTTTCGTGCACCGTTCCCGGGGTGGCCAGCAGCACCGCGTCGACATCGTCGGAGGCGATCGCGTCGAGCGGATCGGCCGCCACCCTGGTGCCCGGCACCGCGGCCGCAACCGCGTTCGCCCTGTCGGCCGCATAGTCGTTGACGACCGCCACTCGCGCGCCGTTGATCCGCCGCGTGATGCGGTCGGCGTGGTTGGCGCCCATCATGCCGACACCGAGCACCGCGATCCGAAGCTCGGGTGTACTCACTTCAGGCGCCTCCTAACCGAATCCTAAGCGAATCGGACGGACGCGACGCCGCAGCCGCCGAGATAACGGCGCGTGCGCCGAGCGATCGGCAACGGAACTCCGGGCGCGCACGGGTACATGTCTTGCTCGACGATCGCGAACACGTCCACGCCAAGCCGCTCGACGGCGTCCAGCAGCGGCGGCAGGTCCGGAATGCCCTGCGGCGGTTCGATCATCGCGCCCCGCCTGACCGCCTCGCCGAACGGCAGGTCTTCGTCCTCGATTTGTCCACGGACCGCGGGGTCGACCTGTTTGAGGTGCAGATAGCCGATGCGCTCGGGGTATTTGGTGATGATGCGCAGGTTGTCGCCGCCGCAGTAGCTGATGTGCCCGGTGTCCAGGCACAGGTTGACGAACTCGGCGTCGGTGCTGTCGAGGAACCGGTACACGTGGTCCTCGGTGTCGACGTGGCTGTCGGCGTGGGGGTGGTATTGCGCGCGGACGCCGTACGTTTCGTACATCTGCCGGCCCAGCCGATTCATCCCGTCCGTCTTGCGGCGCCACTGCTCGTTCGTCAGCTCACGCTCCTCGAGCACCGCGCCGGTCGCGGCGTCGCGCCACATCTGCGGGATGACCACGACGTGGCTGCCGCCGGCCGCCGCGGTCAGCTTGGCCACGTCCTCGATCTGCGACCAGGCCGCCGACCACGAGTCCTGTCGGTGCAGTCGCTCGAACACGGTCCCGGCCGACAATCGCAACCCGCGCGAGCCGAGTTCGTCACGCAGCTGTTCGGGGTCGGTGGGCAGATATCCGAAGGGGCCCAGCTCGATCCAGGTGTAGCCGGACGCGACCACCTCGTCGAGGAAGCGGGTGTACGGCGTCTGCCGTGAATCATCGGGAAACCAGACACCCCACGAGTCGGGTGCGGTACCGACGCGGATGGCACTTGTCATGGTCCCTCGGCCGGCCGAAGATAGCTGCGCTGGGCGGCCTTGTTCTGCTCGTAGGTCTGCCGCGCGGCCCTCGTGGAGTCCAACTCGGACACCTCCGAAACGGGGACGTCCCACCAGGATTCGCTGCTCGGTGCACCGATCAGCGGATCGGTCTCGACGTGGATCACCGTCGTGACGTCGTTGGCTTTCGCGACCTTCACCGCATCGGTGAACTCGGCGGCCGTATTGACGCGAATGACCTCGGCGCCAAGGCTTGCCGCGTTGGCGGCCAGATCCACCGGGAGCTTCGCGCCGTCGAGCCGGCCGTCGGCGGTGCGGTAGCGGTACGAGGTGCCGAATCGCTGCGAACCCAACGACTCCGACAGCGAGCCGATCGATGCGAACCCGTGGTTTTGCACCAGCACCACGATGAGCTTCACGCCCTCCTGCACGGCGGTCACCAACTCGGTGGCCATCATCAAGTAGGAGCCGTCGCCGACCAGCACGAACACGTCGCGGTCGGGGCATGCCATCTTGGCGCCGAGGCCGCCGGCCACCTCGTATCCCATGCAGGAGTAGCCGTACTCGACGTGGTAGCCCTTCGTGTCACGGGTTCGCCACAGCTTGTGCAGGTCGCCGGGCATCGACCCGGCAGCGCACACCACGACGTCGCGCGGCTCCGACAGCGTGTTGGCCAGCCCGATCACCTGGTTCTGGTTGAGCCCGCCGCTATCGTCGTCGATGCGGTACGCGGCGGCGACGGTGTCGTCCCACTGTCGCGCCAGCCGCGCCACCTCATCGCGGTACTGAATACCGACCGCGTAGTCGGCCAATTCGCGATCCAGTGCGTCGATGGCCTCGCGGGCATCGGCCACCAACGCGAGCCCGCTGTGCTTGACCGCATCGAGCGGGGCGACATTGATGTTGACGAACCGCACGTCGGGGTTCGCGAACGCGGTACGCGACGCGGTCGTGAAATCGCTGTAGCGGGTCCCGATCCCGATCACGACGTCCGCTTCGGCGGCCAGCGCGTTGGCCGCGGTGGTGCCGGTCGCGCCGACCGCACCGACTGACTGCGGGTGGTCATAGGGCAGCGCGCCCTTGCCGGCCTGAGTCTGCCCGACCGGAATGTCGGTCCGCTCGCAGAACCGCCCGAGCGCGTCAGTGGCGCCGCTGTAGATCACGCCGCCGCCGGCGACGATCAGCGGACGCTTCGCCGACGCGATGATCGCCGCCGCGCGCTGAACCTCCGCGCGTGACGGCAGCGGGCGTCGGATGTGCCAGACGCGTTCGGCGAACAGCGTTTCGGGCCAGTCGAACGCCTCGGCCTGCACGTCCTGCGGCATCGCGATCGTTACGGCGCCGGTGTCGGCGGGATCGGTCAGCACGCGCATCGCGCCGAGCAGGGCGCTCCCCAGTTGCTCGGGCCGCCACACCCGGTCGAAGTAACGCGACACCGGTCGGAACGCGTCGTTGGCGGTGATGTCGCCGGCGTCCGCGCGTTCGAGTTCCTGCAGCACGGGCGTGCTGACGCGGGTGGCGAACGTGTCGCCGGGCAGCAACAGCACCGGTATCCGGTTGATGGTGGCCAGCGCGGCACCGGTGACCATGTTCGTCGCGCCTGGCCCGACCGACGAGGTGACTGCCCAGGTCTGTAGTCGGTCCTTCATCCGGGCGTAGCCGACGGCCGAGTGCACCATCGCCTGCTCATTGCGGCCCAGCACGTAGGGCAGGGTCGTCGGGTCGCGGAGTTCCTCCTGCAACAGCGCCTGCCCGAGTCCCGCCACATTGCCGTGCCCGAAGATGCCAAAGCAGCCCGCGAAGAGCCGGTTTCGCTCGCCATCGCGTTCGGCGTACTGGGCGGCGAGGAATGTGATGGTGGCCTGAGCCACGGTAAGGCGGACGGTGCCCATGGCTAGTCTCCCGAAATACGCAACGGCAGTCGCGGATCGATTTCTTGGTGTTCCCAGGTGTGGCGGAGCCAGTCCTGGTGTGGGTCGAAGCTGATGAGCCACGCCCGCACCGGGCCCGACCCGGCCATCACGTTGAGGTAGTACATGTGGTGCCCCGGCGCGGCGATGGACGGGCCGTGGTAGCCGTGCGGCACCAGCACCACATCGCCGGAGCGCACCTCCTCCAGCACGTCGATCGGCCGCGCAGCGGTTCCGTACACCCGGTGGTAGCCGAAACCCGCCGACCCGCCCGGCCCGTCGGCGATCTCGAAGTAGTAGATCTCCTCAAGCTGGGTCTCGATGTCGGTGTCCTCGTCGTGCTTGTGTGCCGGATACGACGACCAGTTGCCACCGGGCGTGATCACCTCGCACGCGATGATGGAGTCGGCCGCGAACACGTCGGAGGTGGCGAAGTTGTGCACCTCGCGGCTGCAGCTGCCGGCGCCGCGCAACTCGATCGGGACGTCCTCGGCGCGGATGTGGCGGAAGGGCAGCCGCCGACGGGCGCGGGCGCCGCACAGCGCGACCCGGGCACCGGCGGCGCTGATCACCCGGTACGCGCTGTCGCGGCCGACATACGCGAAGTCGGTGGGGCCGTGGAAAACGGATTGTCTTCCCGCCAAGGTGAAGTCGCGATCCCCGCACGACACCGTCACCGAGCCGGACAGCGGGACCACCAGGATCTCGTCGTCGCCGGACTGCCGCTCGACGGGTTCGCCCGCGGCGAGTTCGGCCACCCACATGCTGGACTCGGACCACCCGGCCGACTCCGGCGTCACCGCCACCGTGAACGGGAGGCTGGCTGTCGATCTCGCGGGTAGATAGAACTTGCTGTTCATCACCGCACCAGGGCCGAACGTGGCTGTGCCTCAGCCAGCTCCTCGACCTCCGCCGCGGTCGGCATCGCGGTGGAGCACTCCAGCCGGGACGCGACGATAGCGCCGGCGGCGTTGGCATAGCGCAAAGATTTCTCCAGCGGCCAGCCTTCGAGCAAGCCGTGACACAGACTGCCGCCGAAGCCGTCGCCGGCACCGAGGCCGTTGACGACGTCGACCGGAATCGCCGGGACGGTGACGGTTTCGGTCCGGGTGCGGCCCAGCACACCGTTGGGGCCCCGCTTGACGATCGCCAGCTCGATACCGAGATCCAGCAGCGCGTCCGCCGCCCGCAGCGGGTCACTCTCACCGACCGCGACCTCGCACTCCTCGCGGTTGCCTACCGCGACAGTGACTTTCGACAGTGCCTTGCGGATGTGCTCACCGGCCTTCTGCGCCGACTCCCAGAACATCGGCCGCCAGTCCAGGTCGAGAACCGTCAGCGGCCGGCGCTCGCGTAGTTCCCATGCCGCGAAATGAGCACTGAGACTGGGCTCCTCGCACAACCCCGTCACCGTCGACCAGTACAGCCGGGCGGTCTGCACCGTGTCGTGGTCGATATCGTCGGGCCGCACCTGCAGATCGGGTGCGGTCGGCTTGCGGTAGAAGTACAGTGGGAAGTCGTCGGGTGGGAACATCTCACAGAACGTCACCGGCGTCGCGTGTTTCGTGTCGGTGACCAGGTGCGTGTTGTCGACGCCGAGGCGCCCCAGCTCGCGGGACACGAACCGGCCGAACGGATCGTCGCCGACGCCGGAGATCAGTGCGACGGTGTGGCCGAGCCGGGCGGTCGCGACCGCGACGTTGGCCGCCGTTCCGCCGAGGAACTTCCCGAACGAGGTGACATCCTCGAGGCCGACACCCGCCTGAAGCGGGTAGATGTCGATGCCGCTTCGCCCGATGACGAGCGCATCGAGCGGGTGCGTGGTGCTCACATCGGCTCCCCGAAGCTGAAACGGCTGGACTCGTTACGACTGTGCACCGTGCCACCGGGGTGTGTCAACCATTTGTCCTGACATTCTGACTTTCAGTCATACCGATGATAGGATCCAGCTGCTCTCATCTTGGCCCCGTATCCAGATCGGAGTCGACGTGACCCTGGCAGTTGAGCTCGATAGATCGAGCCCGGTGCCGCTCTATTATCAGCTGGCACAGGCCATTGAGGACGCTATTCGCGATGGTGAGCTGGCGCCCGGCGATCGCTTCGAGAACGAGCTCGCGCTGGCGAAGCGGCTGACGCTGTCCCGGCCGACTACCCGGCGCGCAATCCAGGAACTCGTCGACAAGGGGTTGCTGGTCCGCAAACGCGGTGTCGGTACCCAGGTGGTGCAAAGTGCTGAGCATGGGCGGATCGAACTGACCAGCCTGTTCGACGACCTCGCCCGCGCCGGGCAGGATCCGACCACCAAGTTGCTCGATTACCACACCGGACCTGTCGGCGAGGAGATCGCGCACGAACTGAACCTCGCCGAGGATCGGGAGGTGGTGACCATCCGGCGGCTGCGGTTCGCCGACGGCGAGCCGCTGGCGCTGATGCTCAACTACCTACCGGTCGAGCTGGCCCCCGAGGCAGAGGAACTCGAAAACGCCGGGCTGTACCAGTCACTGCGTGCCCACGGCGTGCATATCCGGTTGGCCCGTCAGCGAATTGGAGCCCGGCCGGCCACGCGCGCCGAAGCGCGTTTGCTCGACGAGAAGCCCGGCGCGCCGCTGCTGACGATGACCCGCACCGCCTTCGACGACTCGGGCCGCGCGGTGGAGTACGGGACGCACTGCTATCGGGCGTCGCGGCATTACTTCGAGACCACCCTCGTCGACCGCTGAGGATCGCCCCACCAGCCGGAGGCCGTCACCGTCCACCGAACCCGGTCAGCGCGATGCCGCGGACGAAAGCCCGTTGCACGACGGCGTATACGGCGACAAGCGGCAGCAGGATGAGGATCGAAGCGGCCATCAACACCGGCCACCTGGCTACGTATTGGCCCTGCATCCACACCAGGCCGAGGGTCAGGGTGGCGATGCTGTTGCGCTGAATCATCAGCAGCGGCCACAGGAAGTCGTTCCACACGTTGACCCAGGTGAGTACCGCGAGCACCATCACGGCAGGCCGCACCTGCGGCAACAGAATTCGCCAGTAGATCTGCCACGGTGAGCAACCGTCGAGTATCGCCGCGTTCTCGAGATCCGCCGGAAGGGTGCGGAAGAACTGCCGCATCAGATATGTGCCGAACGCCGTCCCGAACAGCCCCGGCACGATCATCGCCCACGGGGTGTCGGTCCACCCGAATATGCGCATCAGGATGAACTGCGGGATGACCGTAACCGTCAGCGGCACCATCAGCGTGGCCAGGTACAGCACGAACAACGTGTCACGGCCCCGGAATCGCAGCCGGGCGAATGCATATCCGGCCAGTGAGCAGAAGAACACTTGGCCGGCCGTGATGCACGCGGCGTACAGCACGGTGTTGAACAGCATTCGCCAGAACGGCATCAGCGTGAAGACCTCGCCATAGTTGGACCAGTGCGGACGCGACGGCAACACGCTCGGCGAAGTCACCTCCGCTTCGGATTTCAACGACCCCGACAACGCCCACAGAATCGGAAACAACGCACACCACGCCATCGCGATGAGCGCGCTATAGACGGCCAAAGCGCGGACGGCGCCGCGTTTGATGACACGCTCGGCCAGACCTGACATCAATACTCCGCAATGTTTCTGCGGGCGAGCCGCAGCTGCAGCACCGTCACTCCGAGCAGGATGGCGAACATCACCCATGCCAGCGCGGACGCATAGCCGAAGTCCAAGAAAGCGAAGGCGTTCTGGAACAGCATGATGCCGAGGACGTATGTCCCGGTTTCCGGTCCGCCGTGACCACCGGTCAGAACATACACTTGGTCAAATGCCTGGAATGCGTTGATGATTGACATGACGACCACAAACGCGAGCGCTCCGCGAATCAATGGAACGGTGATCGAGAAGAACTGCCGGACTTCCGAAGCGCCATCGATCTTTGCGGCGTCGTAGAGGATGTGGGGGACACCCTGCATCGCGGCCAGCAAGATGACGGTGGCGAAGGGCACGCTCTTCCAGACGGTGACCATGCAGAGCGACACCATTGCCCACTTCGGGTCGGTCAGCCAGGGGATCGGGCCGATTCCCACCCAGCCGAGCATGGTGTTGAGTAGGCCGTTGTTCGTATTGAAGACGAACTGCCAGACGACCGCCATCACCACCGCCGAGACAGCCAGCGGCAGAAACACGACCGTCCGGAACACGCCGATGCCCCGGACCTTTCGGTTCAGGGCGCCGGCCACCGCGAGGCTGATGACAACGGTGGGGACGAGCGTTCCGATAGTGAAGATCGCGGTGTTGCCCAGTGCGATGGGGAAGAGTGGGTCGGCGGTGAACAGCTGACGGAAGTTCCCCAAACCGACAAACTTCGGCGGGGTGAACAGATCCCACTTCTGAAAGCTCATGTACAGCGAGAATCCGAGTGGAAACAGCATGAATACCGCGACCGCGGCCAGATTCGGCGAGATGAACGCGCGTCCCGCCCGCGCGCGTTGCTTGACCAGCCTGCTGGTTGTCATCGACTGCGAAGCACCTCGTCGACGTCGTGGGACAGCCCTTTCTGTAACGAAGTCGCCGGGCGGACGCCCCGCAGCACCGGTCCGAAGCCCCGATCCATCAGTGCATCGATCCGTTCCCACGCCGCGGTGACCGGCAGATAGCCCGAATTTGCGGGTCCGCCGACGAGCACGTCGAGATTGCGGATGTTGCTGTGCGCCTCGGCGAATCCCGCGGAGCCGACCGTGGGTGTCAGCACCGGCACGAACAGACCAGACTCACCGATCAAGCTTTGCCCGATCGGGCCGGCCGCGAACTTCACGAACTCCCAGGCCTGCTCCTTGCGGGAGCTGGTCGCCGCGATCGCGAGGCCGGTCGTGCCGATGTTGGATCGGGCGCCGTTTCCGTGCGGGCCCGACGGCAACACCGTGATGTCGAAGTCAAGGCCGTCGGCCCGCGAGAACGTCTGGTATCGCCAGTGTCCGCCCAGCGCCATCCCCGCCCTGCCGGAGGAGAACAGATCCATCGTGGACATGGATTGCTGATCCGCGGGTTTGGGTGCCACCTGGTGCCTGAAGGCCAGGTCCGCGTAGAACTGGATGCCCTCGATGAACGCGTCGTCATCGAGGTTCAGGTGCGTAGGGTTCGTCCTCGGCGTGCACCACGGGGTGCCGTTGTTCATGCCGAACAACCCGGCAGAGTAGTACGGGACCCACGTGTCGACAAAACCCCATTGGGTGACTTTGCCGTCGCCGTCGCGTTTGGTGAGAGCCCTTGCGGCGTCGAGGAACTCCGCGAAACTCCAGGCCTTGTCCCACCGCCCGGGCGGGGGCGTCAGGTTGGCATCGGCGAACAGCTTCCTGTTGTAGAACAAGAAGTTTCCGGACCATTGCTCCGGGAGGGCATACTGACCGCCGCCGAACGTGAACGTCTCATACAGCGCAGGGACGCTGTCGGCGTTCAGTGCCGCGGCGAAGGCTCGATCCCGCGCCAACATCGTGGTGAGGTCGAGGAGCACTCCGCGGTCGGCCAGCCCGGCATACGTCAACTCCCACGCCATCAACACGTCCGGGCACTTGCCACCCGCGCAGAACGTCGACATCTGCTGCATCGGATCGGGCCCGGACAGCACCGTGCGCACGGCGATCTCGCGATGCGCGCGCGAAAACGCGTCGACGATACGCATCCTGGCGTCCGCCTCTTCCGGGTTGGCCTGGAAGAAGAACGTCAGCGCGTCGTCGCCGTCGCGACCGCACGCCGTCGGCCACGGCGCCAACGCTGCCGCGCCGAGCACCGCGCCGCCGCGCAGAACCGTCCGCCGGCCCAACGGCTTGTCGAGCATCGCGCTCCCGATGCTAGGTCTACACCGCGACCAGGGTCAGCCCGTCGCGGTGACGGACGAATGCGCGCTCGCCGTCTGCGCTGACAGTCACGTCGAAGGGCCTGCGCCCCACGGTGATTGTGTCGCTGACCGTCGCGGTCGAGGTGTCGATCACCGACACCGAGTCGTCGCGGCTGTTGACGACGAACGCCCGGTCGCCGGCGGCGCTGACCGCGACCCGGCACGGGCGCGCACCGACGGGGATCGTGGCGGTGACGGAGTCGGTCGCGGATCCAACGATGGACACCGAGTCGTCGAGAATGTTGACGACGTACGCACGGCGCCCATCCGGGCTTACCGCGACGTCCCACGGATACTCGTCGACGGCAATGGTTTTCACCGCGCTGCTGGGCGTGTCGATCACCGACACGGAGTTGGCGTCCGAGTTCACGACGAAGGCACGCGCGCCTGCGGTGCTGAAGACGGGGTCCGGCCCGTAGCCGTCGACACGGAGACGGGCGATGATGCGCCGATACCTGGCGCTGCCCGGGTCGGTGTCGATGACGCATGTCGACCCGTCGCCGCACAGGCTTGCGTAGAGCCGTAAACCGTTGGGGCTGAGCGAGATGCGATATGGGTACGCCGGTAGCCGGATGGCCGCCGTTCTCTTCGTTGCGGTGTGGACCGCCCACACCACGTGGTCGAAATGGTTGATGGCGTAGACCCACCGTTGGTTGGGCGCGATGCACAGAGCGGTCGGCGGGCCGGGGAGTTCGATGCCGTTGATGACCGTGTCGCGGCTCGGGCTGTCAGCGACGGTGTCGATCACCGACAGGTGGCCGTCCATCTGGTCGACGGCATACGCCCGGCTGCCGTCGGCACTGAGGACTACGCCCGTTGACCAGCTGAGGCCGACGTCGAGCGTGCCGATGACGGTGTTGCACGAGACGCTGGTGGGCGCGGTGTCGAGGACCGACAGTGAGCCGTCTTCATAGTTCGTGACGTACGCGCGCGTGCCGTCGCGGCTGAGGGCCACCGCCGATGGATACCGGCCGACATCGATCGCGGTGGAATGGCCGGGGGAGTCGATCACCTCGATCGTGTCGTCGTCGCTGTGAATGACGAACGCCCGCCCGGTGTCCGGGTCGGCGACGACGCCGTAGGCGCCGCGATCGATCGCGATTTCGGATGAGGTGTCCTGCCGGCGGGACCGTCTCAAAGGGCCGGCCGGTGGCCGCCGCGCGTGCGCACCGCGCCCGGACTCGGTCATCGCGTCGAGTTCGTCGCTCGCGTCGATCGTCGACACCGCTTGGGAGCGGAAGTCGGTGATGTAGGCATAGTCACCGGACGGATCGGCGATGACCCCGTACGGTGCACCTGCACGAACAGTCTTCGTCTCGGCGGTGCGGATATCGATGATCGTCACCGTGCCGGCGAGAAGCGACGCGTCGAGCGCGGTGACGTACGCGAAGCGACCGTCGGCGCCGACCGCCACACCGATCGGATGATCACTCACCAGCAGGGTTTCGGTGACCGTCGCTGTCAACAGATCGACCACCGACACCGAGCCGCCCCCGGCGTTGGTGACGTAAGCCTGGGCGCCGTCCGGTGTGATCGCGACATGGGCCGGGTGCTTACCCACCGGAATGGTCTTCGTGACCTCGCGTGTGTCGGTGTCCACGAGGATCAGCGAGTGCGCGTCGTTGTCAACGACGTACGCCGTCCGTCCGTCAGGGCTGACCGCGACGCCCATCGGAGCGGCCCCGACGGCGACGCTGGACGTGACGCCGTCGATGACCGTCAGTGATCCGGCGGCCTGGTTCGTCACGTACACGCGCTCGCCATCCCGGGCCACCGCGACGCCGTACGGGTTCTCGCCGACCGCGATCGTCGCCGTCACCACGTGTGCTCGCGTGTCGATGATCGACACCGAGTTGCTTCCGGAATTGGTGACGTAGGCCTTGCGGCCGTCCGGGGTCAGCGCGATTCCGTACGGCGCGTGAGCCACGCCGATGGTGGCCGCAGCGGTACCGGTGTCGGCGTCGATCGCCGACACCGAATCGTCGCCGCTGTTGACCACGTAGACATGGGTGCCCTCGGGGTTGACGGCAATGCCGGTCGGAAAGGCGCCCACCCGCATCCTGCTCAGCGCGCTCGTCGGCGGAGGCGGGGCCGCCACGGGCGTGTGGAGCGGAACGTCGTATGCGGTGTCGCCAACGACCAACTCGGCGAGCGTCGAGGTGCGAGCCCGGACGCGCCGCACCGCCGCCCGCACCGATTGAAACGTCGGCATTCCCGGTGCAGCGGACTCGGCGGTTGCCAGCGGAGCGAGACCAGATAAGTTGGCCCGCCACACCGGCAAATTCAGGCTCATCACCACCGAGCTTAGTTTTGACGCGGCCGCCCGGCGAGGTTAATCGGCGACCTCGCCCGCCGGTCCATGCGCGGGGAACCTGGCAGCAAATTCATCGCGGCGCCACGCCCGCCGCTCGGTACGCCACGTCGACGCCGCGCCGCGCCGGGGCCGCGCCGAACCGGCAAACGACGGCCTGCCGGCGTGAGTGCTAGCCGACCTAAGCGGGTCTCTTAGAAATCGCGGCGTCGAAAAGTGACGAAAACCACATTTTCGCCGGGGCCTCGGAGTGTCGTGCGGCCTGAACTGGGCCTTTTGGGGCACACTGAAAAGTAGCGCGCGTCAGCTTTGGTAAGGCGATGACTAAGAAAGTGCAATAATCGGTACTAACAGTGACATCAACTTTGCGGCTTAGGTTGAGAGGTGGTTTGTCGTGACGCCGACCGGCAGCGGCGCCAACACCGGAGTGCGACAAAAACTCGAAAAGGTTGTCATTCGATTCGCTGGTGATTCCGGCGACGGCATGCAGCTCACCGGTGACCGATTCACTTCTGAGGCCGCACTGTTCGGCAATGACCTTGCCACCCAACCGAACTACCCCGCCGAGATCCGTGCACCCCAAGGCACGCTTCCCGGCGTTTCGTCGTTTCAGATTCAGATCGCCGACTACGACATCCTGACCGCGGGCGATCGCCCCGACGTCCTGGTCGCGATGAATCCTGCCGCGCTGAAGGCCAATATCGCCGACCTGCCCCGCGGCGGCCTGGTGATCGCGAACACCGACGAGTTCACCAAGCGCAACCTCGCCAAGGTGGGATACGAGGCGAACCCGCTGGAGAATGACGACCTCTCCGAGTACGTCGTGCAACCCGTCCCGATGACGACGCTGACGCTCGGCGCGGTCGAGGCGATCGGGGCCTCCAAGAAAGACGGCCAGCGCGCCAAGAACATGTTCGCGCTCGGGCTGCTGTCGTGGATGTACGGCCGGGACATCGAGTCGCAGGAGAGCTTCATCCGGGAGAAGTTCGCCCGCAAGCCCGATGTCGCCGAGGCCAACGTGCTGGCGGTGCGCGCGGGCTGGAACTACGGCGAAACCACCGAGGCGTTCGGCACCACGTTCGAGATCGGCCGTGCCAAGCTGCCGTCCGGTGAATACCGGCAGATTTCCGGCAACACCGCGCTGTCGTACGGGATCATCGTCGCCGGCCAGCTTGCCGACACCCAGGTGGTCCTCGGCAGCTACCCGATCACCCCGGCGTCGGACATCTTGCACGAGCTGTCCAAGCACAAGAACTTCAACGTCATCACGTTCCAGGCCGAGGACGAGATCGCCGGGATCGGCGCCGCGATCGGCGCGTCGTATGGCGGCGCGTTGGGCGTGACGAGCACGTCGGGCCCCGGCATCTCGCTGAAGTCCGAAGCGATCGGGCTCGCCGTGATGACCGAGTTGCCGCTGCTGGTGATCGACGTGCAGCGCGGTGGCCCGTCCACCGGACTGCCGACCAAGACCGAGCAGGCCGATCTGCTGCAGGCGCTGTACGGGCGCAACGGCGAGTCACCGGTCGCCGTCCTGGCCGCGCGGTCGCCGTCGGACTGCTTCGAGGTCGGCATCGAGGCCGCGCGAATCGCGCTGACGTACCGGACGCCGGTGATCCTGCTGTCCGACGGGGCGATCGCGAACGGATCTGAGCCGTGGCGCATTCCGGACATCAGTACCTTCGAGCCGATTGACCGCAACCTTGCGCAGCCAGGCGATGACTTCCAGCCGTATGCGCGGGACCCCGAGACACTGGCTCGCCAGTTCGCGGTCCCCGGCACCCCGGGCCTGGAACACCGCATCGGCGGTCTGGAGGCGGCAAACGGTTCAGGCAACATTTCCTACGAGCCTGCCAACCACGATCTGATGGTGCGGCTGCGCCAGGCGAAGATCGACGGCATCCCGGTCCCCGACCTCGAGGTCGACGACCCGACCGGCGACGCCGAGCTGCTGTTGATCGGCTGGGGGAGCAGCTTCGGGCCGATCGGGGAGGCGTGCCGACGGGCACGTCGCAACGGCATCAAGGTCGCGCACGCGCACCTTCGGCACCTGAATCCGTTCCCCGCCAACCTCGGCGACGTGCTGCGACGGTACGGCACCGTGGTGGCGCCCGAGATGAATCTGGGTCAGCTGGCGCTGCTGCTGCGCGGCAAGTATCTGGTCGACGTACAGTCGGTGACGAAAGTCAAAGGCATGGCGTTTTTGGCCGACGAAGTCGAAGACATCATCGATGCCGCGCTGGACGGTTCGCTGGCCGAAAACGAAAGCAATAAGGCCAGGTTCGCCAAGTTGGACGGTAGCGAGTGGAGAAGTAAGCGGGAATTGGTTCATGACTAGCGTGATCGGCACAGATCTAGGCCTCACCTCAATCAGCGGTGTGCCCACCACCGACCAACCGCAGAAGTCGAAGGACTTCACCACTGACCAAGAGGTCCGCTGGTGCCCCGGCTGCGGCGACTACGTCATTCTCAACACGATTCGGAATTTCCTGCCGGAGCTGGGTCTGCGACGCGAGAACATGGTCTTCGTCAGCGGCATCGGCTGCTCGAGTCGGTTCCCCTATTACCTGGAAACCTATGGGCTGCACTCCATTCACGGCCGGGCCCCGACGCTGGCGACCGGTCTGGCACTGGCTCGTGAGGACTTGTCGGTGTGGGTCGTCACCGGCGACGGGGATGCGCTCTCGATTGGCGGCAATCACCTGATCCACGCGCTGCGCCGCAACGTCAACTTGACGATCCTGCTGTTCAACAACCGCATCTACGGGTTGACCAAGGGGCAGTACTCGCCGACATCGGAGATCGGCAAGGTCACCAAGTCCACCCCGATGGGCTCGCTCGACCAGCCGTTCAACCCGGTGTCGATCGCGTTGGGTGCCGAGGCCACGTTCGTCGGCCGTGCGCTCGACTCCGACCGTAAGGGACTGTCAGAGGTGCTGCGGGCCGCTGCCCAGCACCGCGGCGCGGCCTTCGTCGAGATCCTGCAGGACTGCCCGATTTTCAATGACGGCTCGTTCGACCTGCTGCGCAAAGAGGGCGCCGAGGAGCGCCTGATCAACGTCCATCAGGGCCAACCCATCACGTTCGGCAACGGCGGTGAGTACTGCGTGGTGCGCTCGGGGTTCGGCGTCGAGGTGGCCAAGACCGCCGACGTCGCCATGGACCAGATCGTCGTGCACGACGCCACCGCCGACGACCCGAGCTACGCGTTCGCGCTGTCGCGCCTGTCTGACCAGAACCTGGAGCACACCGTGATGGGTGTCTTCCGCCAGGTCCATCGACCCACCTACGACGACGGCGCCCGGCAGCAGGTGCGCAGCGCGCGGGAGGCGACCGCGCACGACGCCGCCGCGCTGCAGTCGCTTCTGCGGGGCCGCGATACCTGGTCGGTTGACTGATGCCCGTGTTGCTCCCCGCGTGCGCGAGGTGAGCTCAGACCAATTGGCCGCCGTGGTTCTGGCCGGTGGCGCTTCCCGTCGAATGGGCCGCGACAAGGCCACGCTGCCGTATTTGGGCGGCACCTTGCTCGAATACGTCCTCAAGGTGGTCAAGCAGCGCTGCGCGCCCGTCTTTGTGATCGCGGCGCCCGGACAGCACATGCCCTCGGTGGACGCCGAGGTGCTGCGCGACGACGTGCGAGGGGTGGGTCCGCTGGTCGCGACGGGGCGTGGCCTTCGCGCGGCCGCAGAGGCCGGCCTGCCGTGGGCCTTCGTCTGCGCGGTGGACATGCCGTTTCTCGACCCCGTGCTGATCGACGTGCTGGTAGAAGCATCGGAGAACCTGACCGCCGACGTGGTGTTGCCGTGGGACGGCCGCGACCAGTTTCTGGCGGGGCTGTATCGGACTTCGCTCGTCGACCGCATCAACGACCTGGTGGCCGCGGGGGAGCGCAGCATGATGGCGTTGGCGAATTCCGTTGAGACACAGCGAATTGTGGTGTCAGACGAACGGTGGTTCACCAATATGAATTCTGCAACGGATTTATCTCTGCTCCGTTGATATGTCCTGACATATCAACAACATGTTTTTCTATCGGCAGAAATGCCGAAATGATTCAGGCCCGATCTTCCGACTGAATTCTTCATAAATCCCGCTTTTTCACATAACTTGTCTGCGTCAGACAGTTTCCCGGTTTGTGTTGCCGGCATCACTTTTTGATAATGCGTTGGGCTGGCTCACATAAAGCTAGCGCCCAGTTTGCGTCCGAAACCCGGGCCTGGGTGGGACGTTTTTAGTGCGCCAGCTCACAAAATTCCGGTGATTTAAGTCACTCGGCAGCCGTGGGCTGCGTTTCTGAGAAAGTCTAAGACTCGCCGTGTCCACCTGGGAATACGCCGACGCCATCCTCCCGTGATTCGCCTGTTATCTGTTCGATATACGGCGTGTCGCGACGTGACATCGCCCCGCAGGATTTGTAGCGTCCATTTGTCTTCATAACCGAAGCAAATAATTTCAAACCGAGAACCTGCGTATGAGTGGGGCTACCCGAAGGCGGCATGGATAAACCTGTCGCATTCGTCGGCCGCCGGGACACCGTTGCCCGGCAAGACGGATCTGTCTCCCACCGTCGTGCCTGACCGAGATGGCGCGATCCAAGGAAGCACCTCGCCCGAATGGGCACCACGTCCGCATCTGCGGACGTGCCTTGGCGCGGGCTTGGCGAAAGGAAGATAGTTGAAGAACCTCCGCAAGGTGGTTACGACGGCTGCAATCGCCGGTGGGCTCATCGCGGCACCGATCGCGTTGTCGACTGCAACCGCGAATGCAGACGTGAACTGGGACGCCGTCGCGGCGTGCGAGTCCGGCGGCAACTGGGCCATTAACACGGGCAACGGTTACTACGGAGGCCTGCAGTTCACGATGGGCACGTGGCGGGCCAACGGCGGCAGCGGTTCGCCGGCCGGTGCGTCGCGTGAGGAGCAGATCCGGGTTGCAGAGAACGTGCTGCACAACCAGGGGATCAGGGCCTGGCCGGTGTGCGGCAGGCGCGGCTGAACAAGCTGAACAACCCCCTTCCAGAGTCGGGCGGTGCCGGATATTTCCGGCACCGCCCGACTCTCTTTTTGCGCCCCCCTTTAACCTTGCGCCTCCCTTTACCCGGCGGCCACCCCTATAACACAGATCACGGGTGTAACACGAGCACGACACGCCCCGATTAACACATCGACCAATGTTTGGGGGCTTTGGCGAAAGGGACCGCCGTGTTGGGGATTCACAGGACGATCACGATGGCAGCGATCACCGGTGCCCTTGTCAGCGCCCCGATGCTGCTCGCCACCGCAACGGCGCACGCCGACACCGTGAACTGGGACGCGATCGCGCAGTGCGAGTCAGGTGGCAACTGGGCGACCAACACCGGCAATGGCGCCTACGGTGGCCTGCAGTTCAAGCAGGCCACCTGGACCGCCAACGGCGGCTTGGGATCGCCCGTCACCGCCAGCCGCGACGAGCAGATTCGGGTGGCCGAGAACGTGTTGCGCACCCAGGGGCTCGGGGCATGGCCGAAATGCGGCTCTTATGCCGGCGGCCCCGTGACGGCCACGCCGACACCGTTGAGTGCTCCGGGATCGCCGGGCTGTTCAGCCATTCCGAACCTGTTCGGGATCAGGCTGCAGCTGCTGTGCACGACGATCACCGCGCCACTTCAGACGATCACCGCGCCACTTCAGATGCTGCGGCCGGCGGCGCCTACTCAGTGATGCTGAACTCGTTGCCCTGCGGGTCGAGAAGCACACCGGGTTCGGGCACGATTGCCCCCGCGGCCAGCAGGCGGGCAGTGTCGGCATGCACCGTCCAGCGCCACCGGTTCGGCACCACCCGCTGATCGGAGACGCGGACGAACTTCCAGATCAGCTCCGGCCAGCCGGCCGATCCGTGCAGCCAGCGCGGCGTGCCGTCGGGGCCGTTGCCGACCTGCGCGCCGACCAGCTGCGACCACCACGCCGCCAATTCCTCGGGCCGGTCGCTGTCCGTGCACACCGCGAACACCCGCGCCGGCGGCGCGCCGGGTCGGGCGGGCTGCAGGAACGCGCAGAACTCGTTGCCCTCGACGTCGGCCATCGTCACCCGTGGCTGGGGGTACCTCCCGCTTGCGGGGGCATACTCGTCGAGCACTCGGGCGCCGATCGCGAGCAGCGGATCCAACGACTTCACATACAGATCGAGATGCACCCGGTTCTTCACGGATTTGGGCCGGAATTGCGGGTAGACGGTCAGCTCGGGGAACGGGCCGACGACGCGCACGCTGCCGTCGAGCAGTGTCGTCGTCTCGCCGCCCAGAGCGTGGCTCCAGAACCTCGCCACCTCCGCCGGCTCGGCGGCCTCGACGAGAAGGCCGGCCAACGCCGCGACGCCGGTCATGCCCGCTCCAGATCGTGGTCGCTGGGCATCACGAAGGCGGTCCGCGATGCGACCGCCGCCAGGTGCCGGGTGAGCAGCGCTTCGGGGGCGAGCTTGCTGGCCCAGCTCGCCGCGGCCGACAACGGGGCGGGTCGCAGGTTGACCACTCGGCCGATCAGCGCCGATTCGCGGATCAACGGCTTCACTCGAAGCTGCCGGAAGGCCGCGAACCGCGCGAACGCGGTCGCGAGATCGTCGGCCCCGTCGGCGAACGCCGCCAGGATCGCCGCGTCCTCGAGTCCCTGACACCCGCCCTGGCCGAGATGTGGCCGCATCGCGTGGGCCGCATCGCCGACCAGCACCATCGGCCCGCGAGCCCACACCTTCGCCGGGACGCGGTCGTAGATGTCATGCCGCAGGACAACCGAAGGGTCGGTGGTGGCGAGGATGGTGGGTATCGGATCTGCCCACGACGAATACCTGGCTCGCAGATAGTTCAGTTCACCCCCGGCCGCGCTCGCGCCTTCCGGCGCACGTTCGGTGGCGAACCAGTACGTGTGCTGGGGGCCCATCGGCACATGGCCGAACTCCACGCCCGGTCCCATCGTCTCGCCCGCCAGGTCCGGATCGATCGAGCAGTCCGACACCCCGCGCCACGCCGTGTAGCCGGTGTAGGTGTGGGCAAGCGGCCCGTTGAGGTGACGCGCGATCGCCGAGTGCGTGCCGTCCGCGGCGATCACCGCGTCCACCTCGGTGTCGGCGCCGTCGGACAGTTGCAGTCGTGCCCCGTCGGCGGTTTCCACGACACCGGCCACCCCGACGCCGTGCTGGACGGTGCCGGGGCTCAGCCCGCTCTGCAGGACGTGTGTCAGCGCCGACCGCTGCACCACCACCAGAGGTTCGCCCAGCGCCTTGACCACGCGGTCGCGATGGGGTCGCCGAAGCCATCTCCCGTCGCGCCAGCGCACCGCGCCGCCGGTGACGCGGCCACCCGCGTCGCGGACCGCGTCGCCCAGCCCGAATTCGTCCAGCGCCGCCAGCGCGTTCGGCCAGATGCTGATCCCGGCGCCGCTCGACGTGTCCGTCTTCTCCTCGAACACGGTGACCTCGAAGCCGCGCCGCTGCAGGGCGACCGCAGTCGCCAGCCCTGCGATACCCGCACCAACCACCACGACCCTCGTCGGCATGGGCCGAACCTATCGCGGTGTGGTGGCCGGACGTAGGTTCTAGCCATGACCGCAGCGGAGCGTGAGTACGACATCGTGCTGTACGGGGCGACCGGCTTCGTCGGGAAGCTGACGGCCGAATATCTGGCCCGCGTGGGCGCCGGTGTACGCATCGCGCTCGCCGGCCGTTCCACCGATCGCCTCCGAGCCGTCCGCGACACCCTCGGCGACGCGGCGAAGGATTGGCCACTGCTGGCGGCCGAGGCGTCGGAGCCGTCAACGCTGCAAGCGATGGCCGAACAAACCCGCGTCGTGGTCACGACCGTCGGCCCGTATGCGAAATACGGCCTGCCGCTGGTCGAGGCGTGCGCGGCGGCCGGAACGGATTACGCCGACCTGTGCGGCGAGGCGTACTTCATCCGCAACACCATCGACCTGTTCCACAAGGAGGCCGTCGACACCGGCGCCCGCATCGTGCATGCGTGCGGATTCGACTCGATCCCGTCCGATCTGACCGTCTACGCGCTCTATCGCAAGGCCGCCGAGGACGGCACGGGAGAACTCGGCGAAACCACGTTCGTCATACGCGGATTCTCTGGCGGATTCTCCGGCGGCACGGTCGCGTCCGGGGTGGAGCTGTTCCAGACCGCGTCCACCGATCCCGACGTGCGGCGTCTGCTCGGTGATCCGTACTCGCTGAGCACTGACCGAGGTGCGGAATCCGACCTGGGCGCACAACCCGACCTGCCGTGGCGGCGCGGCAGCACCATCGCTCCCGAGCTCGCCGGGTTGTGGACAGCGGGATTCCTGATGGCGCCGTCGAACACCCGCATCGTGCGGCGCAGCAACGCGCTTCAGGACTGGGCGTACGGCCGGCGACTTCGCTATTCCGAAGCGATGAGCCTCGGTTCATCAATCGCCGCCCCGGTGGCTTCCGCGGGACTGACAGGAGCTCTGAACGCAACCTTCGGCCTCGGCAGCAGGTTCTTCCGTATGCTCCCGCACCGGCTCGTCGAACGAGTCCTCCCCAAACCCGGCACCGGGCCGAGCGAAAAAGCACGCGAACGCGGCTACTACAAGGCCGAGACCTACACCACGACGACGAGCGGCGCACGATACGTAGCCACGATCGCGCAGCGGGGCGACCCCGGGTACAAGGCCACCTCGGTGCTGCTGGGGGAGAGCGGGCTCGCGCTGGCCCTCGACCGCGACAAGCTGTCGGATCTGCGCGGTGTGCTGACCCCTGCGGCCGCGATGGGCGACGCGCTGCTGGCGCGATTCCCGAAGTGCGGTGTGTCGCTGCACACCGCGCGGCTGACGTGAACTCGGTTTCCAAAAGTGCCGAACGGGGCGGTGATTGAGATTAGGGTCGACTTACGAAGACCCGCGACCAACAACGAAGGTGGTAACTGCGATGTCCGATCTTGATGACCTCATTAACCAGATTCCGGTAGCGGATATCGCCAGCAAGTTAGGCGCCAATGAAGGCGAGGTGAACAGCGCAATCAAGACCCTCGTGCCCGCCCTGGTCGGTGGCGTTCAACAGAACGTCGACACGAAGGACATCGATTCGAGCGGCCTCGAGTCCGCCGTCACCCAGCAAGGTGCCAGCGGCCTGCTCGACGGCGGCGTGAGCGTCGACCAGGTCGACGCAAAGCAGGGCGACCAGATTGTTTCGAAGATTTTCGGCGGCAACGACAGCGGGCAGGTTGCCTCGGCGCTGTCCGGAACGGGCGCGGGAAACAGCGATCTGATCAAGAAGCTGCTACCGATCCTCGCGCCGATCGTGCTGGCCTACATCGGCAAGAGACTCACCCAGGGCAGCGCGCCTGCGCCCACCCAGCAACCCGCCCAGCAACCCGCTCAGTCCAGCGGTGGCGGGCTTAGCGACGTGCTGGGCAGCATCCTCGGCGGCAGCCAAAGCGGTGGCAACAACCCGCTGGGCAGCATCCTGGGCAGCGTCCTCGGTGGCGACAAGGGCGGTGCGATCGGCGACATTCTCGGCGGGTTGCTCCGCGGCGCGAAGTAGCCGTCCGGGCCTCCTGCGCGAGCCGGAGAACCTCGCGTTCCTAGAATTGAGCGGTGACCGCCCGCCCTGATTTGCCCGCAGCCGACACCTTGCCAAAGCAATGGGATCCTGCGACGGCAGAAAGCGAGCTGTACCGAAGCTGGGTCGAGGCGGGGTACTTCACCGCCGACGCCGACAGCAGCAAGCCGGCGTACTCGATTGTGTTGCCGCCGCCCAACGTGACCGGCAGCCTGCACATGGGTCACGCGCTTGACCACACGTTGATGGACGCGCTGACCCGTCGCAAGCGCATGCAGGGCTACGAGGTGTTGTGGCTGCCCGGAATGGACCACGCCGGTATCGCCACGCAGACCGTCGTGGAGAAGCAGCTTGCGGTCGACGGCAAGACCAAAGAGGATTTCGGCCGCGAACTGTTCATTCAGAAGGTGTGGGACTGGAAGCACGACTCGGGCGGCACCATCGGCTGGCAGATGCGCGCGCTCGGCGACGGCGTCGACTGGAGCCGCGACCGGTTCACGATGGACGAAGGCTTATCGCGCGCGGTGCGGACCATCTTCAAACGGCTCTATGACGCCGGGCTGATCTACCGCGCCGAGCGCCTGGTCAACTGGTCGCCGGTGCTGCAGACCGCGATCTCGGATCTCGAGGTCTCCTACGTTGACATCGAGGGCGAGCTGGTCTCGTTCCGGTATGGCTCACTCGACGATGACGAGCCGCACATCGTTGTGGCGACCACCCGCGTCGAAACGATGCTCGGTGACACTGCGATCGCGGTGCACCCCACAGACGTGCGCTACCGCCATCTGGTCGGCACCACGCTGCCCCATCCGTTCCTCGACCGTGAGCTCGTCATCGTCGCCGACGACCACGTTGATCCCGAATTCGGCACGGGTGCAGTCAAAGTCACTCCGGCGCACGATCCCAACGACTTCGAGATCGGGCTGCGGCACGGGCTGCCGATGCCGACGATCATGGATACCAAAGGACGGATCGCCGACACCGGAACGGTTTTCGACGCGATGGACCGTTTCGAGGCCAGGGTCAAGGTGCGGGAGGCGCTCGCCGAGCAGGGTCGCATCGTTGAAGAGAAGCGGCCCTACGTGCACAGCGTCGGGCATTCCGAACGCAGCGGCGAGCCGATCGAGCCCCGACTCTCGCTGCAGTGGTGGGTGAAGGTCGACACGCTGGCCAGGGCGGCGGGCGACGCTGTACGCGACGGTGACGTCGTCATCCACCCGACGAGCCTGGAGCCTCGCTGGTTCGGCTGGATCGACAACATGCACGACTGGTGCATCTCCCGGCAGCTGTGGTGGGGACACCGGATTCCGATCTGGCACGGGCCCGACGGGAAGATGGTCTGCGTCGGTCCCGGCGAGACACCGCCGGAGGGCTGGGAGCAGGACCCCGATGTGCTCGACACCTGGTTCTCGTCGGCGCTGTGGCCGTTTTCGACCATGGGCTGGCCGGACCACACACCGGAAATAGGGAAGTTCTACCCGACCGACGTTCTGGTCACCGGCTACGACATCCTTTTCTTCTGGGTCGCGCGGATGATGATGTTCGGCATGTTCGTCGCGAACGACGACGCACTCACGCTTTACGGTGCCCGGGGACCGCAGGTTCCCTTCCGGAATGTTTTCCTGCACGGGCTGATTCGCGACGAATTCGGTCGCAAGATGAGCAAGTCGCGCGGCAATGGCATCGATCCCCTGGAGTGGGTGGAGGAGTTCGGCGCTGATGCACTGCGGTTCACGCTGGCCCGCGGTGCCAGCCCCGGCGGCGACCTGTCCGTCGGCGAAGACCATGCGCGCGCGTCGCGCAACTTCGCCACGAAGCTGTTCAACGCCACCCGGTTCGCGCTGATGAACGGCACCCGCCCGGCGCCGCTGCCCGCCGACACCGATCTGACCGACGCCGACCGGTGGATTCTCGGTCGGATGGAAGAGGTCCGCGCCGAGGTGGATTCGGCGTTCGAAGACTACGAGTTCAGCCGCGCCTGCGAGGCCCTCTATCACTTCACCTGGGACGAGTTCTGTGACTGGTACGTCGAACTGTCCAAAGTTCAGCTTGCCCAAGGCATACCGCACACCACCGCGGTGTTGGCGCACGTGCTCGACACGCTGCTGCGGCTGCTGCACCCGGTGATGCCGTTCGTCACCGAGGCGCTGTGGAAGGCAGTAACCGGCGGCGAGTCGGTGGTCATCGCCGAGTGGCCGGCGTCGACCGGCCGGATATTGCCTCGCGTTGCTGCCCAGCGCATTTCCGATATGCAGAAGCTGGTCACAGAGGTGCGCCGGTTCCGCAGCGACCAGGGTCTGGCCGACCGGCAGAAGGTGCCCGCGCGACTGTCGGGAATCGACTCCGCCGACCTTGAAGGGCAGCTGCCGGCGGTGTCCGCACTGGCATGGCTGACCGACGCGGAGGACGGCTTCAGTGCGACCGCATCGCTGGAGGTACGGCTGTCCCACGGCACCGTGATGGTCGAGCTCGACACATCGGGCAACGTCGACGTCGAGGCCGAACGGCGCAGGCTCGAAAAGGATTTGGCCGCGGCGCAAAAGGAGCTCACCGGAACCTCGGTCAAGCTCGACAACGATGCGTTCCTGGCCAAGGCCCCAACCGAGGTGGTCGACAAGATCCGCGCGCGTCAACAACTCGCGCGCGAGGAAGTCGAGCGCATCGAGAACCGCCTGTCATCGCTGTGAACTCTCCGCGGGCCGCACCCACACCCGACGAGATCGCGTCGCTGCTTCAGGTCGAGCATCTGCTCGACCAACGTTGGCCCGAGACCAAGATCGAGCCGAGCCTCACCCGCATCAACGCGTTGATGGAGCTTCTCGGCTCCCCGCAGCACGGTTACCCATCGATCCACATCGCCGGGACGAACGGTAAGACGTCGGTCGCCCGGATGGTCGACGCGCTGCTCACCGCGCTGGGAAGACGCACCGGCCGCACCACCAGCCCGCACCTGCAGTCTGCCGTCGAGCGCATCGCGATCGACGGCGAGCCGATCACCCCTGCGGGCTATGTGGAGGTGTACCGCGAGGTCGAGCCGTTCGTGCAGATGGTGGACAAGCAGTCGCAGGGCGGGCTTCTAGGAGAACCGGGGCCCGCCATGAGCAAGTTCGAGGTCGTGACGGCGATGGCGTTCGCGGCGTTCGCCGACGCCCCGGTCGACGTGGCCGTCGTCGAGGTCGGCATGGGCGGTCGCTGGGACGCCACCAATGTTGTCGATGCGCCCGTCGACGTCATCACGCCGATCAGCGTCGACCACACCGACTACCTGGGTCACGACATCGCCGACATCGCCGCCGAGAAGGCGGGCATCATCACGGCCCAGCCCGACTCCCTGGACGCGACCGACACCGTCGCGGTCATCGGTCGCCAGCCGCCCGCGGCGATGGAGGTGCTGCTCGCACAAACCGTGCACGCTGACGCGGCGGTCGCCCGGGAGGACTCCGAGTTCTCCGTGCTGGACCGCCAGATCGCGGTCGGCGGCCAGGTGCTGCAGCTGCAGGGCCTCGGTGGCGTGTACCCCGACATTTTCCTGCCCCTGCACGGCGAGCATCAGGCCCACAACGCCGCGATCGCGCTTGCCGCCGTCGAAGCCTTCTTCGGCGCGGGCGTGCAGCGTCAGCTCGACGTCGACGCGATCCGGGCCGGGTTCGCGGCGGTCACCAGCCCCGGGCGGCTGGAACGCGTCAGGTCGGCGCCCACCGTGTTGCTGGACGCGGCGCACAACCCGGCAGGCGCCGCCGCGTTGGCCGACACGCTGGCCACCGAGTTCGACTTTCGTTACCTCGTCGGCGTGGTGGCGGTGATGGCCGACAAGGATGTCGCGGGAATCCTCGCGGCGATCGAGCCGGTGTTCGACCAGATCGTGGTCACCCACAACGGGTCTCCGCGCGGCCTCGACGTCGACACGCTGACCGATGCTGCCGTCGAGCGGTTCGGGCCGGAGCGGGTAGTCAGGGCGGCGACCGTGCCGGACGCCATCGAGACCGCCACCGCGCTGGTCGAGGAGGCCGGGGCGAACGACGGATACTCCGGTGCCGGGATCGTGGTCACCGGCTCGGTTGTCACCGCGGGCGCGGCCAGGACGCTGTTCGGAAGGGACCCGGCATGAGCCAACCCGTTGCGCCGTCGGACCCGTGGCGAAGCTTCCGCGGGGTGATGGCGGGGGTCTTGCTCCTGGAGGCCATCGTCGTGCTGTTGGCGATACCGGTGGTGGGTGTCACCGGCCGGGGGCTGACACCAATCACCGGCACGTATCTGATCGGCGTGGCCGTGCTGATGGTGGTGCTGTCTGCGTTGCAGCGGCGGCCGTGGGCGATCTGGGCGAACCTCGCTGTTCAGCTGATCGTGATCGGCGGGTTCTTCGTGCACGCAGCGGTCGGTTTCATCGGGCTGCTGTTCACCGGTGTGTGGCTGCTCATCGTCTATCTGCGCGCTGAGGTGCTGCGTCGGCAGCAAAATGGGCTGCTGCCTGGGCAGCAACCTCCGCCCGACGGTGTCGGTTAGTGTGTGCGCCGTGACTGAGTGTGTGCGCCGTGACTGAACGGACCCTCGTCCTGATCAAGCCCGACGGCGTCCAACGAGGCCTCATCGGTGAAATCATCAGCCGAATCGAGCGCAAAGGGCTGTCGCTGGCAGCGTTGGAGCTGAAAACCGTCAGCGACGACCTCGCCCGGCAGCATTACGCCGAGCACGACGGCAAGCCGTTCTTTTCCTCGTTGCTTGAGTTCATCACGTCCGGGCCGGTGGTGGTGGCGATCGTCGAGGGCCCACGAGCGGTCGCCGCGTTCCGGCAGATCGCCGGCGGCACCGACCCCGTCGAGAAGGCGGCACCCGGCAGCATCCGCGCCGACTACGCCCTGGAGACGCAGAACAACCTGGTGCACGGGTCAGATTCCGACCAGTCCGCCGCGCGGGAGATCGCGCTCTGGTTCCCGGGCCGGTAACGGCTCATCGCCGCCACTGGCGGCCGTGTGGGATACTGGCTGTGGGTAACCAGCGCCGAAGGGTGCTGGGTATCCGAATGAAGACTTAGACGTGCGCGACGATCGTGACATTCTCGATGAGGCGCGGACCGTCACGGCCGTCATTCGCACCAGGTGCCCAGTGGGTTCATTCCGAGCCGCTGGGCGCGAGACCTACAAACTCGGGACACGAGCCCCGAGTTCATAGCGATAGCCCTCGCGTGGCCGCGTCTGTTGACGCGCCCGGGGGCTCATAGGAGATTACGTGGCCAACGATGACCAATCACAAGATCAAGCCGACAGCACGCAACGCGAGGCGGAGTCGCCGGAGGCGCTGAGCGTCCACACGTTGGAACCGGTGGCGCCGGCGGGTGGACCACCCGACCCGCCCGATTACATGCCGTTGTTCGTGGCCCCGCAGGTGATCCCGCAGGTGGTGGACCGCGACGACGATGACGACGGTGACGACTCCGACGACTTCGACACGTCCGACGGTGAGCAGACCGAACGACCCGCAGGCCGGCGTCGGCGGCGGGGCCGGCGTGGCCGGGGCCGCGGCCGCGGCGAGCAGGGTCCGGGCGACGGCGACGATTCCGACGACGACAACGGCTTGGACAGCGCCGACACCGACGAAGGCGACGACGACTCCGACGACGGCGATGACGAGGACACCGACGACGATGCGGCCTCCGCCGAGGCCGCCAGCCCGCGGCGCCGCCGCCGCCGCCGGCGCAAGACCGGCTCAAGCGACGAGGCGAACACCAACGGCTCGCCCGACGACCCGCCCAACACCGTCGTGCACGAGCGCACTCCGCGGTCGTCGGACAAGAACGACAACGAGATTCAGGGCATCACCGGATCGACGCGGCTGGAGGCCAAGCGGCAGCGGCGCCGGGACGGCCGCGACGCCGGCAGGCGCCGGCCGCCGATTCTGAGCGAGGCCGAGTTCCTGGCCCGCCGCGAGGCGGTGGAGCGGGTCATGGTCGTGCGCGACAAGGTGCGCGCCGAGGCCGCCGCACGAGGGCGCCCGGTACACCCAGATCGCGGTGCTCGAGGACGGGGTGCTCGTCGAGCACTTCGTCACCAGCCCCGCGTCCGCGTCACTGGTCGGCAACATCTATCTGGGCATCGTGCAGAACGTGTTGCCGTCGATGGAGGCCGCGTTCGTCGACATCGGCCGCGGACGCAACGGCGTGCTGTACGCCGGTGAAGTCAATTGGGACGCAGCGGGTCTCGGTGGCAACAACCGCAAGATCGAGCAGGCCCTGAGGCCGGGCGACTACGTCGTCGTCCAGGTGAGCAAGGACCCGGTCGGACACAAAGGCGCCCGGCTCACCACGCAGGTGTCGTTGGCCGGCCGGTATCTGGTGTACGTGCCCGGCGCCTCGTCGACGGGCATCAGCCGCAAGTTACCCGACACCGAACGTCAGCGGCTCAAGGAGATTCTGCGCGAGGTCGTGCCGTCGGACGCGGGCGTGATCATCAGGACCGCATCGGAGGGCGTGAAGGAAGACGACATCCGCGCCGACGTCGACCGGCTGCAGGAGCGTTGGACGAAGATCGAGGAGCAGGCATCCGAGATCAAGGCCAACGCGGCCGGGGCGGCGGTTGCGCTGTACGAGGAACCCGACGTGCTGGTCAAGGTCATCCGGGACTTGTTCAACGAGGACTTCTCCAGGCTCGTCGTCTCCGGCGGCGACGCGTGGAGCACAATCAACGATTACGTGAACTCCGTTGCGCCCGACCTGATTCCGCGGCTCGACAAGTACGAGCCCGCCGCGCCGGACGGCCCCGACGTGTTTGCGGTGCACCGCATCGACGAGCAGCTGGCCAAGGCGATGGACCGCAAGGTGTGGCTGCCCTCCGGTGGCACGCTCGTGATCGATCGGACCGAGGCGATGACGGTCGTCGACGTCAACACCGGCAAGTTCACCGGCGCCGGCGGAAACCTCGAGGAAACCGTGACGCGCAACAACCTCGAGGCGGCCGAGGAGATTGTGCGCCAGCTGCGGCTGCGGGACATCGGCGGCATCATCGTCATCGACTTCATCGACATGGTTCTGGAGTCGAACCGCGACCTGGTGTTGCGACGGCTCACCGAGGCATTGGCACGCGACCGCACCCGGCATCAGGTGTCCGAGGTGACGTCACTGGGACTGGTTCAGCTGACCCGCAAGCGGCTCGGCACCGGGTTGATCGAGGCGTTTTCGACGGCCTGCCCGCATTGCGCCGGGCGCGGGATCCTGCTGCACGCCGACCCCGTCGAATCGGCGCCGGCGGCCCGCAAGGAGTCGGGTGGCCGGCGGGGCAAACGTTCGCGCAAGGCGCGCACCGACGAGCCGGCGATCGCCAAGGTGCCCACTCACGCGCCCGGCGAGCATCCGCTGTTCAAGGCGATTGCCGCGGGCCGTCGCACCGAGGACGGCGAGGAGATCATCGAGGACGGCGAGGAGTTCTCCGACGAGGACGTCGATGAGTCGGTCGACGAGCCGGCGATCGAGAAGGAAGCCGCGCTCGAACTCGCCGATGAAGACCTCGAGGACGATGACCTCGACGAATCGGACGAAGACGACGAAGACGACGACGAGGACGAGATCGATGTTGACCTGGACGAGGACGATGAGGACCTCGACGACATCGACATCGACATCGACGCTGATGAAGCCGACGCGGAAGACGACGCCGATGACGACGACACCGAGGACCCCGACGACGCCGTCGTGACAGCGGGAGTCTCGGCTGTCAACGCCCGCAGGCCGCGCCGCGGCGCAGCGCGCCCGGCCGGGCCGCCCCGCCACGACGACTGAGCGACGGCCAGGTGGTTTGACCCCTTAGGCGCTGGTCACGTACCCTTGACCAGTTGTCGCCAGGCCCGGTGCCGGCGGCAGCGGGACCCATGAGGAACCCGCACCCAGACCCGGACGCGCCCCACGGGTGGCGCGCGCCACGAAGATCGGAACGAGAAGACGCGATGGCGACCTACGCAATCGTCAAGACCGGCGGCAAGCAGTACAAGGTCGCGGCCGGCGACGTGCTCAAGGTGGAGAAGCTCGAGGCCGAGCCCGGCGCGAAGGTGTCGCTGCCGGTGGCGCTGGTCGTCGACGGTTCGGACGTCACCACCGACGCTGCCAAGCTCGCGAAGGTGGCGGTCACCGTCGAGGTGCTGGAGCACACCAAGGGCCCCAAGATTCGCATCCACAAGTTCAAGAACAAGACCGGCTATCACAAGCGGCAGGGTCATCGTCAACAGCTGACCGTGCTCAAGGTCACCGGGATCAAGTAGCCAGCGGAGGCACCAGAAATGGCACACAAGAAGGGCGCATCCAGCTCCCGCAACGGTCGCGACTCCAACGCCCAGCGGCTCGGCGTCAAGCGGTTCGGCGGTCAAATCGTCAAGGCCGGCGAGATCCTGGTTCGCCAGCGTGGCACCCACTTCCACCCCGGCGTCAACGTCGGCCGTGGCGGCGACGACACGCTGTTCGCCAAGGCCGCGGGGGCCGTGCAATTCGGCGAGAAGCGCGGCCGCAAGACGGTCAACATCGTCACGGACTGACTTCGCCTCGCGAACCCGGGAGGTGATCACCGATGCCCCGGTTCGTCGACCGCGTCGTGATTCATGTGCGCGCCGGCAACGGCGGTAACGGGTGCGCGTCGGTGCACCGCGAGAAGTTCAAGCCGCTCGGCGGGCCCGACGGCGGCAACGGTGGCCGTGGCGGCAGCGTTTACCTGGTCGTCGACCCCCAGGTACACACGCTTCTCGACTTCCACTTCCATCCGCACGTAACGGCGCAGTCGGGCCGACAGGGCCAGGGTGGCAACCGTGACGGCGCCCACGGGGACGACCTATTTCTCAACGTGCCCGACGGGACAGTCGTGTTGGATGGCGGCGGCCGGCTGTTGGCCGACCTTGTTGGCGCGGGCACCACGTACGAAGCGGCGGCCGGCGGTCGCGGCGGCTTGGGCAACGCGGCGCTCGCCTCGCGCGCACGCAAGGCGCCGGGCTTCGCGCTGCTCGGCGAGAAGGGCCAATCGCGTGACTTGAGCCTGGAGCTGAAGACCGTAGCCGACGTCGGCCTGATCGGTTTCCCGTCGGCGGGTAAGTCGTCGCTGGTGTCGGTCCTGTCGGCGGCCAAGCCCAAGATCGCCGACTATCCGTTCACCACGTTGACGCCCAACCTCGGCGTGGTGTCGGCGGGGGAAGACTCCTTCACGGTGGCCGACGTGCCGGGCCTCATCCCTGGTGCCTCCGAGGGCCGCGGGCTCGGTCTGGAATTCCTGCGGCACATCGAGCGGTGCGCGGTGCTTGTGCATGTCGTCGACTGCGCGACACTCGAGCCCGGCCGCGACCCGGTGTCTGACATCGAAGCGCTCGAAGCCGAGCTCGCCGCATATTCGCCTCGGCTGCAAGCGGATTCGACGCTCGTCGACCTGTCGGATCGACCCCGGGCGGTGGTGCTCAACAAGATCGACGTCCCGGAGGCGCGGGAACTCGCAGAGTTCGTCCACGACGAAGTCGCCCGCCGCTTCGGATGGCCGGTGTTCGAGGTGTCGACCCTGACCCGGGAGGGGTTGCGGCCGTTGACGTTTGGGTTATGGAAGATGGTGGCCGACTACCGTGCCGCACATCCCGCCGCGCCGCCGCGCAGGCCGGTGATCCGGCCGGTGCCGGTCGACGACAGCGGCTTCACCGTGGAATCCGACGCTGAGCATCCCGGTGCCTTCGTCGTGCACGGGGTCAGGCCGGAGCGCTGGGTCAGTCAAACGAATTTCGACAACGACGAGGCGGTCGGATACCTCGGTGACCGGCTGGCCAGGCTCGGCGTCGAGGACGAGCTGCTGCGGCTCGGCGCCGCAGCGGGCTGCGAGGTGACAATCGGCGACGTGTCCTTCGGCTGGGAACCCCAGACCCCGGCAGGCGTCGACGTGACGCCGTCGGGCCGCGGCACCGACGCGCGGCTGGACCGCCCCGACCGGACGTCGGCGGCCGAACGGAAGGCGGCCCGCCTCGAACGTCGCGGCCATCCCGATGAGCATCAGCCTGGGGATGAGCCATGACCGCGATGTCGCCGCCCCGGGAGGCGGTGCGCACCGCGCGCAGCGTGGTGGTGAAGGTCGGCACCACGGCGTTGACCTCGAAAACGGGCATGTTCGACGTCGGGCGACTCGAGAAACTCGCCGACGCCATCGAGACGCGGATGAAGGCCGGGTCAGATGTCGTGATCGTGTCCTCCGGAGCGATCGCAGCCGGCCTCGAGCCACTCGGATTGACCCGCCGCCCAACAGATTTGGCCACCAAGCAGGCGGCCGCCAGCGTCGGTCAGGTGGCTCTTGTCAACTCCTGGAGCTCCGCGTTCGCCCGGTACCACCGCACCGTGGGCCAGATCCTGCTCACCGCGCACGACATCGCGATGCGGGCGCAGCACACCAACGCTCAGCGCACGCTGGACCGGTTGCGGGCGTTGCACGCCGTCGCGATCGTCAACGAGAACGACACGGTGGCCACCAATGAGATCCGGTTCGGCGACAACGATCGCCTCTCCGCACTCGTCGCACACCTGGTGGGCGCCGATGCGCTGGTGTTGCTGTCCGACATCGACGGCTTGTACGACTCCGATCCCCGAAAATCCGACGCGCGCTTCATTCCCGAGGTTTCTGCGCCGGGCGACCTGGACGGGGTGGTGGCCGGCCGCGGCACACACCGCGGCACCGGTGGAATGGCGTCGAAGCTGTCGTCGGCGTTGCTGGCTTCCGATGCCGGGGTGCCGGTCCTGCTCGCGGCCGCGTCGGATGCCGCGACCGCGCTGACGGACGCGTCGGTGGGCACGGTGTTTGCCGCCCGCGGTGCCCGGATGTCGGCCCGTCGATTCTGGGTGCGCTACGCCGCCGAGGCCGCGGGCGAGCTGACCCTGGACGCGGGAGCGGTGCGGGCGGTGATCCAGCACCGGCGGTCGCTGCTCCCGGCCGGCATCACCGCGCTGTCGGGTCGGTTCTTCGGCGGCGACGTGGTGGAACTGCACGGCCCCGACGCCACCACGGTCGGGCGTGGGGTTGTCGCGTACGACGCTGCGGAACTGGCAACGATGATCGGCCGTTCGACGTCTGAGCTGCCGCCCGAGCTGCGCCGCCCGGCCGTTCACGCCGATGACCTCGTCGCTACCCAGGCGCACAAATAAAGCGATGATTTTTATGACCTTTAGGGTCTAGACGCGCGCCCGCGCCCGCGAAAGGATGGTGGGGTATCGCGAGCGAAGGGGATCGTCGATGTCGTCTGCGGACGTCGCATCAACGCCGCAACAACTCGAGGCCATCGCCTGGGAATTTCTGGGATCCGAGTTCACCGATCAGAATTATCTGAGCTGGTCCCTGGACCGCCGCGTCGATGCGTATCTGCATCACCACGGCCGCGATGACCTGATCAATGACGGAGCGGCTTACGACGCGTTGCTGCAACGGGTGATGGCAAACATCCGTGGCGCGGTGCGCACGGGAGTTCTTGCGTCGCCGCACGTGTAGTCGACGAGTTCGTCGGCCATCAGCGTGAGAATCGGCGAGCAGCCGGCGTCCACTGTCACTGTGGCCAAATCATCGCCGCGGGTGCGGCCCCTGTTGACGATAGCGATCGGAATGCCGCGCGCCGAGGCGTGGCGTACGAATCGGTAGCCGGAGAAGACCGTAAGCGACGAGCCGGCCACCAGCAGCGCGTCGGCGTTGTCGATAAGTGAATAGGCTTGCACGACACGATCTTTGGGTACATTCTCGCCGAAGTAGACGATGTCAGGCTTCAGCATGCCGCCGCACGACGGACAGTCGACGATCCGGAACGACGACGTGTCGGCGACCACCGCATCTGCGTCGGGGGCCACCGCGAGTCCGTCCGCGTGCGCGTCGAAGCCCGGGTTGGCCGCCTCCAGCAGGCTCGCAAGATGCGCGCGCGTCATCGTGTGCCCGCAGTCGAGGCAGATCACCTGTGCGTAGCTGCCGTGCAGGTTCACCACGGTGCGGCTGCCGGCCTTGGTGTGCAACAGATCGACGTTTTGCGTGATGACGCCCGAAACGATGCCGGCCCGCTCCAGAGCGGCGAGCGCGCGGTGTCCGGCATTCGGTGAGGTCTTGTCCATGTGGCGCCAGCCGACATGGTTGCGGGCCCAGTACCGCTGCCGAAACACCGGGTCGGAGGTGAACTGCCGGATCGTCATCGGGTTGCTCGGCGGGGAGTCCGGGCCCCGGTAGTCGGGGATGCCCGAGTCCGTTGAGATACCCGCTCCCGTCAGCACCGCGAGTCGGCGGCCGGCCAGCACCGCGAGCAGTCTTGGAGCATCCACGTGTCGAGGGTAAGCGCGCTATCGAAGAATCGTCAGGCCCGCGTCGGCCGCCGAGGAGTGGTCAGGGCCGCCCAGGTCATCTTGGCCGCCTGGCGGGTCTGCTGGTCGGGGACGATCGGCGTACCGAACGCGGGTTGCTCTGCGGGGGCGCCGCTGATGTGTTCCAGCAGCGCCACCGCGAGCGCGCGCACCTTGACGTTGAAGTCTTGACTTGCCCGCTGCAGAACATCCCACGCCTGGTCGGCGTTGCAGCTCAGGCAGCCCATGACCGCGCCTTTGGCCTGTTCGATCGCGCCGCGCGACTGCAGAACGGTCAGCATGTCCTCGATACCGGCGGCATTTTCTGCAGCTGTCGTGACGAACGCGGCGTTGACGAGCCGCTCGTAATTGATCAGCGTCGCAACGGTGGCCGCGGTTCCAGGGCGGTTCAGAAGGCAAGAGATGACGATGTTTCCGTCGTCTTCCCAGAAGCCGGGAACTGACGCGGCGCCGCGAACCTGATCCCAGGCGTCGCGGTCTTGCGGGGCGCGAGCGGTCAGCGCGTCCAGCGTGAGGTCGGGCCAGCGTTCGTCGCTCCACAGGTCGACGCTGAGCACAGGTAACTCGTGTTTCAGGGCGTCGGGCAACGGTCCGCTCAGACCTGACAGCTGAGCACTGACGATGTCGGATCCGGCACCCCAGGCCGCGGCCACCACGGGTCCACCGCCAAATCGCCTGCCGTGCACGGTGACGGTGAGCCCGATTGCATCGGGAACGTCGCTGTGGGCGCGCTCGAGGATGCGGTGCAGCAGCGCGAACAACTGCGGGTGCTTGCGGGGCTGAAAAGAGGGGGCGGGCATGGTCGGCTACTCGTCGGCCGTGATGACGGATGCGACGCGATCGAGCCCGGACACCGACAGCAGCGTTTTGATCGGGCCCGTGGACCCGACAACGAGGCTCAGCTTGGTAGTCCCCGCCACCGAGAACAGGGCACGGACCGCTGAGCTGTCGCAATAGGACACTCGCGACAGGTCGACGGTCAACGCGGGCGCGCCGTTGGCCGCTTTCGTCAGGGCGTCGTGGAACTCGTTGACGTTGGCGAGGTCGATGTCACCCATCGCGGTGACGACGGGCGCCTCGGTGCCACTGGCTCCCGTCAGCCCAAATTGCGCCTCGCTCATGAGTGCAGACCCTTCAGCATGTCCACGGTGGTGCCATGTCCGGTCGACGTGATTTTGACGTCGTCGACAAGAGCATGCATCAAGGCGATTCCATGTCCGCGATCGGCCTCCGATGCGGATGGCTCGTGCCAGTGTCCGTCGTCGGCCACGGTCAGCGCCAGACCGGCTTTGGTCAGGCGCGCGGTCACCGTCAGTTCGACTTGATGGGTTGCGTTTTTCATGGCGTGTTCCGCGGCGTTCGCCGCGGCTTCTCCGACGGCCAGAAGCACGTCCTGGGCAGTTTCGGCGTCGATCGCCGCCGCGGGCAGCCAGCGGCGGAGGCGATCTCGGATGGCGGCCAGGCTCGTGGGCCGGGCGGGGGAACGGACCGTCAACAACGACGGCGGATGCCGGTACAGCAGGACAGCGACGTCGTCGTCGAAACCCGAAGGCGGCGCGAGGTCGGTCATCAGCTGATCGGCTACGTGATCGGGATGGGAATGGCGGTACCGGTTGAGGGCCTTCGAGGCGCGCGCGATGCCGACGTCGAGAGACTCTCCACGGCGCTCGATCAGCCCGTCGGTGTAGAGCAGAAGCGTGGCGCCGGGTAGCAGCCTGGCCTCGGCTTCCGGCCGCGACCAGACGGTCTCGGTAGCGGCCAGCGGCACCGACTGCGCCCGGTCGAGAATCTGCGCGCCGGTTCGGTCGACGAGGACGGGGGGAGGGTGGCCCGCGCTGCTGTATCTGACGGTCGACGTGGTGAGGTCGATCACCGCGCAGAACACCGTCGTGCATTTCGCCGGGGGGAGTCGGCGCGCGAAGTTGTCCAGGCCGGCAAGGGCCTTCGCGGGCTTGGGGGTGCGAAGAAGAAGGGCTTGCGCCGCGGACCGGAGTTGCCCCATCACGGCCGCAGCCGGTAGTCCCCGGCCCACGGAATCGCCGACGACGATGCCGATGCGGTCGTGGTCCAGGGTGATCACGTCGTACCAGTCGCCGCCGACCTCGAGGGGCTCGACGGCCGGCGTGTAGCGGACGGCGAATCCGTGCGGCAGCCGAGTCGGGCCGAGGATGGCGTGCTGCAAGGTGAGGGCGACCGCGCGGGTCTGTTCGTACTCGCGCGCGGTGGCCAGAGCCTGCGAAAGGTGACCGGTCAGCAGATCGAACAGGGCACGGTCCTCGGGGCGGACGTCACGCGCCTTATCGAGCTCGATGACGATCGCGGCGGACCCGCCGGCGCCGAGCGGCGACGCGACGAGCACCGTGTCGTCTTCGGTCGCGGCAGTCGTGATCGACGCAGCCGGACGGTGACGGGCGGTATCGAGTGCCGCACGGGCTTCGCCGCGCCGGCGATCGTCGACCGGCGTATCGGGCCAATTGATCAGGAACGGATCGGCGGTGTCCACGGACCACAGGGCGACGACAACGCGCTCCGCCGCGAACACCTCTCCAAGCTGTGCGGCCGCGGTGGTGAGCAGGGTGTTGCTCGACGTCGTGGTGGACAGCGCGGCCGCGAAGCTCGATAGCGTCGCGTTGCGCTGGCTCCTCAGGCGCTCGGCCGTGACCTCCAGCGTCGTCCCGACCCCCAGCTGTTGACCGGTGTGCGGATCGGTCACCCGGGCGAAGGAGCAGACGACCCACACCGTGTGCCCGTCGTGGTGGCGCAGCGGCACCGTGACCCGGCCACCACCGTGAGTCTCCCATTCACGATTCGCCAGTTCGTTGCTCGCCCAAGCCTCCGGGTCGGATGCCGTCGACTGCACCCAGGGCTGCGGCCACGCATAGGGGAGACCGGAGGCGTCATAGCCGAGGAGTTCGAAGAACGCGTTGTTCGCTTCGATGACCGCGCCGGAATCGTCGGTGACGAACAGGCCCTCCTGCATCGATTCGATCAGCGTGCGGCGAAACTCCGATTCCCGGTTACGGAATCGCGCCATCTCGAGGTTGGACCGGACGCGGGCCACCAGCTCGACCGCTGAGAATGGCTTCGGCAGGTAGTCGTCGGCCCCTGCGGCCAGGCCGCCGACGGCTGCCTCCTCGCCGGTGCGGGACGACAAGAGCACCACGGGCACCGATGCGGTCCGCGGATCGGTGCGAAGTGCGGTGAGAAGGCCGAAACCGTCCAGCCGCGGCATCATCACATCGGTCAGTACCAGGTCGGGTCGTTCCGCGCGTGCGATCTCGAGCCCTTCTTCACCGTCGACCGCCTGCAGCACGCGCCAGTGCGGCGACAACACGCTGGTGACGAAGGTGCGCATGTCGGCGTTGTCCTCTACCACCAACACGCACGCGTCATCGGATTGCGTTGCCGCTGCGGCGGTTTCATTGTCGGGTGGATTCGACGACCACTGGAGCGCCTCGTCGACACGGGCGCTGTGGCGGGGACCGCTCGACGACTCTGGCGTGTCAGGCGCGACATCGACGGCGCGGGCGGGGTACGGCAACCTGACTGTGAACGTGCTGCCCGCGTCTTCGCGGGACTCCGCGGCAACCGTGCCGTCGTGCAACCGGACGAGTTCGGCCACCAGCGCCAGCCCGATCCCCGCGCCTTCGTGGCTGCGGCCGGCCTGGCCGCGGACGCGGTGAAACCGCTCGAACACCTGGGGGAGGTCGTCGGCGCGAATACCGATTCCGGTGTCGCCCACGGAGAACCTCACATGGTCGGTGTCGTGGCGCAGGGTGACCTCGATGTGCCCGGCCAGCGTGTACTTGACCGCGTTGGATAGCAGGTTGAGGACGATCTTCTCCCACATGCCGATGTCGATCGGAAACGGTCGCGGCAGCGATTCGATGTCGGTGTGCAGCGTCAGCCCCGCGCGGGCGATGGCGGGGGTGAACAGACCGACCAAGTCCCGCGTGGCCGATGCCAGGTCGACGGGTTCACGCTCGGGTTGCCTCTTGCCCGCCTCGATTCGTGCAAAGTCGAGGAGGTCGTCCACCAGACGGCGCAGCCTGCCCGCATTTCGCTGGATCACTTCGAGTCGATCACGTTGGACGGGCGACAACGGGTCCTCGTGGTCGTTGAGACTGTCCTGGGCAGGCCCGGCGATCAGGGTCAGCGGTGTGCGGAACTCGTGGCTGATGTTCGCGAAGAACTCACTCTTGGCCCGGTCCAGCTCGGCAAGTGCTTCGGCCCGGCGCCGCTGTGCTTGGTACGCCTGCGCGTTGACGATCGCGCGCCCGATCTGCGCGGCGGCCACGTCGAGGAATCCGCGAAAATCGTCGTCCAGGTTCCGGTAGGGAGAGACCCCGGCCACCATCACGGTGGCGGGAAGATCGTCGCCGCCGGACTGTACCGGCAGGATCAACGCGGTGGTGGGTGGCAGGTCACCAACCAGGTTGGCGCCGGGTTCCATGGCTTCGCCCCACGCTGGCGGCACCGCGTCCAGAACCGTTGAAGCTCCGGTGTTTACGATGTCGCGCAGTACCAAGCCGGCGGTGGAGCCATACACCGCAGCCAACAGCACCGACGGGTCGGACATGCCCATCGAGCCGACCAGATGAGCTTCCGGGTCACCGGGATTCAGCATGTAGATCGCGGCGAACGGGGTGTCGGCACGATCATCGGCGAGAGCACCCAGCCCCGCGGCGCAGACGTCCTCGATGGTTGCGCCGCCCTGGGTGGCTGCGAATGTCGTCCTCTCGCCCACCATGCGCAACGTTCGCAGGCGGCGATCGCTGAGGACCTGTTGCGTCGTCTCGGTGATAGCGGTGAAGACTCCGCGGACCGCTCCCGACTCGTCACGGATCGCGCTGTAGGAGTAGGTAAAGTACGCCTCCTCCAGGTAGCCGAAGCGCTTCACCGGCAAGTACTGGTCGTCGGAGAACGTCGCCTGGCCGGTTGCGAGCACACTTTGCAACTGCTGTCCGATGATGTGCCAGTGTTCGGGCCACACGGCCATGCCGGGGAGTCCGAGGGCCGGGTGCTTGTCGGGCCCGAGAATCGGTACCCACGCGTCGTTGTAGAGCACCGCAAGGTGAGGACCCCACCAGATCACCATCGGGTAGCGCGAACTCAGGCAGATGCCGACCGCCGTCCGCAGGCTCTGCGGCCACTTCGACGCGGGCCCCAGCGGAGTCGACGCCCAATCGAGCGCGGCCATCCGCGCGGCCATCTCGCCCTGGCCCGCGAACGGCGAGGCGCCGGCCGGGCGATAGCCGCTCCACGGGGTGCCCGGCGCCTGCGTCACCAACCGCTCCCGCCGGTACGCCGCTGCGCCGCCCGGCGCGGGATCACAGGCGTGGAAGACGTCTGGATCGGTTCGATAGTCGGTGGCATCGTTTGTGTCATACCACGTCGCGGATGGGCCGTGAATACTATTTAGCGTGCACTTGACACGTGTCGGGGCGTTTGCGGCCGTCCCGGCACGGTCACAGGAGACAATGGTGGTATGGATTTCTACTCCGCGTACCGGCACGGTTTCGTGCGCGTCGCCGCGTGCACGATCCACACCGCGATCGCGGAGCCGGCGGCCAACGCAGAATCGGTACTGCGGCTGGCCCGCGAGTGTCATGACGACGGCGTTGCATTGGCGGTGTTCCCCGAGCTGACGCTGTCGGGGTATTCGATCGAGGACATCGTGCTGCAGGACGCGCTGCTCGACGCCGTGGAGGAGGCGTTGGCAAGCGTCGTCAGCGCGTCGGCCGAGCTGATGCCGGTGCTGGTGGTCGGTGCACCGCTGCGCTACCGGCACCGCATCTACAACACCGCGGTCGTGGTGCACCGCGGCCGGGTCCTCGGCGTCGTACCCAAGTCGTATCTGCCGACCTACCGCGAGTTCTACGAGCGGCGCCATTTCGCCGCCGGCGACGATGTCCGCGGGGTGATCCGGGTCGGCGGCGCTGACGTCCCGTTCGGACCCGATCTGCTGTTCGCCGCGTCGGACGTCGCCGGTTTCGTGCTGCACGTCGAGGTGTGTGAGGACATGTTCGTCCCCGTGCCGCCGAGCGCCGAAGCCGCGCTGGCCGGCGCGACGGTGCTGGCCAACCTGTCAGGCAGTCCGATCACGATCGCCCGCGCCGAAGATCGCGCCCTGCTGGCACGCTCGGCGTCGGCACGCTGCCTGGCCGCCTACGTCTACGCCGCGGCGGGGGCGGGCGAGTCGAGCACCGACCTGGCCTGGGACGGCCAGACGATGATCTGGGAGAACGGGCGGCTGCTCGCCGAGAGCGAGCGGTTCCCCACGGGACCGCGGCGTTCGGTGGCCGACGTCGACCTCGGCCTGCTGCGATCCGAGCGACTGCGGATGGGGACGTTCGATGACAATCGCGGTCATCACGCGGTGGCCGCAGAGTCGTTTCGCCGCGTCGAGTTTCATGTCGACCCGCCGGCCGGCGACATCGGGCTGCGCCGCGTTGTCGAGCGGTTTCCGTTCGTACCGTCGGATGTGTCCCGGCTGGAGCAGGATTGCTACGAGGGCTACAACATTCAGGTAGCGGGGTTGGAGCAGAGGCTGCGTGCCCTGAACTATCCGAAGGTGGTCATCGGTGTGTCGGGCGGACTGGACTCGACGCACGCGTTGCTCGTCGCGGCCCGTGCGATGGACCGGGAAGGCCGGCCGCGCAGCGACATTCTCGCGTTCACGCTCCCGGGATTCGCCACCGGTGAGCGGACGAAGAACAACGCGGTTCGGTTGTCGCGCGCGCTGGGCGTGACGTTCTCCGAACTGGACATCCGCCCGACGGCCGAGCTGATGCTCCGGGAGATCGGTCACCCGTTCAGCCGGGGCGAAGCGGTCTATGACGTGACGTTCGAAAACGTTCAGGCCGGCCTGCGCACCGACTACCTGTTCCGTATCGCGAATCAGCGTGGCGGAATCGTGCTGGGCACCGGCGATCTATCCGAGCTCGCGCTGGGCTGGTCGACTTACGGGGTCGGCGACCAGATGTCGCACTACAACGTCAACTCCGGTGTCCCGAAGACGTTGATACAGCACCTGATTCGCTGGGTGATCTCGTCGGGGCAATTCGAGCGCGAGGTGTGTGAGGTGCTGCAGTCGGTCCTCGACACCGAGATCACCCCGGAGCTGGTGCCCACGGGTGCGCAGGAGGAGCTGCAGAGCAGCGAGGCGAGGGTGGGGCCGTACTCGCTGCAGGACTTCTCGTTGTTCCAGGCGCTGCGTCACGGGTTCCGGCCGAGCAAGATCGCGTTCTTGGCCTGGCACGCGTGGGGCGACGCGGAACACGGAGACTGGCCGCCCGGCTTCCCTGCCGACAAGCGCCCGTCATACTCGCTGAAGGAGATTCGGCACTGGCTGCAGATCTTCGTGGAGCGGTTCTATTCGTTCAGCCAGTTCAAGCGGTCGGCGTTGCCGAACGGGCCGAAGGTGTCGCTCGGGGGTTCGCTGTCGCCACGCGGCGATTGGCGGGCACCATCGGACATGTCGGCGCGTACCTGGCTCGACGAGATCGAGCGCGAGGTCCCCGAGGACTGATCGGCCGCGAGTGTGAAACCTCGTGACGACACGCCGACGACATGCCGCAGAATCTTCACACTGGCGGCGGCGACCCCCACGAACGTGGCGGCGACCCCCCACGAACGCATCGAAATCCGCCCGGACTCTTAGTGAATCAACCCGGTGCGCGGCACGAATCGCCCTACCGTGCCCGCGTATTCGCGGTAGCTCCCGCCGTGCACCTTCAATAGGTACGGCTCCTCCACGAGGCGGACCTGCAACTCGATCGACACCGCGAGCAGTACGTAGCCCACGATCACCACGATGTTCGGCGCGATCAGCACGCTGCCGAGCCAGAATACGAACATCGCGGCGTAGATCGGGTTGCGCACCAGACCGAACACGCCGTGGCGCACCAAAGACGTTGTCTCGCTGTCGTCCACGCCGATCCGCCAGGAGCTTCCCATGACCAGCTGCGCGTAGACCGTGCCGGTGATCCCAACCACAGCGATGACGATGCCGGCGATCTGTATCCACGACGAGCGCACGACAGGTGCTACCACCCCGGCGAGCTGTAGCACGGGTGCGGCGACCGTGACCAGCACACCCAGGATGAAACCGAGACCGCCGAACCACTCCGCTGATCCGATGGTGCCGCTGACGCCTTTGAACCCCGTCGACCCGGTCCGCCGCCACTGCCACCACAGCCGCCACCCGATGGCGACGCCGCCGCCGACGACGTAGGTCGTAAGTGCCACGACGGCAGCGGTCTGGTCAGACATGCCCGCAGATTACTAACTCGCAAGCGCGTCTTCGATAGCTTCCTCGAGCGGGGCGCAATCGCCGGCGCCGGGCACCAACGTGGCCAGCGCACCGGCGGCGCACGCTCGCCGCAGTGCCCGATTCCGGTCGGACGGCCAGCTTGCGGCGAGGACACCGGCGAAAACGTCGCCCGCGCCGGTGGTGTCGACGGGTTCGACCGGCGGTGCGGCGACGTCGATCTCGCGGCCGTTCGCGACATACGACGCGCCCCGCCCGCCGCGGGTGATCACGAGGTGCGGAGCCGGCCAGTGCCATTCGGCCGCTTCGGTCTCGTTGACCACCACGACATCGGTCAGCTCGGCAAGCTCGGTCATCGCAGGCGATGCGTTCGGCGGGGATGCGTTGACGATGACGGTCGCGCCCGCGGCGCGGCCGATGCGTGCCGCGGCGACGACCGTGGCCAAAGGAATCTCCAGCTGCAGCAGCACGACGTCGGCTTCGGCGACGACATTGCGCATCGCCGCGGAGTCGAGGACGAGATGGGCGTTGGCGCCGGGTGCGACGACGATCATGTTCTCCGCGTTCGCGTCGACCATGATCGCGGCCGTGCCGCTGGGCCCCGGCACGGTGATCACCCCGTCGGTGCCCACGTCGTTTCCGGTCAGGTGAGTCAGCAGCGCGTCGGCGGCCGGGTCGGTGCCGACGGCGCCCACGAACTGCACCTGTGCACCGGCGCGGGCCGCGGCGACCGCTTGGTTAAGACCTTTGCCGCCCGGCCAGCACGCCAGACCCGAAGCCAGCACGGTGTCGCCAGCAGAGGGCAGCTTATCGACGGTGAACGTCAGGTCGGCATTCACGCTGCCCACCACGCACACCCGCGTCACGCGCCCACCCTAGCCCCGAGCTCCCAACCCACCGGTTGGGCCGTTACCCTTGGATGATGAGTCTGCAGGCACCAACGCTGCCCGACCTGCGCCAGGACGTCCACGATGCCGCTCGGCGCGCCCGGGTCGCCGCGCGAGTTCTTTCCACCCTGCCCACTGCCGCCAAGGACCGGGCCTTGCACGCTGCCGCCGACGCGCTGCTGGCCCGTATGCACCAGATTCTGGCCGCCAACGCCGAGGACCTGGACGCCGCGCGGGCGGCAGGCACCAGCGAAGCGCTGCTCGATCGATTGGCGCTCAGCCCGCATCGCGTCGACGGCATCGCGGCCGGTCTTCAGCACGTCGCCCAACTCCCGGACCCGATCGGTGAGGTGCTGCGCGGACGTACGCTGCCTAACGGGCTGCAGCTGCGCCAGCAACGAGTGCCGTTCGGCGTGGTCGGCATCGTCTACGAGAGCCGGCCGAACGTCACCGTTGACGCATTCGGCCTCACGCTGAAGTCGGGCAACGCGGTGCTGCTGCGCGGCAGCTCGTCGGCGGCGCGGTCCAACGCCGCGCTGGTGAACGTCCTGCGCGCGGCGCTGGGCAACGAGAACCTGCAGCCCGACGCCGTGCAGCTGCTGTCCAGCGAGGACCGTTCCACCGTCACCCACCTGATCCAGGCGCGCGGCTTGGTCGACGTGGTGATCCCGCGCGGCGGCGCCGGGCTTATCGACGCGGTCGTGCGCGACGCGCAGGTGCCGACCATCGAGACCGGTGTCGGAAACTGTCACGTCTACGTCCATGAAGCGGCCGATCTGGATGCCGCCGAGCGGATCCTGCTGAACGCCAAGACGCGCAGGCCCAGCGTCTGCAACGCGGCCGAGACACTATTGGTGGACGCGGCGATCGCCGACACGGCACTGCCACGCCTGACGAACGCGCTGGAATCCGCAGGTGTGACGATTCACACAGGCGGGGCGGAAGACGACCTTCGCCGCGAATACCTGTCGATGGACATCGCGGTCGCGGTGGTAGCCGGGCTGGACGCAGCGATCAGCCACATCAACGAGTACGGGACCGGCCACACCGAGGCCATCGTCACCACCAATCTGGCTGCAGCGCAACGATTCACAGCCGAAGTGGACGCCGCAGCAGTGATGGTAAACGCGTCCACCGCGTTCACCGACGGCGAGCAGTTCGGTTTCGGCGCTGAAATCGGCATCTCGACTCAGAAGCTGCACGCCCGCGGGCCGATGGGCCTGCCGGAGCTGACATCGACCAAGTGGATCGTGTGGGGCGACGGCCACACCCGGCCGGCGTGACGAAAAGAGACGAGAATCCACCTATGAGCGTCCCCGCACGGTCCACCCGGCTTTTCGCGGACATCGACGACGTGGCACGTCGCGTCGCCGAAACCGGGTATCTGCCCGACACCGCGACCGCGACAGCGGTTTTCCTCGCCGACCGGCTCGGCAAGCCGTTGCTGGTGGAAGGCCCCGCAGGGGTTGGCAAGACCGAGCTGGCTCGCGCCGTCGCGCAGGCCACCGGCTCGGGGTTGGTGCGGCTGCAGTGCTATGAGGGTGTCGACGAGTCGCGGGCGCTGTACGAGTGGAACCACGCCAAGCAGATTCTGCGTATTCAGGCCGGCTCGGGCGACTGGGAGAACACGAAGACCGACGTGTTCTCGGAGGAGTTCCTGTTGGCGCGTCCGCTGCTGACCGCGATCAGACGCAGCGAACCGACCGTGCTCCTGATCGACGAAACCGACAAGGCCGACATCGAGATCGAGGGCCTGCTGCTGGAGGTGCTCAGCGACTTCGCCGTGACGGTGCCCGAACTCGGCACCATCACCGCCGAGCGGGCGCCGTTCGTCGTACTGACCTCCAACGCGACCCGCGAGCTCTCCGAAGCCCTCAAGCGCCGCTGCCTGTTCTTGCACATCGACTTCCCGGATCCCGACCTCGAGCGGCGGATCCTGTTGTCCCGGGTGCCGGAGTTGCCGGAGCACCTCGCCGAGGAACTCGTTCGCATCATCGGGGTACTGCGCGGCATGCAGCTCAAGAAGCTGCCGTCGGTGGCCGAGACGATCGACTGGGGCCGAACGTTGCTGGCGCTCGGGCTGGACACGATCGACGACGCGACGATCGCGTCGACGCTGGGCGTGGTGCTCAAGCACCAATCGGATGTCACGCGTGCCGCGGGGGAGCTGAGGCTGAACTGATGGCCGCACGTCGCATCCGGCCCCCGCAGCCGCTGGCCCCGCACGGTCTCCCCGGACACCTGGTCGGCTTCGTGGAAGCGCTGCGCGCCCAGGGCATTTCGGTCGGCCCATCAGAAACCGTCGATGCGGGACGGGTGATGAGCGTGCTTGGCCTGGGTGATCGGAAGGTGCTGCGCGAGGGCATCGCATGCGCGGTCCTGCGCCGCGCCGATCACCGGGATACCTACGACGCGATGTTCGACCTGTGGTTCCCGGCCGCGCTCGGCACCCGCGCGATCGAACTGATCGACGACGAGGACGAGCCGGGGCTGCCCGACGACATCGAGGCGCTGCGCGCACAGCTCGTCGAACTGCTCGGCGACGGTGCCGATCTCAGTGACCGGGACGAGCGGCTGGAGGCCATGGTCGCGCGCATCGTCGAGGCGTACGGCCGGTACAGCTCGAGTCGCGGGCCGTCGTACTCGTCGTATCAGGCGCTCAAGGCGATGGCGCTGGACCAGCTCGAAGGCCGCCTGCTCGCGGGGCTGCTCGCGCCGTACGGAGAAGAACCCACGCCGACCCAGGAGCAGATCGCCAAAGCGATAGCGACACAGCGCATCTCACAGCTGCGCAAGATGGTGGAAGCGGAGACCAAGCGGCGCACCGCGGAACAACTCGGCCGCGAACACGTGACGATGTACGGCATCCCGCAGCTGTCGGAGAACGTCGAATTCCTGCGAGCGTCCGGCGAGCAGCTGCGGCAGATGCGGCGCGTGGTGGCGCCGCTGGCCCGCACGCTGGCCACCCGACTGGCGGCGCGGCGGCGCCGATCCCGGTCAGGTGAGATTGACCTGCGCAAGACGCTGCGCAAGTCGATGAACACCGGCGGCGTGCCGATCGACATGGTGTTGCGCAAGCCGCGCCCGGCGCGTCCGGAACTGGTTGTGCTGTGCGACGTGTCAGGGTCGGTCGCCGGCTTCAGCCACTTCACGCTGCTGCTCGTGCACGCGTTGCGTCAGCAATTTTCACGGGTTCGCGTCTTCGCCTTCATCGACACCACCGACGAGGTGACCCACCTCTTCGGGCCCGAGGCAGACCTGGCGCTGGCCATCCAGCGGATCACCCGCGAGTCCGGCGTGTACACCCGCGACGGGCACAGCGACTACGGCAACGCGTTCACCTCGTTCACCGAGAATTACCCGACCGTGCTGTCGCCGCGCGCCTCGCTGCTCGTTCTGGGCGACGGACGCAACAACTACCGCAACCCGGAGGTCGAGGTTCTGCGACGGATGGTCACCGAGAGCAGGCACGCGCATTGGCTGAACCCGGAGCCGCGGCACCTCTGGGGTAGCGGCGATTCCGCGGTGCCCCGGTATCAGGACGTGATCAGGATGCACGAGTGCCGCAACGGGAAGCAGCTCGCCGAGGTGATCGACGGGCTGTTGCCCGTCTGATCTGGCGCTCACCCGGCAAGTAAGCTGCCCAAACGTGGCGTCAACCAAGCGGCTCGGTGTGATGGGTGGGACGTTCGATCCCGTCCACCACGGCCACCTCGTTGCCGCGAGTGAGGTCGCCGACCGTTTCGAACTCGACGAGGTGGTGTTCGTCCCGACCGGCGAGCCGTGGCAGAAGCAAGGGCGCTACGTCAGCGCCGCCGAGGACCGCTACCTGATGACGGTGATCGCGACGGCGAGCAACCCACAGTTCTCGGTGAGCCGTGTCGACATCGACCGCGGGGGTCGCACGTACACCAAGGACACGTTGCGCGACCTGCATGCGCTTTACCCGGACAGCGATCTGTACTTCATCACCGGCGCCGACGCGCTGGCGTCGATTCTGACCTGGCAGGACGTCGAGGAGCTGTTCTTGCTGGCCCGGTTCGTCGGCGTCAGTCGGCCCGGTTACGACCTGGACGGTGGTCACGTGTCCGCCGCGGTCAAGTCGTTGCCCGCCGATGCGTTGACGTTGTTGGAGGTGCCCGCGCTGGCGATCTCGTCTTCCGACTGCCGAATCCGGGCCGCCGAGAACCGGCCGATCAGGTACCTGGTGCCCGAGGGTGTGGTGCAGTACGTCACCAAGCGCGGACTCTATCGCGGCCTCGGCGAGAAAACCCGGAGCAGCCTGGCGGCGACCGGCAAGGACGACACGTGACCGCATCTGACGAAGCCGTCCGGATGGCGGAGATCGCCGCGCGTGCGGCCGCCGCGAAGCTCGCCGACAACGTCACCGTCATCGACGTGTCAGAACAACTGGTGATCACCGACATCTTCGTGATCGCGTCGGCGGCCAACGAGCGGCAGGTCAACGCGATCGTCGACGAGGTCGAAGAGAAGATGCGACGCGCCGGTTACAAGCCCGCCCGCCGCGAGGGAGCCCGCGCGGGGCGGTGGACCCTGCTCGACTATGTCGACATCGTCGTGCACATCCAGCATGAGGATGAACGCGACTTTTATGGACTTGACCGGTTGTGGCGGGACTGCCCGGAGATTCCCGTTGTACTGGAGCCTGCAACGTGAGGGCGCGGCGGCTTTTGATGTTGCGGCACGGCCAGACAGAGTGGAACGCCGAAAACCGGATGCAGGGCCAGCTCGACGCGGAACTGTCGGAGCTGGGCCGGGATCAGGCGGTTGCGGCCGCTGAAGTGCTGGCCAAGCGTCAACCACTGCTGATCGTGTCCTCGGATCTGTGCCGGGCATACGACACGGCTGTGGAGTTAGCGGAGCGCACCGGCTCGCCATTGGTTGTCGATGCGCGGCTGCGGGAGACGAATCTCGGCGACTGGCAAGGAATGACCCACGGTGAGGTTGACGCGGTCGCGCCTGGCGCGCGCGTCGCATGGCGAAACGACGCGACCTGGGCGCCGCACGGCGGAGAAAGCCGCGTCGACGTGGCACGGCGGAGCTTGCCGCTGATAGCTGAATTGGTTGACTCCCAACCCGATTGGGGGGCAGACGAATCGGACGGGCCGGTGGTGCTGGTCGCCCACGGCGGATTGATCGCCGCGCTCACCGCTCGGCTACTCGATTTGCCCGTCGACAACTGGCCGGTGCTGGGCGGCATGGGTAACGCCAGCTGGGCGCAGCTGTCCGGACACGCCGCTCCCGACGCGCCGCTGGACGAGATCCGCTGGCGGCTGGATGTGTGGAACGCCTCGGCTCAGGTCGCCGGCGATGTCCTCTGAGCCAGGCACGCAGCGCCCAGTGCTGCTGATCTTCGCCGATTCGCTGGCCTATTACGGCCCCGCGGGTGGGCTTCCCGCCGACGACCCGCGCATCTGGCCGAATATCGTGGGCGCACAACTGGGCTGGGATGTCGAGTTGATCGGCCGGATCGGGTGGACATGTCGCGATGTGTGGTGGGCGGCGACCCAGGATCCGCGGGCATGGGCGGCTCTGCCGCGCGCGGGGGCGGTGATCTTCGCGACCGGGGGAATGGACTCGCTGCCGTCGCCCCTGCCGACCGCGCTACGCGAGTTGATCCGTTACCTGCGACCGCCGTGGTTGCGGCGGTGGGCGCGCGACGGGTACGGCTGGCTGCAACCGAAACTGTCGCCCGTCGCTCGCTCGGCACTGCCGCCGAACCTGTCGGCCGAGTACCTCGAAATCACCCGCAACGCTTTGGATTTCAACCGGCCCGGCATCCCTATCGTGGCGTCTCTGCCGTCCGTACACATCGCCGAGACCTATGGCAAGGCCCATCACGGGCGAGAGGGCACCGTCGCCGCGATCACCGAATGGGCTCAGCAACACGGCGTCCCGCTGGTGGACCTGAAGGCCGCTGTGGCAGAGCATGTGATGTCGGGGCGGGGCAATCCCGATGGAATCCACTGGAACTTCGAGGCGCACCAGGCCGTGGCCGAGCTGATGGTGAAGGCGCTGGCCGAAGCCGGCGTGACGCAAGAGAACGGACACGGCTAGCGACCATGGCAGTTGTGGTTGTCACCGACTCGTCGTCGCGGTTGTGTGATGACGACCTCGAAAAGTGGCGCATACGCCAAGTGCCGCTACACATTTTGGTCGACGGCGACGATTTCCGAGATGGTGTCGATATCGTCCCGTCGAACATTCATTCAGAGCCGAAGGCCACCACCGCGGGTGCAACCCCCGCGGAACTCAGCGACGTCTACCGTCAGGCGTTGAGCGACAGCGGCGGTGACGGCGTGGTGGCGGTGCACATCTCGGCGGCCTTGTCGTCCACGCTCACCTCGGCCGAACAGGCCGCCCGGCAGTTCAGCGGTGCGGTGCGGGTGGTGAACTCGAGATCTGCGGCGATGGCGACCGGATTTGTGGCACTGGCCGCCGCACGGGCGGCGGCCGACGGATTGGACCTGGATGCCGTTGAGGCCGAGGCGGTCTCAGCCACGAACCGGGTTCGTGGCTACGTCGTCGTGCATCGGCTGGACAACCTACGGCGTAGCGGCCGGATCGGCAGGGGCGGATCGTGGTTGAGCACCGCGCTGGCGATCAAGCCGCTGCTGCGTATTGATCCCGATGGCAGGCTCGTGCTGGCTCAGCGGGTGCGCACCGCCGGCAAGGCGCTGGATGCGATGGTCGAGCAGGTGGTTGCCGAGGTGGGCAACCGGTCGGCTGTTGTTGCGGTGCACCATATCGACAATCCCGCCGCCGCCAATAATGTCGCTCACGAGCTGATCGCCCGGCTGCACCCGTGCGAGCCTCCCACCGTGACTGAGATGGGGCCGGTGCTCGGCGTTCACCTGGGTGCAGGTGCGGTGGGCGTTTGCGTCGACATCGCCGATTGATCAGCGCGACTACGTGGCCGGACGGCCGGTTATCGGGGGCAGATCGGCGAGGGTGACGATTCCGGGTCTGGCTGAAACGACTTTCGGCACGGCGTTGGTGACCGGCATCGCGGTGTAGATCATCCCGAGACCCATGAAGCCGGGCTCTGTCCAGTCCTTGGGAGGTAGGCAGTGGATCACCGTGCGCATGTTGGGAAGGCCGAACACCTGGACGACGTGGCCATGCTCGAGTGGCTTGGGCGGCTCGACATGATCGCCCATGATCCAGTTGAACCCGACACTGACGATGTTGCGGTCGCCGACCCAGCCGCGGTGATAGCCGTAGACGCCGGCGACGGTGCCTTTCGGGATCTGCATGAAGCCCAGATCCGAGTCGTCGGTGGCGGGTGTGAAGGTGACGTCGAAGGTCATCCGGTCGACGGTGGCGCCGATCGCGTCGGCCATCATCGCCGCGGACTCGGCGAACACCTCGCTTTCGCGGTGCACGCTCTCCGCCAGACCCGGGGTGTCGGGCGGCCGCGAGAATCCCATCGCCTTCTGCGTTTCGGCGGACTCGTAGGTGGAGCAGTCCACCGATTCCGTGATCCTGATCTCGTCGACGCGCTCGCATGAGCCGCTGAGCACCATCCCGACCAGATTGCTCATCCCGGGATGAGCGCCGCTGCCGAACATCGTGGAATTGCCTTGGACACAGGCCGTATGGATGCGATCCCGGTCTTCGGGTGTCTGCTTGCCGCCGGTGATCCATGCCGCGCTCGAACACACATTGATGCCCGCCTCGAGCAGCCGCACCAACTCGTCGACGTTGGGCCACAACGGGTTGTAGCAGCACGCGTCGGGCTTCAGTGCGACCAGCCGGTCGACGTCGTCGGTGGCTTTGACGCCGGTGGGCTCCGGCCAGCCGGCAAGCTCTGCGGCGTCCGTTCCCACCTTGTCGGCCCCATGCGCGTACACGCCGACCAACTCCATGTCGCGTCGGCCGATGATTGCGTGCAGCGACCGCCGGCCGATGTTGCCGGTGGTCCACTGGATGACACGAAGTGGGCGGTCGGCGGGCGTAGTCGTCATGCAGGTATGTATACCGGCCTGCCATGCTCGTACGTTGCGTCGGCCGCCCATGGCACGATCGTCGGGTGACCTCGACACCGGGACTGCATCTGGTGCTCGGCGACGAAGAATTGCTCGTCGAACGCGCCATCGCCGCGGTGCTGCATCAGGCGCGCGTCCAGGCTGGCACTGCCGACGTCCCGGAGAGCAGGCTGCGCGCTGGCGAGGTGACCACCAGCGAGCTGGCCGAACTTCTCAGCCCGTCGCTGTTCGCCGATGAACGCGTCGTCGTGCTCGAAGCGGCCGCGGACGCCGGAAAGGATTCGTCGGCGCTGATCACCGCCGCCGCCGCGGATCTCCCGCCCGGCACGGTGATGATCGTCGTGCACTCCGGCGGCGGTCGCGCCAAGGCGCTGGCCGACGAACTGCGCAAGCTCGGCGCGGTCGTGCACCCGTGCGCGCGCATCACCAAGGCCGGCGAGCGCGCCGAGTTCGTCCGCGCAGAATTTCGGTCGCACAAGATCGACGCCGACGACGACGTGGTGACCGCCATCATCGACGCTGTCGGATCCGACTTGCGCGAGCTTGCAGCCGCATGCTCACAGCTGGTCGCCGACACCGGCGGGGCCGTCGACGTCAGCGCGGTGCGCCGCTACTACAGCGGCAGGGCCGAGGTGAAGGGCTTCGACATCGCCGACAAGGCCGTGATGGGCGACATCGCCGGTGCAGTCGAGGCGCTGCGATGGGCGATGATCCGCGGTGAACCGCGAGTAGTACTGGCCGACGCTCTCGCCGAAGCGATACACACCATCGCTCGCGTCGGGCCGCTGTCGGGCGACCCGTACCGCATGGCCGCCGAACTCGGCATGCCGCCGTGGCGGGTGCAGAAGGCGCAGAGGCAGGCCCGCGGATGGTCGACGGAGTCCGTTGCGGCGGCGATGCGTCTTGTCGCGACGCTGAACGCGGACGTGAAGGGCGCAGCAGCGGACGCCGACTATGTGTTGGAAGCGACTACCCGACGGGTGGCGGAACTGGTGGCGCGGCCCGCGCGCCGTTAACTCAGAGCCTGTGCAGCGTCAGCGCGAGCGCGGATTTCCGGTTGGCCGCCTGGTTCTTGTGGATGACACCCTTGCTGGCGGCCTTGTCCAGCTTGCGGCCGGCCGCCTTCGCCAACTCGGCGGCCTTGTCCTTGTCACCGCTCTCGGCAGCCTCGTGGAACGCGCGGATCGCCGTGTGAAGCGACGACTTCACCGACTTGTTGCGCAGCCTGCGGCCCTCGTTGGTGCGATTGCGCTTCACCTGCGACTTGATGTTGGCCACGCGTGAGTTCCTTCGTATTTCTCCAGTGGGCTAAAACAACGGCCGCCGAGCGGGCAGCAGCTGTTCAGGCTACCAGCCGACCACGGATTCTCCCAAAGTGCGGACTGCGGGCCGTTCGCGTCCGGCTGCCGGGATCGCGGGGCTGGCCTGCGAAAACGGCTGAAGTAGGGCAGCATGTCAGGGTGAGCGTTCGCATCCTGACGACTGAGAACGGACAGTCGACACGCACCAGCTCACAGCCCGTCAAGAAGTTCGACGGAATCTTCGAGGGCTACCGCAAACGCGGCCCGTACGCCGCGGCGTTCGACGAGATGTTCGACAAGAGCGGCACCGTCCGGACTCCGTACAAGGGCATCTACGCGGAGCTGGCGCCGTCCGATGCGTCCGAGCTTGCCGCCCGTTCGGATGCGCTCGGGCGCGCGTTCGTCGACCAGGGCGTCACGTTCTCGCTGTCCGGCCAGGAGCGGCCGTTCCCGCTGGATCTCGTGCCGAGGGTCATCTCTGCCGCCGAATGGTCGCGGCTCGAGCGCGGCATCACCCAGCGGGTACGCGCGCTCGAGATGTACCTCGACGACATCTACGGCGAGCAGAACATTCTGCGCGACGAGCTGATCCCGCGCCGGCTGGTGACGTCGTGCAAGCACTTCCACCGCGAGGCCGCTGGTATCAACCCGCCGAACGGGGTGCGCATCCACGTTGCCGGCATCGACCTCGTCCGCGATGCGGACGGCGTTTTCCGTGTGCTCGAGGACAACCTGCGGTCACCGTCCGGGGTGTCCTATGTGATGGAGAATCGCCGCGCAATGGCGCGAGTCTTCCCAAACCTGTTCGCCACCAATCGCGTTCGCTCCGTCGGTGACTACTCGTCTCATCTGTTGCGCGCATTGCGCAAGTCGGCAGCCACCAACGAGGCCGATCCGACGATCGTCGTGCTCACCCCCGGTGTGTACAACTCCGCGTATTTCGAGCACTCGCTTCTGGCCCGGCAGATGGGCGTTGAGCTCGTCGAGGGCCGCGACCTGTTCTGCCGGGACAACCAGGTCTACATGCGCACCACAGAGGGGGAGCGCCAGGTCGACGTCATCTATCGACGCATCGACGACGACTTCCTCGACCCGATGCAGTTCCGTCCGGACTCGGTGCTCGGGGTGGCGGGGCTGCTCAACGCGGCTCGGGCGGGAAACGTGGTGATCTCCAGCGCGGTCGGCAACGGAGTCGGTGACGACAAGCTGATCTACACCTACGTGCCGACGATCATTGACTACTACCTCGGGGAGAAGCCGCTGCTGGCCAATGTCGACACGTTCCGATGCTGGCTCGACGACGAACGCGAGGAGGTGCTCGACCGGATCGACGAGCTGGTTATCAAACCTGTCGAGGGATCCGGTGGCTACGGGATCGTCTTCGGGCCCGATGCCACCCTCAAGGAACTCGCCGCCTCTGCCAAGAAGATCCGCAGCGACCCGCGCGGATGGGTCGCACAACCCGTCGTCCAGCTGTCCACCGTGCCCACCCAAATCGGCGACCGCCTTGCGCCGCGGCATGTCGACCTGCGCCCGTTCGCGGTCAACGACGGCGACGACGTGTGGGTGTTGCCCGGCGGGCTGACTCGCGTCGCGCTGAGTGAGGGCTCGCTGGTGGTCAACTCGAGTCAGGGCGGCGGGTCCAAAGACACCTGGGTGCTCGCGTCGCGCGCTTCGGCGCCGGATCGCGAGCTGGCCGCCGCCGAGGTGGTGCGCTCGCTGCCGCGCGAGCCGCGGACACAGTCCACCGACGAAGTGGGTACTGGGCCCACGTTGTCACAGCTGCAACAGCAGCACTCGTCACAGCAGCAACAGCAACAGCAACAGTAGCGCGAAGAGGAGACACTGATGTTGGCGCGCAACGCCGAATCGCTGTACTGGATCGGTCGATACGTCGAGCGCGCCGACGACACCGCGCGCATCTTGGACGTGAGTGTGCACCAGCTTCTCGAGGACTCGAGCGTTGACCCCGACTATACGTCTCGGGTGTTGTTGAAGGTGTTGGGTGTAACTCCGCCGAGCTCGCCGCTGAACGTGTGGTCGCTGACCGACCTCGTGGCGTTCACCCGGGGTTTGGAGGGTGGCTGCTCGATCGTCGACGCGATCTCCGCCGCTCGCGAGAACGCGCGATCGGCCCGTGAGGTGACATCGACCGAGTTGTGGGAGTGCTTGAACACCACCTACAACGCACTGTCCGAACGGGAACGCGCCGCGAAACGCCTTGGTCCGCACGAGTTCTTCTCCTTCATCGAGGGCCGCGCCGCGATGTTCGCCGGGCTCGCAGACTCGACTCTCTCCCGCGACGACGGCTATCGATTCATGGTGCTGGGCCGCGCGATCGAACGAGTCGACATGACCGTGCGGTTGCTGCTCTCCCGAGTCGGCGACAGTGCCGCGTCACCGGCGTGGGTGACGGTGCTGCGGTCCGCCGGCGCGCACGACACCTACCTGCGGACGCATCGCGGGGTGCTGGACGCCAGCCGCGTCGTCGATTTCATGCTCTTGGACCGGCTTTTCCCGCGGTCGGTGTTCTACTCGCTGCGGCTTGCCGAGCACAGCCTTGATGAACTGGACCAACATCCGCACAGCCGGGTCGGCGCGACCGCGGAGACGCAACGGCTTCTCGGCCGGGCCCGCAGCGAGCTGGAGTTCTTACGCCCGGGCCAGCTACTCGAGTCGCTGGACGAACGCCTGGCGGACCTGCAGGAGACCTGTCGTCAACTCGGAGAAGCATTGGCGTTGCAGTACTTTCACTCGGCTCCGTGGGTCGCGTGGAGCGACGCCGGCCACAACGGCGCGCTGGTCATCGAAGACGGGGAGATTTAGATGTGGCGGGTTCGGGTGGTGCACTCCACGGGATATGCGTACGAATCGCCGGTCACCGCGTCGTTCAACGAGGCGCGCCTGACGCCGCGATCAGACAACCGGCAGAACGTCATCTTGAGTCGCGTCGAGACCGTCCCGGCGACGAGGTCGTACCGGTATCTCGACTACTGGGGGACCGCGGTCACGGCATTCGACCTCCATGCCCCCCACACCGAACTGGAGGTCACGGCGTCGTCTGTCGTCGAGACCGACAAGCCTGAACCGCCGATCGAGAAGGTCACCTGGGACGAGTTGAGAAGCGAGGCCGTGGTCGACAAGTTCGACGAGGTGCTCAGCCCGACGCATTACACCCCGCGAAGCAAGCGGCTTCGTCGCGTCGGCGAGCGTATCGCCAAGTACAACGACCCACACGATGCGGTGATCGCGGCCGCGGACTGGGTCAACAGCGAACTCGACTACGTGGCCGGCACCACGGGCGTGCACTCGTCGGCCCTGGACGCGCTGCGCGAAGGCAAGGGTGTGTGTCAGGACTTCGCACACCTGACGCTTGGCTGTGCTGCGCGGCATCGGCATTCCGTCACGTTATGTGTCGGGTTACCTGCATCCGCAGCGCAAGGCGCCGGTCGGCGAGACGGTCGACGGTCAGAGCCACGCGTGGATCCAGGCATGGACCGGCGGGTGGTGGAACTTCGACCCTACGAACGACAAAGAGATCAACGAGCAATACGTCAGCGTCGGCGTCGGGCGAGACTACGCCGACGTCACGCCACTGAAAGGCATCTACTCCGGCGGCGGATCAACCGATCTTGACGTGGTCGTCGAGATCACGCGGCTGGCCTAGCGGTCATGGGGGCCGAGCCGGCGATAGCCCGGATGGACACCCGGCGCCAGCCCCTGCTGTTGCGCGAGAGCCGCGAGAAGTGAGCGCAACTGGGCCTGCTCTGACTCGCTGAGACCGCTGGTGATCGCCCGGTCGTGTTGGCGCGCCAGCCGGGACAGCTTCTGCATCAACTGCTTGCCGGCTGCGGTCAGGTAGAGCGCATACTGCCGGCGGTCGTCGGGATTGGGCCGTCGTTCCACATAGCCGCGGTCCTCGAGATCATCGACGTACGCGACGACCCGGCTTGGCAGCAGCTGTAGCTGGGTGCTCAGTGCCTGTTGGCTGCGCCCGGGAGCCGCGGCGATCGCGCGGAGGATGCCGGCATGTGGCGGAGTCAGATCCAGGACGGCGATCCGCTCGCTGAATCTCTCCGCGGCGTGGTGCCCCAATTGCGCAAGCAGGAAAGCCACGCCGCCTCGAGGGCGGCGGTCGGGCGCCGAGGACATGATCGATATCGTACATGAAGTGAATGATTCGTCGCTTGGACATTGTGAAGAACGAACGAAGTGAGTATCGTTCATAAAATGAATGATTCACCGGACCCCTCAACTTCCGACGCACGGCGACCGCAGCAAGGCGGGCCGCCTTTGGTTGTGCTGGCTGCGATTTCGTTTGTGTTGCTCATCGGCGGCCTTGCCATCGGGGTTGCTATCGGCGGCGTGCCGCCGTCGCCGTTCACGGCCGGTGCGTCCATCCAGGACTTCTTTGTGGCACATCCTGTGGCCATCCAGACCGCCGCGGTGGGCGCCTTCGGCGCATCGGTACCGCTGGCCATCTACGCCGCGACCGTCAGTGCCCGCCTGCGTCAGCTGGGCGTCACCGCGCCCGGTGCCACGATCGCGCTGGCGGGCGGCGTCTTGGCGGCCGGTGCCCTCGCTCTGTGCGGACTCCTGGTGTGGACCCTGTCCCGGCCCGAGGTCACCGCCGACAAAGCTCTGGTCCGCGCGCTCTACTTCCTCGTCTTCCTCACCGGGGGGCCGGGCCATGTGGTGGTGCTGGGTCTGTTGGTCGCCGGCGTCGCGGTGCCCAGCCTGATACTCGGTCTGTTGTCCAAGGCTGTGGCGTGGGCCGGGCTCGTGATCGCAGCAATCGCGGAGGTGACGGCGTTGGTGCTGGTCTGGCCACCGTTGATGGTGCTGCTGCCTATCGCACGGATCCCCGCACTTGTGTGGTTGATCATCGCAGGTGCGATGCTGCCACTGCAGCGTCGGCGTCTGGTCCCGTCCTGACCTAGTAGTGCTTAACTTCGACGCGGTGCAGATCGGGGCCGATCTCGACGTGTCCGTCGAACACCGACGCCGCCTTGGCGCGCCAGTCGCCCTCCTGACCCGGCGCGACCGCCGGGACGCAGTGGGTGAGGATCAGCGTCCCGACGCCTGCCCGCGCCGCGGTGCCCGCGGCCTCTTCGACCGACGAGTGGTAGTCGCAGATGTCGCGAACCCGCTGCTGCGGAATTGCCTCGATCAGGTCCTTGCGGATCACAGTGTGAACCAACGCATCCGCGCCGGCGGCCAACTCCTCGAGGCTCGCGCACGGCACGGTGTCGCCTGCCAGCACCACCGAAACGTGGTCGGAAGTGATCCGGAATCCGATCGACGGTTCCACCGGCCGGTGATCGGTGGGGGCAACGGTGATCCGTACCCCGTCGCGGTCCCAGACCAACCCCTCGGTGTGCTCCTGGACGTCGACCGCCGGTGGTGACGTCAGGTCGGCGTGGTGGGCGATGCGGTAGCCGATGTCCCGGCCGAACGCCTTGAGCATCGCGTCGACGACCTCCGCGGTGCCGGGCGGGCCGATGATCGGCAGCGGTGGCGGGTCGGGTGCGAACGTGGTGACCCAGCGGGTGATCAGCACGTCGCCGAGATCGGCGATGTGGTCGCTATGCAGGTGCGTCAGGAGCAGCGCGGTCAGAGCGTTGGCGCCGACCCCGACCGCCGCGGCCCGTTGCAGAACGCCGCGCCCGCAGTCCACCAGCAGTGTCTGGCCCCCGGCGCGGACCAGCGTCGAGGGTCCGGCCCGGTCAGGATCGGGGATGGGACTTCCGGTGCCGAGCAGGATGACCTCGATCATGTGCTCAGGTATGTCACAGCAGCGTCGCGAAGTCGAGGCTTTTGCTTTCACACTGCGTCGATTGGTCCTAGCCTGGTGTGAAGCAGGTCACAAGGGTGGAGGCGTCATGCGGATTGCGGATGTGCTGCGGAGCAAGGGTGCGGCGGTGGCCACGATCAGCCCGGACACCAGAGTTACCGAACTGCTCGCCGGCATGGCGCAGCACAACATCGGGGCGATGGTCGTCATGGGCCCGGACGGGCTGGTGGGCATCGTGTCGGAGCGTGACGTCGTGCGCAGGCTGCATGATCGCGGCGCCGACCTGCTCCAGATGCCGGTGTCGGAGATCATGACGAGCGTGGTCGTGACCTGCGCGCCGGGCGATGCGATCGACACGCTGACCAGGTTGATGACAGAGAACCGGGTGCGACACGTGCCGGTGATCGCGAACGGTCAGCTGGCCGGAATCGTCAGCATCGGCGACGTGGTGAAGACCCGAATGGAGGAACTGAAGGCCGAGCAGGAGCAGCTGCAGACCTACATCACCCAGGGCGGATGACGGTCGACGTCCGTCCCTCCCGGAAAGCCGATGTCGGCGAGCTGTCCGTGGTGCTGGCCAGGGCGTTCCACGACGATCCGGTGATGATGTGGATGCTGCCCAACGTCGTAGATCGCGCGCGGGCTCTTCCGCGGATGTTCGCCACGATGACCCGCCATCACTTTCTTCCCGGCGGTGGTGCAGAGGTCGCCAGTCGAGATGACGGGCTCGGCGGTGCGACGCTGTGGGATCCGCCCCGCCGGTGGAAGACGACCCAGAGAGAAGGGTGGCTGATGACGCCCACCTTCGTCACGGCCTTCCGGTCGCGCATCGTGGCCGCCCAGAAGGTCGCGGACGTGATGAAGGAAAACCACCCCCAGGAACCGCACTGGTACCTGATGACCATCGGCACCGATCCGTCGGTGCGCGGCAAAGGTTTCGGGCAGGCCTTGATGCATTCCCGTCTCGACCGGTGCGACCAGGAGCATGCGCCCGCATATCTGGAGGCGAGCAAGCGAGAGCTTGTCCCGTATTACAGCCGGTTCGGTTTCGAGGTGACCGGCGAAATCAAGCTCCCCGATGGCGGCCCGAGCCTGTGGCCGATGTGGCGTGAGGCGCGTTAGCTCCAGGAGTACTCGGCCCGCAGCCTTACCGCGATCTTCTCGAACGTCTCTCGCTCGAGAACCGCGCCCTCGCGCCTGATGCCTTCTTCGGGCACGTCGAGCACCCGGTCCAGGCGCACCCAGCTGGCGCGGGCGTCGTAGTCCCAGCCGCCGATGCCGATGGCGATCCAGTTCCGGTCGCCGGCGTGGCGCTCCTGGCTGGACAGCATCAGGCCCAGCAGCGTGCTGCGGTCGCGTCCGACGACGAGCACCGGGCGGTCCTTGCCCCTGGATGGATCGTCTTCGTAGACCACCCAGGTCCAGACGATTTCGCCCGGGTCGGCGCGGCCGTCGAGATCGGGGGAGTAGAGGACCTTCCGTGCCCGGTAGGCGGTCGGCACGCTGTTCTTGGTCACCGGCCGCCCGGAGGTGATCTCTTTCGCGGGTTCCGGGCTGCGGGTGATCACGTCCAGCCCGAGGCGGATGCCCTGGGAGATTCCGCGCTGCAGGGTCGGGGAGTTCTGCAGCTGCCGGATGAACTTGGGGCCCTCGTTGAACACGAGGTTCTCCGCGGCCTTGCCCAACCGCTGCTGCAACGTCTTCCACGGCGACGCCATGAAACCGAGCATAGGCGAGGCACTTACCTCCAGCAGGGGCGGCGAACGGGGATACGCCCGGTTGCGGTTATGAGTGCAGGGGTGCGCCTCGATACCCTGGGAGGCAACCCATACGCGTCCTTCACCAGGAGATTCCCATCAGCAGCTTCGCCGACCAGACGTTCACCGCGCCGGCGCAGATTCGGAACTTCTGCATCATCGCCCACATCGACCACGGCAAGTCGACGCTGGCGGACCGGATGCTCGATCTGACCGGCGTGGTCGACGAACGCTCGATGCGCGCGCAGTACCTGGACCGGATGGACATCGAACGCGAACGCGGCATCACGATCAAGGCGCAGAACGTGCGGCTGCCGTGGACAGTGAACGACGGCGCCGGCGCTCAGGAGTTTGTTCTGCATCTGATCGACACCCCCGGCCACGTCGACTTCACATATGAGGTGTCGCGGGCGCTGGAGGCCTGCGAGGGCGCGGTGCTGCTGGTGGACGCCGCCCAGGGTATCGAGGCGCAGACACTTGCCAACCTCTACCTGGCACTGGATCGGGACCTCGCCATCATTCCGGTGCTGAACAAGATCGATCTGCCCGCCGCCGACCCGGACCGCTATGCCGCCGAAATCGCCCACATCATCGGGTGCGAACCCGGCGACGTGCTGCGGGTCTCTGGGAAGACGGGCGAGGGTGTGGCCGACCTGCTCGACCACGTGGTGCGTGAGGTGCCGGCGCCGACCGGCGACCCGGACGCCCCGACGCGCGCGATGATCTTCGATTCGGTCTACGACACCTACCGCGGCGTGGTCACCTACGTTCGCGTCATCGACGGCAAGATCACGCCGCGTGAGCGGATCAAGATGATGTCGACGGGCGCCGTGCACGAGCTTCTCGAGGTCGGGATCGTCTCGCCCGAGCCGAAACCCGCTGACGGCCTGGGCGTCGGCGAAGTGGGCTACCTGATCACCGGTGTGAAGGACGTGCGGCAGTCCAAGGTGGGCGACACCGTGACCACCGCGCGCCACGGTGCCACCGAGGCGCTGACGGGGTACCGCGAGCCCAAGCCGATGGTGTACTCGGGGCTGTACCCCGTGGACGGCTCTGACTACCCCGATATGCGCGAGGCGCTGGAGAAGTTGCGGCTCAACGATGCCGCGCTGGCCTACGAGCCGGAAACGTCGGTGGCGCTCGGGTTCGGTTTCCGCTGCGGCTTTCTCGGTCTCTTGCACATGGAGATCAGCCGCGAACGGCTGGAGCGCGAATTCGATCTGGACCTGATCTCCACCTCACCGAACGTGGTGTACCGGGTGGTGCTCGACGACGGCGCCGAGACGATCGTGACGAACCCGTCGGTCTGGCCGGCCGGCAAGGTCCGCACGGTGTACGAGCCGGTGGTCAAGATCACGATCATTTCCCCCAGTGAGTTCATCGGCACGATCATGGAGCTCTGCCAGTCCCGCCGCGGCGAACTCGGCGGCATGGATTACCTGTCGCCCGAGCGGGTGGAGCTTCGCTACACGATGCCGTTGGGCGAGATCATCTTCGGCTTCTTCGACGCGTTGAAGTCACGCACCCGCGGCTACGCCAGCCTGGATTACGAGGACGCCGGTGAGCAAGAGGCCGAGCTCGTCAAGGTCGACATCCTGCTGCAGGGGGAGCCTGTCGACGCGTTCAGCGCGATTGTGCACCGCGACGAGGCGGCCGAATACGGCCGCAAGATGACGACGAAGCTCAAGGAGCTGATTCCCCGGCAGCAGTTCGAGGTGCCGGTGCAGGCGGCGGTCGGGTCGAAAATCATTGCCCGAGAGAATATCCGCGCGATCCGTAAGGACGTGCTGTCGAAGTGTTATGGCGGCGACATCACCCGCAAACGCAAGCTTCTCGAGAAGCAAAAAGAGGGCAAGAAGCGGATGAAGACGATCGGCCGGGTCGACGTTCCGCAGGAGGCCTTCGTCGCGGCGCTGTCGACCGATGCCGGCGACGAAAAGCCAAAGAAGTAAGGCGCGCAACCCGAACGCGACCAGCCGGTAGACCGCTACATCGGAGCGTTGGCAGGCAGGAAGACGCCCGTGCTGTCGGCCTCTTCTTCCGCTCGGATCACGTGCACCACCGCGTTGATCAGCGCCAGGTGGGTGAACGCCTGGGGGAAGTTGCCCAGATGCCGTCCGGTGCGCGGCTCGATCTCCTCGGCGTACAGACGCAGCGGGCTGGCGAACGACAACAGCCGCTCGCACAGGTGCCTGGCCCGGCTGATCTCGCCGATCTCCACCAGGGCGGACACCAGCCAGAATGAGCAGATCGTGAACGTGCCTTCTTCGCCGGACAGACCGTCGTCGGTCTCCTCGACCCGGTACCGCAGCACCAGCCCGTCCTGCGTCAGCTCGTCGGCGATCGCCAGCACGGTGTTGCGCACCCGCGGGTCATCTGAAGGGAGGAACCGGGTCAGCACCACCAGCAGCAACGACGCATCCAGCGCGTCGGAGCCGTACCGCTGGGTGAGCACGCCGCGCGAGTCGACGCCGTGCGCCAGAATGTCGGCCTTGATCTCCTCGGCGATCGCCCGCCACTGTTGGGCGTAGCTCTTCTCGCCTTGGAGTTCGGCGAGTTTGGCGCCGCGGTCCAGCGCCACCCAGCACATCACTTTCGATGAGGTGAAGTGCTGCGGTTCGCCGCGCACCTCCCAGATGCCGCGGTCGGGCTCACGCCAATGCTTTATTGCCTCTTCGACCTGGTTTTTCAGAACCGGCCACAGGTTTTCGGGAATCTGCTCACGCGACTTGGCGTGCAGGTACACCGAATCCAGCATCGTGCCCCAAATGTCGTGCTGGCGTTGGTTGTACGCGCCGTTGCCGACCCGCACCGGCCGGGCGCCGTCGTAGCCGGACAGGTGGGGCAGTTCCTCTTCGGCAAGGGTGCGCTCGCCACCGACGGCGTACAGCACTTGCAGCGGATGTCGCTCGCCGTTGTTCGCGCCGGAGACGTCGGCGATGAACGAGAAGAAGTCGTCGGCCTCGCGGTCCAGCCCGAGGGTGTAGAGGCCCCACAACGCGAAGGTGGAGTCGCGCACCCACGCATAACGATAGTCCCAGTTACGCTCTCCCTGAGGGGTTTCCGGCAGCGACGTGGTGCTCGCCGCCAGCAGCGCGCCGGTGGGTGAGTACGTTAATCCCTTGAGTGTCAACGCGCTTCGCTGCAGATATGCGCGCCAGGGGTGGTCGGGGAAATCGCCGATGTTTATCCACTGGCGCCAGCATTCGCTGGTGTTCCAGAGCTTGTCGGCAGCCTCGTCGTAGGTCTGCGGCGCGGGCTGCCTGCCCCAGCTCAGCGCGACGAAGACGTTGTCGCCCTCCTTGAGTCGCGTCCGGGCTCGCGCTTCGCGGCCCTCCAGGCCGATCCGCAGATTTGTCGTCAGCTTCATCTGAGGATGCGAATCCGGGCCCTCCTTGGCGCGCGCGATCGCCTCCCCGTAGGCGGGGCCGGAGTATTCCCACGTGGCGGTGATGCGGTGGTAGTCGAACGCCGGCTCGCAGTTGAGCACCATCTCAACGGTTCCGCTCACGCAGCGCACGGTGCGCAGCAGGATGTGTTCGGCGTCCCAGTCCATCGGGGTCCGCCGGTGGGTCCGCGAGCGCATATCGATGTCGTGCCAGGGGCCCATCACCAGCGCGTCGCGCACGATCATCCATCCGGTGTGGGTCTGCCAGGTGGTCTCGAGGATGAGGCTGCCGGGCAGATAGCGGCGGGCGGCCGGCACCGTAACCCCGTACGGGCTCAGCCGGAAGTGGCCCGCGGCCCGGTCCAGGATCGCGCCGAAGACGCTGGGGGAGTCGGGCCGCGGCACGCACAGCCATTCCACGGACCCGCTGGAGGAGATCAGGCAGGTGTTCTCGCAGTCGGACAGGAACGCGTAGTCGGCGATCGGCGGGAACGGGTTGCGCACCGACGAGCTCTGCATGTACGGCACCGGGCTAGTGACGGAAAACGGTGCCTCGTGTGCCTCCTCGGCAGGCTCGGCGCTCAGAACCATTTGCTCATCATCTGCTTTGAACACACATTTCGTCCACTTAACAGGCCGGAGAGTCGGATCACGGTTTTCACCGGCGAGCAAACGCCGGCGCGTGCTCGGGCAGCGGGCCGATCGCGACGCCATACCCGGCGATGGCGCCCAGCGCGGGCACCTTACTGATCACCCGCACGGCCAGTGGCGGTTTCGCCGGGTGGTCGAAATCGTCGTTCATCGCGGCAGTGATGATTCTGGCGTGGATCACGCGCTGGACGGCCTGAATCAGCGCCGTAGGTATCCACCGTCGCGCCTGCACTCGTGCCAGCTGTGAATTCCGCAGATCGCCGGCGCGAAGCGGGCCGGCTAGCGCGGTGGCCGCGGCGACCGCGTCGGCGACTGCGAGGTTGATCCCGACCCCGCCGACCGGTGACATCGCGTGCGCCGCGTCACCGATCAACAACAGCCCGTCGGTGTACCACCGGTGCAGCCGGTTCAATTGCACGTCAAGCAGTTTCACGTCATCAAGCGACGCGATCTCACCGACCCGATCGGACAGCCACGGCACGAGTTGCGCCATCCGGCGCCGCAGCGCCTCCACGCCTTCGGCACGCATCGCGCCGTCGGTTCCCTTCGGGATGATGTAGGCGATCTGGAAGTAGTCGCCCCTGTCGATCACGGCGCAGCCGTGTCCCGACTCGAACACCCCGTTGAGTCCCCTGGGGTCGCCGCTTCGTCGCGGCACCCGGAACCACCACACGTCCATCGGTGCCCCAAAACTTCTGGGAGTCAAGCCCATCGACGAACGCAACGTCGACGACCGTCCGTCGCACGCCACCGTCAACGTGGCGTGCATCTCGCGCGTTTCGCCGTCGGCACTTCGGTACCGAACGCCGACCACCCGCCCGTCGCGCAGCAAAGGTCCGAGGACCTCGGACCTGCGCATCAGTGTGAATGTCGGTTCCTCCTCGGCGGCGGTGGCGAGCAGCTCGAGGAAATCCCATTGCGGCACCAGTGCGATGTGCTTGTGGGCACCAGGCAGCCTGCGCAGGCTGATCTGGATCGGGGCGCCCTGGAACTGCATGCGGATGCTGTCGATCACTCGGTGCGGCATCTGTTCGAACCGCGAGCCCAGGCCCAGCTCGTCGAGCAGTCGCAGCGTGCTGGCGTGCACGGTGTCACCACGGAAATCCCGCAGGAAGTCGGCGTGCTTTTCCATCACCACCACCGGCACGCCGCCCCGGGCGAGCAGGAGGCCCAGCACCATGCCGGCGGGTCCGCCGCCGGCGATCACGCATGTCGTGGACTGCTGCATCTGCTCCCCGGGCGCCGGCACCCGGCCATTCTGGCACGTTGGCCCCCGGCCCGGCCTGCGCATACGCTGGCCCGGTGACCGGTTTCCTCAGTTGGTGGGACGGCGTCGAACTCTGGCTCTCCGGCCTGGCTTTTGTCCTGCAGACGATTGTCGTGATGCCGGTGGTGCTGGCGCTGGCCTACGGTCTGGCGGTGTTGCTCGACGGTGCCCTCGGGCAGGGCATCCGGCTGCTGCTACGGTTCCGGCACCTCGACCCCGACCGGCAGGAATAGCGGCGTTGCCGAAGTCGCGGGTGACCCTGGTGCTGGTGACCCTGGTGCTGCTGGTCATCGTCATGTGGTTGCTCACCCACTGAGACACCCACTGAACCCGGCCCATCGGGTGACCTGTGCGGATTCTGTTAGGCTTCCCGCCATGCAATTAGCGCGGGGCAACAAGGAGTGCTACGTGTTGGCACTCATTGCCGTTGGTGATAGCGCTGTTGCAGACGTCCACTGTTGTCGATGATCCATGCCCGATGGCGGTTTGGTGTCGGTAGTGGCCATTGATCGGATCGCGTCCTGATTCGTTGCCTTTCCGCAGTCCGGGTACTCCTGTCCGTCCCCCTGCAGTGAAAGGTTTTCCGTGCATAAATTCCACAGGCTGACCCTGCGGTTGCGCCATGCGGCCGCGCTCACCGTGGCCGCGACCGTGGTCGCGGCGTGCGGCGGCGGCTCCAGCGACGTCGCGGGCAGCACCGGCCCGTCGAATGCCCGCGCGACGCTGACGCTGGTTGCCTACTCGGTACCCGAGCCCGGCTGGAGCAAAGTCATCCCCGCGTACAACGCCACCCAGCAGGGCAAGGACATCGCGATCACCGCGTCCTACGGGGCGTCTGGCGACCAGTCCCGCGGGGTCGTCGACGGTAAGCCCGCCGACATCGTGAACTTCTCGCTTGAGCCCGATGTCACCCGGCTCGTCAAGGCCGGAAAAGTCTCGAAAGACTGGAACAACGATGTCACGCACGGCATCCCATTCGATTCGGTGGTCGTGCTGGTGGTCCGGAAGGGCAACCCGAAGAACATCAAGGACTGGGACGACCTGCTGCGACCGGACGTAGAGGTGGTCACCCCGAGCCCGCTCAGCTCCGGCTCTGCAAAGTGGAATCTGCTGGCGCCGTATGCCGCCAAGAGCAATGGCGGACAGAATCCGCAGGCTGGCGTCGACTACGTCCAGCAGCTGGTCAGCCAGCACATCAAGCTTCGACCCGGGTCGGGCCGTGAGGCCACCGACGTGTTCCTGCAGGGCAGCGGCGACGTGCTGATCAGCTACGAGAACGAGGCGATCAACGTCGAGCGGCAGGGCAAGCCCGTGCAACACCTCATCCCGCCACAGACGTTCAAGATCGAGAACCCGTTGGCCGTGGTCAGCACCTCCACCCACCTCAAGGAGGCCACCGACTTCAAGAACTTCCAGTTCACGCAGGACGGGCAGCGGCTGTGGGCGCAGGCGGGCTTCCGTCCGGTCGACCCCGGCGTGGCGGCGGAGTTCGCGAACGACTTCCCGGCGCCGGCGCAGAGGCTGTGGACCATCGCCGACCTGGGGGGATGGACCACCGTCGATCCGTCGTTGTTCGACAAGGACAACGGCACGATCACCAAGATCTACAAACAGGCGACTGGATGACGGCTGCGATCGACTCGAACCCGGAGGCCATCCGACCCGAGCTCACGGAGCCGGTATCGGGTGGGCTCCCGCCCGGACGCCGGGGCGCGACGTCTTTGCGCATCGGTGTCGCAACGCTGTGGCTGTCGGTGATTGTGCTGCTGCCGCTGGCCGCGATCGTGTGGCAGTCGGCCAAGGGCGGCTGGGCCGCGTTCGTGTCCGCGGTGACGTCGCCGTCGGCACTTGAATCGTTTCGCGTCACGCTGACGATCTCCTCGGTGGTCACCGTGATCAACGTCGTCTTCGGGACGCTGGTGGCCTGGGTGCTGGTTCGCGACGATTTCCCCGGCAAGCGCCTGGTCGACGCCGTGATCGACCTGCCGTTCGCGCTGCCGACGATTGTCGCCAGCGTCGTGTTGCTGGCGCTGTACGGACCGAACAGTCCGGTCGGCATCCACCTGCAGCACACCGCTTACGGCGTTGGCGTGGCGCTGTTGTTCGTGACGTTGCCGTTCGTCGTGCGGGCGGTGCAGCCGGTGCTGATGGAGGTTGATCTCGAGTCCGAGCAGGCCGCGGCGTCGCTGGGGGCGAACAACTCGACGATCTTCAGAACGGTGATCCTTCCGGCGCTGACACCCGCGCTGTTGACCGGTGGCGGGCTGGCGTTCTCCCGCGCGATCGGCGAGTTCGGCTCCGTCGTCCTGATCGGCGGTGCGGTGCCCGGGAAGACCGAGGTGTCGTCGCAGTGGATCCGCACTCTGATCGAGAACGATGACCGTGCCGGCGCCGCAGCGGTTTCGATTGTGCTGCTGGCCATGTCATTCGTGGTCTTGTTCATCCTGCGGGCGTTTGGCGCCCGGGCTGCCAAGCGGGAGGAGTTGGCGAAGTGACCCCCACCCCTCCGCTGAAATACCTGATGCGGTTCGTTGCGCTCGCCTACATCGGGGTGCTCGTGATCGTGCCGGCGGGGCTGATCCTGTGGCGTTCGTTTTCGCCGGGTCTCGGGCAGTTCTTTTCGCAGATCAGCACACCTGCCGCGATCTCGGCGCTGCAGTTGTCGCTGCTCGTCGTCGCGATCGTGGTGCCCCTCAACGTGCTGTTCGGGGTGCCGACCGCGTTGGTTCTGGCCCGCAGCAGGTTTCGCGGCAAGGGCGTATTGCAGGCCGTCATCGACCTGCCGTTCGCGGTCTCGCCCGTGGTTGTGGGTGTCGCGCTGATCGTGCTGTGGGGATCGGCGGGCGCACTTGGCTTCGTCGAACGGGATCTCGGCTTCAAGATCATCTTCGGACTGCCGGGCATCGTGCTGGCCAGCATCTTCGTCACGTTGCCGTTCGTGATCCGCGAGGTCGAGCCGGTGCTGCACGAGATCGGCACCGACCAGGAAGAGGCGGCCGCCACCCTCGGATCCAGGTCGTGGCAGACGTTCTGGCGGATCACGCTGCCGTCGATCCGGTGGGGGCTGATGTACGGCGTCGTGCTGACGGTGGCCCGCACCCTCGGCGAATACGGCGCGGTGATCATGGTGTCGTCGAACTTGCCCGGAAAGTCGCAGACGCTGACACTGTTGGTATCGGACCGCTACAGCCGCGGGGCGGAATACGGTGCATATGCGATCTCGACACTGCTGATGACAGTCGCGGTGCTCGTGCTGATCGTGCAGGTGATTCTCGACGCGCGGCGAGCACGGGCGAGAGCCTAGGTCTGGCAAGGAGATACCGATGACCGACGCGATCACGCTGCACGGCGTGAACAAGCGATACGGTGACTTCGCAGCGCTGGACGCCATCAACTTCACGGTGCCGTCCGGCTCGTTGACCGCGCTGCTCGGTCCCAGCGGTTCCGGCAAGTCGACGTTGTTGCGAGTGATCGCCGGCCTCGACCTGCCCGACTCCGGAACCGTCACCATCGACGGCCGCGACGTCACCCGGGTGCCGCCGCAACGGCGGGGCATCGGCTTCGTGTTCCAGCACTACGCGGCCTTCAAGCACATGACGGTCCGCGACAACATCGCTTTCGGCCTGAAAATCCGCAAGCGTCCGAAAGCCGAGGTCAACCAGAAGGTCGACGAGCTGCTGGAGACGGTGGGGCTCAGCGGTTTTCAGACTCGGTATCCCGGGCAGCTGTCCGGTGGTCAGCGGCAGCGGATGGCTCTTGCCCGAGCGCTCGCGGTAGACCCGCGGGTGCTGTTGCTGGACGAGCCGTTCGGCGCGCTGGACGCGAAGGTGCGCGAAGATCTCCGGGCCTGGCTGCGCCGGCTACACGACGAGGTGCACGTCACCACCGTGCTGGTCACGCACGACCAGTCGGAGGCACTCGACGTGGCGGATCGAATCGCGGTGCTGCACAGGGGCCGTATCGAACAGGTCGGATCACCCACCGACGTCTACGACCGTCCCGCCAACGAGTTCGTCATGTCGTTCCTCGGCGCCGTGTCTTCGCTGAATGGAGTCCTGGTGCGTCCCCACGACATTCGGGTGGGACGCAATCCGGAGATGGCCATCGCAACCACCGACGGCACCGCAGAGAACATCGGTGTGATGCGTGCGACCATCGACAGGATCGTGTATCTCGGCTTCGAGGTCCGGGTGGAGCTGATCAGCGCGCTGACCGGCGGACGGTTCACCGCACAGATCACCAGGGGCGACGCCGAGGCGCTGGCGCTCAAGGAAGGCGACACCGCCTATGTGCGGGCCACCCGAGTGCCCGCGATCGCAGGTAACCCGCAGTCCGCCAATTCAGACGAGGCGCTGGCACCCGCCAAGAGCCCTTAGGCCGCGAACCTGTTCGCCTTGGCCAGCGCACGGTCGAAACGGTCGAGCACTGTGGCCGCGACCAGGCGGTGCGCCCCCAGCGGTTCGGCAAGTTCAAAGCCTTGTGCGGCAGCGAATTCCGCGACGCGATCGGTGATCCGTCCATGTGCCAGGAACCACGGTGCGACTACCACGCGGCGGGCGCCCATCGAGCGCAGCCGCTGCGTCGCCTCACCGAGCGAGGGCTGCGGACCCGTTGCGAACGCGGTTACCGCGCCCGCCCACCGCGTGCGCGCGGCGAGCGCGGGCGCAACTGCCGCCGTGCGGGCGTTGGCGATCTGCCGCGACGACCCGACCGCGACGACGACCACGCCGACGTCGGGGTCAAGCCGGGACACCCCCAGCTCGCGAACCCGCTTCCGCAGCACCGTCACCAGCCGATGGTCTTCGCCGAGCACGTCGGCCTGCACGCCGCCCGAATCCGCGAGCATCGCCGGGATGTCCACCCGGGCGTGATACGCGTCGGCAAGCAGCAGCGGCGTGACGATCGCATTGCCGCGCACGTCCGCCACCACGTCACGCAGGTTCGGCGTCGACCGCTCGCAGAACGCGACCCGCACGCCCAAACCCGGCCGCTCGCGGCGGATCTGCTCGGCGACAGCGCGCGTGGTGACCGCGGCCCGCGGGTCGGCGCTGCCGTGCGCGGCAAGAACGAGAACCGCTGGGCTCATTCGGAATGCAGGCCGCATTCGACCTTGCCCTTGCCCTGCCACCGGCCGCTGCGGGGATCGGCTCCTTCGATGGGCTTCGCCGTGCACGGCGCACACCCGATCGACGGATAGCCGTCGAAGACAAGCGGATTCACCAGCACGTTGTTGGCTTCGATGTAGTCCTGGATCTCCTCGTCGGTCCACGTGGCCAACGGGTTGATCTTCACCAGACCGAACGCCGCGTCGAAGCTGATCACCGGCGCGTTCGCGCGCGTCGGCGCCTCCACCCGGCGCAGACCCGTGACCCATGCCGAGTAGCCCTGCAGCGCCTTGCCGAGCGGAGCCACCTTGCGTAACCGGCAGCACTCGTTGGGGTCGCGGGCGAACAGGTTCTTGCCCAGCAGCGCGTCCTGTTCGGCGACCGAATGCTCGGGGGTGACGTTGATCACGTTGACGTCGTAGACCTCGCTGACCGCGTCGCGGGTGCCGATCGTCTCGGCGAAGTGGTAACCGGTGTCCAGGAACAACACGTCGACGCCGGGCCGCACTTTCGCGGCCATGTCGATGAGCACCGCGTCCTGCATGTTGGACGCCACCACGTATTCGCTGGCGAAATGCTCGTCGGCCCAGCGCAGAAGGTCCACTGCCGTGGCGCCGTCGAGGTCCTTGGCACCCTGTTCGGCCAGCTCCCGCAGGTCTGTCTCCGTGGTCACGCTCATCGCAAGTCCGCCTCGTCCGCTCGTATGGCCCATGTCGCGAAACGCTCGCCTTCGCTTCTTTGTTTCACGAAGTTGCGCACCACCCGCTCGATGTAGTCGCCGAGCTCATGGCTGAGCACCTTGTGCTGGCGCAACTTGCGGCCGAAGCCGCTGTCCAAGCCGAGGCTTCCGCCAAGATGCACCTGGAAGCCCTCAACCGGACCATCACCGTCGTCAACCATCTGGCCCTTGAACCCGATGTCGGCGACCTGGATGCGGGCGCAGGAGTTCGGGCAGCCGTTGATGTTGACCGTGACCGGGACGTCGAGCTGCGCATTGATGTCCTCGAGCCGCTTCTCCAAGTCGGGCACCAGGCCCTGTGCGCGCACCCGCGTCTCGGCGAAGCTCAGCTTGCAGTACTCGATGCCGGTGCAGGCCATCAGGTTGCGCCGCCACTGCGACGGCCGCGACGGCAGTCCGAGCGCCTCGAGCGCGCTGACCACGTCGTCGAGCTTGTCGTCGGGCACGTCCAGGACGATCAGTTTCTGGTACGGGGTGAACCGCACTCGGTCCGAGCCGGCCTTCTCGGCGATGTCGGCGACGGCCGACAGGATCGTGCCGGAGACCCGTCCGGCGATCGGGGCGACACCGACGGCGTTGCGGCCGTTCTTCAGCCGCTGCACCCCGACGTGGTCGATCGGGTGAGCCGGCGGCTCGGGGGCCGGACCGTCGATCAGCGAGCGCTTGAGGTACTCGGTCTCGACAACCTGCCTGAATTTCTCGACGCCCCAGTCCTTGATCAGGAACTTCAACCGCGCCTTGGACCGCAGGCGCCGGTAGCCGTAGTCGCGGAACGCCGAGGTGACTGCCTCCCAGACGTCGGGCACCTCGTTCAGCGGCACCCACGCGCCGAGCCGCTGGCCCAGCATCGGGTTGGTGGACAGGCCACCGCCGACCCACACGTCCAGCCCGGGGCCGTGCTCGGGGTGGTTGACGCCGATGAACGCGATGTCGTTGACCTCGTGGACGACGTCCTGCAAGCCGGAGATCGCGGTCTTGTACTTGCGCGGAAGGTTGGCGTACTCGGGCTTGCCGATGTAGCGCCGGACGATCTCGTCGACGGCGGGGGAGGCGTCGAGCACCTCGTCGAGCGACTCGCCCGCGAGCGGCGAGCCGAGCACCACGCGCGGGCAGTCGCCGCACGCCTCGGTGGTCTGCAGGCCGACGGCCTCCAGCCGCCGCCAGATCTCCGGGACGTCCTCCACCTGAATCCAGTGCATCTGCAGGTTCTCGCGGTCGGAGATGTCGGCGGTGTCGCGCGCGAACTCGGTGGACAGCTGGCCGAGCGTGCGCAACTGCTCGACAGTCAGTGCGCCGCCATCGCAGCGCACCCGCATCATGAAGTACTTCGCCTCGATCGTTTCGATGTGCTCGTCACCGGTCCAGGTGCCGTCGTAGCCCTGCTCACGCTGCGTGTAGAGGCCCCACCAGCGGAATCGGCCGCGCAGGTCGTTCTTGTCGATGCTGTCGAATCCACGCAGCGCGTAGATGTTCTCGATGCGGGCCCGCACGTTGAGGGGGGCGTCGTCCTTCTTGTTCTGTTCGTTGGGGTTCAGCGGCTCGCGGTAGCCGAGCGCCCATTGGCCTTCACCGCGATGCTTG
>CAWHDL010000017.1:0-172657 GCA_963828065.1 uncultured Actinomycetota bacterium | reverse complement strand
ATTCTCCACGTACGATTCGGCTCCTGAGGGATACAACAACTCGGCACTGGTACGATGGCGTGCTATCGGCGTACCGGCCCTAGCACGACGGCGCAACCGTCATTCACTCGCCATCCTGATGTTCCACGGAGTCGAGATGGAGCCGCCGTCGCCGACCCGTTGGCATGTTTTCGACGTCGCTCGTTTCAGCCATGAGCTGGGTATGTCAACAGGCACTTTCACGTCCTGCCACTCGAGGAGGCTCAAGAGCGCCAGGCCGCAGGCACACTTGCGACCACGCCGGAGCGCTGACAATCAAATGACGAGACGAGAAATATCGCTGTTTCGGATGCGGTGCCAGTGTTGGGTGAACTGACCTTGCCATCCGCCATTTTCCTCACACCAGGTGGGATGGGAACGGGTCAGGCCCGCTGTCCCGGCCGGCTTTGGCTTGCTTTCGCGCGTGCCGAGTCGACTGAGGCCGACTCGACACCGCTCGGCCTCGGGAAGGGTTCGCTGCGCAGTGCCGCCCACGTGGCGAGGCTTACGTTGCTTCCATCGGTCGCCTAACGGCGAACAACGCATGTCATTGCTGAAGCTGATCCTGACAACATTTGGGGATGACAACGACAGCGACGCTGGGCCCTCGGATGAGGCGGCACCGCCGGGGATGGCAATCTGACACTTCATTCGCACACAGTTACCCAACCGATCTTATCTAAGTGCACCGACGAGGAACTGGAGAAGGAAGTCTTTGAGTCCAGCGCGGCAGTTGAACGCGAAACTGGCTGCACCCCAGTCGTTTTCGCATATCCCAATCGTTCACAGGACTTCGACGAACGACCGAGAGCGGTATTCAGGCGCTGCGGCGTCCGGTGGGCACTCTCGAGGATCGAAGGCTTCGCACACCCGCATTCCGACCCACTTGCGGTCCCCCGCATCCCGATTGGAAGCGACCTCTCCTTCTCACGCCTTCGTCTCCTTGTCTTGGCGCGCGGTATCCGCGCGCCAACGTGGACTGATGTGCCGATCTCCATGGAAACAGTGGTGCCGGCACAGTACGCGCTATCGGCGAGAGCATACGTAGCGAGCTCGTGATCGATGCCCCGATCTGGATTTGAGGAAACAAAGTGAGCCGGCCTCGGATCGTATACATGGTCTCGCGGTTCCCGCGAACCTCCGAGACGTTTATTGTCCGTGAACTGGATACCTTAGCGCGGCGGGGGGAATTCGAGGTCGAACTGCGTTCGCTGTTCCGGTCACCGGATACCACCGTTCATGAGATCGCGAGCAAGTGGGTGGACCGTGTCCGACGTCCCCGCGCCGCGGCCGTCTTGAACGGGATTTTCTGGGCGTTGCGCAGGCGTCCCTTCGTACTGGCTTCGGCAGCCGCCACAGTGATATGGGAGCACGTGCGCAGACCCCGCATACTCGTGCGCGCGCTGGTGACCTTTACATTGGCCTGCGCGCATGCGAGCGAACTCGCAGAACGTGAGGGCAATACCCATGTCCACGCTCACTACGCAACGTACCCAGCCCTAGCAGCGTGGATCTGTCACCGGCTCACAGGAATTGGTTACAGCTTCACCGTTCATGCTCATGATCTGTACCTCGATCAATCCATGCTGCGCCGAAAGATCGCCGATGCTTGCTTTGTGATCACGATCTCAGAATTCAACCGGGCGCTTCTCGAGGACCTCAACGAGCGAGAAACTCCGATCGAGGTCATCCATTGTGGGATCGACATAGCCCGATACATCTACCGGCCAAGAGAGATTCCCGCCGATGGCCCAGTTCGCGCATTGTGCGTCGCGTCTCTTCAGGAATACAAAGGGCATCGATTCCTGCTGCAAGCACTGGCTGTCGGCGGTCCTAACGTCGATCGCATTCGACTGGATCTCATCGGCGAAGGCCCACTCGAGGATGGACTACGGCGTTCAGCGTCCACGCTTGGGATCGCCGATCGGGTAAGGTTTCTCGGCGCCCGCGACGAAACTTACGTCTTACTAGCCCTTTCCGAGGCGGATCTATTTGTTCTCCCTAGCGTGGTGGCACATAACGGCCAGATGGAGGGACTACCAGTGGCATTGATGGAAGCTCTGGCCTGCGGCCTACCGACTGTGTCGACCACGATCTCCGGCATACCTGAGATCGTGATCGACGGCGTCACCGGATATCTGACTCAGCCGGGCGACGTGAGCGGCCTGCACGATGCACTGGATGGGATCATTGCCGACAGAGCTGCGGCGGCCAAGCGCGCAAGCGCCGGGCGCGAGCTGGTCGAACGTGAATTCGTAATCGATGACAACGTACGGACACTCGCTCACATGCTGAGCGGCTATCTACCACCCGCGTGAACCGAAGACCGAAATGACGTTCGGCACTGGAGATTCCGGCCCAATACCTTCAGTTTAGGTGACGGATCTTCTCATCACTTGCTTCCAACAGGGCTCATCCGCTGAAATTTCGGCATCGTCGACCTTCCCGGATAAGGGGCCTGGAGGACGACCATTCACGCTTTCTGCAGTCCCCGCCTTAGCCGGGAGGCGACCACATCCCAAGACGCCAGGGCCCGTGCGCCCGCATCCCCCATCGCCCTCGCAGACGCAGAGTCGGTCAAAAGCCGGATCACCGCGTAGGCCAGAGCAACGGGGTTGTCTGGGTCAACGAGTAGCCCCGAGACTTCATGCGACACTGCTGAAGGAATGTCGCCGACCCTGGTCGCTACAACGGGTCGCCTAAGGGTGTGGGCCAGGTGGGCAACGCCCGACTGACTGCTGCGCTTGTAAGGAACGACGACACAGCGTGCGCGGGCGAAGTATGACGGCACCTTTTCTATGGGAACGTACCCAATATGCAGATGTACGCCTGGAAGGTTCGCGGTCTGTGAGCGAAGAGCTGATTTATCGCGTTCGGAGCCGGTAGCACCGACGATGAGAAGTTCGGCGTCGGGAACGCTCGCACGCACCATTGGCCACGCCCGACATAGCGTGTCCATGCCCTTGTAGTTCGTGATCGCGCCGAACGACAGGACGACGGGGCCCGTCGTATCCGCGCCCGGGATGTCGGTGGAGCCAAAGATGCCTTCATCACCGTGCGGGATGACATAAATCGGCGCGGTAATTGGCCAGGTCTCAGCGAGAACCCGTTTGGCCGACTCTCCGAGCACGAATGCCACGTCGAGGACCGCGTACGCCCTGGCCAAAGCTCGATTCGTCGTCATCGACGCCTTGTACATCCCGGCTTGACCAGGTTGTTCGACGAGCGGGCGCGGCTCGTGTGCCACGAGAACTAGCACAGATCTTGGGAGCGCCTTTCGAACCAGGCGCACTCCCCACCCGTCGACAGGAAACCGCCACGCCGACCACATGACGACGTCGGGTCGGGTGTAGCGCAGGTAACCCAGAACGATCAACCAGGCGGCCGTGTGCTGACCTCCGCGAATTAACCTCCGGAATCGACGCCACCACTCAGGAACGCTGGACCCAGCCGTTGGGTGCCATGTGGGCAGGATGCTCCGTATTTGGCAGCCGGGCTCGCGTGAATCTAGCTCCGGCGAAGGTCCGGTGATGATCTCCACATCGTCTCCTGCTCGGGCCAGCGCCTCACCCAACTGCAGAGAGAACTGAAAAAGGCCGCCCGACGGTGCGAACTCCACGAGAGCGATATGCCGCGCCAACCGTAGCCGCGGGGAGGCACCAGCCTGTTCGTTTCTCACAACAGGCCTTTGGTGGTATGAACTCGCACTGCCGATTCCGATTTTGATCACGATTACTCCGCACAACGTTTCATATAGGTGGACAAGTCTCAACTTCACCGGCCCGCCAGTGGGTCAAAATCAGATGCTGCCGACAAACGGGGTCCCCGCCCCAGAGAGCCGAACGTGCCATGCTCACGACAATTAGAGGTGATATCGATAACTTGACTGCCCCGCGCGTGGGTAACGACTCGGCTTCACTAGACTCAACAAAGGCCAGGTCACTCTGAATCTCCATTTCGCGCAAGTCAGCAGTCCGGCGCCGTCGTCAAGGCACACCATGGTGGGCGGAGGGCAAGCGGTGGGTTGCTGTTGTTGACCGCAGTGTCTCGGGTGGAGTTTGGTGAGTTCGGCGGAGGGCTTCCGCGGGAGACCGTGGATCGGTGCCATTTGAGTCCGAGCGAATGATTTTCGAATTTCCTTGCCCCTCAGACAACGGACACGGAGGTCTCGAAGGGAAGGCGAAACAATTGTTGTGTGATCGTTCATGCCCGCTATGCGGGACTGGATGATCCAGCCGCCGCAGAGGCCGACCGGTTGCGGTGCGACTTCGTCGCCGTGGCGCGAGCTATCCCGGACGCTCGAAGATCATGATATTCGCGAACGCAAGTTGGGGAGGTCCGCCGTAGCGAAACCACGCCGAGTTGACCGCGTGGATGGCCCGCTGCAGCGCCGGTGACGAGACGCGGACATATGCTTCGGTGAACTGCCCGGACTTCCGGGCCCGGAGCCGGAGGCCGCGCTTTTCGAAGGCGCTGATCAGCCAGGGAATTCGTGTCTCGCGGGTCATGAGCTTACCGGCATCGGTCTCTTTCCACTTCTCGATGCCGGCGTCCGTCCGGTGGACCTCGCGCCGCCGCCCGAGCAGCCGCAGCAGAGCGCGATATGTGACGGGCTGCACGGAGTTCATGTTGTCTTCGCTCACAACGAGCGCCCCGCCCGGCGCCACGACCCGGACAAGCTCTGAGATCGCCCCTTCCAGGTCGGGGACGTGCATGAGTACGCCCCAGCACAAGACGTAGTCGAATTCGCCGTCCGCATAGAGGAGGTCCCGAAGGTTCCCCTGGCAGACGTTAATCATCTGCCCGAGGTTGCGGCGGTCGACATTTTTCCGCGCCGCGTCGAGAATGCTCTCCGAGAAGTCGACCGCCTCGACGAGGTACCCGCGTTTGGCCAACCTGACCGAGTGCGCGCCGATCCCGCACCCGACGTCGAGGACGGTCGAACCCGCCGGCGCGCACAGGTCGCGCAGGATCTCATCGAAGCACTGGTTGTAGAAGCGCTCGTTGTCAGCGGTGCGGTAGTGCGATTCCCACTCGTCGTGGATCGCGGCCTTGGCCAGGGTCGCTTCCTGCTCATTTGTCTCCGCTTCGCGCACCCCTTCCGCCTCCAATCCGGTTTCAAATGAATGAGTCATTAAATACTCCGTGTGAATGCCTGTAATCAACATTCCTTGATTACAGGTTTCCACGATCGCGCCGTGGCGACCGATGCCGGTTCTCAACGAGGACTTCAACACGTCCGCTCCCAGACCTCACGGGGCCGAGATCGCCCGGATAGTCTACGAGGCGTGCGGTCTGCCCCCCGACGAGTTCGAGCCGAAGTCCGTCCCCAGCTTTACTGGCGGCAGATCAGGCCGCCGGCGCGCGGGCTGCCTCGCCTCGACCTCCGCGAGCTGTGGGCCTACCGGGACCTCGCGCTGATACTGGCGCAGCGAGATCTGCAGCTGCGCTACCGCCAGACGCTGCTGGGCGTCGCCTGGGCGGTGATCCAGCCCCTTGCCGCAATGCTGATCTTCGCGCTGGTCTTCGGGCGCCTCGCGCAGCTGCCGAGCGACGGCGTACCCTACACCTCGTTCGCGCTGACCGGCCTGACGATCTGGACGTTCGTCTCGACCGCCGTCACCGCGGCGGCGACGTCGCTCGTGGATCACCGCGATCTGATCACGAAAGTGTCTGGTTCCCGAGACTGCTGGCTCCGGTGGCGGCCGTGCTGGCGGCCACCGTCGACCTACTGATCGCGCTCGTCCTGCTCGTCCCGGTGCTTGCGATCGACGGCGTGGCGCCGCCGCTGCAGGTGCTGACCCTGCCGTTGTGGATCCTCGGGGCGATCCTGCTCGCCACGGCCGTCGGGCTGTGGCTGTCGGCGGCGAACGTTCTCTATCGCGACGTTCGCGTACGTGCTCATGTTTCTGCTCCAGGCGTGGCTGTACATCAGCCCGGTCGCGTACAGCAGCTCGCTGGTGCACGGCGGCTGGAGATACGTGTACAACCTCAACCCGGCGGCCGGCCTGATCGACGGCGTGCGCTGGGCGGTCCTCGACGGCCCGTCGCCGGGCCCGCAGCTCGCCGTGTCGGTCGGCTCGCTGCTGCTTGCTCCTCATCTCCGGCGCCGTGTGGTTCCGCGCGGCCGAGCGCGTCTTCGCAGACACGATCTGATGGGCGAGCCGGCGATCCAGGTCGAAAACCTGGGAAAGCGCTTCCGACTTGGCGTCGGCACCGCACGCTACGACACGCTGCGCGAGGCGCTGGCCCGGGCAGTGCGGCCCGGGAAAGACGACCGGCGCGACCTGTGGGCGCTGCGCGACGTCGACTCTGGAGGTCGCGCGTGGCGAGGCGCTGGGGATCGTCGGGCCCAACGGGGCCGGCAAGATCCACGCTCCTGCGGATCCTCGCTCGACATCACCTATCCCACCGAGGGCGCCGCGCGGACCCGCGGCATGGTCGGCGCGCTTCTCGACGTGGGCACCGGCTTTCACCCGGAGCTGACCGGGCGCGAGAACGTCTTCCTGAGCGGCACAGTGCTGGGCATGCGCCGCCGCGAGATCCGCGCGCGCTTCGACGAGATCGTCGAGTTCTCGGGCGTCGAGCGCTTCCTCGACACCCCGGTCAAGCGCTATTCCGAGGGCATGCGCCTGCGGCTGGCGTTCGCGGTCGCGGCCCACCTCGAGCCGCCGATCGTGGTGGTCGACGAGGTGCTGGCCGTCGGGGACTCGGCCTTCCGGGAGAAGTGCATGGGCAAGATGGCCGAGATGGGGCGGCGCGATAGAACGGTGCTCTTCGTGAGCCACGACCTGGGCGCGATCACGCGGCTCTGCACGCGCGCGGTATGGCTGGAGGGCGGCCGAATCCAAACCGAAGGCCCGGCAAGGCAAATCGTGTCCTCCTACCTCGAGCGCGCGACGCCAGGACGGCTGCTCGACGCGGAGTTCGACGCCGACGCGGGCGCGGCGGCAGCCGTGCAGCGAGTCACCGTGCGCGACGCCGCGACGGGTCAGGTGCTCACGGTGCCGGAGCGCGGCCGGCCGTTCGCGATCGAGATAGCCTTCGCGGCGCACGAGGTGATCCCGCGACCTAAACATCGCGCTGTTGTTGATCGACGAGCACGGCGTGACCATCATCGACGACGCCGCCCGCGACCGCCCGATTGCCGGAGCGCTGTCCGGCGAGCCGGGACTCTACGTGGTCTCCGCGACGATCCCGCCGTTGCTGCTCGCCGGCACGTACACAGTGCGAACCTGGATCGGCAACGAATACGAGGACGCGGTCGAACGCGACGCCATGACGATCCGCATTGCTCCGCGGGCTGACGATCCTCAGCACTTCGTAGAGCGTCGGCGCGCGGTGCAGCCGGAGATCGAGTGGACGGTCAAGCGGGAGCCTTTGCTCTGACTGCTTGCCGGACTGCGCCTCACTTCACCGCCTTGATGCCAATAATGACCTGGAAGTCAGGGTCTCGGAGGTCGAGCTCGCCGCGGCTCATGTCCTTGGTGGCAAGGCCGTACAGGAACGCTGAAGCTGCGAGGACGTTCCCGTAACAGTCCACCGTGACCTTCGCGGGCTGGAAAACATCCTCAAAGAGCCGTCGCGCCGACAGTGTGGTAAACCGCCAGAAGTCCCCCCAGGAGTCCATGTCGGTTCGGGAGATCTGAGATATGCCAGGAACCGTCACCAACGCCGTGCCGCCCGGCTTGAGGATGCGGTGGATCGTCCGGATCGCCGCCTTGACGTCGTAGATCACCAGCAGCGTCTGGACACAGATGATGCAGTCGTAGGCGTCGGAGGGAAGGTTGCTCCCGTCCGCAAGATCCGCGACGATCGTGCCCCGCGGATTGTCGGGCGTCACATGGAGGACGTCGACGTGATCGACCGCCCAGCCGAACTGCCGCGTATAGGTGTCGGCGCCGACCTCGAGTACATGGCCGTGGATCGCGCCCGGCGAGTACTCGGAGACGCCGCTGTTGCGGCGCAGAAAGTCCTCGATGTAGTAGCGGTCGATCGGGTTGCCACGGTCGAAGCCGAACTCGCGGCTGACCGGCAGCAGCCGGCGGGGGGTTCCGAGGCGGACGATCAGCCGCGGCGGCCACAGCCGGCGGTAGCGGCGATAGACCCTGGCTCGAGCTGATTCGGTCAGTAACCGGCGAGCGACGCGACGGGCGACGGAGCGGTGTTCGGTGGTCATCAGGAAGGAGATATCAGCAGAGTACGGACCAGGTCAAAGGCGAATTGTCCAGCCGAGCCGCGGACCGGCGGCTCGTACCGACCTAGGGCGAGGGGGTCGGCGCCGGGCGTCACCGCTTCCCGTACGCAGGTCAGGCCGATCGCGAAATCATTTTCCCGCGCGGCAGCCACCACGCGGGAGTCGAAGTGGCCGTGGGGGTAGGCGATCGTGTCGATCGAGCGCCCGGCGACCTCGGCAAGTCCGGCTCGACCGTCGGCCAGCGCGCGGGCGAGCCGCTCGTCGTCGAGGCGCGTGAGCAGGTCGTGGCGAATGGTGTGGAAGCCAATGTGGGGCAGTCGGCGAGCCTCCTGAGCGGTAAGCAACTCACTCGGGGGAGCCGGGGCGGCCAGGCGTCCGAGCTCGTCGGCGACGGCATCGCGCCGCTCGGGCGCCAGCTCCTCCATCGCCTGGCCCAGCTGGTGGATCGTTCCGGTGCCGAGAAGCGGAGCCACGTCGGCGCCGGCGTCGACCGCCCGCTGAAGGCGCTGCCACCAGAAATCCCGAGGCGGCCCCTCGAGGAACGACCCGCACAGGAAGAACGTCGCCGGCGCGCCCGCGGCGCGGAGTTCGGGCAGCGCATGGGTGATGTGGTGGCCGAGATCATCGTCGAACGTCAGCGAAACCGGGAACGGCTCGCCGCGGCTCCGGGCGGCGACGGCGCCCGGGAGGTCCGGCAGCTCCACGAGCCGGTAGTGGCGCCGCAGATGGGCAAGCTGGCGCGCGAACCGTGTCCGGGAGATCGGCGGGACGAGCTCGTGCAGGGGGTCTCCGTCTCCGTCTCCGACGTCGTGGTAGAGCAGGATGACCCCCGCCCGGCGATTCGAGGCGCGCAGTGCCGCGAGCAGCGGTCGCCACAGTACCGATTTGATTAGGACCCGTAGGGGAACTTGTTGAGGCGCGGCCGCTCTTATTTCATCTTCGGCCTGCGTATGCCGAGTCCGAGGTCGGATTGCCACCGACACAGCGTAGCGGGCTAAGTCGAGAACGTGTCGCGGCCGGCAAACCCTGCTTCGCGACAATCGTCTGCGCGGCGGGTGCCGGTGTACCTGCCGGCCGTCGGCATTTGACTGCACTTGTCTATTCACTCGGCGCATCGCCACACTGGAGCCATGCCCCTCGTATCCGTGGTGCTTATCTTCCTAAATGAGGAGCGCTTTGTTGAAGAGGCGCTGCAAAGCGTTCGTGACCAGTCACTTCAGGACTGGGAGCTGATTCTCGTTGACGACGGGTCCACCGACCGGAGCACCTCGATTGCTCGCGATCTGGCGGCCCAGGACGAGAGGATTCGCTACGTCAACCATCCGGGACACGAGAACCGGGGGATGGCCGCCTCGCGAAACCTCGGCGCAGCACACACGACCGCGCCCTACGTCGCGTTTCTCGACGGGGACGATGTGTGGATGCCGGACAAGCTGGCCGAGCAAGTCGACCTGTTGGAGAGTATGCCGGACGTGGCGCTGGTCTGCGGCGCGCTGCTGTACTGGTACAGCTGGGATCCGAAGTCAACCAGGGCGGACCACAACCCGCGGACGGGCGGGATGGCCGATCGACGTCTTGACCCGCCCGAGGCGGCGATAAGGATCTATCCGCTGACCCGCGCGGCGGCCGGTGGCGGGGTGGATCTGCTCGCCAGGCGCAGCGTGTTCGAGGCGGTTGGCGGATTTGAGGAGCGTTTTCGTGGAATGTACGAGGACCAGTCTTTCCTCATAAAGGTCTTCTTGCGCTACCCCGTCTACATCTCGTCACGAACCTGGCTTCGCTACCGACAGCACGACACGTCCTGCTCGGCACAAACGACTCGTACCGATTACTGGCGCCTTCGAGGTCTCTTCCTGGACTGGCTGCAGGAAGATGTTCGGCGGCTCGGGGATCCTCGCGTCAGCGCCGCGCTCCGGCGCGCCCGTCGTGAAGTTCCGTACCAGAGGCTCACGGCCCCGGCATACGACGTGTACGACCGCGTCCGCGAGCGCGTTCCCGCTGAGTTCAAGGATCGGGTGAAACGCACCCTGGCTGCGCGCAGCACCAGATTGCACAAGCCGAGCACGCGCGGCCGAACTGGAGCCGGGTGACGGCGTCCGCGCGCCAGCACCGGAAACACCGGCACGGTGCTGCCGTGTCAATAATTTCGTCTACCGCGCCACGGTCTAGCAGCAACCCAACGGCCGAATCCACAACAACAGCGGGCGTCGAACACAGCCGCCGATCGCGGTTCTGCCGGGCGACGGTTCATCCGTTTCAGTGATGCGGGGTTTCGGACTCTCTGGCGCGCCCTGCGGCCCTGCGGAACGCTGCTGTTTACGGGCCCGTGCGTCAGCCGGATAGACAACGGGCGTGCACGCGTGGGACCACTGGCACTACACGCCGGTGGGACTGCGGGCACGACTGGCTAAGCTGCTGCCCAGCGCGAAGGTCACCGTCGAGGCGCACGGCAACGTGCTTGCAGGTGCCGCGTTCCTCTAGGGCATCTCGGCGCAGGAGCTGACGGACCGAGCTCGCTGTCGACGAGGCCAACTTTCCGGTCATCGTCTGCGCCCCCGTGTTTAAGCCGCTTTCTTCCGGCTAATGTCCAGGAGTGAGCGCAGCGATATCGTCCGGTCGGGCGTCGTCGTCCCAGGCGGAGTCGTCGACCGACCCACGGATGCGACAAGACCCCCATTTCAACCTAAGTTAATGAGAAACCGAATCGCAAATAGAAAGCGGCGTTCCTTGGTGACGTATGACGAAAATATCAGTAATCGTACCGGTATATAACGTAGAAAAGTATTTGAAGAAATGTGTGGATTCGATTATTGACCAAACTTACAAGAACATTGAAATTATCTTGATCGATGATGGATCATCCGATGATTGCCCGGCAATATGTGATGAATACGCGGAAAGAGACAAAAGAATAAAGGTCATTCATAAAGAAAACGGTGGCCTGTCCGACGCTCGTAACGCAGGAATACTGGAATCAAAGGGCAAGTATATCTCATTCATCGACAGCGATGACTATATCGATGTGAACTTCATACAGATCCTATTTGACTGGGCTACAAGACACGATGCTGACATTAGCGTCTGTAGTTATTACCGGGTTTATGATGATAAATTGGTTGCGCCCGCAAAAAGAGTTGACTTCGCTATACTGACCAACATCGAAGCGGTGCGCGATGTGTTTATTTCACCGAGCCTATGTGAAATTCTCAGCTGTAACAAGCTATATAAAAAGGACCTCTTCACCGGGAATAGGATACAATTCCCGGCTGGGAAGCTCTATGAAGATACCTTCACTACTTATAAATTGCTCTACTATTCGCGCCGAGTTACCTTTATTAATAGGCCTCTCTACTACTATACCCACAGAGAAGGTAGCATAATGAGTAGCAGCTTTAGTAGAAACATTTTCGATATGGTTGAAGCCTCACGTTCTGCAGCTGAATGGGTAAAGGACAATCATCTACCACTCACCCAAGAGGTTCAATCATGGCAGCTATATTGTGCTTTCGCGGTATTAGACGCTATGATTGATAGCCGTGCGATCGACGACGATATGTGGAACGACGTATCATTCTGGGTGCTTGGAAATAGCAATCACCTTTTCAGGAATAGGTACATTAGCCGAAAACGAAAAATGTTAGTTTTTGCATTGAGGTTCGGGAAAATACCATATACCGTCGTTCGCTCGTTTAAGAGGGTTTATTCGGTTCGAGCGATATTGCGATGGCGGTGAATAGAATGCTGTGGCTGCAATGGCTTTTCGGCAGCTCTCACTCGACTTGGCTCACGTTCGGCGGTTGGCGGTAGCCGCGGCTAACCGACCTGGTGTTTTGGTGTCGGGGTGGCGTGATTGCGCAAGGTGGGTTTCGATGGAATCACGCTTGTGGTTGGTAGACCGGTCGCGGCTGTAGGTCGTGTTTGTGACCATCGTGTTCGCCGCGTTGGCGAACAGGCATCGGATTAAGCGCCGACCGGGGTGGAGCATCAAGAAATTCGTCCTCACGGTACGCCGCTACCGCACCGTCCAGATCAGCCAGATCCGCGCCGGACAACATGCCCTCACCGCCGCCGACGCCCTACCTGAGGACCTCCGCGAGGCCCTTGCGAAAATCAACCCGCTGGACGGAATGTCTAACTGAGTCTAGCCGTTGACGGTATCGGCTGGGGGCGATGTCGAACCTGTCGCCGGCGGTTGCCATGTGCGCTCCGCCGCATCAGCGCCGGCGTGCTGTGCGGTACGTGTGCTTTACCAGGTCGTACGCGCGCTTCAGTGCGGGGATCTCGCTGAGCCGGTAACGAAGCGTTCGATCTCCGACAATTGCCACGGGCTCACCATGCATCACCGATTGTTTGTGTGGGAAATGCTTCGCACTCGCGACGCCGACGATCACGCGGCGATATTCGTCGGCGAACTCACGCTGGGTCAGCAGTACCTTGTTGAAGCCGATTGCGAACGGAACGAGGGAGGATGGTTTGTCGAGGTACCGAAGTGTGCCCTCGCCGACGCCGGGCCAATACTCGTTGAAGACGTCGTCGACAAATACCACGCCGCCGTCCACAAGGCTATCCTGAGCGGTTTGCATATCGTGTTCAACTATCGCCGACGTGTGTCCGCCGTCCACGCTGAAGAATCGCACGCTTGCGCCCAGTTGCTTTCGGACGTCGTCGCCATTGATTTGGAGAGAGTTCCTAGACAGTACGATCACGTCGTCGAAACTGCCGGCGTGCCTCGCAACGTTCTTGCGCAAAATCTGCTCGTCACCACGCCCAGACCGGTCGATGTTTCTCGCCTGGTCAGCGAAGAGGTCGATGGCCAGCGATTTCTCACCGGGTCTGCGCAACAGATGCAGTCCAACAAAAAGTCGACCGTGATGGACGCCGATCTCGGCCATCCCTCCAGAAATCAACCGATCGCCCTGGGCGGTGGAGAGCGCGGCTAAGAGGTCCAGTACTTGTGGCTTGAGCCAGCCGACGACGCGACGGTGGCCAACTCTTCGATAGAGGGCAATTCTCGACACGGCGACACTATAAGATCAAGATCCCCGCGACGGGTTGCATCGCTAGATTCTCCAAGCGTTGAGCCTGTCGTCATGTTATCGACCAAGTCGTCATTGAGTACTAACGTACAGCTACACTGAAGCTCCGGCGGGACTTTGCGAGGCGGCGCAAGACTCGTTGCACGTGCTCGCGGGCTAACGGAGGTGGCGTGTCGAAGTCGGTTGCTCTGGTGAGCACCGCGGGCCCGTATCCCGTTGACGGCGGGAAGCAAGCCGTCTTAGCCGGCTTCTTGGAATACCTCATCGACCGCGTTGGGCGGTGCAACGTGCACTACGTGAATGTGGGCGGAACAGCCATGGCGGATTTTCCCGCCCATCTCCACCTCATTCCCGGGCCAAGCGCTTTTGCCGCATTGCGATCGGTGATGATCCGGACCGCCACCGGAAGGTCGAGCCTGCAGGAGTCTTTGCTTTTCACCCGCCAGGTGCGCGAGGCCATTCACCGCACACTCGACCGGCTTTCTCCGGCACTTGAGATCTACGACACTATTCGCATGGCGCAATATGCGCCGGCACACAGCGAAGGCAAGCAGGTCTGCTACCTCGACGACCTGTATTCGCGCCGTTATGAATCGATGCTCGAGGCGAGCTACCGGTATCCCGACGTTGACATCGAACCGCTCGGCAATTTCACCGTATTCGTTCCGGGCCTCCTTCGGCCGCTCGCCGAGCACCAGCCCAGCCAACGGTTATTGCTACGCCTCGAAAAGAACCTGGTGCGCCGCAGCGAGGATCGGGACGCTCGCACCTTCGGAACTACTCTGCTGCTGAACGAGCGGGAAGCGGATCAACTCCGGCGTCGTTGTGGGGTTGATTCCCGCCGTGTACATGCGGTCCCTCCCCTGATCGAGCCACCGACATCAATTTCGCGTCAGTATGACGGCGCACCAGTTTTCATCTTCCTCGGCCAACTTTTATCGCCGCACAACGATCATGGGCTGCGATCATTCCTCAGAAGTGTCTGGCCTCTTGTTCTTGCCGCTCGACCTGACGCCCGTCTGAAGATCATCGGCCGTCATCCCCGCCCAGCCCTTACCCATGTGGTAGCTCAGTACGCCGATACGGTGACACTGGAAGGATTCCTGCCCGATCTGAGCCAGACATTCGGCCGAGCCGCCGCAATGATAAGCCCTTCGCGATTCGGATCCGGCCTTAAACTCAAGATTGTCGAGGCACTAAGTGCTGGCCTGCCTGTCATCTCGACCTTGATTGGTGCGGACGGCATACGAACTGGCCCCGACTGGGGCGTGTTAGTAGCCGATGACGACGTCCAGATAGCGGAACTGTTGCTTCAGGTAATCGATCCCGCCAAAAACGTTCAGCTTTCCTCGGCGGCCCGAGAACACTTTATGAGCCGCTACTCGAGGGACGTGGTGTTCACGCGCTACGACGCGGCATTCGGGCTGGGTTGAAGGCTCCTGCAGCGACCCCACTCGACCCTCACCCTCGAGCCGCTCGCCTGGGCAGGCGGCATACATACACGTGAGTACGCAAGCACATAGTCGCGCACTACGGCCGCGAACACGGCGACACGCCACTGGTGAATGCGACGTCTGGCTTTCCTGGGATCGCCCTGGCATGGAGTCGGTTGCTGGTGGCTCCGGCGTCTTGTGGGCCAGAGTGATTGATCCTGGGCAACAAGAATCGCTGATGTGCCCCAAGTGGTCCACGAGTGGCGCACCAAGCATCCTCGGGCAGGGCGTCGTCAGCGGGCAGGTGTTTGCTCAGCCCTGGCCGGCGACTCGGCGGAGAAGGGCGGGCGAGCGGATGACACTGATCATCTCCGGCATTCGGGCACCGATACCACCGGAGCGACATTGTCCAGCAACGGCTGAATCGGAACGCGGGGTGCACCCGGAGACGTTGGCTCGGTGAGTTCGTACCGCAATTCGATAGTGCGCCCCGGCTCTATAGCAAACTTCGCGTTGAAGACCGGGTGACCGCGTTCCGCACCAGTGAAGATCGGCAGTTGCTCACCATCGATAGTGGCTCTTGTCAGCTCCGCATTCGTCGTCGCGACAAGAGAAACCCAGGCCACGTTGGTACCGGTGGGCACTTCGAACGGAAGCTCGCCAAGAAGCCCCTCCGAACCGGCAACGTAGTCGGGCAACCCGTTAGCGGGCGCATTATTTGTCAATCGAACAGTGACGACCGATTTCCTGGTCTTGCCATCACAAGCATCGGCCGAGTACTCGATATGTCTCGTCAGATAGTAGTCGAGCTTGTTTCCCGCGAGGTTGTTGATCACCACCGCCGCAAACGGCGCAGGATCGTCGGGAACCTCATGTGCTAGAGCGGTTTGCTCGAGGACCTGCTGTTCGGCCGGCGATGAACTCCACACCGCGATGCGCCCTTCACTGACCGCTTTGCCCAGGGCGTCCAGCAGCTGGCGCGGCGACTGCACCCGTCCGGTCATTTTCTTTACGACTTGGCTGGCGACATCTTGCAGATATTGCTTGCGCGCGTTGTTGTCCGCAGCAAAGCGGATGTAGGCGGTCGATTCCGTTAGCTCGACTACGTTGTCCTTTGTTATCGTCTCGCCGTCTGGCATGGTTACTGGTCCCACCGCACCAAGAACATAACTCAGCGCGACCGGGTCGATCGCGATGACTCCGTCTACTTTCGTTCCCGATTGCTGCTCCCACATGGACTTCCAAATTTGGGCTGCATACGGAAAATGGGAACTCAAATTGCTATCTCGGAAATCAGTGGTGGGATCGGTGAATCCGTATTGTGCAGCGTAGTCCGGGCCGAGATCGATAGGACGAAATGCCTTATTCAGCTCGGTGTCTGGCCCCAATGTGTCGATACTCCGAATACCGTTGTCGAATCGAAGAATTCCAAATCCACCTAGTAGACCACCGGTGCCGCGGGCTTCAGCATTGGTCTGAAACCCCATGAAGTAGGTGCGGGGGCCGTCCGCGCCCATCATCGAGGGTGCTAGACGTGCGGCCAGAGCCGTATTGTGGAGTAGCCGCGAAATGTCAGAAGTTTGCGCCTGAAGTTGCGATGCGAGCGTTGCGCATAACGGAAAGATAGTTGGGATCCGAGATCGCGCTGGCCTGAGCATCGAGTTTCGTGGCAGCGGTCGATATCTCGCTCAGCTCAGGTGCAGCGTCGCGGAGCAGTTGCACATCGAGCCGGCCGCCGTCATCGAGCAACCGGTCCGGTGAGATCGCAGCTCCGACATGTACAGAAGGCTGCAAAACATCCGCTACCACACCTAGTACGACATCCGATATCTGTTGACCCGTCTCGAAGGGGCCTCCTAGCCACGGCACGACCGACGCGATGTTCCACGGCAGCGAATGAGTCGCGTCCCGCGCCGCCTGGGCATTGGACTGCGCTTCGTTTACCCATTTCGCGGCGTCTTCGGCATCCCCCTTTAAGAGCGCTTCTTTCGCCTTCTGAGCGTTGGCGCGCGCTTCTTCGAGGTTCGACTTCGCTTGAAAGGCTTGAAAGCCCAGCCAACATGCGAACGCTACGGCTACCAATAGCAGCCCCACGAATGTAGCGCGACGCCAACTTCGAGGCCTCAGTCGCCGTCTTGACCTGCCACCATCTTGAGACGTACCGCTTTCCTCAGGGTCGCCACCATCCGTTTGCGCAGAACGGCGGTCTGCCCCGCCCGAGTCTCGTCGAAACGGATATCGCGAGAAAATTCGCACTCGGGCAATATCCTTTACTCGGGTAAGCTCGAGATATTATGAGGTTATAGTCGACCACCAAAAAGCTACCGCACTAGCCAGTGGGCTATATGGTGGTGGCCGTAAGGCCCGCAGTGGAAGAGAACCAAACAATAGACCAGGACCAAACCAATCCTGCGGCACGTTCCCTGGCCCAAGGACCACCGGAGCGGCCGACACTGTCACGGGCGCCGCCTCAGCGGGCGCAACCGGTATCAGACTCGCGGCGGCTGCGACGGCGCATCCGGCGATCCCGACTCCAAGTTTCGTAGCAATCCTGGTCATCTCCCACGCACCTTTTCTCTCAGGATCCATTGCAGGATCGCAGACATCCTTTGCTAGATCGCAGACTTTCATCCGATCGTCAACATCGTATCGCGGTCGGACGCCGTGCGGGGGAAATCTGCAAAAGTCGGGTCGCCCGCGAGGCTGAATGGCCCGTGGAACAGGCGGGCATGTGCGGCTGGTGATCTGACCCGGAGCCGGTTGTTCGTCGCCGCGACCTGCGGCGGGCGCATTACTGATCCTGGGCGGTGCACCTACGCTTCCAGCCATGGATCGCGAAAGCTTACGGCACCGGCTGCACGCCGCATCATTGCGCCAGGAGGTCGCGGGCCCGGGGCGGCCATGGCGCTATCTGGAGGTGGTGGACGAGACCGGGTCCACCAACTCAGATCTGCTCGCCCGCGCCGCGGCCGGCGAGGACGTCGGCGGCGTCGTATTGATCGCCGAACACCAGACCGCCGGACGCGGGCGCATGGGAAGGGCGTGGTCGGACGCCGCGCGGGCGCAGATCGCGCTGTCGGTCGGAGTGCGGCCGGGCGACGTGCCGATCGACCACTGGGGCTGGCTGCCGCTTGCGGCAGGGGTCGCGGTGGTCGACACCGTGGCGGCCGAGGCCGGCGTCCGCGCCGGCCTGAAGTGGCCCAACGACGTCATGGTCGGTGACCGCAAATTGGCTGGCATTCTCGCCGAAGTCGCCGCTCCCAACACCTTCGTCGTCATCGGGGTCGGTCTGAACGTCACGTTGAGCGCCGAAGAAGCCGGCGACCCGGCGGCGACATCGCTGCTCGACCTCGGCGTTGCCGCACCCGACAGGGACCGTTTGATACGTCGCCTGCTTTTCGAGCTCGGTACCCGGATCGGCAACTGGCGCGCGGCGCGTGGCCTCGACCAGAAGCTGGTCGCCGACTACCGTGCGCGCAGCGTGACGATCGGTTCCCAGGTGCGGGCCGTGCTGCCGGGCAACCGCACCCTGGTCGGCGCGGCGCGCGGAATCGACGGGGAGGGCCGGCTGGTCGTCGACGCGGGCGGCGACGAAACAGTCGCAGTGTCGGCCGGCGACATCATTCATCTGCGTCCCCTGAACACATCCGGGCTCTAAGGTCACATCGTGGGCTATCCGGACAATGTTCTGGCCAAGGATGAGCAAGTGGTCCTGCATTCGCATCCGCACTGGAAACGCCTCGTCGGCCCGGTGTTCGTGTTCATCATCGCCACAGGCGTGGCGGCGTTCCTGACCGCCGTCGTGCAGCAGCGGACCGGCTGGGACCAGAACGCCAGAATGATCGTGGAGGGGGTGATCTGGGCGATCTGGCTGGTGCTCCTCTTCTGGCAGACACTGGCGCCGGTGCTCAGTTGGCGCACCACTCACTTCGTCATCACCGATCGTCGGGTGATGTTCCGGCACGGCCTGCTGACCCGGTCCGGCATCGACATCCCGCTCGCGCGGATCAACAGCGTGGAGTTCCGGCACGGGCTGATCGACCGGATGGTGGGCACCGGCACGTTGATCATCGAGTCGGCGTCACAAGACCCGCTCGAGTTCCACGACATCCCGCAAGTGGAACGAGTCCACTCGCTGCTATATCACGAAGTCTTCGACACCCTCGGCGGCGAGGAATCCGACAGCCGGTCGACCGGCAGGCGCTGACGGCGCCGCGCGCGCCGCAGCGGGGTGACGTTGGCCGCCTCGTGAGCCTCGTGCGCGTCCTCCATCGCCTCCGCGATGCCGCCCGCGGTGAAGTGGACTCGAGCGCCTTGTCGGGGGCGCGGCCGAACTCGTCGGGGAACACCCAGCGCCGGAACGCCCAGAACCGGAACGCCATCTGCAGCAGGTTGCCCAGGATGTAGGCCGACACGAAGTCGGCGATGTTTTCGACGGTCAGGCTGACGTGCGGCACCCGCAGCTCGAAGACGTAGCTCGAGATCCACAGCGGCGCCATCGACAGCAGCACGCCGACGCCGCTGACCATGAAGAACAGCAGCGCCTCGTGGTGGCGTTCGCGACCGCCCCGATCGCGGAAGCTCCACTCCCGGTTGAGGATGTAGGACGCGATCACGGCGACGATGCCGGAGATGATCTTGGCGGTGACCGGTTTGGGTTCCAGCACCGTCAACTTCAGCGTGTAGAACAGCGCCGCGTCGATGATGAACGTGGTGCCGCCGACGATCGCGAACTTGATCAGCTCGTGGTGTCGCTCCGCCAGCGGCCGGATCACCCGAGGTAGGTGCGCGATGGTCGCTTCGGTGAAGGTCACAACGCCGGAGTCTACGTAAACAGCCCTTGCTCTCGCCATTCGTGAAAGACGTGCGGGCAAAGCCGCCGGTCACGGCGCCATGACACGACCCATGAAACGATAGTGCCGTGCCGAACATGCCTCCCGTCGTGGCGATGATCGGCGCTGGGCAGCTGGCGAGGATGACGCATCAGGCGGCCATCGACCTCGGGCAGACGCTGCGAGTGCTCGCCGCCACGCCGGATGACCCGGCCGCCCAAGTCACGCCTGACGTGGTGATCGGTTCCCACGAAAATCTCGAAGACCTGCGGCGCGCTGCCGAAGGCGCCACCGTGATGACCTTCGATCACGAGCATGTCCCCACCGAGCTGCTCGACAAGCTCGTCGCCGAGGGAGTCACCGTCGCGCCGCCACCAGAGGCGCTGGTACACGCCCAGGACAAGCTCGTGATGCGGCAACGGCTGGGCGCCCTCGGCGTGCCGGTACCTCGGTATTCGCCGGTCTCGCACCTCGACGAGGTCGACGCGTTCGCCGCACACATCGGCGGACCGATCGTCGTCAAGGCAGTGCGCGGGGGTTACGACGGCCGCGGCGTTTATCTGCCCACAGACGTGGCCAACGCCCGCGAAGCCGCGGCACGGTACCTGGCCGATGGTGTCGGAGTGCTCGTCGAGGAACGCGTGACGATGCGGCGCGAGCTGGCGGCGCTGGTCGCCCGATCGCCGTTCGGTCAAGGAGCGGCCTGGCCGGTCGTGCAGACCGTGCAACGAGATGGAATCTGCGTTGTAGTGCTTGCGCCTGCGCCAGGGCTATCTGACGAAATCGATGTTGCCACAGTGCAATTGGCGCTTCGGCTGGCCGACGAGCTTGGCGTCGTCGGCTTGCTGGCGGTTGAGCTGTTCGAAACGAGCGACGGCGCACTGCTGGTCAACGAACTCGCGATGCGGCCGCACAATTCCGGGCATTGGACGATGGACGGGTCGACCACCAGTCAGTTCGAGCAGCATCTTCGGGCGGTGCTCGACTATCCGCTGGGCGCAACGTCGCCGGTGGCGCCGCTGACCGTGATGGCGAATGTGCTCGGCGCGCTGCGACCGCCCGCGATGGCCATGGACGAGCGGTTGCACCACTTGTTAGGGCGGATGCCTGACGCCCATGTCCATCTGTACGGCAAGGCAGAACGCGCGGGCCGCAAGATCGGGCACGTCAACATCGTCGGGGCGCGTGACGGTTCACCAGACGACGCGCAGTACGTCGCGAACGTGCGCGAGCGCGCCGAGCGAGCGGCACACTGGTTGTCGCACGCGGAGTGGACCGATGGATGGGATGGCCATGGCTTCTGACGAGCGCGCTGAGGCCCGTGTCGGGTTGATCATGGGCAGCGACAGCGACTGGCCCGTGATGGAGGCGGCCGCGCACGCGCTGGCCGAGTTCGACGTCCCGTTCGAGGTCGGCGTCGTCTCTGCGCACCGGACCCCTGATCGCATGCTCGACTACGCGCGCACCGCCGCGGGCCGAGGCATCGAGGTGATCATCGCCGGGGCCGGGGGCGCAGCGCACCTGCCCGGGATGGTGGCGTCGGCCACCGCGTTGCCGGTGATCGGCGTTCCCGTCCCGCTGGCCAAGCTCGACGGCCTGGACTCGCTGCTGTCGATCGTGCAAATGCCCGCCGGGATTCCGGTGGCGACCGTGTCTATCGGAGGAGCGCGCAACGCCGGGCTGCTGGCGGTGCGCATCCTCGGCGCATCGGATGCGCATCTGCGCAAGCGGATCGAGGCGTTTCAAGAGCAACTCGGGGCAATCGTGCTGGAGAAGGACGCTGCCCTACGGGACCGACTTCTCGGGCCCGGGAGTAAGTTTTCTGACGAGTAGCGAGGAGTCCGACATGACTGGCAATCCGTCGTTTGACGTGTTCAAACTTCCCGACGAGCACAACGAGTTGCGCGCGGTGCTGCGCGATCTGTGCGAGAAGGAGATCGCTCCGTACGCCGCGGATGTCGATGAGAAGCCGCGGTTCCCCGAGGAGGCGCTCAAGGCGCTCAACGAGTCCGGCTTCTCGGCGGTGCACATCTCCGAGGAGTACGGCGGTCAGGGTGCGGACTCGGTGGCCACCTGCATCGTGATCGAAGAGGTCGCCCGGGTGGACGCGTCCGCGTCACTGATCCCCGCGGTCAACAAGCTCGGCACGATGGGCCTGATCCTGTCCGGCTCCGACGAGCTGAAGAAGCAGGTGCTGCCGTCGGTGGGGTCCGGGGAGGCGATGGCCTCATACGCACTCTCGGAACGGGAAGCCGGCAGCGATGCCGCGGCGATGCGCACGCGCGCCCGGCCGGACGGGGATTCCTGGATTCTGAACGGTTCCAAGGCGTGGATCACCAACGGCGGCAAGTCGACGTGGTACACGGTGATGGCCTCGAGCGACCCGGAGAAGGGCCCGAACGGGATCTCGGCGTTCATCGTGCACAAGGACGACGAGGGTTTCACCGTGGGACCCAAGGAGCGCAAGCTCGGGATCAAGGGATCGCCGACCACCGAGCTCTACTTCGAGAACTGCCGCATCCCCGGCGACCGAATCATCGGGGAGCCCGGCACGGGGTTCAAGACGGCTCTGGCGACACTCGACCACACCCGGCCGACGATCGGTGCGCAGGCGGTCGGCATCGCCCAAGGTGCGCTCGACGCGGCGATCGCCTACACCAAGGAGCGCAAGCAATTCGGTACGTCGATCAGCGACTTTCAGGGTGTGCAGTTCATGCTGGCGGACATGGCCATGAAGGTCGAGGCGGCCCGATTGATGGTGTACACCGCGGCGGCGCGAGCCGAGCGTGGCGAGCCGGCGCTCGGGTTCATCTCCTCGGCATCGAAATGCTTCGCTTCCGATGTCGCGATGGAGGTCACCACCGACGCCGTGCAGCTGTTCGGCGGCGCAGGCTACACCCAGGACTTCCCGGTTGAACGGATGATGCGCGACGCCAAGATCACCCAAATCTACGAGGGAACCAACCAGATCCAGCGGGTGGTGATGTCGCGGGCTCTGCTGCGCTAGCCGCTCTTCGCGCAAGCGCTCATCGATGCTGAGCGTTTAGCTGTAGTACAGGAACGTCGCCATGCCCGACTCAAGGTGATAGGTGTTGTGGCAGTGGTTGATCCATTTTCCTGGGTTGTTCGTGTCGAAGTCCATGTCGACGGTCGCCAGGGGTGCCACCAGCACGGTGTCCTTGCGCGCCGCCGGCGCTGGCCCGCTCCCGCCCGGCCCGCCCGTGGGCAGCATCACCTGGGCGGTGTGCCCGTGAAAGTGCATCGGGTGAAACATCTTCGATTCGTTGATGAACCGGATGCGCACCCGCTGCCCGGGCGTCACCTCGATGCCGTCGTTGGGCGGGTCATATAGCTTCCCGTTGATCGTCCAGTGGTAGCCGTTTGACGGGCCGGCCAGCCGCAGCTCGACGGTCTGGTCGGGATTGCGTTGCGACAGATTGACTTCCGGCGTCGCGGGCAGGCCGGCAGTGTCAAGCGGGGCGGTGATGTTCAATGCCGCGACGTACTGGTCGACCTCGACGGCGCTCGGCGCGCCGTTCACTCGCATGTTGAGTTGTGCAAACCCGTCTTTGGCGTACGCCGCGGCGATCAACGGCACCGACGAGTTCACCGTGATCGTCGCGTCGACCCGTTCCCCCATGCCCAGAATTACCGAGTCCGTCTCGCGCGGCACCACCGGGAATCCATCGGTGTGCGTCACGGTCATCTTCGTGTTCGGCACGCCGACGCGAAACGCGGTGTCGCCCCCGGCGTTGATGATTCGTAGCCGAATCCGTTGTCCGGCGCGGTAATCGACCGTTTGCGGATCGGCTCTGACTCGGCCGTTGATCACGAAGTAGGGGTAGGTGACGTCGCCGCCGTCGTCGCCGAGCGGCGTCGTCGGGGTGACACCGGCATCCGGGGACATGGGGCCCATGCTGGCCATGCCGTTCTTCTTCAGCTTCTCCAGCACCTGATCGGGATTGGTGCCGGTGCCGTCGATCCAGTCGTCGAGGACGAGGACCAGCTCTTCGTCGTAGTTGGCGCGCTCATTGGGGTCCTCGATGATCAGGGGCCCGAACAATCCACGGTCCGTTTGCGTCCCCTCGTGCGAGTGAAACCAGTAGGTACCGCTGTCGGGGACCGCGAACTCGTAATTGAATCGCTGACCGGGCGCGGTTGCGGCCTGGGTCAGCACCGGCACCCCGTCCATCGGGTTCGGGATCGCCAGCCCGTGCCAGTGCACGCTGGTGTCCGCGGGCAGGTTGTTGGTCACCACGGCGCGCAGCGTTTCACCCTTGCGGAGCCGTATCTCCTTGCCGGGCACCCGCCCGTCGTAGGCCCACGTGGACACGGTCACGCCGCCGAGGTCGATCTGCGCCGGACCCGGCGTGAGCGCGACGTCGAGGGCGTTCGGGCTCGCGCTCATCGTCGGGGTGGCCGCCGGACGGCCGGACCGCGAGCAGGCCGCGGCCGCCCCGACCGCCGAAAGCACCAAGAAACCACGTCGATCGAGCACTTCCACAGCCTTGCACCGGCGCGAATTGCGCGGATGCAAACCATCAAAGAGTCCGGGTGATGTTCTCGGTGCTACGGCGCCTTGCCAGGATGTCCGGGTCGGGGTTGGCGACCTGCACCAGCGACGCTCCCGCGGCGAATACCGCCAGCAGACCGTCCACCAGCTGCGCGTCGGTACCCCAGTCGGCCGTGGACAGCACCCGGTCACCGCCGGAAATTGCGTGTGCGGCGGCGGAATCCAGAGCAGCGGTCAGCACATTGTCGACAGAGCGACCGTCGAGCGCGGGGCCGGGTCGGTGCTCCGCGACGACCTGGTCTGCTTGCACCCGCACGGAGGTGGCGTAGTCGGTGACCCCGACGGGCAGGTCCGGCACCGACCGGCCGAACGGGTCGAGCGACAGCGCCACCACGTCACCGGCTGTGCCGACGGCGTCGTCGGCTTCCGGTATCCGGTCGGCGGTGCACATCGCGATGTCGGCGCCCCCGGCAGCGCCGATTGCCACTTCGGCTCCCATCCACCAGGCGCCGAACACGACGGCCGCGGTTTGCCAGTGGGCGGGCAACAGTATCGCGACCTTGGTGCCCGCTGAAGCGCCGAGCTCATCGCGTAACAGGTTGGCGGTCTTGGCCGCCCAATTCGCGAAGGTGACCGTCGACAGCTCGATGCGTTCGCCGATGGCGTCGTCGTAGTAGGTGATCCGCGGCTTCGACGCGTCGATGCGCAGCAACGGATCCAGCACCGCCGCACTGAGATTGGTCGCCGCACTGAGACCGGTCATGCCTCAGTTGACGCACCGAGGATCGTTCGACCCGGCCGTGATGATCGGGGACGGCGGCGGCGTTGACGAATCGGTGGGCGTGGCGGCCGCGGGATTAACCGTCAACGCGGTCGGGTCGCTACTGTCCAGCCCGGAGCCGGGGCCGGTGTAGTCGGCTGCCAACACCACCCGCACGGTGTCCGGTTTCACCGCTGCGTTGACGACGATCGGCAGCCCGCCGAGTTGTTTGGCCACCGCCTGGGCGCCGAGATCGTCGATCTTCGTCGCCTGGATCTGGCTGGCGGTGACGTGGCCGCCCTCGTGGTTGCCGATGGGGCCGGGCGTGAATCCGCCGTTGGCCAACACTTGTGAGACGGCGGCGGCCAAGCCGTTGATGTTGCTGTCGTTTGCCACTTCGACGGTGGTCTTTGCCGGCGTGTACGCCAGCTGCTCGGTCTTGCCTTGTTGCTGATCGTTCAACAGGCCCTTCACCCACTGCTGCACCTGCGCGGCGTCAACCCGCACCACGCTCTGCGTCCCGTCGTCGCTCCAGCCAGCCTCGTCGAGCACCGGGATCGTGGCGAACGCGACGTTGCCCGCGGCGAGATTCTCGAGGGCTTTGATGTAATCCATGATGTCCCAGCCATCGGATATCACCATCGAACGCTGAATCGCGTCCTGCAGAGCGTCCAGGCGGGCCGGGCTGGACAGTGTCTTGCCCGAAATCACCTCGTGGGCGAGCGATGCCATCACGGCTTGCTGACGGACCACCCGGTCGAGGTCGCCGCGTGGCAGATCGTGACGCTGACGGACGAAACTCAGCGCCTGTGGGCCGTCCAGCCGTTGCCAGCCCGCTGGGAAGTCCGCACCGGAAAGGGGTTCGTACACAGCGTCTTTCAGGCACACGTCGACACCGCCGATGGCGTCGGTGATCAACGCGAAGCCGAGCAAGCCGATTTCCGCATAGTGGTCGACTGTGACGCCGGTGAGGTCGCCGACCGTCTTGATCAACGCTTCACGGCCGGCCTCGGTGGCCTGTGCATTCGCCTCCGCGTCGCTGACGCCGGATTCGACCAGCTGCGTGCGCTTTTGTTCTCTGGTCTGGCCGTAAACCCCGTTGATCTTGGTCTTGCCCAGCCCGGGCGCCTGGACGTAGGAGTCGCGGGGGATTGAGATCGCGGTCGCCGACTGCCCGTTGTTCGGTATGCGCACCAGGATGATCGTGTCCGTGTTGGTGGACACGTCATCGCCGGCATGGAGCTTGGCGAGTTCGTCGTCGCTGAGCGGATTGCCGTGCGCGTCGGTGCGGCTGTCCAGGCCGACCAGCAGGATGTCGATCGCGCCGTCGTCGCCGCCCGCGCCGAGCAGCGGCGAGGTGATGTGGAGGATGCCGTTCTCGAACGACTTGAACTTGCCCCAGGCGAGCCCGGTGCTCAGGATGATCGCGATCGCCACCAGGGTGGACACCACGCGCAGGCCACGGCGCATGCTCGCGACCGGGCCGGCGATTGGCACAGCAGGCACGAAGGGAACCCCATTCAGTTCGGTAGCTTCGACCAGGCTAATGGCGGAAACGCCGGGTAGGCCGTAGCCGAGCCCGGCGTGCCAGACTCGAAAACAATGGGGGACCGAATTGTTATCACCGGCGCCGATGGTCAGGTCGGCCGGTGTCTGGCTGTCGAGGCTGCGCGCCTGGACCGCGCCGTGCTGCCGCTGAGCACCGCTCAGTGGGACATTACGGACCCATCCGCTGGCCAGGGCATCGTCGAATCCGGTGATGTGGTGGTCAACTGCGCGGCCTACACCGCCGTGGATGCCGCAGAGGCCGACCCGGAGGGCGCCTTCACGGTGAACGCGGTCGGCGCCGGGAATGTTGCGCGGACCTGCGCCCGCGCGGGCGCCCGGCTCATCCATCTGTCCACTGACTACGTGTTCAGCGGCCATTTCGAAGGTCGTCCGCACCCATACGACCTGGCGGACCGTCCGGAGCCAATCAGCGTGTATGGCGCGAGCAAACTGGCCGGCGAGCGGGCAGTGCACGCCGAGTTGCCAGAGGCTCATGTAGTGCGCACCGCGTGGCTCTACACCGGCGAGGGCGGTGACTTTGTCGCTGCAATCGCCCGGCGCGCAGATGGAGATGATCCGGTGGATGTGGTGACCGACCAGGTTGGGTCGCCCACCTACGTCGGCGATCTGGTGGGCGCGCTGCTGCAGATCGCCGCCGGCGGCGCTTCTGCGCCGCTGCTGCATGCCGCGAATTCTGGCGCGGTCAGCCGGTTCGAGCAGGCCCGCGCCGTGTTCGCCGACCTCGGTGCCGATCCCGAGCGGGTGCGGCCGGTGACCAGCGATCGTCACCCGCGGCCGGCGCCACGACCCAGCTACTCCGCGTTTTCATCGCGGTTGTCGGCGGCGGCCGGGCTCAGACCGCTGCGGCCGTGGCGCGAAGCGTTGGCCGCGGCGCTGCGCGAGGTCGGCTGATGGCGCAGCGCTTCCTGCTGCTGCACGGCACCCCGCTCAGCCCGCAGGTGTGGGACGGCGTCCGCGCTCACCTGACCGCGGACGCCGTCGCTCCGGACCTCAACGAGTTGATCGAGTCCGCGCGTCCAGGCTGCCTGCAGACCGAGGTGGCGGCCGCGGTGCTCGCCGCGCTGCCCGACGACGAGATGGTGGTCGTCGGGCACTCGTTCGGCGGTCAGGTCGCCATCGAGGTCGCTCTGCTCGCGCCCGAGCGACTGGCTCGACTTGTCGTCGTGTGCAGCAGGCACACACCGTTTCCCGCATTCGCCGACGGTGCCCGGGCGGTCAGGGCCGGTCGCCCGCTCGACGTCGACGCCGGCCTGCGGCGCTGGTTCACTCCGCAGGAGCTGGCCGCGGAGGGGCCCGCTGTGAGCATACGCACGCCGGCACCTGCACACGGCTCCCCGAGCGCCGTGGGCGGCGTCGCTCGACGCGGTTGCGACCTACGATCGGGCCTCGGCGGTCGGCCGGATCGCGGCACCGTCGTCGCTGTTCGCCGCGGGTCGCGACGAGGTGTCGCCGCCGGCCGTGATGGCGGAGCTGGCGGCCGCTCTTCCGCACGCCACTCTCGAGGTCGTCAGCGCGTGGGCGCACATGTCACCGTTCGCCGATCCGGCCGCCTTTGCGGCCAGGCTAAGCGCGGTTGCTTGCGACGTGGACAGTTACCCTCTACGCCGTGAGTGACAAGTTGACGGTGGTGACCGTGACGTACTCACCTGGACCTCACCTGCACCGGTTCCTGGCGACGCTGGCGCATGCCACCGACCGGCCGGTGACGGTCGTGATGGCCGACAACGGCTCGACCGACGGGACCCCGGAGGCCGCGTTGGCCGATCACCCCAACGCCACACTGCTGCGGACGGGCGGCAATCTCGGGTACGGCGGGGCCGTCAACCGCGCGGTCGCCGAACTCGGTCCGGAGACCGACTTTTTCGTCGTCGCGAATCCCGACGTCGCCTGGGGGCCCGCGAGCATCGACCAGCTGCTCGAGGCGGCGGGGCGGTGGCCTCGGGCCGGTACGCTGGGCCCGCTGATCCGTGACCCCGACGGCTCGGTGTACCCGTCGGCGCGTCACCTGCCGAGCCTGATCCGCGGCGGCCTGCATGCCGTGATCGGGCCGATATGGCCCAATAACCCGTGGACCACGGCTTACCGCCAGGAGCGGATGGAGCCCAGCGAGCGGCCGGTCGGCTGGCTGTCGGGGTCCTGCCTGCTGGTGCGCAAGGCCGCGTTCGACGAGGTGAACGGATTCGACGAGCGGTACTTCATGTATATGGAAGACGTCGACCTCGGCGACCGGATCGGACAGGCCGGCTGGCAGAACGTCTACGTGCCGTCGGCGGAGATCCTGCACGACAAGGGGCACGCCACCGGCCGCGATCCTGCAAGTAACCTCGCGGCACACCACGTGAGCACCTACATTTACCTTGCCGACCGGCATTCTGCGTGGTGGCAGGCGCCGCTGCGGTGGGCGATGCGGGCCGCGCTCGAGGTACGCTCCCGGCTGGCCGTGCGGGGCTCTCGGCGCAAGCTGGCGAAAGGACGGGGCTGACGTGACAGACACTCCCATCGCCCCTTCTGCTGTCGACGCCGTCGTCCTGGTCGGCGGGCAGGGCACCCGGCTGCGTCCGCTGACGCTGTCAGCACCCAAGCCGATGCTGCCGATCGCGGGCTTGCCGTTCCTGACGCATCTGCTGTCGCGGATCGCGGAAGCCGGCATCGAGCACGTGGTGCTCGGCACGTCATACAAGGCGAACGTGTTCGAGTCGGAGTTCGGCGACGGCAGCAAGCTGGGACTGCAGATCGAATACGTCACCGAGACGGAACCGCTGGGCACCGGCGGCGCGATCGCCAACGTCGCGCACAAGCTGCGGCATGACACCACGATGGTGTTCAACGGCGACGTGCTCTCCGGCATGGACCTTCCGGAGCTGCTCGACACCCACCGCCGCCTCGACGCCGACGTCACGCTGCACCTCGTCCGGGTCGGTGACCCGCGCGCGTTCGGCTGTGTTCCGACCGACGACGACGGCATGGTGACCGCGTTCCTGGAGAAGACCCAGGATCCGCCGACCGATCAGATCAACGCAGGCTGCTATGTGTTCAAGCGTTCGGTGATCGACCGCATCCCGACCGGCCGCCCGGTGTCGGTGGAGCGGGAGGTGTTTCCCAGGCTGCTGTCCGACGGCTTGTGTGTGTGCGGCTATGTGGACGCGACGTACTGGCGCGACATGGGCACCCCGGAGGACTTCGTCCGCGGGTCAGCCGATTTGGTGCGCGGCATCGCGCCGTCGCCTGCGCTCGGCGGCCATCGCGGTGAGAAGTTGGTGCACGACGGCGCCGCGGTGGCGCCCGGCGCGCTGTTGATCGGCGGCACGGTGGTGGGCCGCGGCGCGGAGATCGGCCCCGGCACACGGCTGGACGGCGCGCTGATCTTCGACGGGGTGCGCGTGGAGGCCGGGTCGGTGATCGAGCGGTCGATCGTCGGGTTCGGTGCCCGCATCGGTCCGCGTGCGCTGATCCGCGACGGCGTGATCGGCGACGGCGCTCACATCGGCGCGCGCTGCGAGCTGCTGCGCGGCGCCCGGATCTGGCCCGGCGTGACGATCCCCGACGGCGGCATCCGGTTCTCCACCGACGTCTGACTCATCTGCCGTCTGCTCTTCGCGCACGCTCATCGCTGCAGCCGGCGGGCGTAGGAAACCAGTTGACTCAGGCCGTGATCGGTGCCGCTGGGCAGCGCGTCGAGGTCCCACCAGCGCAGATCCAGCGATTCGTCGCTGACCGCGATCCGCGCGCCGGCCGGCGCGCGGGCGACGAACTGCAGGTCGAGATGGCGGGTCGGTATCCCGAGCGAGCAGGTCACGGGATGGACGTGGATCGCGGCGAGTTCGGGCTCGATGGACAGGTCGGCCACGCCGGATTCCTCGACCGCCTCCCGCCGGGCCGCGGCCACGATGTCGTCGTCGTCGTCCTCGCAGTGCCCGCCGAGCTGAACCCAGCGCCCGAACCGGGGATGCAGGGTGAGCAGCGTCCGCGTTCCGGCATCGTCGAGCATCAGCGTCGAGGCCGTCACGTGGCCGGGCTCGCATTCCCGTCGGCACGCGTCAGGGCGCCCGATCACGAACGCCAGCACCGCTTCCCGAAGAGTGTCTTGGGCGAAGTCCGGCGGCCGCCAATCGCTCAGCGTGGCGATCACCGAATCCCGGACACTCACTTCTGTACCAGAAGCCCGGCCGCCCGCGCGGGCTCACGAGCTGTCAGCGGCTCATCGGGGTAACCGATCGCGATGGCGCCCAACGGTTCCCACTCCGAAGACAACTCGAGTTCATCCCTGACGTCGTCGGGCGCGAAGATCGTCGAACCCACCCAGCAGCTACCGATGCCGCGCACGGCCAGCGCCACCAGCAGCGCCTGAACGGCGGCACCAACGGCGACGGTGAACATGGTGTGCTCGGCGGCGGTGCGGGCGCTGTCGGGATAGTCATGCGCGCCGTCGGGCACCAGGAACGGAATGATCAACTCGGGTGCGTCGTAGAGGATTTGGCCGCGCGCGACCCGGGCCTCGATGGCATTTTCGGGTTTTCCGTCGCGGGTCAGGTCGTCACGCCAGCGGGCCTTCATCCGGTCGAGCAGCGCGGTTCGTCGGTCCGCGTCGCGCAGCCAGACGAACCGGACCGGACGGGTGTGGTGCGGCGCCGGGGCGGTCAGCGCTTCGGCGACGGCGGCCTCGATGTGCTGCGGCGGCACGGGTTGGAGTGCGAACCGCCGAACGGAGCGGCGCAGCAGCACCGCCTGCGTGCGGCCCTCGGCGAGCGCTTCGGCGGTGCCGAGCCAGAACAGGTCCTCCTCGCCGGCCCTGATCAGCCGCGCCGCGGTCGAGCCATCGTCAGTCGTCGGCAGGCCGCGCACCACCGCCACCGGGATGCCGGTCAGCTTGCCCTTGACAAGGTCTGCCGCAGCGGCGATCTCGTCGGCCATTGCGACCTCGGTGACCAGAAGTTCGTTGCCGTGTGCGTCATGCGCGCCGGCGTAAGCGTGCAGAACCTCGACACCCGCGGCGCCGATCGCGACGTCGGTCTGACCGTTGCGCCATGCCCGCCCCATGGTGTCGGTGATCAACACCGCGACCGTGACACCGAGCAGTTCGGCAAGCCGCGCGCGCAACGTCGCCGCGCTGGCGTCCGGGTCGACGGGCAGCAGCGCGAGTTCGGTGGACCCGACGTTGGACCCGTCGACGCCGGCGGCCGCCTGCACCAGACCCAACGCGTTCTCGGTAATCAGCGTCTTGCCCTTGCGGGCCAGCACGCGCACCGCCTCGGCGTCGATCAGCTTGCGGCGCAGATCGTCTCGGGCCTGCGGATCGGAGGGTGCCGGCACGATACGGCCCTCGCACTTCGACACCACCTTGCTGGTGACCACGACGATGTCACCGTCGCGCAGCCACGGTGCTGCCGTCGCCAGCGCGGCCCCCAGGTCGTCGCCGGGGCGGAACTCGGGCAGCCCGGGCACCGGCAGCAACTCGACGCGCGTCGCGGACCCGTGGTCCGTCATGATCGCGGCCCCGACGTGAGCCCCGCTATTTTTAAGCCGCTGCGCACCATCTCGGCGGTGGTGGCCGGGTCGGTCATCAGCAGCGGAACCGAGCGGACCTCGACGCCGCGGACGTCGGCGACATCACCTTCGTGGATCAGCCAGCCGTCGAGTATGCCGGTGTCCGCGCGGGCCCCGTAGTACCCGCCGACCGCCTCGGATGTAGTCGGCACGCCGATCACCCGCAGGCACTCATCGGCCATGCCGCGCAAGGGTTTTCCGTCAATGATCGGGGAGTACCCGACGACGGGGGCGGACGTGGCGCGAAGGGCTGCGCGCACCCCCGGAATCGCAAGGATTGCGCCGATCGACACGACCGGGTTGGACGGCGCGAGAAACACCACGTCGGCGGATTCGATCGCGTCGACGACGCCAGGGCCTGCGGTGGCGTCCTCCGCTCCGACGAACGCGAAGCTGTGGGTGGGCACCTGTGCCCGGTACCGAACCCACCACTCCTGGAAGTGGATCGCCCGCTGAGCGCCGTCGGCCGGATCGGTGATGACGACGTGGGTCTCGCAGCGGTCGTCGCTGGCCGGCAGCAGTGTCGCCCCGGGCGACCAGCGCCGGCACAGCGCCTCGGTCACTTGCGACAGCTGATAGCCGGCCCGAAGCATCTGACTGCGCACCAGGTGGGTGGCCAGGTCACGGTCCCCGAGCCCGAACCAGTCCGGCTGCACGCCGTACCGGGTCAACTCCTCCTTCGCGTGCCAGGTCTCCCCCGCGTGCCCCCAGCCCCGCTCGCGGTCGATGCCGCCGCCGAGGGTGTACATGCAGGTGTCGAGATCGGGGCAGATGCGCACCCCGTACATCCACGCGTCATCGCCGATGTTGACGACCGCGGTCAGCGCCTCCGTGCCACCGTCGCCGGTGCCGAGCAGGTGCTGAACGCCCAGCAGGAAGCGCGCCCCGCCGACGCCGCCCACAAGAACGGTGACCTTCATGTTCGCCTTCATACTCTTCGCGTGAGCGCTGTTCTTGCGCCCATCGGCGACACGCCGCGGCCACGACGCGCCAAATTCACATCACAAGATGATATGAATTTTGGTTCTAACGCTTGACCGGGCCTACTCACAAGTGTGTAATCACATGAGTGTCATTTCCCGGTTGGCCTCCCGGTTCCGGTGCCGCAGACCGAGATTCGATCATATGTTCGAATTGAATTGAATAGTGGGCGATATTCCACAACCAACTGCGATCACAGGTGAGGAGGCGAAATGCCTTACGAACACGTGGGTTTCCCACAGCCGATCCGGCTGGGTGGGGGCCTGAGCACTGTAGGCAGCCCGCCGCAAACCATTTCCGCCGCAGAAACTTCTGATAACCCGAGACGCCCTCATTTGACCCTGGTGCCCGATCCGTTCGGCGTGCCGGCGCTCACCCCCGACGACCCCGAGTGGCAGGAAAAGGCGTTGTGCGCCCAGACCGACCCCGAGGCGTTCTTCCCCGAGAAGGGCGGCTCCACGCGGGAGGCCAAGCGCATCTGCCTTGGCTGCGAGGTGCGTGACGCGTGCCTGGACTACGCGTTGGCCCATGACGAACGCTTCGGCATCTGGGGCGGGCTCTCCGAGCGCGAGCGCCGCCGCCTCAAGCGCGGCATCATCTAGTCGAGGTATTCACGGGTATTCAATCGTCGTCGATCGTCGGGTCGATGACAGACGGCTCAACGCCGAGATACGTCGCGACCTGAGCCACCAGAAGCTCGTGCAGGAGGTCGGCCAGCTCGTCGGTATCTTTTGCCCGTCGCTCAATTGGCTTGCGAAACAACACGATTCGCGCCCGAGTGGCGTTGCCGCGGATGTCCACGCCTGCGGGGATCAGCCGGGCCAATGCGATAGGTCCGTCGGCCACCACCTCAGGTGGCCACTGGACGCTGTCGGGATCCTTCGGCGAGATGCGCGGGATCTCATCGACCGCGACGTCGAGTGCCGACACCCGGTCCTGCCAACGCTGCTCGATCGGCTCGTACGCCTCCAGCACCGCCATATCGAACCGCTCCGCGCGGCTGCGCCAGCCGGGCACCGTCGGCGGCAACAGCGGGCCCCGCATCTCGCGACGCCGCGAACCACGCTTTTCGGCCACGGCGCTTGATCGTACTGGCGACCGTAACGGTTGGGGATCTTCGCGTTCGGCCGTGCGCGTGTCCGGCACCTGCGAACGATCATGCGCGATAGCCTCTCCGACGTGAACGTTCCCCGTCGGTGCTGCCGACCCGGGTGTCCGAACTATGCGGTCGCAACCCTGACGTTCGTCTACTCCGATTCAACGGCGGTGGTCGGGCCGCTGGCGACCGTGTCCGAGCCGCATTCCTGGGACCTCTGCGTGGCTCACGCCGGTCGGATCACCGCGCCACGCGGCTGGGAGCTGGTTCGTCACGCAGGTCCGCTGCCCACCAATCCTGACGAGGACGACCTCATCGCCCTGGCCGACGCGGTGCGGGAGAGCCGCGACGGCGTGGCGATGGGAAGCACCCGAAGCGCGGCGCTCCGTGATTATGCCGACCCGGTGAACGGCGCGCCGGTCGGCGCCGACGGCGGTCTCTTGGCACCGCCGCCCGCCCACCAATCGAGCGTGGGCCGGCGTCGCGGTCACCTGCGTGTGCTCCCTGACCCTTCGCAATGAGCAAACGCCTCGTCGCACGGCGAACCCGAAGCGCCGTCGTGGCGAACGGCTAGGCTGGCCACCAATAGTCGCGTTCTCGACCAGGAGTCAATCTCGTCATGTCCCGGCCAGCTGCGGTGGTCCACCGTGTGATCAAGGCCTACGACGTACGCGGCTTGGTCGGCGAGGAGATCGACGAGTCGTTCGTCACCGATGTGGGGGCGGCATTCGCGCGGCTGGTTCGTGACGGGGGCGACGCAGCCGAGCGGGTCGCGGTCGGTTACGACATGAGGGAGAGCTCGCCCGCGCTGGCGGCGGCGTTCGCGGCCGGGGTGACGTGTCAGGGACTCGACGTGGTCCGCATCGGTCTGGCCTCCACCGATCAGCTGTACTTCGCGTCGGGCCTTCTCGACTGTCCTGGCGCGATGTTCACGGCCAGCCACAACCCCGCCGCATACAACGGCATCAAGCTGTGCCGGGCCGCGGCCAAACCGGTCGGCCGCGACACCGGTCTCACCGCGATCACCGACGACGTGATCGCCGGCGTGCCACCCTACGACGGGGCTTCGGGTGACATCGTGGATCGCGACGTGCTGCGCGATTACGGCGAATTCCTGCGGTCGCTCGTCAACCTCAGCGGCATGCGGCCGATCCGGGTGGCCGTTGATGCGGGTAACGGGATGGCCGGGCACACCACCCCGGCGGTGTTGGGCCCGATCTCATCGATCACGGTGGAGCCGTTGTATTTCGAACTCGACGGCTCGTTTCCCCATCACGAGGCCAACCCGCTGGATCCGGCGAACCTCGTCGACTTGCAGAAGCACGTCCGCGCCACCAGCGCCGACATCGGGCTGGCCTTCGACGGCGACGCCGACCGCTGCTTCGTCGTCGACGAACGAGGCGAGCCGGTGCCGCCGTCGGCCGTCACCGCGCTGGTGGCCGCGCGCGAGCTGCAACGCGAGATCGGCGGCACCGTGATCCACAACCTGATCACCTCGCGGGCGGTGCCCGAGCTGGTGACCGAGCGCGGCGGCACCCCGGTGCGTTCGTGCGTCGGGCACAGCTATATGAAGGCGTTGATGGCCGACACCGGGGCGATCTTCGGCGGCGAACACTCCGCGCACTACTACTTCCGAGACTTCTGGGGCGCCGACTCGGGGATGCTCGCCGCGTTGCATGTCCTTGCCGCGCTGAGCGAACAGCACCGGCCGCTGTCGGAGCTGATGGCCGACTACCAGCGCTACGAGCCGTCGGGCGAGATCAACTTCGCGGTCGCCGACGGGCGGGTGTGCATCGAGGCGGTGCTCAAGTCGCTGGGTACGCAGATCGTGTCGATCGATCACCTCGACGGTGTGACTGTCGACCTGGGTGAGGGCACCTGGTTCAACATCCGGATGTCCAACACCGAGCCGCTGCTGCGGCTCAATGTCGAGGCCCGGACGAAGGAGATGGTCGACGAGGTCGTCGAGAAGGTAGCAGCCGAAATCACTTCTCATGCGGGCGTTTCCACATGAACGCCACCCGATCCGCAATCGACCTCGACGACGCCGACGGCCTCGTCGCCGCTGACCGCGAGGGCCTGCTGCGAGCGGCATCGACAGCCGGTGCGCACGTGCGGGCCATCGCGGCGGCGGTCGAAGAGGGCGAGCTGGAGTCGCTGGCAGGCCCGCTGCCGCGCTCGGTGATCTGGGTCGCCGGTCGCGGCACAGCTGCCACCGCGGGGCGCATGGTGTCGGCGCTGCTCGGGCAGGTCGCTGGTGCGCCGATCATGGTGACCCCGGGCGCGCCGTCGTGGATCGGGCCGCTGGATGCGGTTGTGGTGGCCGGCGACGACCCGGGCGATCCGGCGCTTGCCGCGGCGGCGTCGTTGGCCACGCGGCGCGGGGCACGGGTGCTGGTGGTTGCGCCGTTCGAGGGCCCGCTGCGCGATGCCGCCGCCGGACGGGCGGCGGTGCTGCCCCCGCGGCTACCGCTGAACGACGCGTTCGGCCTGACCCGGTATCTGGCCGGCGGGCTGGCCGCCGTTGCGGCCGTCGACAATTCCGCGCGGGTGGACATCGCCGCGCTGGCTGACGAAGTCGACGCGGAAGTGCTGCGCAGTAGCGCGATGCGCGACGTGTTCACAAACCCGGCCAAGGCGCTCGCGGGACGCATGGCCGCCCGCCGGGTGGTGCTGGGCGCGGACTCCGCAGGCGCCTTGGCGTTGGCTCAGCACGGCAGCTCGGTGCTGCTGCGCATCGCAGGCGTCGTTGCCGCCCCGGCCTCTCTGGCCGACGTGGTGGTCGCCCTGCGAGCCGGCAGCCCCGGCGCGGCCACCGATTCCGTTGACGCACTCTTTCACGACGAGCAGCTCGACGGGCCGCTACCGGACCGCCTGCGTGTGCTCGCCTTGACGCTGAACGACGAGCGGCCGGTGGTGGCGGCCCGCACGGCAGGGCTGGACGACGTCGATCTGGTCGGCGCCGAAGACATCGCCGATCCCGGTGCGGTGGGGATCGGCAGCGTCGACGCGCAGCTGGCGGTGCTGGCGACGCGACTGGACATGGCGGCCGTATATCTGCGATTGATTCGGGGTTAGCGACGTGCATCTATTACGCGGCGCGGTGCGCACCTATGCGTGGGGGTCACGGACGGCGATCGCCGATTTCACTGGCAGACCAACGCCCACACCACATCCCGAGGCGGAGCTGTGGTTCGGCGCGCATCCAGGTGATCCGGCGTGGTTGCAGACCGAGGTGGGAGAGCGCTCGCTGCTCGACACGTTGAAGGGCGACCCCGAGGGTCAGCTCGGCGCCGCGGTCGTCGAGCGGTTCGGCGACTGCCTGCCGTTCCTGGTCAAGGTGCTCGCGGCCGACGAGCCGCTGTCGTTGCAGGCACATCCCAGTGCGCAGCAGGCCGCCGAAGGGTTCGATCGCGAGGAGCGGCTGGGCGTCCCGATCTCGTCGCCCACCCGCAACTACCGGGATCGCAGCCATAAACCGGAACTGGTGGTGGCGCTGGAGCCGTTCGAGGCGCTGGCCGGATTCCGCGACGTGTCCCACACCATCGAGCTGATGCAGTCGCTGGCCGTGTCGGATCTCGACCCGTTCGTCGACCTGTTGAAGGGCCAGCCGGATGCCGACGGGCTGCGCGCGTTGTTCACCACCTGGATCACCGCACCGCAGCCCGACCTGGACGTTCTGGTGCCTACCGTGCTCGACGGGGCGATCAGCTATGTCCGCTCTGGTGCAACCGAGTTCGCTGATGAAGCCAAGGATGTGCTCGAGCTGGGGGAGCGGTATCCCGGCGACGCGGGAGTGCTGGCGGCGCTGCTGCTCAACAGAATGAGCTTGAAGCCGGGAGAGGCGATCTTCCTGCCCGCCGGCAACCTGCACACGTACCTGCGCGGTGTCGGGGTTGAGGTGATGGCCAACTCGGACAACGTGTTACGGGGCGGCTTGACTCCCAAGCACGTCGATGTGCCGGAGCTGCTGCGGATTCTGGACTTCCACCCGGTGTCCGAGGCGTCACTTCGGCCGGACATGCATTGGGACGGACCGGAATTGATCTACGAGGTGCCGACCGACGAATTCGCCGTCTCGCGCCTTCGCATCGACGGCGAAAACCTCGGCCACGAGATCGATGCCGCGGTGCGTCACGACGGCCCGCAGGTGTTGCTGTGCACCGACGGCGAGGTGCTGCTGCATGCGAAGTCATCGTCGCTGACGCTCAAGCGCGGGCAGGCCGCCTGGGTGCCCGCCGACGACGGCCCGATCCGGCTGGTGGCCGAGCACGCCGCGGAACTGTTCCGGGTGAGCACGGGACTGTAAGAGGAGGACGGGGTATGTCGACCGCCGGCAGTACCAGGGCAATCCTCGCGGCGCTGGCGGCCAATGCCGGCATCGCCGCCGCGAAGTTCGTCGGCTACCTGATCACCGGGAGTTCCTCGATGCTGGCCGAGTCCGTGCACTCGGTGGCAGACACCGCCAACCAGGGCTTACTGCTGTGGGGACAACGGCAGGCGCGCAGGGAAGCCGACCGGCTGCACCCGTTCGGATACGGCCGCAGCCGGTACTTCTACTCGTTCGTCGTGGCGCTCGTGCTCTTCACTCTCGGTTCGGTATTCGCACTCTACGAGGGCTACCACAAGATCTCCCATCCCGAGCCGATTACCTCTGCGCCGGTGGCCATTGCGATTCTCGTCGTCGCAGTTGGGTTGGAGTCCTTCAGTTTTCGCACGGCAATCGTGGAGTCCCGGCCGCTGAAGGGCTCGAGTGGTTGGTGGCGGTTCATTCGCACCTCCCGAAGCCCGGAACTGCCGGTGGTGCTGCTGGAGGACGCCGGCGCGCTGATCGGCCTGATCTTCGCGTTGACGGGCGTCGGGTTGACGGTGCTCACCGGCAACGCGGTCTGGGACGGCATCGGCACCATCGGCATCGGCGCACTGCTCGGCGTGATCGCGGTGATCCTGATGGTCGAGATGCACAGCCTGCTGATCGGCGAGGGCGCGACGCCCGAGCAACAGCACGCGATTTGGGAGGCGTTGGAGGGGACGCCACACGTGGATCGCGTGATCCATCTGCGCACGCAGTACCTGGGTCCTGACGAGATGCTGGTGGGCGCCAAGATCGCGCTGCCGCCGGACTGCGAATTGGCCACCGTCGCCCAGGTCATCGACGACGCCGAGGCACGGATACGCGAGGCCGTGCCTGCCGCGCGGGTGATTTACCTGGAGCCCGATCTCGACCGGGCGCTGACCAAGTAACCGTTGCGCTGCCTGCGGGCCTCGGCGCGCTTCTCGCGGCGCTCGGCGAGCAAGCACCGCATGTTGTGCCGTACCGTGCGGCCGAGGATCCGCGCCGATGGGACCATATACAGGCTGTCGAGCAGACTGAACCGCCGCAAGAACCATTCGGCCAGAACGGGTTCGGTCTCGGCGGCGCCGAGGAACTGTTCGAACAGCCCGCCGACGGGTCGGTACCAGCGCGGCATCGGCCCGCTGGCGTTGTGGAACGCCTGATCGCCGATCGCGTTCATCGTCCACACCGGGTAGGTGGTCTTGGCGGTGGCACGGTTCAGTTGGCCGGCGAAGTCCGCATCCGGTGATTCGAGCGCCCGGCGCAGATGACCGGCCTGCAGCGAGGTCATCGTCATGCCCTGGCCATAGGTCGGGTTGAAGCTGACCACCGCGTCGCCGAACGGCACGATGCCGGTGGGGTAGCGGGTCAACTTGTCGTACCGGCGCCAGCGACTGGTCGGGTACTTGTGGAACGCGATCTCGCCGATCGGCTCTGCCTGGCGGATCGCCGCTGCGTGCTCCGGCAGCACCGCCTCGGCCACGTCGCACATCTCTGAAAACGTGCGCGGCGGCTCGACCTTGCCGACACCGAACGTGGTCATTCCCCAGGTGCCGTCCTCGTAGAAGAGCATCCCGATGCCGACAGGTTGCGCACGCGACGCGCCCGCCACGACCACCTTCTCCTCGATCAGGCCGTCGGGAATGCGCAACTGTTGGGTCGCGTACCCGATGCCGACGTCGACGGTGTCCTCGATGGGACGCTCAAATCCCCACTCCTGCAACCAGACCGGCAGCCGGGTGCCGCGGCCGGTGGCGTCGACCACCAGGTCGGCGGGCACGAATTCGGGCTCGGCGCCGTCCGCCGGGTCGAGCACTACGCCGGTGACCCGCTGCGCGGCCGCGTCGAACCGCGGTGCGCTGACCGCCCGCTGCCGGATGGCCACGTTCGGCAGCCGGGCCGCGTGGCGGCGGATCTGCCACTCCAGTTGAGGCCGGCTCGGGACGTAGGTGGTGAACGTCTCCTCCAGCTCCGTCGGTATGCCGAGAACGTGTCCGGCCGCGCCGAAGTGGATCGAGCCCGGCTGATCTTCCAGAATCGGCACGCCCGCCGCGACCATGTCGTCGAGCAGTCCGGGAAACAGTGCACCGAACTCCTGCGCGCCGCGAGACATCAGGATGTGCACGTGGCGGCCCTGCGGCACCGCCGCGCGGTTCGCGGGGTGCTCCGGCAGGGTGTCGCGATCGAACAGTGTCACCTGGTCATAGAAATCCGACAGCACCCGGCCCGCGCACAGGCCCGCGATGCTGGCGCCGATGACGACCGCGTGTTTCCCGCGCCGTGCCACGGAGCGAGGCTTGTCGGAGCGACCATCATTCATGGGAGCGAGGCTTGTCCGAGCGACCAGCATTCATGGAGCGAGGCTTTCAGAGCTGTGGCCGACGGACAAGGGGAGACGCGGCAGACCGCTTTACAAGCCAACTTTACAAAACATGGCTCTGTGTCTAGACAAACGACAAAATCAGCTCTAGAGTAAACCTCCGTTGGTGATATGCGTCTCAAACAGGAGGTTTCTCGTGACGTCGACGGTCGACAAGGGCGTTGAGCCCGTCGCGCAGGAGTGGCGCGACAAGAAGCGGCACCTGTGGCTGGTGGGGCTGGTGTCCCCGACGGCGTTGTTCGTCGTGCTGCCGGTGATCTGGGCGATGAACCAGCAGGGCTGGCACACGTCGTCGCAGGTGTTGTTGTGGATCGGCCCGCTGCTGCTCTTCGTGCTGCTGCCATTGCTCGACCTGCGGTTCGGTCCTGACGGACAGAACCCGCCCGAGGAGGTCATGGAGCGACTGGAGAACGACAAGTACTACCGGTACTGCACCTACGCGTTCATCCCGTTCCAGTTCGCGAGCGTGGTGTTCGGCGCCTACCTGTTCACCGCCGACAACCTGAGCTGGCTCGGCTACGACGGTCCGCTCGGCTGGATCGGCAAGGTCGGGGTGGCGTTGTCGGTCGGTGTCCTCGGCGGCGTGGGCATCAACACCGCCCACGAGATGGGCCACAAGAAGGACTCGCTGGAGCGCTGGCTGAGCAAGGTCACCCTGGCGCAGACGTTCTACGGCCACTTCTTCATCGAGCACAATCGCGGCCACCACGTGCGCGTCGCAACCCCGGAAGACCCGGCCAGCGCCCGGATGGGGGAGAACCTGTGGGCGTTCCTACGGCGCAGTGTGTGGGGCAGCCTGCGCTCGTCGTGGGCTTTGGAGGCCGAGCGCATGCGCCGGCTGGACAAGAGCGCGTTCAACATCCGCAACGACGTGGTCAACGCATGGCTGATGTCGGTGGTGCTGTGGGGTGTGCTGCTGGCGGTGTTCGGGTGGACGCTGATCCCGTTCGTCGTTGTCCAGGCGGTCGTCGGGTTCGGACTGCTGGAAACCGTGAACTACCTCGAGCACTACGGGCTGCTGCGGCAGAAAACCGAACGCGGTCGCTACGAGCGGTGCAGGCCCGAGCACAGCTGGAACTCAGACCACATCGTGACGAACGTCTTCCTGTACCACCTGCAGCGGCACAGCGACCACCACGCCAACCCCACCCGCCGCTACCAGACGCTGCGCAGCTTCGACGACGCACCGAACCTGCCCAGCGGATACTCCAGCATGATCCTGCTGACGTTGGTGCCGCCGTTGTGGCGCAGGGTGATGGATCCGCGGGTGGTGGCGCACTACGACGGCGATATCACCAGGGCACATCTGCACCCGCCGAAGCGCGAGAAGCTGATCGCCAAGTATGGAGCGGCGCCCCTGCGCGAAGACGAGATAGCACAGTGAGCGCGTACCGCTGCCCGGTCTGCGACTACGTCTACGACGAGGCGAAAGGTGCTCCACGTGAAGGGTTTCCGGCCGGCACCGGCTGGGATCACATCCCCGACGGTTGGAGCTGCCCCGACTGCGGGGTCCGCGAGAAGGTCGACTTCGAATCGATGGAGGTTACGCGATGAACGACTACAAGACGGCGAACGACTACAAGACGGCGAACGACTACAACACGACGAGCGAGCACAAACTGTTCCGCTGCCTCCAATGCGGCTTCGAATACGACGAGGCGCTGGGCTGGCCCGAGGACGGAATTGCCGCGGGCACCCGCTGGGATGACATCCCCGACGACTGGAGCTGCCCGGACTGCGGCGCGGCGAAGGCGGATTTCGAGATGGTGGAGGTCGCCCGTTCGTGACGGCGGCGTGGCCGAGCGAAGCGACGGGAAGCGATAGTGTCGCGCGTGTGGAACCAATGCCCGGGGGTACCACCCGCTTGCGGGCGAGGGTCCCGTATGCCGAGGCGTCGCGAGTGCTGCTTCGCGACTCGATCCTCGACGGCATGCGGGATCTTCTGTTGACCAGGGACTGGTCCGCGATCACGCTCGCCGACGTGGCCCGCGCCGCCGGCATCAGCCGCCAGACCATCTACAACGAGTTCGGCTCCCGGCAGGGACTCGCGCTCGGTTACGCGATGCGCTTGGCCGACCACCTCGTCGACGAGATCGACCACGCCATCCGGCAGAACGAAGGCGACTTGTATTCGGCCTTCCTGCAGGGCTTTCGGGCGTTCTTCGCGGAGTCGGCATCGGACCCGCTGGTGATTTCATTGCGCAGCGGCGAGGCCAAGCCCGATCTGCTGCAGTTGATCACGGTCGACAGCGCGCCGATCATCACGCACTGCTCGCAACGACTGACTACGGCATTCGCCGAGAGCTGGGTCAAGCATTCCGAGCAGGACGCCGGGGTGCTGGCCCGCGCGATCGTGCGACTGTGCATGAGCTATGTGTCGATGCCGCCGGAGGCCGACCTGGGGGCACCTCCCGCCTCCGGCGGGGGAGACGTTGCCGGCGACTTGGCCCGGCTGATGACACCGTTCGCCGAACGCTACGGTGTGATCGAGCGGAATTAGCGGCTTCGCGACCGCATCCACTAATATCTAAGCAGTCTAAGTAATTGGCGCGCGCAGACGAAGGAACGCAGATGACGACGACCGAGAACCGGCTGACCGCGGATGTCCGCAACGGCATCGATTACAAGGTGGCCGATCTGTCGCTGGCCGAGTTCGGCCGCAAAGAGATCCGGCTGGCCGAACACGAGATGCCAGGCCTGATGACACTGCGCCGGGAGAACGCCGGGGTGCTGCCGCTCAAGGGCGCCCGGATCTCGGGGTCCCTGCACATGACGGTGCAGACCGCGGTGCTGATCGAGACGCTCGTCGAGCTGGGCGCCAAGGTGCGGTGGGCGTCCTGCAACATCTTCTCCACCCAGAACCACGCCGCGGCGGCCACCGTCGTCGGCCCGAACGGCACGCCGGAAGAGCCCAAGGGCGTACCGGTGTTCGCGTGGAAGGGCGAGAGCCTCGAGGAGTACTGGTGGGCCGCCGAGCAGATGCTGACCTGGCCTGGCCAGCCTGCCAACATGATCCTGGACGACGGCGGCGACGCCACCATGATGGTGCTGCGCGGAGCGCAGTACGAGAAGGCCGGTGTGGTGCCGCCCGCCGAGGAGGACGACCCGACCGAGTGGAAGGTCTTCCTGTCGGTGCTGCGTGAGCGGTTCGAGACCGACAAGACCAAGTGGACGAAGATCGCCGAGGCGGTCAAGGGCGTCACAGAGGAGACCACCACCGGTGTGCTGCGCCTGTACCAGTTCGCCGCGGCCGGGGAGCTGGCATTTCCCGCGATCAACGTCAACGACTCGGTCACCAAGAGCAAGTTCGACAACAAGTACGGCACCCGGCACTCGCTGATCGACGGCATCAACCGCGGCACAGACGTGCTGATCGGCGGCAAGAGCGTGCTGATCTGCGGCTACGGCGACGTCGGCAAGGGCTGCGCGGAGTCGCTGAAGGGGCAGGGCGCGCGCGTCACCGTCACCGAGATCGACCCGATCAACGCGCTGCAGGCCCTGATGGAGGGTTTCGACGTGAAGACCGTCGAGGACGCCATCGGCCAGGCCGACATCGTCATCACAGCCACCGGCAACAAGAACATCATCACGCTCGAGCACATGCGCGCGATGAAGGACAAGGCCATCCTCGGCAACATCGGCCACTTTGACGACGAGATCCAGATCGCCGCTCTGGAACGGGCTTCCGATGTGCACCGAATCAACATCAAGCCACAAGTCGACGAATTCGTCTTCGGCGACGGGCATTCCATCATCGTGTTGAGCGAGGGCCGGCTGCTGAACCTCGGCAACGCAACCGGGCACCCGTCGTTCGTGATGAGCAACAGCTTCTCCAACCAGGTGATCGCGCAGATCGAGCTGTGGACCAAGAACCACGAGTACGACAACGAGGTGTACCGGCTGCCCAAGAAGCTGGACGAGAAGGTGGCCCGCATCCATGTCCAGGCGCTGGGCGGCCACTTGACCACGCTGACCAAGGAGCAGGCCGAGTACATCAACGTCGATGTCGAAGGGCCGTACAAGCCCGAGCACTACCGCTACTAAGAGTTGGCGGTGCTGCGTTTCTGTGACGGTGCGGGCGAAGCCCGTTCAGAAGCCCGAGGACATCATGATCGTCGGCGGCGGCGTGGCCGCGTCGGCGAAATGCGCGTTCGCCCGGTGTCGGCTTCGGGCCGATCCGCACGACCTGTTCGATGTCTATCTCGACGAATGCCGCAGCCTCGGTCAGCCGCCCGGCCAGTACTTCCGGCCGGGACCCGTGCCGATCAGCATCCATCTGTGAGCCGCAAGGGGACGGGCGGCTTTGGTCGTCGGGGGAGGCGGGGTAGGCGAACGGTGTGTGGTCGTGGGTTTTGTCGGTGTCGTTTCGTAGGGTGCGCGGTATGTCCGAGGGCTGGTTTCGCCGCACCCCGGGAGCAATGTCGTCGGTTGGGCTGCACTTGGTGTGGTGCCCGAGGTATCGGCGGCCAATCCTGGGTGGCCGCGTAGCGGCCCGCTGCAGGGAGCTGGTTGAGCAGATCGCCACCGAGCAGGACTGGCAGATGGTGGCCAAGGAAGCGATGCCCGATCAGGTGCACCTGTTCGTTAGGGTCGGCCCGACGGATGCGCGAGCACAGGTGGTGCGGGCGTTCAAGGGCGGCACCGCGCGGGTGCTGCGCGCCGAGTTCCCTGCCTGGGCCGGCAAGCCAGGGTGTTGTGGTCGCCGCTCGTATTTGGCGGCCTCGGTCGGACGTGTTCGGCGTCGACGTCGCCGTACATCGAGCCTCATGGGACGCGGTGACGGCCTCCGTGAGACGGTCCTATGTGTTTCGGCCGCAGCCCTTCGTCGCGGCGGCACTCGCGCTGGCGGGGTGTGTGGAGGCACATCGCGAGCTGTACAACGCGGCGTTGCAGGAGCCTCGGGATGCGTGGTCGCACAGCAAGACCCGCATCTACTCGGGGATCAGTCGGCGCAGCTGACCGAGATTCGGGCGGTGCGCCCGGATCAGGCGGTGTGGTCGTTCTCCAGTCAGCAGGCCACGCTGCGCCGGTTGAATAAGGCGTTCGGCGGGTTCTTCCGGCGGGTGAAGGCCGGCCAGAAGGCTGGCTATCCGCGCTTTAAGGGTGCGGCCCGGTTCGACAGTGTCGAGTGGCCTAGAGACGGTGATGGTGCCCGCTGGCTGCCCGAACGGCTGCGGGTGTATCTGCAGGGTGTCGGCCACGTCAGGTCCACGTGCCCGCCCGCTGCGGGGGCGGGTGAAGACGATCCAGGTCAAACGGCAGGGACGCCGGTGGCTGCTGGTGCTCTCCTGTGATGACGTGGCAACCAATCCGCTGCCGGCCACGGGCTGCCAGGCCGGCATCGATGTCGGGATCGTCAGTTTCGCCACCACCAGCGACGGTGAGCACATCGACAATCCGCGCTGGGGACGCGCCGCCGCCGACCGGCTGGCGGTGGCGCAGCAGCGATTGGCCCGCGCCAAACGCCGATCGCGCAACCGCGACCGCAAGCGGGAAACGGTGGCGACCCGGCATCGCAAGATCGCCAACCAGCGCAAAGACTTCCACCACAAACAAGCCGGCCGGCTCGTCGAGCACTATGACCTGCTGGTGGTGGAGGATCTGCGGATCGCCAACATGGTGCGCCGGGCCAAACCCGTGCCCGACCCCGATAACCCCGGGCAGTTTCTGGCCAATGGTGCCCGTGGCGAAGTCCGGGCTCAACCGAAGCATCAGTGACGCCGGCTGGGGCCGGTTCATCTCAATACTGCGCGCCAAAGCGGAAGAGGCTGGGCGCACCTGGATCGAGGTATACCCCCGCCACACCTCGGACCGCTGCGAGTCCTGTGGACACGCAGTGCCCGAGAATCGCGTCACGCAAGCGGAATTTCGTTGCACCGCATGTGGTCATGGACCGACCCAGGCAGATGAACATGCCGCACGCAACCTCTTACGGGCTGGACTGGCCCTTCACACCCAAGCGGCGTGAAAAGAAGCCGGCGGCATCCAGCCGTCGGAGGTCACGTCATCACCGAATACGCCAAATGGGCCGAGCAGGCGGGCGACACCTCCAACTCGCCGTTCAAGGGTCTGAGCGATCCCGCGGTGCTGCGCCAGTCCGGGCTGTTCGCGGCCTGGACCCCCGACCAGTTGCTCGCGAAGGTGCCTGCGATGCCGGACCGGTCGACGTTCGCATTCCAGCCACTGGTGGGCGGTCTTTCGCCGGAGGAGGGCTGGAAGAGCCTCGAACTCCTCGAGCAGACGATTCCCAAGCTGAGGGCAGCGATCGCTGCGCTGGATTGATTCGGGCTTCTACGCTCGACATGTGCACGGTCTGCTGATCGCGATCGAGGGCGTCGACGGCGCGGGCAAGCGGACGCTGTGCGACGGGCTGCGCGCGGCATTCGAGGGCAATCACAGATCGGTGGCCGGCCTGTCGTTCCCGCGCTACCACCATTCGGTGGCCGCCGACCTCGCCGCCGAGGCGCTGCACGGTGAGCACGGCGACCTTGCGACCTCGGTGTACGCGATGGGCGTGCTGTTCGCGCTCGACCGGGCCGGCGCCCGCGAGGAGATCGGGCACCTGCGCGCCGCATACGACGTCCTGATCCTGGACCGCTACGTCGCTTCCAACGCCGCCTACAGCGCCGCGCGGCTGCACCAGGACGCGACCGGCGACGCCGTCGACTGGGTGCGCCGCCTCGAGTACGAGCGACTGCACATGCCCGCCCCGGATTGGCAGGTGCTGCTCGACGTGCCCGCCGAACTCGCCGCCGACCGCGCCCGTCACCGCGAGCATGACGAGCCCGCGCGCACTCGTGACGCATACGAACGCGACCACGAACTGCAGCGCCGGACCGGCGAGGTGTACTGCGGTTTGGCCGCCGAGGGCTTCGGCGGACCCTGGCAGATTGCGAATCCGGACGTCGATCCGGCGGCCCTGGCCGGGTTGCTGTCTCGTTAGCACGCAAAACGCGGTGTGGCAGCCGCGATTTGTCCCGATTTGGTGACACCATGGACACCATGAGGCAAAGGATTCTTGTGGTCGACGACGATCCGTCGCTCGCCGAAATGCTCACCATCGTGTTGCGAGGGGAGGGTTTCGACACCGCAGTGATCGGCGACGGCAGTCAGGCGCTGACCGCGGTCCGCGAACTGCGCCCCGATCTGGTGCTGCTGGACCTGATGCTGCCCGGCATGAACGGCATCGACGTGTGCCGCGTGCTTCGGGCCGATTCCGGCGTGCCGATCGTGATGCTGACCGCGAAGACCGACACCGTGGACGTCGTGCTCGGCCTGGAGTCCGGCGCCGACGACTACGTGATGAAACCGTTCAAGCCGAAGGAACTGATCGCTCGCGTGCGCGCCCGGCTGCGTCGCAACGACGACGAGCCCGCGGAGATGCTGTCGATCGGCGATGTCGAGATCGACGTCCCCGCTCACAAGGTGACCCGGCTTGGCGAGCAGATCTCGCTCACACCACTGGAGTTTGACCTGTTGGTGGCGTTGGCGCGCAAACCGCGGCAGGTGTTTACTCGTGATGTGCTGCTCGAACAGGTCTGGGGGTACCGGCATCCCGCCGACACCCGTTTGGTGAACGTGCACGTTCAGCGGCTTCGGGCCAAGGTCGAGAAGGATCCTGAGAACCCGCAAGTGGTGCTGACCGTTCGAGGAGTGGGATACAAGGCCGGACCTCCGTGATCTGGAGCTCGAGGCGGCGCATTCACCGGCGTTCTGCTCCATTCCTGCGCGGGCTGAGTGCGTTAAGTCGAGCCATCGGTCTCGCATGGCGCCGATCGCTGCAGTTGCGAGTGGTGACCTTGACTCTGGGGTTGTCGCTGCTGGTGATCATGGCTCTCGGTTTCGTGCTGACCAGCCAGATCACCGATCGCGTGCTCGAAGCCAAGGTGCGCGCAGCGACCGAGGAGATCGTGCACGCCCGCAACACGGTCAGCGGCATCGTCGGCGGCGAGGAGAGCCGCTCGCTGGACAGCAGCCTTCAGCTGGCCCGCAACACACTGGTCGACCGCAAAACCGATCCGTCCGTCGGCAGCGGCCTGGCAGGCGCGTTCGACGCCGTGCTCGTGGTGCCCGGCGACGGGCCCCGCGCGGCCACCGCTGCCGGGCCGGTTTCGCAGATCCCCGAGTCGCTGCGCGAATTCGTCAAGGCGGGGCAGGTCAGCTACCAGTACGCGACGGTGCACACCGACGGGTTCACCGGGCGGGCGTTGATCATCGGCAGCCCGACCACCGGACCCGTTTCGGCGCTCGAGCTGTATCTGATCTACCCGCTGTCCAGTGAGGAGAGCACGATCGCGCTCGTTCGCGGCACGATGTTGACCGGCGGCGTGGTGCTGCTGGTGCTGCTGGCGGCGATCGCGCTGCTGGTCGCCCGGCAGGTGGTGCAGCCGGTGCGCTCGGCCTCGCGGATCGCCGAGCGGTTCGCCGAGGGACATCTCACTGAACGCATGCCGGTGCGCGGCGAGGACGACATGGCGCGGCTGGCCGTGTCGTTCAACGACATGGCGGAAAGCCTGTCGCGCCAGATCACTCAGCTGGAGGAGTTCGGCAACCTCCAGCGGCGGTTCACCTCCGACGTGAGCCACGAACTGCGCACGCCACTGACCACCGTGCGGATGGCCGCCGACCTGATCTACGACCACAGCGAGGACCTCGACCCGTCGCTGCGCCGGTCCACCGAGTTGATGGTCAGCGAGTTGGACCGCTTCGAGACGCTGCTGAACGACCTGCTGGAGATCTCCCGCCACGACGCTGGCGTTGCCGAGCTGTCGGTCGAGCAGGTGGACCTGCGCGAGACGGTGCGAAGGGCACTCGAGGATGTCGGGCATTTGGCGGGCGACGCCGATGTCCACGTGCGGGTGGACCTGCCCGACCACGAGGTGATCGCCGAGGTCGATCCGCGCCGTGTCGAGCGGATCCTGCGCAACCTGATCGCCAACGCGATCGACCACGCCGAAAACAAGCCGGTGAAGATCCAGATGGCCGACGACGAGGACACGGTCGCGGTGACGGTCCGCGACTTCGGCGTCGGCCTGCGCCCGGGCGAGGAGAAGCTGGTGTTCAGCCGGTTCTGGCGCTCTGACCCGTCGCGGGTAAGGCGCTCGGGCGGGACGGGCCTGGGGCTGGCGATCAGCGTCGAGGACGCCCGGCTGCACCAGGGCCGGCTGGAGGCGTGGGGCGAGCCCGGCAAGGGCGCGTGCTTCCGGTTGACGCTGCCACTGGTTCGTGGCCACAAGGTGACAACCAGCCCGTTGCCATTGAAACCGGTGGGGAAGCCCGTTGCGGCAAAAGACACTGCGCAGCGCGCCGCGCGGCAGCGTGAGCCGGCGGAAAGCCTATGAGACGCTTCGCCGCGCTCGCAATCTCTGCGTGCGTGATGCTCACGGTTGCGATCGCGGGATCCGGATGTGCGGGCGTCCCGTCGTCCTCTGCGCCGCAGGCGATCGGCACAGTCGAGCGGTCCGCCCCGCCGAGCCTGCCCAAACCGACGGCGGGCATGGACCCCGACGTGCTGCTTCGCGAGTTCCTCAAGGCCACCTCGGACCCCGCCAACCGGCACCTCGCCGCGCGCCAGTTCCTCACCGAGTCGGCGTCACGAGGCTGGGACGACGCCGGCAGCGCGCTGCTGATCGACAACGTCGTGTTCGTCGAAACCCGAAGCGCCGACCGCGTTTCGGTGAGCATGCATGCCGACATCCTCGGGTCGCTGTCCGACATCGGGGTGTTCGAAACCGGCGAAGGCGCGCTGCCCGACCCGGGGCCGATCGAGCTGATCAAGACCGGCGGCGGCTGGCGCATCGACCGGCTGCCCAACGGCGTGTTCCTGGACTGGCAGCAGTTTCAGGACACCTACAAACGGCACAACCTGTACTTCGCGGACCCGACCGGCAAGACCGTCGTCCCCGACCCCCGCTACGTCGCGGTGTCGGACCCTGACCAGCTGCCGACCGAGCTGATGAGCAAGCTGATCTCCGGGCCGCGCCCAGAGATGACCAACTCGGTGCGCAACATGCTCGGCTCGCCGCTGAGGCTGCGCGGACCGGTGACGCGGGCCGACGGCGGCAAGACCGGAATCGGCAAGGGCTACGGCGGCGCGCGCGTCGAGTTGGAGGGCCTGTCGACCACCGACCCGCACAGCAGGCAATTGGTGGCGGCGCAGATTATCTGGACGTTCGCGCGGGCCGATATCGCCGGGCCGTACGTCATCGACGCCGACGGCGCGGCCCTCGACGACCGGTTCGCCAACGGCTGGGAAGCCACGGACGTCGCGTCCACGGACCCCGGTGCCGACGACGGCGCAGCGGCCGGGTTGCACGCACTGGCCGGCGGGTCGTTGCTGTCGATCGACGGCGAGAACGCGCCGCGGGTGCCCGGATCATTCGGTCAGATGCCCGACCAGACGGCCGCAATGCTGTCCCGCACGGGCCGCGACGTCGCTTCGGTGGTGGCTCTGCGCGGCGGCCAGCCGGACGCGGCGGCGTCGCTGTGGATCGGTCCGCTCGGCGGGGCCGCTGTGGAAGCGACCGACGGGCACACGATCACCCGGCCCAGCTGGTCGCTGGACAACGCCGTGTGGGTGGTGATCGACGGCAACAACGCGGTGCGGGTGATCCAGGAAGCCGCCTCGGGGCAGCCGGCCCGCATCCCGGTCAATGCCACGGCGGTCACCACCAAGTTCGGAGGCCCGATCAACGAGTTGCAGCTGTCGCGCGACGGCGCGCGGGCCGCGATGGTGATCAATGGGCAGGTCATTCTCGCGACCGTGGAGCAGACGCCGGGCGGGGACTATGCGCTGACGTATCCGCGCCGGCTCGGCTTCGGGCTCCGCTCATCGGTGGTGTCGCTGTCATGGCGCACCGGCGACGACATCGTCGTCAGCCGCACCGATCCGCAGCATCCGGTGTCATATGTCAACCTCGACGGGGTCAATTCCGACGCGCCCACCCGCGACGTCGCGGCCCCGGTGTCCACCGTGGTGGCCAACCCGTCGACGGTGTACGTCGCCGATCAACGCGGGGTGCTTCAACTGTCGAGCGTGGCCGCCGAGAACGAGCAGCGATGGGTCGACGTGCGACCGCTGATGATCCCCGGCGCGGTGCCGGTGCTGCCGGGCTGACGAGTGCCGAGGTCCCGCGGCTGTTAGCGTGCCGAATCGTCGCCCCGCCGATTTCCCCTTTGTCAAACCAACATGAAGAACTGGCAACAGGTCTGCCAAATGGGTGGCACGGGATGGTGAACACGGACTACCGTCGGGGCCAGTATTGGTTTCACGGAATCCGTGATCCGGCAGCCCCGGCAACCGGGGCGCCACTTACCGACAGCGGTAGGAGGTGATTCTTTCGACCTCTGACGCGGCGGGTCGCGGCACGTCCCTGACGAGCAGTCATCCCCGCCGGCGTCGTCCCAGGGACCGGGCACGCCGACCGCGTGCGAGTCCGCGACAGAAACGAGTTGATTGAATGTCAAGCCGATCCGTGGAATCTGACCAGCTCTTGGCCCCCGCAGACCCGCAAGCCGACGAGCAGGCCGAACCAATGTCGAGCGCCGAGGTTGTGGTCAAGGGCCGAAACGTCGAAATCCCCGAACACTTCCGCATCTACGTATCGCAGAAGCTGGCCCGTCTCGAGCGGTTTGACCGCACCATCTACCTCTTCGACGTCGAGCTCGAGCACGAGCGCAACCGCCGCCAGCGCAAGAATTGCCAGCACGTGGAGATCACGGCGCGCGGCCGCGGTCCGGTGGTCCGCGGCGAGGCGTGCGCGGACAGCTTCTACGCCGCCCTCGAGAGCGCAGTCTGCAGACTTGAGAGTCGGCTGCGGCGCAGCAAAGACCGCCGCAAGATCCACTACGGCGACAAGACGCCCGTGTCGCTTGCAGAAGCCACCGCTATGGTGCCGCTCTCGGATTCCGCGCCCGCAAATGGCGCCCTGGCGCCGCGCGACGGTGAGGCGGCCGAGGACCACGAGCCTGGCCGCGTCGTGCGGACCAAGGAGCATCCGTCGACCCCGATGACCGTCGACGACGCGCTTTACGAGATGGAGCTGGTCGGCCACGACTTCTTCTTGTTCCACGACAAAGCCAGCGACAAGCCGTGCGTGGTCTACCGGCGGCACGCCTACGACTATGGTTTGATCCGGCTGGCTTGATCCCGCCGGCCTGAACCCTTCCGGTGCTCAAGGCGGTCGCGCATGACCGCTGGCATCGGCCTCTGCTCTTCGCCTCAGCGGCTCATCGCCGGCTGTGTCGCCTACCATGGGGTACGCCGAAGACTCGAATTAACTAGGGGACCTATTCGTGCTGGATAAGTTGCTGCGGCTTGGTGAAGGTCGCACGGTCAAACGCCTCAAGGGCGTATCCGACTATGTCGGCTCGCTGTCCGATGACACCGAGACGCTGACCGACGCTGAGCTGCAGGCCAAGACCGAGGAGTTCAGGAAGCGGCACGCCGACGGCGAATCGCTCGACGAGCTGCTGCCCGAGGCGTTCGCCGTCGCGCGCGAGGCCGCCTGGCGGGTACTGGACCAGCGGCCGTTCGACGTCCAGGTGATGGGCGCCGCGGCGTTGCACTTCGGCAACGTCGCCGAGATGAAGACCGGTGAGGGCAAGACCCTGACGTCGGTGCTGCCGTCCTACCTGAACGCGATCGGCGGCAAGGGCGTGCACGTCGTCACCGTCAACGACTACCTGGCCAAACGCGACAGTGAGTGGATGGGCCGCGTGCACCGCTTCCTCGGCCTGGAGGTCGGCGTGATCCTCTCCCAGATGGATCCCGAAGCGCGGCGCACGGCGTACAACGCCGACATCACCTACGGCACCAACAACGAGTTCGGGTTCGACTACCTTCGCGACAACATGGCGCACCGGCTCGAGGAACTGGTGCAGCGCGGCCACAGCTACGCGATCGTCGACGAGGTGGACTCGATCCTGATCGACGAGGCCCGCACGCCGCTCATCATCTCCGGCCCGGCCGACGGCGCGTCGAACTGGTACACCGAGTTCGCCCGGATCGCGCCGCTGATGGAGAAGGACAACCACTACGAGGTCGACCTGCGCAAGCGCACGATCGGCGTTCACGAGTTCGGTGTCGAGTTCGTCGAGGACCAACTCGGCATCGAGAACCTCTACGAGGCGGCCAACTCGCCGCTCGTCAGCTACCTCAGCAACGCGCTGAAGGCCAAGGAGCTGTTCCAGCGGGACAAGGACTACATCGTCCGCGACGGCGAGGTACTGATCGTCGACGAGTTCACCGGACGTGTGCTGATAGGACGGCGCTACAACGAGGGCATGCATCAGGCCATCGAGGCCAAGGAAAACGTGGAGATCAAGGCCGAGAACCAGACGCTCGCCACGATCACGCTGCAGAACTACTTCCGCCTCTACGAGAAGCTGGCAGGAATGACCGGCACCGCCCAGACCGAGGCGGCCGAACTGCACGAGATCTACAAGCTCGGCGTGGTGGCGATCCCGACCAACAAGCCGATGATCCGTGGCGACCGATCCGACCTCATCTACAAGACCGAGGAAGCCAAGTACATCGCGGTGGTCGACGACGTCGCCGAGCGATACGAGAAGGGCCAGCCGGTGCTGATCGGCACCACCAGCGTGGAGCGCTCCGAATACCTGTCGCGGCAGTTCCAGAAGCGTCGCATTCCGCACAACGTGCTCAACGCCAAGTACCACGAGCAGGAGGCCGGCATCATCGCCGAGGCCGGCCGGCGCGGCGCGATCACCGTCGCGACGAACATGGCCGGCCGCGGCACCGACGTCGTGCTCGGCGGCAACATCGACTTCCTCACCGACACGCGGCTGCGCGCACGCGGCCTCGATCCGGTCGAGACGCCGGACGAGTACGAGGACGAGTGGCACAAGGAGTTGCCCAAGGTCAAGGCCGCGGCAGCCGACGAGGCCGAAGAGGTGATCGACGCCGGCGGGCTCTACGTGCTGGGCACCGAGCGGCACGAGTCGCGGCGCATCGACAACCAGCTTCGCGGCCGGTCCGGTCGTCAGGGCGATCCGGGCGAATCGCGGTTCTACCTCTCGCTGGGCGACGAGCTGATGCGACGGTTCAACGGCGCGACGCTGGAGTCGCTGCTCACCCGGCTGAATCTGCCCGACGACGTGCCGATCGAGGCCAAAATGGTCACCCGCGCGATCAAGAGCGCTCAGACCCAGGTCGAGCAGCAGAACTTCGAGATCCGCAAGCAGGTGCTCAAGTACGACGAGGTGATGAACCAGCAGCGCAAGGTCATCTACGCCGAGCGCCGGCGGATTCTCGAGGGCGAGAACCTTCAAGACCAGGCGCTGGAGATGATCCGCGACGTGGTCGCCGCCTACGTCAACGGTGCCACTGCCGAGGGCTACGCGGAGGACTGGGATCTGGACCAACTGTGGACCGCGCTCAAGCAGCTGTACCCGGTGGGCATCAACTCCACGGACCTGATGCACCGCCGCGACGAGATCGACGACCTCACCCGCGAAGAGCTGCTCGACGCACTGCAGCAGGACGCCGAGCGGGCGTACGCGGACCGTGAGGCCGAGATCGACGGACTCGCCGGGGAGGGCGCGATGCGCCAGCTCGAGCGCAACGTGCTGCTCAACGTCCTCGACCGCAAATGGCGCGAGCACCTCTACGAGATGGACTACCTCAAGGAAGGCATCGGCCTGCGGGCGATGGCGCAGCGCGACCCCCTGGTCGAATACCAGCGGGAAGGCTACGACATGTTCACCGGCATGCTCGAGGGCCTCAAAGAGGAGTCCGTCGGTTTCCTGTTCAACGTGGCGGTGGAGACCGCGCCCGCGTCTGCAGTCGCGCCCGTCCCCACCCCGGCGGGGCTTGCCGAACTCGGCGCTTCGGCCGACGGCGGGGATGGCGGCGGGCCGTCCAACAAGGAGTTGCAGCTTGCGCTGGCAGCCTTGCGCGCCAAGGGAATTGATGAAGCAGACAAGCCGCTCACGTACAGCGGACCGTCAGAGGACGGGTCAGCGCAGGTGCAGCGGCGCAACGGCGGGGAGCCGACGCCCGCGGGCGTCCCAGCGGGGGCGACGCGGCGCGAACGGCGGGAGGCCGCCCGCAGGCAGGGCCGCGGACCGAAGCCACCGAAGGCGCGACGCGCTTAGTCGGCAGTCCTAGCGGCCGGAGTGTTTTTCGAGCAGCTCAGTAATGCGATCGAGCGTTTTGCGCATGGCCTGTGCGGTCTGCTTGGCCATTCCGCTTGTTTTCAGCCAGGCTCGCTGCCTGTCTTCGGAGATGTCCCAGGTCTCGCGCACCAGCGTGCCGCCGTCGGTTGGGCTGAGTTCGTAACGCCAGATCCGCCCACCCACCAGACCGCCGAGAAACGTTGTCTGCCACGCGATTAGGCGGTCCTGCTCGAATTCGATCACGGTGTTAGTGGTCCGGTAAGGCAAACCCCACCGCATCGCCATCCCGAATTTCGATCCCTGCGACAGCGGGATCGAATCCTGTGGCGCATGCCGCACTGTGCCGGAGCCGTCGAAGCTCGGGTGCTTCCCGGCGTCGGCGATGAGAGCGAAAATCTCGCCGGCTTCACAGTTGATGACGCGTTCGACGCTGACTCGATCTTCTTTCACGGTGCGCCCTCCACACGGCTCACGTTAGCCCGGCTTGCCCCGTGATGCGGAGCCGACCACCCGACGGATACCGTGGCAGGGGCTGCGGCCGAGGTCCGAGTGAGGGGAGGGTTGTGCGGCGATGGTGAGCCGGTTGTCGGCATCCGACGCGTCGTTCTACCACCTGGAGGACACTTCGACGCCGATGTACGTGGGTTCGCTGTCGATCCTGCGCCGCCCCAAGGGGGGGCTGTCCTACGAGACCCTGCTCACCACGGTCGAGCGGCGGCTGCCACAGATTCCCCGCTACCGGCAGAAGGTGCGCGAGGTAACCCTTGGGCTGGCCCGGCCCGTGTGGGTCGACGACCGCGACTTCGACATCACCTACCACGTCAGGCGCTCCGCGCTGCCCTCGCCCGGCAGCGACGAGCAGCTGCACGAACTCATCGCGCGACTGGCGTCGCGGCCCCTGGACCGGTCGCGGCCGTTGTGGGAGATGTACCTGGTCGAGGGGCTTGCCAAGAATCGTCTCGCGATCTACACGAAGTCGCACCAGGCGCTGGTCAACGGGATGACGGCGGTGGAGGTCGGACACGTGATCGCCGACCGCAGCCAGCGTTCTCCCGAGTTCGGCGAAGACATCTGGATCCCGGGGCACGAACCGTCGAACGTCGGCCTGGTGATGGGCGCGGTCGGGGACTGGGTGGCTCGGCCCGGCACGCAAGTTGCCGCGATCCGGTCGGCGGTCACCGACGTCGTCACGAACGCCGGATACCTCGCGGACGTCGGCCGCCGGGCCGCCTCCACGGCCCGCACAGTGCTGCGGGGTGCCGCACCGAGCAGCCCGCTGAACACCCAGGTGTCGCGGAATCGGCGGTTCACCGTCGCCACCGGCAGCCTGGAGGACTACCGAAAACTGCGCGCCCGCTTCGACTGTGACGTCAACGACATCGTGCTCGCAGTGGTGACCGGCGCGCTGCGCAACTGGCTGCTGTCGCGCGCCGAGCCGGTGACGGCGACCGCGACCGTGCGCGCCATGGCCCCGATGTCGGTGTACCCCGAGGCAGACCTCGAGACCCACGTGGGCCCGGGTCAGGCGATCAGCGAGGTGTCGCCGTTTCTGGTGGACTTGCCGACCGGCGAGGGCAACCCCGTGGTGCGGCTGTCGCAGATCACACATGCGACCGAAAGCCATTCCACCGCGACCAGCGTGGTCGACGCCCGGACGATCATCACGCTGTCGGGCTTTGCGCCGCCGACGTTGCACGCGATGGGTATTCGGGTGGCCACCACATACTCGGCGCGCGTGTTCAACCTGTTGATCACCAACGTCCCGGGCCCGCAGTCGCAGATGTACATCGCAGGCGCGAAGTTGCTCGAGACCTATGCGGTGCCACCGCTGCTTCACAAACAGGTGCTCGCCATCGGTGTGACCTCTTATTGCGGGATGCTGTATTTCGGCATCAACGCCGACCGCGACGCGATGAGCGACGTCGAGATGTTGCCCGCCCTGCTGCGCGAGTCACTCGACGAACTGCTGGAAGCCGCGCAATAACGCGCGGCAGTACCATTTTCCGATGGGCAAGAAAAAGGCTGACAAGGAGTCGGCAGGCGTGGAGCCGAAGCGCAAGCGCCGCAAGATCCCCACCGATGTGTATGAGGCGGAATTATTCCGGCTGCAAACGGAATTGGTAAAGGTGCAGGAATGGACCAGGGACGCCGCTGCGCGGATCGTCGTCGTCTTCGAAGGCCGCGACGCCGCGGGCAAGGGCGGCACCATCAAACGGATCACCGAATACCTCAGCCCCCGCGTCGTCCGCGTCGCGGCCCTGCCGGCGCCGTCTGACCGGGAACGCGGACAGTGGTTCTTCCAGCGCTACGTCGCCAACTTGCCGGCCCGAGGCGAGATAGTGCTGTTCGACCGGTCCTGGTACAACCGTGCCGGGGTCGAGAAAGTCATGGGATTCTGTACGCCGCAAGAACATTCGCGGTTCCTGGAGCAGGCTCCGATCTTCGAGAACATGCTCATTGACGACGGCATCGTGCTGCGCAAGTACTGGTTCTCGGTGTCCGACAGGGAGCAGCTGCGACGGTTCCGGTCGCGCCTCACCGATCCCGTGCGGCAATGGAAACTCAGCCCGATGGACCTGGAGTCGGTGTACCGGTGGGAGGACTATTCGCGGGCCCGCGACGAGATGATGACCGTCACCGACACGCCCATCAGCCCGTGGTACGTCGTCGAATCGGACTCCAAGAAGAACGCCCGGCTCAACATGATGTCGCACCTGCTGTCCACGCTGCAGTACACGGACGTGCCCCGACCGAAGGTCACGTTGCCGGCACAGCCCGTCCACCCGGGCACGTACGAGCGTCCAGCGCGCCATCACTACAACTACGTCCCCGATCACGTCGCGCAACTGCTCGGTGACAAGGAGCGCGGTTCGTGACGCGTGTCTACATTCCGGCGACCCTGCAGATGCTGCAGCGGCTGGTGGCAGACGGCGAGCTGCATCCCAGGAGCGGCACCGCGTTCGCGGTCACCCCTGCGCTGCGGGAGGCCTACGCCGAGGGTGACGACGATGAGCTCGCCGAGGTGGCATTGCGCGACGCGGCGCTGGCCTCACTGCGACTTCTCGGTGGCGATGACTCCGATCTGCCGCGGCGCCGGGTGGTGCTCGTCGCCGAAGTTGACGACGCGCAGCCTCGCCCCGACCTCGACGACGCCGTGGTGCGGCTCACCGGCCCCATCGCATTTGACCGGGTGATCTGCGCCCACGTTGACAACGCGGCCGCCGAGGATGCCGTGGCGGCGGCGATCGACGCGATCGATGCCGCAGACCTGGGCGACGAGGATGCCGACCTTGCGGTCGGTGATGCGCAGGACCACGACCTCGCCTGGTACGCGCCGCAAGAGCTGCCGTTTTTGCTCGAATTGCTCTGACGGCGGGTTGTTACGCGACCGTAGGTTACGGTACCGTAGGTCCCAAGTACCAGAACTGGGAGTTGTGATGGGTTCGAGGATTCGGAAGCCCACCGCGGCCGTCGTCGAGACGCGGCCGCCGACTGTTTCCGGCACCGCCGGCAAGCATCCGGTGGCGAAGGCACTGCGCGCGGTGGTGAGCCGGATCACCACGCCGCTGCTGCCCGACGACTATCTGCAGCTCGCCAATCCGCTGTGGTCTGCTCGGGAGTTGCGGGGCCGGATTCTCGACGTCCAGGGTGAGACCAGCGACTCGGCGACGTTGGTGATCAAGCCGGGTTGGGGATTCGAGTTCGACTACCAACCGGGTCAGTACATCGGCATCGGCCTGCTGGTCGACGGGCGCTGGCGGTGGCGGTCGTACTCGCTGACATCCGCGCCCGTGACGTCGAGGCGCACGATCACCATCACGGTCAAGGCGATGCCCGAGGGTTTCCTGTCGACGCATCTGGTCGGCGGAGTCGCGCCGGGCACGATCGTGCGGCTGGCCGCTCCGCGGGGCAACTTCGTCATGCCTGATCCCGCGCCGGCGTCGGTGTTGTTCCTCACCGGTGGCTCCGGCATCACGCCGGTGATGTCGATGCTGCGCACGCTGGTCCGTCGCGACCAGATCACCGATGTGCTCCATATCCATTCCGCGCCAACCGAATCCGATGTGATGTTCGCCGCGGAGTTGGCCGAGCTGGCGCACGATCATGCCGGCTACCGGGTACGGGTGCGGACCACGCGGACGCAGGGTCGGCTGGATCTGAGCCGGCTGGCCGACGACGTGCCGGACTGGCGCGATCGGGAAACGTGGGCGTGCGGGCCGCAGGGGATGCTCGATGCGGCCGAGCGCGTGTGGGCCGACGCGGGCATCGCCGCGCAGCTGCACCTCGAGCGGTTCGCGGTGAGCAAGGCGGCGCCGCAGGGCCAAGGCGGAACGGTGACGTTCGCGCGCAGCGGCAAGACGGTGACCGCCGACGCGGCCACGCCGCTGATGGATGCCGGGGAAAACGCCGGCGTGCAGATGCCGTTTGGCTGCCGGATGGGGATCTGCCAGTCGTGCGTGGTGGACCTCGTCGACGGCCATGTCCGGGATCTGCGCAGCGGTGTCGAGCACGAGCCCGGCACGCGCGTCCAGACCTGCATTTCGGCGGCATCCGGCGATTGCGTGCTGGACGTCTAATTATTACCCGCTGGTAACCTACGGGATCGTAGGTTACGATATCGTAGGTAGTGACCCACAGAAGGAGAATGCTTTGGCTATCTCAGACGTCCCCGCCTTCGCCCACCTCACGGACGCGGATGTCGAGAGCCTTGCCGTCGAGCTGGACGCGATACGCCGGGACATCGAGGACGCCCGCGGTAAAAGCGACGCGCGCTATATCCGCCGCACGATCGCCGCGCAGCGCGCCCTCGAGGTGGCCGGCCGGGTAATCCTGGCCGCCAGTTCGAAGCGCTCCGCCTGGTGGGCCGGCACCGCCACCCTGGGCCTGGCCAAGATCGTCGAGAACATGGAGATCGGCCACAACGTCATGCACGGCCAGTGGGATTGGATGAACGATCCCGAGATCCATTCCTCGTCGTGGGAGTGGGACATGGGCGGTCCGGCGAAACACTGGCGGTTCACCCACAACTTCCAGCACCACAAGTACACGAACATCCTCGGCATGGACGACGACGTCGGCTACGGCATGCTGCGGGTCACCCGTGACCAGCGCTGGAAGAAGTACAACGTCCTCAACCTGCTGTGGAACACGATTCTGACGCTCGGATTCGAGTGGGGAGTCGCGTTGCAGCACTTGGAGATGGGCAAGCTCTTCAAGGGCAGCGCCAATCGCAAGGCGACGCAGATCCGGCTGCGTGAGACGTCCACCAAGGCAGGCAAGCAGCTGTTCAAGGACTACGTCGCGTTCCCGGCGGTGACCTCGCTGTCACCGGGGGCGACGTACAAGTCCACGCTGACCGCCAACGCCGTGGCTAACGTGATTCGCAACATCTGGGCCAACGCGGTGATCTTCTGCGGCCATTTCCCTGACGGCGCAGAGAAATTCACGAAGACCGATATGGAAGGCGAGACCAAGGGCGAGTGGTACTTGCGGCAGATGCTGGGCAGCGCCAACTTTGAGGCCGGTCCGGCGCTGCGATTCATGAGTGGCAACCTGTGCCATCAGATCGAGCATCACCTGTACCCGGACCTGCCCAGCAACCGGCTGCACGAGATCTCGGTGCGAGTGCGCCAGGTGTGCGACAAGTATGACTTGCCTTATACGACGGGCTCATTCCTGGTGCAGTACGGCAAGACGTGGCGGACGATCGCGAAGCTTTCGCTGCCGGACAAGTACCTGAGCGCGACCGTGGACGACGCGCCGGAGACGCGCAGCGAGCGGATGTTCGCAGAGCTGGAGCCGGGTTTCGGGGGCACCGATCCCTCGACGGGCCGGCGCCGCGGCCTCAACACCGCGATCGCGACCGTGCGCGGCTGGCGCGAGAACCGGCGAGCCAACCGCGCCGTGGCGGCCTAGGTAGGCCCAGGTCAGCCAGGCAGCGGCCGGCCGATCAGCAGGCCGGCCAGGATGGCGGCAACAAGCGCCGCGACGCCCAACCTCAGCCAGGCGGTGCTGGCGTCGCCGCGAATCGTTTCAAACCCGATCTGCTGCTGAAGCTCCGCATAGACGCGGCTGAGCTCGCCGAGGCTGCCGGCGTGAAACGCCTGGCCGCCGGTGATCTCGGTGATCTTCTGCAGCGTCTCGTCGTCGACGGGAACGGGCACCCGTTCACCGTTGAGCTCGACGGTGCCGTCAGGTGTGCCGAACGAAATCGTCGAGATCGGGATTCCCTGGTCCTTTGCCGCGCGCGCCGCCGGGTATGCGCCGCGGGGCGCTTCAGGGTCGGACGGAACCGTCTCTTTGCCGTCCGATTCCAGCACGATCCGCGCGGGCGGGGGGCTATCACCGCCGCCCATGACGGCGCCCACGGTCGCAATGGCTTGCAGCGCGGTGTAAATCCCCTCACCGGTGGCGGTGCGCTCAGCCGCCTGCAGCGTGTCGATCGCCGCCTTCATCAACGCGCGGTTGGTGGTCGGCGACACCAGCACGCTGGCGGTACCGGCGAAGGCGATCAGTCCGAGGTTGATGCCGGGTGTGAGTTCGTCGGCGAACTGCTTGCCCGCATCCTTGGCGGCGGCCAGCCGGTTGGGCGGCACGTCGTCGGCGACCATCGATTCCGACACGTCGATGACCAGCATCACCACCGCGCGGTTGCGCGGAATGCGCACGTCGTGGGTGGGGCCGGCCATCGCGACCGTGAACAGGACCAGCGCCGCGACGAGCAGAATCGCAGGAAGGTGACGCCAGCGGCGCGCCTGTCGCGGCGCGACCTGCTCGAGCAGCTCCATATTGGCGAAGCGCAAGACGCGCTGTCGCCGGCGCAGCTGCATCGCGATGTAGACACCGACCACCGCTAGTGGAACCAGCGCGAACAGCCAGTACCAGGGATGGGCGAAACCTGACAGCGTGACGGGGCCCAGCAGGGGAACGGTCACAGCGCCGCGACAATCCTCTCAGCCTGGCGGTCGGTGGACCGCCCACCGTATTGCCGAGCCCTGAGCCCAACCCACGGGATAGATGTCAATTGGCTGTGAACGAGTGCCCGGTCTCGGTCAGCAGAGCCAACAGCCGCCGGGCCGCCGCGACCCGCTGTGCGGCGGGGCCCTGCAGTGAGTCGAGCGCGCATTCGGGATCAGCGGGAGGGCCGAGGTGACCGCAACCGCGCGGGCAATTCTTGATGGCGTCGGCAAGGTCGGAGAACGCCAACAGCACATCGTCGGGTTCGATGTGGGCCAGCCCGAACGACCGGATGCCCGGCGTGTCGATCACCCACCCGGAGTCGGTGAACGGAAATGCCACCGACTGCGTGGAGGTGTGCCGTCCTTTGCCCACCCCCGTCACCTCGCCGATAGCCCGGTCCGCTTCCGGCACAAGGCGATTCACCAGAGTGGATTTTCCCACCCCGGAATGGCCGAGCAGCACGGTCACCTTGCCCTCCAACAGCGGCGCGACGACGTCCAGCGGGTCGTCGCGGCCCGCGGTCGTCACGGTCAGGTCCAGGTCGGCGAACTGCTCGGCGAACGGCTCCGGTGGGGCCAGGTCGGTCTTGGTCAGGCACAGGATCGGCGTCAGCCCGCCCGCGTACGCGGCGATCAGCGCGCGATCGACCAGCCCGGTGCGCGGAGGCGGGTCGGCCAGCGCCACCACGATCAGCAGCTGGTCGGCGTTTGCGACCACAACCCGCTCGGTCGAGTCGGTGTCGTCGGCGGTGCGGCGCAGCACCGTTCGTCGCGGCCCGCGCCGCACGATCCGGGCCAGCGCGTCGGGACGCCCCGACAGGTCACCGACCAGATCCACGTTGTCGCCGACCACGATCGGCGTGCGGCCCAACTCCCGGGCCCGCATCGCGGTGACCGGTTGCGCCGGATCACGGTCCAGCACGCATCCCCAGCGGCCCCGATCGACGGTCACCACCATCGCCGCGCGAGCGTCGGCGTGCTCGGGTCGGTTCTTGGTACGCCGTCGAGATCCCCGTCCCGCGCGGACCCGGACGTCGGATTCGTCGAAGTCCGTTACCTGAATATGAGTGGTTGCATAACTCATCATTTCAGGCAGCCTCTCCTTTCGGGGAGGCACTCCCACCGTCATCGGCGTTGCCGCCTACTTCGGCTCGGGTTCGGGTTTCACTGCCACCAGCGCCACCGTGTGGTGACGGCTTACGGTCGGCTCCGCCCGTGACGACCCCGGTACTCGGGTCCGTTGCTTGTTGCGCGTGGCGCGCCAGGTTGACCGCTGCGTTGAGGTCGCGATCGATCGACAGCCCGCAGCTGTCACAGTGGTAGGTGCGCTCGGCCAGGTGCAGCTTGGTTTTCACCACACCACAGCCCGAGCACAACTTCGAGCTGGGAAACCACCGGTCGGCATTGACGATCCGGGAGCCATACCAGCGCGTCTTGTAGTCGAGTTGGCGCAACAACCCACCCAGGGCGGCCTCGCCGAGTGCACGGTTGAGGCCGCGTTTGGGTGACCCACCGCCGGCCATCATGTTCTTGATGGCCAGCGTCTCGGCGCCGATCACGTCGTGGCTCTGGCCGAGCCGGGTCGTCAGCTTGTGGATTCGGTCGGCCCGCAGGTGGGCGACCCGGGCATGGGTGCGCCCGATCTCGCGTTGGGTACGCGCCCACCCGTGCGAGGGATCTCTTCTGGTCCTCGTTGCCGCATCCCAGGGCCCGACCTGGCGGGCGGCCTTACGCTGCAGCGCCCGCAGACTGCGTTGGGCCTGCTGGAGTTCGCGTGGCGCCCGATGGCGCCCCAGCTCGGCGCCGGTGGGGTCGGCGACCACGATCAGGTCCTTGACACCCGCGTCGATCCCGACGACTCCGACGCCGGGTTTCACATGCGCTGGGCGCCCTATCTCACGGGCCACGATGCATCCGAATGACACCAGCCAGCGGCCCCGCTCCAACCCCACCGTCGCCTTCAAGATCCGCGCCGTGCCCGCCTGCAGCCGGCGGGCCAGCTTGCGGGTGGACTCGTGTGTCTTGATCGCGCCGAGCCTGGGCAACGTGACGTAGTTGTGGCCCGGCCCGACTCGAATGGCGCCGGTGGTGAACGAGAACTTCTTCACCGCACCGGCTTTCGTTTTGAAGCGGGGAAACCCCATCCGCCGACCACGGCGGGCGCCCCTGCGTGAGTGGTCCCAGTTGGACAACGCCTCAGCCAGCGCACGGCATGCGTTGGCGTACACCTCTTTGGAATTCTCCGGCCACCACGGCGTCCCGTCGGCGCGCACCGCCACAATGTGCTTGCGGCGATTGAAGTCGTTGCGCAGCGCCCGAAACGACCACCCCAGCCACGGCGTCAGATCCGCGTCCACGATCCCGTAGGACCTCTCGGCGGCCCGCTGATCGAGGTTGGCCTTCACCGCCGCCAGCATCACGTTGTAGGCAAACCGGGCGCCACCAGCATGCGACACCAACGCCCCTGCTTGCGTCGGCGTCGGGTCCAGCGCGAACTGATACGCCTGGGCCACCCAACCGTCAGGAACCTCAAACCGTGCCATCGCGACTATCTCACCGCCTCCACCGACGCGGGCTGCTTGGTGGCGGTCACCGCTCGCAACGCCCGATTGAGTGCCCCGCGACGGCCATACCGGCGGGCACACATCGACGTGAGGACCCCGATCAGGTTGCCCACCACATCATCGGCGGTCTCACCCTCGTCGACCACCATCCAGCGCCCATACGCCGACAGTGCGCCATCAACATGCTCCGTCCCGAAGCGGGCCAACCGATCCCCGATGCTTCACAATAAACACCGTCGCAGATGGGTCCGACAACATCCGGCCCAGCGTCAATCGGGCTACCCGGTCAGTCGCGCTACCCGGCGATCTCAATCCCAGTGCTGATCACGCGACAAACCCGCGCATAGAGCACCACGCGCCCATCGCCAGCCTTCGCCGGCGCGCCGCCGACCAAAATCGCCCCCGACCGCACCCGAAACGGCACCGGCACCCGATCCTCGCGCACCCACGCAGACGCCGTCTACGGATGTCCGCCCACCGCGCGTCCACGCCGCCAACCTCACAGCCCGAGTCAAACACACATACACACGCGCCTCGGCGAGCAGTTCGCCACCCCCGGCCTCACCGGCGCGGATCCTGGCCGGCCAACATGTCGGCCCACAGCTGCGGGAACTCCGGCAGCGTCTTCGCGGTGGTCTCGACGTCGTCGACGGTCACTCCGGGTACCCGCAGGCCCACGATCGCCCCTGCCATCGCCATCCTGTGGTCGGCGTAGGAGTCCCATGTGCCGCTGTGCAGCGGCGAGGCGGTGATCACCAGCCCGTCGTCGATCTGGACGCAGTCACCCCCGAGCTTGTTGATCTCGGCGCACAGCGCGGCAAGCCGGTCGGTCTCGTGGCCGCGCAAGTGAGCGACCCCGGTCAACCGGGACACCGACCCCGCCGCCGCCAGTGCGGCCAGCGCCGCGACCGCTGGTGTGAGCTCGCCGACGTCATGCAGGTCGGCGTCGATGCCGCCGTAGGAACTGGGTCCCTGCAGCTCGAGGTACGAATCTGTTTGCAGCACAGTGCAATCCAGCTTGAGCAGCAGATCCAGGATGGCATTGGCCGGTTGCGTGCTGACCGATGGCCAGGCTTTGACGCGCACGACGCCGCCGGTCACCGCCGCCGCCGCGAGAAACGGCACGGCGTTGCTCAGGTCGGGCTCGATCTGCCAGAGCCGGGCGGCGACCGCGCCGGGCGCCACCCGCCACCGGCGCGGACGGGAGTCGTCGACGTCCACGCCCGCGTCGCGCAGCATCGCCACCGTCATCGTGATGTGCGGCATCGACGGAAGGCTGTCGCCGGTGTGGACGACGGTCAGGCCGCCGTCGAACGCCGCCCCCGACAGCAGCAGTCCCGACACGAACTGCGATGACGCCGACGCGTCGATCTCGACCGTTCCGCCGGCCACCGATCCGCGGCCGCGCACGACGAACGGCAGCGCCGTGCCGTCGACGACCACCGAAAGCGAGCGCAGCGCATCGAGCAGTGGCGCGATCGGCCGGCCGCGGGCCTGCTCGTCGCCGTCGAACGTGACCGCGGCGTCGCTGAGCGCGGCCAGCGGTGGCACAAACCGCAGCACGGTTCCCGCCAGGCCGCAGTCGACGGTCGCGTCAGGACCGGGATCGACGCGGCCCGAGACCACCACGTCGGTGCCGGAGCCGTCGACCCGCAAACCGAGCGTCCGCAGCGCCCCGACCATCAGGTCGGTGTCGCGGCTGCGGAGCGCGCCGCTGATCCTCGACGTTCCGCTGCCCTGCGCGGCGGCCAGCGCGGCGAGCACCAGAGCGCGGTTGGTCTGGGACTTCGAGCCGGGAACGGCGACCGTGGCGTGCACAGGGGCCGGCGCGGTGGGTGCCTGCCATCGCCTCATCTGCTCGTCGCGTCCGTGGTCGCTCACGGTTCCATCATCCCGTGTCGGCCGCCGATGCCACCATGTAGGCATGTGCGGGCGATTCGCGGTGACCACCGATCCGAAGCTGCTGGCCGAGAAGATTCAGGCGATCGACGAGGCCACCTCGGCGCAAAAGAACGGCGGCGGGCCGAATTACAACGTCGCGCCGACCACGACGATCAGCACCGTGGTACGGCGTCACACCGACCCCGACGACGATCCGACGCGGCGGGTGCGGCTGATGCGGTGGGGCCTGGTGCCGCCGTGGGCCAAGGCCGGACCCGACGGCGCGCCCGACGGCAAAGGCCCGCTGCTGATCAACGCGCGTGCCGAAAATGTCACCACCTCGCCGGCGTTCCGGTCGTCGGCGAAGAGCAAGCGCTGCCTGGTGCCGATGGACGGCTGGTACGAGTGGCGGCGCCCGCTTGATTCCGAGGGCGAGACTTCCGCCGGGAAGAAGGCGCCCAAGACGCCGTTCTACATGTACGCCGGCGACGGTGAGCTGTTGTTCATGGCAGGGCTGTGGTCCACCTGGCGACCAAGGGAACTGCCGTCCGATGCGCCGCCTTTTACTGCCGCTGCTGAGTTGCACGATCATCACCACCGACGCCGCCGGTCCGCTCGCCGAAATCCACGACAGGATGCCGTTGACGATCAGCGAAAACGACTGGGACCGTTGGCTTGACCCGGACGCCACGATCGACGAGGGCCTGCTGCGCGGGCACGGCGACCTCGACAGGATCGAGATTCGTGAGGTGTCCACGCTCGTCAACAACGTCCGCAACAACGGCCCGGAGCTCATCGAACCGGCCGAATCGCACGGCCGGTGAGCGGCACGTTACGGGCCGCTGTACCCGGGCGGGTTGGCGCTATCCACCCAGAAGTCCACACCGAGGGTTGAACCGGGCTTGCAGTCGTAGACCGACAAGTCGGTGACCCCGGAGTCCACCAGCACGTCCTCGCACAGCAGAGTGTTGCCGGTGAATTCCCGTGCCGGCCTGGTGAGTACGGCATAGGCGGCGTCGGAGTACACCTCCGGCTTGCGCGACCGGGCCATCGCCTCCTCACCGCCCAGCAGGTTCTGCACCGCGGCGGTGGCCACCATCGTGCGCGGCCACAACGTGTTCGACGCGATGCCCGCTTCGCGCAATTCCTCGGCGATGCCAAGCGCGCACAACGTCATCCCGTATTTGGCCATCATGTACGGGGTCGGTTTCAGCCACTTCTTCTCGAGGAGGACCGGCGGGGACAACGTCAGGATGTGCGGGTTCTCCCGTCCGACCATGTGCGGGATGCAGGCCTGCGACACGGCGTACGTGCCCCGCACCTGGATCCCGTTCATCAGGTCGAATCGCTTCAGCGGGACTTCGGTGATCGAGCCCAGGTTGATCGCCGACGCGTTGTTGACGCAGATGTCGATGCCACCAAACCGCTCGACGGTCTTGGCGACCGCGGCCGCCACCGAGTCGCCGTCACGGACGTCGCCGACGATCGGCAGCGCCTGTCCGCCGACATCCTCGATCTCCTTGGCGGCGGTGTAGATGGTGCCGGGCAGCTTGGGATGCGGGTCGGCGGTCTTTGCGATCACCGCGATGTTGGCCCCGTCCGCTGCCGCGCGTTTGGCGATCGCGAGGCCGATGCCGCGGCTGGCGCCGGAGATGAACATGGTCTTGCCGGAAAGGGACATGGCACGACCTTAGCTGTGCATGGTCCGCCCGCTTGCGGCGGGAACAACCACCAGTTAATGCGGCGTTGTTGGGTGCGGTGGGGGTCACAGTGACCCGCGGTTCTAGGATTGGGAAGGCTGCTCTGGTGTTAGCGGCGACCCTGCAACGCCCGATGTGGTTACCGGGCGGCGTGGATGACATCCTGAGGGAAGGGATCGCGATGACCGACGTCGATGGTGCGGGTAACGCATCGTCTGACGGGGCCGCGACGACGGACCCTGCGCGGATCGAGACCGACGCTGAGCTGACCGCGCGCTTCGAGCGCGACGCGATCCCTCTGCTCGACCAGCTCTACGGCGGCGCGCTGCGGATGACCCGCAATCCCGCCGACGCCGAGGACCTGCTGCAGGAGACGATGGTCAAGGCATACTCCGGCTTCCGGTCCTTCAAAGAGGGCACCAACCTCAAGGCGTGGCTGTATCGCATCCTGACCAACACCTACATCAACAGCTATCGCAAGCGGCAGCGTCAGCCTGCGGAGTATCCGACCGAGGAGATCACCGACTGGCAGCTGGCGGCCAACGCCGAGCACTCGTCAACCGGACTGCGGTCGGCGGAGGTGGAGGCGCTTGAGGCGCTGCCCGACACCGAGATCAAAGAGGCGCTGCAAAAACTGCCGGAGGAATTCCGGATGGCCGTGTACTACGCCGACGTCGAAGGCTTTCCGTACAAGGAGATTGCCGAGATCATGGATACTCCGATCGGGACTGTGATGTCACGGCTGCACCGCGGCAGGCGCCAATTGCGCGACCTGCTCGGCGACGTGGCCAGGGAGCGCGGGTTCGTCCGTGGACAAGCCGCGGAGGAGGTGTCGTCGTGAGCAGCGATGAGCGCTCGCGCGAAGAGCAGACGAGCGAGGACGAGTTTCGCCCCCCGGTGGGGCCGGTAGATCCCGATCACCCCGACTGCGCCGCCGTCATGGCGGAGGTGTGGACGCTGCTCGACGGCGAGTGCACGGCCGAGAGAGACGAGAAGCTGCGCCACCACCTCGAGGAATGCCCGGGCTGCCTGCGGCACTACGGCGTCGAGGAGCGGATCAAACAGCTCATCGCGGCCAAATGCGGCGGTGACAAGGCACCCGAAGGGCTACGTCAGCGCCTGATCCTGGAGATCAGCCGCACCACCATCATCGAGTTCTAGCGACTACTTCTTGGCCCCGGCGTTGGGCCGCTTGCCGTGGTTGGCCTTGCTGTGTTTGCGGTCGCGCTTCTTCCGGCCGCGCTTGGCCATCTGATCCTCCTCGGCTGATGCATTCTGGTCTGCTCTTCGCGCAGGCGCTCATCGCTAGGTCTCGCATAAGTGTCTCATGGCTGGTTGTGGTTCGATGAGGGGCAAGCGGGGCGCACACGAGCAGGTAGACGAACGGGGGAGTGATGGCCGAGGACGTTCGCGCGGAGATCGTGGCCAGCGTGCTGGAGGTCGTGGTCGCCGAGGGTGATCACGTCGGCGAAGGGGACACCCTGGTGCTGCTGGAGTCGATGAAGATGGAGATCCCCGTGCACGCAGAGAAGGCCGGCACGGTCACCCAGGTAAAGGTCGCCGTCGGTGACGTGATCCGGGCGGGCGACCTCATCGCAGTCATCGACTAACCGACCCTACGTAGAAAGCCATGTCCACCCTCGGTGAGCTGCTCGCCGAGCACACCGTGCTGCCCGGCGCCGCGGTCGATCATCTGCACGCGGTGGTCGGGGAGTGGCAGTTGCTGGCCGACCTGTCCTTCGCCGACTACCTGATGTGGGTACGCCGCGACGACGGCGCGCTGGTGTGCGTTGCCCAGTGCCGGCCCAACACGTCGCCGACCATGCTGCTCACCGACGCCGTCGGCACGGTCGCGGGCACCGAGCGGCTTCCGCAGCTGACCGCCGCGTTCGAATCCGGAACGATCGGCGAAGGCGAACCGGCGGCCGGTGTGGAAGCCGTGCCGGTCCGTCACGGCGACGCGGTGGTGGCCGTGTTGACCCACCAGACCGCGGTGGCCGCCCGTCGCAAGTCCAGCCCGCTGGAGGCCGCCTACCTCCACTGCGCGAACGACCTGCAGCGCATGCTCGCCGAGGGCACGTTTCCGAATGTCGGCGACCTGCCGGTGTCGCGGTCGAGCCCGCGGGTGGGCGACGGGTTCATCCGGCTGGACGTCAACGGCAACGTGGTGTTCGCCAGCCCCAATGCGATCTCGGCCTATCACCGGATGGGGCTGACGTCGGAGCTGGAGGGACACCACCTCGTGATCGCTACCCGGCCGCTGATCTCCGACCCGTTCGAGGCGCACGAACTTGCCGAGCACATCCGCGACTCGCTGACGGGCGGCTCCAGCATGCGGCTGGAGGTGGACGCCGGCGGCGCGGCCGTGCTGATGCGCACGCTGCCGCTGGTGGTGCACGGCGACTCCGTGGGCGCCGCGGTGCTGATCCGCGACGTCACCGAGATCAAACGGCGCGACCGCGCGCTGCTGTCCAAGGACGCGACGATCCGCGAGATCCACCATCGGGTCAAGAACAACCTGCAGACCGTCGCCGCGCTGCTGCGGCTGCAGGCCCGCCGGACCGCCAACCCCGAGGGCCGCGAGGCGTTGATCGAGTCGGTGCGGCGGGTGTCGTCCATCGCGCTGGTGCACGACGCGCTGTCGATGTCGGTCGACGAAGAGGTGAACCTCGATGAAGTCGTGGACCGGATCCTGCCGATCATGGGCGACCTGGCAGGCGTCGAATCACCGGTCCGGGTCTTCCGGAAGGGCACCCTCGGCGTGCTGGACGCCGACCGCGCGACCGCGTTGATCATGGTGATCACAGAGCTGGTCCAGAACGCGATCGAGCACGCCTACAACAGGTCCGGAACGCACGGGAACGTGACGATCCAGGCCGAACGCTCGGCGCGCTGGCTCGACGTCGTCGTGCACGACGACGGGAGCGGGCTGCCCGCCGGATTCAGCCTGGAGAAGTCAGACCGGCTGGGCCTGCAGATCGTGAGCACGCTGGTGTCCACGGAACTGGACGGCTCACTGGGCATGCACGACGCGCCGGGTGGCGGAACCGACGTGGTGTTGCGGGTACCGATCAGGCGCGCGAGGGTCGCGCAGTAACCAGTTAGCGCGTCAAAGTAGCGCGCGAAATTGCTGTGTCGAAAATATCCGCGCGAAATTGACCGTACCGAAAATAAACCGCCAGTACGTCAGACCGAGCTGCGTGCCCGTGTCCGCGCATTGCGCCGCTTCAGCGCGCGGCGCTCGTCTTCGCTCATGCCGCCCCAGACGCCGGCGTCCTGGCCGGAATCCAACGCCCACGTCAGGCACTCAGTGGTCGCGGGGCAGCGGTTGCAGACCAGCTTGGCCTCCGCGATCTGGGCGAGCGCCGGCCCGCTGTTGCCCACCGGAAAGAAGAGCTCCGGGTCCTCATCACGACAGACGGCCTTATGGCGCCAATCCATGTAACTACTCCTCGCTGCGTGCGCGCATAGGCGCACGGACTGTGTCTTCGGCTGTTAATGCGTGCACACGAAATGTTTCGGCACTGTTGCAATCGATCGTTTCACAGGCTCAACAGATGTCAATAGTCCGCGTTCACTCGTGGGCAATGTCACTAAAGGAATCCGTTCCCAGACCCTCTACCCGTTTGTACTACACTCACTCCACTTGCGCCCTAAATCGACAGGCGCAACGTTATCGTCGCAGGTCAGCGTGCCTTCGCGGGCGGAGCGACCACAGCTAAGGCCGCCGGTACGGCGGTGAACGTCATCGCGCGGCGCGGACCCAGATACTCTCCGTCGATCTGACACGCCGCGGGTGTGTTCGATGTCACACGAAGCCAGGGCACGTCGTCGTCGCGAATCAGGTGCCTGGCGGTCATCCGATGCTTCTTGGACAGCATCTGACGGACCAGCCGCAAATTCGCCAACACGTTCATGCTGGTGATCGCGAAGACGCCGAGGCCGGTTTCATACGCGGTGGTCGGGTTGGTCCACACCGGGCGATCGTTGACGTAGGTCCATGGGTTGGAGTTGGACGCGAACACGAAGTGCACGCCGCTGATCGGGTCCCGACCGGGCAGCTGAAGCGTCATCGTCGGCTCGCGCCGCGCGTGGCGCAGCATCAGCGGAATGGCGGTGCCGATGTAGCGAGAGGCCGTGACCTTTCGTCCCTTCGTCCGCTGCGCATCGACGGCCGCCACCACCTCGCCGTCGACACCGAGTCCCGCGGTGAACAGCCCCCATCGCTCGCCACAGTCCATCAGGCCGATCCGCCGCCAGCTGCCATCGTGGTGGTGTGCACCGAGCAGATCCACGAGCTGGTTGGTGGCCTCCACCGGATCGGGGCTGATGCCGAGCGAGCGGGCGAACACGTTGGCCGAGCCGCCGGGCACCACGCCGACGGCCGGGACTTCCCCGCGGGCCGGGCGTGACCCCGGGCTCCCCGGTGCGCTCGGAGGCTCGCCGAGCACGCCGTTGACCACCTCGTTCACCGTGCCGTCGCCGCCGTGCACGATCACCGCGTCCACCCCGGCTTGTGCGGCGGCCCGGGCGATTTCGGTGGCGTGGCCGCGGTGGTTGGTGTGCTCGACGGTCAGGTGCACCCGGCTTTCCAGCGCATGTGCCAGAAGGTCGCGTCCCGCGGGTGTGGTGGACGTCGCGTTGGGGTTGACGATCAGCACCGCGCGCACGACCCTTGAGCCTACGGCGTGGCTACGCTGAGGCGGTGACACCTGCAGTCCCACCTGTTGTGCGCGGCACCGGGGTCGTTGTTGTGCTCGAGGGACTGGTCGCGCTGTTATTCGCGGTCGCGCTGGTAATCGATGGCATCCGCGGGGCCGACGCGCGGATCGCCTACGGGACCGCGGGGTGGTTCGTGCTCGTCGGCGCCGCGCTCTCGGCGGCCGGCTGGGCGCTGTGGCGCGGGCGGCGCTGGGGCCGCGGCGTCGCGGTGTTCGCCCAGCTGCTGATACTGCCTGTCTCGTACTACATGGCGTCGGGGTCTCACCGGCCGGAGTTGGGCGTGCCGCTCGGGGTCGTTGCGCTGATCACGCTGGCGCTGCTGTTCAGCGGCCCGGCATTGAAATGGGCTGCCTATCAGTCGGGTTCGGCTGAATCGGGTTCGGCGAGGTCAGACAACGCCGGGCCGGACACGCGGTAGCTGATCCACTCGCTCAACGGCTTGCCGCCGACCTCGTCGTAGAGCGCGATCGCGTCGACGTTCCAGTCCAGCACCGCCCACGTCAGCCGGGTGTAGTCGTTGGCGACGCATTCGGAGGCCAGCTCACGCATCAGGGCCCGGGCCAGCCCGCGGCGGCGAAATGCCGGCCGGATGAACAGATCCTCCAGATAGATGCCCGCTTGCCCGTCCCAGGTGGAGAAGCTGAGATACCAGACGGCACCGGCCGCGATCTGTCCGTCGACCTCGACGACATGGGCGCATGCCGTCGGGTTCGACCCGAAAAGCGCTGTGTGCATCTGGCTCTCGGTGACGGTGCAGTGGTCGACGGCACGCTCGAACGTTGCCAGTTCGTATATCATCGCCGTGATCTCCGCCGCGTCCCCGGGTCGAGCCCGTCGGATCACCGTTGTCATACAGCCTCGAGGGCCGAAAGGATAGTTCTGAATTTCGTGGTGGTCTCCGCGATTTCGTCACCGACGTCGGAATCGGCGACGATCCCGCCACCGGAGTAGGCATCAGCGGTGCGGCGGTCCGCCGACAGCACCGCGCACCGGATGGACACCACCCAGCGGCCGTCGCCGTGTCGGTCGCACCACCCGGTCGCGCCCGCGTAGAACCCGCGGTCGCCCTCCAGTTCGGCGATCATCGCGGCGGCGGCGTCGCCGGGGACCCCGCCGACCGCCGGGGTCGGATGCAGCGCCAACGCGAGATCCAGTGCGGTCGTAGATGATTCGCGCAACCTCGCGGTGATGGGGGTGCTCAGGTGCCACAGCGCGGCCGTGCCGCTGAGTTGTGGGGTCGTGGCGATCTGCAGGTCTACGCACAGCGGGTCCAGCGCCTTGCGCATCTCGTCGACCACCAGCGAGTGTTCGACGCGGTTCTTGGCCGACTCTTCCAGCGCGGCGCCGTTGGCGCGATCGGTTTCGGCGTCGGGGGCGCGCGGGGCCGACCCGGCGAACGGACGGCAGGTCACCTTGTCGCCGTGACGGGCCACCAGTAGCTCGGGGCTCGCGCCGATCAATGTCCGTCCGACGTGGTCCGGGCCGGCCGGCGTCAGGTCGGCGAGATAGGTATACGCCTGCGGGTCCGCGGCGGCCAGGTGACGCAGCACCGTGCGGACATCCCATGGCCGCTCCGCCGACACCTGCAGCGCGCGCGCCAGCACCACCTTGCGCAGCGGGTTGTCCGGGTCGCGCAGCGCGGCCAGGGCACGGCGGATCCGTACACCGTGTTGTTCAGCGGTCGGGACGGTGGCTGCAATCCGCACGTTCGACGCGGGCTGAGCCGGCCAGGACGGCAACGTGTCAGTGAATTGATGCGCCCGCGGCGCCATCAACGCGGCCGGGCTGCCAACGTCGAAGGGCAAGGCGCCCACCAGAATCGGCGTTCGGCCCGACCGCAGAGCGGCCCGTGCCCCCGCGATGTCCGGGTACGCGGCGTCCACACCCTGTGCCACCAGCGTTCCGTCGCTACCGCTGAGCACGAACGACGGCGTGTCGATCATCACGACTCGGGCGGATGTGGGTGGCCGGTGATCCCAAGCCCAGTGATCTGGCGGACGCCGTGCTCGAAGCCGCAGATCGCGATCGACGCGGCCGGCATCGCGAAACGGATGCCCTCATCGAGCGGCTGTTCGATCCAGCGGGTCAGTACGCTGCGAGAGAAGTGGCCGTGCCCAACGAAAACGACGTCACGGGACTCCATGTGCGCCAAGGCCATCGCGATGGCCCGGTCCGCACGTTCACACACCTGAGCGGTTGTTTCACCGCCGGGACTGCCGTGCGTCCACACCAGCCAGCCCGGCACTGATTTGCGGATCTGCTCGGTCGTCATGCCCTCGTAGTCTCCGTAATCCCACTCGCTGACGAGCGGTGTCACTTCGTCGACGGCCAGGCCTGCCAGCTCCGCGGTGACGAGCGCGCGTTTGCGTGGACTGCTGACGACGTACGGGTGGTCAAGCCGCTCCTGGGCGAGCGTTTCGCCGGCGGCCTTCGCCTGTTCACGGCCAAGCTCGGTGAGGTCCAATTCGGTGCGGCTCGTATGTTGCCCGGACCGCGACCACTCCGTTTCGCCGTGCCGAAACAACAGCAGTCGGTGCTTGAGGACAGCCACGCCGATCGATTCTGCCCCACCAACCGTTCCAGCGTCGGCATGCGTGCTTGGATAGCCCCGTGACCCGAGTATTGGCGGTGGCCAACCAGAAGGGCGGCGTCGCCAAGACGACGACGGTCGCGTCGTTGGGCGCGGCGATGGCGGAGAAGGGCCGGCGGGTTCTGCTCATCGATCTCGACCCTCAGGGATGCCTGACGTTTTCCCTCGGCCATGATCCCGACAAGTTGCCGGTCTCGGTGCACGAGGTGCTGCTCGGAGATGTGGAGCCGTCGGCCGCGCTCGTGGCGACCTCCGAGGGAATGATGCTGATGCCTGCCAACATCGACCTGGCGGGCGTCGAGGCGATGCTGCTGATGCGCGCCGGTCGCGAGTATGCGCTGAAACGGGCCCTGGCCAAGGTTAAGCAGGAGTTCGACGTGGTGCTCGTCGACTGCCCGCCATCTCTTGGCGTGCTGACCCTCAACGGCCTGACCGCCGCCGACGACGTGATCGTGCCGCTGCAGTGCGAGACCCTCGCGCACCGCGGCGTCGGGCAGTTCCTCCGCACGGTCGCCGACGTGCAGCAGATCACGAACTCGGACCTCACGCTGCTGGGGGCGTTGCCCACGCTGTATGACTCGCGCACCACCCACAGCCGCGACGTGCTGCTCGACGTGGCCGATCGCTACGACCTGCCGGTGCTGGCGCCGCCGATACCCCGCACGGTGCGCTTCGCCGAGGCCAGCGCGTCCGGAGCGTCAGTGTTGGCCGGCCGCAAGAACAAGGGATCGATGGCCTACCGCGATCTGGCGGCGGCGCTGCTCAAGCATTGGAAATCCGGCAAGCCGCTGGCCAGCTTCGCGCCGGAGATGTGATTCGGCCTACGGCGCTGCCCCGAGCGCGACAACCGTGCCGCCGCGCTGTTCGACGACCGTGGTGCCGATAACGTGCGGCACTATCGGCCCGGCGAGGACGCCTCGGTCGACGGGAATGAGGCGTTCGAATTCGCCGGTTTTCGGTGTGTAGACGCCGATGCCGCCCGTGACCGGGATCAGCAGTCGGTCGGCCATCATCTCGCCGGGGCCCAACGGCACCGCGCTGCCCGAGGCGATGGTGTAGCGGAACGTGAGCGTGGTGGCGTCGAGCACGGCCACGCTGTCGCCCATCCAGACGGTGATCAAGCTGCCCGCGCGCGACACCGTGATGTCGGGCCCCGGCGGCCTGGGCAGCAGGGCGTTCGAAACCTCTTGGCCGGTCTCGTCGTAGACGACCACGTGTGGCTGCGGTATCGGAAGGTACACCGCGGTGCGCAGGTCGGACAGGGCCAGCACCTTGGCGCCGGAATCGGCCTTCAGGCCAGGTTGCTGGACGAACTTCTCCTCGGGGTTCACGTCCTCCTTGGACACCTTGAGCAGGGTCAGCCGGACATCGGGAAAGCTCGCGCACGTTTCGAGGATCGCCGCACCCAACGTGCTGGCCGCCGATGACAGGAACTGGCACGGCGGCTCGGGCGGCACCGGCGGGTTGACCGGCGCGTCGATGTCGCCGTACGCCAACGTGCGAACCATGTCGGTGCGCCACATCTCGATGCGGGTGCGGCCGGCAGCCAGCACCGTGGTGCCGTCGGTGGACAGCGTGACCTGACGGTCGGCGTACGCCGTGCGCGTGGGTCCGCGCTCTCCGGTGCGCGCCACGACAGTGCTCACCTGCCCGCAGCCCCTGGTGTCGGGGTAGACGCCGACCGCAAGGTCGTACACCGACGTCACCCCGCACAGGTCCCGATCGCGCGCGAAGGTCCAGCGCTGTTGCCCGGTCATCGGATCTCGGCCGACCATCTCGCGCCCGTCGCCGGTGACCACGGTGTCGCCCACGATCACCGGCTGGTCGGTATGCGGACTCTGCGCGGTCCACAGCTGCCGAAGATTCGCAGGCACCTCGCGCGCCGAGCTGATGGTGGGCGCGGGGGCGGCCGCCGGACGGCTCACGGTGGCGCGCGCGTCGCTGTTCCACCAGATCAGCGCGGCCGCGACGGCAATGACAACGACGATGGCCGCGGCCGCCAGTATGTCGCCCTTGGTCCGGCGTTCCGGTTTCACCAATGCGGTGGGCTAACCGACGTTGCTCGCGGCCGTGCGTGGACGGCGGCGCCGACGGCGGCGGCCCGGGTGCGGCGTGTCGGCCGTGTCCTGCTCGGCAGCACCTTTGTCGGCCTCCGCCCCGACGTGGCCGGTGCCCGTCTTGCCGCCACGGGTGCGCTGGCGCGAGCGGTCGCGCGTCGGTGTTGCGCTTGCGCCGTCGCGGCGCTGGGCCGGCGCGCGCTGCGGCGTTTTCTTCGCGGGACCGACTCGACCGGTGACGTCGGTGGGGATGTCGAGCTCGAGGTAAAGGTGCGGCGAGCTCGAGTAGGTTTCGGCGGGAGCGGGACAGTCCAAGCCCAGCGCCTTGTCGATCGTCGACCAGCGGGCCAGCTCGTCCCAGTCGACGAGCGTGATCGCCACGCCCGCACGCCCGGCGCGGCCGGTGCGCCCGATGCGGTGCACGTAGACCTTCTCGTCCTCGGGGCACTGGTAGTTGATGACGTGGGTGACGTCGTCGATGTCGATGCCGCGCGCGGCCACGTCGGTGGCCACCAGCACGTCGATGTCACCGGCCCGGAAGGCGTTGAGCGCCTTCTCGCGGGCCGCCTGTCCGAGGTCGCCGTGCACCGCACCGACTTTGAATCCCCGCTCGGCCAGGTCGTCGGCCACCTTCTGCGCGGTGCGCTTGGTGCGGGTGAAGACCATCGTCGCGCCGCGCCCACGGACCTGCAGCAGCCGGGTGACCAGCTCGACCTTGTCCAGCGCGTGCGCGCGGTACACGAACTGCTCGGTGGTGGCGTGTATCGCCGAGGAGTGTGGCGCCTCGGCCCGGATGTGGGTGGGCTGGTTCATGAACGTGCGGGCCAGCGTGATGATCGGGTCCGGCATCGTCGCCGAGAACAGCATCGCCTGCCGGTCGACGGGGATCTGGCGCAGGATGCGCTCGATGTCGGGCAGGAACCCCAGGTCGAGCATCTCGTCGGCCTCGTCGAGCACCAGCACGGACAGGCCGCCGAGCTGCAGGTGACCCTGCTGAGCCAGGTCCAGCAGCCGGCCGGGAGTGCCCACGACCACGTCGGCACCGGCCTGCAGCGCCTCGATCTGGGGCTCGTACGGGCGGCCGCCGTAGATCGACACGACGCTGAGCGGGCGATCCGCTCCGCCCGATGATGTCGGCGGCTGGGCGCCGCTGTTGGCTCTGAGGTACTTGGCGGCGCGGGACAGGTCATCGGAGACCTGGATGCAGAGCTCGCGAGTCGGCACGACAACCAGCGCGCGGGGGACACCGGATAGCGGGCGATCCGTCTCGGCGCCACCTGATGTCGCCGTCTGGGCCTCTGAAACGATGCGGTGCAGCAAGGGCACGCCGAACGCGAGGGTCTTGCCCATGCCGGTTCGGGCCTGGCCGATCAAATCGTCGCCGGCCAGCGCCAGCGGCAGGGTCAACTCTTGGATAGCAAAGGGATGTTCGATGCCGTTCTCGGTCAATGCGCGGACAATTTCGTCCCGAACGCCGAGTTTGGCAAACGTTGGATTAAGGGCGGTCATTTGGCCTTCCGTGTCGTTCCTCGTCGCGCCAGCGGGGCTGGCAATCGTTGTCGCCACGCGCGCACGAGTCCGAACAAACACGTCTTGGCCGGCGTCGCGTCGACGCCGATTTGTAGCCGATTCGAGTGAGCCCTGCGCTCCTGTTGAAACGGGGCCAACTGCGTGCACGCACATATACCGGCGACGGCGGTGATCCGAAGATTGCGCCGCCACCGACAGCCATCATACCGGGCTACAGTGTGGGCCATGGGTCCCACGCAGCCCGCGGCTGCCGCCGAACACCTGGCCGACTGGTCCGGATCCCCGGTGACCCCCGACCATCCGGGCGTCAACAAGCTGTTCGCGCTGCTCGCCTACGGCGAGGTGGCCGCGTTCTACCGGCTCACCGACGAGGCCAGGATGGCGCCTAACATGCGCGGCCGGATCGCGATGGCGAGCATGGCGGCCGCGGAGATGGGGCACTACGAAATGCTGCGGGATGCCTTGTCGGCCAGGGGAATCGACGTCGAAAAGGCGATGACGGGATACGTCTCGGCCCTGGAGAACTATCACCGGCTCACCACGCCAAGCACATGGCTGGAGGCGTTGGTCAAGACCTACATCGGCGATGCGCTGGCCGCCGACTTTTACCGCGAGATCGCCGATGCGCTGCCCGACGAGGTGGCCGGCGTGGTGCGAAGCGTGCTCGCCGAGACCGGGCACTCGCAGTTCGTGGTCGCCGAGGTGCGCACCGCGGTGGCGTCCAGCGGCAAGCAGCGCAATCGCCTCACGCTGTGGGCGCGCCGGCTGCTGGGAGAGGCGATCACGCAGGCCCAGTACGTGCTGGCCGAGCACGACGAGCTGACCGACCTGGTGGTGTCGGGCACCGGTGGGCTCGGCAGGATCACCGACTTCTTCGACCGGTTGCAGCGCACGCATGCCGAGCGGATGGCCGAGCTCGGTCTGGCGTAGCTCCGCTCAGCGGTTGCAGGTCGTCGCAATCGTGTTGAAAACCTGGGCGGCGACCGCCCGCCCGTTCCGATCGGTGATCGAGCAGTTCAGGTGGCTCGCCAGACTGACTGCCGTCACCGACTTCAGCAACATGTCGCCGGCGGCGGGAGTGACGATCTTCGTCCACGGCAGCATGACGTTGAAGTCGGTTCGCGGCGCTCCGGTCCCGTCGATGTAGGTCACGGTCACGAAGTCGCCCGGCTGCCGGGTGCCCGAGATGGTGTAGGTGATGGTCCGAGGGTCGACGCCGGGAGTGGTCGGCGGCGCGCCCTCGGTGGGCGTGGTGGCCGAGGGCGTCACGGTGGTCACCGTTTCCGGCGGCAGTGATGTGCTCGGCGTCGTCGCGGCCGGCCGCGGTGTCGTCGCAGAGGGTCGGGCGACCGCGGGCGGTTGGATGCGCGCCGTCGTTGTCGCGCTGTCGCCGCCGCGCACGATCACGACGGTGCCGATCACCGCGAGTACCAGCACGGCGCCGGCGACTGCGGCGACCCACCGCCAGCGGGTCGAATCTTCGTAGTAGACGACGCCGTCATCGTTGTCGTCGTACAGGTTGTCGTCGTCGAGGTCGTTGCCGTAATAGTCGTTGTCGTTGTCGTCGTGGTAGTCGTCGGCGCCTGGATCCAGCTGGTCGGTCGCTGTGTACGGGTCGCCCGCACGGGACGGGTCGCCCGCGCGGGACGTGTCGCCCGAGACCCTCATCGCCACTGCCTTCCTCGATGGACGGGCCGATGGTATTAGCGCAGTCTTCGAGTTCCGCGGGCAGCGGAGGGCGTGTCGGGTCACAGGTTGATCCCGTCTTGTTGATCGCTTGTTGATCGGCTCTTCGCGCACCGCGAACGACCGCGAGCGGCCCTTTCGCCGCCGCTTCCACTAGCCTCGGTCGGGAGAACCCAGCGACGGAAAGGGACGCGAGCGTGGAGGTCAAGATCGGCATCTCGGAGAGCCCGCGCGAGCTGGTGCTCAACAGCTCACAGACGCCCGAAGAGGTCGAGCAGGTGGTTCGCGCCGCGCTGGAGAAGGGGGCACCGGTCCTCGACCTGACCGACGAGCGGGGCAAACGGATTCTGGTGCAGACCTCCAAGGTCGCCTATGTGGAGATCGGGGCCGCCGACGTGCGAAGGGTCGGTTTCGGCGGATGAGCGCTTGCGGCGCTTGCTAGGACCGTGTCAACGGCACGTGTGACAGCCCGCCCCAGGCGAACTGCACGGTCCCCTCGACGGCGGCTTCCTTGGAGATCGGCCGATCGGCACCCAGCCAGTACCGGGCGCAGTCCACGCTGATGCCGACCAGCCCGACCGCGATCATCCGGGCGCGGTGGGCCTCCAGACCCGAGTCGCGGCTGATCAGGTCGAACACCGCGTCGGTGCACGACTCGGTGGCCACCCGCACCTGGGCGGCCACCTGCGGCTCGCTGACGTAGTCGTTCTCGAAGATCAGCCGGTATCCCTGACCGTCGTGCTCGATGAAGTCGAAGAACGCCTGGACCGCCGAACGCAGCCGCTGCCGGTTGTCGGTGGTGGTCCGCAGCGCCTGCCGAACGCCGGAAACCAGGTTGTCGACGTGTCGCTGAAGAACGGCGAGGTACAGGTCGAGCTTGCTCGAGAAGTGTTGGTACAGAACGGGTTTGCTCACCCCGGCACGATCGGCGATCTCGTCCATGCCGGCTGCGTGAAAGCCGCGGTCGACGAAAACCTCACTGGCGGCGGCAAGTAGCTGTCCACGCCGCTCGCCGCGGGGGAGCCGGTTCCCACGCCGGGTCGCGCCCGCCGAGGCCCCGGCCACGTCATCGCCGTCGGCGAAGTCGTTGCCACGCCTTTCGGCGGTATTGGCGAGATCGCTCATCACAGTCCCTTATCTGGCCGAACCGGGCTTCGTTCGAAAGACCGACACTACTACCGGCGGGGGCGGTGCGCCGAAAGTGCGACCCATGCCGACTGTGACATTCTTGGACGGTGACCTACGACCCGGGGCGCGACGGTGGGGGTCGCGTACCGGTGCTGCGCAGCGAGTGGCGGGAGCCGCTGCGTGCCCAGCGCGACCCTGTGGCCGGTGGCTCCGGGCGGGCTCGGTCCAATCGTGACGGCAGACAACGCTGGCGCAAGCGGACGTGGCTGGGCCGGTTCGTCTCGACGTACGGGTGGCGTGCCTACGCGCTGCCGATACTGACCGCCATCACGGTCATCTGGGCCTACCAGGCGGTCACCGGCACCAGCGAGGATCATCAGGGCACCCTCAAAGGGCCGGTGGAGGGTCCCAGGCAGACCATCGGCGTCGGCGGCACCGCGATCGTCGGCGCCCCGCCGAAGGGGCTCACACAGTTCGACGTGAACCTGCCCACCGGGGTGTTGCCCGATGGCGGCCCGTTCACCGAGGTCGGGGCTAAGACATGGCACATCGTCCCCGGCACCGAGCAGCAGGCGGGACAGGGCACCACGAAGGTGTTCTCCTACAGCGTCGAGGTGGAGGACGGCATCGACACCACCGCGTACGGCGGTGACGAGGGATTCGCCCGGATGGTCAGCCAGACCCTGGGCAACCCGAAGAGCTGGACGCACAATCCGCAATTCGCGTTCCGCCGCGTCGATAGCGGCAATCCCGACTTCCGGGTGTCGCTGACGTCACCGGTGACACTGCGCGAGGGCTGCGGCTACGAGATCCCGCTGGAGACGTCCTGCTACAACCCGGCCTATGGGCCGGAGGCGCAGCGGCGCGTGTTCATGAACGAGGCCCGCTGGGTACGTGGCGCGGTGCCGTTCCAGGGCGACGTCGGCTCATACCGGCAATACCTGATCAACCACGAGGTGGGGCACGCGATCGGGTATCAGCATCACGAGCCGTGCGACGAGAACGGCGGTCTCGCGCCGGTGATGATGCAGCAGACGTTCTCCACCGCGGACAACGACGCCGCCAGGTTCGACCCCGACACCGTCAAGCCCGACGGCAAGGTGTGCCGCTTCAACCCGTGGCCGTATCCGATCGCCTGACCCTTCTACCGGCGGACTCGGGAAGGTCTGCGGGGCAATCGTCGTTGTTCGACGTGCCTATTGTGGTGGTGTGACGTTTGCGAGGGGAGAGCCGGTGTCGACATCGTTGCCGCCGCTGGTGGAACCAGCAGCCGGGCTGACGCGTGACGAGGTCGCGCGCTACAGCCGGCACCTCATCATTCCCGACCTGGGCGTGGACGGGCAGAAGCGGCTGAAGAACGCGAAGGTGTTGGTGATCGGCGCCGGAGGTCTGGGATCACCGGCATTGCTCTACCTGGCCGCCGCGGGTGTCGGCACCATCGGGATTGTCGATTTCGACGTCGTTGACGAATCCAATCTGCAGCGGCAGATCATCCACGGGCAGTCCGATATCGGGCGGTCCAAGGCGCACAGCGCTCGCGACTCGATCTCCGAGATCAACCCGCTGGTCGAGGTTCGTCTGCACGAGCTGCGGCTGGAGCCGACGAACGCCGTGAGCCTGTTCGAGCAGTACGACCTGATCCTGGACGGCACCGACAACTTCGCCACCCGTTATCTGGTCAACGACGCGGCGGTGCTGGCCGGCAAGCCGTACGTCTGGGGCTCGATCTACCGATTCGAGGGCCAGGTATCGGTGTTCTGGGAGGACGCGCCGAACGGCATCGGCCTGAACTATCGCGACCTGTACCCCGAGCCGCCGCCGCCCGGCATGGTGCCGTCCTGCGCCGAGGGTGGGGTGCTGGGCATCCTGTGCGCCTCGATCGCGTCGGTGATGGGCACCGAGGCGATCAAGCTGATCACCGGCATCGGCGACCCGCTGCTGGGTCGGCTGATGATCTACGACGCGCTGGACATGAGCTATCGCACGATCAAGATCCGCAAGGACCCGGAGACGCCGAAGATCACCGAGCTCATCGACTACGAGGAGTTCTGCGGCGTGGTGTCCGACGAGGCCGCCGCGGCGTCGGCGGATTCCACCCTGACGCCGCGCGAGCTGCGCGAGCTGCTGGATTCCGGCAAGAAGGTCGCGCTGATCGACGTGCGCGAGCCCGTGGAGTGGGACATCAACCACATAGAAGGGGCGCAGCTGGTGCCGAAGTCGACCCTCGAGTCGGGTGAGGGATTGGCCAATCTGCCCCAGGACCGGATCCCGGTGCTGTACTGCAAGACGGGGGTGCGCTCGGCCGAAGCACTGGCCGCAGTGAAGAAGGCGGGTTTCTCCGACGCGAAGCACCTTCAGGGCGGCATCGTGGCCTGGGCGAGGCAGCTGGAGCCCGACATGGTGATGTACTGAGGCGTTGGTAGGAGACACAGCACCTTCTTGGCCGGACCTGCGCGTTTCCCTAGGTAGCCTGGCGCTATGACCGTCGAGCACCCGCCGGAGCACGTGCAGGCGGCGTTCGGATTGACGGGATCCCGGCCCGAACCAATGGGCGCCGGCTGGGAAGGCGGATGGCGCTGTGGCGAGGTTGTGCTGTCGATGGTGGCCGACCACCCCCGCGCGGCCTGGTCGGCGAAAGCCCGGGAGACGTTGTTCGCCGACGGTGTGCGGCTGGCCCGGCCGGTTCGCTCGACGGACGGGCGTTACGTCGTTGCGGGCTGGCGCGCCGACACCTATGTCGCCGGAACGCCGGAGCCACGGCACGACGAAGTCGTGTCGGCGGGGGTTCGGCTTCATGAGGCCACGGCGAAGCTGGAACGGCCACGGTTTCTCACGCAGCCGCCCGCCGCGCCGTGGAGCGACGTCGACGTGTTCATCGCGGCGGACCGCGCCGCGTGGGAGGAGCGTCCGCTGCACGCGTGGCCTTCGGGCGCCCGGGTGTCGCCGGGATCGGCGGACGGCCAGCGGTCCCTTGACCTGATCAACCAGCTCGCCGGGCTGCGCAAGCCGGTCAAGAGCCCCAGCCAACTGGTGCACGGAGACCTTTACGGCACAGTACTTTTCGCCGGCACAGCCGCGCCGGGCATCACCGACATCACGCCCTATTGGCGGCCGGCGACGTGGGCGGCGGCCGTGGTCGTGGTGGACGCGTTGTCATGGGGCGACGCCGACGACGGGCTGATCGAACGCTGGGCGTCGCTGCCTGAGTGGCCACAGATGCTGTTGCGCGCCTTGATGTTTCGGCTCGCCGTGCATGCCCTTCACCCCCGGTCCACCGCCGCGGCGTTTCCCGGTCTGGCCCGCGCGGCGGCGCTGGTGCGGTTGACCCTGTAGCGCGTTCGCGCGGTGTGAAATCCGGTCGGCGAAGGCGAAATGTGACGTGGAGCACGCCTGCGGGCCGAACTCACCGGACCCATGATGGCGTCGTGAGCAGGTTGTAGCAATCGGGTCATCGCCTGCATCGTTGCCGCAACAACACTTTCCTACCGTGACGACATGCCACTAGAGATGCGTCAACACAACATCGACGACTGGGATGCTGAGGACGTCGAGGCCTGGAACGACGGCGGCGCGAAAATCGCCCGCCGCAACCTGATCTGGTCGATCTTCGCGGAGCACGTCGGCTTCTCCGTGTGGTCCATCTGGTCGGTGATGGTGCTGTTCATGCCGCAGAACGTCTACCACATCGACGCGGCGGGCAAGTTCTTCCTGGTCGCGGTCCCGACGCTGGTCGGCGCGATTCTGCGCATCCCTTACACGTTCGCCGTCGCCAAGTTCGGCGGGCGCAACTGGACGATGTTCTCCGCGCTGGTGCTGGCGATCCCGACGGCGTTGACGCTGTACTTCATGGCCCAGCCCGGCACGTCATACACGACCTTCATGGTCGTGGCGGGGATCGCCGGGCTCGGCGGAGGCAACTTCGCGTCGTCGATGACCAACATCAACGCGTTCTACCCGCAGCGGCTCAAGGGCTGGGCGCTGGGGCTGAACGCCGGCGGCGGCAACATCGGGGTTGCGACGATCCAGATCGTCGGCCTGCTGGTGATCGCGGCCGTGGGTAACCGGTCCCCGCAGTGGGTGTGCGCCGTGTATCTGGTGCTGCTGTCGATCGCTGCGATCGGCGCCGCGTTGTTCATGGACAACCTGACCAACCAACGCACCAACGGCCGCTCGATGATCGACGTGATGCGCTACCGCGACTCGTGGCTGATCGCGCTGCTGTACATCGGCACCTTCGGATCGTTCATCGGCTTCTCCTTCGCGTTCGGCCAGGTGCTGCAGATCAGCTTCCTGGCCAACCTGAGTCACGGCGCCAAGGTGACCCCGGCGATGACCGCCCAGGCGTCGCTGCATGCGGCCCAGATCGCGTTCATCGGCCCACTGCTGGGCTCAATTGCCCGGCCGCCGGGCGGCTGGCTGTCCGACCGGGTCGGCGGCGGCAGGGTCACGCTCTACACGTTCGTCGCGATGATCGCCGCCGCCGGCTGGCTGGCGGTGTCCGGCGAGATCGGCGATGCCACGCACCGCGCGCCCTCCGGCGGCATCCTGACCGCCTACGTGGTCGGGTTCGTTGCACTGTTCATCCTGTCGGGGATCGGCAACGGCTCGGTATACAAGATGATCCCGTCGATCTTCGACGCCAAGGCCCAGAGCATGGATGGGCTCAGCCCCATTGACAAGGCCGCCTGGTCGCGGCGGATGTCCGGCGCGCTGATCGGGGTCGCCGGAGCCATCGGAGCGCTTGGCGGAGTTGGCATCAACGTCGTGCTGCGGGCGTCGTACCTGTCGGCCGCGAAGTCGGCGACGATGGCGTACTGGGTCTTTTTGGCCTTCTACGTGCTGTGCGCGGTGATCACCTGGTTCGCGTACGTGCGCAGGCCGAGCAAGGTGCGCGCCGCCACGCCCGCGACGGTCGAAGAGGCCAGCTTGGAGGCAGGGGCGGCGGCCTGATGTCCACACAGAAGTCGGTCGTGGTCGTCGGCCACGGCATGGTGGGTCACCGGTTCGTCGAGGCGCTGCGCGATCGCGACCGCCACGACCGGTGGCACATCACCGTGCTGTGCGAAGAGCCGACACCGGCCTACGACCGGGTCGCGTTGTCGTCATACGTCGACAGCTGGGACCGCAGTGCGCTCGCCCTGCCCGGAAACGACTACGCCGGTGATGATTTGGTGCACCTGCGGGTGGGCGAACGGGTCACCACCATCGACCGGGATGCTCGCACCGTCACGACGTCCACCGGCGCTCGCGTCGGCTACGACGCGCTTGTGCTGGCCACCGGTTCCTATCCGTTCGTGCCGCCGATCCCGGGCAAGGACTCCGATCGCTGCTTCGTGTATCGCACGCTGGACGATCTCGACGCGATCCGGGTGGTGGCCGAGGCCGCCGAGCCAGGGGCCGCCGGCATCGTGGTCGGCGGGGGACTGTTGGGCTTGGAAGCCGCAAACGCGTTGCGGCTGATCGGGTTGACACCGCATGTCGTGGAGCTCGCTCCGCGGCTGATGCCGCTTCAGGTCGACCAGGGCGGTGGCGCGGTGCTGGCCGACATCGTCACCCGGCTGGGTCTGACCGTGCACACGGGTGTATCGACAACGGCGATCTCCGACGACGGCAACCGGCTGCGGGCGACGCTGTCCGACGGCGAAACCGTCGACGGCGCCGTGCTGGTGTTTTCGGCCGGCGTGCGGCCACGCGACGAGTTGGCCCGCGCCTGCGGCCTCGAGACCGCCGATCGCGGCGGTGTTGTCACGGATATCGCCTGCCGCACCAGCGATCCGCACATCTATGCGGTCGGCGAGGTAGCGGCGATCGAGGGTCGCTGCTACGGGCTCGTCGCACCTGGCTACGCCACCGCGGAGGTGGTGGCCGACCGGCTGCTCGGCGGTACCGCGGAGTTCCCCGGCGCGGACATGTCGACCAAGCTCAAGCTGCTGGGTGTCGACGTGGCCAGCTTCGGCGATGCCCACGCCACGACCGACGGCGCGCTCGAGGTCGTGCTGAACGATCCCACGAAGGGCACGTACGCGAAACTGGTTGTCTCCGACGACGCGTCGACGCTGTTGGGCGGCGTTCTGGTGGGCGATGCGACCGCCTACGGCACGCTGCGCCCGCTCGTCGGCCGGTCACTGCCCGCGGATCCGGCGTCGCTGATCGCACCGTCGGCCACCGAGGTGGGCCTGGGCGCACTGCCCGACGAGGCGCAGATCTGCTCGTGCAACGCGGTGAGCAAGGGTGCGATCTGCGGGGCAATCTCACAGGGCGCGTGCGACGTTCCCGCGATCAAGGGCGCCACCGCGGCCGGAACATCTTGCGGCAGTTGCGTTCCAATGCTCAAGCGGCTGCTTGAGGCACAAGGCGTCGAGCAGTCGAAGGCCCTGTGCGAGCACTTCACCCAGTCGCGCGCCGAACTGTTCCAGATCGTGGCCGCGACCGGGATCACGACGTTCTCCGGCGTGATCGCCAGGTGCGGCAGCGGAACCGGCTGCGACATCTGCAAACCCGCCGTCGCGTCGATCCTGGCGTCGATGTCGTCGGCCCACATCCTCGACGGCGAGTCCGCCGCGCTGCAGGACACCAACGACCACTTCCTGGCCAACCTGCAACGCAACGGCACATATTCGGTGGTGCCGCGGCTGCCCGGTGGCGAGATCACCCCCGAGAAACTCATCGCAATCGGCGAGGTGGCACGCGATTTCGGGCTGTACACCAAGATCACCGGCGGGCAGCGGATCGACTTGTTCGGTGCGCGCGTCGAGCAGCTTCCGCTGATCTGGGAGCGGCTGATCGACGCGGGCATGGAGTCCGGCCACGCCTACGGCAAGGCCCTGCGCACGGTCAAGAGCTGCGTGGGCTCGACGTGGTGCCGCTATGGGGTGCAGGACTCGGTGGCGATGGCCGTCGACCTCGAGCTGCGCTATCGCGGTCTGCGCTCACCGCACAAGGTCAAGATGGGCGTTTCGGGATGTCAACGCGAATGCGCTGAGGCCCGCGGCAAGGACGTCGGTGTCATCGCGACCGAAAAGGGTTGGAACCTCTACGTCGGCGGCAACGGCGGGGCCACCCCGAAGCACGCGCAGTTGCTCGCAGGCGACCTCGACTCCGAGACGCTGGTGCGCTACATCGACCGCTACCTGATGTTCTACATCCGTACCGCCGACCGGCTGCAGCGCACGGCGGTGTGGCAGGAGACCATCGACGGTGGCCTGGATCACATCCGCGCGGTCGTGTGCGATGACTCACTCGGCATCGCCGCGGACCTCGAGGCCGCCATGGCGCGCCACGTCGCGGGGTATTCCGACGAATGGGCCGGGGTGCTCGCCGACCCGGAAAAGCTGTCGCGGTTCGTGTCTTTCGTCAACGCCCCCGATCGGCCCGATCCCACCGTCGTCTTCGACGACAGCGGTCCACGCAAAGTGCCGGTGATGCTCGGCACACCGCGCATCGGTGACACGCGCGAAAGGTCGAATTAATGGTTACGAAACAACCCGGGCGTGCAATTAGGCCGAAGAACGCTTCGAAAGGGAGGCGCCTGACATGACGGTTCTCGTTGATCGGCCCGGGCGCGCCGACGTCGACACGCGCATCTGGACGAGGGCGTGCCGGCTGGACGCGCTGCTGCCCGGACGCGGTGTCGCCGTGCTGTTGCCGGGCGGGGAGCAGGTGGCGCTTTTTCTGCTTACCGACGGAACACTGGCGGCGGTCAGCAACATCGACCCGTTCGGCCGGGCCGCGGTGATGTCGCGCGGCATCACCGGCGACCGGCGAGGTGAGGCGACGGTGGCATCGCCATTGCTCAAGCAGGTCTTCTCTCTTCGTGATGGACGCTGCCTCGATGATGAGTCGCACGCGCTGGCGCTCTACGACGTGCGAGTGACCGATGGAATCGTGCATATCGCCCGCAGGTGAGCCGCTGGCAGGGTTCACGATCGGGGTGACCGCGGCCCGCCGATCGGAGGAACTCATCATGCTGTTGGAGCGCCGCGGCGCGGCCGTCGTGCACGCTCCGGCGATCCGGATCATCCCGCTGGTTGACGACGTCGAATTACGTCGCGTCACAATGCTTCTCATCGACCAGCCGCCCGACGTCGTCGTGGTGACCACCGGAATCGGCTTCCGCGGGTGGATCGAGGCCGCGCACGGTTGGGACGTGGCCGACGGGCTGGTCGCAGCGCTCGGGTCCACGCGCATCCTGGCCCGCGGCCCGAAGGCGCGCGGCGCCGTGCGCCAGGCGGGCCTGTGCGAGGAATGGAGCCCCGAGTCCGAGGCGACGCCCGAGTTGCTCGACCGGCTGCTCGCCGATGGTGCGGCCGGCCTGCGGATCGCGGTGCAGCTGCACGGCGCGGCCTCGGAATGGGAGCCGAACGCCGACATCTGCGACGCCCTGGCACTGGCCGGCGCGCAGGTGATCCAGGTGCCCGTGTACCGCTGGGAGCCGCCGGAGGACCACGGGCCGATGGATCAGCTGATCGCGATGATCGTCCACGGCGAGGTCGACGCGGTGAGCTTCACCAGCGCGCCGGCGGTCGCGTCAATGTTGCAGCGCGCCAAGGCACTCGGTTGGGTCGGCGAGCTCATCGCAGCATTTCGTGATCAGGTGGCGGCGATCTGCGTGGGGCCGGTTACCGCCGCACCGCTGCGACGGCTCGGTGTTCCGACCACCCACCCCGACCGCTACCGGCTCGGTGCGCTGGCCCGGCTGATCAGCGACGAGGTTCCGCGCCGCGCTTGCCATTTCACCGCCGGTGGGCATCACATCAGCGTGCGCAGCGCAACGGTGGCCGTCGACGGCGACATCCGGACCGTGTCGCCGGCGGCGATGTCGCTGCTGCGGCGCCTGATGGCGCATCCCGGGTGGGTGGTGTCGCGGGAGGAGTTGCTCGCGCAGCTTCCCGGAGGCGGGGGCGACACGCACGCGGTCGAGACGGCGATGACCCGGCTGCGGTCGTCGCTGGGCGCACCGCGCGTGATCCAGACGGTGGTCAAGCGCGGGTACCGTCTGGCGATCGATCCGGCAGCATGCTGATCCTGGTCGCCCACGGCACCCGCAGCACCGCGGGGGTGCAGACCATCGGGGCGTTGAGTTCCGCGGTGGCGGACCGGATCGGGCCGGTGCGAACAGCGTTCGTCGACGTCCTCGGGCCGAACCCCGCCGAGGTGCTCGCGGAGGTGAGGCAGCCATCGGTGGTCGTGCCGGCGTTTCTGGCGTCGGGTTATCACGTGCACACCGACCTGCCGTCCCGCATCGCCGAGAGCGGGCACCCCGACGTGTCGGTGATGCCCGCGCTCGGCCCGGACCCCAGGCTGGCGGATGTGATGCGCGACCGGCTGCACGAGATCGGGTGGCGGCGCGGTGACGCGGTGGTGATGGCCGCCGCCGGTTCGTCAAACCCGCGTGCGCGTCGTGAACTACAGTGGGCGGCTACGTTATTAGCCGGGCGAGTCGGTGAAGTGCGGTTGGGTTACGTCGCGACCGGCAGCCCGCGAGTGGGCGATGTGGTCAGCCGGTTGCGTGCCGCCGGTCGGCGGCGCATCTTCATCGCGTCATACCTGTTGGCACCGGGCCTTTTTCACGACCGGCTCGCTGACATCGGCGCGACCGCCGTGGCGGCCCCGCTCGGGGTGCACCCCGGTGTCGTCGACCTGGTCGTCGACCGATTCTCGCGGGGGGCGTCAGAACGAGTGGCGGACGTCGCGTAGCGGCACCTTGCCGTCAACGGCGAGCACACCCTCGGCGCGCAGCAGCTCGAGCTGCCGGGTGGCCAGGTGGGGAGCCGGTCGGCCGCTCGATCCGATCACGCGGTGCCACGGAAGGTCCGCGGAATCGGTGCGCATGATCCAGCCGACGATGCGTGGACTCGAAAGCCCGGCGGCCGATGCGACGTCGCCGTATGTGGCGACCTTCCCGGCGGGAATCATCGCGACCAGCGCGCGCACCAGTTCGATGTCCGCGTCGGTGACCGCGGTCATGCCCGGCGGAGTCCTTCTCGCACGGCTGCGGCAGATGCGTCGGGCCGTGCCAGCGGCACCATGTGATCGCAGTCGACGTCGATGAGGGTGAAGTTCTGCCCGAGGCTGGTCTGCAGCCTATCGATCAAACTGCCGGAGACGTACGACGGACGGGTCTTCGTAGCGCGCAGCAGGGTGGTTGGAGTCCCGTTGCGCGGCACCACAATCGGGCGGGCCAGCTCGCTCCAGTACGACATGATGGCGGGTAGGCTCATCCGCCAGCCGACCCGCCTGCCCGGCCATCGGATCAGGTGCTCGTCGAGCTCGGCCTCCAACTCGGCGTCGGGTACATCCCGCCATGATCCGGATACCTTGTGCGCGCGGGCCTCTTCGCGGTCGGTGTGGTCGGGTGACGCCAGCATCTGGTCGGCGACCTTGCGCATGCTGTTGCCATTCAGGCCGATTGCCGGATCGAGGAGCACGAGCGCGGCGACGAGATCCGGCCGCGCCGAGGCGAGATTGAGTGCGATCGCTCCGCCGAATGAATGGCCCACCGCAACGACGGGCCGCCCGCCGTCGGCATCGAGCAGCGCCGCGAGCGCCGCGACATTCGCGTCGATCGTCCACGGCGCGTCCCACGACGACCGGCCGTGGCCGATCAGATCCGGCGCGACGACGGTGACGTCGGCCAGATGGTGGGTGGCCAATGTCTGCCAGCGCTTGCCGTGCCCGGTAAGTCCGTGGAGGGCGAGGACACGGGTCGGCCCGGGTGGCCCGTACCGGTAGGCGCGCAGGTCGGCGGTCATGGGTTGATCGTGCCAGGCCCGGTTTTGTCGGACCCTCGTGGTGTCATCGCGACATGGCCGCAACACAGCTGATCACGAATCCCGCAACGCGCGGGGTGATCCGTCTGATCGGCGGCCCGGGCACTGGAAAGACGAGCCTGCTCGTCGACGCGGCGGCCGCTCACCTAGCGGCAGGGGCACACCCGGAATCTGTTCTGCTGCTGTGCCCGACAGCGCGGGCCGCGGTCAGGACACGGCGCGCACTGTCCACGGCGCTGGCGTCAGGCGGCGGTCCCGCGGTCATCCGGGAGCCGCTGGTGCGCACGTTGCACTCGTATGCGTTCGCGATCTTGCGGCTGGCGGCGCGGCGCACCGGTGACCCGCCGCCGCGACTGATAACCGGAACCGAGCAGGACGGCGTCATCCGCGAACTGTTGGCGGGCGACCTGGAGGACGGGCCCGATGCCGCGGTGGCGTGGCCGGAGTCGCTGCGTCCTGCGCTCACCACCGCGGGGTTCGCCACGCAGCTGCGAGACTTGTTGGCGCGCTGCACAGAACGCGGCGTCGACGGGCGGCGACTGCAGCGGATCGGCCGGCTTTCCGGTCGGCCGGAGTGGGTGGCCGCGGGCCAGTTCGCCCAGCAGTACGAGCAGGTGATGCTCTTGCGCACAGCGGCGGGCCGGGCCGCACCGCGGGCCACCGCGCCCGCGCTCGGTGCGGCGGAACTGGTCGGCGCGGCGCTGGAGGCGTTCGGCACCGACCCGGGACTACTTGCGGCGGAACGGGACCGCATCGGTGTGCTGCTGGTCGACGACGCGCAGCACCTCGACCCGCAGGCCGCCCGGCTGGTGGGGGCGATGTCGTCCGGTACGGCCGTCACGGTCGTCGCGGGCGACCCGAACCAGACGGTGTTCGGATTCCGGGGTGCCGACCCCGCGCTGCTGACCGGTGACGGCGGCCGAGTGGTGACGCTGACGCAGTCGCACCGCTGTGCACCGGCCGTCGCCCGAGCGGTAAGCGGGGTGGCCGCGCGGTTGCCGGGACATGCGCCGGGCCGCGTCATCGAGGGCAACGGTACCGAGCAGGGAGGGTCGGTGGCCGTCCGCCTGGCGGCATCTGCGCACGCGGAGGCAGCCCTGATCGCCGACGCGCTGCGCCGCGCACACCTGGTCGACGGCGTGCCGTGGTCGCAGATGGCGGTGATCGTCCGGTCGTTGCCACGCGCTGCCGCGGTGCTGCCGAGTGCGCTGGCGGCCGCCGGTGTGCCGGTGCGGGCGCCGGCTGCCGTCACCTCGCCCGCCGACCATCCCGCGGTGCGTGCGCTGCTCACGGTGCTCACCGCCGCCACCGACGGTCTGGACGGCGAGCGGGCCCTGACCCTGGTGACCGGGCCGATCGGGCGGATCGACCCCGTGTCGTTGCGCGGACTGCGCCGGAGCCTGCGCCGCCAGGACCCCGAAAATCCAACGCAATTCGGGGATCTGCTCGTCGACGTGCTCACCGGTGAAACATCGCGGCTGCCCGCCCCGCACGCCGCTGCGCTGCGGCGGGTCAGGGCTGTGGTGGCCGCGGCGGCGCGGTGCGCGCGGGACGATCCGCGATATGCGTTGTGGCAGGCATGGAACCGGTCGGGCCTGCAGCGCCGCTGGCTGCAGGCCCGCGCCCGTGGTGGCCTTGGCGCTGCGCAGGCGGATCGCGACCTCGACGCTGTGACGGCGCTTTTCGGCATCGCCGACGACTACGTGGACCACACCTCGGGTGCGACGGTCCGCGGCCTCGTCGAGGCCGTCTGCACGCTGAGACTGGCTCCGCCCGAACGCGAACCGCTCATCGAGCCAGACACCGTCGCCATCGTCAGCGCGCACGCGGCGCTGGGCCGGGAGTGGGATGTCGTGGTCATCGCGGGGCTCCAGGAAGGGCTGTGGCCCAACGCCGTTCCCCGCGGTGGTGTGCTGGCCACGCAACAGCTTGTCGACGTCCTCGAGGGTGTCGCCGACACGGCCTCGCGCCGAGCGCCGGTACTGGCCGACGAGCGCCGGCTGCTCGTGTCGGCGCTCGGCCGGGCCCGGCGCAAGGTGTTGATCACCGCCGTCGACAGCGAGGCCGACGACGCCGGCGTGCCATCGGTGTTCGTGGATGAGCTCATGCAGCTGGCCGATGACGGCGATGCCGACGCGGTGCCGGTCGCCGCGCCTCGGGTGCTGGCGCCTGCCGCGCTCGTCGGTCGGCTGCGGGCGGTCGTGTGCTCTCCGGAGGACGCGGTCGACGAGGACAGGCGCCGTTGCGCGGCAACGCAATTGGCGCGACTGGCGGCCGCTGGCGTACCCGGCGCCGATCCGGCGGGCTGGTACGGAACGCGAGCGGTCAGCACCGAGAAGGCGCTGCTGGACCACGACGGGGCGCCCGTGACGCTTTCGCCGTCGACCGTGCAGACCATCGCTGACTGCCCGCTGCGCTGGGTGCTCGAGCGGCACGGCGGTACCGACGGGCGCGATCTGCGCTCATCGCTTGGATCGGTGCTGCACGCGCTGATCGCAGATGGCGGCAAGACGGAGGCGCTGCTCGTCGACCTGCTCGAAAAGATCTGGGATGACCTGCCGTTCGACTCGCAGTGGTATTCGCGCAACGAGCTCGCCCGCCACCGGGCCATGCTGTCGGCGTTCTGTCAGTGGCGGGCCCAGACCCGCCATGAGTTGACCGAGGTGGGCACCGAGATAGACGTCGATGGCGTGCTGGCGAGCCCTGAGGAAGGCTTGCCGGACGTCCGGGTGCGCGGCCGCATCGACCGCTTGGAGCGGGACAACGAAGGCAGGCCGGTGGTGGTCGACGTCAAGACGTCGAAGAACCCGGCCAGCAAGGACGAGGCCCAGCGGCACGCGCAGCTGGCGATGTACCAGCTCGCCGTGGCCGGCGGGCTCCTTCCGGGCGGGGCACACCCCGGCGGCGGCCGCCTTGTCTACCTCGGCAAGCCAGGCATCGTCGAACGCGACCAGGACGCGTTGACCCCCGATGCCCGGCGCGAGTGGCAGCAGGTCGTGCACCGGGCCGCGGCCGCAACGGCAGGCCCCGCGTTCCTCGCCCGGATCAACGACAGCTGCGGACACTGCCCGGTGCGGTCCAGCTGCCCGGCTCAGGAACCGCGATCGTGATCATCCGCTACAGCCCGGCCGAACTGGCCAACGCGCTGGGCCTTCCCGCGCCCACCGATGAGCAGGCGGCGGTGATCGCTGCGCCGCCCGGCCCGTTGGTCGTGATCGCCGGCGCAGGCGCGGGCAAGACCGAGACGATGGCCGCCCGGGTGGTGTGGCTGGTGGCCAACGGGTACGCCGACCCGGGTCAGGTGCTGGGTCTGACGTTCACGCGTAAGGCCGCAGCCCAGCTGCTGCGCCGGGTGCGCTCGCGGCTGTCCCGGCTGGCGGGCTCCGGCCTGCGCGAGGACTCGGCCGAGGCCGAGCCGGCGACGGTCAGCACCTACCACGCGTTCGCAGGCACGCTGCTGCGCGACCACGGGCTGCTTCTGGGGGTCGAGCCGGACACCCGGGTGCTCAGCGAAACGGAGTTGTGGCAGTTGGCGTTCCGGGTGGTGAGCGACTATCCGGGCGATCTCGACACCGATAAGAACCCGGCAGCTGTCACCGCAATGGTGCTGCGGTTGTCGTCGGCGTTGGCCGAGCATCTTGTCGACACCGCTGCGGTGCGCGACACGCACGTCGAGCTCGTGCGGCTGGTGCACACCTTGCCCGCAGGGCCGTACCAGCGGAACCGCGGTCCCAGCCAATGGCTGCTGCGCATGCTCGCGGTTCAGCACGAACGCGCCCAACTCGTGCCGCTCGTCGACGCGTTGCACGCCACGATGCGCGCCGAGAAGGTGATGGACTTCGGCCAGCAGATGGCCACCGCGGCGCGGCTGGCGCTGACGCACCCCGAGGTCGGTGAGCAGTTGCGCCGTCACTTCCGGGTGGTGCTGCTCGACGAATACCAGGACACCGGTCACGCGCAGCGCATCGCGTTGTCCTCGCTGTTCGGCGGCGGGGTCGACGACGAGCTGGCGTTGACCGCCGTCGGCGACCCCGTCCAGTCCATCTACGGCTGGCGCGGCGCGTCGGCCACCAACCTGCCGCGGTTCGCCACCGACTTTTCCCGAGCCGACCGTTCCCCCGCCCCCACGCTCGAACTGCGCACCAGTTGGCGCAACCCGCCGCGGGCGCTTCATCTCGCCAACGCCGTGTCGGCCGACGCGCGGCGTCGCTCGGTTGCCGTGCGCACACTGCGCGCCCGGCCGGGTGCGCCGCCCGGAACCGTGCGCTGCGCGCTTCTTGACGACGTGCGGGCCGAGCGCGACTGGGTGGCCGATCATCTCGCAAGTCGCTATCGCGAGGCCAAAAGCGTTGGCGCAGAGGCGCCCACAGCGGCGGTGCTGGTGCGGCGCAACGCGGATGCGGCCCCGATGGCTGACGCACTTGCCGCCCGCGGCGTGCCCGTCGAGGTGGCCGGACTGGCCGGACTGCTCGGGGTCACCGAGGTCGCCGATGTGGTGGCGATGCTGCGGCTCGTCGGCGATCCGACCGCCGGCTCCGGTGCGATGAGGGTGCTCACCGGCCCGCGGTGGCGGCTCGGTGGTCGGGACATCGCGGCGCTGTGGCGGCGCGCAACGGAGTTCGATCGGCCTTGCGGCGAACCGCCGGTGCTGGAGCGGATCGCCGCACAGGCCGGGCCCGACGCTGACAGCGCCTGTCTTGCCGATGCGATCTGCGACCCGGGCCCGGCGAGCCGCTACTCGGAGGAGGGCTATCGGCGCATCGCCGCGCTGGGCCGCGAGCTCACCGCGCTGCGCGGCCGGCTCAACTCCCCGCTGCCCGATCTCGTCGCGGAGGTGCGCCGAGCGCTCGGAGTCGACACTGAGGTTCGGGCCAGCCGGCCCATATCGGCGGGCTGGTCCGGTGGTGAGCATCTCGACGCGTTCTCCGACGTCGTCACGGCCTACGCGGAGCGGCCAACGGCATCGGTTCCGGGATTCCTGTCGTACCTGGCCGCCGCCGCGGTGGTCGAAAACGGGCTGGCCCCCGCCGATGTCACAGTGTCTCGGGACCGGGTGCAGGTGTTGACCGTGCACGCCGCCAAGGGACTCGAATGGCAGATCGTCGCGGTGCCGCACCTGACTGCGCGGATCTTTCCGTCCACCGGATCCACGCGCACCTGGCTGACCGACGCCGCCGACCTACCGCCGCTGCTGCGCGGCGACCGCTCCGCGGACGGGGTAGCCGGCGTGCCGGTGCTCGACTCCTCTGCGGTGACAGACCGAAAGCAGTTGTCCGACAGCATCAATGCGCATCGGGCCAAACTCGAGCAACGCCGCATCGATGAGGAACGCCGCCTGCTGTATGTCGCGCTCACCCGTGCAGAGGACACGCTGCTGCTGTCGGGACATCACTGGGGCCCGTCGGCGGCCAAACCCAGCGGCCCGTCCGACTTCCTCACCGAGCTCAAGGACATCATCGACACCTCGGCCGCCGAGGGTGATTCGTGCGGGGTGATCGAGCAATGGGCCGCCGCGCCCGCCGACGGCGACCGAAACCCGTTGCGCGAGGAGGTCGTCGAGGTCCAATGGCCCGCCGATCCGCTGGGTTCGCGGCGCTCCGACGTGGAACGGGGGGCGGCCCTCGTGCGCGCGGCCGCCGAAGCGCCTGCGACGCACGATCACGACCCCGAGGGCTGGGTGGCTGACGTCGACGCGCTGCTCGCCGAGCGTGCGCGCGGCGACACTGCGCCAAGCACTGCGCTGCCGCCGGAGATCTCGGTCAGCACGCTGGTCGAGATCGGCCGCGACCCCGTCGGCGCATCGCAACGGCTGATCCGCCGGCTGCCGGCTCGCCCCGACCCGAATGCGCTGCTGGGCACGATGTTCCACGAATGGGTGCAGCGTTTCTACGGCAGTGAAAGGCTTTTCGATCTCGATGACCTGCCGGGAGCGGTCGATGCGGCCACCGCCGACAACCGGCTGGCCGAGCTGCAGGCAGCGTTCACGGCATCGCCGTGGGCATCGCGCACGCCGATCGATGTCGAGGTGCCGTTCGAGATGACCTTCGGCGACGTGGTGGTGCGCGGCCGGATCGATGCGGTGTTCGCCGACCCGGACGGCGGTGCGACGGTTGTGGACTGGAAAACCGGAGAACCGCCGTCGTCTGGAGAAGAGTTGCGTCATGCGGCGGTGCAGCTCGCGGTGTATCGGCTGGCGTGGGCGGCGTTGCACGGCTGTCCGCCGCGGGCAGTCCGCGCCGCGTTCCATTACGTGCGCACGGGCCGTACCGTCAGCCCCGACACGTTGCCCGGCGCCGCCGAGCTGGCCGAACTGCTCGCGTCAGCTCAGGGCTCTGAGCGCCAGATCTTGAGCGCCTGAGAGATCATCGGGAACTGCAGCGGCAGCCGGGCGATCGCGATGACCCGCATCGGCCACGGCTTGTCCCACCACAGCCGCACCATGTTGATATTGGCCGGGAACACCGACACGAACAGCGCCGCCGCGGCCAGCCCCGCCAAGCGACGGGTGCGCGGGACCAGAAGCAGCGTGCCGGTCGCCAGCTCCGCCACCCCGGACGCGTAGGTGTAGAAGCGCGGGCTGCCCGGCAATTCGGCCGGGACGATGTCGTCGAACGGCTTGGGGGCGACGAAGTGGATGGTGCCGATGCCGAGCAACATCGCGCCTATCCGTACCGCCCGTGCGCGACCGGCGGCGTTGTCCGACGTGGCGGGTGTCATGAGAGCATTGTGCCGGTGCGGACCGGCCATGCAGGAACCGAGTCGTGACGGGCGAGCGTGGTGTCCGCAGCAGGGAACATTGATGGCTTTCGAGCTGCGTAATGTTCCGCTGCTTTCCCGGGTCGGCGCCGACCGGGCCGACCAGCTTCGCTCCGATGTCGACGCCGCGCTGGCGGGCTGGCCGGATGCGGCGGTGCTGCGGGTGGATTCGCGCAGCCAGGTGCTGATCTCGCGCGGGCAGGCGGTGCTCAGCGATGCCCGCGGCGTCGGTGCCACGCCCCCGCAGGACGCCGTGTTCCTCGGCCGGCTGCCCGACGGACGGCATGTGTGGGGAATTCGTGCGGCCCTTGTGGCACCCGACGATGACGATGCCGAAGTGCTCGACCTGCGCAGAGCCGGGAAGGTGTTCGACGACGCCAGCGCGCAACTCGTCGCGACCGCCACCGCGCTGCTGAACTGGCATGACAGGGCGCGGTTCAGCCCGGTGGACGGTGCCCCGACCAGGGCCGTCAAGGCCGGCTGGTCGCGTGTCGACCCGGTCAGCGGCCACGAGGAGTTTCCGCGCATCGACCCGGCCGTGATTTGCTTGGTCCACGACGGCGGCGACCGCGCTGTGCTCGCCCGCCAAACGGTGTGGCCGCAGCGGCTGTTCTCACTGCTGGCAGGGTTCGTCGAGGCCGGCGAGTCGTTCGAGTCGTGTGTGATGCGCGAGATCGCCGAGGAGATCGGCCTGCAGGTGCGCGACGTGCGCTACCTCGGCAGCCAGCCGTGGCCGTTTCCCAGGTCGCTGATGGTGGGCTTCCACGCGATCGGCGACCCCGACGAAGCGTTCGCGTTCAACGACGGCGAAATCGCCGAGGCAGCCTGGTTCACACGGGCCGAGGTTCGCGACGCACTGGAACAGGGGGACTGGAGCAGTGATCCCCCGCAAGCGCGGATGTTGCTGCCCGGATCGATCTCGATCGCCCGCGAGATCATCGAATCCTGGGCGTACGCCGGGTAATTGGCCGGCTATCCGAGCTCGGCGAGTCTCTGTTTGACCTGCGCGCCGCTCGGGTTCGTCAGCGTAGATCCGTCGGGGAACTTGAGCGTGGGCACTGTCCGGTTGCCCCCATTGACCGAGCCCACGAACGCCGAGGCGGCCGGGTCGTGCTCGATGTCGACCTCGGTAAACGAGATCCCCGCCGACTTCAACGCGGTCTTGAGCCGAAAGCAGTAACCACACCACCTTGTGGTGTACATGGTGAGCGGCGCCGTCATCCCCTGATCTAACCAAGCCCCACCCGACGGCGATTCTCGCACCGGAATTGTCGGTGTCCCCTGCCATGATGGGCACCATGCCGGTCGCCAGCGCTCTGTTACAGAGCCTCGACGACGAGCAGCGTGAGGCCGTGCTGGCGCCCCGTGGTCCGCTGTGCGTGCTGGCCGGCGCCGGCACCGGCAAGACCCGCACCATCACCTGCCGCATCGCGCACCTCGTCGCCACCGGTCACGTCGCGCCCGGGCAGGTGCTCGCCGTGACGTTCACCCAGCGGGCGGCAGGTGAGATGCGGAGCAGGTTGCGCGAGCTCGACGACGGTGTCGGCACCGGTTCGGTGCAGGCGGTGACGTTTCACGCCGCGGCCCGCCGTCAGCTTCAGTACTTCTGGCCGCGTGTCGTCGGCGAGACCTCCTGGCAACTGCTCGACAGCAAGTTCGCGGTGGTGGCGCAGGCGGCGTCGCGGATGGGCCTGCACGTGTCCACCGAGGACGTCCGTGATCTTGCGGGCGAAATCGAGTGGGCGAAGGCATCTTTGATCACACCGGAGGGATACGCCGACGCCGTCGCGGACACCGCGCGGGAAACACCGCTGGACGCCGGCAAGGTGGCCGACGTCTACGCCGGATACGAGACGCTGAAGTCCCGCCGGGACGGCGCGATGCTGCTCGACTTCGACGACCTGCTCCTGCACACCGCCGCCGCGATCGAAAACGACGCGGCCGTAGCGCAGGAATTCCACGACCGGTACCGCTGCTTCGTTGTCGATGAGTACCAGGACGTCACACCACTGCAGCAGCGTGTGCTCACGGCGTGGCTGGGGGAGCGAGACGACCTGACAGTGGTCGGCGACGCGAACCAGACCATCTACTCGTTCACCGGCGCCACCCCGCGCTTCCTGCTCGAGTTCTCCCGCCGATTCTCCGACGCCACGGTCGTGCGGCTGGAGCGGGACTATCGGTCCACGCCGCAGGTGGTGTCGCTGGCCAACCGGATCATCGCGGCGGCCAGGGGCCGGGTTGCGGGCCGCAAGCTTCATCTGATCGGGCAGCGCGAAGCCGGTCCGGTGCCATCGTTCGCCGAGCGCGCCGACGAGGTTGCGGAGGCCGCCGGCGTTGCGGCGAAGATCTCGTCGCTCATCGAGTCCGGCACTCCCGCGTCCGAAATCGCGGTCCTGTATCGCATCAATGCTCAGTCCGAGGCGTACGAAGAGGCGCTCACCGAGGCCGGGATCCCGTTTCAGGTCCGCGGCGGCGAAGGATTCTTCACCCGGCAGGAGATTCGGCAGGCGCTGCTGGACCTGCACCGCGCGGCCGAACGCGGTGTCGCCGTTGATGGCGGATTGCCAGCGGTGGTGCGCGAACTCCTGGAACCGCTTGGGCTGACCCACGACCCGCCGTCGGGCGCGCGGGCGCGGGAACGCTGGGAGGCGCTGGGCGCGCTGGCCGACCTGGTCGACGACGAAGTGGCCCGCCGGCCGGGTCTCGACCTACCGGGGCTGGTGGCGGAGTTGAGGTTACGAGCGGATGCTCGCCACCCACCGGTGGTTCAGGGCGTGACGCTGGCTTCGTTGCACGCCGCCAAGGGGCTGGAGTGGGATGCGGTGTTCCTCGTCGGGTTGGCCGACGGCACGCTACCGATATCGCATGCGCTGGCACACGGCCCCGAGAGCGAGGCGGTCGAAGAGGAGCGTCGGCTGCTGTATGTCGGAATCACAAGGGCACGTGTGCATTTGGCGCTGAGTTGGGCTCTGTCCCGCACCGCCGGCGGTCGGCAGACCCGTCGGCCGTCGCGATTCCTGGCCGGCATCGCGCCGCAGTCGCAGTCCGACGCGGCGCCGCACAAGCCGCGACGGTCCCGCGGGGCGGCGCCGCGCTGCCGGATTTGTCATGCCGCGTTGATCGCACCCACCGCGATCATGCTGCGCCGCTGCGAGAATTGCCCGGCCGATATCGATGAAGAACTCCTCAAGCAACTCAAGGAGTGGCGGCTGCGCACCGCCACCGCGATGGCCGTGCCCGCGTTCGTGGTCTTCACCGACAACACCCTGATCGCGATCGCCGAGCAACTGCCCGCCGACGACGCGGCACTGGTCGCGATCCCGGGCATCGGCGCGCGCAAGCTCGAGCAGTTCGGCCCCGACGTCCTGGCCATGGTTCGTGGGCGCGGCGAATCGGTGATGGGCTAATAGTCCTGCGACACGTCATGCGGCGGGGCGGTTCTTGCAGCCACGTAGCCCACAATGCGGGGATGGCGGTACCGCGGGAGCCGACGCGTGAACCGATCTCGCGGCAGGCGTTTCTGCGGGCTGCCGCCGGAGCGTTAGCTGCAGGGACGGTTTTCGGGCCGGTGCGCGCTACCGCCGACCCGAATACCTCGGGCTGGGGCGGTCTTTCTGCCGCCATCGGCGGGCAAGTGTTACAACCGGACGGCGGTGCGCAATTCGCAACGGCCAAGCAGGTTTTCAACACCAACTACAACGGCTCGACGCCGGCGGCGGTCGTTGCCGTGACATCGGCGGCGGACGTGCAAAGGGCGATGGCATTCGCTGCTGCCCACAACCTCAAGGTCGCTCCGCGCAGTGGTGGGCACTCCTATGTGGGGGCGTCCACGGCGAACGGCACTATGGTGCTCGACCTGCGTCAGCTGCCCGGGGGAATCAATTACGACGCCGCCACCGGGTACGTCACGGTGACGCCCGCGACCAGTCTGTATGCGCTGCACCAGGCGCTGGCCGCGGCCGGCCGGGGCATCCCGACGGGTACCTGCCCGTCGGTCGGTACCGCGGGGCACGCCCTGGGCGGCGGGCTGGGCGCCCAGTCCCGGCACGCGGGCCTGATGTGTGACGCGTTGACGTCGGCGTTGGTGGTGCTGCCCGGTGGCCAGGCGGTCACCGCCTCCACCACCAACAACCCAGACCTGTTGTGGGCGTTGCGCGGCGGCGGTGGCGGCAATTTCGGGGTGACAACCTCGCTGACCTTTGCCACGTTCCCCACCGGGGACGTCGACGTCGTGAACCTCAATTTCCCGCCGCAGTCGTTCGCGCAGGTCCTCCTCGGTTGGCAGAGTTGGCTGCGTACCGCCGACCGAAGCAGCTGGGCACTGGCGGACAGCACCACCGACGCACTGGGTACGCACTGTCGCATTATGGCGACCTGCCCGGCCGGGTCGGGTGGCAAAGTGGCGGGCGCCATCACTTCAGCCGTTGGAATGCAACCGACCGGGACCGAGAACCACACGTTCAATTATTTGGACCTGGTGGGATATCTGGCCGTCGGGAACCTCAACCCGTCGCCGCTCGGATATGTCGGCGGATCCGATGTTTTTCCGACGATTACCGCGGCCGCCGCCCAGGGGATCGCCTCGGCGGTCGACGCCTTTCCACGTGGGGCGGGTCGAATGCTGGCGATCATGCACGCGCTCGACGGTGCGCTCGCCGATGTGGCGCCAGGGGCCTCAGCCTTTCCGTGGCGTCGGCAGTCCGCGCTGGTGCAGTGGTACGTCGAGACATCAGGCTCCCCGTCGACAGCCGTCAGCTGGCTCAACACCGCACACCAAGCGGTGCAACCGTATTCGGCCGGCGGTTATGTGAACTATCTCGAGGTGAACCAACCGGCTTCGCGGTACTTCGGCGGGAACCTATCTCGGCTGACCGCCATCAGACAGAAGTATGATCCGGGCCGGATCATGTTCTCGGGCCTGAACTTTTGATGCGGGCCTGAGCACATTCGTCTGGCCGGCTCGCAACCCGTCGCGCATAACCGCAGGTCAAGTGGTCGCAGGTTCAAAATCCTGTAAGCCCGAGTTGAATTTGCGCAGGTCAGACGCTTGCCAGGCAGTCTCCGGCCGAGCGAAGGCCAAGCATTCAGACCGTGCTGGCGTTCACCGGCCTCAAAGACATCTGGGGTGTGGCGGTGGATGACGCCGGCGCCGTGTACTTCGTCGACGCCGGCAACAATCAGGTGGTGAAGCTGTCGAAGCAGTAGTGCTGGGCGATGACGTAACGCCAAGTTAGCAAAACTCACATCGGCTACATGGTCGTCTTTGCCGTCGAATGGACGGTGGCGTAGGCGCCTCCGATCGGCGCCGACTGTCGCTGCTGCGCGGCGCGGGCCGCGGCGATAGGGCTAGCCGCACGCAACTGCGCCAAAGTCGGTATTCGTACCGCAGGGCAACCGTACGCTCAAGGCCGTGCCGGAAACGTCATACGCACCATGCGGCGATCTCAGCCTGGCGTATCAGGTGTTCGGCGACGGGCCGGTCGAGCTTGTCTTCGTCGGCCCGATCGTCACCCACGTCGAGCTGTTCTGGACCATGCCCGAATTCAAGGCCTTCTTCGACCAGCTCGCCACGTTCTGTCGCGTCCTGTTGTTCGACAAGGCCGGGGTCGGGCTGTCGGACCCCATCCCGAAAGTTCGTTTGCTCGAAGATCGAGCGGCCGAGATCGAGGCCGTCATGGACGCCGTCGGCTTCGGAAAGCCCGTCCTCTTCGGTATGAGCGAGGGCGGCCCCCAGGCCATCGTGTTTGCGGCAAAACGACCGGAGCGAACGCGGGCGCTGATCCTCTACGGCTCGACCTCGTTCATGGCAACCGGGTGGGACGACCTCGACCGCGACCCGGCCGAGCTGCGGGCGCGCCTCCTACCCGAGCTGGGTGAGGACTACACCCCGTCGACCGAGCAGCTCGCCCGCCTCCGGGAAATGGGCCGCGCCGCCCGCTCGGCGTGGGGCAGCGGTGCAACAACGAAGGCTATGTTCCCGTCGGTCCGGTCGATACGCCAGCTCGCCATGTTCGAGCGCATGAGCGCGAGCCCGGGCATGTTACGGGCGACAGCCGAATCGGTGTTCCGGATCGACGTGCGGCCGATCCTGCCGACGATCACCGCGCCCACTCTGGTCGTCCATGCCCGCGACGACCCCCTTCCGGTTCAGTACGGCCGGTATCTCGCCGACCATATCCCCGGCGCGCGGTACCTCGAGGTCGACGGCGCCGACCACGCACCCTGGTTCACCGAGCCCGACAAGATCCTGACCGGGATCGAGGAGTTTCTCACCGGCAGCCATGCCGCACCAGCGCAGTCACATCGCGCCCTGCGCACCGTGTTGTTCACCGACATGGTCGCCTCGACCGCACGCGCCGCGGCGGCGGGCGATGAGCGGTGGCGGGCGGTGCTGGCGCGTTTTGGGGAGATCACCGCCGACCTCACGCAACGGTTCGGCGGCACGGTGGTCAAGAGCACCGGTGACGGCCACCTCGCCACGTTCGACGGCCCGACGCAGGCCATCCGCTGCGCCGAGGCCCTGCGCGCTGACGCCGAGACCCTGGGCATCGAGATCCGCGCTGGCATCCACACCGGCGAGTGTGAACTGCTGGACGCCGACATCGGGGGGCTCGCGGTACACATCGCGGCGCGGATCCTCGCCCAGGCCGGCGCCGGCGATATCCTCGTCTCCCGCACCGTGCGTGACCTGGTCGTCGGCTCCGGCACGGGCTTCGAGGACCGCGGCAGCGTCGAGTTGCGTGGCGTGCCCGGCACCTGGCAACTGCTGGCGGTCGATCGCCACGGCGCGCGGGCGGGATCGGCCGAGGCCGAACTGGCGTCAACGCCCACCCCCGGCCCTCGTGCCGCAATGCGCCGAACGGACCGCGCCGTAGCGGTGATGGCCAGGCGCACACCGTGGATCCTTCGCGGGATGGCCCGCCTCGCCCCGGCCACCACTCACAGCTGAACAGCTACCGGAGTCAGCGCGCTCGGAGGGGATTCGGAAACCCAACCTTCGCCCCGCCGCTGTGCGCGGCCCCTCGCCCAGTTCAGCCAGTTTGCAGTCCTTCTAGTCGCGGGGACGTTCGCGGATCCCGCAGGCCCGAGACCCGCCCGCGACGTGACGTGCAAGCCGGGTGGCCTGCGAGCTGGGCGCTTACGGGCGCGACAATTTTTCGCTGGTTTTCGGAGTGTCTCCCCCGGCTCGGTGTTAGGTTCCTTGCCGTACGGCGGTCGTGCGGGCTGCGAAATGCCGAGGGGAGCCAACCTGATGGGTCGACACAGGGCAGTCCAGGCGGATAAACACAGGGCAGTGCCAACCGCTGCCCACAACCGCTCGCGGCCTGCGGGTGGGTTGCTGGTAGGCGCGCTGGCCTCGGGCGCGTTGGCGGTGGGTTCACTGAGTTCCCCTGCGGTCGCGAACGCGTCGTGCGTGGCGGCGGGGAGCATCGATCTCGGTTCCGGTTGCTCAGCCACCACCCCGACCGATATCGCTGTCGGGATCGGCCCCCACACGACGGCGGAGGCCAGTGGTGGCTTCGACACCGCCATCGCGATCGGCAACGGCGCCAACGCCACCGCGACGAACGGCACCCACAACACGGCCATCGCGATCGGCAACCCGGGCAACAACCCTGTCGTCGGCCCCACCCCAACCTCGGCGCAGGCAGGGTTTGGACCCAGCACCAGCGATGGCGGTCCCAGCAACGACAACACGGCCATTGCGGTCGGCAACGGCACCATCGCCCAAGCAACGCACGGCAGCGGCAACACAGCGACCGCATTCGGCAACCGCAGCACCGCACTCGCCAATTTCGGCAACAACAACACGGCCCAGGTGTTCGGCGAGGGCAGCGGCGCGGCGGCAGCGGGCAGCGGCGGGCCACCAGTAGCCGGCAACAACAACACCGCCCTGGTGGTCGGCAATGGCAGCGAAGCAGACGCCGTGCTCGGCGACAACAACATCGCACGCGTGTTCGGCAACCACAGCGGCGCAACCGCCGGCCCCGGCAGCAACATCCACGTCACCACCGTCGGCAACAACAAGCACAAGCCCTGAACGGCGGGCCGTCGTTTTAGGTCCGCACGCCCCGCAATCGTGTTGAACAGCAGTGGGACTTACTGAGCTGCTCCTAATTCAGCGATCTTGGTGCCCTTGCTGTGACGTGGACGCTGGCCGGCGTCGTCGCCTCAGCGCACCACGACAGCAAACGCGGCTCAGAAAGTCAGCACCTCGCGGCAATGTTCAGCGCCCGCGGGCAGCGCGGAATAGTTCCCATCGCGCGGGCGGTAGCGCAACGGGTAGCGCAACGACTTCGAGTTTTTGGGTGTTCGCAGATGTCCATCGATGTACTGAAAACGTTGTGGGCTGCGAGGGTCTGTACACCTGCGGACACCGGCGGGCCCGTTGCGCATACCCGCAGGTCAAAAATAGGTTGTCGGATCTAATTGATACCTTTAACCTCAATGTGGGCTCAGAAGGCCCATGTTTTGTGTCCGAACATTCTGGATGGAAGGAGGGCCTGACGATGAAGAACATCAACACGATCGCGGTAGCCATGCGTGCTGCCGGCGCCGGTCGGGCTCTCGGTTCCGTTTTTGCGGTCTGGCCTGCGCACGCAGCCACGTCGGCGCACGCAACCGCGCCGGTGGCCGCTGCGCATGGCAAGCGCCGCACCGCCGACGCGACTGCCACGTTCGTGGACAGGGGCCCCATCTAGACAGCCCCACACCCAAGGCCACGGACCCGCAGTCACCAAGGATCCGTGGCCTATTTTTTTGGCCCGCCACCGGGCACCTGGTCACCGATCCGCCAAGACACAACCGACGGAAAACGACCAGGAAGCGGGGAAAGACATGTCGCTCTCGACGTGCCGGGAGAGAGTCTTGGCCGAACTGCCGTGCCATGTCGGCGATCCGGACCTGTGGTTCGCCGACAACCCCGCGGACCTCGAACGTGCGAAGGAGTTGTGCGCCGACTGCCCGATCCGGCGTCAGTGCCTCGACGCAGCGCTCGAACGCGAGGAGCCGTGGGGTGTGTGGGGCGGCCAGATCTTCGAGCGCGGTGCGGTTGTCGCGCGCAAGCGCCCGCGTGGACGTCCCCGGAAGAACCCGCAGACCAGCCCGGCGGCCGCTTAGTCGGCAGCCGAGCTGGCCGGTTCGGCGAAACCCGGAATATATTGCAGTGCAATCGCTTTGATCGGCACGTGCGCGTCGAGCTGGCAGCAGATCGCCACGTTCGACGCGATCACCCGCATCGGGATGGCCAGCTTGGGCGGCACGTCGAGTTGGCGTGCCGTCTTGATCTGGGCAACCGACCTGTCCATTTGGGCGGCAGCAATTCTCTGCAGCCAGTTGCGGGTGAAATGGAACACCTCGCTCTGCACCGGCTCGACGTATTGGCGAAGCATGTCGTCGATTTCGCGCAGTGAGACCTTCTCGCCGGGCTGGATGAAGCCGATCTTCTCCATCGTCGCCACCAGGTTGTCGTAGTCCTTGTCGAGCGCGTATCGCAACATGTGGCCCAGCTCGACCGGCAGCCCGCCCGGCAGCGGCGCCACCGCGCCGAAGTCGATGACACCCATCTTCTGATCGGCCATCAGCATGAAGTTCCCGGGATGGGCGTCGCCGTGCATCATCTGCAGGCGCTGCGGGGCGCCGTAGGTCAGCTCGCCGAGCAGCGTGCCCATCCGATCGCGTTGCTCGGCGGTGCCCTCGCGGATGATCTGCGACATCGGGATGCCGTCGATCCACTCGGCGATCAACACCTTCGGCGCGCTGGCCACAATGTGCGGGATCAAGAACTTCGGATCCCCTTCGTAGGCAGTGGCGAACGCCCGTTGATTTTCGGCCTCGAGCCGGTAGTCGAGCTCCATCTCCGTGCGCTCGATCAGCTCGTCGACCACACCGTCCACGTCGGCGCCGGGGGACAGCTGCCTGAGCACACCGATCATTCGCTGCATCGTCTTCAGGTCGGCACGCAGGGCCTCGTCGGCCCCGGGGTACTGGATCTTGACGGCGACCTGGCGACCGTCGTGCCAGAACGCCTTGTGCACCTGCCCGATGCTGGCCGACGCGACCGGGGTGTCGTCGAACGAGCTGAACCGCTCCCGCCATTTGGTGCCGAGCTGCTGGTCGAGTACCCGGTGGACCTTCGCCGCGGGCAGCGGCGGCGCATCTTTCTGCAGCTTCGTCAGCGCTTCGCGGTACGGCTTGCCGTACTGCTCGGGAATCGCGGCTTCCATCACCGACAGCGCCTGGCCGACCTTCATCGCGCCGCCCTTGAGCTCACCGAGAACGGTGAACAACTGCTGGGCGGCCTTGTCCATCAGCTCCGCGTTGACCTCGTCTTTCGACTTGCCGGTCAGCCGCTTGCCCAAGCCCAGCGCCGCCCTGCCGGCCATGCCCACTGGCAGGCTCGCGAGCTTCGCATTGCGGGCGACACTCCCGCGTTTGATGTCTGCCACCTCATCATCATCCCTGACGGCCGGCAAATCGCCGCAACGTCGTGGCAACGAGCGTTTTCAAACACGAGCAGCGCGGGCGGGCTCAGTCGTCGCCGTCGTCCTCGGGGTTTTCCAGAGCGCGGGCGATCGCTTCGTCGATGCCGCTGGTATCGCCGCCGACGATCCGGTCGATGAAGCCGGCCGGATCGTCCAGATCAGCCGCCGCCGGCAGTAGATCGGGATGCTGCCAGACGGCGTCGCGGGCGTCGATGCCCGCGGCCTCGGTCAGTCGCTCCCACAGCTGGGCGGCCTCCCGCATCTTGCGCGGCCGCAGCTCCAACCCCACCAATGTCCCAAAGGTCTGCTCGGCGGGCCCGCCGGTGGCCCGGCGGCGACGCAGCATCTCGCTCAAGGCGGCAGTGCCCGGGATGCGGTCACCCAGCGCTGCGCTCACCACGGTCTGCACCCAGCCCTCGATCAACGCCAGCAGGGTTTCGAGCCGCTCCAGCGCGGCGGTCTGTTCCGGTGTGGCCTTCGGCTCGAAAACGCCCTGGGTGAGCAGCTGCTCCATGGCCGCCGGATCGCCAAGCGACATCGGGTTGATGCCACGGGCCGCCTCCTCGATACCCGACATGTCGATCTTCATGCCCCGGGCGAACGACTCGAGAGCGTTCAGCAGCTGACTCGCCAGCCACGGCACGTGGCTGAACAGCCGGTGGTGTGCGGCCTCCCGGGCCGCCAGGAACGTCAGAATCTCGCTGCGCGGTTGCTCCAGCCCCTTCGACAGCTCCTCGACCGCGTCGGGCATCAGCGCCGCCACGCCGCGCGGGCCGAGTGGCAGCCCGATGTCAGTGGAGGTGAGCACCTCCTTGGAGAGCGTCGCAAGCGCCTGGCCGAGCTGCGAACCGAACGCCATCCCGCCCATCTGCGACATCATCGACAACAGCGGCCCTGCCATCGCCTTGGCTTCCTCCGGCAGCGCCGATGCCCAGACCGTCGAGATCTGTTCGGCCATCGGATCGCACCACCGCTTCCAGGTGTCAAGCGTGTTGTCGACCCAGTCCTGCGGTGTCCACCCCGCCGCCTTGCTGGTGCCGGCGGGCAGCGCGGTAACGCCGTCGAGCCATGTCTCGGCGAGGTGCACGGCGTCGGAGATCGCCGACGAAGTCGCGTCGGGAATCGGTTTGACGAAACCGATGGACCGCGACGCCAGTTGGCGAGCGAGGTCGTAGTTGACGGGTCCGGATCCCTGCCCTGAGCTCATTGCGGTGCCTGCGCCGCTGAACATCTGCCCGAGCTGGGTGAACAGCTGGCCGAGATCGGCGACGTTGAAGTCGCCGCCTCCCGTGCCGATCGGGTCGGGGCGGCTGTGTTCGTCGCCGGAGTCGGGATCCTTTCCGTGCTTGTCGCGGTCGGGGTCGTCTCCGCCCGAGAAGCCGAAAGGCAGGTCAGCCATACCGTCAACGGTACTCACCGGCGGCCGGTGGCGCGGGCTCGGTGTCACGCTGTGGGTGAACGAGGTTGGGAGGACGACCCCGTACTGTTGGCGGCGTGAACAGGCGGGTTATGACGCTGCTGGTGGCGCTGGCGCCGGTGATCGCGTTCGGGGTGCTGTTGGGTCTGGTGACGGTGCCGTATGTCTCGCTCGGTCCCGGCCCGACTTTCAACACGCTCGGCAAGGTCGAAGACAAGGAGGTCGTCGACATCCAGGGCACTGAGGTACATCCGGCATCCGGCCACCTGAACATGACCACGGTGGCGCAGCGCGACAACCTCACCCTGGGTGAGGCCATGGCGCTGTGGATGTCGGCCCGCGAGCAGCTGGTTCCCCGCGACCTCGTGTATCCGCCCGACAAGTCGCGCGACGAGGTCGACAAGACCAACAACGCGGACTTCGTGCTGTCCGAGGCCAATGCCCAGTACGCGGCGCTCGGCTACCTGAAGTACGCCCCGGCGCTGACGGTCGAGGTGGTCAACAAGGACGGACCGTCGGACGGCAGGCTGCTGGCCGGTGACGCGATCGACAAGGTCGACGGCACCAAGATCACCAGCGTCGACCAGTTCCAGTTCCTGCTCAAACAGACCAAACCGGGACAGAGCATTCTCGTCGAATACCGCCGGAAGAACGGCCCACCCGGAACGAAAAAGATCACGCTCGGCCAGAACAAAGACCGCAGCAACGGCTTTCTCGGGGTGAGTGTGCGCGAAGCCCCGTGGGCGCCGTTTCAGATCACGTTCAATCTTGCCAACGTCGGGGGGCCCTCAGCGGGACTGATGTTCGCGCTGGCGGTCATCGACAAGCTGACCACGGGCGACCTTGCCGACTCGAAGTTCGTCGCGGGCACCGGCACCATCGACCCCGACGGCAAGGTCGGTGCGATCGGCGGCATCACCCATAAGATGCTCGCCGCCCATGAGGCGGGGGCGACAGTGTTCCTGGTGCCCGCGGACAACTGCGCCGAGGCCCGCGGCGGCAACGAAGGCGGCCTCGAGCTGGTCAAAGTGGACACCGTCGGGCAGGCCGTCGACGCACTGCACGTGGTTTCTGCCGGTGGCGAACCTCCTCGCTGCTAAGACAGCGCCCGTAACGACGTTGCGTAGAGTTGGCTCCGTCACAGCGATCACCGAGCAGGAGTTCACAACGTGGGAATGCGGCCGTCCGCCCGGATGCCCAAACTGACGCGGCGCAGCCGGATCCTGATCGGGGTTTCGCTCGCCGTCGTCGCCCTACTTCTAGTGGGGCCGCGGTTCGTCGACGCGTACGTCGACTGGTTGTGGTTCGGCGAGCTGGGTTACCGGTCGGTATTCACCACTGTGCTGGTGACCAGGATCGTGGTCTTCTTCGTCGTCGGCATTCTCGTCGGCGCCATCGTCTTCGCCGGTCTCGCGCTGGCCTACCGGACCCGGCCGGTGTTCGTTCCCGCGAGCGGGCCCAACGATCCGGTCGCGCGCTACCGCACGGCTGTGATGACGCACCTGCGGCTGTTTGCCATCGGTATCCCGGTGCCGATCGGCATCATCGCCGGCCTCGTCGGGCAGAGCTACTGGGCGCGCGTCCAGTTGTTCCTGCACGGTGGCAAATTCGGGATCGCCGACCCGCAGTTCGGCAAGGACCTCGGTTTCTACGCGTTCGACCTGCCGCTGTACCGACTGGTGCTCAGTTATCTGTTCGTCTCGGTGTTCCTGGCATTGCTGGCGAACCTTGTCGGCCATTACATCTTCGGCGGCATCCGGCTGTCGGGCCGCACGGGTGCGGTCAGTCGCTCGGCGCGGATCCAGTTGGTAACGCTGGTCGGAATCCTGGTGGTGCTCAAGGCCTTCGCGTATTGGCTCGACCGCTACGAGCTGCTCTCACACACTCGTGCAGGCAAGCCGTTCACCGGTGCCGGCTACACCGACATCAACGCGGTGCTGCCCGCGAAGTTGATCCTGCTGGCGATCGCGGTCATCTGCGCCGTTGCGGTGTTTTCAGCAATCGTGTTGCGGGACTTGCGTATTCCCGCGATCGGCTTGGTGTTGCTGCTGTTATCGTCGCTGATCGTGGGCGCCGGCTGGCCGTTGGTCGTCGAGCAGATCAGTGTCAGGCCCAACGCCGCACAGAAGGAAAGCGACTACATCAGCCGCAGCATCGCCGCGACGCGGCAGGCCTACGGCCTGACCTCCGATGTGGTGACGTACCGGGACTACAGCGGCAACGAGGCGGCCACGGCGCAGCAAGTGGCGGACAACCGGGCCACCACCTCCAACATCAGGGTGCTGGATCCGACCATCGTCAGCCCGGCCTTCACACAGTTCCAGCAGGGCAAGAACTTTTACACCTTCCCCGACCAGTTATCGATCGACCGGTACCAGGGGTCGGACGGGAATCTGCGCGATTACGTCGTCGCGGCGCGCGAGCTCAACCCGGACCGCCTGATCGACAACCAGCGGGACTGGATCAACCGGCACACCGTGTACACCCACGGCAACGGGTTCATCGCCTCGCCGGCAAATACGGTGCGCGGAATCGCCAATGATCCCAACCAGAATGGCGGTTATCCCGAGTTCCTGGTCAACGTGGTGGGTGCCAACGGCACAGTGCACTCGGACGGCCCCGCCCCGCTGGACCAGCCGCGGGTCTATTTCGGGCCTATCATCGCCAGCGCCGCCGCCGATTACGCGATCGTGGGTAAGACCGGCCCCGACCGCGAGTATGACTACGAGACGAACACCGAAACCAAGAACTACACGTATACCGGCACGGGTGGCGTGCCGGTCGGCAACTGGTTCGCCCGTACCGTGTTCGCGGCGAAGTTCGCGGAGCGGAACTTCTTGTTCTCCAACGTGATCGGCGACAACAGCAAGATCCTCTTCAACCGCGACCCCGCCCAGCGGGTGGAGGCGGTCGCGCCGTGGCTGACCACCGACAGCTCGGTGTATCCCGCGGTCGTCAACAAGCGGCTGGTGTGGATCGTCGACGGCTACACGACGTTGGACAACTATCCGTATTCGCAGTTGACGTCGTTGTCGTCGGCCACCGCCGACTCCACCGAGGTGGCGGTGAACCGGTTGGCACCCGACAAGCAGGTGTCCTACATCCGCAACTCGGTGAAGGCCACCGTCGACGCCTATGACGGCACCGTGACGCTGTACGCCATGAACGAGAGCGACCCGGTGCTGCAAGCGTGGACCAAGGTGTTCCCCGGCACGGTGAAGCCGAAGAGTGCTATTTCTCCCGATCTGGCGGCGCACCTGCGCTATCCGGAGGACCTGTTCAAGGTGCAGCGCATGCTGCTGGGCAAGTACCACGTCAACGACCCTGTGACGTTCTTCTCCACGTCGGACTTCTGGGACGTTCCGCTGGACCCGAACCCGACGGCGAGCAGCTATCAGCCGCCATACTACATCGTCGCCAAAGACCTTGCCCGCAACGACAATTCGTCAGCGTTTCAATTGACCAGTGCGATGAACCGATTCAAGCGCGAGTTCCTCGCGGCCTATATCAGCGCCAGCTCGGATCCGGCCAACTACGGCAAGATCACGGTGCTGACGATTCCGGGTCAGGTCAATGGCCCGAAGCTGGCCAACAACGCGATCACCACCGACACCGCGGTGTCCCAGTACTTGGGCGTCATCGGGCGGGACAACCAGAACCGAATACGGTTTGGCAACCTGCTCACACTGCCGCTCGGTCAGGGTGGGCTGCTCTACGTCGAACCCGTGTACGCGTCTCCCGGCAGCAGCGATGTGGCGTCGTCGTACCCGAGGCTCATCCGCGTGGCGATGATGTACAACGACAGGGTCAGTTTCGGACCAACGGTGCGGGATGCCCTGGACCAGCTCTTCGGTCCAGGTGCGGGTGCAACGGCGACGGGCCCGGCGCCGGCGCCGGAAGGCACGCCGGCCGCAGGCTCGGCGCCGTCGACCCCTCTTCCCGCCGCGATTCCGCCGGACGCCAATCCGCCGCCGCAAGCGGCCACTCCGGCGCCCGACGCGGTCCCGCCGAGCGGCCCGATGCAGCTGTCGGGGCCGAAGGCCTCGGCGCTGCAGGAGGTGCAGTCGGCGCTCGACGCGGTGCGTCAGGCCCAGCGCGGCGGCAACTTCGCCGACTACGGGTCTGCTCTGCAGCGGCTCGACGACGCCATGACCAAGTACAACAACGCCAAGTAGCGGCGATTTGGCGGCGGGCCCGCGGTTTCGGTAACCTTGCGTTTACCGTCGCGGGGTGGAGCAGCTCGGTAGCTCGCTGGGCTCATAACCCAGAGGTCGCAGGTTCGAATCCTGTCCCCGCTACCAGCGGAAATGGCCCCAGAGGTGCGACCTCTGGGGCCATTTTCATGCCTGATGGGAACGTGATTGTGAACATTAGCCTTGCTAACCATTTAAACTTTCGAGCCGATACAGGTACGGATCGGCTGGAGCGCCCAACATAACGGTTGGGGGCCTTCGCCCATGGGTTTCGACTTGGGCGCGGTTCGCCGGTTCGGTCACGGTGTGGCAAGGGGAGCAGGACACCCTTTTGCCCATGGGCAACGCCCGGCGTCTTGCGGCCGCCTTGCCCGGCGGCACGCTGCGGGTAGTCAGCGCCACGGGTCATTATCTTCCAGCGGTCGTTGCCGACGCGGTGCTCGAGGACCTCGCGCCATGACCCGTCGACACCGCGGGAGTCCGGACGGCGATGCCGGAAAGGGCCCCAGTAGATCAATTGTCTTCCATCGAAAAGGTTGGCCCGATCGGAGCCGCGCACCGCTCTTCTTCGGGGTAACTTCGGCACGGGCGGTTGGTCAGCCCGGGGACCGTCAACTGGTCGTTGAGCTCAACCGACTGCCGGCGGCACTGAGCAGCTCGTCGAACGCCGTTTGCATGCAGTCGGCGTAGTGGGCGGGGTCGGGTAGCGCGCTGCGGTCTGCGGTCGCGCCGATCGAGACGGTCCCGTTGTAGCTCGCCACGACGTGGAACAGGTTCATACCCCCTATCAGGGGACCCAACCCGGTGACGCGTTGGAGTCGAGCACCCGCGAAGTAAATCGGCCCCGTCGGTCCCGGCACGTTGCTCACCGTGGTACTGGCGATGGTGGGAGCGGAGAAGGGCATGGCACTGGCAGCCTTGATGGTCAGCCCGAGCAATGTGGTGGGCACCACGCCCACCAGTTCCATCAACCTGGAGTTGCCCGCGGAATCGGCGTTGTCTCGGAATGCCGAGGTCTCGTCGACGATCGCCGCAAGGCGTTCGAGTGGATCGGCGATCGAGGTACCCAGCGGGTGCAGCCTGCCAAAGAGTCGGTTGCCGCCCGCACCGCGCTCGCCAGTGGATCGAATGGACGCCGGGCAGGCCGCGACGAGACTCTCGTCGGGCAGTTCGTCGTGTCCCTGCAGGTAATGGCGTAGTGCGCCGCCGACGTAGGCAAGCGTCACGTCGTTGATCGTCGCATTGGGCACGCAGCTCTTGATGCGTTTGAAGTCGGCGAGGTCGTGAAAGCGGGCCTCAAAGACCCGGTGCGGGGTCACCGACCCGTTGAATCGTGTACTCGGGGCGAACAGTGAGCCGGTGCCCGGGCTCAGCGTCGCAGCCACACCGCCCGCTAGCGCGCTTGGCAGCGTGTGCAGGTGACGAAGTGCGTTGATGGCGCCTGGAATCAGTACCTTGCCCACCCGCAGGGGATACGTGGCGGCGTTGATCGCGGTGCGCGCGACCAGATCCGTGGTCGACGGCAGCGCGCCGGGGTCGAACGGGCGATCTGGCGGGGCAGGGCGCGGGCTGTCGGCGGCGAGGTCGTGCATGGCGGCCATCAACTCGACGCTTTCCATTCCGTCGACGACGCAGTGGTGCAACTTGAGCGATATCGCGAACGATCCCTTCGGCACTCCGGGAATGGCATTCAGTCCCTCGATGACCGTCATCTCCCACGGTGGACGGCGCAGGTCGAGTTGGCGCCCGTGGATGCGCGCGATCTGTATGCATAGTTGGCGCCAGTCGCCGGGTTGCGGCAGGGCGATGTGACGGACGTGGTACTCGAGATCGAAGTCCGGGTCGTCGACCCAGTACGGCATGTGCAGGCCGCCGGGCAGCTCGGTCAGCCGCCGCCGGAAGGTCGGTGCGAGGTGCAGGCGCGCGTCGATCTCCTCGAGAATGCGCTTGAAGGTGACTTTGCCGGCGGTGGCAGTCGACTGGTCATAGATGAGCAGCATCTGAATCTGCATCGGCGTTTCGGGCCGTTCGGCGCGCAGCATCATGTCGTCGGTCCAGCTCAGCTGCTCCACGTGGCTCTCCGTTCACGTCGTCTCGAACCCAGTCGACACGTTCGGCGCGCGGCGCGCAGCGATTCGCCGAAACCGTCATATCGGAAATTGGGGCACGATCGGGCCAAACGCTCAGGATGGCGAACCACCCGCAGCATGAGTCGGCCCGCAGGCTCCGCCCAGCCAATTGGACCTGAAAGTCTTACGGCATGGCCGATTCGCAGTGATCGATGTGCCGGTGGGCCGTACGCTACGGCGATGTGCGAATCGCAGGGCGCGCAGGCGGCCCGCACCTTGCGTTCCTACGCTCGGTGGGCGGCAAAGGCTAAGCCAGGTGACTACGTGATCGCGCTCAGCGCCGCGTCGGCGTCGGTGCCCCTCGTCGGGCGTCATCTGGAGATACTCGGTGGCTTTGCGGCTCTCGGCGTGGGCGGTCGGCGCTATGTATCGGGCATCGTCGCCGGAATGACCCAGGCCCGGTTGAGCCCCGGCAGCGCAGAGCAGCGAGACGCCCAGCGCGCGCTGACGCCGAGCGTGCTGACAGCGGCGTTGGACGGCATCGTCGCCGCCGAACACCTCGCCCAACCGTGGCCCTCGCATCGGGAGCGGGCGCCGCTGTGGAAGGCAGCCGGGCAGCGGCGGTACGTGTACCGCTCGTCGGTGCCCTATGGCGACCACCCAAGCCAGCTGCTCGACGTCTGGCGAAGCGAGGGCGCGGACACCGTGCAGAGACCGGCGCCCGTGCTCGTCTTCATACCCGGCGGAGCATGGGTGTTCGGCCGGCGGGGGTTGCAGGGCCACGCGCTGATGGCCCACCTCGCGCGGCGAGGGTGGGTGTGCCTGTCAGTTCAGTACCGGTCCAGCCCGCGACACCGCTGGCCGCGCCAGATGACCGACGTCAAAGCTGCGATTGCATGGGCACGGGCCAACGCTCAGCGGTTCGGCGGTGACCCCAATTTCGTTGCCGTCGCCGGGTGTTCGGCCGGCGGCCACTTGGCCACCTTGGCTGGACTGACGGCCAACGACCCGCAGTGGCAAGCCGAACTTCCCGCGGAGGCCGACACCTCGGTGGATGCGGTGGTCAGCGTGTACGGCCTGTACGACTGGCACGATCGCTCTACGCCGGAGCGCGACCGGTTCATGGAGTTCCTCGAGCGGGTCGTCGTGAAGCGTTCACAGGCTCGTCATCCTGAGGTCTTTCGTGCGGCATCGCCCGCGGAACGCGTTCATTCGTTCGCACCACCTTTCTTGGCGGTACACGGCAGCAACGACGGGCTCATCCCCGTCGGGGAGGCGCGCGCGTTCGTCGACCGAATGCGGTCGGTTTCCGAGTCCACCGTGGGCTACATCGAATTGCCGGGCGTGGGACACGGTTTCGACTTGACCGACGGTGTGCGCACCGCGCCGGTGGTGGCCGCGATCGGCCGGTTCCTTCACCACGTCCACCAGGAACGCGCGTCGAGGACACGGTGTTTCTCACGCCAGCCGAATTCCGGTTGCTGCGTGAGTACATCGGGCGCGACCGGTGGAAGAACCTGGCCACCTGGCTAGTGACCACCGGCATGCGCTTCTCCGAGGCCACCGCACTTATAGCTGCTGACATCGATGCCGACGCCAATACTTGTCGAATCAATAAGGCCTGGAAATACTCCGGTGATTACAGGCCGCAAATCGGTCCTCCGAAGACGAGGAAGTCAAACCGCACGATCAGCCTGCCGGCCGCCGCCCTAGAGGTTGTGGATCTCACCGCGCCAGGTTTCCTGTTCACCAATGGCGCCGACAATCCCGTCCGTGCACAAGAGTTCTTCAACGCTGGCTGGAAACCCGGCCGCGAACGAGCTATGGCCGCTGGACTCACAAAATCGCCACGTGTACACGACTTACGCCATACCTGTGCCTCGTGGATGATTCAGGCGGGCGTGCCATTGCCGGTTATCCAGCAGCACCTCGGCCACGAGTCCATCCAGACAACTATCGGCATCTACGGTCACCTCGACCAGCGCAGTGCGCAGGCGGCTGCCGACGCCATCAGCTCAGCACTCACCTGACCCCTTTTGAGGGCGCCATGCCGACGGATGACCGCAACCGACGGGCATATCGACTGTGCTTCGATAATCCTGAGGGCGACGGCGGGTCCGCCGGCCGCGCGTCGATGCACATCGACTCAATCGCAGCTTCGATCTGAGCCTCAGTCATCGCCCATCTTCCCGCACGCTTCATGCCGGCGAACGTCCGGTCACGAAGCTTTGACCGAAGGTAGGATTCGGAGAATCCGAGTATTCGGGCCGCTTCCGCGAGGTCGTAAATCGTGGGAATCATTGCGATCGGCCTGCCTTCTGGAGCTCCACACCGAAATCGGCCGAGTTCATGGTTCGAATGCTCTTTCTGTTAGGGCGCCGTGCGCGGCGAAGCGTTGTTCTCGGGCCCGGCCGAACGCCGACACGGCGAGCACACGGTCACCTAGGCTCGTGTGGCCCACGCGATCGAATTGCCAGATCGGCTGCGGAATTCGGCTTTCGGCACTTGGGTTGTCGTGAATTTGGGATTGTCGCCAAGTTCGTCGACGTTCGCGCAAGGCGGTCATCGTTGTGGAGAATTGACGTGACTTGCTGACGATATGGCCGCGATAACCAAGGGTGTGGATCCACGCAAGTATTTCTGTGTAAGCCTCCTGCGCGGAGATCGTGACGATTGTCCGCAGAATCTGGCGCACATGGTCTGTCACCTTGAGGTGATCGATGGCAGCAGCGGTGAATCGGCGAACGGCTATGCCGAAGTCTGCAACAGATTTGGTCACATATTCGGCGAGATATCCGGCGATCTTGCGACCCGACAATTGACTGTCGTTACCCTGCTTTCCGCTCGGGTTCGTGATGATCTTGATGTCGATCTGTTCGCCGAACCGCAGGGTCTTGTCGCCAGGCAGTGCCAGGGCTGTTTCTGTGGCGGCCTGGTGGACGAGTTCGACGAGGTCTTGCGCTGTGATGGTGGTGTCGGGCGCTGCCGGAGCTTGACCCGGCTCAGATGCGGCGTCCAATCGGATCACGGCGTGGAAGTGGGGGAGTGCCCGTCGTTGTAGCTCAACGACTTTCATGAACGAAATCCGTGTCAGTTCCGGCTGCTCGCCGCGATCACGAAGCTCGCGCTGCAATAGGCGACGCACGCGGATGGTGAAGCGCCGCCACAGCTCCGGGGCGTGCCAGGAAAACAAGACGTGGCCGACGTAGTCATAGCACTCGCCGCAAAGCGGTTGCCCGAGCTGCGCATCGGTGTGGGAGTGTGAGCGATCGCACCACGCAGGTTTTCCGTGTGGGCATTCGCGGCTGCGGGCGCCTCGCGGGTGACAGCCACCTGCGGCGCTAACTGTGTGGACTGCACCGAAGCTGGGCGCGGTCAGGGTGAGGAACACCTGGGGATGATCGGTCACGGTGGCGGGGACATCGTGGTGTCCACCTTGCAGGCCGGCGTGGATGAGCTGCCAGGTGTCACGTGAGTACAGATCCGAGCACGACGGGCACACCGCGGCTCGCCGGTTGTTGCAGCGGGTGAACACCTGATGTTCGCGGCCCAGTTCATCGCGCCCGGCCAGGTGGATCGGGTTGGCGCAGAACCCAACCGCCTCCACGCGCTGCCACCAGGCGTTGAATCCCGCGGAGCTGGCACGGCGGATCATCTGGGCGACCGCGACCTTCTGGTCGATACCGTCGGGCAGGCCCGGCAGGTGCACTGGGGCGTTCATCGACTGCTCCTACGTGGATCCGTGCCGTTGTTCTTGTGCTCGTGTGCAGGTGAACGAGACTCCGGTGGTGTTGACACGCAACTTCATCGAACTGTTATCCCGTCTGAATCGACGCGCGCCCGGTCGGGCGCTACTTCCAGTTCAGATGGACAAGTTGGACATCGCAACGACATTTCGCGGACATCTGGGACATCTTCGGGACATTTCGGACACCGTGGTGGACACGGCCGCCCGTGCGTGCACCCATTTTTTATGCGAGCTGACCGCCGGGTACCTCGATAGTCAGTGCTCAGATCCAGGCGTATACCCGTTGGGCAGTCGCCACAAGCTCATCGCGCGCAGAATGGACCGCCCGCTGCGCAGCATCATTGGGCGAGGTTTCCGCGGAAGCTGTGTGCTAGCCTGCCCGGCGATGTTCCTGACACCAATTTCTTGTGGTCGATGCGCAGACACAGAGCTCAGCTAGCACCACGGACTCTCGCCGCGCCGAGGCCGACAGAGGGCGGACACCAGCGCAGGCTGTGGGCGTCGGTTTGCGGATCGTCCTCGGGATCGTTGTGATCGTTATCCACTCGGCGCTCGTGCTGAGAAGTCTGGGCATTCGTATGTGAGGCGTTGGTTTTGTGGGAGGTTGATTCCGTTTTTTGCGGACGCCTGCCTACACGCGCTGGTCGGTCCAGACACGCTTCCCTGGGCGGTCTGGTACGACGCAACAGCTTCGCTGATGGCGGCTCCCGTCCGCTCGGCCGCTCCCGTCCGCCGCCACCCAAGGCTGATGTCTGTCCTCGACCAGCCAGAATGCTGCCGGTGATCTTGCCGGTGATCTTGCCGGTGATCTGCGGTGTGAAGAGTTTCAATACTGGTATCGAGATTGTGCAAGGCGCGCAGCGGCGGTCCGGTCTGTAGCCCGCGGGGGATCTCCAGACCCTCGAGTCGCTGCCCAGTAACAACGGACACCGGTCTGCGACACTGGGAGCCCGGCTATCTGGCGGTGAAGGAGGACGGTTGCTTGTGCATCTTCGCGGCAACGACGACCACCGTCTGCGCAGACCCGCTCGCACGGCACGATGACGAAACCGACGTCAGGTCCCGATAAGCCCGACGACTCCATGCGGGGTTCGGTACGCATCTGTGTTACAGCGATCGTCGCGGGCGTGCTTATCGGCTTCGCCGGCGGTGCATTCCGCTGGTGTCTGCAAACCGCCGATGACCTGCGCATCGACTTCGTCGATTGGGCGCACAAGCTACCGGGGCCAGGCTGGCTGGTCCCCATGGGCGCCGTCGCGACCGGCGCGACACTTGCCGCTCTGATCGTGCGGTGGGAGCCGCTGGCCGCCGGAAGCGGTATCCAGCATGTCGAGGCGGTTTTTCGGGGCGAAGCCCGGCCACCGTTCATCCGTTTGCTTCCGGCGAAGTTCGTAGGTGGTCTGTTGAGCATCGGATCTGGGCTTGTGTTGGGCCGCGAGGGGCCGACGGTGCACATGGGCGCGGTGATCGGAGCCGAAGCGGCCCGGCGCGCCCGGCTGCCCGATTCCGAGGTCAGGATGATGCAGACGGCGTTGGGCGGTGCCGGCCTGGCGGTCGCGTTCAACGCACCGATCGGAGGCACCCTTTTCACCCTCGAAGAGGTCACGAAGTCGTTCCGGGTGAAAACAGCGCTGGCGACGCTCTCCGCGGCTTCGGCGGCTGTCGCGTGTTCCCGGGTCGTTCTGGGAAACCACGCCGACTTTCAGGTCGACCCCATCGGCGCTCCGGCTCTTGCATGGTTGCCGCTTTTTGTCGTCTTCGGCCTGCTGACTGGATGCCTGGGTGCTGGCTACAACGGGTTGGTGTTGTGGTTCCTCGACCACGTCACAGCGATTCGCCGAATTCCGGCTGTCGCGAAGGCGGCCGTGATCGGCGCCATTATCGGGCTAGCGATGTTTGTCTATCCGATGGCAGTGGGCGGCGGTGATCCCCTGACACAGCGGATCCTTGGCGGACACCACATCGTTCTTCTCGTCGTCGTCGGGTATCTCGTAGTGCGGTTTATCGCCGGACCGCTGTCGTATTCGGCTGCGGTGCCGGGCGGACTGTTCGCGCCGCTGCTGGCGGTGGGTGCGCTGTGGGGACTGCTGTTCGTCGCAGGATTCAACGCCGTGTGGCCCGTAAACACAACGCAGTTGGCGGTTCCCATGGCGCTCGTCGGAATGGCGGCATTTTTCGCGGCTACTGTGCGCGCGCCCGTGACGGGGATGGTCCTCGTCGTAGAGATGACGGCCACAACCGAGGTGCTTGTGCCGATGATGGCCGCGACCGCCGCGGCGGTGCTCGCCGCGTACGTCGTGGGATCGCCGCCGATCTATGACAGCCTTCGAAAGCGGATGACTGACGAATCGTCCATCCAGCGACGTGGTGGCGGTTAGCGGATCGATGCCGCTAACCGTCTGGCCTGCCGGTGTAGTTGGCACGTGATCTCGGGCGCGTCAGCAGCAGAATTCCACGACCGCCGACTGTGTGCAGATCCCATTGGAGAGCCTGCGCCTCGGGCGACGGCAGTCCAGGGGAGAAACGTGCACGCACAACTCCGGCAAACCAGGGACCGTCGATAATTGTTCGCAGGCGCGGCGAGACGTTCCCGGGCCCGGTTTCCGTCGACGCCCGCTGGCGTGTCGACCTGGGGGTCCATACCGCTCGGTCTCGTCCTGGATCACGCACTGCACGACCTCACCGATATGTGTAGGGAGCGCGGCTTTTGGAAACCCTTGGTCATTGGCGGTACGCCAGAACCGTGTTCGAGCCGACCCCACGGAGGCAAGGAGGCGACATGCCATTGTCCGAACATGAGCGGCAAATCCTTAAACAGATCGAGGGCGAGCTATCGGTCGACGACCCCACGCTCGCGGAAAGTTTAGGCAATGACGGGGCACGTGCATCTCTACGCCGCCGACGCGCCGGCGGCGCGGTGTCGATGCTTGTCGGTTTTGTGACGCTGGTCGGCGGAATCGGTCTACAGCCACCTGCCTTGGCATACCTTTGGTTCCTACCGATTGGTGGATACACGCTGATGTGGGCTGGATTAGCACTCTTAGTCAGCGACTACTCGGACTGGCCGGTGCAGGAATGACCAACCCTGGCATGGCCTACGTCGGCCTGTCATTCCCGGGCTCCAACAACTAAGGGCCAACGCTCGCCTGCTATCCATTGTCGTTATGGACAAGATACGCAATCTATCTTGCGCAATGGGTGGTGGCATGGCCCGACCAGTGTCCCGATCCGCCGCCACCACCGCGCGCGAGGTAAAGGTGGCTTGGCCCATATAACGATTCGGCGTCAAGTCCTCTATCGCTGCCAAACAACTATAGCACTATGCAATAGTTGCGATAGGTGACGGTCGGCGCCACCCGACTGGCCGGATATGAGACGCAGGAGGTGACCGTGATCCATAGCCAGTGTCTTGGCGCCTCGTCAGATCACGTGTCTGGGCGGTAAGCGTTGCCGGCCACCAGCCTCGGGGATTTTGGGAGCCTAGAAAGGATCGCCATCATGAACATCGTCAGAAGCATTCGACCGCCAGCCGGCTTAACGCGGTCGTTGTTCCGACTGCCGATTTCGGTATACCGATTGGGGTTGGGATGGCTGTTCGGGCAGCGGCTTCTGCTGCTGAACCATATTGGGCGTGTGACAGGTAAGCCACGCCAGACGATCCTCGAGGTTGTCGAGCATGATGCGACTGATGGCAGTTATGTCGTTGCGTCGGGGTGGGGGCCCGGTGCCGCTTGGTACCGCAACATCCTGCAGGACCCGGATGTCACTATTCAGATCGGTAGCCGCACCGTCCCGGTGACGGCCGTGCCGCTCTCTGAGAATGACGGGGCCGAGATTTTCTCCCGGTATGCCTCCCGTCACCGGCGCCTTGCGATGTACATGCTGGCGCGCGTGCTGGGCATGTCGGTCGACGGTTCCGACGCCGACTTTCGCGAGGTAGGCCGGCGAATGCCCTTCGTTCGGTTGGTAGTCCGGTAACCGACAGCTGTTTTGGCGTGTTGTGATCCCCGTGGCGCATAGGTCTGACGATGTGCGGCGACGCCTTTCACGGCGTCCTGCCCCGGCCCGCGGTCAATCCGGCCGGTTTGACAGACTCGTGACGGGTGCTGCATCGGCCGCGGTGCGCAGCTTGACCCTAAGCGTGTTGATCGTGCTTGCTGGATGTCTGGGTATGGGCGTGGCATCAGCGCAGATCGGTGTCGGGATCGATAACCCGGTTGCGGGCGGAACCGCGCTGCTGACTTTCGAGATACCTGGAACTCGGGCGCCTACCACCCGGGTCACGGTCAGGCTTCCCAACGTGCGATCTGCGAGGTGTTTGATGGTGTCAGGTTGGACCTGCCGAGTGCGCAGTGATATTGCAACCGGTGTTGTTCGTGCCGTGACCTGGACTGCGGCACCGGGCGCTGGAATTGGACCCGGGCAGTCCGCGCGTTTTCCGGTCGTGGTGGCACTGCCAGACGCGATGCGGGTCGGGTTTCCGGTTATCCAGACCTTGAGCGACAACACACTTATCCGTTGGGACCAGCCACCGCTGCCCGGTGCGAAACTGCCGTATCCCGAACCGACCATGACCCTCGTGCGGCGACCGGGGGAACGTCCATTCCAGACCGGCCCGAGGTCCGCGCCGGCGAGCCCGCCGTCAACTGCCGCGCCAAAAGCAGTCCTTGCACAGCCAGACGAGCTTGCTCGCCAGCTAGTGCGGGCGGTGATCGTCGCCTGTGCGGTCGCAGTCGGCTTGGTGTTGACCCGAACGCCACGGTCATGACATCTTCGGCGCCGCCTGACGTACCGCTGCGTCAAGTTAGATGGTTTCGATCGTTCTCTAAATCGAGCGGATGGCAGCGCGATTCGGTGTGGAAGGAGAAGTTCGGGTGACCGCCGCTAAGCCAACCGATGACTCGTTGGACGCCATCACCGACGCGCTGCTGGTCGTGTCCCGGGTGCTGGTGGCCGTTTCCGCCCGATCTATCGCCGATGTCGATGACACGCTGACCATCCCGCAGTTCCGGACGCTGGTGCTCATATCCAACGTGGGCCCGGTGAACATGAGGACACTGGCACAGCTGCTCCGGCTGCATCCGTCGTCGACACGACGGATCCTGGAAAGCCTCGTGACGGCGGGTCTGGCTACGCGCCACACCGATTCAGAGTCACACCGCCACGAAGTGGCTGACGTGTCCGTGAGGGGTCGGAGGGTGGTCAACGCAGTTACCACGAGGCGTCGAGACGCGATCGCAGAGATCGTGTCGATAACACCGCCACATCATCGACATCACCTTGTTCGGGCGCTCACAGCCTTTGCGGACGCCAGTGAACAGCGGGCATTCGATATCGACGACATGCTGTGAGCTGAGCTACTTGGCGGCACTGTAACCAGCCGGCGCAGCTGAGGTCGCCCGGATCTGCGACGCCGTTTCGGGAAGCAGCCCGGGCAGCGCGGCCGCGGCGACCTCGGGCGTGTGCAGGCGTCCGGCCAACCAGGGCAATGCGGCCGCGAAAGCTTCGGCGGCGAACGGCCAGTCGTGCCGTCCTGGTTGTGCCACCACTGCGCATCGGATGCCGTGCGAGCTGGCGGTCGTGCACAGGGAGTTGGCGGCGAAGTCTTGTCCCTCGGGGTTGGCGGCCGTGTCATGGGTGCCGACGGCGACCGCGCCGGCTCCTGCGGCTGTTATGAGGCGGCGTTGTGATTGCGGTGTTCCGGGGATATCGAACCAGCCATAGACCGCGTTGTAGCGCCCGTGTCGGGTGATGACGGTGGTCGGGTCGTACGCGGCGTAGGCGGTGGGGTTGCCGCCGAACAACGCGGCGATGGTCTGGTCCTTGGTTCCGGTATTGGGTCCGGCATCTCCGGCGATGTCGACAAAGGCGGCGAACAGCTCTGGGTGCATAACAGACAGATCGACCGCACAGGTACCACCCATCGACCAGCCCACAATGCCCCAGTTGGCTCGGTCGGCGCTGACCCGAAAGTTCGAAATCATAAATGGAACAACGTCTTTAGTAAGATGATCGGCCGCGTTGCCCCGGCTGCCGTTGACGCATTCGGTGTCGTTACTGAACCCTCCGGTGGCGTCAACGAACACCAGCACCGGTGCGTTGCCACCGTGGGCGGCCGCGAAATCGTCGATGATGTGTATCGCGTGGCCGGCGCGTATCCAGTCAGCGGGGGTACCGAGTTCGGCGCCGATCATGATCACCGTTGGCAACCGAGGTGCGGGGTTGGTTGCGAACCATGCAGGCGGCAGGTAGACCAGCTCCTGGCGATGGTGGAACTTCGACGCGTCGTCCGGGATGCTCACCGGCACAACTACACCCTTGACCGGCCTCGTGCCGGCCAGCTGCATCGCGGTCACTGTCATCCGGTCGGTTTGGTCCGGCAGCGGACCGGCCGTGAGCTGATTCCAGGCGGTGTGCACGGTGGGGAAGTACCCGACCCACAGGTTGATTGCGAGCGCGGCACTGAGCACGCACATCGGCACGGCAAGTACGGAAACTCCGCGGCGCCACCATTGCGCACCGCGCCAGCCGAGGATCAGCACTCCTACTGCCAGGCCGCTAGCGGCGATCCAGATCCACAGCGGGGACGGCGCCGGGTCGCCCGCCACCCCCAGCAATCCGATATACCAGTGCGCCCACAGCGCGAGCACCACCCCGCCAAGCAACATCGTGGGTATCCAGACCGTCCTCCAGCGCTGTGACCGCCAGCCGATCGCACACACCACCGCTGTCGCCGCAACCAGTTGTGCAGCCGCAGGCAGCCAGCCGTGGATCAGCGACAGGTGCGAGATGTAGTGCTGCACGGATTGGGCCTAGAAGTCGATGTAGAGCGCAGCGGGCTCACCGCCTGCTGCGCTGAACGCCGCTAGGGCTCGCACCAAACCGTGTCGTTCACGCGGCGGCATTTTCTCGACGATCTCGGATATCTGGCGGCGGCGATTGACGGTGACCTTGCGGACGACCTCACGCCCGCGCGGGGTCAGGGCGGCCATCAGCTCCCGACGCGAACTCGGGTGCGGTCGGCGGTCAATGAGCCCAGCGCCGACGAGGCGCTCAACCATCCTCCCTGTAGTCGACGGCTGAACCTCAAGCAGAGCAGAGAGCCTGGATAAGTTGATCGGCCCGTCGTTGGACAAGATCACCAAAGTTCGAAACTGAGGAATCGTGATGGTGTCGTCGACCAGGGCAATCGAGCGCGCAGAGATCGCCACCAGCAGTCGCGATGCGGTCAGCAACGCGTCCGTGATCTCATCCAGCGACTCATCGGCCTCGGTCGCTTTGGCGGCGGTCATCTGGGCTCCCTCCCCGGGGCGTTCATCCACGGTGACGGCAATGGCCGCGGCCTCACCAAGATGGCAGATCGCAATTATTGCATAATGCTAGCGTGTCTCGCGGCCACGACTCATCGCCGGCGCGCTGGATCCCGTTGCCGCGCGGCCAAGCCTGGGCCACATGGCTACGTGAAAGCCCCTCGGCACTCGTGCCGCTGGCAATGGTTGTCGGTCTCGCGACTGGGCTGGGAGCCGTCGGTTTCCGCTGGCTGATTACCGCATTCACCTGGATGTTCACCGGCTATAACGACTATTCGGCAGTGGGCAGAGTACCCAGTGTGCACTTTCCATGGTTAGGCATCTGGTTCCTCTTGCTGACGCCGGTGGTCGCCGGTGCGGTCTACGGACCCATCGTCTACAAGTTCGCACCTGAGGCCCGAGGACACGGTGTGCCGGAAGTCATGTATGCGGTGAATTATCGGGGTGGCAGGATCGCCCCACAGGTGACGTTGGTCAAAGCGTTGGCGTCCTCGTTGTGCATGGGCGGGGGCGGCTCGGTCGGGCGTGAGGGTCCGATTGTGCAGATCGGGTCTGCCGCTGGTTCCACGCTCGCACAACTTTTACGCCTCGATACGCGCCGTGTGCGGCTGCTCGTGGCTTGCGGTGCGGCTGGGGGGATCTCGGCGACGTTCAACGCTCCGCTTGCCGGGCCGTTTTTTGCGATGGAGTTGATCCTGCGCAACTTCGCTGCGGAGTCGTTCGGGGCGGTGGTGCTCTCCAGCGTCGCGGCGGCCGTGGTCGGCCGCGCGCTGTTGGGCGATCATCCGTTCCTGTCGCTGCCGCTGTTCTCGGTCCGCAGCCCCGTCGAATACCTGCTGTACATCGTTCTGGGTCTGGCCGTCGGAATCATCGGAGTGGCATTCTCCAAGGTTCTTTACCTGGTGGAAGACGCTTGTGACTGGCTCTGGCGCGGGCCGGAATGGGCTCGTCCCGCGGTGGGCGGCCTCGTGTTGGGTGCATTGCTCATTGCGCTGCCGCAGATGTACGGCGTCGGATATCCCGTGCTTGAAAACGCGGTCGACGGCCGCTATGTGATCGGGATGCTGCTGTTGTTGATGGTGGGGAAGATGTTCGCCACCAGTTTGACCATCGGCATCGGCGGTTCTGGCGGCGTGTTTGCTCCGACACTTTTCATCGGCGCGATGGCCGGATCCGCATTCGGACTTGTCGCGCATGATGTTTTCCCGTCCGTTGCCGGGTCCGCGGGCGCCTACGGACTGATCGGCATGGGCGCTGCGCTCGGCGGCGCTACTGGCGCGCCGATCACCGCGGTGATCATCTTGTTCGAGTTGACCGGCGAGTACTCGATCATCCTCCCGTTGATGGCCGCCGTGGTGATGGCCGCTGGAATAGCCCATCTGCTGTCCAAAGAAACGATCTACACCGCCAAACTCTGGCGCCGCGGCATCAAGATCGACAGTCCACCGTCCGCTGCACCACGGTTCACCGCCGCCGAAGTGGCCCTGCCGCCGCCGGATCCGCTGCACGAAAGCACGACGCTGACCGCCGCGGCCACCGCGCTCACCGGGCAGCCGCTTGGCATCCTGCCCGTCACTGACAACGACGGGCAGTATCGCGGCTGCGTCACCGCCGAAGACGTGGCCGAGGCGCTAGACGCGCGCAGCCCACCGAAAACTGTTGCAGATATTGTGCATTCGGCTCCCGCCGTTGGCGCCGACGACGAGCCGACAAAAATTCTCGCCGCACTCGCGGGCCACGGCGGCACAGGGCTGCCGGTAGTGAACCGGGACAAGACCGCTCTCGTCGGTTGGATCACCTACGAAGCCGTCCTAGCGCGAATGCATCCCGATGGTCGCGAGCGGCCGCGCAGCGACTGACGATTCACGTCGTTGTCGTCGCCGGCGCAGCGCCGATTTTCTCGACGCAGGTCGGATAGGTCGGCCGGTTGCGCGCCATCATGCCCGCCTCCCAATCGTCACCCGGGCAAGCGTAGACCTCGTTGTCGACAGATCAATGCCTTCACCGCCGCCAGCTGTCACCTGATCAGTGCGGCTGGCACTCGTTGGCATGTGGACGTCGGTGTCATGTCCGCCCATCGCCGGCACGCCACCGCCCGACCATTGGCTATGACGAACGGTCGTAGACTGGCGGGGCCGTCGATGGCTGTCCTCGGTTGCCTAGTGGCGGAAGGCTTGTAGCGTGACCAACAAGTCACCACAGCACACACCGGTTCCATGGGGACCCCTGGTGTGGCGTGGGGCCACGGCGGCCGGGATCGTTGGGTTGGCGATCTACTGTGCGGCATCCGGCACCCAGCGGTACGTTGAGACCGGCGACACCTACCCCGGCCTGTTAACCAGCTGCGCGGCGACCGCCGGCTATTTCTTGGCCGCGATCTGCGGGAGCTGTGTCGTGGGCGGGAGAGTGTTCGTGCTCATGGGTGCGCGCCCCGATGGCGCCGGAAACATCGACGCCGCGGTATATCGTGCGCATCTCTTCGTTCATCGGGCTGCGATCGCCTGGGCGGTCATCGCCGCGGTGATGGTCGTGGTGTCTGCGGCCGACGGTTCCGGTGTCGGCATTGGGCGCTTGTTGACCAGCGGCGCCATCTCCGATGTCGTCACCGCGTTGGAGCAGCCGCGTGCGTGGATCGTGGTCGTGCTGTGCGCGGCGGCCGCGGCAGTTGCGTCGCTGCGCTGGATCGGTCAATGCGTGCTGCTGGTGCCGGCAGTGATCGGGGTCGTGGCGGTGCCCGTTGTCGGTAATGCGGGGCAGGGACCGAGTCATGATTACGGCACATCCTGCGTCATGGTGTTCTGGGTCGCCGTCGCGGTGTGGGTAGGGGTCAAAGCCTCGTGGGTGAGCAGCATCGGACGGGTCGGCGAAATGGCTGCGGTGCGTAGCGATCCCGTGTTCCGGCAGCGGCTTTGCACGGTGCAGGTCGTCTGCGGTGCGTTCGCGTTGACCTATGGGGCCGTTCTGCTGGTGCTTCTGCTGCCGCCACGGTTTGTGTTCACGACCGGCTACGGGCAGCTGGCGATTGCGGCCATAATCTTCGTCGCTGTCTCGTGGACCATCGATGTTGCGACTTTGGTCCGTCTGCGCCGTGGGCCTGACCGTCTCGTCACCGTCTGGGTCGCGGTGACATCGGTGATGGTAATCGCGGCGGTCGCGGTGATCTCGGCGATGGCCACACGCACAGCGCCGGGACTTTTGGCCCACAAATTCACCGCCTGGGATGTGTTGCTCGGTTATCAGCTGCCCGTCCCGCCGAATGCGGCGCGCTTGATGATGGTATGGCGCTTCGACCCGTTGATCGGTGTCGCGGCGATTCTGGCTGCGATCATCTACCTGGTCGGTGCGCTGCGGCTGCGCCGGCGCGGTGATCGGTGGCCGCTTGCTCGGACCCTGTGCTGGCTCGGTGGCTGCACAGGGTTGCTGATCGTTAGCAGTTCAGGATTGAAGGCTTACGGGTCGGCGATGTTCAGCGTTCACATGGTTGAGCACATGAGCCTGAACATGTTCCTTCCCGTGCTGCTGGTGCTCGGCACTCCGGTCACATTGGCGCTGCGTGCGCTGTCCCCGGCAGTGCCCGGCAGCCCACCGGGCCCTCGGGAGTGGCTGCTGAAGCTGATCCATTCGCGCCTGACCCGGTTTCTCGCGCATCCGGTCGTCGCGTTTTTGCTCTTTGTTGTTTCGCTGTACCTGGTGTATTTCACCCCGGTGTTCGACACACTCGCGCGTTATCACTGGGGTCACGAGTTGATGAGCATCCACTTCTTGGTGACGGGATGTCTGTTCTTCTGGGTGATCATCGGAGACGATCCCGGCCCCCGAAGGCTGCCGTTCCTTGGGCGACTAGGACTTCTTTTTGCTGTCATGCCGTTTCACGCTTTCTTCGGCATCGCCACGATGACGATGACGGGCCTGATCGGTGGGACGTTCTACCGCTATCTCGATCTGCCGTGGCTACAGGACCTCAACCACGATCAGTGGGTTGGCGGCGCGATCGCTTGGGCGTCAAGCGAAGTGCCGGTGATCATCGTGGTCGTTGTACTCGTTGGGCAGTGGGCGCGAAGTGATCGCCGTGAGGCCGACCGCACAGACCGCCGCGCCGACAGTGATTACGCCGACGACGAACTCGCGGCGTATAACGCGATGTTGGCTGAACTCGCACGCACGCGGCGTTGATATCGCGGGCTGACCAAACACCGGCTACCCGACGACGGTGAAGTTCCCCTGGGTGTCCAGCGCGGCTTGCACATCGACGGCAGTTAGTGGCGGGTCGGCGTCGATGCGAACGGTGGATGTGCTTTTCGTATCGAGGTCGACGCCCACCGACGTCACGGCCGACAGACTCATCAGGGCATCGGTGACGGTCTCGGCGCACCCCTGACAGTGCGGCCCGTCAGCGGAGAATTGCCGCGGTGCCATGCGAACTCACCTCTTTAGGAGATCAGCGGAGGTGGCAATGATATGTCCGGCAGGGTATTCGTTGGAGCCGCTGACCGGCTCAACCGTTTGTCCAGCGCTGAAATGCCTGAGTCGGAGACTGTTGGACACAACGAAGAACGACGAGAACGCCATCGCGGCGCTGGCGATCAACGGGTTGAGCAGGCCCGCGGCGGCGATTGGGATGGCGGCGATGTTGTATCCGAACGCCCACAACATGTTTCCGCGGATAGTCCGCAGTGTGGCACGGGCCAACTCAAGAGCCTGCGGAACGGTGTCGAGACTGTCCCGAACCAAAATGATGTCCGCCGCGCCGATCGCCACGTCGGTGCCCCGGCCGATTGCCAGTCCCAGGTCGGCGGACGCCAGCGCGGGACCGTCGTTGATCCCGTCACCGACCATCGCCACGCGGTGGCCCTGTGTCCGCAACTGCTCGATCACGTCAACCTTCCCGTCGGGCAGCACATCGGCGATCACTTCCTCGATACCCGTCTGATCTGCAATCGCCTGCGCGGTGACCGCGTTGTCGCCGGTCACCAGCAGTGTCCGAAGGCCGTGTTCGTGGAGGCGTCCGACGGCCCTTGCGGCTGAGCCTTTGACGACATCAGTGACCGAGATCGCTCCGCACACTTGCCCATCCACGGCAACGAAAACCACGGTCTGGCCCAGCGATTCGGCCTCCCGACGGGCGTCGACGATCTCACCTGGAATTTGTGTGTGGCGGCCTACCCACGACGGCTTGCCGACCTTCACATGATGGCCGTTGACGTCCCCGACTGCGCCGTGACCGGCGACCGCGCGAAATCCTTCGGCCGCCGCGACCGTGGTCGCCGACAGTTCGTTCATGATCGCCAGGGATACCGGATGTTCTGACGCCGACTCGACCGCGCCGGCCATCGCAAGGACCCGGGAGCGATCCCATCCCGACGCGGCGGTCACGGCCATCACCGTCAATCGCCCAGATGTCAGGGTGCCGGTCTTGTCGAACACAACTGTGTCGACGTCGCGGGTGGCGTCAAGTGCCTGGTGGCCTTTGATAAATATCCCCAGTTGGGCACCGCGTCCAGACGCGACCATCAGCGCGGTGGGTGTCGCCAAGCCCAATGCGCATGGGCATGCGATCACCAACACCGCCAGGGCGGTCGCAACAGCGTGGTCGAGGCCGGCGCCCATGAACAGCCAACCAACGCAGGTCAACACAGCGATCGCGAACACGCATGGAACGAAAACCCCGGCGATGCGGTCGGCCAGCCGCTGCGCCCTGGCTTTACCGCTCTGCGCCTGCTCCACGAGTCGTACCATCCCGGCGAGCCGTGTATCCGGACCGACGGCGGCCGCTTCAATCACCAGCCGGCCGTTGAGCGCGACTGTTCCACCCAGAACGCTCACCCCAGGCCGGGCATCGACGGGCCGCGCCTCACCGGTCATCGCGCTCATGTCGACGGCGGCCTCGCCCTCAACGACCAGACCATCAGCCGCGATGGTCTGGCCAGGCCGCACGACGAACTGTTGTTGCTCTTTGAGTTCGCCGACCGTGACGCGGCGCTCGGTGCCGTCGGGCAGCAGCACAGACACATCCTTGGCGCTGAGCGCGGCCAACCCGCGCAATGCACCACCGGCCCGCGATTTGGCCTTGGCCTCGAAATACCGGCCGGCCAACACGAACACCGTCACGCCTGCCGCGACTTCGAGGTAGATCGCGTCACTACCGACGATTGCCTGCCAGACGCCCCTGCCTGCGGGAGGGGTGGATCGAACGAAGATCGTGTACAGCGACCACACCGTCGCGGCGATGACACCGGTCGAGACTAGCGTTTCCATGCTGACCGCGCCGTGGCGCAGATTGGTGATCGCGACGCGGTGGAACGGATAGGCCGCCCACGTGACCACCGGGGCCGCTAACGCCACAAGCAGCCAGCCCCATCCCAGAAAGCGGGTGCCGGGTACAGCGGCGAACATCACCGACAGATCCGCGAGCGGCACAAAAAGCACGATCGCGACTACAAGCCGGCGGAACAGATCCCGGCCATGTTCGGTGTCCGGATCGACACTGGATTGGGGTACGGGCGTGCGCGGCGACGCGTCGTACCCGAGCCGCCGGACCACGTCGCACAAATCGGCGACCCTGACGGTCTCGTCGGCCTCGATTGTCGCGACCCGGGTGGCGAAATTGACCGACGCGCGGACGCCGTCGGTCTTGTTGAGTTGGCGTTGTATGCGATCGGCGCATGACGCACACGACATGCCGGTCACATCCAGTTCGACGCGCTGCGCGGGCGCGGCGTTGCGGCCAGTGAAAAGCGTTACCCCCATCACCTCACTTCCTCAAAAGACTGATCAGGCTACAAAGAAGATATCTAGTACGAAGAAAATGCGGTCCGCTGCCCGTTCTGCGGTCGGCGAGCTGGCCTGTCGCAACGGGATTCGCTAGCTGGTCATGGCGGCGAGCATGTAGGCCATGCTGGCGGCCATCACGGCGAGGGTGAGCCTGATGTCGAGGGTGCTGTGGCCTGACAGTTCGATCGACCCGATCGACCGGTCTCGGGAGATGACCGCGCGGTCCCACAGATCGAGCAGCCAGGCGAGTGCGTCACCGGCGAGGTAGGCGACGACGACCCACGTCACCGCGGCGGGGACCGCGGACGGGCACAGCATGATGGCCGCCATGTAGCTCATCGCCGCCGAGTCGACGGCGGTGACCACCCACAGTGGGTTGAGCACCCGTTCGCGGCTGCGCACCACGACCGCGGTGATCGCGAGCGCCACCGCGATAATGGCGAAGAGCGCTTCAAGCATGTAGTACAGGGCGCGCTGGCGCATCGGGTCGGTGGCATACATGCCGATCATGCCCAGCGCCATCGCGATGTGCGCGCTATGCCACCACCGTGGCTGTCCGGGCACCCTCACGCCGTGCCAGATGTGCAGCACAGCCACCACGGCCAAGGCGACGATCCAGAGCACCCGCACCGATCCGGGCAGCAGGGTCGTCATCGTGGTGTGCATGGGCATCGGCATCGGACCCATTCGTGATCTCCTCATCGGTGGCTATCTCCAACGGTCGTTGCCGGGGTCCGCTCGGTTCCCGCAGTTACCCAGATGTCACATCCGTTGGGCTACGAGGGCGGCGCCGGGAAAGGTGAATGCCGCCGCGAACCCAGCTCGCCGCTACGGTAGCACTATGCAATAGTTGCACTAGCCATTGGTAATGGGATCCCGACGCGCACTAGGGGACGACATGCCCGACGAACCGGCCAAACCGAATTTCGTGCCGCCGGGATGTTTTGGACGGTGCCTAGCAGAAACTGGCCTCGGCATCGCGAGTTTGGTGGGGCCATTGCGACATGGCAGGTGTCCGCGGTTCACGTTGAGGACCATTCAGGGGTCGCCGCCAGCATCGCTATCTGCGTGAGGAGGGGTTCACGGCGTGAAAATCGCGATCAGCGGGGCCGGTGTGGCGGGCCCGTCGCTCGCGCACTGGCTGCACCGAACGGGCCACGAGCCGACTTTGATCGAGCGGGCGCCGCAATTTCGCACGGGCGGCTACGTGATCGATTTCTGGGGGGTGGGTTACCGCGTCGCGCAACTGATGGGGATCGAGGCGGCGATCCGCGATGCCGGCTATCAGGTACAGTCGATCCGCTCGGTCGGGCCCGACGGCCGGGTCGGGGCCAGCCTTGGCGTCGACGCATTCCGGCGCGCGGCGGGCGGCAAATTGACCAGCGTGCCGCGCGGCGATCTGGCCGCCGCCATCTACGCCACGATTGCCGACGACGTCGAAACGATCTTCGGTGACGGCATTACCGCGATCAATGAACACCCCGATGGCGTGTGTCTGAGTTTCGCGCGGGCCAAGACGCGCGACTTTGACCTCGTGATCGGTGCCGACGGATTGCACTCCAATGTGCGCCGGCTGAGGTTCGGGCCCGAGTCAGACGTTGAGTATTTTTTGGGCTGCCTGGTCGCGGCGTGCGTTGTCGAGGGTTATCGGCCCCGCGATGAACTGGCCTACGTGACCTACAGCGAGCCGAATCGATCGGTCGGGCGGTTTTCGCTGCGGGGGGATCGCGCCATGTTTCTGTTCGTGTTCCGCTCAGCGCAGGCCTGCGATCCTGGCGAGCTGGCCGCACGCAAGGCGTTGTTGCGCCGGGAGTTCGGTGACGGGGGGTGGGAATCCCCGCAAATCCTGGCCGCGCTCGACGGTGTGGATGATCTGTACTTCGATGTCGTCAGCCAGATCCGCCTGGATCGCTGGTCGCGGGGCCGAACGGCGCTGGTCGGCGACGCGGCGGCATGTGTGTCGCTGTTGGCGGGCGAGGGCACCGGTCTGGCGATGACCGAGGCCTACGTGCTGGCGGGCGAGCTCTTGTGCGCTCACGGCGATTATCGGCGGGCCTTCGACGCCTACGAGGCGCGATTGCGCCCATTCGTCGAAGGCAAACAGGCCGCTGCGCGGAAATTTGTTCCCGTCTTCGCGACACAGACTCGGCTGGGCATTTGGTTTCGCAACCTGGTGATGAGGACGATGAACGTGCGTCCACTCGCCGACCTGCTGCTGGCCCGAAGCGTGCGTGATGACTTCGAGTTGCCCGACTACCCGATGTGAGCTCATGACAAGGGATGGGGCAAACACCAGCGGCTTTCGGTGTCCTCGAATCGCGCCCAGCGACACGTGGCTCATCGATGCTCGACCGCATCCCGCCGCGACAGTCCAGGGCACCCTGCCAGCCCTACCGGTCCAGTGACCCTGGGGTCGGGCGTGCTGGCAGCGGTGCTGTTGCTGCTGGCTCCCGGGGCACTCGTCGGGCGGGTAGCCGCACTACCCTGGCCGATCTCGATCACGGTCGGCCCAGCGCTGACCTATGGCATCGTCGGCCTGGCGATCATTCCGTTCGGCGCGGCCGGAATCCCCTGGAACGCAGCGACAGCGCTGGTGGCTCTCGCGGTTGTCCTGAGCGTTGGGTTGGCGGTGAGAGGGCCACACAGCGCGTTGGAGCCGATAACTGAAGCGCGTGGGCGTAACCCTGTCTCCCCGGATCTCATCTCGTCGGACTAACTCAGCGACGTTACGTCGCGTAACACGCCGAGGCATATCAGCAGGACACAGAAAACCGGCGTAACAACATGAACGCACAGCCAGCGCAGGTCAGGAGCTGTTTCTGCAGGTACCGTACGGGGTTCGAATCCCCTTGGCTCACTAACAAAACGACCCGGCAGGAGTCAGTCAACCGTGACCGGCGACTGAATGACGCCAGAACGCGCCCAGGGTGGTGGCGCTATCTATCCTTGGCCGAAACGCTCCATGAATCCTCCACGAATTTCGAATCCTCCACGAATTTCTTGGAGCCGAAAGTAGGTGTGAATCTTGTTGTGTGCGTTGATGATTCATTCAATTGGGAAGGTGCCCCGGCCCGATAGACTCCACTCCTGCTCACAGAGCGGATATCTCACATGAATTGCGTTTCCTCTCAACCACTTTGATGTTGCGAAAATAGTTGATATGCAAAGGTTTTCGTATGATTGCCGAGGCACGCGGGTGTTTGCTCCGCAGCGGGGCCGGCTGGCGGCGGTTGAAGTCGATGACGACCAGGGCGCGCCAACCCGGACGATGCCTAGCTGGGTGGCCTGACTTACCAGTTTAAGTCGACGGCTGCCGGGCCGGGCGGGAGTCGCTCCCAGCCCTTACCCCTAGGTGCAGTCCAGCGAAACCTTAATCGTCTGGCTGACGGTGATGGTCTCGAGTTCCCCCGCGCGCCCGGCGCCGGTGCCGGTCCGGTTTGTGCGAGTCACCGTGACCGGATTACGGACATCGGTCACTTTGCACGCGGAAAGCGGGCCGCTGCCAACACGGTCGATATTGACCGTGTACCCCCGGGCTTGCAGCTGCGCGATGATGCCCGCTGCGCCCGTGTCGGCCATCCAGCTAGAGCCGCCTTGTCCATTGGCCAAGCAGCGTACTGTCGTGCCCTCTCTGGTTGTCGCCGTGTTGCCGAGCTGATCGCTTGGGCAAGTGGAGCCCGCTTGAGCTCCAGCAGCACTCGCTGGTGCAGCAGACAGGATCGCCCCCGCTATTGCGGTTGCGGCGAGGGTTGTGATGGCGAGCTTCATCATCTGAAGCCTCTTTTCATACTGAGCGACGTGCCAGCCAAAGCATGAGTGCCTGGTCAGGGCCGCTAAGCCGAATCTATGCAGTAGTTCTGGGAAACTTCTGAGATGGTGCAATGCGTGCCGCGGCTGACACCCGATGTGGTCATGGTTGGACTATGGCGGCGTGGGTCTTCGACCGTGATGCGGCCGAGGACTTCGTCGACACTTCGCCCGGCTGGCGATACGGCGCGATACTCGAACCATGGGCGGCGCAGCTGGTGCCGAGATTCTGCTTGTCGAGGACGATCGGCAGTTGGCAACGATGCTGACGACGTTGCTCGCCGAGGAGGGCTACCGGGTACAGGTCGCCGGTGATGGGCAAGCCGGATTGCATCTGGGGTTGACTCGGCGATACCGCGCCCTGATTGTCGACCGTGGGCTGCCCGTCCGCGACGGGCTGGAGGTGTTGCGGATTCTGCGTTCCAACGGGGTGGTGACACCGGCGCTGGTGCTCACCGCTCGTGGCGCCCTGGCCGATCGGGTGGAGGGTCTGGACGCGGGGGCCGAGGACTACCTGGTCAAGCCGTTCGAGGTGCCCGAACTTCTCGCCCGGATCCGGGCATTGTTGCGCCGAAACGCCGCAGCCGCACAGTCGCTCCCGGTCGCCGGATGGCGGCTGGATATCGCGCGCCGGACCGCGATCCACCCGACCGGGGCACGCGAGGAAGTGGAACTGTCGCAGCGAGAATGCGCTCTGCTGACCTTGCTGGCCATGTCCCCCGAACAAGTGTTCACCCGGGCGCAGCTTCTCGGCCGGGTCTTCGATCACGCCGACACCGAGAACACGGTCGACACCTACGTGCACTATCTGCGCCATAAGCTCGGCCGCGAGGTCATCCACACGGTCTACAACCTCGGCTACCGGCTCGGTCGGCCGTGAAGTGGTCCGTCCGGCGGCCCGCAACGGTGTCGGCAAGTTCTGTCAACGATCGGATGTTGTTGCGGCGTACTGGCCGCCGCGCCGCCTTGCAGACCGCCGTGACACTGAGCGTCTTCCTCGCCGTCGTGGGCTTGGTCGCCTACGTTCTGAACGTCCACGTCCAGAACGGTCAAATCAATGCACAGCTGTCGGCGGTCGTCGCCAGCGCGGATGACGTGGTCGATCCGCCGCCCGGCGTGGCGTTGGCGATGCGAGCGGCGGACGGTTCCGTGGCGGTGAGCCCTCATGCTCCCGCGGCGACCGCGCGGTTGACCGATGGGCCGGTGGGCTACTCGTCCGTGAATGATGGTGGGCACCGGTATCGGGCGCTCGTCGTCGATCGCGCCGGCATTCGCGTTGTCGCTCTTTTGGATCTCGCGCCATGGGAGACCGTCCGGCGGCAGCTGCTCCTCGCCCTCGCCGTCGCCGAATTCGTCGGGATGCTCGCGATCGCGGTCGTCGTCGCGATGTTGTCGCGGCGGGCGATCCGCCCACTGGCAACGGCGCTGGCGTTGCAACGCCGGTTCGTGGCCGACGCCTCCCACGAGTTGCGGGCGCCGTTGACTCTGTTGCACACCCGCGCGCAGATGCTGGCTCGAAACGCCGACAAGCAGAATGTCGACAAGAACCTAGCGACGCAGCTCAACGAGTTGGTCGCCGACACGCGTGCGCTGGGCGACGTGGTCGAAGACCTGCTGCTCGCCGCGTCACTTGAGGCCGCTCCCGAACCCCGTGAATGGGAGCGAGTGGATTTGCTCGAGCTGGCCGAAGAGGTTCGCGCGGCCACCGCAGCCCACGCGCAGACCCTCGGCATCGCGGTTCTTGTTGATGACACAGCCGCCCGGGGGGCGCTGCTAAGCGGGTCGCGTTCAGCGCTACGGCGAGCGCTGATTGCGTTGATCGACAACGCTTTAAGGTACGAAAAACCCGGTGGACGAGTTGTGCTACAACCGCTACGGACCGCGACCACGGTGTCGATAGCGGTGACCGATACCGGAGCGGGGCTCGACCCCCGCACCGCGGGGGGGCTGTTCACCCGATTCGCGCACCGCGACGGACATACTGCTGGAGGACGGCATTATGGAATCGGGCTCGCCTTGGTCCGGGAAATCGTTGACCACCATCACGGCCACATCACCGTTACCGGGGCACCCGGACGAGGGGCCACCTTCACCCTGATATTTCCTGCCGCAGAAGGTGATTCGCCCGGGGTGACCTAACGGGCTGCCAGGTCGGCGTGTCGGAGCAGCATATCCCCGCGCGGCTGACGCTCACGCTCGTGCACGGTGACTGCGAACCCGTGGGCCGAGGACAGCCCGGAAGTTTTCCAGAACCTGTGACCGGCTGATGGATGGGTACCGCGGGATCCCGACCAGGCTGTGTCAGTGGCTGCGGGTGTCCGACCTTGGCTGGCGGGTTACATAGCCAGTGGCCGGAATTGCCAGCGCTGAACTAGGGCGTCGAGCGGTTCGGCGTCGGTGGAGCGGGTCGCCGCTGTGTTGTTAAGGCGGCCCGGTGTTGGTCGGGTCGGTGACCCGCTCCCGAAGTGCATCCGTCCACAGCCCAGCTGGCGAGAATGCGGAGGCCGACTTCGCCCGACCGCGCCGAGCCAATTCCAGCGCTACGAATCCGCCCATGGAATTGCCAGCCAAATGTGGCCGCTCCAGACCGTGCTCATCGAGATAGCGTTCGGCAGCGTCGATCACGTCCCAGATCGTTACTGGACGTCGTTCTACGGGCGGCCCTCCCCGGTGACCGAGGGCGTTCGGTGTGAACACTTCGTGGTGGACCGCAACCAGCGGGACCGTTTCTCGCCAGGCGCTGTCTGACATTGAGAGACCGTGCAACAGCACAAGGGGCGACAGTTCCGAGGCCACGCGCCGAGTCTGGCATAAGCCCACCCATGGACACTGCCGAATCTCACTCTGCCAATTTGGTGTCCACGCGGTGACCTGGACACTCACCGTCTAGCGCGGCTTGAGCCGAAAGAAATGAGTTAGCCCGTCCAGACAACCTTATCGGTACCTAAAGCGTCCCGGTAGACAACGCTGTCGGGTGCTGTGCCCCCTCGTACGTCGAAGTAAACCCTCCCAGTTGTTTGGGTACCCGCCGCGATCGGTTGGTTAGGAAGGCCGTCCGTCTCGTTTCCCTTCATAACCGCGTAGGTGGAGCTGTTGACGGCACGTGCGTTGAAATCGGCGATGTTCGGAGTCGGGGAGCCGCTCACAGCTTGGGCCGTTACTTCGGAGTACCAAATGCCGTCGTTGTGACCGCTGGGTTGCAAGTTACTCACGGTGTAGTCGATGGCGCCGCCTGGACTGGGAACCTCTTCCGTTTGTCCAAACTGCGCCGCTGCCGGGTCGGCGAGCGCCGGTGTCGCCGCCAGGATTCCGGCCGTCGCGATACCGACGGCAGCTGCCGTCGTTTTCAATGCGATCTGCGAGAACGCCATGTCAAGCTCCCTCCGCCATTCTCCCGTTGTCCCAGGAGTGATTGCCTTCCACTGAGGTTTGTCCGAAATGGCGGATTTCAAACCTTTTTCGGCGTGGCCGGTGTACGCGCCGCCGATCCTCCAAGGTCAGCAGATCTGCGGTCTTGTCGCATTTGGCGTCGCGTGGATGTTTACGGGGTGCGGTTCAGCACCCGCCAAGACAGCAGCTGCAACTAAGAGGTCATAGACGGCACCACCGGCCAGTTCCACGAATTCTCCAAGACACATATCGCACGATCGGGTACAGCCTCTGCGAACACCTCAGAAACACTTGCGGCATCGACAGTGACAGTTATCAGACCTCGTCGAAGACGCGGATAGACCACTTGCTAGGTGATCAACTCGAGAGCCGCGGCCACGGGAAGGCACACGAAGGTGTGAACTCTCACCACGGTGGGTATTCGGTGTACATGTGTACACCCAACGAAGCGGTGAGGCATCGAAGAGGAGTGGTTATTGATGGCTGTGACGCTGCGCGGCCTGGCACGATGGAGTGTCAGACCGGCTAGGAATGTCGATACCGCCAAAACGCCGAGAGTAAACGTGTTGCGGGGCTTAGCGGCACGAGCAACGACACCGCTGCTGCCGGACGACTACCTCAAGCTGCTCAACCCGCTGTGGTCGGCGCGCGAGCTTCGCGGCGAGGTCGTCGACGTGCGGACCGAAACCGAGGACTCGGCCACCGTGACCATCAAGCCTGGTTGGGGCTTCTCCGCTGATTACCAGCCCGGCCAGTACGTGGGCATCGGGCTACGCATCGACGGGCGCTGGCACTGGCGATCGTATTCGTTGACGTCGGTTCCGCGCCGTGACAACAAGCACATCACCATTACCGTCAAAGCGACTCCCGAGGGCTTTCTGTCCACGCACCTGGTCAACGGGGTGAAATCGGGAACGATCGTTCGCCTGGCCGCGCCCAAGGGCGACTTCGCCCTGCCGGATCCGCCGCCGCCGAAGATGTTGTTCGTCAGTGCGGGCTGTGGCATCACCCCGCTGATGGCGATGTTGCGTTCACTCAAGGCCCGTGGTGAGAGCCCTGACATTGTGCACATCCACTCGGCGCCGTCGGCGGATGCAGTGATCTTCCACGACGAGCTACGCGAGCTGGAGAAGGAGCAGTCCACCTACCGGTTGCATTTGCAGCTGACCAAAACGGATGGCCACCTCGATTTCGGTCATCTCGACCGCTTGGTGCCGGACTGGCAGGACCGGCCCACGTGGGCGTGTGGTCCGACCGCCATGCTGGATGCCGTCGAGAAGGTGTGGGGCGACGAGGGGTTGCGGGATGACCTGCACCTGGAGCGGTTCGCCATCGCGCGTACTGACAAAGGCGGCGAGGGCGGCACCGTCACGTTCTCCGTTTCCGGCAAGCGCATCGAAATAGACGGAGCCACATCACTTCTGGAAGCCGGCGAGAAAGTCGGCATCCAGATGCCGTTCGGCTGCCGGATGGGCATCTGTCAGACCTGTGTCCTGCCGCTGGAATCAGGGCACATCCGCGATTTCCGGTCCGGCGTCGAGCACGGCGAGGGCGACCGAATCAATACGTGCATCTCCACGGCATCCGGCGATTGCACCATCAAAATCTAGGGGAATCATGGCTATCACCGACATCAAGCAGTACGCGCATTTGACCGCCGAGGACGTCGAGGCGCTCGCGCGGGAACTGGACGCGATCCGAACCGATATCGAGGAATCCCGCGGCGAGCGCGACGCCCGCTACATCCGCCGCTCCATTCAGCTGCAGCGGGCGCTGGCCGCCGGCGGACGAATCGCTCTATTCGCCAGCAAGAATAAGCTGGCCTGGGTTGCCGGCACCGCGATGCTCGCGCTGGCGAAGATCATTGAGAACATGGAACTTGGCCATAACATCACCCACGGCCAGTGGGACTGGATGAACGACCCGGAGATCCATTCCACCGAATGGGAGTGGGACACAACGTCACCGAGCGTGCAGTGGAAGAAGTCACACAACTTCATCCACCACAAGTACACGAACATTGTCGGACTTGACGACGACATCGGCTACGGCATCATGCGGCTGACCCGAGATCAACGATGGCAGCGGTGGATGCTCGGCAACCCCGTCTACAATCTGCTGCTCGGAACGTTGTTCGAGTGGGGCGTCGCACTGCACGGGGTGGAAACGGCGAAGGTCCGCAAGGGTGAGAAGTCAATGGCCGAGGTCCGCAAAGACCTGCGGGTGATAGGAAAGAAAGTCGGCAAGCAGGTCGGCAAGGACTACATCGTCTTCCCCGCCCTATCCGGGACGAACTGGAAGCACACGCTGCGTGCCAACGTGACGGCGAACCTGATCCGCAACTACTGGACCTACATGGTCATCTTTTGCGGCCACTTCCCCGACGGCGCAGAGAAGTTCACCCGCGAAGAGTACGAAAATGAGTCTCAACCCGAATGGTATCTCCGGCAGATGCTCGGTTCGGCGAACTTCAACGCCGGCCCGCTGATGGCGTTCATGAGTGGCAACCTGTGCTATCAAATCGAACACCATCTGTTCCCTGACCTACCGAGCAACCGGTACGCCGAAATCTCTGAGCGGGTTCGACCTCTGTGCGACAAATATGACCTGCCCTACACCACCGGGTCCCTGGGGCGGCAATACTGCGCAGTCCTTCTGGACAATCCTCAAGCTCGCTCTGCCCGACAAGCTTCTCAAGGCGACCTCCGATGACGCGCCCGAAACGAACTCGGAGTTGAAGTTCCGCATCCGTGACGGAGTGCGGGAGAGTTTCGGTGTCGACCCCGCCACGGGTAAACGCAGGGGACTGCGTACGGCTTTGCGCGAGCTTCAGACCGGAGCCATGGCCACCACGTAACCCTCGACCACCGATCGCCCTCAAGGGAATCGTGAGCACGGTCCATCTTCCCGGCGCTTCGGGGTGGGCGAACTCGGCCGCCCATCCCGGTGGACGCGTGACTCGGCGCCGCGCATGATGTTGAGATCGGTGACCTAGCAGCCGGTCGAAAACCGATGGCATTGCGGCCCCGCCGTTCTCGGTGTCAGAACGTACTCGCTCGAGGTTGGCCAGGTTCGCGTGTGAACCCGCCAGTGGCGGTGATGGTTCACGCTCTTCACCGCGATCCTGAGCTGTGACGCGCGAGCAGCTCGCCGAGATCCTCCGGCAGCATCTGATATCAAGCTCGAGAGCGGTGAGGCTTTGATCGGCTTCGCGCGAGCATCCGGCGCACTGGTGAGAGCATCGGCCCGAACGGGTAAGCGGTAGAGATGAGTAAAACCGATCACAGACCGAAGGAACTTCAAGAACAAGCTCATCAGTACGCTGACCAGGCCCGCAAGCAGGCGGACCTGCGGCGCGCGGAGCAGGACGGCGGTGTCAGCGGTTGGATTGCCGACCGAGCGGGTACATGGGAGCTCGAAGGACCCGACGAGCTGACCATGCAGCGCCAGAAGTACTTCTGGAACTTCCTGGTTGATTACTGGTTCCGCATGGAGATGGACGGGTGGGAGAACCTTCCCGAACCTCCCGCGCTGCTGATCGGAATACATTCGGGTGCTCCGTTTGTGTGGGACGCATGGACGGTTGGCGTGCAGTGGTGGCGCCGCTTTGGCCAGGAGCGCCAGCTGCATGGGACTGCCCATGATGTGCTGATGGCGATTCCCGGGATTGGTCGATACTTCCGGGCGATGGGCGTGCTTCCTGCCGCTCCTGACTCCATTGCCACGGCACTGGCTGAGGGACGCGACGTGGCGTTGTGGCCGGGGGGCGAGGTCGATTCGCTGCGACCGTGGAGTGAGCGCGACCGTGCGAATCTCGCGGGCCGCACAGGGTTCGTGAAGATGGCGATCCGCGCTGGAGTGCCGATCGTGCCGATCGCGACGGTCGGAGGCGCCGACGCGATGCCGGTATTACTCCGCGGCGATCGATTGGCGCGGGTGCTCGGCCTCGACAAAGTGCTTCGGCTCAAAGTCTTTCCACTGGCTGTGTCACTGCCATGGGGCATCGCCCCGGCCGCGCTGCCGCAGTTTCCGCTGCCTGCCAAGATCCGGACCCGGCTGATGCCCACGATCGAGCTGGAACATGATCCGGACCGCGCCGCCGACGACGAGTACGTCGAGCGCAAGTACCAGGAAGTTCAAGATGGTATTCAGGTCGGGATGGACGCGCTGGCGCGCAAACGCGCGCTGCCGCTGTTCGGCTAATGGTCTGCGGTGATACGCATGGCTTCTGACAATTCCCAGCACGATGCTTCTCCGGCGGTCCTGTTCGACGTGGACGGAACCCTGGTCGACTCGAACTATCTGCACGTCCACGCGTGGCAGCGAGCCTTCATGACCCAGGACGTAACCGTCGAAGCCTGGCGCATCCATCGCTGCATCGGCATGGACGGCTCCGCGCTGGTGAAGACATTGTCCGACGATGCCGACGACGGCGTCAGGAATCGGTTGAAGGACGGGCACTCTCGTTACTTCAAGGAGACGGCGGCCATGCTGACTCCCCTGCCCGGCGCGCGTGAATTGTTGCACCGCATCACCGATTTGGGGCTGCAGGTGGTGCTGGCGACCTCGGCGCAGGAGGATGAGCTAGCGATGTTGCGCGAGGTGCTTGATTGCGACGACATCGTGTCAGCGGTGACGTCATCGCGCGACGTCGACACCGCCAAACCCGAACCCGACATCTTGCACGTCGCGCTGGGCCGGGCCGGCGTCACCGCCGACCGTGCGGTGTTCATCGGCGACGCGGTCTGGGACGCCGAAGCAGCCCGGCGTGCCGGCGTGACCTGTATCGGCGTGCTCAGCGGGGGCGTGTCCCGCAGCGAACTTGTCAGCGCAGGGGCCGTCGAGGTTTTCGAGAACGCTGCGCAGCTACTCGATCACCTCGACGAAACGCCGATCGCGGCGCTGAAGTCAAACCGCTGACGGACGCCGGAATCAGCCAGTCATGAACTGGTCGTAGGCCGACGCCAGGTTCGGCGGCAGAACCGTCACGTTACAAGTGCGCTGGGTATCACCGATCGGCGCCAGGATGCCTTTCAGCTCGTAGTACTCCTGCGGGTTGGCGGTGAAGTAGCTCCGGATGTTGGCCTCGGCCTCCGGGCGCGGCTGACCGTATGCAGCCATCACCACCTGGTTGGCCCCCGGGTGGTTGGCCAGGTACTGCTGCGCCGAACCGGTGACCGCCCTAACGGTGTCGGCGACCCCGGAGCCGGTGCAGTCGGGTGCCGCCGACGCCGCCGGCGCCACCAGGACCGACACGGCCATTCCCCCGAGCAGGCAGCCGACGGTCACATCGGCGAAGCGCCGACGCGCGTTTACGCTGAACTTCATCATCAATACTCTTTCCCTGCTTGCGAATTGATCGCTGATTCCTCTCCCCGAAATCCACGATAGCTGTGCGTCAATGGTCGGAGTCGTGGCTTCGCCGCCAGCGAACGCTCTATGGTCACGGGAGGCGATGAGCCCGGTCCGGATTTCCGGACCGGGCTCATCCTGCAACACGGGCTACTGGTTTTGCTTCTGACGCTCTTCGGCAGCCTTGGCACCCGCGCGCGCCGCCTCCGCTTCCGCTTCCTTCTTGGCGGCGTCCCGCTGGGCGTCGGCCTTATCCTGTTGGGCTTTGCCCTCGCGAGTCAGGTCGTCGCGCCCGGCGACGGTGCCGACGGCCTCTTTTGCCTTGCCTTTGATGCCCTCGACGGCACCCTTCACTGCCTCTTCTGCTGCGTTCTTGCGGTCCCCCATGGGTCCTCCTTCTCGGTGACGAATATGAACTCAATGATTGCGAATGAGCTTGATCAGCTCCGACTTGGGCTTGTTCGAATAGCCGTGCACCCCAAGCGCTTTGGCTCGACGACGCAAGTCGGGCACCGTCCAGTCCTCGTATGAGCCCGAACGCCCGCCCCTCTTGCCCACGGCCGAACGACCCTGGGCCGCAGCCGCATTGGATATACGTGCCGCCTTCTCCTTCGAGTCACCCCGCTTGCGCAGATCCTCGTAGAGTCGCTCATCCTTGATCGACGACGGCGTCTTGGTCCTAGGCATCCATTCCTCCCACGGTGATGATCAACTTCCGCAACCACCGGATTCCCAAGCCGAGTCTCGACTAAACATCACCTCCGATTCGGCGGTACTGCGGGCGGTTCTACGTGCCCCACGGGCAGGCTCAGGTGTAGAACCGGCCGAACGCGGCCCGTCCAATTCTGCGGCGCGTTCGACCGCACGGGTTGCTGGGCGGCTCGCCCGTATCCGCATTGAGGCGGTTGCCAAATCGACATCTCGTGACAGGCGTGTTGAACTCCGCGCAGCGCGACGTCGCCGCGATTGAAATCTATAGAGTCGGCGTGCCCGGCGGCGCGTTGTCTGGGTTGTCGTCCATATCCCTCCTGCTGTCCACGTCAGCCGGTTGCGCTAGGCGACGAGAATATCGCCTGTATTGCGCCGTCCGCTCCTGTGTCGTGGATGGTGCACGTGAGCTGGACGACTTCCTGCCTGGTAGGCCGCCGATTACCGCTACTCTCGCGAAGATCCGATGACGAGGCAGGCTAGTGCCAGGCCGAATCGTCGGACGCAGAGCGGTCCAGCCCGGCGAATATCTCGATCGCCACATCGGGGTCGCGGTAGCTGGCGAGCCGGAGTAGTCCCGGTGTGGCTGCGATGATCTGGTTGGTGTGATCCCCACCCATCGGATAGTCCTCAACAGGGTGGCGCCAGTGCGCGGCAACGACGGTCACCCCGTCCAGCCGGCTGTGCTCGCGGTCCAGCACCGAGCGCAATGTTTCAGCGTGCAGGTAATAGCCCACTTCCGAGAACACGACGAGGTCGAAATCGCCTTCCGGCCAAGGCTCGTCAAGTGAGTGCCACATGAGGTTGACCTGGTCCCGGCGACCTGCGGCGCGAAGTCGCCGGTCGGCGTGGTCCAGCGCGGCCGCAGCCACATCCGTGGCCGTGATTGCGTCACATCTAGTGGCGAGCCGTTCGGTGAGGGTGCCGATCGAGCAGCCGGGTTCGAACGCGTGCCGATACCGGGGCCGCGGCAGCATCGACAGCGTGATTGCGTATTTGCGTTCTTCATACCATCGGGAGCTCAACTGCCAGGGGTCGTCTGAGGTGGCGTACATTGCGTCGAAATACGCATCGGGCAGCCGTGCGATCACACGAACACCACCTCGCCGACGGCGAACAGGCGCCGCACCACAAACGGGGGCAGGACGGGCGGGCCATGACCCGCGGGCGGCATCAGCTGGCTGCGAAAGCAGTCCGCGGCGGCCTGTTTGCGTTCCATATCCGATTCGGTCAGCGGCACACTGCGCGCGCGTAGCCACGGAACCGCAACGTCATCGGGCAGCGCCCAATGCCACATCCAGATCGGATATTCGAGCAGGACGGCTCCGGCGCGGTGTGCGGCCGACCACGCTGCGCGCCCGACCCCTTCGTGATCGGGATGTCCATCGCCGCGCCAGGTCGATGCGCACCACACGCCGGGTGGGCGCTGTATCAGGATCGCGCCGAGTTGCTCGGCGAGCCACGCCTCGTGCTCAGCGATCTCGCCGTCGGGCAGACCCAGGCAGATCGTCTCGTCGACGCCGAGAATGCCCGCGGCTTTGGCGAACTCGGATCGACGGATGCGTTCAAGTCGGCTCCGCTGAAGCCTGGACAGGGTCGGATAGGCCGCTCCGCCGTCACTGACCAGTACCACCTCGACATGCACGCCGGCGGCTGTGAGGGCCGCGATCATCCCGCCGAGGCCGAGGGTCTCGTCGTCGGGATGGGCTGCGACCAAGACAAGTCCGGGGCAGGAAGTGAGGTCCAGGCTGGCGAAGCGGCGTTCCCAGCGAAGCCAGTGCGAGGTCGGGGTGCCCCCGCCCGACGTCGACCTGGCGGCAAATCGGGCCCCGTTGCCGGTCGCGGCGGCAGTCATCGTCGGCCTTCCGCTGCCAGTCGTCCCAGCGCGGCCAAGTCGGCCTCGGCGTGGCTTTGTCGGACATACATCGTCAGGTCGGCGACACGGTGGGCGTGTGGGCCGTCGAGCGCCAGTGGCGCGGCACCGAGCGCTCGACCGGTTCGGGTGATGGCCTCGTCGACGGCCGTCTCGGTGACCGCGCGCACGCGCCGGGCGTTCCTTTCGGCAGCACCGGTTCGGTCGTCGGGGTCGGCGTCGAGCCGGCACGCGGTGAATGCCAGCATGGTCTCGGCGGCGGCGATGGCCGCATCCACCGAGCCTAGGTGGGCGAGCAGATGATCGTTCGCGGATGTGGTTGAACCACAACGATATAGAGGTTCGGCGACTGCTCTTGCGCCTCCCAGCCAGCATGCGGCGACCCCGGCGGCTCCGTGCCAGAAACCGGGTCGATTCAGGTAGCTTCCGGGCCGCCCGACCGCGACAGCCCGCGCATTGCTGAATTGAACGGACCGGGTGTCCGACGTCTGCATTCCGCTGTTACGCCATCGACTTGGTAGCGCCTTGATCTCGGGCTGGTTCAGTTCGACGGCGAACAACCCCCGCTCACCGTCGGGCAGCCGCGCGGTGACCAGTGCGTGTGAGCAGAGTCCTGCCCCCGAACACCAGACCTTGGTGCCCTCGAGCGTCATCACGTCATCGCCCCCGCGGGCACATAGCACGCCATCGGGGGACTCGGCAGCCCACACCCCCCACCACTGATCGGGTTGCGGTGGGCCGCCGCCCAGTTCAGCCAGAATCGCGACGGCATCTACGTGGGCTTCGGCCAACCGCGCCGCGACGAGATCGACTTCGGCCAACTCGGCTAGCCGCCTCCAGCGGTAAGCCGTTCTGCCCGAACCCGGCAGCGGCAGATTCAACGCGCCGTCGTTCAGCCAGCGCCGCACCAAGCCCGCGTTCATGGCTGGTGCCCGACCGCCGAAAGAAGTCCACGGCGCGACAGCTGTCTGAGATGGTGAGCGAAACCTGCTGGAGCGCGCGCAATTTGCCGATCCGAGGTCGCCACCGACAGGCTCGGGTCGCGGCTGATGACGTACCCGTTGCGTTCGAATCGGTCGACCAACTCCGCGTCCTCGCCCGTTTCCAGCGCGGCGAAGCCTCCGACCCGCCAGTACGCGTTGGCCCGGAATCCCAGGTTTGCGCCATGAACATGGTCGTGGTGCGGCCCGTCGAACCGGTAGCCACGTACATGACGCAGCGCGACAACCGGTGGATGATGCTGCCATTCGGGAATGTGGACCACACCGAGAACCACGTCGGCATTGGCCGCGATCTGTCGCAGCAGCCAATCCGGACCCACTCTGCTATCGGCATCCGTCGTGGCATACCAGGTGCGGGAATCATCCACGTTGCCAATCGATCTGGCGTAAGCGAATCCAACTCCGCGCGCGGTACCGACGTTTCGCGTGTCGATGCTGATGGCATGAACGTCCGCGCCGAAATGCTGCGTTACCTTGGCGGTGCCGTCATCACAAGCATCGAGCACCACGACGATCTGTGTCGGCACCGGCACGCACAGCGCCGCGGTCAGCACCGACCGCAGGCACGCCTCAAGCAGGAGTACCTCGTTGTGTGCGGGCACAACCACCACGGCGCGCTCCAGTCCGCACACGGTTCCATCACGACGCATACGTAGGCGCAATCGAATTCTTTGACCGCCAGGCACTCATGTCTGCAGCGGCCGCAGAAAGTGCGGTGTCTGCGTCCGGGTAAACGGGTAGCCGCGAACCTAGTCCGCCGGCGGTGATGATTCGGCCCACGATGGGCTTGGAACTCACCAGACACATCCTGATGCCGCGGCGGCGGCAGCGGTCTGCCTGGTCGGCCAGTGCGGTGAACGCGCAGCAACCCATGAAGTCGAGGCCATCGGTGTCGATCACAAGCGGACCGGGTGGGGGTGTCGCTGCAGCGGCTTCGCGCAGCAGCTGCTGCCAGCTGTGTTCGTTGGCGGCATCGACCTCACCGCCGACGTAGACGGTGACGGTCGTGCCGTCGCGCTGGGCGATTGTCCGCAGGACGCTGCGCGGATTGCTCAGCGCTGTGACGAGGTTGGCGCTCAAGGTGAGGGGAATTGCATACGTTTGGACAGCAACGCTCATGGGTGGACTCCAAATCATGCGGCGAATAAACGCCTGATGGGTGGCCGCCCTGCGCATGGATGCGGGGGCCGAGCTGACTACCCGCCCTATGGTCTGAAGACGAGACCGCTGCCCTCCAGCTTGAAGACAGACTTAACTTTTTTATAACAGAGACAGGGCGGTCTGTCTATGGGAGTACCGTGAGAGTCCGCATGGCTATCAGCGATATCGCTCCGATCGGGCCCACCATGTCGGCCCGTGAGCGAATCCTGACGACCGCCTACCGGCTGTTCACGCGGCGCGGCATTCGCGCGGTGGGCACCGACGAGGTGATCGCGCGGTCCGGGGTCGCCAAAGCGACCCTGTACCGGCACTTCCCGAGCAAGAACGACCTGGTGTTGGCGGTACTGGCGCGCCGAGAGGAATTGTGGACTCTCGGGCTGGTGGAGCAGCAGTCACGGCTGCGCGGCGACACGCCCGAGGAACAACTGCTGGCGATTTTCGACGTGTTTCACGACTGGTTCCAAGAACATGAGGACTACGACGGCTGCTCGTTCATCAACGTTCTGCTCGAGCTGGGTGCCGCTCATCCGGCCGGCCAGGCCAGCATCGGGTACCTGGACAACATCCGCCAGATGCTGCGTGAGCGCGCCGAAGCGGCCGGCCTGGTCGATGTCGACGACTTCGCCCGGTCTTGGCACATCCTGATGAAGGGCTCCATCATCGCTGCCGCCGAGGGCGATCTTCAGGCTGCCCAGCGCGCCCAAGCGATGGGCAGCTCTCTCATCAAACGACATCGACCGCCCGCCGACGGTTGAAACGCGCATCTTGGGGCGACCGCACAGATTGACTTGCAGTACCTCTGGGTACTCACCGACACCGCACGCGCGCCGACCGGCCGCCTAAAACAGAGGAGTCCCGCATGCTGCACGAACTGGTGCTGGCGGCACAAAGTCAGCCCGAAGCTGCGGGACTCATCCTGCGCGGCATCAAGGGCATATTCGTCGCGATCGGCAGCATCATCGCCGCCATCGCGTGCGGGGTCATCGCCGCGACGAAGGGCCGCAATCCGCTCGGCTGGGGGATCCTCGGCTTGTTCTTTTCCATCCTGACGCTGATCGTCGTGATCATCATTCCGTCGAAGAAATAGACACAAGCTTCGATAGGTTCGCCACGCACACCAGCGAATGGGTTTCTAAGGGTTGGTTTTTCACGATTTGCGTGTTGGTGGTCGTGTTGTGGGTGCCGACGCTGTGGGTGCTGCCCAGCGTGGACACTTGGCAGTTGGTGATCAACACGGTGACGACGATCATTATGTTTCTGCTCGTCGCGCTGTTGCAGAACACTCAGTCGCGCGCCGACCAGGCTGTGTAACAAGAGCTCAACGCCCTGGCCGACGGGCTGTGGGATCTGATGGGCGAGTTGGGCGATGAACACCCGGAAACTGCGTCGGCATCGGCGCGAACTTGCTGATGCGGTCGGGCTGGAGCAACGGAAGGGGCTCAGAATGACAACGGCCGTGCACACGCGTTAGGACAGTCCGCGACTGAGGCCGCCACTGAGCAGCGAGACCTGCGTCTTTTCGGCGGCGCGATGACGACGGCTGAACGCGCCGAACGATCCGGTGGTTAGCGCGAGCCATTCCGGGTATCACGGGATCAGCGGGGCCTGCGAAGTCGGGTAGCGTTCTGTGGCCCTGTTAGGCGGCGGTGGCCAGTGCTACCCCTGTGCGTTGAGGAAACAGCGGCCTGGCTCGCCATCGCCGACTCACTTGGATTGCCGCCTCACATTCGCGCGGCGTCCACGGTCCGCGTTGCGGCACTCTGACAACTCTGCACCTTCCCCAAAATGGGGGATTGACCTGCGGGCAAGCTAGTAGTACAACATTTACTGCTCCGTAAGCCACTGAGGGGAAGCCCGGCCGCACAGGCGTTGCTCGCGGTCGACGGGGTTGACGCTCGAGTGGTTGCCGAGCACACACATTGGCAGAGGGTATTCCGCGCAAGGAGTAGTGGGATGCAACAACATCCGGGAAATGAGAATCTCGTCGCCGTTGAACAACCCAGCGGCGGTGACAGCAAGGAACGCGTCGAGGAGACGTTGGCCGCTGGTGGCCCGCAACGGGTCGGCTGGTTCCGCTACTACTTCGACGACGACCGCTGGGAGTGGTCGCCCCAGGTCGAGAAGATGCACGGCTACCTACCGGGCTCGGTCACCCCGACCACCGACATGGTCCTGTCCCATAAGCACCCCGACGATTACCGCCAGATCGCCGACACCCTGTGTCTGATCCGCCAAACCCGTCAAGCGTTCAGCACCCGGCACCGCATCATTGACGTGGAAGGCCGACTCCATCATGTCGTCGTTGTCGGGGACCTTCTGCGCGCGGATGACGGGACAGTCACCGGCACCCACGGCTACTACATCGACATCTCACCGTCGGAACGGGCACGCCAGGACCAGGTGACCGCCGCCGTCACCAGAATCGCCGAGGACCGGGCCGGGATCGAGCAGGCCAAGGGCATGTTGATGCTGATCTACGGGATCGATGAACTGGCCGCCTTCCAGCTGCTGAAGTGGCGATCCCAGGAAACCAACGTCAAGTTAAGGATCCTCGCCGAACAAATAGCCGTCGACTTCATCTCCCTCAGCGGTACCGAAACGCTCCCGCCTCGGTCCGCCTTCGACAACCTGCTATTGACCGCCCACCTTCGGATCACTGCGGATATCGAGTCGGGGGACGCTACGGGATAGGCAGCGCGCCCGTCACCTGCTTGGGGTGGCGGGCCGTGCCATGTAGATGAAAAGGGCTTATCCAAGGCTGCCCGTGGGTATGCAGCGCAGACACCGGTACGGCACCACCGACCGCGAACCTACGGAGCAACCGAATGATCGTTCTAGGCATCATCCTCATCCTCGTCGGCTACCTGCTCCCCGTCCCGGCCTTCGTAGTCACCATCGGTTGGATCCTGCTCGTGATCGGCCTCGTGCTGTTAGTGCTCGGCCAGGTTGGCCGCCCTGTCGGCGGGCGCCGCTATTGGTATTGATCCACCTGTTCGCGCGACACATGGCCGGTCACAGACCGCCGGTGTCATCCTGGGTGGCGAGCCGACCGGTGTAGAGCCCGACGTTTGGCAGGACGATAAACCGCTTCGGTGAGTACGCCGTGAGTAGCGGCGATGCCAATTTGCAAAGGTGGCCCCCGCGTATGCCGCGTTTCCAGTGCAGCTGAACCCAGTTCGTTCGAGGGACAGCACGTCATGGGGGTCTTCGTCAGCTACTCCAGCCGGGACATGGACGCGGTTAAACGCCGAGGAACACCTGTGGCTGGACCAGCGACTCGGCGGCAGCGACGCCTGGTGGCGTGCCTGCTGACAAATATGATCTGCCCTACACCACCGGGTCTCTGGGCGGCAATACTGGCAGTCCTTCTGACCTTGTCGGAACCATAGAGCCCGCCCCTCGAGGTTCGCACCCGCACAGATTCCGGGAAGCATAAGCACTCGTTGGAACGACTGATGCTCAGCTTCACACCGCGGTGCTGCCGTGTTAGTACACGGTCGTCACTGCTGTGGGCGGTCGTTGACACGGGCTCTGCGCCCTGGGCGGATAGCTCATTGATGGAGTCTCATTGATGGAGTTTTGCGGTGCGGCGGCGCGGTTTTCGGCGCCCCCGGCGCGTCCCCGCTGTCGCGGCGGGTTTCAGCCGATCGGCTGCCGCTGTTCGACAGCTACACCGACAACGACACCCCGGGGCCAGCACTGCCCTGAGGTTTGCAAACCGGAGGAGAAGGGCATTCGTAGACAATGCTGGTTCGCAGAGTCGCGCGTCCGCTTCTGGCGGCGGCGTTCCTCGGGCAAGGGGTCGACGCCTTACGGCGGCCCGAGCAAGCGGCTGAAACCGCCCGCCCGACGGTCGAGGGCTTGCGGAGGCTGCCCGGCTCGACAGCCACCAAGGTTCCTCAGGACCCCGAGACGCTCGCCCGGGTGACCGCAGCGGTGCAGATCGTCGGCGGTCTGCTCCTAGCAAGCGGCAAGCTGCCCCGGCTGGCGTCGGCGGCGCTGGCCTGCGCGGTGGTGCCGGGCAGCCTTGGCGGACACCTGTTCTGGACCGAGACCGATCCGCAGCGTAAGGCGCAGCAGCAGCGCGATTTCCTCATCGACCTGAGTCTGATCGGCGCCTTGATGATCGCGTCTGTCGACACCGAGGGCAAGCCGTCACTGGGCTGGCGCGGCCGTCGGGCTGCCCGCCGTGCCGCAGAGGCCGTCGCGGCGCTGCCGGTGGGAACGGCGTCCAGCGGCGCGCTGCTTGACTCGGTGAACGATAAGGTGAGCCACGGTCTGCGCGCCAGCGCCGAGCGCGGACGCGAGCTCGCCGACGTTGCGGGTGAACGGGTCTCGCCGCTGCTGGACGTCGCGCGGGAGCGCGGTGCCGAACTCGCCGAGGCGGCGCTAGAACGAGGGGCCGATTGGGCCCAAACTGCCCGGACTCGCGGCAAATAGGCCGTCATGAACGATCAGAAGCAATTCGCCTGATTGTCGGGTTCACCCATCAGCGATAGGCGCTCCGACGAGCTCGGCGGCATGTGCCGCAGGTGACAAATGGATTCCGCGTGCGTACCCCAAAATTGCTATTGCCACCAGACCACACGGTGTAAGCCATGGCAGCCGTGTCAGAGAATAGCCGGTACTTGGCAGCCGATGAATTTTGGAGGGCACCGAATAGCGGTTGGAGCGGACTGTGATCTGCGAGTAACGATCAACGGCTGGGGTCATCCACATCCCGTCTCGAACGGTTCCGCGGGTAGCGGTTTGAGCTCTCTTCGTAGTAACGAGAGTGCCCGTCCTTCAACCGATTCCTCACGTCATCGTCGGCATGGTCGGATACTGTCTTCACCAGCACGGACCCGTTCATGCCGATGCAGCGACGGTTACTTCCTCCGTCACTAAGGGTCGCTGCCACGCGTGGACGGGCAGCTAGTTCGAGTCGACCAGGGTTCCGTCCACGTCGAACAGCACCGCCGAAGAAGCGTCGTGCTCGGAATTGTCAAAAGCCATGCGTATCACCGCAGACCATTAGCCGAACAGCGGCAGCGCGCGTTTCCGCGCCAGCGCGTCCATCCCGACCTGAATACCGTCTTGAACTTCCTGATACTTGCGCTCGACGTACTCGTCGTCGTCGGCGCGGTCCGGCTCGTGTTCCAACTCGATCGCGGGCATCAGCCGGGTCCGGATCTTGGCAGGCAGCGGAAACTGCGGCAGCGCGGCCGGGGCGATGCCCCATGGCAGTGACACAGCCAGTGGAAAGACTTTGAGCCGAAGCACTTTGTCGAGGCCCAGCACTCGCGCGAACCGGTCGCCACGGAGTAATACCGGCATCGCGTCGGCGCCTCCGACCGTCGCGATCGGCACGATCGGCACTCCAGCGCGGATCGCCATCTTCACGAACCCTGTGCGGCCCGCGAGATTCGCACGGTCGCGCTCACTCCACGGTCGCAGCGAATCGACCTCGCCCCCCGGCCACAACGCCACGTCGCGTCCCTCAGCCAGTGCCGTGGCAATGGAGTCAGGAGCGGCAGGAAGCACGCCCATCGCCCGGAAGTATCGACCAATCCCGGGAATCGCCATCAGCACATCATGGGCAGTCCCATGCAGCTGGCGCTCCTGGCCAAAGCGGCGCCACCACTGCACGCCAACCGTCCATGCGTCCCACACAAACGGAGCACCCGAATGTATTCCGATCAGCAGCGCGGGAGGTTCGGGAAGGTTCTCCCACCCGTCCATCTCCATGCGGAACCAGTAATCAACCAGGAAGTTCCAGAAGTACTTCTGGCGCTGCATGGTCAGCTCGTCGGGTCCTTCGAGCTCCCATGTACCCGCTCGGTCGGCAATCCAACCGCTGACACCGCCGTCCTGCTCCGCGCGCCGGAGGTCCGCCTGCTTGCGGGCCTGGTCAGCGTACTGATGAGCTTGTTCTTGAAGTTCCTTCGGTCTGTGATCCGTTACACCCATCTCTACCGCGTACCCATTCGGGCAACTGCTCTCACCAGTGCGCCGTATGCTCGCGCGAAGCAGGGCGATTCACCCGCAACCCTCGATCTGACGACAGTCTTGACGACAACTACTCCCTCAACTACGGCAACTACAGCCCGAAAACCCCGTTATCATGCCTGGTCACGGCTTCTGCCCGCTCCTGGCAGCGTGGGGGTCTCGGGTTCGAGTCCCGTTAGCTCCAGTGGAAACCGCAGGTCAAGCGGTGTAAGCGGCATACCGCGCCGACACTCTGTGTCAACACTTCGCGTTTTCGTCCGCGCGATCGCGACCTTTCGAGTGGGCGTGGGCAATGAAAGGATCGGGTTCGACCCGGCAGAGTCGCGGCCGACCACGCGGTCGAAACCCTTGCAGGATCAGCCCTTCAACGTCGGCTTGTGTTGCTCATGCAGAGCGCGGCGAGCGTGAGGCCACAACGGCATACCCGCCGAGATCGTGGCGCCCAAAGCGATGACGCCGATCGCGACGTCGACGCTCTCCCGCCCGTCGTGTGACCAGTAGACGTCTTTAAGGTCGAGCAGCAGCGCCAGCTCGTCGACCACGAGCGCGTTGGCCGTGCCGTACGCGACCGCCACCGCTGGGTGTTGTCGACGCTCGTCTGAGCCGCGCAGCCCGACCGCGCCGACAGCCGAGAGCAGCGCGATACCGATGTTGTAGTGGTGGAAGTGGCGGCCGCCGACGCTGATGCCGCTGCCCTTGGGGCCGTGTCCGCGATGGATCCAGTGCGTTAGCAGCCGTAGACCTGTGAACATCGCGGTGAACGATACCCAGGACAGAACCGCGGACTGCTCGGCGGGATTGAGGCGCTGGCCGAACTCGTGGCCCAGCCTCACCCAACGGCTTTGCGCGACAAGCGACGACATACCTAGTTCCTACTCCTGCCGCGACCGTAAGGGTTTGAATTGGTGCTATGTAGTCGTGATCTCCGTCGCCCGCGCTGGCGCCGACTCAACCGCGCCGTGTGAGTACGGCTCATGGATGTCGCGTGATGCGTTCCTGCCCGGCGGAGCCGTTGAGGCGGGCACCGCGCGTGCAGTGCTGGAGGCCGGCGTCCGACCGGACTCGGTGTCGGTACCTCGATCGGCGCGATCAATGGTGCGGCAATTGCAGCGGATCCGGTCGCTGAAAGGTGACATGGCGTCGCCAGCATTGGGCAAGTGCGGTTTGGCGGGCGGTCAACGCGGGTACTTCACCAGGAACATAAAAGCCTGCGCCACCACCATGTCGGTCACCGTGATCGCGGGACCACTCGACTACATGGGTGTCCGAGTCCAGGGACTCCGAATCCACCCATAACGGTTGAACCCATTTCAACCGATTGGACCATCGACCATTCTCAACCAAACCAAGGAGCTGACATGACCACCGGAATCATCATCGCGATCGCCCTTTTCGCCGTCGCGCTAATGGTTATTGTCATCTTGTTCGTGTGGGTGATGATCAATAACCGCAAGCGCCACCGGCACGTCGAAGCCGACAGGATCCGCGAACGAGCCAAGGAAGAAACACTTCAAGTCAATCGGCGGGAGGCACTTGCCGAGGAGACCGCCGCGAAAGCCCGCGCCGTCCAAGCCGAAGCCGAGGTGAAGGCGGCTCAAGCCTCCGGTCTGGAACAGCAAGCAGCCTCCCACCGCAACGAGGCAGCGACAGCCCGCGAAGAGCTGAACCAGCAGTTCGAGCGCGCTGACGAGATGGATCCGCATTCGCAAACCAGCGACACGGGGCGAGAAGACTCCGAGACTTGCGACACACCTGCGATTCAGAAGGGGCCACGATGAAGCCCATTGCACCCGCCACGATCGCTATCGCCGTGGTGCTGTTCAGTGGATGTTCGGCGTCAGAAGTCATTAACACCGGTGGCGACACAAAGTGCAAGGACTTCACCGCGCAGGACGAGAAGAAGCAGACCGACGAGATCAGCAAGATGCTCAAGGACAAAAGCGGTGCCGAACCGAACAATCTTGAGATCTCGGCAACGCGCCTGTCGGCGTTGACCTACTGCCAAACGGTCGGCAAGGAAGACACCAAGATCTCTGAGGCACCACACGGCTAACCGACGTCCAGAAGACGGCCCGCGATCTACCGCCGGCTGGCATCCTGGCTGAACGTCACAAACGATTGGTCGCGTCGGCGAAGAGGGTTCGCGTCTTGCACGCGGCGTGCTAAGCCATAGTGGGGCTGGTGGCGAAATGCCACCGGCCCCACTAGCCCATTGGGGGCGCGTCCTACGCAATGCGTGCCGGTGGCCAGGGCCGGGACGGTGTTGAAACCCGACGATTCGGCCCGGGCCCTGTGGCCAGTTCTTAAACCTCGTGTTTGCTGTGTTGGGAACGGATTTGGGAACAGAATGTGGTGAATTCGGTGCGAACAAGTGCGACGTGGTGAAACAGGCTGGACGGCGGAACGCCGTTGACCTGAACGTATGAGACCCACCGCAATCCGCGAGACCGCGACCGGCTAGCTCATAACCCAGAGGTCGCAGGTTCGAATCCTGTCCCCGCTACCAGCGGAAATGGCCCTCGGAGAGTCTCGGGGGGCCATTTTCATGGGCCGTGTGAACGGATTTGTGAACATTAGCCATGATAATCGTTTCGCATCGTTAAATTCAGCATCTCCGCAGGTCAGCGTGCTTCTTGTCGATCACAGGAATGCGCGGATGAAGCCCAGGACTTCGCCGGCCTCGGCGAAGCCGCCGAGATGGCTCTCGTCGGGCATCAGGATGAGCTCCGCGTCGGGCAGGAGCTTGGCGGCCTTCTCGGCGTCGTCGAACGCGATGATTGAGTCGGCGTCACCGTGCCACCATCGCACCGGGACCTCGACGTCCGCCAGTCGAAAACCCCAGTCGCGCCCAAAGAGTCGGGCGTCGTCGATCACGGCTTGCAGCGGCACCTTGCCCGCGAGCGCGCAGACGATGTCGTCGACGAACATGGCCTCGATCTCCGGATCGGCGAATACGCGTTGGTCACCTTCGGGCATGACGCGAGTGAAGCCCTGATAGGCGTAATGCGCCAACGGGATGATCGGAAACAGCAGTCCGGCCGTTATCCAGGCGAAGGGCTCACGCAGAGCTGAGGAGACCGGGGCCAACTGGCGGGCCAGCTTGATCGCGCCGCTCGCGGTGGCGTCGGGGCCGACGGATGGGGTGACGCCACCGAGGACGGCCACGGCCACGACGCGGTCGGCGAGCGCCGCAGTTCCCGCGCAGGACAGCGCGTACGGGCCGCCACCGGACAGGCCGACCACGCCGAGGCGTTCGGCGCCCAGCGCGTCGGCCACATGCGCCATGTCGGCGGCGAAGTCGGAGACGCTGTCGTAAGGGTGCGGATCGGACAGTCCGGACCCTGGCCGCTCGATCATGACGACGCGCAGGCCAAGCTTCTCTGCTGCGCGCCGACCGACCAGTGGCAGCTGGCGGCGGCCTCCAGGGGTGCCATGACACCACAGCACGACGGGTCCGTTCGGGTGGCCGTATTCCGCGTAACCGATGCGGCGGCCGCCCGGGAGGTAGAAGCGTCCTTCTGCGCGGGGCTTGTCGCAGCGGGGCACGCCGGGTGGGTGGCGCCAGGGATTGCTCGGGCTCATCGGTTTGCTATGACTCCTTGCTGGCGTCGATGCCAGTGCACGATCTTTACATAACGTGCGGATTCTGTAGCGGGCGGCCCCAGTCTGGACGGTGCTCAGCGGTAGTTGACGAACTGGAAGGCGACGTCGAGGACGGCCTTCTTGAGTATGGCGATGACGCCCTGCAGGTCGTCGCGTTTCTTGCTGCTGACGCGGACCTCGTCGCCCTGGATCCCCCGAGGGCGTGGCCGGTTCGCTCTGGCTACCAACCGTGCGCCGCACCGGCCGGCGTGCCATCCCGAATCGCTCAACGTCATATTTGCCGCGTTGTGAACGGATTTGGGAACAGAACGTGGCGACACCGCACAGAACCGATGCGACGCTGTGACGCATCCGAGACGGGCCAGATCACCCTGACCTGGAACGATGAGACGAGGTGCACCAGCTGAAACCGCGACCGGTTAGCTCATAACCCAGAGGTCGCAGGTTCGAATCCTGTCGCCGCTACCTGCGGAAATGGCCCTCGGAGAGTCTCCGGGGGCCATTTTCATGCCGGCTGGGAACAGATTTGTGAAGGTTAGCTTTGCTAGTCATCTGAGATTGTCTGAGATTGTATTTGCTGAGATCCCACTAGACCTACCAACACCCGAGACGATGAATTCAGAACGTTTCCGACAGCTTGTGGATACGCAAGGCCCGTTCACTTTGAAGCGACCCGGGTTTCGTGCACACCTCGTTACGTTTGATCGGCGTGCTGTCCGACCTGGAGGTGATCGTGGTACTGGCCGTCGGCCTCCGCCGGTGGTGACAGAACCCCGTGAATTGGTTCAGGTCGTGTGATGTGAGACCGGTTTAGTGGTTGCAAGCCGCAGCGTGGCGGCCCGTGGGCTGGTAGGGGGATGTTAAGTGTGGGGATGCCCGCTAGGGCGCGCCGCCTCGGTTGGCAGACCCATTTGCCGCCGACGACATGCGATTAATAGGTCCCCGTTCTCATTGGTTTGCTAAGAAAGCGCAGATCAAGTGTCTCGACGGATGCGGCGAAACATCCTCATGCGCCGGACGTTCACCCAGTACAGCACGCCCGGGAAGAGTCGATTCAGGCGCCAAATCCCCCGCACCACACCGGGAAACACGATGAGGGCTTTGTTGCGGGTCACGCCTGCGAGGATCTCCCGCGCCGCCTGTTCGGCACTCCATTGCGGCATCAGAAAGTGAGAGCTGCGGCTGACGCGGACGATCTCCTCGGTGTCCACCTTCATGTTCACCACGGTCATGTTCTTGTAGATGTCCGTTTTCATGTCGCCAGGACACACGCAGCTGACCTTCACGCCGAGATCGGCCCCTTCAAACCGCAGCGAAAGCGAAAGTCCGACCAGGGCGTGCTTTGCCGTGCAGTAGGGCCCATTGCCAGGTTGCGAGATCAGGCCGCTCAGCGATGACACGTTGACGATATGCCCGTGGCCCTGCTTCACCATCACGCGATACGCGGCCAACGTCCCGTAGAGGACACCGTGGAGGTTGACCGCCAAGACCCGGTCCCACTGCTCCACCGTGAGATCACGAGCGTCTCCGCCGATCACGATCGCAGCGTTGTTAAACATGTAGTCGAGCCGGCCGAGATCGGTGACCGTCTGGTCAACCAAACGCGAGACGCCGTCGTTGTTCGACACGTCGATCTGCGCGGCCCGCGCCTTTCCGCCAGATTGCTCGATCTGCGCAGCGACCTGGTTGGCCATATCGCCCGCGATATCCGCCGCGATCACGGTGGCACCCTGTCGTGCGAGTTCCCCGCATAGGGCGCGCCCCAGGCCCATGCCGCCACCGGTGACGATCGCCACCTTCCCCTCGAAGACGCTCACGTGCGTTCTCGACCTCCACCGCGCCCTTGAGGGACCGAGGCGCCGACGCCGCCCTCATACATCAATATTCAAGCGGCTGATCGGGTTCCAGCGCGCCGCGCTGGGCGCGAGGAGTACTCGTCCGCACCGACACACACGACGTGGCAAGATCCGTAACCGGGGTTGAGCCGTGTAGCCGGGACCGCACATCGGCGAGCAGCACGCTCACGCTCAACCGTCCATTCGATGAAGTCGGCGGCGATCCACCCCGCTCCGCACAACGCCAACGCGACACCGAACTCAAGCGGCGAGCCGGCGACGAGCGCTACCAGAGCGCAGGCGCCGGACAGGGCGGCGATCGTGATTGCGCCGCTGTGAAGAGTGGTCATGCGCGGATCTCGGGCTTGCGGCGGGATACCACGCGTGGCCATGGCTCCTCCTTTTCAGTGGATAACTCACCTCTGGGTGGTCAAACACCCAAACCGTTACCTCGATGTTTCGCTGCCCAGACACCGCAAACGAGGGCCACACGGCACGGCTATGGCATGGCGTAGGGCCCCGAACAAGAGGCCAAAAGTCCCAGCAAACAGAAGTCAGATTTGCATGTTGTTTTCCTGTTCCGAGGCTCGTTTCTAGGTCGCTCCGATGGTGCCGGCCGCTGCCGTCGCGGCCGCGGGATAACGGCAGCCCACCCTTCCGAATGATCTGTTTGCTGTGTTGGGAACGGATTGGGAACACAACATCGCGAGAACCACACGAACGAGTGCGACTTGTTGAAACAGGCTGGACGGCGGAACGCCGTTGACCTAACGAATGAGACCGACAGCAATCCGGGAGACGGCGACCGGTTAGCTCATAACCCAGAGGTCGCAGGTTCGAATCCTGTCCCCGCTACCAGCGGAAATGGCCCTCGGAGAGTCTCCGGGGGCCGTTTTCATGGCCCGTGTGAACCAAGACCTACGCCATCCGCATGGCGGCGGTGTTCATGAATTCGCTGGCCACCATCTGGCTCAAGACCGGGCTCATGCCGCGCTGGCTGGTCGTCATCAGCTATCTGGTGGCGCTGGGATTTCCCGCGTGGATGCTGATGGTCAGCCTACTGATCTTGTTCCGCTCAGGTCTCATCAATGAGCGGCGCGCTGGCCACGATTGAGCCCACCTTCCTAGAGTCGGGCCGCGCAACACCAATCGCGCCGCCCGCATCACCGATCCACATGCGGTCCCAGCTCCACGACAGAACCCGCCCGCCGGGATGCCGCAGCCGATGCTCGAAACAACGAACGACGATGTGATCGCCGGCGTGCCGGGGGCTTAGTCGCCTTTGGCGCCTTCCTGCAGCTTGGCCATGACCTGTTCGAGGTTGAAGCTGGCCGACTTCTGCCGTTGCGGGAACTCGACCAACGTCTGCAGCATCTGGGCGACGTAGGCCTGCGCCGGTACGAAGAGAAAGACGTGATCGAGCATCCAGTCGTAGTAGGTGTTCGACGTGATGTCGGCCCTCTCGTACGGATCCGTCCGCAGGTTGAACAGCTTGGGGACGCGCAGCTCGGTGAACGGCTCGGCCCAAATGCGCAGGGTGCCGGGGCAGCGCTGCTCCATGAACACGAACTTCCAGTTATCGAACCGCAGCGCGGTCAGGTCGCCGTCGTCGGAGACGTAGAAGAAGTGCTGGCGCGGGCTCTCGTCGGACTCGCCGGTGATGTAGGCCAGCTGGTCGTGCCCGTCGAGGTGCACCTTGTAGGTGGTGCCGCCCAGATCGGTTCCAGCGCGCAGCCTCTCGGCGATATCGGGGACGCCGGCCGCCGCTAGCAGCGTGACGAACCAGTCGTTGTGGCTGATGATTCCGTTGAGCACGGTGCCGGCCGGGATGCGCGCCGGCCAGCGCAGCATCGCCGGGACGCGGTAGGCGCCCTCCCAGTTGGAGTTCTTCTCGTTGCGGAACGGGGTCATCGCGCCGTCGGGCCAGGAGTTCATGTGCGGACCGTTGTCGGTGGAGTACATCACGATGGTGTCCTCGGCGATGCCCAGTTCGTCGAGCAGATCAAGCAGGTCACCGACCAGGTCGTCGTGATCAAGCATGGTGTCGTGATATTCCGACTGCCAGCGCCCTGACCGGCCAACGCTTTCCGGTTTGGTGTGGGTGCGGAAATGCATGTGCGTGGCGTTGAACCACACGAAGAACGGCGTCTGCGCCTGGTGCTGGCGTTTGATGAAATCGACTGCAGCGTCGCGAAACTCCTCGTCGCAGGTCTCCATCCGCTTCTTGGTCAGCGGGCCGGTGTCCTCGATCCGCTGGGTGCCGTCGGGGTTGGCCCAGGTGTGCAGCACCCCGCGGGGCCCGAACTTCTTGCGGAATTCCGGGTCCGTCGGATAATCCGGCAGCTCGGGTTCCTCCTCGGCGTTGAGGTGATACAGGTTGCCGAAAAACTCGTCGAAACCATGCATCGTCGGCAGGAACTCGTCGCGGTCGCCGAGGTGGTTCTTGCCGAACTGCCCGGTGGCATAACCCTGCGCCTTCAACGCCGTGGCGATGGTCGGGTCCTGCGGCTGCAGCCCCAGCGTGGCGCCGGGCAGGCCCACCTTGGTCAGCCCGGTGCGATACGGGTTCTGGCCGGTGATGAACGCCGCCCGCCCGGCCGTGCAGCTCTGCTCCCCGTAATAGTCGGTGAAACGCACTCCCTCCTCAGCGATCCGATCGATGTTGCGGGTTCGATACCCCATCACCCCATCGGTGTAGCAGCTCAGATTGCTCATCCCGATGTCATCGCCCCAGATGATCAGAATGTTTGGATGGTCACTCACGGCAGCTCCTCACATTTCGTAGCGCAGACATTGACCCGACCCCATCGCCCACACTTCGCCCCGGCCCGATCCCGGGCTAGAGCATTTCGACCCCCTCAAGTGGGCGCACCTCTTCGCTGGCGCGCGCGGGGAACCCATCCGGCAGCTCCGGCGTCGCCGGCCTATGACCTTCTCGCGTGTGCTCCTGGCGTGATGCCGAGTCGGCGTAGACCGTGGGCAGCGGTCGCGCGCATGAGGCCCAACGCGAATCTGAGTTGCGGCGAGAGGACCGGGTTGGCGCCGCCCCATCGGGCGCCGACGCCGGATTGCTTCCACCTGCCCATCGGGAGGGCGAAACTAAACACGTTGGCAAGGGCGGCCCGGAACGCACCGTCAGATCCGCCAATGATCCCCGCGGTTATCCGTGCCTTGGTGAGGAAGTTGGGTGGTGAGCCCTCTAAGCTCTGTGTCACGCAGTGGGGTCATCAGCACCGCCAGCAAGACGGCGCTCTCGCGGTACCCAGATATCGCCCTCCAGGGCGCCGGGTAGGTTCGCTTCGCCGGCTACGAAGATTGGATCCCTGCCCTCCGCCGACTGTCGGTGGAAATCCCTCAGCGCAGCGAACGCCCAATTGCCCAGCAAGCAAATCGCGACCAGGTTCACGATAGCCATCAGCCCCATCGCGACGTCAGCGAGCGCCCAGACCGTTGCCAACGTCGACGCTGCGCCGAAACCGATCGCGATGAGCACCAGAATTCTGAACACATTGATCGCTTTGTGACCGGCGCCCAGGAAGAACAAGTTGACCTCGGCATAGACGTAGTTGCCGAGCACCGACGAGAAGGCGAAGACAAACACCAACAGGGTCATCAACCCGGTGGTCCACGAACCGAGGACTTGGGCGATCGCCGACTGCGTCAGCGTCGCCCCCGCCATCCTGCCGGCGTGAGCTGGGTCGTATACGCCGGGACCCGAAACAAGAATGATGAACGCCGTCGCCGAGCAGACGATCATGGTGTCGACGAAAACACCCAGCGACTGGATCAGGCCCTGCTTCACCGGATGCGAGACCGTCGCGGTGGCCGCGACATTGGGTGCGCTGCCCATACCCGCCTCGTTGGAGAACAGGCCGCGCTTGATCCCGTTGAGCATTGCGGCAGCGATACCGCCGCCGAAACCGCCTGCCATTTCCCTGATTCCGAACGCGCCGCCGAGGATCTGCTCGATCACCCGCGGCAGATTCGTGATGTTGACCACCACGATCACCAGAGCCAGCAATACGTACACGATAGCCATGATGGGCACAACAAATTCCGCCACTTTGGCTACTCTGCGGACCCCACCGAACAGCACCGGTGCCGCCAGTACGACCAGACCCAGTGTCGTCCAATCTACCTCGATCGCGTGCGATGTCTTCAGCACGTCACTGATCGCGTTGGCCTGCACCATGTTGAACGCTATTCCGAAAGTGAACACCAGCAGCACAGCAAAGAGAACGCCGCCCGCCCGCGAGCCGAGCCCCCGTTGGATATAGAAGGCGGGGCCGCCGCGGAACGTGCCGTCATCCGAACGAACCTTGAAGATCTGCGCAAGCGTGGCCTCAATCAACGCCGTAGCCATACCGAGCGCCGCGACCACCCACATCCAGAAAATCGAGCCCGGGCCACCGACCGTGAGCGCAATCGCGACACCGGCGATGTTGCCGGTTCCGACCCGAGACGCGAGACCAACGGCGAACGCCTGGAACGAGGAGATGCCGCCGTCGTGGGTGCGCGACCGTCCGAGTTGGCGAAGCATCCGCCCGAAGTAGCGGATTTGCACGAGTCGGGTCCGCACCGTGAAATAGATCCCGACGGCCACGAGCAGATAAATCAAGATGTACGTGTACAGCGCTTTGCTGACCGGGTCGATGAATTGTTCCTGGATGAAGTCCACGTCCACTCCCGACTAGATCTGACGAACGTTGACACCGGAATCGTCGCACTTGAGCGGACGTAGCGAGGCCGAGTTCCCCAATGCCGGCGGACTGGGTCAGGTTCAGAGCCAGCCCCCTCGGCCATCACCGATACATAGTTCGGGTAGTGCAGCACCGAATCGGACCGAGGCGTACCAACGGTGCTTTCGGCAGCACGATCACCAGGGTGCTCCAGCGCCAGACCGGTGTTGTCACGCACCACCAGCAGCAGTTGACTCAGTAGCACCACGGCCAGCATCAGCCAGCCCAGCCATGGAATGACGGGAGACTCTTATCCGTAGCAACTATCCGTAGCAACGACGATTTGGTTAGCGAGCTTTCGCCCCACACCCAACCTCACGTAGTAAACGGGGTGGTGGCGAGTCCGCTTTGGGACCACTTGGGACCACACGTTAGGCGCGATGGTGAACGACCTGCGCGTCTGTGAACGTCTTAAACGGCTCCGGAGCACCGACTGTCGGCGCTGACCAGGGGAAATGCGTTACCGCACTTTTCTGGGGGTCAAGTGGGTTAGTGGCAGCGGTTCTGGCCGGAATCTTCGGACGACCAATCACCTTGTGACACAACAAAAGATAAGAAACAACCGGACCTATCCAGACCGATGGGTCGCTAATCCGATGGTCGCGGGTTCGAGCCCCGCCGCACGTCAATCTTCCGTCCCGTCGCGGCGATTCACGACGATGCCGTCGCCGTGATGTTCGACCAACTCGAAGCCTGGGTCGGCGCGCTCAAACCCCTTTGCAAGACTGTTTCCGGCGGCATGTCACCAACCGCCGGATTGGATCAGCGGCGAATGTAGGTGTGGATGCACATGCCCGCGATCGTGACGGCGATGCACAACAGCACCAGCACGGTCACCATGTAAGGATCCGTACCCAGAAACCGGGTCCGCCCAAACCATTCGGCGCACGTCGGTCCGCCAACCTGGGCGCTGCTGTGACGCACCACTTGCGGGCAGATCGAAATCGTGGTCAGTGACCTGTCGGGCAGGGCTGGCTAGATGTAACGCGGTGAGATATGTATAGGGCATGGTCGACGACGCGGTCGGCGATACGCACGTACGCGGTGCGCCGGCGATGAGCGCCTGCGAGGTTGCGCAGGCGGCGTTGTTCGCGGCTGCGCTGAAGACCGAAATCACCGGTTTGCAGGCGCGCGTAGAAGCAGCTGAGCAACGCTGGGAGCAGCGCCAATCCCGAGCCTCAAGCATCGAGTTTGAAGTGCCGGAGCGGCTCGTTCGCCTGCGCGCTCAACTGGACGAAGCGACCCTGCTTCTCGATCGCTGCGCACGGGTCGCACGCCGCGGACCTTAGGGTGGTCAGTGTGCGGGAGGGATTCCACCAGGATCTCCGCAGTCTGACGGCCATCATCGCCGAGATGTGCGAGCAGGCGGGACTGGCGATGGAGCGCGCCACGCAGGCGCTTCTTCAGGCCGACCTGGAGCTGGCCGAGCAGGTAATCACCGAGCTGCAGGAACTCACGCCAAGAGTTGCCGGCATCGAGGACGACGCGTTGCGCCTGCTGGCCTTGCAGGCGCCCAAGGCGGGGGATCTGCGCGCCGTTGTCAGCTCGCTCCAGGACGTCGCCGATGTTCAACGGATGCACGCGCTCGCGATGCATGTTGCCAGGATCGCGAGGCGACGACACCCGTCTCACGCCTTACCGGAGGATGTCAACGGCTACTTCGCCGAAATGGGGCGCATCGCCGTCGACCTTGGCAAGGATGCCAGAGACGTTGTGCTCTCATGTGATCCGTCCAAGGCCGCGCAACTCGATGACGACGACGACTCCATGGACGACTTGCACCGCCATCTGTTCACGATGCTGATGGACCAAGATTGGAAGCATGGCGTCGCCGCCGCGGTCGACGTGACACTGCTCGGACGCTACTACGAACGTTTCGCAGACCACGCCGTCGAAATCGCGCGCCGAGTGATATTCCAAGCCACTGGCCAGCAAGGCTGAGCGGGGAGCCGGAACGAGGAACGTGGCGCCGTTTCTGAATCCTGGCGTCGCCCTTCGTTTGCCGCCCAGCGGCCCGCAATGCCATAACGCGCCTCGCCGACCTGACAGCGAACCGCCTCGGTCTACGCTCAAGACGGCATAAGGAAAGGTACGCGATGCTCGCAGCGTTCGGGTTCGAAGCCCTGGGTGTAGTCGTCGGGGACATGTATTTCGTCGACCCGGTCCCGCTCGCCGGCCAGGAAACCCCGGAGCGGGGAGTCAGACTGGAGGTCCGCCTCGTCGGCCGGGCCGAGCCTCAGGGGTCGATCTACGCTGGCGTCCCGATCGCCTTCACCCGCCCGGTGTGGCGGGTGGACATTTTCGGGTCCACAGAGAGCCCGCCCGGGACGCTGGACCGGGCCCATCACCACCCCCGTTTCGACGGTTGGGAACCCGGACCCCGGCACTTCGTCGCTGAGCTGTCAGCGGACCCGTTGTCCTGGCTGGCCGATCAGCTGGCCGATCCGGCTGCCGTGCTGGCTCGGGCTGGCGTCGATGGTGATTTGGTCACCAAAGCCGATATGACCGGACTCGCCGGGGCCGCCCCGGAGATTGTCGCCGTGGTGAAACGGATGCTCGACGGGGTGCGGGACGGGGAATTGGCCCCGGCTCCCGCCGAGCCGGTCGCTGCCGCCCGCACTGGCTGGCTCTGATTTTGACCCGGCCGGGTTCTTCCAATGCGACGGATCGTCAGAAGTGCAGCCAGGTCACCGACCCGAAGATGACGAGCATAACCGCGTAACTGAGTCCGATGACGGCCGCACCGACCAGGCTGGTGCGCAAGCCTGCCCCGTCAATAGGATCGAGCCAACGCCGGAAGGCCTGAGACGTCCTCGGAACCAGAACCCATTGCAGCAGAACCACGCTGGTGATGTTGCTAATGAATACAACGAGCCAACGTGCAAAGCCGAAGTGGCTCAGTTCCGGCCCAAGGAACCTCGACAAGAGCATCACCGTTGGGTACAGGCACAGGAACACAACCATCGCCGTCTTCCAGCCGGGCGTGATCCGTGTTTCGCCGTAGTCGGTTCGGACCACAGATCCGAACGGCGC
>CAWHDL010000016.1:0-110984 GCA_963828065.1 uncultured Actinomycetota bacterium | reverse complement strand
CCTGCGGCTGGAGAGCGCGAAGCCATTCGGGACTATTTTCAAACGACACCACCTGCTGGACTCTCCGGCACAGCCAAAGTGTGGAATACCTGCGCCGAATTCCAAGACGCGGAACTGCGGCCTGATTCGGTCACGGAGGAAAGCGATCGCGGGATAAGTCCACCAAGGAAGTGGAGACCCGTCCGAATCGATCGGTTTGGAACCCTGCAAGATCTGTACCATCCCACCTTACGCAGGCCACTCTTGGGATGAATACGCAGCATGACAAACCCCGCACCAGCTTTACGCAGGAGAGTCCATGTGGAATTAGCAATTAAGCGAGGACTTTTCAAGGCGTGCCTTTCTTTTCAGCAGGCAAACGAGGTTGGCTGTTTCCAGATGTCACGACAGGCTTCCTGAACTTCAGGATCTCCTCCCAGAAGAACACCGAGAGGCCGGCAAGATAACCAACCATGCGCTTCCACCGCGAAGCCTGCCAGGGCCAACGCAGGCAAGGCAGCAGCAGCACAGCCACAAGAAAGCCAAACCGCGCCCAGATGAACGGGAATATCGTCCACTTAGCAAAGGGATAAATTGAGGTGTGCCAGAGTATTGAGGAGTTATAGCCTTCTACTTGTCCCTTTCGAAAGGAGATGGGCACTCGTTCCCCGGGGGCCGCCCAATGTACGATCTGGCCCTTCTTCGCCGTTTGCAGGCTGAACCCCCGGGATGTGAGGAGCTGGCAAAGGGCTCGATCTTCCCATAGCGCGTACCCGGCGTATCGTTGAAACCTCTCATCAAAGCCATACTCGGCGAGTATCGCTCTTCTAATCGCCATATTACCGCCGCTGAGCATTTCCCCCGCAGAGTCGCGAAGTCGCGGAACCGCAATTAATCCCGATGCCTTATACGATGGCGCGAAGAGGCGGGTATAAACTGTTCGGACGGCCGATGCAAACCCCGGTCCAGAGCGAGCAATTACTTCCGCCGGCCACTTGTTAGTGATGCTTAAAGCAGCGGCAGAAGGGCCGTCTAGCTTGAATATTTAAGCAGGGCTAGATTCCGTCTTGAGATACTTCGCAGTCATCGTCGATGAAGTAGACGATATCGCCTTCGGCTTCCCGGACTGCATCGTTACGCTGCGCAGATGAACCCGATCTTGGCGCCTTGAAATAGCGAACGATACGCTCAGGATGCGTGGCCGCAAACTCTTCTGCAACGCACTTTGAGGAATCGTCATCGCTCGCGTCCCAAACAATGGTCTCAAAGCAGTTGACGTTTTGTTGTCCGAGCGAAGGAAGACTAATGGTGCGGAGCTCGGCGGCCCTATTTTTTGTTGCAATGATAACGCTCACGGTGCAGGTAGAGGAGGTACCCATTGATAGCTCGGGTGCGGATGCGATGCTCACGGAGACTAGATTTGCCAAAATGTGATCCTACTGAAGGGACGGGTGAGGCGTTCCGACCACTCCGACGCGAGAAGCGTGACTTCTTCGCGATAGGCCCGTTCTGGATGGCCTGGATGGACCATCAACTCGAGCTTCTGCATTTTGGGAATGTAGCCCCGCTTGATCCATTCAAGAAAGATTGAAAACCTGCTCATGCAGTCGGTTGTTCGAGGTCCGGGCGGGCATCTTAGCGCCGCATTGCAGATCGGAATGGCAATACGGGCGAGGACGTTCGCGGGTTGATCCGGCGGATAAAGATTTAGTCTCGCTCGCACACGCTGGATTCCAAACTTATGCTGCAAGGCCTTCACCAGCGGCACGAAATCCGGCCGGGTGTGGATGTGCCAGTGAGAGTCAAGGTGCGAGATTCTTACTCCGGCGTTGAGCGCCCTTTCGATCTGAGCTGCAAACTCCTGGTAGATCGCGCCCAGTTGGCGCGGCGTGAATATCCTGTAACGAAGGCCAGGGTGAAGGTGGCCATTACTGTCAAGCAGGCTCTTGAGCGCAGACGGCGCAGATAGCGGCTCATACTCTGTGAGGTTTAAATGGACGCCAACCGAGGCTCCAGGGAAGCTCCTTACTCGTTTGACGGCATCTTCAAAACCCGGGCCGTTGGCCAGGATTGTGGTGGAAGTGACGCGGCCGGCCTCGAGCTCATGGAAGATGGCGTCGTTGACAGGCAACGACGCGCCGAGATCGTCAGCGTTGACGATGATGAGGAGCGGGCGCTCGGGGATAGTCTCAGCGGTTGCGGCAGGGAGCATCTCAGGTTTGAGAAGTCTGGCCATCAGGAGAATCCACAGGCATCGATAGCCGTCACGCCAGGTAATCTTCTTCCCCTCTGCGCAGGTCCGTCCGTTGTAGCTAATCGGCACCTCATACGGCCGTACACCGGCATGCAGCAGCTTGGCCGTCAGCTCGGTGTCGAGACCGAAGCCGTTCTCCGACAGCGTCAGTGCCCGAAGGTGTTCCACTGGAATAAGTTTCAGGCAGGTGTGCATGTCAGTGATGCACGAATCGAAAAGCACGTTCGCCACGGCGGTGGTGAACCGCCCACCCATCGCGAAGCGATATGAGGGGAATCTGGTGTTGAGACCGAATATCCGGGTCCCGAACACGTGATCGGCGATCCGTCGAGCACCGGACGCAGCAGGGCCGGGATGTCCGACGGCGAGTACTCGAGATCAGAGTCCAGGATGACGACGTGCGTTCCGGCCGCTGTTCGGATGCCGGGCGAACAGCGGCACCCTTACCGAGGTGAGCGAGTGGTACACCGTCGTAACGCCCTGATCGCTGAATGGATACAGCAGTTGCACCGTCTCGTCAGTGCTGCCGTCTCAACGACGATGAGCTCCATCGGACACGGATAGTCAACGGCGAGCACGTGATTCTACAGCCGGACTATTGTGGCCGACTCGTTGTAGACCGGCATAACGATGGATAGTGCGGTCATTCTTGTTTCCAGCCCATCAAATATGGTCGCGACAGGACTGGACCCCGGGTGCGCGGCTGCTACTTGCCTGGCCCGATCACTGGTCAATACGGCGGTCGGGACACCGTCGGCTTCGTGAAGCGTGTCTAGGGCGCCTAGCGTCCTGGGCCGAGCTTTCATGATTGACACTCCGCTCCAACGACCCATACCGGAGGGCTGCCTGCGATCGCGTAGATCACCCATGTGGCATCGACGCCGCCAGCGGCGGCTATACCGCCGATAAACTGGGCGAACACCTCGTCGTTGACGGTAATGCGGTTCCCCGCGATTCTGGTGCGCCAGCCCGCTATTATGAGCGCCTCGCAGGCCTTACCGATGGCCGGAATCCCAGCGACTACCCCGGCCACTTGCTCAGCTGTGGCGCGTTCTCATCGCTATGGGGGCGAACAGTCGGCTCAGTCGGCTTTTGTTGGTCGACGTCGCAATCTGCTTTTGCGGGGCCGATAACCTTCGCGTGATGGTGCCGAAGGCCACTCGTAAGCGATTCAATGTCCGCGGTGGTCATTCTGCCTTCCCGCCGTTTCCTCGGTGTCTTAACTCCAATCGGGCACCATGCGGTGCCGGTAGCCGCGATTCAATTGCAGAGACGGCCGAAAACGATCGGCGATGTGTTATTAACGTAAAACATCGGCGATGTGTTGCTAACATCAAAGAAGCCTTCCTTGGTTGGGGGGCTAGGGGGTGGGGTCGGTTTGGTCGCTGTCCCCACTCCCGCTTACAGGGGGTGAATCTGTTGGTCGCTACGCCATAAACACTCCAGAGTGCTGCTGTACCACGCGCGGACGGGTTACACCCCAGGCCGACGTGGCGCCGTTAGCGATGGCGCGCCAGCTTGCTGGCCGATCGCGCGAAAAATTTTGCCGCATATCGCGAGGCGCTGTCTCGCATGTGAGGCGCCGCGCGGTGAGGCGAGGAGTGACCTGGAAGCTGCAGCTTCCAAGATTTGGCGTTAAGCGGGGCAGTACGCCACGCAGGAAGTGATGCAATCACGCTGGCTCTTTTCTGAACTAGTGTGCGTTTAAGGGATAGCGGGGCTTAGGGTCTCCGATGACCCGACACCAACTCGACGGCTGCCGGCTCTAGCGAGCGACAGCTATGCTCAATCTCAGTTCTGCTGAGCCGAAGGAACTCGGCTAGCCGGTAGCCTGGGTTTGGAACCCCTGGCTCTGGAACCACAACCCCGCTGTGGTGCTGTGGTGCTGTGGTGCAGTTCGGTCCGACACCACGCGAGTTGCAGCCCTAAAAGAAGGCGCATCTCGATGTTTGGAAGCGGCGGGGGCGTATCCACAAAGCGCCCCGGTGCCTGCGTGCAATGCTCTTTCGCGGCGGAGGTTCGCGCGATCGTTAATCAAAAGCGCCCCCGAAGCGTCCGTTCCCCCGATCTCGGCCATCACAGTTCCTTCACGTTCCGTCGAAGGCCTTCGAGTAGCAGCGAATGTCGCTGCTACTCCGATGCGGGGCCGCGACCTACCTTCGTCACGCCAACTATCCCGTGGTGCATCGGCGCTGTCTGTCGGGAAAACGGTTGATGTAGGGGATGAATGGTCTGTCCACCGTTCAGGGGAACAGCGACGCTGCCAGGCTGCCCGAGGTGTGGCTGCATGCGTTGCCGTGCGCGTCACCGCGCGCCTTTGGACTGCGGGTGCGGTCGCGGTGAGGTCGATGACTTCGGTCTCGTTCGCGAGTCCGAGCCGGCCAAGCCGCTGCATGGTCAACCGGCTACTTCCTGCGGGCCCGGTGAGACGGCGCCCCGCAAATATGTAGCTGCGCAGGGGCGCGGTTCTGTCAGGTTTTGTGCGTAGGGCGAGGCCCAATAGGTTCGGCTCCAACACTCACTCTCACCTCACATCAAACATCAGCGCAGGCGTTGCCTCCACGGCCCCGTCGCAAACGCCGGACGATTAGCTCGTAGCCCGTTGCTGGCGAGTGAGGTAACAACCGCGCTGAACCTAACAGACCCTCCTCGCGTTCGGCCCGCGAATCGACAATAATGATTTGTGACATCTTCGGCCACCACACAACTGCACGTATGAGCAGGCAGTTCACCTGTAATTAACAGTAATTCGAGTTAATTTACAGCTATGACGTCCATCACAATTGGGTCAGCAGCCCCTGGATCGGTACGCTTGCCCCGAATTTGAGAAAGCCGATGTGGGACGTGTGTGCCAGATCACTGTTATTGCCAACGCAACTATCGGGCGATGGTTCGCCGTTGTGTGCCTGGCAACCAGGACGCAAATTTGCTGTGGGTAAGGCGCTGGAACATTCGCGAAGACACATTGCAGCACAGAAGCGTTTCCAGATTGGGATGTGTCCCCTTCAGGCATCCAGCAAACTCGTTGCAACTTTAGGAAGCGGACCAGTTGGCGCTGCTGACCACCGCCATCGGCGGAGTCGATACCATCTCCAACCATGACGAGCAGCACCAAGGACGCCGAGCACACTGCCGAACCCGCCGCCGAGCACACCATCGACATCCACACCACCGCGGGCAAGCTCGCCGACCTGCGCAGGCGCGCCGAGGAGACGCTGCACCCCGTCGGTGAGGCCGCGGTCGAGAAGGTCCACGCCAAAGGCAAGCTGACCGCCCGCGAGCGGATCTACGCGCTGCTCGATGAGGGCTCGTTCGTCGAGCTCGACGCACTGGCCAAGCACCGCAGCACCAACTTCGGACTCCAGCAGAAACGTCCCGCTCGGCGACGGCGTGGTCACCGGGTACGGCACCATCGACGGCCGCGATGTGTGCATCTTCAGCCAGGACGTGACGGTGTTCGGCGGCAGCCTCGGCGAGGTGTACGGCGAGAAGATCGTGAAGGTGCAGGACCTCGCGATCACGACCGGCCGCCCGCTGATCGGCATCAACGACGGTGCGGGCGCGCGCATCCAGGAGGGCGTGGTCTCACTGGGCCTGTACGGCGAGATCTTCCACCGCAACATCCTCGCCTCGGGCGTCATCCCGCAGATCTCGCTGATCATGGGCGCCGCCGCCGGCGGGCACGTCTACTCCCCCGCGCTCACCGACTTCGTCATCATGGTCGACCAGACCAGCCAGATGTTCATCACCGGTCCCGACGTGATCAAGACCGTCACCGGCGAGGACGTGACGATGGAGGAGCTGGGCGGCGCGCACACCCACATGGCCAAGTCCGGCATGGCGCACTACGTCGCCTCCGGTGAACACGATGCGTTCGACTACGTCCGCGATCTGCTGTCCTACCTGCCACCCAACAATTACGCCGATCCGCCGCGCTACCCGGTGCCGGCTCCCGAGGGCGCCATCGAGGACAACCTCACAGACGAAGACCTCGAGCTGGACACCCTGATCCCGGACTCGCCCAACCAGCCCTACGACATGCACGAGGTCGTCACCCGCATCCTCGACGAGGACGAGTTCCTGGAGGTCCAGGCCGGTTATGCGACCAACATCATCGTCGGATTCGGCCGCATCGACGGCAGTCCGGTCGGCATCGTCGCCAATCAGCCGACGCATTTCGCCGGCTGCCTGGACATCAACGCGTCGGAGAAGGCCGCCCGGTTCGTCCGCACATGCGACTGCTTCAACATCCCGATCATCATGCTGGTCGATGTGCCGGGCTTCCTGCCCGGAACCGATCAGGAATACAACGGGATCATCCGGCGCGGCGCCAAACTCCTCTACGCCTACGGCGAGGCCACCGTCGCCAAGATCACCGTCATCACCCGCAAGGCCTACGGCGGCGCCTACGGCGTGATGGGCTCCAAGCACATGGGCGCCGACGTCAACGTCGCGTGGCCGACGGCGCAGATCGCGGTCATGGGCGCCTCGGGTGCGGTCGGTTTCGTCTACCGCCAGCAGCTGGCCGAGGCCGCCAAGAACGGCGAGGACGTCGATGCGCTGCGGCTCAAGCTGCAGCAGGACTACGAGGACACGCTCGTCAACCCGTACATCGCCGCAGAGCGTGGCTATGTGGACGCGGTGATTCCGCCGTCGCACACCAGGGGCTACGTGGCCACCGCGCTGCGGCTGCTGGAGCGCAAGATCGTCCAGATGCCGCCCAAGAAGCACGGGAACATACCGCTATGAGCGAAGCGAACCTCGCCCGAGCACGTCGACATCCACATCGAGCGCGGCAACCCCACCGACGAAGAGGTCGCCGCACTGGTGGCCGTGCTCGGTGGTGCGGCTGGCGGCACCCGGCAGCCGGCCGTTGCCGAGCGCAACCTGTGGGGTCATCCCGTCGCAAAGCTGCGCTATCGCGGTCTTCAGCTGGCACCGCGTAACCCTGCTGGAACGGACCTACATGCGGCGATGACTCGGGTGGTGCTCGGGTCCGCCTCGCCAGGGCGCCGCAAGGTGTTGCGTCAGGCCGGAATCGAACCACTCGTCGTGGTGTCGGGTGTCGACGAGGACGCCATCGTCTCGCGTCTGGGCGACTCGTCGCCGCACACCGTCACAGTGGCGCTCGCCACCGCCAAGGCGGAGCAGGTAGCCAACATCCTTGACCCGTCGGTGGCCGCGGATTGTGTTGTGATCGGCTGCGATTCGATGCTGTACTGCGAGCGGCGAGCTGCGCGGCAAGCCCGCCTCAGGCGAGGAGGCCAAGCGGCAGTGGCAGACGATGGCCGGCCGCACCGGACACCTGCACACGGGTCACTGCGTAATCCGATTGCATGACAACAAGATTGTTCATCAAAGTGCGGAAACACTCGTCACCGCAGTTCATTTCGCCACACCATCGGCACGCGAGCTGGACGCCTACATCGCCACCGGCGAACCGCTCAACGTCGCAGGCGGGTTCACGCTCGACGGCCTGGGCGGTTGGTTCATCGATGCGGTCGACGGCGACCCGTCGAGCGTCATCGGCATCAGCTTGCCGCTCACTCGACGGCTGTTGGAGCGGGCGGGGTTGTCGATCCCGGCGCTGTGGGAGGCCAATCCCGTCACGTAATCATCGAGATCGACGTTCTGCAGGGGTCCTCTCGCACTTTCTCTGTAAAACGTCCATCTGGCGGGGCTGTCGGGAGGTAACGCCACCATAAGGGCATGGGGGAAGTCTTCGTGGGAAGTCAGGCAGTTGCAGCCGGAACCCTGACCAGGCACGAGTTGCAGCGGTGGTATCGGCCCATTTTCCGCGGCGTCTATGTCGCACGGCGCTCGGCGCCATCGCTGCGGGACCGGACCACGGGTGCATGGTTGTCCTCGGGCAGACAGGCGGTCATTGCAGGGGTTGCGGCATCGGCTCTGCATGGTGCGGACTGGGTCGACCCCGACATCCCTATCGAACTGATTTCACGAAACGTCCGGCCCCAAAGCGGGCTGATCACACGCAACGAGCGCCTAAGCGACGATGAACTGACACGCGTTGCGGGGCTTCCCGTCACGACGCGAGCGCGCACCGCCTTCGATATTGGCCGACACCTAGCGCGGGGCAAAGCCCTCGCTCGGCTCGACGCCCTGATGCGAGCTACGCCATTCTCCGTTGAAGACGTTCAACTACTGGCCAAGCGATACCAGGGTGCGCGCCGCATACGCCAATTGCGAGAGTTACTGCCGCTTGTCGACGGCGGCGCGGCGTCACCAAGAGAGACATGGCTGAGGCTGCTTCTCATTGATGCCGGCTTTCCAAAGCCCACCACGCAGATTCCCGTGGTCGAAAGGTGGGGACGGCTCGTGCGGATGCTTGACATGGGCTGGGAGGACTTGTTGGTCGCCGCCGAATACGACGGGGACCAACACCGGACCAATCGCGCGCAGTACGTCAAGGACCTCAAGTCTTCGCCCAAGCTAGAACGCCTAGGTTGGATCGTGGTGCGCGTCGTCAAAGAGGACACCGAACACGACATCATCCAGCGTGTCCACGACGCGCTCACCTCGCGGGGATGGAAACCTTGACGAGCTCGACGTATTACAGACCTCTACTCCCACTTCCGCTGTAGAACGTCAATCTCGGCGAGCGACACGCGTCGCAGTAGGCTCGATAACGTGCCGCTGCCTGCCGATCCCAGCCCCGCCCTGCAGTCCTACGCCCACCCAGAGCGGTTGGTCACCGCCGACTGGCTGTCGTCGAATCTCGGCAAGCCGGGCCTCGTGGTGGTCGAGTCCGACGAGGACGTGCTGCTCTACGACGTCGGACACATCCCAGGCGCGGTGAAGGTCGACTGGCACACCGATCTCAACGATCCGCACGTGCGCGACTACATCACCGGCGAGCAGTTCGCCGCGTTGATGGACAGCAAGGGCATTTCGCGCGATGACACCGTGGTGATCTACGGCGACAAGAGCAATTGGTGGGCGGCCTACGCGCTCTGGGTGTTCACGCTGTTCGGCCACCCGGATGTGCGGCTGCTCGACGGCGGCCGCGACCTGTGGATCTCCAGCGGACGCGACACCACCCTCGATGTGCCCGACCGGAAGTCCAGCGGCTATCCCGTGGTCGAGCGCGACGACATCCCGATCCGGGCGTTCAAGGACGACGTCCTGGGCACCATCGGCGCGCAGCCGTTGATCGACGTGCGCTCCCCGCAGGAGTACACCGGCGAGCGCACGCACATGCCCGACTACCCGGAGGAAGGCGCGCTGCGCGGCGGGCACATCCCGACCGCGGTGCAATCCCATGGGCCAAAGCAGCCGACGAGAGCGGCCGGTTCCGCGCCCGCGACGAGCTCGAACAGCTGTACGGCTTCCTCAAGCCCGACGACAAGACGATCGTCTACTGCCGCATCGGCGAACGCTCCAGCCACACCTGGTTCGTGCTGACGCATCTGCTCGGCCTGCCGGGTGTGCGCAACTACGACGGCTCGTGGACGGAGTGGGGCAACACCGTGCGCGTTCCCATCGTCGTCGGAGAAGATCCCGGCTCACCATGACCAAGCCTCGCTCCCTGCCGGATGTCGCTCGGACAAGCCTCGCTCCCTGCCGCACCACTCGCCGAGGTGGTGTCCGACTTCCAGGACATGGCCGGCCAGGACAAGCTCAAGCTGCTGCTGGAGTTCTCCGACGACCTGCCACCACTGCCTGCCGAGCTCTCCGAGGCCGCGATGGAGCCGGTCCCCGAGTGCCAATCGCCAGTGTTCCTGCACGTCGACGCCGGTGATCGCGCCGACGTCCGGCTGTTCTTCAGCGCGCCCGCCGAGGCGCCGACCACCCGTGGGTTCGCCTCGATCCTGGCCGCGGGTCTGGACCATCAGCCCGCCGACGACATCCTGGCCGTGCCCGACGACTTCTACAGCGACCTGGGCCTGGCGGCGCTGATCAGTCCGCTGCGGCTGCGCGGCATGGCCGCGATGCTGGCCAGGATCAAACGCCGCCTGCGCACCGCTTAAACTGCCCGTCGGATACATTTCTAAAAACTTCTCTTAAGAGACACGCCACTAAACACACGCCAGGAGGCGCAGTGCCTAGTCACTCCAGCTCTCGGATCTCCAAGGTGCTCGTCGCGAACCGCGGCGAGATCGCGGTCCGCGTGATCCGGGCGGCCAAGGACGCCGGGCTGGAAAGCGTGGCGGTGTACGCCGAGCCGGACGCCGACGCCCCGCACGTGCGGTTGGCCGACGAGGCGTTTGCCCTCGGGGGCCAGACCTCCGCCGAGTCCTACCTCGATTTTGCGAAGATCCTCGACGCCGCCGCGAAGTCCGGCGCCAACGCGATCCACCCCGGCTACGGCTTCCTGTCAGAGAACGCCGACTTCGCCCAGGCGGTCATCGACGCCGGCCTGATCTGGATCGGCCCGAGCCCCCAATCAATCCGTGACCTGGGCGACAAGGTCACCGCGCGCCACATCGCCGCCCGCGCGCAGGCGCCGCTGGTGCCCGGCACGCCGGATCCGGTCAAGAACGCCGACGAAGTGGTGGCGTTCGCCAGGGAGCACGGCCTGCCGATCGCCATCAAGGCGGCGTTCGGCGGCGGCGGCCGCGGCATGAAGGTGGCCCGCACCATCGAGGAGATCCCGGAGCTGTTCGAGTCGGCGACCCGCGAAGCGACCGCAGCGTTCGGCCGCGGCGAGTGCTTCGTCGAGCGTTACCTCGACAAGCCGCGGCACGTCGAGGCGCAGGTGATCGCCGACCAGCACGGCAACGTCGTCGTGGCAGGCACCCGCGACTGTTCGCTGCAGCGCCGCTACCAGAAGCTGGTGGAGGAGGCGCCGGCGCCGTTCCTGACCGATGCCCAGCGCAAGGAGATCCACGAGTCTGCCAAGCGGATCTGCAAGGAAGCCCACTACCACGGCGCAGGCACCGTCGAGTTCCTGGTCGGCCAGGACGGTCTGATCTCGTTCCTCGAGGTCAACACCCGACTGCAGGTTGAGCACCCTGTCACCGAGGAGACCGCGGGCGTCGACCTGGTGCTGCAGCAGTTCAAGATCGCCAATGGCGAGAAGCTCGACCTCACCGAGGACCCGACGCCGCGTGGCCACGCGATCGAATTCCGGATCAACGGCGAGGACGCCGGGCGCGGCTTCCTGCCCGCCCCCGGTCCGGTCAGCAGGTTCCGCCCGCCGAGCGGTCCCGGCGTGCGGATCGACTCCGGCGTCGAATCCGGTTCGGTGATCGGCGGTCAGTTCGACTCGATGCTGGCCAAGCTGATCGTGCACGGGGCAACGCGTGCGGAGGCGTTGGCCCGCTCGCGCCGGGCGCTCGACGAGTTCGAGGTGGAGGGCCTGGCCACCGTCATCCCGTTCCATCGCGCAGTGGTGTCGGATCCGGCGTTCATCGGCGACGGCGAGAGCTTCACGGTGCACACCCGGTGGATCGAGACGGAGTGGAACAACACGGTCGAGCCGTTCACCGGTGGCCAGCCTCTCGAGGAGGACGAGACGCTGCCGCGGCAGAAGGTGGTGGTTGAGGTGAGCGGCCGTCGGCTCGAGGTGTCGCTACCCGGCGACCTCGCACTGGGCAACGGCGCAACTTCGGCGAGCCCCGGCGTCATTCGCAAAAAGCCCAAGCCTCGCAAGCGCGGTTCGCACGCGGGCGCCGGAACCGCCTCGGGCGACGCTGTCACCGCGCCGATGCAGGGCACCGTCGTCAAGGTTGCGGTCGAAGAGGGCCAGGAGGTCAGCACCGGCGATCTGGTCGTGGTTCTCGAGGCGATGAAGATGGAGAACCCGGTCACCGCCCACAAGGACGGCACCATCACCGGGCTCGCCATCGAGGCCGGGGCGGCGATCACCCAGGGCACCGTCCTCGCCGAGATCAAGTAACTCGCTGCCGACCCAAGTAACTCGCTGCCGACCCGAGTACCTTCGCTACGGATAGGTGCGGCGGTTTGCCGACGCGGTGCTGGGCACCGTGCTGAACCCGTCACACGTTCATCCTCTGACAACCGCGCTTTCGCTGCTGACCTCCCGCAATGCGAGTTCGAATCCTTTGGTGGCAACCTCATTTCGCGCCGTGACCGGGCCAAACCGCGCGTTCAGCGACAATTGGAAACGCGTGAGAAGAACGTAAGAAGATGACCGGCCATCATCATTCTCGGTTGTAACCCGCGCGGCGCAGTAGTACGGTCAAATCAGGGTTGAGTTCACAGCCTGAGCGGAATCGCCTCGGCCGTGCACGACCAAAGTTCCTGCTCGTGGGCGACATGCCGGGCGTTTTCCATCAGTAGCACGACACATTCGAATTGGTGGGGTCGTCAATGAGTGCTGTTCACAATGCAAATTTCTCGGTGAGACGGAGGTCGCGCGACCGCGATCATTTCAGCGGTGATGGCGTATGGTTGAACGCCCAGACACTTGATGGCACAACCGTGGTTGCCGCCGCCGGCGAGTTGGACGCTTCCAACATCCATCACCTGACCGACTACGCCCGGTCCTGCCTCACAGATGGTCATGCGTTGGTACTGGATTTCAGCCAGCTGGATTTCCTTGGGGCACAAGGTATCCGGAGTCTGCGTGAAATTGCCGATGACTGCGATCGAAGCGGAATAGATTGGGCCCTCGTGCCCGGCCACGCAGTGAATCGCCTGTTGCGAATCTTCGACAAGGAGGCACAGCTGCCGACAGCGTCTTCAATTACTGAAGCACTGGAACGCTTTTCGGCTCCCGGCTGCGCGCACAGCCTACTTCAGCTCGTCACGAAGTCGGGCTAGGGTTCGCGCCAGCAGGCGCGAGACATGCATCTGTGAGATCCCGACCCGCTCGGCGATCTGGCTCTGCGTCAGCGATTCGAAGAATCGCAGGATGATGACAGTGCGGTCGCGTTCGGGAAGTTGATCGAGAAGCGGCCGGAGCACTTCATGATTCTCGATGCGGTCAAGGTTGGCGTCGCCGCTGCCCAGCGTCTCGGTCAGCGGCGACGAGTCATCGTCACCGCCGCCACCGCTGTCGATGGACAGCGTGTTATAGCCACTGCCGGCGATCAGCGCCTCCACGACCTCGCCGCGATCGAGGTTGAGTTCGGTCGCCAGCTCCGACGGCGTCGGGGCGCGCCCCAGCCGTTGTGACATCTCGGCGGTCGCGCTGCCCAACTGAAGATGCAGTTCCTTCAACCGACGCGGGACCTTGACCGCCCAGCTGTTGTCGCGGAAGTGGCGGCGGACCTCCCCCATGATCGTCGGCACGGCGAACGAGACGAAATCGCTACCGCATTCGACGTCGAATCTGTTCACCGCGTTTACAAGTCCCAGCCGTGCCACCTGTGCGATGTCTTCGCGCGGTTCCCCGCGCCCGTCGAACCGATGCGCGATGTGCTCGGCGAGCGGCATGCATCGGCGGACGATCTGCTCGCGGGCTCGTTCCCGCTCCGGTGAGTCGACGGGTAGTGCGTTCAGTTCCCGGAACATGTCCGGTACGTCGGCGTATTCAGAACGGGTTCGCGGTGACGAACTTTCTTTCACCTGCTGGTATCCAGCCGTCTCGCTGTCATGGTGATCCCGTAGACGCGGGCAGGACCGTCCACCCCGGCACCGTCGTGGAACGTCTCCACGGCGTCGGTGAGCGAGCTGATGACGTGCCAACTGAACGTGCCGGGCCGCAGTACATCGTCCTCCACGCCCGGCACCGACACCGAAATCCAGAGGTCCTCCTCGCGGGGGCGAACAGTGACGGTGAGGCGCGAGTTCGGGGCAGACGAACGAATCAGTGCGGTACACGCCTCGTCCAGCGCCAGTCGCAGGTCGGCCACTGCGTCCAGATCCAGGTCCTCCAGCGTGCCGAGCGCGCTCACGAGGGTGCGAATGATGACGAGGCTCTCCAGCCGCGCTGGCACGATGAACTCGACCGGCTGGCCGTGTGTTCCCGGCGCCGGTTGGTTGTCAGCCTCGGACATCTGGCCTCCTGGCATCGGCACGAGAATACTCTTGAACCTTCGTTCACCAGTCATAACTGTCCTCCCGGCCAGAATGAAACCGCACGAAACCAGGTGTCCCGACCCGGTGCGGGAATGACCAGTCACCACCCGCCCCGTCGCAGGCCTTCCGCAACGTGGCCGGGGCGGTGCTGGTACTCGCTTTTTCGATCTCACCCATCAGCGCACCGGATACCCGTGGTGAGCGGGCAGTTAAACGTTTATCGGCAGGGGTAGGTTCGACGCGTGGTCTCCGAAATGACACCCCCAAACAGGACACCGACACCGATCGACGAAGAGGTTCCGATCGCAGACGCCGTCGAGCAGCGTGCTGAGGTCGGCGAAACGCCCAGTCTGTCGGAGAACCTCGAGCCCACCGAGGTGAACGAGATTGCCGCACAGGGGCTGCCTGAGGACGCCGATCCCGCAGACTGGCAGGAACAGCACACCACGGCGGGCGCCGCCGACGAGTGGGATTCCGAGGTTTAGCGAGTCGGGGCGTCGTTACGCGGCCGGACGGTGTGACTGCTTGGCGGGGTGCTCCGCCAGCCACCTGGCCTCGACGCGCCGCACCCGATGGCGTTCGACGATGAGCCAGGAAACGCCCCCGCTGGCGGTCAGGGCGGCGGTCAGACCGGCCCAGAGCAGCAATTCCGTGTGGTGGTACGCAAGTGCCGCCACACAGCCGGCCAGCGCGACGACGCCCACCGCGATCAGAAAGAGGCCGGGCCAAAAGTAGACGTCGATCATCGACTCACCGGCGTGCTGGTGGTGCGTGCGAGAGTGATCAACCGGATCGTGATGCGTGTCTCCCATCACTGTCTCCTTCGTTGAGATACCAATACTGCTACGACAGCAGGGCCAGGGGTGCGGTCATCGTCAGCACCAAAAGCATCAACATGAGCAGGAACCAGCCGGCGCCCTGCCAGATCCACCACCCGCCGCGTGCGCGCCACACCTGGTAGGTCCGGAGGAAGGCCCACACGCCTCCGATGAGCAGGGTGATGGCGGGGCCGACGGCCAGCGTATTGCGCTGCAGCGCGCTGCAATTGTCCAGCGCCCCTTGACCAGCGCCCGTCTTGCAACCGCTCATCCACGCCATCGAGCCGAACAGGATTACCAGTGCGACGGCGACGAAAATCGCCACGAACTTCACCGCCGCGGCGTACGTCGCGCGGTCACGCTGCGGGTTCGAAGTATCAGGCGACATCTTCATGGCGCTACCTCGACACTACGCCTAAAACACCCCGGCTCCAGGCGAGTTTCCCCCGCGGGCGACGCTCACACCAGCAGCGCAAGGCTCCAACAGATCACCACGGTCAACGTCTGAGCATGTTCGTTGGTTACCCACCGCGCCCGACTTGTCGGGCCCGATTGGCACGATGGAGGCGTGCCCGCTTCACCTGACCCTCCCCGACCTGATACCCCCAGCCTCTTCAGCCCGGCGACCCTCGAGTGGTTCACCGGCACCTTTGCCGCGCCTACGCCGGCGCAGACGCAGGCCTGGTCGGCCATCGCGCGCGGTGACAACACGCTGGTCATCGCCCCGACGGGGTCCGGCAAGACGCTGGCGGCGTTCCTGTGGGCGATCGACCGGCTGGCCAACGAGCCGGCGGGCGAGAAGGGCACCCGCGTGCTCTACGTATCTCCGCTCAAGGCACTCGCCGTCGACGTCGAACGCAACCTGCGCACACCACTCACCGGCATCACCCGTACGGCCCAACGGCTCGGCCTTCCCGACCCGCAGATCAGCGTCGGCGTCCGCTCCGGTGACACTCCCCCGAGTCGGCGGCGCGAGCTGATCACCCATCCGCCGGACATCCTGATCACCACGCCGGAGTCGCTGTTTCTGATGCTGACCTCCGCCGCTCGCGACACGTTAGCGGGCGTACAGACCGTGATTGTCGACGAGGTTCACGCCGTCGCGGGCACAAAGCGCGGCTCTCACCTCGCGCTGTCGCTGGAGCGCCTGGACAGCTTGTCGCAACGGCCAGCGCAGCGCATCGGATTGTCGGCCACCGTTAGGCCGCCCGAAGAGGTGGCGCGGTTCCTGTCGGGGCAGGCTCGGACCACGATCGTGGCGCCGCCGGCGGCCAAGACGTTCGATCTGTCGGTGGTGGTGCCGGTGCCCGACATGGCGAATCTGGAGAACAACACCATCTGGCCCGACGTCGAGCAGCGCATCGCCGACCTGATCGAGGCGCATCAGTCCACGATCGTGTTCGCGAACTCGCGACGGCTGGCGGAGCGATTGACCTCACGGCTCAACGAGATTCACGCCGAACGGTCTGGCATCGACCTTTCTCCGCCACCCAACCCCGAGGTGCCGGGCGGTCCGCCCGCGCACATCATGGCCAGCGGGCAGTCGTACGGTGCCGAGCCGCTGCTGGCCCGGGCGCATCACGGCTCGGTGAGCAAGGAGCAGCGCGCCGCGGTAGAGGACGACCTCAAGAGCGGACGGCTCAAAGCCGTGGTGGCCACCTCCAGCCTCGAGCTCGGAATCGATATGGGCGCGGTCGATCTCGTCATTCAAGTGGAGGCGCCACCGTCGGTGGCCAACGGGCTGCAGCGGATCGGCCGGGCCGGGCACCAGGTCGGCGAGATCTCGCGCGGGGTCGTGTTCCCGAAGCACCGCACCGATCTGATCAGCTGCGCGGTGACGGTGCAGCGGATGCTCGCCGGGCAGATCGAGAGCTTGACGGTGCCCGCGAATCCGCTCGATGTGCTTGCCCAGCACACCATCGCCGCGTGCGCGTTGGAGCCTCTGGACGCCGACCTGTGGTTCGACACGGTGCGGCGAAGTGCACCGTTCGCGACGCTGCCCCGCAGCGCGTTCGAGGCGACGTTGGATCTGCTGTCCGGCAAGTACCCGTCCACCGAGTTCGCAGAGCTGCGGCCGCGGCTGGTCTACGACCGTGATACCGGCCTGCTGACGGCGCGGCCGGGTGCGCAGCGGCTGGCGGTCACCTCCGGCGGCGCCATCCCGGACCGCGGGCTGTTCACCGTGTACCTGGTGGCCGGTGCGGACTCCGAAAAGCCCTCGCGGGTAGGCGAACTCGACGAGGAGATGGTCTACGAGTCCCGTCCGGGAGACGTCATCTCCCTGGGCGCGACAAGCTGGCGGATCACCGAGATCACGCACGACCGCGTGCTGGTGATTCCGGCGTTTGGTGAACCGGCACGGCTCCCGTTCTGGCGCGGAGACGCTGTCGGACGGCCCGCCGAACTCGGCGCCGCTCTGGGCGCGTTCACCGGCGAGCTGGCCCGCCTGGCACCGAAAGCATTCAACGAGCGCTGCTCTGCAATGGGCTTCGACAAGTATGCGACCGAGAACCTGCGCGGGCTGCTCGACGATCAGCAACAGGCCACCAATGCCGTGCCCACCGATTCCACGCTGATGGTGGAGCGGTTCCGCGACGAGCTCGGCGACTGGCGGGTGATTCTGCACTCTCCGTACGGGTTGCGGGTGCACGGGCCGCTGGCGCTGGCCGTCAGCCGGCGCCTACGCGAGCGGTACGGGATCGACGAGAAGCCCACCGCCTCCGACGACGGGATCGTTGTGCGGCTGCCCGACACCGGGGACTCACCCCCCGGGGCCGACCTGTTCGTCTTCGAGCCGGACGATGTCGAACCGATCGTCACGGCCGAAGTCGGCGGCTCTGCGTTGTTCGCGTCGCGGTTCCGCGAATGCGCCGCCCGCGCGCTGCTGCTGCCGCGGCGCCATCCCGGCAAGCGCTCCCCGCTCTGGCACCAGCGCCAGCGCGCGGCGCAATTGCTCGACGTGGCCCGCAAATACCCGGACTTTCCGATCGTGCTGGAAGCCGTGCGCGAATGCCTGCAGGACGTCTATGACGTACCCGCCTTGACGGCCCTGATGGCCCGTGTCCAGCAGCGGCGGGTGCGGGTGGTCGAGGTCGAGACGGCCACGCCGTCGCCGTTCGCCGCGTCGCTGCTGTTCGGCTACGTGGGCGCGTTCATGTATGAGGGCGACGCACCGCTGGCGGAGCGGCGCGCGGCCGCGCTGTCGCTGGACACCACCTTGCTGGCCGAGCTTCTGGGACGGGTCGAGCTGCGCGAGCTGCTCGACCCAGAGGTCGTCGCCGCCACGCACCGCCAGCTGCAGCACCTGAGCGCGGACCGGCTCGCCCGGGACGCCGAGGCAGTGGCAGACCTGCTGCGTCTGCTCGGCCCGCTGACCGACGATGAGATCGCAGAGCGCAGCACCGCGTCCGATATCGGCGGTTGGCTGGAAGGGCTGCGTGGGGCACGGCGCGCGGTCACGGTCTCCTACGCCGAACGGACATGGTGGGTGGCGGTCGAGGACATCGGCCGGCTGCGCGACGGCGTGGGCATTGCGGTGCCGCCCGGCGTGCCGGTGAGCTTCACCGAACCGGTAGCCGACCCGCTCGCCGAGCTGATCGGCCGTTATGCACGTACCCGCGGGCCGTTCACCACCGCCGACGTCGCGTCGCGGTTCGGGCTGGGCGTGCGGGTGGCCGCCGACGTGCTGGGCCGGCTGGCCCTCGACGGCAAACTCGTGCACGGCGAATTCAGTTCTGCTGTCCTAGATCCGGATCAGTGGTGCGACGCCGAAGTCCTGCGGATCCTGCGACGACGGTCGCTGGCCGCGCTGCGTGCCCAGGTGGAACCCGTCAGCACCGCGGCGTACGGCCGGTTCTTGCCTGCGTGGCAGCAGATCGGCTCATCGGGCACAACCGGGACGGACGGGCTTGTCGGGGTGATCGAACAGATCGCCGGCGTCGCCGTGCCGGCGTCCGCGCTCGAGCCGCTGGTTCTGGGGCAGCGTGTCCGCGACTATCAGCCCGCGATGCTCGACGAACTGCTCGCGTCGGGAGAAGTCGCATGGTCCGGCGTCGGCGCGATCTCAGGAAGTGACGGCTGGATCGCGCTGCACATGGCCGATACCGCGCCGCTGTCGCTGGCGGCGCCTGCAAAGATTGAGTTCAACGAACGCCACCGGATGATCCTCGACACCCTGAGTCGCGGAGGCGGTTTCTTCTTCCGCCAGCTGGCCGATGGGCACGACGACGAGCTGAATACGGCCCTGAAAGCGGCCCTGTGGGAACTGGTCTGGGCCGGCTGGGTCACCGGCGACACCTTCGCGCCGGTCCGCGCGCTGCTTTCCGGATCGCGCCGAGGCAGCCGCTCGTCGCCGGCACATCGACAGCGCAGGCGCGCGCCGCGGCTCAATCACTACAGCGTCGCGCACGCACAGACCCGCGCCGCCGACCCGACCGTCGCGGGCAGGTGGTCAGCGCTGCCCGCACCCGAACCCGATTCGACGGTGCGGGCCCACTTCTGCGCGGAACTGCTGCTCGGCCGGTACGGCGTGCTCACCAGGGGCAGTGTCGCGACGGAGGGCATACCAGGCGGGTTTGCGACGCTGTACAAGGTGCTGACGGTGTTGGAGGACGCAGGTCGATGCCAGCGCGGCTACTTCGTCGAATCGCTGGGTGGCGCGCAATTCGCGGTCGCGTCGACCGTCGACCGCTTGCGGTCGCATCAGGACAGCGTCGATAAAGACCGGCCGGCGTATCAGGCGGTGGCGCTCGCCGCGGCCGACCCGGCCAACCCGTACGGCTCCGCGCTCTCCTGGCCGACGCGTGCAACCGCACCCGACGACATGCATCGGCCGGGCCGCAAGGCCGGCGCGCTGGTCGTTCTTGTCGACGGCGAATTGGTGTGGTTCCTCGAGCGCGGCGGCCGTTCGCTTCTGAACTTCTCGTCTGACCCCGAGGCGCACCGCGCCGCCGCCGGCGCGCTGGCCGAATTCGTGGTCGGCGGCCGCGTTGCGTCGATTCTGGTCGAACGGGTTGACGGCGTGCCGGTGCTCGAGCCTGCGCAGTCCGGTGAGCGGGCACAAGTTTCTGCCGCGCTGGCCGACGCCGGATTCGTACGGACGCCGCGGGGTCTTCGGCGCCGATGAGCGCTCGCGCGAAGAGCAGACAGCTCAGGCGATAACTCCGATGCCCGAGGGGGACACGGTGTGGCTCACCGCGGCCAACCTTCGCGACGGGTTGGTCGGCAAGGCGTTAACCCGCTGCGACGTGCGGGTGCCCCGGTTCGCCGCCGCGGATCTGACGGGCCACACCGTCGATGAGGTGCTCAGCCGCGGCAAGCACCTGTTCATCCGGGTCGGCCCGGCCAGCATCCACTCACACCTGAAGATGGACGGCAGCTGGCGGATCTCCGCGGACCGCCGCGTTCGAGAGAACGACCATCGCGTGCGAATCATCTTGGAAGCGGGCGATGTTCAGGCGGCCGGTGTCGAGTTGGGCCAACTCGAGATCCTGGACCGCGACGATGATATGTCCGCGGTCGCCCACCTCGGTCCCGACCTGCTGGGAGCGGACTGGGATCCCGAGACGGCGGCGGCCAACCTCACCGCCGACCCGGACCGACCGATTGCCGCCACACTGCTGGACCAGCGCGTCATGGCAGGCGTCGGCAACGTGTACTGCAACGAATTGTGTTTTGTGTTCGGCCTTTTGCCCACCGCGCCGGTGGCACGGGTCGCCGACCCGGTGCGGTTGGTCTCACGCGCTCACGACATGCTGATGGCGAATAGATCGCGGTGGAACCGCACCACCACCGGAGATCGACGGCACGGCAACGAATTGTGGGTATACGGCCGCACCGGAAAGCCATGCCGGCGCTGCGGAACCCTGATCGAGTCGGATACCGGCGGCGAGCGGGTCAGCTACTGGTGCCCGCGCTGTCAGCGTTAGCCCCCGAAAAGCTCGGGGTTCGAAGCGATGTACTGCTCCACCGTCTGAGCGGGTTCGCCTGTGAGGGTCTCGACGTCGTCGGTGGCCCGGTTGTAGCGGTCCTCGCGATGCAGCCTCGCCATCGTCGAGATGTGCTGCTGGACGTGATCCGGCAACCCGGTGGTCCGCAGGTATTGCCGAGTCCACTCGTCGTGTGGTGTGTCCTCGGCGGTCACCGGCCGTCCCAACGCGCGCGCGTAATGCTCGGCAAGGCCGTCCATGTCCAGCACCTCGGGGCCGGTCAGCTCGTACACGTGACCGATCCGGTCGGCGGGATCAAGCAGCAGCGCGACAACCACCCTGGCGACGTCAATAGCCGAAATCGGCGACGTGCGGCCGGCGCCGAACGGCAGCGGCAGCACTCCGCGGTCGTGCACCGACCGCCTGGCCAGCATCGTGAACAGCGGATTGTCGAGGAAGACCGTCGGCCGGATGTGGACCACCGGCACCCCCGACCAGTTCATGACCTCTTCGGATAACCAGTGCAGCCACTGTTGATGGGATTCCTCCGTGCTGGTCAGCGTCATCTGCGAGACGGTCATCTGCGACATGTTCACAATCACGTCGTAGCCGCCGAGCTCGCGCGCCGTCGCGCAGACGATCGCGGTGGCCTCCAGGTAGTCCAGCGACACGCTCATGTTGAAGAACATCCGCTCGACACCGGTCATCGCGTCGACGACGTTCCTCGGATCGGTCAGATCGCCGACCACCACCTCCGCCCCGAGGTCCCGGAGTCGCTGCGCCCGAGCGTCCTCGCGGTGCACCATGGCCCGCACCGGCTCTCCCTTGTCGAGGAGCATCTCAACGACGGAACGACTGACTCCGCCGCTCTTTCCGGCTGCGCCCGTGATCAGATACATGGCATTAAATTAGCCGCTGCGGACCTGCGAAGCGCGCGGAGTCCTCAGTCCGCGACCAACCACATCGACGTCGCGATCAGGTCACCCCGCTCGAGCGCGGCGGCTCGGTGTTCGTGCACCTTGAGGTAATCCGCGTCGGTCACCATCTCGATGAATGCCGCCGGGGACGGGTACTCGACGATGAGAATCGCGTCCCACCACGGCCGCTCGCCTTCCCCGATGACGACGGTCGGGGCAGCGCCGCCGTAGCGGACCGTGCCCCCGACCCGTTCCAGGTGCGGGGCCACTCCCTGCCCGTACTGCAGATAGCGCTCGAGCCCGCCCGGCTGTTTGAACTTCAGCAGGTTGACCATCACCACAGGCGCGTCGGCCGGCCGGGCTGCCAGCGCAGCGATCTGCTCACGTGTCGGTTCCAACGAACTGCTCACCTTGTAATTCGCTCCTTATCGCGGCGTCGAAGCCGCGGGGCCACACCGGCTACGGTAGTGACACTTCAGCCGATGCGAAGGAGCGAATCGATGAGCGAACTGAACGCCTTGGTCGCCCACGAGGATGCCGAGGGCGGCATCACGCTGAAGCCCGAGGTCCTCGACGAGACATTCTTGCCGGACGGCGAGGTGGAGATCGCCGTCGAATACTCGGGGATCAACTACAAGGACGCGCTCGCCGTCACGCCGCGGGGCGGGGTAGCCCGGTCCTACCCGCTGATCCCCGGCGTCGACGTGGCCGGCATCGTCGCGGCGTCGTCGTCGCCGGACTTCGCGGTCGGCGATCCTGTGGTCGCTCATGGTTACGACATCGGTACCGGCCGGCACGGCGGCTACGCCGAGAGGGCGCGTTACCCCGCCGACTACGTGGTCAAGCTCGACGGGCTGACGACCGATCAGGCCGCGGCGATCGGCACGGCCGGGTTCACCGCGGCGATGAGCGTCAACGCGATCCGTGCACACGGGGTCGGCCCGTCGGACGGTCCGGTCTTGGTGACCGGCGCCACCGGCGGCGTCGGCAGTGTCAGCGTCGACCTGCTCGCGAAACTCGGCTACGAGGTGGTGGCGTCCACCGGTAAGCCCGATATCGAGGGCTACCTACGAGACCTCGGCGCATCGGCGGTCATCGGGCGGGTGCCGCCCGAAGGCGAGAAGATCCGGGCGCTCGGCAAGGCGAGGTGGGCCGCCGTCGTCGACTGCGTTGGTGGCCCCGCGCTCGCATACGCGCTGAGCACCATGAATTATGGTGGTATTGCGGCGATTTCGGGACTGGCCGGATCTGCTGAATTGCCGACGACTGTGCACCCGTTCATCCTGCGCGGCGTAACACTGGCGGGAATCGATTCAGTGCTGTTGCGTATCGACAAGCGGCGCGAGATATGGCGACAGCTTGCGACGGAACTCACCCCTCCGCACCTGGGCCTGCTCACAAGCAACATCTCGGTTCTCGAGGTGCCGGACGCGCTGAGGAAAATCATTAAGGGCGGCGTGACCGGACGGACGCGCGTCGTCGTCAAAGACGGCTTCTGAGCCAACCCGCTGATTGTCGTTTGTCAATGGTCTGCCCGTATTCGGGAGATCTGTGGATGAATCTGTGGTTGTGGATAAATCCGTCCTGAATATGGTTGAGCGGCAACGGTTGTCGCCCCGTCTGTCGGTGGCTGCTCGATACGTTGCAGGCATGAGTTCGATCGCGTTCGTCGAGGTGACAAGCGTCTGCGATGCGGTAGATGCGCTGTTCGACAAGATCGACGCCCTCGATTCGGATGTGCTATCGAACTCGGAGCGCGCCGAACTGTTGGAGCGGCGGGAGACGTGGCGCCGCCGCCTGCCCGCCGGCGACCACGAACTGATCACCCATCTCGCCACGGCGTCGGCCGACGAGTTAGGCGGCACCCCCGCGCACGTGTTGGCGGATCGGTTGCGGATTACCCGCGCCGAGGCTCGCAGGCGCATCGATGAGGCTACCGATTTGGGGCCGCGCCGCGCCCCGCGCACGCCTATAACTATCTGCTGGTGTTCGACCGCGCGAAGCGCTGACCGAGCTGTACTAGAGGCGCAGCACCCGGCCGGGCACCCCGGCGCAGCGGCTCGTGCTGTATGCCCTCGAGCGCGGGTGCACGCATCCGCGCTGTGATCTTCGCGCCCTACTGGAGCCAGGTGCATCACGCCACCAAGGATTGGGCCGACGGCGGCCACACCGACATCGACAACCTCACCCTGGCCTGCGGACCCGACAACCGCCTTGTTAAAGACAACGGCTGGAAAACGCGAAAACGGCACCACTGAGTGGATCTCCTGCCGCCCCACCTGGATCGAGGCCAACGCCGAACCAACACGTTCTTCCACCCCGAGAAATGCTCCGCGACTCCTAGCGGGAGTTTCCGGCCTCGTTGATCGTGGATCTGGTCTTCGCCTGGTGGGGGCGGCTTTCAGGGTAGGTCGGCGCGTACCCAACTCGCGTGTTGGTCGCGTGTTTAGCGGGTCGACGCGTATTGGTCGATGCCGAACAGGTCGGCCAGCGCTGTTGGGTGGGGGTCATGTCGGTGAGCATGCGTTGCGCGCGGGGGCGTCCATTGCCGCCGTCGTGGTAGAGCAACACGGTTTCTTCGATGCCCGACGAGCTGGTCGAGCAGCTCGCGGACGGACATGTGCAGGCCGTTGTGGGCAGCGTGGCGGCGCATCAGATGGGCGGTGGCCAGGGCGAGCACGCATAGAACACGTGGACCCGGATCTTGGCGTCGGTCCAGTGGTGCATCGGGCTGAACGAGACCCACCGGATTAAAACGCCTTGCGTCACCTGGCGAAGCGGCGACTCCCCGCCCGCAGCGAAGCCGCGCCGCCGTAGCGCAGCCCTCACAGCACGTCCACGGCTGGTGAACCCGGACTGCGCCCCTAGCACGGTCCGCGCTGGACGACTTGGGTCGGCCGCATGTGCCGCGCCGTGGTGTGCTGCGCCCAAGAATCGAAAACCGGATCCTGTAAGGAGGAAAACATGCCATTCGCCGTCTAACGACTATCAAGCCGCCCACCTCGCCGCTCTAAGCAACCCGCCCCCACCAAAGAACCACCGACCCGCTCGGCGCACCCGCCAGCAGCTTGCGACGACGACTACAGGCGTCCCGAGAACGCCGCGGGCGGCTACCGCGGGTAGCTGAGATATTCGCGATTAGCGCGATTTCGTATCCGTACACGAAGGTCTGACCCGCTTCGGACGATCATCTACGGCAGACTGTCGCCGTGAGTGATCGCCCGCCTGCGCTTCCGTTCTGGCTGCGGTCATTGCTGTGTCTGACGGCTTCGGCGTGCTTCTTCGCATTGCTGGTCGCGGTGGCGTACAAGATTCGCGAAGGCGGCGAGCGATCTGGCTCGATGGCGCGATCGCTCCGCATGTGCAGCCTCAACTCGGGCCGCGCATGACACGGCTAGCGCTCACGTTGACCCAGATCGGGTCACCGGTCTTCATCGTTCCAACGACCTTGGCAGCAGCGCTGATCAGCGCGTTCGTACGCCGATCGATCTGGACCGGGATCGTTGTGACCGCAACGGTCGGCTTGGTGGGGCTTGGTAGCAAGGCCATGAAGCAGATGATCACTGCCGCCCACCCGCAGTTCGCAGCCCATATCCCGATCGGACTCGCGCACACCTTCCCGTCCGCTCACGTGGCATCTGCGTTGTCGCTGATGGGGATCGTGGCGATTGCCTGCGGCGGGAAGCCGCGACATCTGATCATCTGGCTGGGAATCGCAGCCGTCACTGCGATCGTGGCCGCCACGCGCATCTACCTGGGCGCCCACTGGTTCTCGGACACGCTGGGCGGAGTGTTCCTCGGGCTCAGCGCCGTCTTTGCCGGCGCCGCGGTGTTGTCGCACCGGAAAGGACCCCGACCTAGTCCGCCTTAATCGCCAGGTGAACTGCGGCCGGCAAAATCAATCGGTCCATATTGACGACTTCTCAACAATCTGACGTGCCTGTGCCTACAACTACCATTTGCTTAAGACTTTTCGACCGGTGTCAACGGCGAACAGATCAACAGCTCGCGGACGGCACGGTAATTCGCGTTACTCGAAACATTGAGGAGATACCGGACCGTTGCTGCAAATTAAGTCCAGAATAGGGTTTTGTTGTGCGAGCTTTTCAAAGCCGCGACACCCCCATATGACTGATCCGCAAACACACCCGCCCAACGCAATCAAGTGCTTTACGGGCCACACGCCAACGCGCCTTCACGCACGGTTGCGATGTCCGCTGTGTGTCCTCTCGGTTGCCATTTCGGTCCACTGCTGCCGTCCCAGTGGCGCTGCCGTCACACGCGCAAAAGGACTGGGACCCGCGGCGGGGAGACCAACATCGACCGAGGAATCGCTGGCCACCTTGTGGTCCCTTTATGCTGCCGCTGCATCGGCTGGCCATGCGCTGCCCAACGACTCATACCCGTGCTATAAGCACACGACCGCTTGTCGTACGAAGACGGCGACACCCGAGGAACGCAAAGTAATCACGGCACCAGCCCGATCATATCGATCCCGCGCAAATATCTTGACCGCGACGATGCCCGCAATCGAGACAAGGAAATATGTCACCCGCGGGTACCGCCGCAAGATCAAGATCCCGGCGGTCCACAATAGCGGAACGAGAGCCGCCAGGACATATATATCGACAAAGTTCCCAGCAGCGCTGTATGAGATCGAGCCGAACACACTCTATCTCCGCAGTCTAGTATAGCCCAGCGCCCTTGCACACCCAATAGCTTGTGTTGTCAGACAGCCCAGCACGTGAGATAGCTGCGCTCGCAGCACCACACTCCAGTGCCATCCATTCTCGTGCCGTGTGCGCTGCCCCGCGCCGCGCCGTTCGTTAGCAGCAACCGTGCCCATATCATATCGCATATCTGCGCTTAGCGTAAACAACACAGCATGCAACACCCAAATTTGCGCAACCTCTTAATATGCTCAATTCTTAAATTCCTTGCGCACCTCTCCGCGCCATTGTTCTTCCTTACACCGCGATCTTCTGACCCCGGCTACCTCGGCGGGCAACACGCCACCACGAACTCGGCCCCATCCCAAACCCCAACCGCGCGACACACCGACATCGAGCACCTCCCCTCTGGCCCGTGCTGCCCTTCACCGGCCTCAAGCCCCCGCTTGTGGCGTGGACAACGCCGGTAACGTCTACGTCGTCGACACTGCAACAATCGGTGCTGAAACTGGCGGCGGCTCGACCACCCAGATCGTGCTGCCCTTCACCGGCCTCAGCACGCCCCACGGTGTGGCGGTGGACACCGCCGGCAACTCTACGTCACCTACTATGCCAACAATCGGTGCTGAAACTGGCCGCGGGGTGAGCGCCCCACGGCGGGCGCGCGAAGCTGCAGGGCCAGTCCCACCGAGGCAACGTGAAACACCAAGCGCTGCGGACTCTCGTCTAGCGTGTCAGTGTGTTCCTTCCTGTCCCAGCAAGTCCTTATGAACTTAAATTAAAGTGTTCTTCGCATCTTCCAACGCCAACCAACACGCTTCTTCCACCCCGAGAATATGCCCAGAGACACGACCCCTAATGAACCGACCCGTGAGCTCCGCGGCAACGAACCTTGACCGGATCACCGAACCCTATTCTCTGCAGCAGCAGCTTCGCGTCGCTCAGAGCTTGACTCAGCTCGTCGATCACGTCAGGTACGGGTCTCCATCGATGCGCCGATCACTGAACTGCCCCCCGTCACCTGTGCCTGCTCACCAGCAACATCTCGGTTCTCGAGGTACCGGACGCGCTGAGCAAAATCATTCACGGCGGCGTGACCGGACGGACGCGCGTCGCGTCGTCGCAGATGAGCCGTATTCCCGGGCTTGATTTCGAATCGGTGAGCGCCACGCAAACGATTACCTAAAACGCCAAAGCAGCATGTATGTGGTCTGTATGCTGCCTGTACATTTGGAGGCGTCGACGGTGGACACGATTACATTAGGGGGAACCACGATGAGAGCTGAGCCGAAGAGGGCGACAACAGTGAAGCAGGCCTATCGACCTAGTCCAGGGCGCCGCGCGCCAAGACTGTCGATAGCGGTCGGTGTAGTGGGCCTCGTCGCAATGACGATTCTTACCCTTCTCGGCGGTCGTATAACGACTGATTCCCGATCCGCGACGACAGTGAGTGCCGCACCGGGCCAGAGCACCGTGTCGACAACACGCACCGCGGCATCTGCTGCCCCCACCTTGCAAGCTCCGGCCTGGGGCGGTCAGGGCTGGCTCGGTAATAACTGGTACGACGCCCACAAGGGCCAGTAAAAGCGAGTGCCAGCCAGGCCTAGCGGCCTCTAAAGAGAGCGCTGGCTGACGAACCGCCGCAGACGACCCGGTCACCGGATCATCGAACTCGAAGCTGCACGCCAGCAGCCGCAACGGCACCGAGAAATCGACAGCGGCAACGTCGATGATGCTGGGGTACAACGGGTCTCCATCGATCGGCAGACCGAGAGACGCCATATGCACCCTCAGCTGGTGCGTCCGACCAGTGCGCGGCGTGAGTCGGTAAAGCCCGCCGCCGACCGCCTCGACCAAAGTCGCGGCGTTGGGTTCGCCAGGCTCGATCCAACCGCCTGTAAACAGCCCGCGCCGCTTGACGATCCGGCTACGCACCACCCGTGGCAACGCCAGAACCGACGTCCCGGAAGACCGCGCCAGGTATGTCTTATGCACCAGCCCGCGCGAGAACAGCGTTTGGTAGCGGCCACGTACCTCTCGCCGGGTCGTGAACACCAGCACACCCGCGGTCAACCGGTCCAGCCGGTGCGCCGGGCTGAGCCCCGGCAAGTCCAGCTCCCGACGCAGCCGCACCAGCGCGGTCTGGGCGACGTGGCGTCCCCGCGGCATGGTGGCGAGGAAATGCGGCTTGTCCACAACGACGATGTCGTCGTCGCGGTGCAGCACCGGAATGTCGAACGGCACTGGCACCTCGTCAGCCAGCTCGCGATAGAAGTACACGTGCGAACCCGCAGGCATCACACTTCCGGCGTCCAGCGCCACGCCGTCCGCGTCGACGACCTCGCCGGCGGTCACTTTGGCGGCCGCCGCCGGGCCGAACCGGCTGCGCAACTCCTCGAGCACCGATCCGCCGCGCAGCCGCAGCCGTGCCGGCCCGAGCCCGTCGCGCACCGGAAGCGGTGGAGGTCTCAAAATCTCGCTCAATGCTCGATCAATTCAGCGGCACCGGTTCGAGGATCTCCGCCCGTGCCTCCGGCGCGGCCGCCCGCAGCGCGTCGGCGGACTCGTCGTCGGGCTGCTGCTGGGACCGCACCTCCGCGTCCACCCGCGCGATGTACGTGTCGACCTCACGCTGGATGTCGTCGGCGTCCCAGCCCAGGATCGGCGCCACGACTTCGGCGACCTCGCGGGCGCAGTCCACACCGCGATGCGGGTATTCGATCGAGATCCGCATCCGCCGCGCCATGATGTCCTCGAGGTGCAGCGCGCCCTCGGCCGCGGTCGCGTAGACCGCCTCCACCTTCAGGTACACCGGCGCGTCGGTGATCGGGCTCAGCAACTCGGGCTTGTCCTCGGCCATCGCCAAGACTTCGCCGATCAGCGAGCCGTAGCGGTCCAGCAGGTGGCGGACGCGATACGGGTGCAGACCGTAGTAGGCCCCGACCCGTTCGGCCTGGTTCACCAGCGCGAAGTAGCCATCGGCGCCCAACAGCGGCACCTTCTCGGTGATCGACGGGGCCACCCGCGCAGGGACGAACTCGCTGGCCGCGTCGATCGCGTCCTCACCCATCACCCGGTAGGTCGTGTACTTGCCCCCCGCGATCGCGACCAGCCCCGGCGCCGGCACGGCCACCGCGTGCTCGCGCGACAACTTGGAGGTGTCGTCGCGCTCCCCGGCCAGCAGCGGGCGAAGCCCCGCGTAGACGCCGTCGATGTCGTCGTACGTCAGCGGAGTTGCCAGCACGGTGTTGACGTGATCGAGGATGTAGTCGATGTCCACCTTGGTGGCTGCCGGGTGGGCCAGGTCGAGGTTCCACTCGGTGTCGGTGGTGCCGATGATCCAGTGTGTGCCCCACGGGATCACGAACAGCACGGACCGCTCTGTGCGCAGGATGATCGCGACCTCACTGACAACGCGGTCGCGCGGCACCACGATGTGCACGCCCTTTGACGCCCGCACCCGGAACCGGCCGCGCTGCTTGGACAGCGCCTGGATCTCGTCAGTCCACACCCCGGTGGCGTTGACCACAACGTGGCCGCGAACCTCCGTGACCTCGCCGTTCTCCGAATCATGGACCCTCACCCCGACCACCCGGTCGCCCTCCCGCAGCAACGAGACCACCTGGGTCGAGGACCGCACCACCGCCCCGTAGTGCGCGGCGGTGCGCGCGACCGTCATCGTGTGCCGGGCGTCGTCGACAACGGTGTCGTAGTAGCGAATTCCGCCGATCAGCGAGCTGCGCTTCAGCCCCGGCGCAAGCCGCAGCGCGCCCGCCTTGGTCAAATGCTTTTGTCCCGGAACCGATTTGGCGCCGCCCAGCTGGTCGTAGAGGAGGATTCCGGCGGCGATGTACGGCCTTTCCCACCACCGCTTGGTCAGCGGGAACAGAAACGGCAACGGTTTGACCAAGTGCGGGGCCAGCGTGGTCAGCGACAGCTCGCGTTCATGCAGCGCCTCGCGCACCAGCCCGAACTCGAGCTGCTCGAGGTAGCGCAGACCGCCGTGGAACATCTTCGACGAGCGGCTCGATGTGCCCGACGCGAAATCCCGGGCCTCGACCATGGCCACCTTCAGTCCGCGGGTGGCGGCATCGAGCGCGGCACCGGCGCCCACCACGCCGCCGCCGATGACGACGACGTCGAACTGCTCGGAACCCAACCGTTCCCACGCGACGGCACGCTCACGCGGGCCAAGGAATGTCTGCCCGTTGCCCGGGGCAGGGGCAGCCTCGATCACTGATTACTCCCTCGGCGTCAGCAAAAGTTACCAGTCGGTCACATACCAGATTAAGGGTCCAGATTAAGGGTCAGTCGAGGTCGTCGTGCGCCATGAGCCGCCGGGCCGCCTCGACGATCGACCCGCTGAGCGACGGGTACACCGAAAGCGTCTGCGCCAAGTCGCCCACCGACACCGAGTTCTGCACCGCCAGGGCGATCGTCAGGACCAGCTCCGAGGCTTCGGGCGCGAGCACCACGCCCCCGATCACGACGCCGGTCGCGGGGCGGCAGAAGATCTTCACGAAGCCGCGGCGCAAGCCCGACATCTTGGCGCGTGCGTTGGTGTTCAGCGGCAGCATCAGCGTGCGTGCCGGAACGGTGCCGCCGTCGATCTGGGACTGGGGCACGCCGACGGCGGCGATCTCCGGCCGAGTGAACACCGCGGCGGCAACGGTCCGCAGCCGGATCGGGGTGACACCCTCGCCCAGCGCGTGATACATCGCGATGCGGCCCTGCATTGCCGCGACCGATGCCAGCAGCAGCAGGCCCGTGCAGTCGCCGGCGGCGTAGATCGAGGGCACCGAAGTCCTCGAAACCCGGTCGACGGGGATATGGCCACCGCTGCCGAGTTCGATACCGACGCGCTCGAGCCCGAGACCGGACGTGTTCGGCACCGACCCGACCGTGATCAGCGCGTGGCTGCCCTCGACGCTGCGGCCGTCGGTCATGTTGACCACCACACCGTCGTTGGTGCGCGTCACCGAGGCCGCGCGGGCGTTCTTGACCAGCGTCACGCCGCGCACGACGAACACCTCCTCCAGCACCGCGGCCGCATCGGAGTCCTCGTGCGGCAGGATCTGGTCGCGGCTGGCCACCACCGTCACCGTCACGCCCAGCTCGGTGTAGGCGTTGACGAATTCCGCGCCCGTCACGCCCGAGCCGACCACGATCAGGTGGTCGGGCAGATCGGTCAGGTCGTACAGCTGGCGCCAGGTCAGAATCCGGTCGCCGTCAGGGCGGGCGTCAGGCAGCACCCGCGGACTTGCGCCCGTCGCGATCAGCACGACGTCTGCGTCGAGCACCTGTTCGGCGCCGTCGGGCTCGGTGACCTTGACGCTGTGCTTCGCCATCCCCACCGCGGTGTCGCACATCTCGGCCCGGCCATTGATCAACCGGACGCCGTGCGCGCGGAGTTGTTCAGCGATGTCTTCGGACTGCGAAGCGGCCAGGGTCTTCACACGGTCGTGGATCTGCGGCAGCGAGATCTTCGCGTCCTCGATCTCGATGTCGTAGCCGAGCTCCGGAGCACGGCGGAGATCGGTCCGCACGCCCGTCGAGGCGATGAACGTCTTGGACGGCACGCAGTCGAACAACACGCACGCGCCGCCGATGCCGTCCGAGTCGACGAGGGTCACATCCGTGGGGTGCGCCGCCGCCACCAACGCCGCCTCGTAGCCGGCCGGCCCTCCGCCGATGATTACGATCCGGGTTGCCACGGCTCAACCGTAGTCAAGACCGTAGTCAAGACCGCAGTTGAGCGCCCACATCCAAGGCAACCCTCTAGGCTTTCTGGGTGCCGCTCTACGCCGCGTACGGGTCGAACATGCATCCGGAGCAGATGCTGAAGCGGGCACCCCACTCGCCGATGGCAGCGACCGGCTGGCTGCACGGCTGGCGGCTGACATTCGGCGGCGAAGACATCGGCTGGGAAGGCGCGCTGGCCACGATCGTCCAGGACCCGGCCTCGAAAGTGTTCGTCGTGCTGTACGACATGACCAAGGAGGACGAGCAGAACCTCGACCGCTGGGAAGGCTCGGAGTTAGGCATTCACAAGAAGATCCGATGTCGCGTCGAGCGCGTGTCGTCGGACACCTCAACCGATCCTGTGCTGGCGTGGCTGTACGTCGTCGATGCGTGGGAGGGCGGGCTGCCGTCCGCGCGGTACCTCGGCGTGATGGCCGACGCCGCTGAAATCGCTGGTGCGCCAACCGATTACGTTCACAATCTGCGCACCCGGCCGTCGCGCAACATCGGGCCCGGCCACGGCGACTGAATTCTCGTCAGCCGACGGTCACCATGCCGCTGTCGAGGTTGTAATACGCGGTAAGAACCTTCAGCGCGCCGGAATTCAACGGCCCCTTAAGTTCTGAGGATTCGACGATCGCGGCGCGGGACTGCTCGGCGTTGGCGCGAATGGTGTTGTCAAGCAGGTCGCCCGGCCGCTGCTTGGCGACGGCGACAGCGGGTGTGATCGCCTTGACGAGTGCCGCGATGTCGCCGTGGGGCTCGGTGCGGTGCTGGAGGCTCTCCAACGTCGCAGAGACGGCGCCGCAGTTCTGATGGCCCATCACCACCACCAACGGCGTGCCGAGATGGTCCACGGCGTATTGGATGCTGCCCAACAGGGCCGGATCCACGATGTTGCCCGCCACCCGCACCACGAAAAGATCACCCAGGCCCTGATCGAAGACCACTTCCGGGGGCACGCGGGAATCCGAGCACGAAAGAATCGTCGCGACCGGTTGCTGGAACGCCACCAGGTGCAGGCGACGCTCGGGGTCCTGGCCCGGGTGCTCCATCTTCGCATCGACGAAGCGCTGATTGCCTTCTTGAAGGTGCTTGAGCGCCACGTCTGGATCTGTGATCGTCGGCCGCGGCGTCTCGGTGGTGAACTCCGGAGCGGCGGGCACGGTGACCGTCGTCGTGGCGATGGTCGACTGGGGCCTGCTGCATGCCGCAAGGGCAGCTGCGCCGCTCGCGGCGACGCCGAACCACGCCCGCCGAGACAACGTGTTGTTCACCTGCGGCATCCTCTCCGCTGGAAACCCTACAGACACGCCACCGCCTGCTCGACGGTGTTCACCAGCACCCGCACCCCGATCGCGAGCGCGCGCTCGTCCACATCGAATGTCGGCTGATGCAGGTCCAGTTGTGGGCCGCGGCCAGACCACACCCCGAGGCGGGCCATCGCGCCGGGCACCTCCTCGAGGTACCACGAGAAGTCCTCGCCGCCGCCGGACTGCCGCGTGTCGGCCAGCACGTCGGGGCCGACCGCCTCGATCGCGTGCATGAGGATCCGCGTCGAGACCTCCTCGTTGACCACCGGCGGCACGCCGCGCCGGTACTGCAGCGAGTGCTCGATTCCCAGCGGCGCAAGCAGCGCCGCGACCGTCTCCCGGATCAGCGATTCGATCGTCAACCAGGTGCTGTGGCTGGCTGTGCGGATCGTGCCGGCCAGCGTGCCCGCTTGCGGAATCGCGTTGGGCGCCACCCCCGCGTTGACCGCGCCCCAGACCATCACGGTGCTGTTTCGCGGGTCGATGCGGCGCGACAACACCCCGGGCAGGCCGGTGATCAGCGTGCCGATGCCGTACACCAGGTCAGCGGTCAGGTGCGGCCGCGACGTATGGCCGCCCGGCGACTGCAGGGTGATCTCGATCTGGTCGGCGGCCGAGGTGATCGGCCCGACTTTGACCGCCACCTTGCCGACGTCGAGCCGGGGGTCGCAGTGCAGCGCGAATATCCGGGAGACGCCGGCCAGCACGCCCGCTGCGATCGCGTCGATCGCGCCGCCGGGCATCAGCTCCTCGGCGGGCTGGAAGATCAGCCGCACCCCAATCGGTAGGTCCGGCACCGCCGCCAGCACCAACCCGGTGCCGACCAGCATCGCGGTGTGCGCATCGTGGCCGCAGGCATGCGCGACGCCCGGCACCGCCGACGTGTACGGCTTGCCGGTGCGCTCCTGCATCGGCAGCGCGTCCATGTCCGCGCGCAGCGCGATCTTCGGCAGATGGTCCGGACCCAGGTCGCAGGTCAGCCCGGTGCCTGCGGGCAGCACCTTCGGGTTGAGACCGGCCTCCGCCAGAATCGTCGCAACGAATTGGGTGGTGCCGAACTCCTGACGGCCCAGCTCGGGGTGGGCGTGGATGTGCCGGCGCCAGGCGATCAGATCGTCGTCGTGCGCGGCCAACCACGACTGGGCGGTGTCGGCGAGGCTCATCACGCCACCCGCTCTCTGTGCGCCTGCATTACCCGCTGCCGCTCAGAGGAGGTCTCGGCGAGGCGAATAACAGTGCGCGCCAACATGATCGAGCCGTCGATTACAGCATCGTCGGCGCTCGGCGATGCTGCTGCCGCCGCGAACTCCGGCTGATGCAGGGACGCACCGCCCGCCTCGACCCGGATGATCGGATGGATGCCCGGCATCGCGTGGGTGATGTTCCCCATGTCGGTACTGCCCAGCGGCAGGGCGGTTTCCAGCCCCGCGGGCACGGGGGTGCGGCCGCGGCGGTTCATCTCGTCGCGGAACGCGTTCGCGAGCCACGGGTCCGGGCGCAACTCGTCGTAGGCGGGCCCGCCTTCGTCGATGCGGCATTCGCACCCGGTGGCCAACCCGCCGGCGCGGAAGCAGTCGAAGATTCGCCCCTCCAGTGCACGCAGCGACTCCTTCTCGACAGCCCTCATCGCGTACCGCATGCCCGCACGCCCCGGGATCACGTTCGCGGCCCGGCCGCCGTCGGTCACGATTCCGTGCACCTGCTGCCCGGGAGCTAATTGCTGACGCAGCAGCCCGATCGCCACCTGCGCGACGGTCACCGCGTCGCCGGCGTTGACTCCGAGATACGGCGCCACCGATGCGTGCGACTCGTGGCCGCGGTACTCCACCGTCACCTCGGACAGCGCCAGGGTCCGGGCGGCCGCGATGTCGGTCGGTCCGGGGTGCACCATCACCGCCGCGGTGATGTCGTCGAACGCTCCTGCGTTGAGCAGCAATGCCTTTCCGCCGCCGGACTCCTCCGCGGGCGTACCCATCAACACAACCGTCAGCCCGACGTCGTCTGCCACTTCGGCCAGCGCCAGCGCCGCGCCCACCGCGGCTGCGGCGATGATGTTGTGCCCGCAGGCATGTCCGATGCCCGGCAACGCGTCGTATTCCGCGCACACTGCGACGACGAGGTCGCCGCTGCCATACTCGGCGCGGAAAGCGGTGTCCAGGCCGGCGGGCGCGGGCGTGATCGCGAAGCCCCGTTCGGCGACCAACGCCTGGGTCTTGGCGGCGCTGCGGTGTTCGGCGAACGCGAGTTCCGGCTCGGCATGGATGTCGTGCGACAACGCGATCAGATCGTTGCGGCGGCTGAGCACCACGTCTTGGGCCACGTCCGCACGCGACATCGCCTCTGGACGACGGCGCGGTGGCGAACTGGCGGGCATCATCGCAGTATGGCACCGACGGCTAGGCTCCCTCATCGTGGGCGATGAGCCGCTTGCGCGAAGAGCAGACAGCACTGGTGATACTGGTGATGTTGCGGACCGGGCGGCCGCGGCGATCGCCGAGCACACCGGGGTCGGCAAACATGACGTGGCCGTCGTCATCGGATCGGGCTGGTCGCCCGCGGCCGACGCGTTGGGCACTCCGACCACGACGGTGGACGTGGCCGAGCTGCCCGGGTTCACGCCGCCCGCCGCGGAGGGCCATCGCGGCCGGGTGCTGTCGATTCCGGTCAACGGCACGCGAGTCCTGATGTTGTTGGGCCGGATTCACGCCTACGAGGGGCATGACATCCGACACGTCGTCCACCCGGTACGCACAGCGGCGGCCACGGGAGTGCGTGTGATGGTGCTTACCAACGCCGCGGGAGCGCTTCGGGACGAATACCACGTCGGGCAGCCGGTGTTGATATCCGATCACCTGAACCTGACGGGCCGTTCCCCGCTCATCGGGCCGCAGTTCGTCGACATGGTCGATGCGTATTCGCCGCGGCTTCGTGCGCTGGCCCGCGATATCGACCCCACGTTGCGGGAGGGGGTCTACGCCGGCCTGTTGGGCCCGCAGTATGAAACGCCCGCGGAGATCAGGATGCTACGGACGCTCGGCGCCGACCTGGTCGGCATGTCCACCGTGCACGAGACGATCGCCGCCCGCGCCGCCGGCCTCGAGGTACTCGGCCTGTCCCTGGTCACCAACATGGCTGCGGGCCTCACCGACCAGCCGATCAGCCACGACGAGGTGCTCGAGTCGGGGCGTCAATCCGCGGCCCGGATGGGTTCTCTGCTCGCCAGGCTCGTCGCCGCGATCTGACGGTCGCTCATCAGCTATCGAGTGGGATCGTGACGTCAAGCGACGTTCCGCCCCCAGCGGGGCTCACAATCCGAATTCGCCCGCTAAGGGACTCGACCCGGTCTCGGAGCCCGAGCAGCCCCGAGCCTTTGCCGAAGGCGGCGCCCCCGATTCCGTCGTCGTTGATCGATAGATGGAGGATGCCGTCGTTGGATTGTCCGGAAACGGCCACTTGCGAAGCTCGGGCATGCTTTGCCGCGTTGGTGAGCGCTTCGGACACGACGTAATACGCGCCGACTTCCACTGAATCGGGCAAGGGTCCGTCAATTGCAAGATCGACGGTGACAGGAACGGCCGACCGACGCGCCAGTGTCTTGAGCGCGGGACCGAGTCCCCCCTTGGACAGGATCGCGGGATGAATCCCTCGCGAGATCTCCTGCAGATCTGTTGAGACGCCGGTTAGTCCGGACACGACGTCACTCAACTGATCTCTGAGCGCCTGCATTTCAGCCGGGACTGACGTTTCTATCAGTCGCAGTTGCAATCCCAGCGCGACCAGCCGTTGTTGGGCGCCGTCGTGAAGATCGCGCTCCAGACGGCGGCGGCCGTCGTCGGCCGCGGCAACGATGCGGGCACGTGAGGCGATCAGGTCGGCGCGGGTGGCCGCGTTGGCGATTGCGGTCGCGACAAGGTCGGCAAAATCACCGACCCGCGCCTCGGTATCGGGCGGCAACGGTTCCGGCGCCGACGAGCCGACAGCCGCCATTCCCCAGACCCGGCCGTCGACAACGATCGGGACTGCCACCGTGGAACGGAGGCCCATTTCACGCAGCCGTGTTGCGATCGACCCTGGTGCCTTCTGCAACTCCGAGCCGTCAATCCGCGCGGCATGGCCAGTGCGAAGCACCCTGGTGGCGATGTTGTCGCCTTCCAGGGTGTGACGCTCGCCGACGATCGGCTGTTGCTCGATCCCCGGGTCGAGGTGAGACAGGGCGAGGACGACCACTTCGCCGTCTTCGAATCTGTTTACCGAAGCATTACCGGTGTCCAGGCATCGCCACATCTCGTCCGCCACCGCGGAAAACACCTCCGATGGGCTGGCACCTCGCGCAACCGACGTGGCGACTCGCCGCAGCGCGGCCTGCTGCCGGGCGAGCATGCTCAGCTCATCGCGGCTGGCCTCGACCGTGCGCTGCGCCTGACGTAACTCGTCTTGTTCGCGCCGGCGCTCCGTCACATCGCGGCCCACGGCGTTCAGCAGACCCCGACGCGGCACGATGCTCCACTCGATCCAGCACTGCGAGCCGTCGCTGCGGATCAAGCGATTCTCGATACGCACGGTCGCGGCGCTGTGCACGGCTTTTTGCAGCACCGCGCGTGCGTGATCACGATCCTCGGGAACGACAAAATCGAGATACGGGCGCGACTGCAATTCCGCGGCGGAATACCCGAGCACGCGCTCACAGGCCCGGTTAACCCGGACGAGGTGGTCCGGCCCCGCAATGCACATGAGGTCGGATGACAGATTGAAGAACCGCTCTCCCACCCGTGCAAGGCCGGCAAGAGTATTGGCCAGCAGCGCCATAATCAGGAAGACGGCGATAATCACTGCGTTCTGCGGATCGAAGGGCGCGAAATGTGTAGTCGGCCAATTACGGAAGTAGGCGAACGCGACGGCGCTGGCCACCGACATCGTTGCCGACAACCCGAAACCCCAAACCGTCGAGACCACCAGGATGCCGAGGAGGTAGAGCGTGCCGAAGCGGCCGATGGTCCCGGTAGCTTCGTTGAGCAAGCACACGACAAGGGTTTCGACGACAATGAACGACGCCCCGACCATGACGCCCAGCGCCACCGACGGCGCCGAAGGACGACTCACCAACTGCAGCAATCGCAGCCGAATCGACCGCAGACCTGATCTTTCGTTCAACGCGCGGCCCGCGAAAATGCCGCTCGGCTTCCACGCCGGGCCAGGTTGCTGTGACCGCTTCTGTGCCACCAGGATCTCGCATCGACTTTCGGCGACTTTAATGAGACGCGCACGCTCAGCATAACCGCCGGAGGCTACGCCCCTTCATGTCCCGTTGTTGAGCATTCCGGCTAGCAGTAGTTACCGATGGGTGTTCTCCCTGAGGCGATGAGCTCACTGGCGCGCAACTCTGGAATTGCACACATAGATACGGCAACGAAAGGAGTGCACGCATGCGCATCGGACTGAGGTACCTGGCGTCAGCGTTGGCGGCCGGGGCCACCACTGTCGCTATTGCTGCTGCACCAACGGCGATGGCCGAAACCGCGCCCGCGCAGCCCGGAATGGTCGCTACCGCACCGGCGGTCGTGAACACCGACTGGCACGGCGACCACGGGGGATGGGGCGGCCACGGTTGGCACGGCGACGGGTTGGCACGGCGGCGGTTGGCACGGCGGCGGCTGGGCACCCTGGGTTCCCTGGGGCTGGGGCTGGCACCGGTAATCTCTGATATCCGTGGGGCGCCGGCGTGCCTTGTTGCAACGCCGGCGCCCCCACGTATTTCCGGTCACCCGACCAACCCACAGTCGGCACTCAGATCTGTTATGTGACAACCGGTTATGCGACAACCACTTTGACGTGTGCCCACGCGTTGTTGCCGTATCCCCTTGGGTTCCAAAGCGATGCCGGCGACTCCGGGTGCGTGACGCCGGTGTCATCCCACGCACGGGCGGTCAGGCTTATCGGCCCGGGTCGGGCATCCACGGTAAGAGACCACCACCGCCATGCCCACGGGCTGGCCGCAGGTTCCAGGTCGGCCTGCCGCCAGGTGCGTCCATCGTCGAGGGAAACATCGACACGACCGATGGCGCGCCCGTCGCCCGCTAACGCATACCCGCGGATGGTCAGCGGGCCGGCCGGAATCTCGGCATCGTCGCCTGGCACGAGAATGTCGCAGTTCAGCGCGAGCATCGACAGCGAAATGCCTTCGCCGGGCGGCACGGTGTCCGGGTCGGCGTCGGGCGGGAGTATGCGATAGTCGCTTGCCTGGAAGTAGTTTGCCGAGGGGGCGGGTTGCACAGTGATGCCCGTGACCCACTTGACGCTGCGGGCCCCGATGTAGCCCGGCACGACCACCCGCACCGGGCCACCGTGGACCCGGGGAAGCGGTTCGGAGTTCATCTCCCAGGCCAGCAGCACTTCCTGCGACATCGCCTTGCTCAACGGGATCGAGCTGCCGTAGGACTGGACGGGGGACGCCTCCTGCGCGACGTCGGGGGCGCTGAAGGCAACGTGCAAGCCCTCATCAAGGTCGACTCCGGCTGCCCCGAGGACGTCTGCCAGCCTGGCTCCGCGCCATTCGGCGGTCGAGATGGCCCCGTGGGCCCACGGGTCCTTGCCGGGTATCGGGCGCACCCTCAGCAGTTCCGCGCGCCGGTTGCCGGCACAGGCCAGCGTCGCCACCACGGAGTGCGGCGTGAACTGGCTGGTCAGCTCGTCATACGTGAGGGCCAGCGGCTTCTGCACGATGCCGTCGACGGTCAGTCGCCACTGCTCGCGCGTGATGTCCGGAAACGGGCCGTGATTGCGACAGTAAAACGCATCCAGCGCCGTGAGCTCCCCACCGGCCAACACCGATGCGGGCGGCTCCGCGTTGAACGGCAACCGATCCCGCACCGTCATGTCGCGGCGCTTTCCCCACATCAGGACCACCTTCAGGAACACCTTTAGGAACAGCGAAGAAGAGCGGTGAAACTCGCTCAAGAATGGCGCTCCTGCGACAGGATGTCGTCACCGCTGACGCCCGTCGATAGTTGCAGCTAGCAGGGGGCCATCAATGGGTGTCAACCGAGATGACGCCGGTGTGTTGGAGCGGAGAATGGTAGCGGTACCGAACAATTCACGTACCGGGACGCGGCTGATGAACCTCGATAGACGATCCTTACTGATTGCGACGGTCCTCACCGCTGCGGTCGCCGGTTGCGGCACGCGCTCCAGCCCTGCGCTGCCCATCTCCACGTCTAGTTCCCACCCCGGTCCCGACCCAACCGAAACCTTCGTCCTGCCGTACGACAAAATATCGTTCGAGACGTGGGCTAACGTGCCGCCCGGCAGCGGCGAAATGGCGACGCTCTACGGCGATCTCAACAAGCCCGGCCCCTACCTCGTCATGATGAAATGGAATCCGGGTTGGTTCAGCGCGCCTCACACATATGCAACCGATCGAATATGTGTCGTGGTCTTCGGCACCTGGTGGGTCAACAGTGGAATCGATTTCGCACCCGAGAACGCCACTCCTGTCGGGCCGGGCGGATATGTGAAACGCACAGCTCGTACACCGCATTACGACGGGGTATTGCGAGGTCAACCCCAACCGGCGGTAATCGCCATCTCCGGCCTCGGTCCCGTTGATATCCAGTTGGCCGATCCGACGACGCCCTCATGGCGGAAACTCTGACCGAAGGTGTACCGATGATTAGCGCTAGACTCAAGGAACCTGATCGAGGGGCACCTGATCGAGGGGCAATGGTATGGCTGGGCGGTTGCCAGGATGCAGTGGCGGGCCCGAGGTCACCGATGGTCGAGCCGATGGTCGAGTCGGATCCGCGGGCAATCCAAGGTGATCTGACGCCGGCGATCGCGGCCGAACTGGCCGCGGCCGGGTTCTCCGATGCCCAGGAAATTGGACGCGGCGGTTTCGGCGCGGTCTACCGCTGCTGGCAGCGCGCACTCGACCGCACCGTTGCGATCAAGGTGCTCACCACCGATCTCGATGCAGACAATGTCGAAAGGTTCCTGCGCGAGCAGCGCGCGATGGGCAAGCTGTGCGGCCATCCGAACATCGTCAAGATATTTCAGGTCGGCGTGACGAAGTCGGGTCGGCCCTACATCGTGATGCAGTACCACCCGCGGAACTCCCTGGATGCACGCATCCACCATGGGGGCCCGCTCGGCTGGCAGGAAACACTCCACATTGGAGTCAAAATGGCCGGCGCACTAGAGACCGCACATCGGCTGGGCACTCTGCATCGCGACGTGAAACCCGCGAACATAATGCTCAGCGACTATGGCGAGCCCGAGTTGACCGACTTCGGCATTGCCCGAATCACAGGCGGCTACCAGACCCGAACGGGCGTGGTCACGGGCTCGCCCGCGTTTACCGCGCCCGAGGTACTCCAAGGCCAGACCCCCACGCCGGCCTCCGACGTCTACAGTCTCGGCGCCACGCTATTTTGCGCATTGACCGGCCATGCCGCCGTCGAACGACGCAGCGGTGAGCATGTGTTCGCGCAATTCCTCAGGGTCACCAGCGCTGCTGTTTCAGGGCCGGGTGAGATCGACGTCCCCGACGACGTCCGCGCCGCGATCGGACATGCAATGGCGCAAAGTTCCGACGATCGGACGGCGACTGCAGCTCGGCTCGGTGAAGAACTGCGAGAAGCGCAGGGTCGCAACGGCCTAACGGTCGACGACATGGCAGTGCCGACCGCTGTCACCGACGATCATAGCGCCGAGCCCGAGGGCGCCCGTGCGCAACAAATGAGTCCGGCGGTGAGTCCGACACGTGTGGTGGTGGCCGAGGATGATGTGTTGTTGCGGGAGGGGTTGGCCAGCCTGCTGGACCGCTCGGGGTTTGCCGTTGTCGGGCAGGCCGGCGACGGCGAGCAACTGCTCGCACTGGTACGCGAGCACACACCGGAGCTGGTGATCACCGACATCCGGATGCCACCCAACCACGCCACCGAGGGACTGGACACCGCGCGCATCATCCGCGACGAGTTCCCCGACATCGCCATCCTGGTGCTCTCCGCGCACGTCGACGTCGAACACGCGATGGAACTGCTGGCCAGCGGCCACAGCATCGGCTACCTGCTCAAAAGCCGGGTCACCGACGTCACCGACTTCATCGACACCCTGGAACGCATCGCCAAGGGCGCCTCGGTGGTGGACCCCGCCCTGGTCTCCGAACTGGTCTCAGCGCGCCGGCGCAACGACCCGCTGGCGGTGCTCAGCGACCGCGAACGCGAGGTGCTCGCGCTGATGGCCGAGGGCCGCTCCAACGCCGGCATCGCCCACCAAATCTGGGTCACCGAAGGCACCGTGGAAAAACACGTCCGCAGCATCCTGACCAAACTGGGCATTCCGGTAGCCACCGACGACCACCGCCGCGTCCTAGCAGTCGTCACCTACCTCGAAACCCACTGACGCGGCGATGGCGTCAAAATCCCAAGGCTGACAGCGCCAACGCTGACCGCACCAACTCTGTGTTTGACCGCTACCGGGTACGGACGACTCCCCGCTGGCGGTAGGCATTGGTGGGTGTGAGCAATGACGACATTGGGTCGCCGGATCGGCATGATCAAAGACAAGATCAACGACAAGGACAGATGCACCACCCACCCGAGGAGGAGAAGTCAGCCATGAGTCGCATTCCTGTCGTCGCACTGAACGACGGCGAGTACATCCCGCAGCTTGGGTTCGGTGTCTTCCAGATCGAGCCGGTCAGAACCGCGGAAGCGGTGAAGGCCGCCTTGGAGATTGGTTACCGGCACATCGACACGGCGGAGATGTACCGAAACGAGAAGGGAGTCGGCGAGGGCATCCGCGACGCCGGGCTGGACCGAGCCGATGTCTTTATTACCAGCAAGCTCAACAACGGCTTTCACCTGCCCGATGATGCGCGGCGAGCGTTCGACAAGACGTTGAGTGCGCTCAAATCCGACTACGTCGATCTGTTCCTCATCCACTGGCCGTTGCCCACGCTGTACGGTGGCGACTTCGTCTCGACGTGGAAGGTCCTCGAAGAGTTCGCCCGGGACGGACGCGCCCGCAGCATCGGAGTGTCGAACTTTCAGCCGGCGCATCTCGACCGGCTCGCGAAGGAGTCCGACACCGTCCCGGCGGTCAACCAGATCGAGGTCCATCCCTATTTCACGAATGAAGAGGTCCGCGCATACGGGGAAGAGCACGGAATCGCCACCGAGGCGTGGTCGCCGATCGCTCAGGGCCGGGTCCTGGACGATCCCGTCATCGCGCGAATCGCCGACGATCACGGCCAGTCGCCGGCACAGGTCGTGTTGCGCTGGCACATTCAGCGCGGCGACATCGTTTTCCCGAAGTCGGTGTCACCCGATCGGATGAAGGCCAATTTCCACTTGTTCGACTTCGAGCTGGACGGCTCTGACATGGACGCGATCTCGGTGCTCGACAAGGGCGAGTCCGGCAGAACCGGTCCCAACCCCGATGTGTTCGACTACATACCCGACTAACCGATCACCGCGAGCAAAACGAGACGAGCATTTCATGGCTAGTGGCGACGGGTTTCATCCGGACTTGAGCAGCGCCGGCCCCGAGCACGCCGGACGGTCGTCACGCACGCGAGTGCACCACATCAGGGCTTCAGAGCTCAGCGCCGACACCGCGCAGACAGCGGGGATGCAGCGATTTGCGGCGATCACCGGAACGTCGGTCGGCTCGGAGAAAGTCTGGATGGGCGAAACCTACGTTTCGCCGAGCACCGCGTCGGGCAACCACCACCATGGCGAATCCGAAACAGCGATATTCGTCCGGAACGGCCATCCCGAGTTCGTTTTTCATGACGGCGTGCAAGAAGTTCGCGTCGCAACCACGCCCGGGGACTACATCTTCGTCCCGCCGTACGTTCCTCACCGCGAAGAGAATCCAGACCCGGAAAATCCCGCGGTGATCGTGATCGCCCGCAGCACACAGGAGGCGATCGTGGTCAATTTGCCAGCGCTGTACGCACTCTCAGAAAACCCCGACCAGAACCTCTGAGTACCGCCTCGAACGCCGGCCGATTACTTTTGGCGGGTTGCCGAGTTGGAAGATTGCCCAGAAGATTGCCGACGGGCCACCCGCCACAAACTCAGCGGAAGCAGGATCGCCACGACTGCGGGCAATATCGGCCACGCGGGCGCGGCGGTTGTGCTTACCGCATTGGTCAGAGCCAACGCCGCGACAACGGCGACCGCCACCCGCCAGTCATCACCGACCACGAAGTCGTACCAGAATCGCGCAAACGCCTTCAGGCGGCCGGTCACGAAGCCCCCAACCCGTCAGCGATCGTTTCCCCGGTCCTGACGCCGCCACCCGCCCGGCGTAGAACTGCGACGAGAGCGAGGGCGAAAAGCGTTACGACGGGCACCAATACAAGCAACGTAGCGTCGGCCCACGGCCACCGTGCGCCGGCGCCCTCCGCCCCCCAGAACATCCCGAACGAAGTCAGCATGACCCCGACGATGAACTTCATCGCGTTTTCCGGCACCCGGGAAAGCGGGGCGCGCACCGCCAACCCCGCGAGGGCCACGACGACAACCGCGCACACCGCTGCAAGGCTGGCCAGCGGAATGTTTCGCTGGTTGGCGCCGAAGGTCAACGCAATGAACGCAACTTCGAGGCCCTCGAGCAGGACACCCTTGAACGAGAGGGTGAAGGAATACCAGTCGGGGACCAGTCCGCGGCGCTCAACCGGCGCGGCCTCTGCGGCAGCCAGTTGGGTGCGATAGGTCGCGGCTTCGTCGTGCACCGCCTTGAGTCCGCTGGCCCGCAGGATTGACTTTCTCAACCACTGCAGACCGAAGATAAGCAGTAGACCGCCCACAACTACTCGCAACGCTCCCAGCGGGATGGCGGTCAACGCTGGCCCCAACGCTGCGACGATCAGTGCCAAAACCGCCAAGCTGCAACCCACGCCGATGAATGCCGACCGCCAGTCTCTCCCGACACCGGCTGCGAGCACGATCGTCAGCGCCTCGACCGCCTCGACCGCGCAGGCCAGAAAGACCGTGATAAAGAGAGCGCTGCTGTTCACGGCCCCTTGCCCGTAGCGATGAGCGCGTCGGCGACGCCCTTCGCCTGATCGACCGGAATCGCGAATCCCAGCCCGATCGAGCCGGTTGGGGAGCCGGCCGAGGCGGCCAGCGTCGCCATCGCGGAGTTCACCCCGATCAGCTGACCGCTCATATTGACCAGCGCCCCGCCCGAGTTCCCGGGGTTCATCGGCGCGTCGGTTTGGATGGCCTCGAACGGAGTCGTCTGTGTCGTCGGCTCGCCCCCGGGAGAAACCTTACGGTGCAGCGCACTGATGATGCCCGAGGTGACGGTGCTTGCCAACCCCAGAGGGGAGCCCACCGCCACTACCTGCTGACCGACCCGAAGGTTGCTCGACGTGCCCAGGGTGATCGGCGTCAGACCGGAAATGCCTTGCGCGCGAACAACTGCGATGTCACTGGTGGGATCGGTGCCGACCACGGCGAACGGCGCGCTGCGGCCGCCGGCGAAGGTCACCGTCGTGCGGGATCCACCCGGGGTCGCGGGGCCGGCATCGCCCGTCGGCGACACCACGTGGTTGTTGGTCATGATCAGCCCGTCTGCGGTCAAGATGATGCCGGAGCCCTCGCCCACCTCATTGCCCAGATCGGTCTCCAGCTGTACGACGCTGGGCACCACCTTAGCGGCAACCTGCTCGATCGAGCCGGCAGGTGTGTTGGCCACCGGCTGGGTTGCGGCCGCGGCCGGTGCCGGTGTCACCATGCCGACCAAGGTAGGCGGCACGGAGAGTGCGACGGCTCCGCCGATACCCGCCGAGACCACCGCGACCGCCAGGCCTGCAGCGAAAAGCGATGCGGGGGACCGAAATCCATCCCGCGGGCCCGCCGCTGCGTGCCTCGCGCCGGGCGGCACGTCCCCGCGCTTCCCGAAAAAGCCGGCGGTCGCCGAGCTGGCAGTGAAACTCTCTGATCCGGACGTAGGCATGGCTCCTAGAATGACGTCCGCGCGGCCCGATGTCGTTAGCGCTGATGCCCGTTTCCGCTGGCTGCTAGCGGACAGCGGTCATACCCGCTAGCTGCAACACCCCCGCGGCGATTCGACCGGCCCACCGCACACCAGTCCCGTTAGACGACCTGGTCCGTGTGCATTCTGGCGATGGCGTCGGCGTCGTAGCCGAGCTCGACCAGGACGTCGTCGGTGTGTTCGCCGAGCAGCGGCGAACCGGTGATCTCCGGTGTGAAGTCGGAGAACTTGACCGGGCAGCCGACGGTCAGGTAAGAGCCTCGCTCCTTGTGGTTGACCTCGACGACGGAACCACTTGCACGAAGCGCGGGATCGTAGGCGATGTCCTTCATGCTGAGCACCGGCGCGCACGGCACCTCGAATTTGCGCAGGATGTCGACGGCTTCGTATTTGGTCTTGTCGGCGAGCCACTTCTCGATCTCGTCGAAGATCTCGAAGATGTGCGATTCGCGCGCCTTCGCGGTGTTGTAGGCCGGGTCGTCGACCCACTCGGGCCTGCCGATGGCCTTACACGTCCGGTACCAATTCTGTTCCTGGATCGTGAAGTAGATGTAGGCATTGGGATCGGTCTTCCACCCCTTGCACTTGAGCACCCAGCCGGGCTGACCGCCACCCCCGGCATTGCCGCCACGCGGCACGGTGTCGGTGAACGTGCCATTGGGGTATTGCGGGTACTCCTCCAGGTAACCAAGCGCCTCGAGCCGCAGCTGGTCGCGCAGTTTGACCCGGCACAGGTTCAGCACCGCATCCTGCATAGAGACCGAGACCTTCTGGCCCAGCCCGGTCTTCTCACGGCCGAGCAAGGCAGTGAGAATGCCGATCAGCAGGTGCATTCCCGAATTACTGTCGCCAATCGCCGCGCCGCTGACTGTCGGCGGACCATCCCAGAATCCTGTTGTCGATGCCGCGCCGCCGGCACACTGGGCCACGTTTTCGTAAACCTTGAGATCCGACCACGGCGAGTCGTCGTTGAACCCCTTGACCGAGCCGAAAATCAGCCGGGGATTGAGCTCGTGAATGTGCTCCCAGGACAGGCCCATCCGGTCCATGGCTCCAGGCGCGAAGTTCTCGACCAGCACGTCGGCGTCACGGATCAGCTTCTCCATCACCTCCCTGCCTTCGGGGGTCTTGGTGTTGATCGCCAGCGATCGCTTGTTGCTGTTCAACATCGTGAAGTACAGGGCGTCGACATCGGGGATGTCGCGCAACTGGTGACGGGTCACGTCGCCGCCGGTGATGCGCTCGACCTTCAGTACGTCGGCCCCGAACCAGGCGAGCATCTGGGTGCAGGCCGGGCCGGCTTGGACCCCTGTGAAGTCGATGACCTTGATTCCGGTGAGTGGCAGGTTGGTCATGATGGATTCCATTCGTGTAGATACTGTTTGGTGTTCACTTCTTCCCGACGCCGGTCGGGTTGAGGTGGGTCAGATGGCCGCTTTCAGTGCCGTCGCTGGGGTCGATCACGCAGTCGATAAGAGCCGGCCCGCCCGACATCAGCGCGCCCGTCAGGGCGATGGTGAGCTGGTCGGGCGTGGTCGCCTGATATCCCTTGCCGCCGAACGCTTCGATCAGGCGATCGTGGCGGGCTCGTGGCATCAGGGTCGTCGGCGACGGATCCGCAGACGCGGTGTTGACACCGTCGCCGCGGTAGACGCCGCCGTTGTTGAGGACGATGGTGACCACCGGCAGCCGGTAGCGGCAGATCGTCTCCAGCTCCATCCCGCTGAACCCGAAGGCGCTGTCGCCTTCGATGGCGACGACGGGCGCGCCGCTCTCCACGGCGGCGGCGATCGCATAACCCATCCCGATCCCCATGACGCCCCAGGTGCCGCTGTCGAGACGGTGTCGCGGCAGGTGCATATCGATCACGTTGCGCGCGAAGTCAAGTGCGTTGGCGCCCTCGTTGACGACATAGGCGTGGGGATACTCTCTAAGCACGTCACGGATCGCCCGCAGCGCACCGTAGAACTGCATCGGATGCGGGTCGGCGTCCAAACGCTGGGACATCTTGGCCGCGTTCTGCGCAGCGCGTTCGGCGAGTTCGCGACGCCATGGCGCCGGCGCGGTGATTTGTCCGGGCGCGGTGCGGTCGATGAGCGCCGCCATCACCGACCCGATGTCTCCGACAAGGGGCGCCGCGATGTGCTGATTGCTGTCCAGTTCGGTGGGCTCGATGTCGACCTGGACGAACTTTGCGTCCGGGTTCCATTGCGGTGCTTCACCGTGGCCCAGCAGCCAATTCAATCGGGCGCCGACAAGAAGCACGACATCGGCCCTGCGCAGCGCGAGTGAACGGGCAGCTGCCACCGATTGCGGGTCGTTGTCGGACAACAGCCCCTTGGCCATCGACATCGGCAGGAACGGTAGGCCGGTTGCGTGAATAAACGCCCGAATTTCCTTGTCCGCCTGAGCATATGCCGCGCCCTTACCCAGCACAACCAGAGGGCGTTGCGCATTCGCGAGCAACGAGACCGCGCGGTCGACGGCTTCCGGCGCGGGCAGCTGACGAGGTGCCGGATCGACGATCCGCCGCAGCGACGCGCCGCCCACGGCCGCGTCGATGACCTCGCCGAGCACGGCGGCTGGAATGTCGAGGTAGACACCTCCGGGACGGCCCGACACGGCAGTCCGGATCGCCCGGGCGACACCGCGACCGATGTCCTCGGCCCGGTTGATTCGATAAGCCGCCTTCGCGAACGGCTTCGCGGCCGCGAGCTGCTCAAGTTCCTCGTAGTCGCCCTGCTTGAGATCGACGATGTGGCGTTCACTGGAACCCGAGATCTGAACCATCGGGAAGCAGTTCGTGGTGGCGTTGGCCAGTGCGACGAGCCCGTTGAGGAAGCCCGGCGCGGACACCGTGAGGCAGACACCCGGCTTCTTCGTCAAGAAGCCCGCCGCCGCGGCCGCGTGCCCGGCATCGCTTTCGTGACGGAAGCCGATGTACCGGATCCCCGATGCCTGCGCGACGCGCGCCACGTCGGTGATCGGGATGCCGACCACCCCGTAGATGGTCCGGACGTCGTTGAGCTTGAGTGCCTCGACAACCAGGCGGTATCCGTCGGTGAGCGTTGCCGCGGTGTCGACGGGGGTCACCGTGTCCTGCGACGAAAGTGTGGTCATGTGAGAAATTCCTCCGGGTGCGGTTGTGGCTCTGCGCCTTCACCTTCAACGTGCCGCGCGGCGCAGCGTCGTGTCCAAGTCCTGTTTCCGACCAGCCGATAACCCACGGTTATCGAAGACTAATCGTGCTGCACCACAACGTTGTTGGCTCCTCTCGGCGACCGTCTTTCCGCGGTCCGGCCGACCAGGATCACCAAGATCGTCGTCACAAGCGGCACTACCGGGGCGTAGATGCGTGCATACCGGAAGAGCAGTCCACCGACAACGGCGCCTGCCGCCAACCCGACGAGCACGCCGACCAGGCGCGGCATCTCGGTTCTCGACCTGGCGCCAGCGATAACGCCTGTGACCGCGACGAGCGTGAACGTTCCTGCCGTGGTGAATATGCCTTGCACACTCAGCGATCGGACGGCCGCAGTCTGGATGCCCATGGCCAGCGAGAACAACATGAGGAGGACATCGGTGAGGTGAGCTGACGGATCTCCCCCGGTCGTTGCCCACACGGCTAGGAAACCGGCCTCAGCCACCGCTACGAGAGCTAATAAGAACGACATTCGTGGCGGCCACCAACCGGATTCTCGGGAGCGCTTGGTGAAGATCCGAAGGCCGGTATAGGACCCGCCGGCGAAAGCCGACAGCGCCACGACGATGGGGAAGCAAGGCCCCTTGACGTGTGCGATTCCGAATCCCAGGAATACAAGGTTGCCCGTCATGAACGCCGAAAATATCTTGCCCAAGCCGAAATAGCTGATGGCGTCGACCGCTCCAGACGCGAATGTCAAGGCGACGAGCAACACATCACGAGCGCGCGTTCCGTCGCGGTCGGATTCAACTGGCTCCCAATCAATATTGGCAGGCGTGCTCACATATCCGGTTGGCATGGCGGTGCACTCCCTGGACAGCCGTTACGAATTCGCGTGGACACCTCCAAAGAATGGTGCTTCAAAAGCTCTTTTGCGTCACCGCTGGCACCTATTCATGCCCCCCGCCACCAGGAACCATGTCGATCGAAGCTGGTTATCAACCGTTCGTCAAACGGTATTGGACACACCGATCCGGCCGTACCACGCTGGCAAGTAGCGACTGCATCGAATAGTGCGAGGAGGTGGTGGTCGTGGCCGCTCCCACAGAGCAAACCATTCGCCATACGAAACCCTATCTGCCCCCGGCGATCACAGGCCTGACCGGCCTGCTCGATCAGCACGTGCGCGATCGTCCGGATGCGACGGCCCTGGTGGTCGGCGGCGATCGGATACCGCTGTCCTACGGCGCACTGGCGGCCTTGGCTGACGAGGTGGCCGTCCGCCTCTCCTGCACGGGCCTTCGTCGCGGCGACGCGGTCGGCCTGATCAGCGCCAACACCGTCGAATTCGTCGTCGCACTCCTGGGTGCGGCCCGCGCCGGCCTGGTGGTCGCTCCGCTGGACCCCGGACTGCCCGAACCAGAGATGGCCGAACGACTGGAGCGGCTCGGAGCCAGGGTGGCGCTTGTCCGCCCACCAGCCGTTGACGACGGGCCCACTCCCCGCCTTCCAGTCCCTATATGGGAACTGCGAGTCGGCATTACGGCCGGCGCTACCGCAACGGCCACCCTCGAGACATCGGGTGGTCTACGCCGCGCCGCAAACACGCCCCCTGGGCGCAGAGATGACGACGCCCTCGTCTTGTTCACCTCCGGCACCACCAGTCAAGCGAAGATGGTCCCACTCACGCACGCGAACGTGGCCGCGTCGGTGCGGGGAATCTGTGGGAGCTACCAGCTGGGCCCCGATGATGCGACGGTCGCGGTCATGCCGCTCTTTCACGGTCACGGGTTGCTTGGGGTGCTCATCTGCTCACTCGCCAGCGGAGGACGCGTGCTGCTGCCGGAGCGTGGACGATTCTCGGCACACACCTTCTGGGATGACATGCGAGCCGCACGTGCGACGTGGTTCACCGCGGTTCCGACCATCCATCAGATTCTCCTGCAGCGGTCGGCCCGCGAATATCCAGGCCCGCACGCCATTCCGTTGAGGTTCGTCCGCAGTTGTAGTGCCCCGTTGAACGTTGAAACGGCGACGGCGATCGAACATACGCTGCGGGCACCGATGTTATCCGCCTATGGGATGACCGAGACCACACACCAGGCGACCAGCGAGCCGGTGCCGCAGCGGGGACCGACGAAGCCCGGATCTGTCGGCTCGCCAACGGGAGTGCGTCTTCGGGTCGTCGATCCTCAGGGCCGCACCTGCCCCGTGGGGGCCGTAGGAGAGGTCTGGGTGCATGGCCCGACCGTTGCGCGGGGCTATCTCGCCGATCCGGCCAACACCGCGCGCAGCTTCGTCGACGGGTGGTTCCGCACAGGGGATCTGGGCTCACTGGACGACGACGGGTACCTGTTCATCACCGGACGGATCAAGAACATCATTAACCGCGGCGGAGAGAAGATCTCCCCGGAGCACGTTGAAGCCGTCCTCGCCGCGTGCACAGGTGTCGCTGAGGCCGCTGTGTTCGCCATCCCCGACGACACTTACGGCGAACTCGTCGGCGCCGCCGTGGTCCTAGGACGATTCGCGCGCGCAGAGGCCGGCCAGATCCTCGACGAGTGCCGCCGACGGTTATCGCCGTTCGAGGTACCCGCCCGCCTGGTAGTCGTCGCGTCCCTGCCTCACACCGCCAAGGGTGCTCTCGACCGGCGGGCCGTTCAGGAACAGTTCGCGGGCTGACGCGGCGGCACCGTTTTCAGCTGACGACCTGTGGGGTCCGCAGGGGCTGCGCAAAGAAGTCATTCAGGGACAAGCCCCTTGCGGCTGTCGTGAACGCCCGAGCGGTGACCGAACCAGGGGTGGCGGAGTGGATCGCCACCGAAATCTGTGCCCTGGCATCCGGTTCCACCAAGCGGACCGGTCGGGTGGTACCCGTCACCGGCATCGCACGCAGCCACGTATGCGGCACGATGCTCGCCCATTCCCCCACGCCCACATGTGCGTAGAGGGAAGCGACCGAATCCGTTTCGACCTGCGGGCGTACTGTGACGCCGCTCTGCTCGAACGCGTTGTCGATTACCCGGCGAATTCTCATGTCGGGGGTCAATAAGGCGAGCGGCAACTGCGCGGCGTCCGCCCATGTCATCACGTCGGTCCCTGGAGGCAACCGGTCGGCGGACGCCAGCACGACGTACTTCTCCTCGTACAGCGGCACCACATGTAAGCCGGCCCGGTCCTCGTGGGCGAAGTGAGCGATCGCGACGTCTAGCTCGAATTCGAGGAGCTGACGACGCAGCTCAGTCGTCGACACGCGGGTGTCAACCTCTACCCTGGCGCCGGGATGGGCCGAGCAGTATGCGGCCACGGGAAGTGCCAGCGTCGTCGACGCGGTAGGTTCCGTCCCGAGCCGCAGAGTGCCTGTGATGCCTGACTGAACCGACGCGACCGCGTCCTTGAAGGCCTCTTGCTCGCAGAGGATCCGCTTGGCCCACAGGACGAGTCGTTCACCCTCCGGGGTCAAGCCCTGATAGTTGTGGCCGCGATTGATCAGTGTGACGTTCAACTCGCGCTCGAGCTTGGCGATTGACGCCGACAGAGCAGGCTGCGACACATAGCAGGCTTCCGCGGCCCGGGCGAAGTGTTTCTCTCGCGCGACCGCGACGAAGTACTCCAGCTGGCGAAACAGCATGTGTCTCCTTCAAGCGTGGCCCAATCAGCTTGTTATTAGGGTTGCCCTCCAGCGGACAGATGTCATCCCTGCCTGCACCCAAACATGTTTCCCGCCAACCGGCGTTCCAATACCGGCTGCCATGACGAACTGCGGGGTGCTCGGGCTCACGCGCCGCCGAACGGAATGGTGACGTCCAGCGATGTCCCGCTTCCGGCCGGGCTGTTGATCCGCATCCGCCCGCCGAGGGCCTCGACCCGGTCTCTGAGCCCGAGCAGCCCTGAGCCGTTGCCCACGGCGGCTCCTCCGATTCCGTTGTCGCGAATCGACAGTAAGAGCGTGTGATCCTTGGTTTGCCCGCACATGGCCACCTCGGACGCGCGAGAGTGCTTGGCGGCGTTGGTCAGCGCTTCGGATACGACGTAATACGCGCCCACTTCCACCGAGTCGGGCAAGCGTCGGTCAATCGCGAGGTCGAGGGTGACCGGGACAGCCGAGCGGCGGGCCAGCGTCTTGAGCGCGGGACCCAGGCCACCCTTGGACAAGATGGCGGGGTGAATCCCGCGCGAAATCTCCTGCAGCTCTGCGGTGACGCCGCCCAATGCCGACACGATGTCAGAAAGCTGCTGTTTGAGCGCCGCCATTTCGGGTGGCGTTGACGCCTCTGCCAGCCGCGTCTGCAACCCCAGCGCGACCAGCCGCTGTTGGGCGCCGTCATGCAGGTCGCGCTCCAGACGACGACGCCCCTCGTCGGCAGCCGTTACGATGCGCGCGCGTGAGGCGATCAGCTCGGCGCGGGTGGCGGCGTTGGCGATCGCTGTCGAGACGAGGTCGGCGAAGTCACTCATCCGCGCCTCGGTGTTTGGTGGCAGCGGCTCGGGTCGCAACGAACCGACCACTGCCGCACCCCACGTCCGGCCGTCGACAACGATCGGCACCCCCACCGCCGAATGGATGCCCAGCCCACGCATTCGACCAGCGTGCGGCGCTGGAGCATCGTCGTTCCGGTCTATTCGCGTGGGGCCGCCGGTGGCTAGCACCCTCGCCGCAACATTGTCGCCTTCCAACCTGAGGCGAAGTCCCTTAGGCAATGGTTGTAGCCCGTCCTCGTGAGAGACGGCGAGTGGGACCAGTGCATCGTCGGCGTAGCGGTATACCGCCGAATGGCCTGCGTGCAGGCAGCGGGCCATTTCTACCACCACCGCTGAGAACACCTCCGAGGGGGAGACGCCGCGCGCAACCAGGGTTGCTACGTGGCGCAACGCGGCCTGTTGGTCGGCGAGCACACTCAGTTCGTCACGGCTCACCCGCAATTCGGCGCGGGTGGCGGCGTTGGAGATGGCGGTGGCGACTAGGTCGGCGAAGTCCGCAATGCGCGCCTCGGTGTCCGCGGGCATGGGCTCGGGGCGCCGCGACCCGACGATCGCCGCGCCCCACAACCGGCCGTCGACAACGATCGGCACGCCCACGATCGAACCGATGCCTTCAGCACGGATGCGCGCGGCTTCCGGGCCCTCAACGTTTTCGTGGTTGTCTATGCGCGCGGCGCGCGCGGTGTGTAACACCCGCGCTCCGACGTCGTCGCCCGCCAACGGAATGTGTTCGCCGGTGACCGGCATCCGCGTGATTCCCGGCGCATACCGTACGGCGACCACATACCCGGTGCCGTCGGCCTCAAAGCGCAGCAACCCAGCATTCACCACGTCCAGGTGGCGGGCCAGTTCGTCGGATACCGCGGCGAACACCTCCGCCGGGCTGGCCCCGCGCGCGACCAGTGTCGCCACCCGCCGCAGTGCGGCCTGCTCGTCAGCGAGCCGGCCGAGGGCTTCTAACTCGTAGTCAAATGACGGGCTCTGCTGAGCCATAGTCTTCAAGTCTGATCCTCTTGATCGTGCTGCGAAAGGCCAGGATAAGGAATGCCATCACCTGCTCCGACCAGGGCGGGAAACCCCGGAATGCTGCGGCGCGGTGCGGTGATGGCGGCAGGGGTTTTCCGATCAAGTTCGAACAGTTCTCGTAGCGCATCGGCGTATGTCGCGCCGCCATCGGCCTTGGCGAGTTCCTGGACCCGCACCGTGGGAGCGTGCAAGAACTTGCCCACCACGCGGCGCACGGTGCGGGCGAACTCAGCTCGCACGCCCGCATCAAGCTCCGGTAGCCGACGATCAAGCTGCAGTAGCTCCGCGTCGACCACGTCTGCCGCCCACGTGCGCAGCGCAGCGACAGTGGGGAGGACCTCCGCGGTGCGTTGGGCCAGCAGGTAACTCTGCACCTCCTGCGCAACAAGATACTGGGCGGCCGCTAGCTCCCCGGGCGTTTCGCGGTGCTCCAGCCGGCGGTCGACGGTAGTGAGATCGAGCAGGGTCACACCAGGCAGGTCACCCACCGCGGACTCGACGTTGCGGGGCAACCCGAGGTCGCACACCACCAGCGGGCGCACCCTGGCACCGACGTCCGCCACCGTCACTACCCCGGTGGCGCCGGTGCAGCAGATCACCAGATCGATCGCGGATATCGCGGAGCTCACGGCGTCCAGCCCGATGACCCGGGCCGGGGTGCCCTCCTCCTCGGACAGAGCCGCCATCCGCTCCGCTTTGCCCGCCGTGCGATTGCCCAGGACTATCTCGGCGACTCCGGCCCTGCGCAAGTGCGCAGCGGCGAGGTTGCCCAAAGAACCAGCGCCGAGCACCATCGCTCTCCGACCAGCGAGGCCGGACGAGGCCCGGCCCGCCAGCACGGCTGTCGCCGCGGCCAGACCTTCGGAGAGCACCGAGGCACCGTGGGCGTCGATATCGGTCTCGGTCTGGACACGTTTGCCTACCCGCAGCGCCTGCTGTGCAACTTCATGCAGCGTGCGTCCCACGGTGCCGGCCTGCTCGGCACCGGCGTAAGCGGTGCGCAACTGACCAAGAATCTGAGCCTCGCCGACGACCATCGAGTCGAGACCGGCGGCCACCGAGAACAGGTGTTCCACACCGGCGCTGGCGTAGTGCACGTAGAGGTGTTCGGACAGGTCGGCGGACGTCATCGCGGACTGGTGGGCCACGACGTCGACGATCTCGCCCAAGCCGTCATGGAAAGCTGTGACCACGGCGTACACCTCGACGCGGTTGCAGGTGCGCAGTAGCAATGCCTCCGCGACGTGCTGCCGCTCGAGCAGTTGGGCCAGAATCTTGCCGCCGTCCGCGCAGGACACCGCGACCCGCTCCAGCACATCTACCGGTGCGCTGCGGAGGGACAACCCGACAACCAGCAGACTCATCGGCCCACCAGCACCACAGCCACCGGGTCAGCTGGCCTCCAGCCGCTTGTCGTCGCACAACTGCACATTGGCGGACACCTTTCCCGCGGTGGGCGCGTCGATCAGCCGCTACCCGGCCCGGACGCCCTTCTCAATCCGGTCGCCGAGGTCCTTATCGACGTTGCGCCAGTACTCGAACGCGCGAGCCAGCACCGGCTCGCTCACTCCGTTGAGCAGGTGGCCAACGAGGTTGCCGACCAGGCGATCCCGTTCGTCGTCGTCCATCACGTCGCGCACCAGCGTGCCGGCCTGGCCCCAGTCATCGTCATCGGGGCGCAGCGTGTAGGCGGTGCGGACCATCTCACCGTCGGTGTGCCACAGCGCCTCGGCTGTGCGTGACGGGTCGGCCTGGGGTCCGCCCTTGGAGTTGGGCGCATACACCGGATCGGAGACGGGCATGACGCGCATCGCACCGTCCTTGGAATACGAGTGCACCGGCGACTTGGGGGCGTTGACCGGGATCTGCTTGTAGTTGACCCCGATCCGGGCGCGGTGCGCGTCGGCGTAGGAAAATCCGCGCGCCAGCAGCATCTTGTCCGGGCTGAGTCCGGTCCCTGGCACCTGGTTGCTGGGGGCGAACGCGGCCTGCTCGATCTGGGTGTGATGGTCGGTAAAGTTGCGGTCCAGCACCAGCTTTCCGACCTCGATCAGCGGGTAGTCGGCGTGCGGCCACACCTTAGTCAGGTCAAACGGGTTTAACCGGTAGGTCTTGGCGTCCTCGAACGGCATGATCTGCATCTTCAGCGTCCAACTCGGGTAGTCGCCGCGCTTGATCGCCTGATGCAGGTCGCGGGTGTGGTAATCGCCGTCGACGCTGACCAGCCGGTCGGCCTCGGCCTGGGTCAAACACCGGATGCCCTGATCGGAGATGAAATGGTATTTCACCCAAGAGATCTGCCCGTCGGCGTTGATCCAGCTGTAGGTGTGCGACCCGTAGCCGTTCATGTTCCGCCAGGTGGCCGGGATACCGCGATCGCCGAACAGCCACGCCACCTGGTGGGCGCTCTCCGGTGAGAGGGTCCAGAAATCCCACTGCATGTCGTTGTCGCGGCAGTTGTTGTCGGCGCGGCGCTTCTGCGAGCGGATGAAGTGCTGAAACTTGAGTCCGTCGCGGATGAAAAACACCGGGGTGTTGTTGCCGACGATATCCAGGTTGCCCTCATCGGTGTAGAACCGCAGCGAGAACCCGCGCGGGTCACGCCAGGTGTCTGGGCTGCCGCGCTCGCCGGCCACGGTGGAGAACCGGATTAGCGTCTCGGTCCTGGTGCCCGGCTGAAACACTGCCGCGCGCGTGAACTCGCTGACATCGTGGGTCACCTCGAAATAGCCGAACGCGCCAGAGCCCTTGGCGTGCGGCTGCCGCTCCGGGACGCGCTCCCGGTTGAAGTTGGCCATCTGCTCGATCAGGTAGTGATCCTGCAGCAGAATCGGCCCATCCGGACCGATGGTGAGCGAATGGTCATCGCTGGGCACCGGGATACCGGCGTCCGTCGTCGTCGGGATCGGTTGCATCTCGGTCATTTTGGGTTACCTTTCAGTTTTGGACGGGTCAGTGTTGGACGGGTCAGTGTTGGACAGGACAATGACGGGACAATCAGGACAAGTGGCGCACCCGCGCCGGCGAATGCACCGGCGCCCGGTGCTCGTCGATGTCGGGCACCGTCACCAAGCTCCGATCGAGCATCTCGGCAATCCAGATGATTAGTCGTCCCAGGGCGCTACGCATGTTCCTTCTCTCTTCCGGACTCGTGCAGCCGTATCTGCCGCGTGTGATGTCTGCGCGCGACTTCCTGTGCACGACAGGCCATTCCGTGACGAAGCGACGGTGTGGTCAAGAGCCGCAGCAACGCCCCAGCCATCCCGGACACGTCGCCCGGCCGGTAGACCAGTCCCGCGCTCGAGGGCACAACCACCCGTACGGTTGTCGGGTTGACAGGCGCGACGACGGGCCGGCCGGCGGCCAGCACCTCCAACAATCGCCGTAAACCTGATGCGGTGCTGGGCACCACGAGATCTGCGGCCCAGATCAGGTCTGCCCAACGGTTCTCAGGGACAACGTGCACGCTCCGCCGGGCGCCTTGTGAAAACGTTCGGCGAACGATAACGGCGCGGTGCGCGCCCGTCCCGAGAAGAACGAACTGTGCGTTGCAGCGCCGCCGCACCGCGGTGAACGCGGCGGCCAATTGTTCGGCGTGCGCAAGATCGTCGAAAGGACCCAGGGCGACAACGGTCGGGAGGTCCGCAAGGCCGAGCACCGAGCGCGCGACTGCGGAGTCCTGAGGCGAAAACCCGAGTGGCGCAGTCATTTGTCGTCCGGATTCAGCGCGAGGAAGGTGGCTCCGGCCGCTAACCCGCCGATGACTTGCGCCACCAGATAAATCCACAGCGTCGGCCATGCGAACAATCCCATGACCGCCGCGCCCAGCGTGACGGATGGGTTGAACGCGCCACCCGAGATCGCGCCAACCGCGAATGCCCCTGCCACGACGGTGAATCCGATGGCCAGCCCGTAATACGAGTTGTCCGGGTGATCCTTGCTGGTGGCGACGTTGAGCACGACGTAGCACAGCGCGAAGGTGAATAGCGCCTCCACCACGAACGCGGCCGATAGGGTTCGACCACCAAGCGTCGTCGTCTCGATGGTGGTCACCCGCGCCGGATCGACGATCGCACGGACGGCGGCAGCGGCGAGCAGGCCCGCGCCGAACTGCACGATCCAGTAAGCGGCGGCGTCGCGCAGCGAGATCCGGCGCCGCACCAGGACCGCCAACGTCACAGCGGGGTTGTAGTGCCCGCCCGAGACGTGCCCGCCGGCGTAGATCATCACCATCAGGACCGCACCGATAGCCAGTGGGGCGAATGTGCTGCCACTGCCGACCGCGGCACCGACCGTGAAAACCAGAAAGAATGTTCCGATCGCCTCGACCGCGTACTTGGCGCTCGCGCGCGGGCCGCTCACGGCGGCCGATTGTTTGGTTGCGAGGGCCGAAGGTGGTTCGTGTGGGGTGACCGTCTGCATGGGACCTACCATCGCCCGCCGAGGTCGGCCGTGTCGTCGGCGCTGTCGCCCATTACTGCTGGACGCCAACCCCACTCCGGGGATACCTGCCAGCTGCAATTTGCCACCTGGTCCGCTCGACCGGATTTTCTCGGGGTCGAGTTAGGTGCAACATGGTCAGAAGCACGGCTGGTGGCGTCAGACTATGTGAACGCTCTTTCACATTGGAGTCGACTGGTGGGAGTCAACTGGTGAGTCCGACACGTGTGGTGGTGGCCGAGGATGATGTGTTGTTGCGGGAGGGGTTGGCCAGCCTGCTGGACCGCTCGGGGTTTGCCGTTGTCGGGCAGGCCGGCGACGGCGAGCAACTGCTCGCACTGGTACGCGAGCACACACCGGAGCTGGTGATCACCGACATCCGGATGCCACCCAACCACGCCACCGAGGGACTGGACACCGCGCGCATCATCCGCGACGAGTTCCCCGACATCGCCATCCTGGTGCTCTCCGCGCACGTCGACGTCGAACACGCGATGGAACTGCTGGCCAGCGGCCACAGCATCGGCTACCTGCTCAAAAGCCGGGTCACCGACGTCACCGACTTCATCGACACCCTGGAACGCATCGCCAAGGGCGCCTCGGTGGTGGACCCCGCCCTGGTCTCCGAACTGGTCTCAGCGCGCCGGCGCAACGACCCGCTGGCGGTGCTCAGCGACCGCGAACGCGAGGTGCTCGCGCTGATGGCCGAGGGCCGCTCCAACGCCGGCATCGCCCACCAAATCTGGGTCACCGAAGGCACCGTGGAAAAACACGTCCGCAGCATCCTGACCAAACTGGACATTCCGGTAGCCACCGACGACCACCGCCGCGTCCTAGCAGTCATCACCTACCTCGAAACCCGCTGACGCGGCGATGAGGTCCTGGATGACCTCCGCCGAGAGCGCGGACTTGGAGACGAAACCGATAGCCGGGCTCGTCGCCACCATGTCGGCGAAGTCCTGCATGGCGTGGGTGGAAATCAATATCAGCGGCGACGGTGCGGGCGCCGCCGCACGGTGAAGTTGATTCACCACGTCGAAGCCGCTTTCGCCGCCGAGGTCGATGTCGACCAGTGTCACATCCGGCCGCAGTTCCTCGAAGCGCCGAATCGCCTCGGCCCCGCTCGACGCCGCGCCGACCACCGCGATGCCCTGGCGCTCAAGCAGACCGCGAGCGGCATCGATGAAAACCGCGCTGTCATCAACGATTAAGCAGCGCACGGCATAACTCCCAACACCATGGGAACAGCTTCGCAGGGCGGGCACCCTCCTGCATTCCCGCTAACAGGAACATATTGCCTCGAGCGTATCGATATGCAGCTAGCCGGTAGCCGGAGACTCCCGCTGCCGGGGTGCGGTGATGGGCCGTAACGGTAGCGACATCGGCCACCGGGCACGCAATTGTGTCAAGTGACAACCTCGGACGCCGCGGTTCCTTCACCGCGGCCACAAGCGATTGACCACCAGCGATTGATGGGAGCCTCAATGAAGACGACGACATTGGGTCGAAGGACATTGGGTCCAAGCGGGCTGCACCTCTCCCGCGTCGCCCGCGGCACGTGGCAGCTCGGCGCCACACCGGTGGCCGGCCCAGGCCCGGAGAACGCGCGTTGAGCGGCCAGAGGGTGACCCTACTGGGCACCGGGACAATGGGAGCCCCGATCGCGCGGAACTTGCTGTCCGCGGGTCTAGACCTGCAGGTCTGGAACCGCACCCCGGCTAAGGCCGCCGCATTGGTCGCCGACGGCGCACGGACCGCGTCGACCCCGGCAGAAGCCGCCGTCGGGGCCGACGTATTGATCACGATGCTGACCGACGGTGCCGCCGTCGAGCAGGTGATGGACGGCCCATCGGGCGCGTTCGCCACGCTTGCGCCGGGCGCGATATGGATCCAGATGAGCACGATCGGCGTCGAGTGGACAGACCGCCTGGCCGACTTGGCGGTTCGCTACGACGTCGTGTTTGTCGACGCCCCGGTGTCCGGCAGCTCAGGGCCCGCCGAGCGGGGACAGCTCGTCATCCTCGCTTCCGGTGCGCAATCGGTCCGGCCCCTTGTCGAGCCGATCTTCGACATATTGGGAGAGCACACATTGTGGCTGGAACGCGTCGAAGATGGCAGCCGGCTGAAGCTCGCGCTCAACAACTGGTTGGCGGTGCTGGTCGAGGGCATGGCCGAAACCCTCACGCTCAGCGACGCGCTGGGCGTTGACCCACGGTTCGTGCTGGAGGCCATCGCCGACGGCCCGATGGCCTCCGAGTACGCCATGGCCAAGGGTGCCGCGATGCTGGATGCTGAGTTCGCCCCCGGCTTTCCGTTGCGGCACGCGACGAAGGACGCCGAACTTGCCGTGAAGGCTGCTCATCAGCACGGCGTGGACCTCCCGTTGACCAGCGCGCTGTTGCCGCGCTGGAAAGACGCCATCGCGAGAAACCATGGCGCCGATGACGTCGCTGCGGCAGTCACCGAGGCGACGATGGCATGACGCTCTCGATCAGCGCTGAATTAGGCAGTGAGACACCGCATGCGGCGTTCATGTCCGTCCTGGTTGCGCTGGTCTTGACCGGGGCCGTCAGTGCCGGCTTGGGCGGCGCCCGGATGGGGCCCGCGGCGCGGCGCATCGTGCTCGGCGGCGCGCTTGCGATGATGGTGACATATGGCATCGGCGGAGCCGTCGGAACCACAATTTAGGGGAGGTAGCAAGCGATTGGCCTGCATGTCAAGCCGTTCCGCCAATCACGCGGGAGTAGCCGTGGCACCCCTGCGCGCGCGGTTGATGTCGCTGTTGCTGCGCCCGACGACCCCGCCGCTCTGGCTGGGGATCGTGGTCGCTACGTCCTTCATCGTGATCGAATGCCTACTGTTGGTGACCCTGAAGCACATGGCCACCGGAAACGCATTTGGAGTCGTGTTTTTGGTGGGCGTCTTGGTGGTCTCGACCATGTGGGGGTTCGGGCTCGCCGTGACGACGTCGCTGATGAGCGCCGTCGCATTCGACTACTTCAGAAACCGGCCTGGCCAATTCATGCCGGCCGACGCCGAGAATTGGGTGACGATAGGCGTCTTCCTGGCCGTTGCGTTGGTGACCAATACCGTCGCGTACCTGGCGCGGTCGCGCGCCGTCGAGGCAGATCGGCGACGCCTGGAGGCCGAGGCGAGCCGGGATGAGCTCCGCAGGCTCGCCGATCTGCAGGCCGCGCTGCGACGGGTGGCAATGTTGGTCGCGCGTGCGGTGCCCTCGTCGGAGGTGTTTGCGACAGTCGCTGACGAGCTGGCCTCCTACCTGCGCGTGCCCCACGCGGCTCTGCTGCGCTACGAGCCGGACGGCACCGCTGTCGTGCTCGCGGCCCACGATCAGAGCGCGGCAACGAAGATGCCGGTCGGCACGCGATTTTCGCTCCAGGGCTCCAGCGTCGCGGCCATGGTGTTCCGCACCGGCCGCGCCACCCGGATCGAAAGCCACGACGAGCTCGCTGGCCCAGCGGCCAAATACATCCGCGAATTGGGTTTCTACTCGGGGGCGGGAGCGCCGATCTTGGTCGATGGCCGCCTGTGGGGTTCGGCCGTGGTGGCCTCGCTGAGACCACAGACCCTGCCTGCGGACACCGAGGAGCGGGTCAGGGACTTCGCGGACCTGGCAGCGACCGCAATCGCCGACGCCGAGGCCCGCGCGGAGCTCACCGCTTCTCGCGCCAGGATTGTCGAAGCCGGCGATAACGCCCGGCGCCGATTCGAACGCGATTTACACGACGGCGCTCAGCAGCGGCTCGTCTCGCTGGGACTCAAACTCCGCACCGCCGAGGCTTCAGTGCCACCGGGGCTGCAGACGCTCAGGGATCAAATTGCAGACGTCGTGACCGGTCTGACCGGCGTTTCAAAGGATTTGCAGGAGACTTCCCGCGGAATTCATCCGGCAATCCTGTCCAGGGGCGGGTTGGGCCCCGCACTCAAGACGCTCGCCCGGCGTTCCACCGTTCCCGTGGAACTCCGTGTCGACGTTGACCGAAGGTTGCCCGACCGGGCCGAAGTGGGCGCCTACTACCTCGTCGCCGAAGCGCTCACGAATGCGGCCAAACATGCCCAGGCATCCGAAGTCCGGGTGCAGGTTGAAGCCGACGCCGCATCTTTGCATGTCTCGATTCGCGACGACGGTGTTGGCGGAGCCGACTCACGGAAGGGCTCCGGACTCGTCGGGCTGACCGACCGCGTCGAGGCGCTTGGGGGACGATTGCAGATCTCCAGTGTCGCCGGACACGGCACATCACTGACGGCCACTATTCCCCTCGACGTCACGCTGGATTCGCGTGTGGGGCAGCGGGACTGATGAACAGCCACGCCTCGGCGATAACCAGCGTTGCCAGCACAATGGTCACGATGACGTGGGCTATCAGGCGACGGTAAGCGTTGGATGCCTCCAGTAGCAGTGGGTCATGCCAGGAAACAGTGTCATCAATCTGCACCGCGCGACCATTCTGCACCGACTGAAACATCGTCATTTCCTCACTACCCGTCGGTCAGTAGCGTGCGAAGTTGCTTTCGACCGCGATGCAGCCGCGACAATACGGTTCCGTCCGGGGTGGCCATGATCTCCGCGATCTCCGAGCACCGGAAGCCTTCGACATCAGCGTAGTACACCACCATGCGGAACTGTTCCGGCAACGACTTCATGGCAGCCAGGATGTTGTTGTCCGGCAAGGCCTCTAGCGCCTCGTCTTCCGCCGACCGCAGTCCCGTCGATGCGTGTTGGGCGTGGCCCACCAGGTGCTGCTCGGTGATCTCGTCGGTTGAGTACTGCACCGGTTGCCGGCGCCTTTTGCGATAGACGTTGATGTAGGTGTTTTTCAAAATCCGGTACAACCACCCGTTGATGTTGGTGCCCTGGCGGAAGGAGTGAAAACCGGCATATGCCTTCACCAACGTGTCCTGCACGAGATCCTCGGCATCGGCGTGGTTGCGACTCATGTGCATCGCCTGCCGGTAGAGCGACTCGCGCAGCGGAACAACCTCGCGCCTGAACCGCGCGGCCAACGGTTCGTCTGTGATCACTTCCATGGCTCTCACAATCGCGCTGTGCGGAGTGAATGTCGTCACCGTTAGCGGCCGTCAGTGTTTGCTGCCAGCCACTCCTTCGGCATACCTGCTGGCGGTAATAGACACGGGATTGGGCCGGGGGCATGCAGAATCATCTGAGTGAAGCCCGACGAGTGGATCGCACACGATCCGGATCCCGACGCCGTGGCCGAACTGTCTGCCTGCACGCCCGACGAACTCGCCGCGCGGTTCAGCGGGTCGTTGACGTTCGGAACCGCGGGGCTGCGCGGGCCGATGCGGGCCGGTCCGACCGGGATGAACGTCGCCGTGGTGCTGCGCGCCACGTGGGGGCTCGCCCGGGTGCTGAAAGACCACCAGAGCCGCGCCGCCGGCGACATCGACGGGCGTCCCGCCGGGTCGGCGGTGTTCATCGGCTACGACGCGCGACACGGATCTCGCAGGTTCGCGACCGCGGCAGCCGAAGTGCTCGCCGCCGAGGGATTTTCCGTACGGCTGCTGCCCGGGCCGCTGCCGACACCAGTGCTGGCATTCGCGGTCCGGCAGACCGGCGCGGCGGCCGGGGTGCAGATCACCGCGTCGCACAACCCGCCATCCGACAACGGCTACAAGGTGTACCTCGACGGCGGGGTGCAGATCGGTTCGCCGACCGACCGCGAGATCGAAACCGCCATTGCGTCAGCGCCGTACGCCGATCAGATTGACCGCGCACCCGTCGCGCCCGACGACAGCGCGGACGTCGTCGAGCACTACCTGCGCCGCGCCGCCGCAGTGCGTCGTGGGTCCGGGCCGGTGCGCGTGGCGCTCACGCCCATGCACGGCGTCGGGGGTGCGCCCGTAGTCGATGCGCTGCGGCGTGCGGGCATCACCGATGTGCACACGGTCGCAGCCCAATTCGCGCCGGATCCCGACTTCCCCACCGTGGTGTCCCCGAACCCCGAGGAACCCGGGGCAGCGGACGCCGTGCTTGACCTGGCCGCGCGTGTCGACGCCGACGTCGCAGTGGCGCTCGACCCCGATGCCGACCGGTGCGCGATCGGCATTCCGGACGACGGTGCCTGGCGCATGCTGTCTGGCGACGAAACCGGTTGGCTGTTAGGCGATTACATCCTCAGCCATCCGACGGTCGAGGTGCCCCCCGTCACCAGCACCGTCGCCAGCAGCGTGGTGTCGTCGCGGATGCTGGCGTCGATCGCCGCGGCCCACGGCGCGCGCCACGTCGAGACGTTGACCGGGTTCAAGTGGCTGGCCCGGGCGGCGGGAGACGACCTCGTCTACGCGTACGAAGAGGCCATCGGCCACTGCGTCGATCCGGCCGCGGTCCGCGACAAGGACGGCATCAGTGCCGCGGTGCTGTGCTGCGACTTGGCGGCCACGGCGAAGGCGGCGGGCCGCGACCTCAGAGACCTACTCGACGACCTGGCCCGCGATCACGGTGTCCACCTGCCGTCGTCGATCACCGAACGCAGCGACGATGCGGCGGCGGTGATGACCCGACTGCGCGACGACCCGCCCGCCCGGCTAGCCGGCTTCGACGTCACGGCCGCCAGTCTCGCCGACGTGCTGATCCTTACCGGCGACAACGGCGGAACATGGGTGCGACTGGCGGTGCGGCCATCGGGCACCGAGCCGAAAATCAAGGGCTACATCGAGATTGGCCAACCCGCCACCGACGACCTGGCCGCGGCCCGCGCGAGCGCACAGAGACTGTGCGAGGCGGTGCGGCGCGATGCGGCCGCACTGCTTCAGCGCGGGCCGAACTGACGATCACCCGCGTCGCCCAATCCTGGGACGATGTAGGCGATCTCGTTGAGCCGCTCGTCGATGGTGGCGGTGTACACGCGCATCTCGGGAGCGACCTGTTCCAACCTCGCGATGCCCTCTGGCACCACGACCACACAGACGGCGGTGATGTCGTTGGCGTTGCGGGACTTCAGCAGGCCGACGGTGTGCGCCATCGACCCGCCTGTCGCCAGCATCGGGTCCAGGACCATCACCGGCTGATTGCTGAGATCGTCGGGCAGCGACTCCAGATACGGTGTGGGCAAATGAGTTTCCTCATCGCGGGCGACGCCGACGAAGCCGACGTGCGCCTCCGGAATCAACGCGTGCGCCTGGTCTACCATCCCGAGCCCGGCCCGCAGCACCGGAACGAGCAGCGGCGGGTTGGCGAGCCGGCAGCCGGCGGTGTCGGCCAGCGGAGTGCGCACGCGCACCGCTTCGGTGGGCGCGTCGCGGGTGGCCTCGTAGACCAGCATCAGCGTCAGATCGCGCAGCGCCGCGCGGAACGCCGCGTTGTCGGTGCGCTCGTCGCGCAACGTGGTCAGCCGGGCCGCGGCCAGCGGGTGGTCGACGAGGTGCACCTCCATGGCCGTTGACCTTAGCCGGACCCGGGGTTGCGACGCGCTGCGCGCGAGTACCCGGGTCGATGTCAGCTAGAAGCCGCGAGTCCGTCCCGGGCGATGGTCAGGTCGCCGCAGCTGATGGTGCCTGCCGTCGTCGATGCCGGGTCTTGGTCCGACGTCGCGCTGACGGTATCGGAGCGGCCGACCGTGGCCGTCGCGCCGTTCAGGTCGATCTCGGTGCGGCGCACGGTCCATTGACCGTTGTCGTTCTTCGGCAGCAGCGCCACGAGGTGGCGACCGTCCCCGAGGTCACTGCACCCGATGCCGTCGCCGTTGCCCGCCCGGTGCCCCATGTCGAACAGGAACGGCATGCCGGCCTGGCAGTGCGCGGACGACAGGCACGCGCCGGCCTGGTCGATGACGGTGGTGATGGTGCAGCCGGACACCGTGAAAAGATGGGCCTCCCGGCCGGCGTCGACGATGATTTGGTGGTTGCCGTCCTGTTGGGCGTCGATGAGCAGCGCACGGCGCTGAAGGGGGCTGGGGCTCGGTATTGCTGCCTCACCGTAGCCCTGGGCGGTGGTGATGCCGACCACGAGGTTGGTCATCCACAGCGTGGCGGGCTGTCCGTAGACATCGCTGATGTCCTTGCTTGCCGCGCCCGGCGGTGGCCCACCGGGCCCGCACCCAGCGTCCGCGATTGCGCGCGGCGCGATGACCACACCGAACGCCGCGATCGCGACGGCCACAAAGACACGCAGCGCCATGGGGACGGCACCCTTTGGTTTCATCGCTGGTCTCCTGGGCCCGGAGCTGACAAGGTCTCCAAGGGTAGGCCGCTCGACGACTCGATGTGGCCGGCGACCCCCGCCCATCTGTCGCGGATGCGGACCACCACGCTCAGGTCCGGTGTTCCCGGGAATCTCCGAGTTCGGCACAGCGCCGCCTGACGAGGCTGTTTATCAAATCTCCGCGAACGCATCCCCTGACCCGTAGGGAATTTGCTGACATCGGCGTCAAAAACCTTCGTCGTTTTGCCAAGGCGGACAGCCCCCGCCGATGCAGGATGCTCGGGTACCGCGCGCCGAGGGTGACTGGGTGCGCCCTGCACCAAATGAGATCCGGGTTCCCCCGCAAGGAGGTTCGCATGCGCCGCCACGGCGCTCATCATGGGCGGCACCGGACACCCGCTCAGCGTTCCGCCGGATACCCCAACCTTCATTAACGATTATGTAAACGGAGCCGACAGCGGTTACATCGCACCGAGCGGATTGTGCTCCGGCGGGAGTCCGGGCTGCACTCTGCTCGCGGTCTACACGCCCGAGCAGTTCCGATTCGACACCGGCTTTACCGATATGACGTTCGATCAGTCGGTCGCGGGATTCTTCATCCTCAGCAAAATCGCCCCACTACCCCGGCGACTTGACCGAAGCCAATTGTTCGACACCCTCTAGGCTGTGGCCCGTGGCTGACATCGTGCCGATCGAGCTGGCTCTGGACGAACGCGAAGTGTTCACGCTGTACGCGCCGCGGTGGCGCGACGCCAGCGACGAGTGGGAGGCGTTCCTCGGCAAGGACGACGACCTCTACGCGTTCGAGTCCGTGCCCGACCTCGTTGCCTTCATTCGCTCCAATGACGACAACGACCTCACCGACCATCCGGCGTGGAAGACGCTCACGTCCGCGTCGGCGCACCGGCTGAACCCTGGCGACGAAAAGCGCTTCGACCTGATCAACGTCTACGAGCTGCTCGCCGAGAAGCCCACCCCCGAGTCGGTCGAGCAGCTGGCGGGCGCCCTGGCCATCGCATCGGCGATCGGGTCGGTCTGCGAACTGCCCGCGATCAGCAAGTTCTTCAACGGGAACCCGGTGTTGTCCACGGTATCGGGCGGGATCGACAACTTCTCCGACAAGACTGGCATGAAGCACTGGAACGAGATCGGCGTCGTGGTGCAGAGAGGATGGGACAAGGTCGTCGATGCGATCGAGGAAGTCATCTCCACGCCCGACGTCGACAGCACGGCATCAGCCAAGGCCAAGGCCGAGCTCGACGAACCGCGCGACGACGACGAAGAAGAGGACGAGGAGGCCGGCGTCGGTGCGAGCGCCGAAGACGACGGGGACGCCGACACCGCCGCCGGGGACACCGAGACCCGAGAAGACGACGAGGAGCCACACGAGGCGGCCGTCCCGGTCCACGACATCGTGCTGGGTGCCGACGAAGACTTCTGGACGAAGGTCGGAATCCTCCCGATCCGAATGATGACCAGCTCGGGGACGTTCTTCACGTTGCGCTGCTACCTCGACGACGTGCCGATCTTCCTCGGCCGCAACGGTCGGATCAGCGTGTTCGGCTCGGTACGCTCGCTGGCGCGGTATCTGGCCGACGAGCACGACCACGACCTGTCCGGCCTCGCGACCTACGACGACATCCGCACCGCCGCCAATGATGGGTCACTGCGTGTCAAGGTCACCGACGACAACGTGTACGTGTTGAGCGGGCTCGCCGACGATCTCCGCGACGGCCCCGACGCGGTCGACCGCGAGCAGCTGGAGTTGGCCGTCGAATTGCTCCGCGATGTCAGCGAGTACTCCGACGACACCACCGTGGATGAGGAGCTCGAGCGCGGCACTCCCCTTGGCAATGTGGTGGCTTACGTGCTCGACCCCGACGGGGAGCGCAAACCGGGCCCGCCGTACGCAAAGGCGGCCGAGAAGTGGGGCGAGCTCGAAGCCTTCGTCGAGTCGCGGCTGCGCCAGGAGTAGGTCTTCACCTCGGTCGCGATGAAAGTCTGCGTCCGCGAAGGTCTGTATCGACATGACTCACACCACGCACACCCTCGCCGTCCCCGGCGCCTGCCTGTACTACGAGGTCCGCGGTTCCGGTCCGGTGCTCGCCGTCGTCGGATCACCGATGGCCGCAGGCGAGTTCGCGCCACTGGCCGACGCTCTTGCGGCCATGTACACCGTGATCACGTACGACCCGCGCGGCATCTCGGCCAGCACCGTCGACGATCCCGGCCAGGACTCCATACCCGAGCTGCGTGCGGACGACGTCGTCGCGATCCTCGATGCGGTTGGCGCTGATTCGGCCGACGTGTTCGGCTCCAGCGGCGGCGCGGTCACCGGGCTCGCGATGGTCACGCGCCACCCCGACCGGGTTCGCGCACTCGTCGCGCACGAACCGCCGCTGCTGGAGCTGCTGCCGGACGCGGCAGAGCAGCGAGCGAAGACCGACGACATCGTCGCGACCTTCCACGCGCAGGGTGTCGGCGCCGCCTGGATGAAGTTCATGACCCTCGCGGGCTTCGACATCGGCGGCGAAGGCGCTCCCTCCGGACCGCCCGGAGAACCGTCGCCACAGGATCTGGCGAACAGTGCCCGGTTCTTCGCTCATGAGCTTCGCCCGACCGCCCGCTACGTCCCCGATGTGGCCGCGGTGAAACGTTCACGGGTGCGCGTGGTCGTCGGGATCGGCGTGGACTCGGGGCACCTGGTCACCTACCGGACGTCGACCGCCCTGGCCGAGCTGCTCGGCACGCCGGCCGTCGAGTTCCCCGGCGAGCACGGCGGCTTTCTCACCGATCCCGAGAAGTTCGCGCAGCGGCTGACCGACGTGCTGGCTGGCGACACGCTTTAGCCGATCAGGACGGCGAACCGCGGCTTGATCACCTCGTCGATGATCGCCAACCGCTCGTCGAACGGGATGAACGAAGACTTCATCGCGTTGATCGTGAACCGGGCCAGATCGCTCCAGCCGTAGCCGAACGCCTCCACCAGCCTGAGCATCTCCATGCTCATCGTGGTGTCGCTCATCAGCCGGTTGTCGGTGTTGACGGTCACCCGAAACCTCAGCCGCGCCAGCAGATCGAACGGGTGCTCGGCAATGCTGCGCACCGCGCCGGTCTGCACGTTGGAACTCGGGCACATCTCAAGCGGGATCCGCTTGTCGCGCACGATCGCCGCCACCCTGCCCAACTGGTAGCTGCCGTCCGGCCCCTGCTCGATGTCGTCGACAATGCGCACCCCGTGCCCCAGCCGATCCGCCCCGCAGAACGCGATCGCCTCGTGAATGGACGGCAGGCCGAACGCTTCTCCGGCGTGAATCGTGAAGCGGCCATTATGGTTTCGCATGTACTCGAACGCATCGAGGTGCCGTGTCGGTGGATAGCCGGCCTCGGCACCCGCGATGTCGAACCCGACAACGCCCTTGTCGCGGAACCGGATCGCCAGCCGGGCGATTTCCAGCGACCGGGCGGCATGGCGCATCGCGGTGACGAGGCACCGCACGGTGATGGTCCGTCCTTCGGCACGGGCGGCCTTCTCGCCGTCGGCGAACCCGGCAAGCACCACGTCGACGACGTCATCGACCGACAGGCCCTGATTGATGTGCAGTTCCGGCGCAAACCGCACCTCGGCGTACACGACGTTGTCCGCGGCCAAGTCCTCGACGCACTCGTAGGCCACCCGGTACAGCGCCGCCGGGGTCTGCATCACGCCGACCGTGTGCGCGAACGGCTCGAGGTAGCGCACGAGCGAGCCGCTGTGGGCGGCGGTGCGGAACCAGGTTGCCAGCGCGTCGACGTCTGTGGCGGGCAGGTTCGCGTATCCCGTCTGTTCGGCGAGCTCCAGCACCGTTGCGGGGCGCAGTCCGCCATCCAAATGGTCGTGCAGCAGTGCCTTCGGTGCCTGCCCGATCATCTCGAAGGTCAGCGGGGTCGTCATTTCACGATTCTGTCGATCACAAGTGGACGGCGGGAAAACTCCCCGGCAATGCTCCAGCCGCCGTCGAGGGCGGCGAGCGCCGGACCAAACCGGTCCGGGGTGTCGGTGTAGAGCGTGAACACCGGTTCGCCTGCGGTCACGTGCTCGCCGGGCCGCCGGTGGATCCGCACGCCGGCGCCGGACTGCACCGGCCGGCCGGGGTGCGCCCGGCCCGCGCCGAGTCGCCACGCCGCCATCGCCACCGCCATCGCATCGATGTCACCCATTGTGCCGCCACGATCCGCGGTCACCGTCTCGGCGTGCGCGCCGAGCGGCAACGGCACCGACAGGTCGCCGCCCTGCGCGGCGACCAACGCCCCGAAGCGGTCCATCGCCGAGCCGTCGCGAAGGGTCTCCGCCGGGTCGCGGGCGTCCAGACCGGCAACATCAAGCATTTCGGCGGCCAGCGCCAGCGTCAGCTCCACCACATCGGGTGGTCCCCCGCCGGCGAGCACTTCCAATGCCTCGGCCACCTCGACGGAGTTGCCCACCGTCGCGCCGAGCGGGGTGTTCATGTCGGTCAGCAGCGCACGGGTCGGAAGGCCCTCCGCGGTGCCGAGGTCGACCATTGTGCGTGCCAGTTCACGAGACTCGGCCTCCGTCTTGAGGAATGCGCCGGACCCGACCTTGACGTCGAGTACCAACGCTCGCGTGCCTTCGGCGATCTTTTTGCTCATCACCGAGCTGGCGATCAGCGGCAGCGACTCCGTGGTGCCCGTGACATCGCGCAGCGCGTAGATCTTGCGGTCCGCAGGCGCGAGCTCGCCGGCAGCGAAGATCGCCGCGCCGACGTCGCAAAGTTGTTGGCGGATTTGGTGTTTGGGCAGCTCTGCCGTGAATCCGGAGATCGCCTCGAGCTTGTCGAGGGTGCCCCCGGTGTGGCCGAGCCCGCGGCCCGCGGCCTGCGGCACCACGCCGCCGCACGCGATCACGACGGGGACCACAGTCAGCGTGAGCTTGTCGCCGACGCCGCCAGTGGAGTGTTTGTCCACCAGGGCCAGCGGCTTGCCGTCGCGGCGCAGGTCGGTGAAGTCGAGCCGCTCGCCCGATGCCACCATCGCCGCGGTCCAGCGCGCGATCTCGTCGCGGTCCATGCCACGCAGGAAGACCGCCATCAGCAGCGCCGACATCTGCTCGTCGGCGACCTCGCCGCGGCTGTACGCGTGGACCACCCAATCGATCGCCTCGGCGGACAGCCGGCCCCCGTCGCGCTTGGTCCTGATGACCAACGGCGCGTCGAAATGGGTCACGGCCGGGCGAGGTCGTCGGGGCCGAACGCGTCTGGCAGCAGCTCGCCGAGCGGTCGCGGACCGTCGGGGTGAGCCACCAGCAGCTGCGGCCCGCCGTGCTCCAACAGGACTTGACGACAGCGCCCGCACGGCATCAGCAGCCGGCCCGCGGCGTCCACGCAGACCACCGCAACCAGTCTCCCGCCGCCACCGGAATGCAGCGCGCACACCGCTGCGCACTCGGCGCAGAGACCGAGGCCATATGAGACATTTTCCACATTGCATCCGGCGACGACGCGGCCGTCGTCGACCAGCGCCGCGGCGCCCACTCCGAACCCCGAATACGGCGCATATGCGTGGGCCGCCACCGCAATCGCTTTGTCGCGCAATGCTTGCCAGTCGATCTCGGTGCTCACCTTGGCCACTTTCGCCGCCGTACTGAATGCATTCCGACTTGTTCGGAGTCCGCTGGGCACGTCGGCACCGTCACACTAGTTCGTGGGCCGCCGCGGACAAAGGCTGCGCAGTGTTGCTCGTTCGGGCGGGCAAATGGGTTTAGAGTCCGAATCGTCCACCGATGCCCGTTGGAGGTGCAGCGACGATGAGCAGCCCGACATCGACGGGGACGCCCCCGGGCGAAGCGCCGCGGACCAAGCCGTCCCGCAAGACCCTCTACCGCGGCGACCCGGGAATGTGGTCGTGGGTGCTACAGCGCATCTCGGGTGCCACGATCTTCTTCTTCCTATTCGTCCATGTCCTCGACACCGCACTCGTTCGGGTAAGCCCGCAGGCCTACAACGAGGTCGTCGCGACCTACAAGACACCGATCGTCGGCCTGATGGAGGCCGGTCTGGTAGCCGCGGTGCTCTATCACGCGCTCAATGGAGTCCGGGTGATCTTGATCGATTCCTGGTCGGAGGGTCCGCGCCACCAGCGGCTGATGCTGTGGATCGTCGCCGTCGTCTTCGTGGCGGTTCTGGCGGCCGCGTTGATCGTGTTGGGTGCGCACATGGCGGAGCATTTCCTATGAGCGCGGTCGATGAGCCTCTTGGGCGAAGAGCAACGGCTCCAGAAGGGCGCAGGGGCTGGCCGGCGCCGGTGCTGCTGCGCAGCTACGACCGGCCCGCCGGCTTGGACAATCCGCGGGCGCCCCGCCGCCGGACCGGCATGCCGAACTTCGAGAAACACGCGTGGATGTTCATGCGGTTGTCCGGAATCGTGCTGGTGTTCCTCGCGCTCGGGCATCTGTTCATGATGTTGATGTGGCAGAACGGTGTGTACCGGATCGACTTCAACTATGTCGCGGTGCGGTGGCGTTCGCCGTTCTGGCAGACCTGGGATCTGCTGCTGCTGTGGCTGGCGCAACTGCACGGTGCCAACGGGATGCGCACGATCATCGCCGACTACGCGCGCAAGGACTGGACCCGATTCTGGCTCACCAGGTTGCTGGCGGTGTCCACGATCTTCACGATCGTGCTCGGCACCTATGTCCTGCTGACGTTCAACCCGAACATCTCGTAGGGGACGGCCGATGATTCAGCAACATCGTTATGACGTGGTGATCGTCGGCGCGGGCGGCGCCGGCATGCGCGCCGCGGTGGAGGCAGGCCCGCGGGTGCGCACGGCGGTGCTCACCAAGCTGTACCCGACCCGCAGCCACACCGGTGCCGCGCAGGGCGGCATGTGCGCGGCGCTGGCCAACGTCGAAGACGACAACTGGGAATGGCACACGTTCGACACCGTTAAGGGTGGCGACTACCTCGCTGACCAGGACGCGGTCGAGATCATGTGCAGGGAGGCCATCGACGCGGTCCTCGACCTCGAGAAGATGGGCATGCCGTTCAACCGGACACCGGAGGGCCGCATCGACCAGCGCCGCTTCGGTGGGCACACCCGCGACCACGGCAAGGCGCCTGTCCGCCGCGCCTGCTACGCGGCCGACCGCACCGGTCACATGATCCTGCAGACGCTGTACCAGAACTGTGTTAAGCACGACGTCGAGTTCTTCAACGAGTTCTACGTGCTCGACCTCGCGCTGACCGAAACGCCCGGTGGTCCGGTGGCCACCGGGGTCGTTGCGTACGAGTTCGCCAGCGGCGATATTCATGTGTTCCACGCGAAGGCGATCGTGATCGCCACCGGCGGGTCGGGCCGGATGTACAAGACCACGTCCAACGCGCACACGCTGACCGGCGACGGCATCGGCATCGTGTTCCGTAAAGGACTTCCGGTGGAGGACATGGAGTTTCACCAGTTCCATCCGACGGGTCTGGCCGGCCTGGGCATCCTGATCTCGGAGGCGGTGCGCGGCGAGGGCGGCCGCCTGCTCAACGGCGAGGGCGAGCGCTTCATGGAGCGCTACGCGCCGACGATCGTCGACCTTGCACCCCGCGACATCGTGGCCCGTTCGATGGTGCGCGAAGTGCTCGAAGGCCGTGGCGCGGGCCCGCACAAGGACTACGTCTACATCGACGTCCGGCATCTGGGTGCCGACGTGCTCGAGGCGAAACTGCCCGACATCACCGAATTCGCCCGGACATACCTCGGTGTCGACCCGGTCACCGAGCTTGTGCCCGTCTACCCGACGTGCCACTACGTGATGGGCGGCATCCCGACGACTGTGCACGGGCAGGTGCTGAGCGACAACACCACCGCCGTCCCGGGGCTCTACGCGGCGGGCGAGTGCGCATGCGTGTCGGTGCACGGCGCGAACCGGCTCGGCACCAATTCACTGCTGGATATCAACGTGTTCGGCCGCCGTGCGGGCATCGCCGCCGCCGAGTACGCGGAGCATTACGACTTCGTCGAGATGCCGCCGGAGCCCGCGGGCATGGTGGTCGAATGGGTCGGCGACATCCTCTCCGAGCACGGCAACGAACGCGTCGCCGACATCCGGACCGCGCTGCAGCAGTCGATGGACAACAACGCTGCCGTGTTCCGCACGGAGGAGACGCTGAAGCAGGCGCTCACCGACATCCACGCTCTGAAAGAGCGTTATTCCCGAATTACAGTGCACGACAAAGGAAAACGCTACAACAGCGACCTGTTGGAGGCGATCGAGCTGGGCTTCCTGCTGGAGCTCGCCGAGGTCACCGTCGCCGGCGCGCTGAACCGCAAGGAATCTCGCGGCGGCCACGCCCGCGAGGACTACCCCAACCGCGACGACACCAACTACATGCGCCACACCATGGCCTACAAGGTCCCGCGGGCCGGGAGCGAAGCGACCAGGGGATCAAACTGGGCAACCGAGCTGCTCAGCGACATCCGGCTGGATTACAAGCCGGTGGTGCAGACCCGCTACGAACCGATGGAACGGAAGTACTGACATGTCTGCCGATGAGCCGCTTGCGCGAAGAGCGACAGCTTCAGTCGGCGTCGAGACAGCCGAAGCCGGCGACCCGCCGCTGCCGCCGATCCCCGATGGCGCGGTGATGGTGACGCTGAAGATCGCCCGCTTCAACCCGGAGAACCCGGACGCCGCCGGCTGGCAGAGCTTCCGGGTGCCGTGCCTGCCCTCCGACCGGCTGCTGAACCTGTTGCTCTACGTCAAGGGCTACCTGGACGGAACGCTGACATTCCGGCGGTCGTGCGCGCACGGCGTGTGTGGCTCCGACGCGATGCGGATCAACGGGGTCAATCGCCTGGCCTGCAAGGTGCTGATGCGCGACCTGCTGCCGAAGAAACAGGGGAAGCCGCTGACCGTCACCATTGAGCCGATCCGCGGGCTGGCCGTCGAAAAGGATCTCGTGGTGAACATGGAGCCGTTCTTCGACGCCTACCGGGCGATCAAGCCCTATCTGATCACCACCGGCAACCCGCCGACGCGCGAACGGATCCAGAGCCCCACCGACCGCGCCCGCTACGACGACACCACGAAATGCATTCTGTGCGCGTGCTGTACGACAAGTTGCCCGGTGTACTGGACGGACGGTAGCTATTTCGGCCCGGCGGCGATCGTCAACGCGCACCGGTTCATCTTCGACAGCCGCGACGAGGCTGCGGCCGAGCGCCTCGAGATCCTCAACGAGGTCGACGGGGTGTGGCGCTGCCGCACCACGTTCAACTGCACCGAATCCTGTCCGCGCGGCATCGAGGTGACCAAGGCGATCCAAGAGGTCAAACGCGCGCTGCTGTTCTCGCGCTGATCGCTTGTTTCGTCGAGACTGCAGCCAGCGCGCTCGCTACTCGAACTTTTTCGCACGGAATGCAGTTTCGGCGCATTGGCCGTCACACTCTCGCCGCGGGCGGCGTCATATCGGTATGACACAGAAAACCCGCATCGAATCCCTGCCACCGGAGCGCGCCCCGCTGTGGATCCGCGCGGCCTATCGCTACGCCAAGCGCCGGTACGGCGAAGTACCCGAACCGCTCGCGGTCTCGGCGCACCATCGCGGGCTGATGGTGGCCACCGCGATCCACGAGACGGCTGTCGAGCGGGCGTCGACCAAGCTGCCTGCCAACATCCGCGAGCTGGCGGTGTTCTGGACCGCACGCACGATCGGGTGTTCGTGGTGCGTGGACTTCGGCTCGATGGTGATCCGCCTTGACGGTCTCGACGTCGAGCGGCTCAAGGACATCGACAGCTACGCCACGTCGAGCCTCTATACCGACGACGAGCGTGCCGCGATCGCCTACGCGGATGCGATCACCCGCGACCCGCACACCGTCACCGACGAGCAGGTGGCCGATCTGCGTCGCCGCTTCGGGGACGCAGGAGCGTTCGAGCTGACGTACCAGATCGGGATCGAGAACATGCGGGCGCGGATGAACACCGCGCTCGGCATCACCGAGCAGGGCTTCAATTCCGGTGATGCGTGCCGTGTTCCGTGGGCTGCTGAGCAACATCTGACCTGAGCGGCGAGCCGGTGAACTTGTCCGGGTTGGCGACGTCCCACACCGCGTCGACCTTGCCGTGGCTCACCGACAGTGCGATGATCCGCGGCTGCACCGGCGGATACCCGTCCGAGCCCGGATGGCCCACCAGGTAAAGGCCGACTTCGCCGTTGACCAGCGCGAGGCGGCTCGACTCCAGCCAGCCGGGTCCGTAGCGGCGGGCCAGCCCGAACATGAACCTCGCCACCTTGTCAGCACCCGTAATCATGTGAATTGCTGTGCGGGCCTTACCATTCGAATCGCCGACAAATGTGACGTCCGGGCGCAGCAGCTTGATCACCGCGTCGATGTCGCCGGCAGCCATTGCCACCAGCAAGCCGCCGACCACCTCGTCGTGCGCGGTGTCGACCGGCCCCTGGTGATCTCCGACGATCCGGCGCGCCCGTGACGCGAGCTGCCGCGCCGCCGCGTCCGTGGTACCCAGCAGCGAGGCGATCTCACCGAACGGCATCGCGAACCCGTCGTGCAGCACGAACGCCACCCGCTGATCCGGCGTCAGCCGCTCCAGCACCACCATAGCGGCGTAGCGGGCATCTTCATTGGCCACTACCGCCGAAAGCGGGTCGGCCACACCGGGAGTCGTCACCACCGGTTCCGGCAACCATTCGCCCACATAGGTCTCGCGGCGCCGAGCCGCCGACCGGAGCCGGTCCAGCGCGAGCCTGCTGACCACCGTGGTGAGCCAAGCGCGCAGATTGTCGGGTGCATCGGAGCACGCCTGCCACCGCAACCACGCATCCTGCACCGCGTCCTCGGCGTCGGCGAACGTCCCGGTGAGCCGGTAGCCCACCGCAAGTAGATGAGGCCGCAAGGCCTCGAACTCGTCGACCCGCTGTGCCGCGGTCACGGCCTCGAGTTTATAAGCGCTTCGGTCGTTCACCACCCGCCCGGGTGCCCGAAACCGTACCGTCATCAGCGTCGGACCAGCGACTCGAGCAAGGAGATGCCATCACGCAGACCGGCACCGGGGCAACTGCCGTCGAGAGCAAAGGCCTCAAGGGCGGTGCCCTCGGGCTGGTTTCGAGCGTCGTCGTCGGCATGGCCTCCACCGCGCCCGCGTACAGCCTGGCCGCGAGCCTCGGCCTGATCGTCGCCAGTGGCGGCACACTGCTCGCGGGTGTGAAAGCGCCTGCGATCGTGCTGATCTCGTTCATCCCGATGTATTTGATCGCGGTCGCTTACCGGGAACTCAACAACGCAGAACCCGACTGCGGCACCACGTTCACCTGGGCCTCGCGCACGTTCGGCCCGCTCGTCGGATGGCTCGGCGGCTGGGGCATCATCGCCGCCGACGTGGTCGTGATGGCGAACTTGGCGCATATCGCGGGTGCCTACTCGTTCACATTCGTCGGCGACCTGGGTTGGCACTCCGCGGCGAGCCTGGCCCATAGCACGTTATGGTCGACGGTCGCCGGCGTGATCTGGACCGTGCTGATGACTTACATCTGCTACCGCGGCATCGAGGTCTCAGCGCGGCTGCAGTACGCGCTGCTGTCCATCGAGATCATCGTGCTGGTGGTGTTCGCGGTCGTGGCGCTGGTCAAGGTGTACACCAACAACGCCGAGAGCTACTCGCTACACCCGTCGCTGTCGTGGTTCTGGCCCGGTGGCCTGGATTTCGGCACGGTCATCGCGCCCGCGGTTCTGGTGGCGGTGTTCATCTATTGGGGCTGGGACACCGCGGTGGCCTGCAACGAGGAGTCCGACGACCCGGGCCGCACTCCAGGCCGGGCTGCGGTGATCTCAACAGTCCTGCTGCTGGTGACGTACGCCCTGGTTGCCGTCTCCGCGGTCGCGTTCGCCGGCGTCGGCACCGACGGCATAGGGCTGGGCAACCCGCAGAACTCTGCTGATGTCTTCGCCGCGATCGGGCCGAATCTGTTCGGCGGCAGCCTCCTCGGGCATGTCGGGTTGCTGCTGCTGTCGGCCTCGATCCTGACGTCGGCGTCGGCCTCAACCCAGACGACGATCCTGCCGACCGCGCGAACAACGCTGTCGATGGGTGTGTACAAGGCGCTTCCGGACTCGTTCGCAAAGATTCACCGCCGGTACCTGACGCCGAGCACCTCGACCATCGCGATGGGCCTCGTGTCGATCGTGTTCTACGTGGTGTTCAGCTTGATCAGCTCGAATCTGCTGACCGCGTTGATCGGTTCGGTCGGGCTTTTGATCGCGTTCTACTACGGGCTCACCGGCTTCGCATGCGCGTGGTTCTACCGCAACACGCTCAGGACCTCGCTGCGCGACCTCATGACGCGTGGCGTGATGCCACTGCTGGGCGGTCTGCTGCTGACGGTCGTGTTCGTCTACGGGCTGATTCAGTACGCGAAGCCCGACTGGCTGGTCGACCACAACGGCAACAACGTGACGATGTTCGGGTTCGGCGCCGTCGCGGTGGTGGGTGTCGGGGCCCTGGTGCTCGGCGTGATCCTGATGGTCGTCTGGTGGGCGATGTCTCCGCGCTTCTTCCGTGGCGAGACGCTGCCGCGGCGCAGTGCCGATCTGGTGCTCGAGCCGCCGGGCCCGGCAGTCCCGACGTTCGGATTGCCCGACTCGGGCGAAGCCTCGACCGTGGTCGCGCCGGACCTGTCGAACCTGCCACCCGGCGCGACCGCTGTCGACGCCGAGACGGGCACGGAGTTCACCAAGGACTGACCCAACCAGGCGCCGAGTCGCGACGTATCCAGTAGTCTGGACCGCTGTCGACAATCGGATACATCGTCAAAGTTGCCAACGACGACGGAATCCGTGCAGAATCGTCTGTATGACAAACTCCCGGGTCGGCGTACAGCCCGTTTCGCTGCGCGCCGCCGACACCCCGAACTCCGTGCCATCCGCTGTGCAACTCGACGAGCTGTCGAAGGCGATCATCGCGAAGCTGCAGGTGGACGGGCGGCGGTCCTACGCCGGGATCGGCAAGGCGGTCGGCCTGTCGGAGGCGGCGGTGCGCCAGCGGGTGCAGCGGCTCATCGACGCAAAAGTGATGCAGATCGTCGCGGTCACCGATCCCATGCAGCTCGGCTTCGCCCGCCAGGCGATGATCGGCATCCGCTGCACCGGCGACACCATCAAGCTGGCAGAGAAGCTGGCCGCGCTGCCGTCGATCGACTACGTGGTGTTGACCGCCGGTTCCTTTGATGTGATCGCCGAGGTGGTCTGCGAGGACGACAACGGTCTGCTGGAGGTCCTCAACACGCACATTCGTGCACTTCCCGGTGTCACATCCACCGACACGCTTGTCTACCTCAAACTCATGAAACAGCAATATAACTGGGGTATCCGATGACGATAACCGGTATTTCCCAAGATATCTCAGCGGAGCTGTCCGCCAAGGCCGACCGCCATTTGTGGGGTCATTTCACGCAGCACGGCGCTGGCATCACACCTCCGATCATCACGCGCGGCGAAGGCGTGCGGATCTGGGACAGCCACGGCAAGAGTTACCTCGACGCGCTGTCCGGGCTGTTCGTCGTGCAGGTCGGTCACGGGCGCGCAGAACTGGCCGAGACCGCGGCGAGACAGGCCAAGCAGCTCGAGTTTTTCCCGTTGTGGTCGTATGCGACACCGCCGGCGATCGAACTGGCCGAACGTCTTTCGCATCACGCGCCGGGCGACCTGAACCGGGTGTTCTTCACCACCGGCGGCAGCGAGGCGGTCGAGTCGGCCTGGAAGCTGGCCAAGCAGTACTTCAAGCTGACCGGCAAACCTGGTAAGTACAAGGCGATTTCACGCTCGATCGCCTACCACGGCACCACGCACGGCGCGCTCGCGATCACCGGCCTGCCGACGTTCAAGCAGCCGTTCGAGCCGATCACCCCGGGTGGCTTCCGCGTCCCGAACACCAACTTTTACCGCGCGCCCGCACCGCACGACACCGACATCAAGGAGTTCGGGCAGTGGGCCGCCGACCGGATCGCCGAGGCGATCGAGTTCGAGGGGCCCGACTCCGTCGCCGCGGTGTTCTTGGAGCCGGTGCAAAACGCCGGCGGCTGCTTCCCGGCCCCGCCCGGTTATTTCGAGCGGGTGCGCGAGATCTGCGACGAATACGACGTGCTGCTGGTGTCCGATGAGGTGATCTGCGCGTTCGGCCGGATCGGATCGATGTTCGCGTGCAACGACTTCAACTACGTTCCGGACATCATCACCTGCGCGAAGGGCATGACCTCGGGCTACTCGCCGATCGGCGCGATGATCGCCTCGGACCGATTGTTCGAGCCGTTCTCCGACGGTAAGACGACGTTCACCCACGGCTATACGTTTGGCGGGCACCCGGTTTCGGCGGCGGTGGCGTTGGCCAACCTCGACATCTTCGAGCGCGAAGGCCTCAACGACCACGTCAAGCAGACCGCCCCGGCGTTCCGCGCGACGCTGGAGAAGCTGCTGGACCTGCCGATCGTCGGCGATGTCCGCGGCGAAGGCTTCTTCTACGGCATCGAGCTGGTCAGGGACAAGGCCACCAAGGAGACGTTCGACGACCACCAAAGTGAATGGCTGCTGCGAAGCTTCCTGTCCACCGCGTTGTTCAAGGCGGGCATCTACTGCCGCGCCGACGACCGCGGCGACTCGGTGGTGCAGCTCGCGCCGCCGCTGATCAGCGACCAGGCGGTATTCGATGAGATCGAGCAGAAGCTGCGCCACGTGCTGTCGGAGGCCTGGCGAGGCCTTTAGCGCAGGTCCCGTGACTTTTATCGAGCTGTAACCGTGCGTCGGCGGGTCGGACCGGCAGCGTGATCTTCATCGCTTAGCCTGCTTTGGCAATGGGTGGTATCGGGAGTGCCTCGCGCCGCGTGCTCGGCGCTGCCTCGGCGATGTTGTTGGTGGGTTTTCCCACGTTGATCGGCATGCCCGTCGCATCGGCCGAGCCGGTCGCTTCTCCGGACGCCTCGACGTGCCCGTACCAGGTGAGCACGCCGCCGGCCGTCGACGAGTCAGAGGTCCCACAGGCGGGCGACCCACCGCAGCCAATGGCCGTGCCGTCCAAGCCCGTCGGTGGCGACGCACTGACCGGATGCGGGGTGATCGCAGCGCCGAACACCCCGCCGCTACCCGACGACGTGTCGGCCGAGGCGTGGCTGGTCGCCGATCTGGACACCGGCGATGTGATCGCCGCCAAGGATCCGCACGGCAGGCAACGGCCGGCAAGCATCATCAAGGTCCTGGTCGCGATGCAGGCGATCAACGAACTGGGTGTGGACAAGGTGGTCAATGGCACAGCGGACGACGGCAACGCGGAGGGCACGCGCGTCGGCGTCGATCAGGGCGGCACCTACACGGTTTTCCAGCTGCTGCACGGGTTGTTGATGCACTCCGGCAACGACGCGGCGCATGCACTTGCGATGCAGCTCGGCGGCATGGACACCGCGTTGAACAAGATCAACACGCTCGCACACCAGCTCGGCGCCAGCGACACCCGGGTGGCGACACCATCGGGTCTGGACGGCCCCGGGATGAGCACCTCGGCCTACGACATCGGCCTGTTCTATCGGTACGCCTGGCAGAACCCGGTATTCGCGCAGATCGTCGCGACGCGCACGTTCGACTTCCCCGGCCGTCCCGCACGTGCGGACATCCCCGACGACACCGATCACCCGGGCTACCCGCTCGAGAACGATAATCAGCTGCTCTACAACTATCCCGGTGCGCTGGGCGGCAAGACCGGCTACACCGACGACGCCGGGCAGACGTTCGTCGGCGCGGCCAACCGCGACGGGCGGCGGCTGATGGCGGTTCTGCTGCACGGAACGCGGCAGCCGATCCCGCCGTGGCAGCAGGCCGCGCATCTCTTGGACTACGGCTTTGCGACGCCGCGCGGCACAAAAGTCGGCAAGCTGGTCGACCCGGATCCGTCGCTGCTCGTCCACCTGGCCGCGGCCAACTCCCCGCGCACCAACTCCGCGTCGGACCTGCCCGCCGCGATGAACGAGCTGCCGGTGCGGGTGGGGGTCGCGATTGTGGGCGCAGCGATTGTGTTCGGCATGATCGCCGCTGCCCGGTTGATCAATCGGCGGGCGCGGATCTGATCGAGTGTGCGTCCACCGCACAGGCCGGCAGATCGATCGCAGATTTTCAGAACTCCACTGCGGTGCTCGGTCGAAAGTCCACTGGTTCAGTCCCAGTATCGCGCACCAGTGTTGTTGCAGCTCAGAGTGTGTATCTAGCCTAGCTGCACAAAGCGCCAAGACGATACCAGGACAATCGGGCAGGCTGTCCGACCCAGAAGGTGAGCGATAGCCCAACTCTATTGGTTCACTTTCGGGCCGATCGGCCCCAAAGTCTTACGCCGGCCCGTCATCCTGCTTGGGTGGCGGGCCGATCGCTCGGAGAGAAAGTTCCCCACCGGCACGTAGTTCACTACTCCAATCCTGTAGTTCACTACTCCAATCCTGCTGGATACCTTTAGACCCACTGTGCGAAGGCTTACATTCGATGTGGCAGGCGAAGGGTCTGACTGATCCGAGAGCGGCCGAAACATCGGATGCGCAAACGAAGGGAAACGACGAATGTCACAGCAAGAACAGAACATTGAGCTCATCAAGAAAGGCTACGAAGCCTTCGCCGCCGGTGACGTCGAAACCCTGATGAGCCTGCTCGACGACAACGTCGAGTGGGTCCAACCGGGCGAGAGCGCGATCAGCGGTACCTATCACGGCAAAGGTGAGTTCGCCGAGTTACTCAGGCGGATGGGCGAGAAGTCGTTGACGGCGAAGCTTAACCGTCTCCTCGCCGACGGCGACACGGTCATCGGGTTAACCGAAGTGACTGCTGGCGACGAAACAGGCCAAGACGCCGACGTGTTCACCCTCCGCGACGGCAAGATTACACGGGCACAGCTGTACACAGACACGGCGGTCATGGAGCGGGTGTTCGGCAAGAAGCAGGTCGCGACAGGGTAGTGACTGCCTGTACGTAGAGTCGGCCCGTCATCCTGCTTGGGTGGCGGGCCGACCGAAAGTGGGCTTGTCGTACGCGACGTCAAAGAGCACGGTCGCACCGTTCTGGTCCGTGCCGGGGACGAACACCCGCGATCGGTGGGCGGGCGCCCCGCCTAGAGTTCGCTTGGAATTTTGCTTTGACGTAAATATTTTGGCTGTTTTCGAGCGCCTACCGATCGACGGTGCAACCGTATTGGTTGTCCCATCATCCGGTCCCGTCACACGGGAGGCACACAATGAACACCAATCCGGGCATCTTCGATTTCAATCACTTCATTACCCACCTCCAGGCCATCGGGCCGCAGGTCCACCTGTTCGTTACCCACATATTGGGAAATCTCCCACACACCGGCGTCCTCAGACCGACCCGTTGATGTAAACACGCGGTAATTGCCTTCGGCCCGCCATCCTGCGTGGGTGGCGGGCCGACCAGTCAGGGCGCTGGTGCTTCTGCGACAGCGAGCGCCCGGACAAGTTCTGCTCTGGCCCGTCGCTCGACCAGCAGAGGTATGAAGTCGCGCACCCGGCTGTGCTCGAATCGTGCATGAGCGGGCACTGTGGTGGAGATTTGATCTTTGGGTACATGCGAGAACTTGCCCGCGAGCCGCTCGCGCACCTCGTTAATCGACGCCGCCTCGCTGCTGAAGCCGGACATGTTCGACAGCGTCCAACCAATTGACGGTCCCGTCAAGTCGAACGGTGCTTGAACGCATCACGGCCGCTCGATGAACACCACAATTCGGGGGTGATGCACACGAAAGGACTCGGCCCCCAGCCGGGTCCTTTCCGTTGTGCGCGGTCGGTGTCCCCTGGCGATTGCTCGATTCGCGTTTCGGCCGTTCGGGAGCGGGTTACCGTACGTCGGTAAGGACATTGGCCTGCCTGTGGAACCAGCACCGCTGCTCGCGGGTGGCCGGGAACACCTCACACGCACCTCCTACAAGAATCCGAGTGCACCGTCGCCGTGGCTAGACCGGCACAGTCAACCAGCCACGCCGCGTTGAGGCCGGGGCTGGTCAGGCAGGTGCGGCCAGGCAAGCTTGACGCCGACACGCAACAAACCCCGTTGCCACCGGCGCCGATCAGCTAGTGCTTTCGCGCGAGCCAGGACAGCCCGAGCGCACCGAGCGCACCCGCCGCACCCGCCAAAAACGCCCCCCGCACGCCGATGCCCTCGGAACCCAGGTCCCGCGGCGCGATGATCGCGGCCTCCGGCGGCGCCACCGGCGCCTCGGCAAGGTTTTCCGACGACGTCGCGGCCCACGCGGTCGCGAACAGGATCAGCCGGGCGGTGATGTACGCGAACACCAGCAGGCCCAGCACCGAGCCGAACGTCGCGCCGGCCGGGCCGTGCATGATCACCCCCAGGACCAGCGACGCCACCTGCTGGAACACCTCGAAGCCGACGGCCGCCAACAGGCCGGCGCGCACTGAACTTCGAAAGCTCAGCGGATAACGCGGCAGCCGGGCGATCATCCAGGTGAACAGCAGCCAGGAGACGAGCAGCGACGCCAGCAGCGACACGACCTGCAATGCCACGCTGACACCTTGGGCGTGCTCAAGGCCCAACCAGCCCAATACTTCTCGCATCACGGCACGGCTGGACAGCGCGCTGAGCGCGATCGTGACGACGAGCGCCACGAACGTCGACAACAGCGCCACCAGGTCCGACAGCTTGGTGCGCACGAAACCATCACGATCCTGGTGCTGTTCCCACATGGCGCTCAACGCCTCTCGCAGGTTGGCCATCCAGCCCAGCCCCGCCCACAGCGCGGTTGCCAAGCCGATGATGCCGACCGACGTTCTGGCCGCGATTGCGCGGTCGATCAACTCGACGATTTGCCGCCCGAATTCCGCCGACACCGTCTGCTTGATCCGGTTGTCGATTTCGGAAAGGAGATGGGGCTGGCGCGACAGCACGAATCCGCCGATCGCGAAAGTGACCATCAGCAGCGGGAATAGCGCGAAGACCGTGAAGTAGGTGATGCCGGCGGCGAAAAAGTCGCCCTTGGCATCGCGGTAGCGCTGCTGCGCCCGCATCACGTGGTCGAACCAGGGGTATCGTGCCCGCAGCCGGTCGAGGATTCCCGGCTTGTCCGACGCGGACTTGTTCTTTTGGGCCACTGCCCGCCTCCCCGAGCCAGCTAGCTGATCTGCAGAAACCCTAGCCGCTCATACACGTTCGCGATCGTGTTTGCCGACACCTCGCGAGCCCGTTCTGCACCGCTCTTCAAGAGGGCTTCCAACTCGGTTGGGTCGCCTACCAATTCGTCCACCCGCGCCTTGACCGGTGTGACGAACTCGACTACGGCGTCCGCCGTGTCCGCCTTGAGATCGCCGTAGCCCCGGCCCGCGTACGCCTCGACCAGCTTGTCGACGTCGGTGCCGGTGACCGCCGACTGGATGGTCAGCAGGTTGGAGACGCCCGGCTTGGCGTCCGGGTCGTACCGCACCTCCCGCTCGCTGTCGGTGACCGCCGACCGGATCTTCTTGGCCGTGACCTTGGGATCGTCGAGCAGATTGATCAGCCCGGCCTCGGTCAGCGCCGACTTGCTCATCTTCGCCGTCGGGTCTGCGAGGTCGTAGATCTTGGCCGTCGCCTTGGTTACCAGCACCTCCGGAATGACGAACGTGCCGGGGAACCGGCCGTTGAACCGCTGCGCAACGTCGCGGGCGAGCTCGAGGTGCTGACGCTGATCTTCACCCACCGGCACCAGGTCGGTGTCGTAGAGGAGCACGTCGGCGGCCTGCAGAACCGGATAGGTGAACAGTCCGACGGTGGTGGACTCGCTACCCTGCCGCTGCGCCTTGTCCTTGAACTGCGTCATCCGTGACGCCTGGCCGAACCCGGTGAAACAGCCCAGCACCCAAGCTAATTCGGCGTGCGCCGGAACGTGGCTCTGGACGAAGACGGTGCTGCGGGCAGGGTCGATGCCCAGCGCCAAGTACTGCGCGGCGGTCAGCAGCGTGCGACGGTGCAGCACGTCGGGGTCCTGCGGCAGGGTGATCGCGTGCAGGTCGACCACGCAGAAGAACGCGTCGAACTCGTCCTGCAACCCCACCCACTGCGCCACCGCGCCGAGCGCATTGCCGAGGTGCAGTGAATCGGAGGTCGGCTGAACGCCGGAGAAGACGCGTTTCTGGCTCGTCATGATGGATCAATCTTTTCACGCGGCCCCGCCAGGGCACCCTGGGCGCACTTGCAGTACCGGCGGTACCGGATTTATGGTCGCCACCATGACCGAGCGTGCACCCATCCACCTGCGCCCCCCGGCTGGCTCCGGCGAGCCGATGCTTCTGCTGCACCCCTTCATGATGTCGCAGTACGTCTGGACGAAAGTCGCGCCGCAGATCGCCGAAACCGGCCGCTACGAGGTGTTCGCGCCGACCATGCCGGGCCACAACGGCGGCCCCAAAGCCAAGTGGTTCCTCGACACACCGACACTTGCCGACCACGTCGAGCAGCAGATCGACGCACTCGGCTGGCCCACCGCCCACATCGTGGGCAACTCGCTCGGCGGCTGGGTCGCGTTTGAGCTGGAGCGGCGCGGCCGGGCGCGCACGCTGACCGCGATCGCGCCGGCCGGCGGCTGGCGCCACTATTCGCCGGTCAAGTTCGAGATCGTCGCGAAGTTCCTCGCGGGGGCACCGGCGTACGTGCTGGTCAAGCTGCTCGGCGCGCGCGTGCTGCGGCTGCCGTTCAGCCGGTACCTGGCCCATTTCCCGATCAGCGCGGCACCCGAGAACCTGACCGAGACCGACCTGCTCGCCATCATCGACGACGTCAGGCACTGCCCCGCCTATTACCAGCTGCTGGTGAAGTCACTGCTGCTGCCGGGCTTGCTGGACCTCACCGATACCCGGGTCCCGACGCATCTGGTGATCTGCGAGAAGGACCGGGTCTTGCCGCATCCGCGGTACACGCGGCACTTCACCGATCACATTCCCGAACTCACCCACGTCACCCGGCTCGAGGGCGTGGGCCACATTCCGATGTTCGAGGCGCCCGACCGGGTCAGCCGGGTGATCCTCGACTTCGTCGACGGCTACGCGGGCAACGAGCGGGCCCAATCGGCCGGTTAAGCCTCGGCCAGCGCCTTCTTGAGGTTGTCGTCAAGGGCGCCCATGAACTCCTCGGTGGTCAACCACTTCTGGTCGGGCCCGATCAGCAGCGCGAGGTCCTTGGTCATCTGCCCGCCCTCGACGGTGTCGATGACCACGTGCTCGAGCTTGCGCGCGAACTCGACGACCTCGGGGGTGTTGTCCAGCTTGCCGCGGTGGTCGAGGCCGCGGGTCCACGCGAAGATCGACGCAATCGGGTTCGTCGACGTCGGCTTGCCGGCCTGGTGCTGACGGTAGTGGCGCGTCACGGTGCCGTGTGCAGCCTCGGCCTCGACGATCTTGCCGTCGGGCGTCAGCAGCACCGACGTCATCAGGCCCAGCGACCCGTAGCCCTGTGCGACGGTGTCGGACTGCACGTCGCCGTCGTAGTTCTTGCAGGCCCAGACGTAGCCGCCCTCCCACTTCAGGCTCGACGCCACCATGTCGTCGATCAACCGGTGTTCGTAGGTCAGGCCGAACGCGTCGAAGTCCGCCTTGTACTCCTCCTCGTAGATGCGCTGGAACTCGTCCTTGAACATCCCGTCGTAGGCCTTGAGGATCGTGTTCTTGGTCGACAGGTAGACCGGGTACTTCTCCTTCAGCCCGTACGAGAGGCAGGCGCGCGCGAACTCCTGGATCGACTTCTTGAAGTTGTACATCGCCATCACCACCCCGCCGTCCTCTGGGATGTGGACGACGTCGTGCTGAATCGGCTCACTGCCGTCATCGGGAGTGAAAGTCACTGTGACGGTGCCCGGGCGGTCCACCTTGAAATTGTCTGCGCGGTACTGGTCCCCGAACGCGTGACGGCCGATGATGATCGGCTTCGTCCATGTTGGCACCAGGCGCGGCACGTTGTTGATGATGATCGGCGCGCGGAAGATGGTGCCGCCCAGGATGTTTCGGATGGTGCCGTTCGGCGACAGCCACATCTTCTTGAGGTTGAACTCTTTGACGCGCGCTTCGTCGGGCGTGATGGTGGCGCACTTGACGCCGACCCCGTGGTGCTGGATCGCATGCGCGGCGTCGGTGGTCACCTGGTCGTCGGTGGCGTCGCGGTGCTCGATTCCGAGGTCGTAGTAATCGAGGTTGATGTCCAGGTAGGGCAGGATCAGCGTTTCCTTGATGAACTTCCAGATGATCCGGGTCATCTCGTCGCCGTCGAGTTCCACGACCGTGCCTTCGACCTTGATCTTGGACATGGGAGTCCGATTCCTCCTACCGGGGATAGCCGCCTTGTGGGCAGCCGTATGAGCATTCCTCCGAATGTGTCTCGCGGGCCACACTACAAGGCCGCGGTGGCCAAGCGAGGCGTCAGCTTTGGCTACTGAACAGTAGCTTTGCGTCTCGCGCTGCGCGCCGACACGCCCCGCTACGGCGGAATACTCGACAGCAGTTTTGTGCGCAGAATGCGTCCGGCGTCAGCCTTGTCCAGCCGCCAGCGTCGCATTGAACGTCTTGCTCGGCCGCATCACCGCCGTGGTCATGTTCACGTCCGGCGCGTAGTAGCCCCCGATGTCCACTGCCTTGCCCTGAACCTCGTCGAGTTCGTGCACGATCGTGACTTCATTCTCGGTCAACGCATCGGCTAGCGCCGCGAAGCGTTCCCGCAGGGCCTTGTCCTCGGTCTGCGCGGCGAGTTCTTGTGCCCAGTACATGGCGAGGTAGAACTGGCTTCCACGGTTATCGAGCTCACCGGTCTTGCGCGACGGACACTTGTCGTTCTCCAGCAACTTGCCGGTTGCCGCATCCAGCGCCTTGGCGAGGATGGTGGCCTGCTTGTTCCCGGTCTTGGCGCCCAGGTCTTCCAGGCTGGCACCGAGTGCGAGAAACTCACCGAGCGAATCCCAGCGCAGGTGGTTCTCCTCCACCAGCTGCTTGACGTGCTTGGGTGCCGAACCGCCCGCGCCCGTTTCGTACAACCCGCCGCCGGCCATCAGCGGCACGACGGACAACATCTTCGCGCTGGTCCCGAGCTCCAAGATCGGGAACAGGTCGGTGAGGTAGTCGCGCAGGATGTTGCCGGTCGCGGCGATGGTGTCCATCCCGCGGACCACGCGCTCCAGCGTGTACCGCATGGCGCGCACCTGCGACATGATCTGGATGTCGAGACCGTCCGTATCCTGATCCTTCAGGTAAGTCTTGACCTTCTTGATCAGCTCGTTCTCGTGCGGACGGTACGGGTCCAGCCAGAACACCACCGGCATGCCCGAGGCCCGCGCACGGGTGACGGCCAGCTTCACCCAGTCGCGGATCGGTGCGTCCTTGACGATGGGCATGCGCCAGATGTCACCGGCTTCCACGTTCTGTGTCAGCAGCACCTCACCGGTTTCGATGTCCACGATGTTGGCAACGCCATCCTCGGGGATCTCGAACGTCTTGTCATGCGAGCCGTACTCCTCGGCCTTCTGCGCCATCAGGCCGACGTTGGGGACGGTGCCCATCGTCGTCGGGTCGAACTGGCCGTTCGTCTTACAGAAGTTAATGATCTCCTGGTAGATGCGCGAGAAGGTGGACTCGGGGTTCACCGCCTTGGTGTCCTTGGTCCGTCCGTCGGCGCCGTACATCTTGCCGCCCAGCCGGATCATCGCCGGCATCGAGGCGTCCACGATGACGTCACTGGGCGAATGGAAGTTCGAGATACCCCTGGCCGAATCCACCATGGCCAGCTCGGGACGGTGCTCATGGCAGGCGTGCAGGTCTTGGATGACCTCGTCGCGTTGCGATGCCGGCAACGACTCGATCTTGGTGTAGAGATCCACCAACCCGTTGTTGACGTTCACACCGAGTTCGTCGAACAGCTTCTGGTGCTTGGCGAAAGCGTCCTTGTAGAAAACCTTCACCGCGTGTCCGAAGACGATCGGGTGCGACACCTTCATCATCGTGGCCTTGACGTGCAGTGAGAACATGACGCCGGTCTCGTACGCATCCTCCATCTGAGCTTCATAGAACTCGCACAACGCTTTCTTGCTCATGAACATGCTGTCGATGACGTCGCCGTCCCTCAAGGACACCTCCGGCTTGAGCACGATCGTCTCGCCGCCGTTGGTCACCAGCTCCATCTTCACGTTGCGCGCACGGTCGAGCGTCATGGTTTTTTCGCCGTGGTAGAAGTCGCCGTGCTTCATGGTCGCCACATGAGTGCGCGAGGCCATCGACCACTCGCCCATGCTGTGCGGGTGCCTTTTCGCGTACTCCTTGACCGCGTTGGGTGCGCGGCGGTCCGAGTTGCCTTCGCGGAGCACCGGGTTCACCGCGCTGCCCAGGACTTTGGTGTAGCGCTCTTTGATGGCCTTTTCCTCACCGTTCTTGGGGTGTGACGGGTACTCGGGAATCGCGTAGCCCTTGTCTTGCAGTTCCTTGATGGCGGCAACGAGCTGTGGCACTGAGGCGCTGATGTTGGGCAACTTGATGATGTTGGTGTCCGGCAGCTGCGTCAGCCGGCCCAGCTCGGCCAGGTTGTCGGGCCCCCGCTGGTCTTCGGTCAGAAAATCGGGAAACTCGGCCAGGATGCGCGACGCCACAGAGATGTCGCTGGTCTTGATGTCGATGCCCGCCGGTCCCGTGAAAGCCCGGATGATCGGCAAAAACGCGTAGGTCGCAAGCAGCGGCGCCTCGTCGGTCAGCGTGTAGATGATGGTCTGCTGCTGGGCGCTCATGGTTGTTCTCCCGGCCTCGCTGTCGGTCAGATACCGATCGGTTCCGCATCGATCCGCATTGAATTGGCGGCTATCAGTATTGCGTGGGACCCGGCGTTTGCGTCAGGCATGGGTTCCAACCGGCTCTCCGTTCTCAGCGGCATGAGTACCCGGTGGCAGCCGGTCGGCGTTTTGCGATACGCTTCTGATCGGTCAAGAGTGCCAGCGTCAAGCCCCGGCTCGCTGGCCGGCAACCCTCCAACCGCGGTGGGGTGCCCCGGGTGATGACCAGGTTGAGTAGCCGCCACCGGCTACACGGCAAGCGCGGGTCCGTGATGACGGGCCCCCCGGTCACCACAGGAGAACATCAATCGTGAGCAACGAACACGAGACTGATCCCAGCGCCCACTGGGCGTTCGAGACCAAGCAGATTCACGTCGGCCAGGTCCCGGATGCCGCGACCAACGCGCGGGCGCTGCCGATCTACCAGACGACGTCCTACACGTTCAACGACACCGCCCACGCCGCCGCGCTGTTCGGGCTCGAAGTCGAGGGCAACATCTATACCCGGATCGGCAACCCGACCACCGCCGTGGTCGAGCAGCGCATCGCCGCGCTTGAGAACGGCGTCGCGGCGCTGTTCCTGTCGTCCGGCCAGGCCGCCGAGACGATCGCGATCCTCAACGTCGCAGGCACCGGCGACCACATCGTGTCCAGCCCACGGCTGTACGGCGGAACGTACAACCTGTTCCACTACTCGCTGCCGAAGCTGGGCATCGACGTCAGCTTCGTCGAGGACCCTGACGATCTGGAGTCGTGGCGGGCAGCCGCGCGGCCGAACACCAAGGCGTTCTTCGGCGAGACGATCTCCAACCCGCAGAACGACATCCTCGACATTCCCGGTGTCGCCGCGATCGCGCACGACGTCGGGGTGCCGCTGATCGTCGACAACACGGTGGCGACCCCGTACCTGATCCAGCCGATCGGTCACGGCGCCGACATCGTCGTGCACTCGGCGACGAAGTACCTCGGCGGCCACGGCGCGGCGATCGCCGGTGTCATCGTCGACGGCGGCAACTTCGACTGGACCAAAGGGAAGTTTCCGGGTTTCACCACACCCGATCCGAGCTATCACGGTGTCGTGTTCGCCGACCTCGGCGCGCCGGCGTTCGCGGTGAAGGCCCGGGTGCAGTTGCTGCGTGACCTCGGCTCCGCGGCCTCGCCGTTCAACGCGTTCCTGGTCGCCCTGGGCTTGGAGACGTTGAGCCTTCGGGTCGAGCGGCACGTCGCCAACGCGCAGCGGGTCGCCGCGTACCTCGACGGTCATCGGAACGTGATCTCGGTGAATTACGCCGGGCTGCCGAGCTCGCCGTGGTACGAACTCGGAAAGAAGCTGGCGCCCAAGGGAACCGGCGCGGTACTGGCGTTCGAACTGGCTGGCGGCATCGACGCCGGCAAGGCGTTCGTCAATGCGCTGACGCTGCACAGCCACGTCGCGAACATCGGTGACGTGCGATCGCTGGTGATCCACCCGGCGTCCACCACCCACAGCCAACTCAGCCCCGACGAGCAACTCGCCACCGGCGTCACGCCCGGCCTGGTGCGGCTGGCCGTCGGGATCGAGGGCATCGACGACATCCTCGCCGACCTGGACCAGGGCTTCGCGGCGGCGACGCGGTTCACGGCGGCACCGCGGATGGCAGCGTCGCGATGACCGTTTTCGAGGTATCCACGACCGAACTGCCCGCCGAAGGTGAGCTGGGCGTCGTCGGCATCGGCCCCCTGCGGCTGGAGAACGGCGGGGTCATCGACGACGTCTCGATCGCGGTGCAGCGTTGGGGGGAGCTGTCGCCGGCCCGCGACAACGTCGTGGTGGTGCTGCATGCGCTGACCGGCGACTCGCACGTGACGGGCCCTGCCGGGCCGGACCACCCGACACCGGGCTGGTGGGACAGCGTGGTCGGCCCGGGCGCGCCGATCGACACCGGCCGCTGGTGCGCGGTGGCCACCAACGTGCTCGGCGGCTGCGGCGGCTCGACTGGACCCAGCTCACAGGCACCCGACGGAAGGCCCTGGGGCTCACGGTTTCCGATCATTACGGTGCGAGATCAAGTGGAGGCCGACGTCGCGGCGCTTGCGGCGGTGGGCATCGGCGAGGTAGCAGCCGTGATCGGCGGCTCGATGGGTGGTGCGCGGGCGCTGGAGTGGATCGTGGGCCATCCCGACACCGTCCGGGCCGCGCTGGTGCTGGCCGTCGGCGCGAGGGCGACCGCCGACCAGATCGGCACACAGTGCGCGCAGGTCGCCGCGATCAAGGCCGACCCGAACTGGCAGGGTGGCGACTACTACGGCACGGGCTCAGAACCCATCGACGGCATGGACATCGCGCGCCGGTTCGCGCACCTGACCTACCGCGGGGAGGTCGAACTCGACAAGCGATTCGCGAACCAGGGGCAGGCCGCCGAAGACCCGCTGAACGGCGGCCGGTACGCGGTGCAGAGCTACCTCGAACATCAGGGCGCCAAGCTGGTCGACCGGTTCGACGCGGGCAGCTATGTGGCGCTCACGGACGCACTGTCGAGTTACGACGTCGGGCGGGGCAGGGGCGGGGTGCCGTCGGCGTTGCGCCACTGCAAGGTGCCCGTGGTCGTCGGCGGCATCACCTCTGATCGGCTGTATCCGCTGCGCCTGCAGGAGGAGCTGGCCGAACTGCTGCCCGGTTGCGCCGGCCTGACGGTCGTCGACTCGAGCTACGGCCACGACGGGTTCCTGATCGAGTCCGAGGCCGTCGGCGACCTGATCCGGCAGACGCTGAAGCTCCCCCGGTGACCGACCTCACACGACAGCGGCGATCCCTGTCCTTCGGGGAGGAGGCCGCCGCATACGAGCGTGGCAGGCCGTCGTATCCGCCCGAGGCGATCGACTGGCTGCTACCCCCCAAGGCCCGCGATGTGCTTGACCTCGGCGCGGGAACAGGGAAGCTCACCACCCGCCTGGTCGAACGCGGGCTGTCGGTGGTGGCAGTCGACCCGATCCCGGAAATGCTAGAGGTGCTGAGCAATTCGCTACCCGACACCCCCGCGCTGCTGGGCACGGCCGAGGAGATTCCACTGCCCGACGACAGCGTCGACGCGGTGCTCGTCGCGCAGGCCTGGCACTGGTTCGACCCCACCCGCGCGATCCCCGAGGTGGCGCGGGTGCTGCGTTCCGGCGGCCGGCTGGGATTGGTGTGGAACACCCGCGACGAGCGGATGGGCTGGGTGCGCGACCTCGGCCGCATCATCGGCCACCAAGACGACCCGCTCAGCAACAGGGTGACGCTGCCGGAGCCGTTCGCCGAATCGGAGCGTCACCAGGTCGAGTGGACGAGTTACCTGACGCCGCAAGCGCTCATCGACCTCGTGGCCTCGCGCAGCTATTGCATCACCTCACCGGCGAAAGTCCGGTCGCAGACGCTGGACGAGGTGCGCGAACTGCTGGCCACCCATTCGGCGCTGGCCAATTCGACCGGCCTGGCACTGCCCTACGTCACCGTCTGCATCCGCGCGACGCTCGGCGGCTGACGGGTTTTGCCGTCATCGGCCGCGCCGAACCACCGCTGTAGAGCGGAGCGCAGTCGCTCCCGCTCGGCGGCCTCGAAGGTGTCGGCGGCCCAGGCGACATAGCCGTCCGGCCGAATCAGCACCGCGCACAACGTGTTGTCAGGCACCGTCGCGGCCACGACGTCCACCCGGTGCCGCCATCCGCTTGCGGCATCGGCCACCCTTCCGCCCGAAAGGTCCAGCAGCACCGGCCGGGCCGCATGCAGCAGGTCGGCGGCGCGACGGCCGTCGGCCAGCACCAGATCTGGGACGAATCGTCCCGCCAGCGGGTGGTCGTCGCCGACGTCGTAACGCACGTCGGACCCGGCCAGCAGATGTGCCATGTATTCGACGACGTCGGGCCTCTTGAGTAACTCTCCGAAAAGCGTTCGCAATGCAGCGATCTCTGGTCCGGGTCTCATGAGCGCCGTTTGGGATAACGACTGCATCATGACTCGTTCACCGACCGGATAACGCTCGCCCTGATAGCTGTCGAGAAGCCCGGCCGGCGCCCACCCGTTCACCTGCGCGGCCAGCTTCCAGCCGAGGTTCATCGCGTCCGCCAGGCCCAGGTTCAGGCCCGGTCCGCCCATCGCGGAATGCACGTGTGCCGCGTCCCCGACGAGGAAGACGTTGCCGGCGCGGTAGCGATCGGCCTGCCGGGTGTTCTGGCCGTCGATGCGGCGCAAAGCGTGCGGGCCCGGGCCCCGTGGCGGCTCGAACGGCACGTCGACGCCGAGGACCCGCTTGAGACTGTCACGCAACTCCGGCAACGACATCGGGGCGCTGTCATCCGCGTCATCCGCGGGCGCGTCGCCGAACTCGATCGTCCCGATCAACGGGCGGCCTGGCTCCAGTTCGAAGACGATCACGCCGCCATTGTCAAGCCTGTTGTGCCCGAACGGAAGTCGGCCGAAGCCGGGAACATCGATGGCACCGTCTCCGGTTCGCATGTCGTCGGGCAGATACACATGGGCAATCCGCGCCACGGTCGCAGACGTGGTGCCGGGAAACCCGATGCCCACGTTCTTGCGGACCTCACTGCGGCCTCCGTCGGCGCCTACGAGATACCCGGCGTCAAGGTCGTAGGTCCCGCCGGGGGACGTCACGGTCACCAGTGCGCCGTCGGACCGAACGTCCATCCCGGCCAGCTCGTGCCCCCAGCGGACGTCCACTCCGAGGCGACGAGCCCTGTCGTTGAGCAGCCGCACCAGCCGCGGCTGGGGGATCGGGAGGCCGAACATCGGATTGTCCGTCGCGCCGAAGAAGGGTACCTGCATGCCTGCGAAGATCCACGCGTACATCGACTGCGGCGGCCCGGGCTGCCCGCCAAGCTCGTGGTAGAGACCACGAATGTCGAGCGTCCGAATCACCTGTCCGACAAGGCCATTGGCCTTCGGTTCGGCGCTCGGCTCCGGTAGGCGCTCCAGCACCACGGGCCGCAGGCCGGCCAGCGCGAGCTCACACGCCACCATCAGGCCGTTGGGGCCGGCACCCGAAACCACGACGTCGACTCGGTTCTCACTCATGATGTCCTCCTTCTGGCAGACCCACTGTGACGTCGGCGAACCCACGCCGAAGCATCGACGTGATCGGCACCGGCGGATCGGCTGCCAGGTAGGCATCCGTCGCCGCCTCGATTACCGCGCGCACCACCGCGGCCACCAGCCGCGGGTACAGGTCGTGAACCGGGTCGGTTCCCGTGCGCTCCGCGATTGCGCTGACCCAGTCGGCGAAGACGTCGTTCGAGATCGCCGCACGGGTCTCCGGCGCCAGCACCAGCTTTCGCACTTCTGCCAGCTGCTGCCGGGTCGGCGCCATCCCGTCGGCGCCCTCGCTTACCAGGGGCTCCAGCACCGCCACGCCGATCGCCGTCCACAGCGGTTCGTCGCTCGGCCGTTCCCTCAAGACGGCCAGACTGCGCCGGATGCGTTCGGTCAGGCGGTACGCCAGCGCCTCGTACTTTCCGGTGAAGTAATTACTGAATGTGCGCAGCGACACCCCCGCCCTGTCCGCGATGTCCTCCCTGGTGATGTTCTCCAGGCCGCGCTCGAACGCCAGCTCCAGCGCGGCGTCGCTGAGCGCCCTGCGGGTGTCGAGCTTCTTGCGCTCCCGCAGCCCGGATGGCATGGCGGACGTCATGGCAGCGAGCCTAGCGGAATGTTGCACACTGGGCAAGATTGCCCGATGTGCAAGTTTATCCGATGCCGCTACTTCGTGCCCAGCGGGTCGATCGTCCACGCGATGTAGAGCACCGCGGCGGCGGCGAGGGCCATCGTCGTGAAGTCGGTCGTCCTGCCGCGCACCACCAACAGCCCGGCCCGGCCGTTCGGCAATGTCAGCCGCAGCACGGCCGCGACACCCACGCCGATTCCGATCAGCAGCGAGCCGCGCCGCCAGAAGTCCGCGATCACAAGGCCGAACGCGGCGAAGAAGATCAAGAACACGAGCAGGATCGGCCACTGCGCCCTGACCGCTGTGCGGGTGGCCTCGCGAACGGTGCTCATCCCCGGTTCTCTTTGCGCGAACGCTCGTCGCCGCTTGTCTGCTCTTCGCGCGAGCGCTCATCGCCGCTCTGCGCGAGCTCGACGACGTTGGTCAGCAGGAACGCCCGTGTCAACGGGCCGACACCGCCGGGATTGGGCGACACGTGACCGGCGACCTCCCACACGTCGGGATGAACGTCGCCGACCAGCTTGCCCTCGACCCTGCTCACGCCGACGTCTACGACGGCCGCGCCGGGCTTGATCATGTCGGCGGTAACCATATGCGGCACGCCGACGCCCGCAACGACGATGTCGGCCTGCCTGGTCAGCGCTGGTAGGTCTCGAGTCCCGGTGTGGCACAACGTGACTGTGGCGTTTTCGGAGCGACGGGTCAGCAGCAGCCCGAGCGGTCTGCCGACGGTGACCCCGCGGCCGATCACCACGACGTGGGCGCCGGCGATCTCGATCTGATAGCGGCGCAGCAGGTGCACGATCCCGCGCGGTGTGCACGGCAACGGCGCGGCCTTGCCCAGCACCAGCCGGCCCAGGTTGGTGGGATGCAGGCCGTCGGCGTCCTTGCCCGGGTCGACGCGTTCCAACGCCGCGTTCTCGTCCAGACCCCGTGGCAGCGGCAGCTGCACGATGTAGCCGGTGCACTCGGGGTTCTCGTTGAGTTCGTCGATCGTCTCGTCGAGCTTGGCTTGGCTGATGTCCGCGGGCAGGTCGCGCCGCATCGACAAGATGCCGACCTTCGCGCAGTCGGCGTGCTTGCCGCGGACGTACGCCTGCGACCCCGGATCGTCCCCGACGAGGATCGTTCCCAGCCCCGGCGTGCGCCCCGCCGCGGTCAGCGCGTTCACTCGCTGCGTCAGGTCGGCGAAGATCTCGTCGCGGGTGGCCTTGCCGTCGAGCACCGTCGCAGTCACAACCGCCAGTCTGACATGCATGTGGCAGGCTCCACTTCTATGGCTCCTGACGTGTTCTCCCCGGCCAGGTTGGGGCCGATCACGCTGCGCAACCGGATCATCAAGGCCGCGACGTTCGAGGCTGCCACCCCGGATGCGCTGGTGACCGACGACCTGATCGAATACCACCGCCTCCCCGCCGCGGGCGGTGTCGGGATGACGACCGTCGCGTACTGCGCCGTATCGCCCGGTGGCCGCACCGAGCCCAGGCAGATCTGGATGCGGCCGGAAGCGGTGACCGGGCTGCGACGGCTGACCGACGCCGTCCACGCCGAGGGAGCCGCCGCCAGCGCGCAGATCGGTCATGCGGGACCCGTTCGGGTGGCGCGTTCGGACAAGGCAAGGGCCCTGGCGCCGGTTCGCTCCTTTAACCCCATCGTCATGAGGTTCACGAAGCAGGCGACCCGCGACGACATCGAAGGCGTGATGTCGGCGCACGCGGACGCGGCGCGGTTCGCGATCGATTCCGGGTTCGACGCCGTCGAAATCCATTTGGGCCACGGCTATTTCTGCAGCTCCTTCCTCAGCCCGCTGGTCAACCGTCGTGACGACGAGTTCGGCGGATCGCTCGACAACCGCGCGAAGGTGGCCCGCGGGGTCGTACAGGCAGTCCGCGGCGCGGTCGGCAAACAGATCGCGGTGACAGCGAAACTCAACATGGCCGACGGGCTGCGCGCCGGCATCACCGTCGACGAGGCGCTGATCACCGCGAAGTGGCTGGAGGAGGACGGCGGACTCGACGCAATCGCGCTGACGGCCGGCAGCTCGTTCGTCAACCCGATGTACCTGTTCCGTGGCGACGTTCCCCTGAAGGAGTTCGCGAACGTCTTCAATCCGCCGATGCGGTGGGGCGTGCGCATGATCGGTAAGAAGATCCTGCGCGAATACCCTTACCACGACGCGTATCTGCTCGACCTGGCACGCAAATTCCGCGCCGAGCTGTCCATGCCGCTGATCCTTCTCGGCGGCATCACCAACCGCGAAACGATGGACCTCGCGATGGCGGAGGGCTTTCAATTCGTCGCGATGGCCAGGGCATTGCTCGCCGAGCCGGATCTGATCAACCGGATCGCCGCCGACGGCGACACGCACTCGGTGCACTCGGCGTGTACCCACTGCAACAAGTGCATGCCGGCAGCTTTCCGGTCGCGCCCGTCCGTGCGCACCCATTGCGTGGTGACCGGGGCGCCGGGATAGCAGCGGCAAAACTTTGACCACCCTCGCGGCGTGCGTCATTACCGTTAGAGTTAGGCCCGATGAGCGCACCAGCACCGCCCGCATTGACGGTTCGCACCAACGGGTCAAAACGCACATTCGCGCCGGGTCACGACGTGGTCATCGGGCGCGACCTGCGGGCCGACGTCCGCATCGCCGATAAGCTGGTGTCCCGGGCGCACGTCCTGTTGCGCTTTGAGGGTGGCCGGTGGACGGCGATCGACAACGGCAGCCTGAATGGAATGTTCGTCGACCAGCGCCGGGTACCCACGATCGACATCCGTGACGGGATGAGCATCAACATCTCCAACCCCAACGGTCCCCGGGTGACGTTCGAGGTCGGTCGGGTCGAGGGCGCCGTCGGCCGGCCACCGCGGACCACGGTGGTTCCGTTGCAGGCGCGGCCGGGCGCGCCGCAGCCGCCGACGAACCGTTCGCAGGCCGCGGCCCACCCGCCGAGCGCGCCTCAGCCGCAGCAGCACGGCTATCCGCCGAGCGGGCCGCAGGTGCGGCCGCACAGCGGGACGCGGCCGGCATCCCGGCCGCCGTCACAGCCCGCGCAGCCGGCCTCACCACCGCCGGCCCCGCAGCCCAACTACCAGATGGCGACGCAGATCCGGCAGGCGCCACCCGGTGACGCGCCGAAGATGGCGACCGGCATGATCCGGATCCTGCGCGGCGGTGGAGCGGCACCGCCGGCGGGAGCGGTCAAGATCGGGCGCGCCACCGACAACGACATCGTGATCCCCGACGTGCTGGCGTCGCGTCACCACGCGACGTTGGTGCCAACCCCCTCCGGCCTCGAGATTCAGGACGAGCGAAGCATCAACGGCACGTTCGTCAACGGCAATCGTGTTGACCGGGCGTTGCTAGGCGAGGGCGACGTGGTCACGATCGGCAACGTCGACATGGTGCTCAAGAGCGGTACGCTTGTACGCCGCACCGAGACCGAAGCCGATACTCGCACAGGCGGTTTGGAGGTCCACGGCGTCACGTGGACCATCGAGGGCAACAAGACGCTGCTCGACAACATCTCGATATCGGCGCGTCCCGGCACACTGACGGCGGTCATCGGCCCGTCCGGCGCAGGCAAGTCGACCCTGGCCCGGCTGGTGGCCGGATACACCCACCCGACCAGCGGCACAGTCTCGTTCGAGGGCCACAACATCCACGCCGAGTACGCCTCGTTGAGAAGCCGGATCGGGATGGTGCCCCAGGACGACGTGGTGCACGGCCAGCTCACGGTCAACCAGGCGCTGATGTACGCGGCAGAGTTGCGGCTGCCGCCCGACACCACCAAAGACGACCGCGCCCAAGTCGTCAAACAGGTGCTCGAGGAACTCGAAATGACCCGGCATGCGGAGACTCGTGTCGACAAGTTGTCCGGAGGTCAGCGCAAGCGCGCATCGGTGGCGATGGAGCTGCTGACGGGGCCGTCGCTGCTGATCCTCGACGAGCCGACATCCGGTCTGGACCCCGCGCTGGACCGCCAGGTCATGACGATGCTGCGCGATCTCGCCGACGCCGGCCGGGTGGTGCTGGTGGTGACGCACTCGCTGACCTACCTCGACGTCTGCGATCAGGTGCTGCTGCTGGCGCCCGGGGGCAAGACCGCGTTCTGTGGGCCGCCGAGCGATATCGGCCCGACGATGGGGACCACCAACTGGGCGGACATCTTCAGCACGGTCGCGGGCGATCCCGACGGGGCCAGCCGGCGGTTCCTTGAGAAGCACGGCCCGCCGCCCCCGCCGCCGCCTGCGGACAAACCCGCAGACCTCGGCAGCCCGACCCGGACCAGCCTGCGGCGGCAGTTCTCGACGATCGCGCGACGCCAGGTCCGGTTGATATTTTCCGACCGCGGTTATTTCATTTTCCTGGCGGTACTGCCGTTCATCATGGGTGTGCTGTCGCTTTCGGTGCCCGGCAACGTCGGGTTCGGCGTCCCCGACCCGAGGGGCCTCGCACCCAACGAGCCGGGACAGATCCTGGTGCTGCTCAACGTCGGTGCCATCTTCATGGGCACCGCGCTGACGATCCGGGCCCTTATTAGTGAGCGGGCCATATATCAGCGCGAGCAGGCCGTCGGGTTGTCCACTACCGCGTACCTGTTGGCCAAGATCTGCGTCTTCACGGTGTTCGCGGTGATGCAGGCGGGGATCGTCACCGCGATCAATGTGGTGGGCAAAGGGTGGGGTAAAGGGTCCGTGACCAAGGGTGCGATGTTGCCCAGCCCCACCGTGGAGCTGTTCATCGACGTCGCGGTCGCTTGTGTGGCCGCCGCGATGGTCGGCCTGGCACTCTCGGCGCTGGCCAAGTCGAACGAACAGATCATGCCGCTGCTTGTCGTCGCGATCATGTCCCAGTTGGTGTTCCAGGGCGGCATGATTCCGGTGACGGGTCGTATCGTGCTCGACCAGATGTCCTGGGTCACCCCGGCCCGGTGGGGATTCGCCGCGACGGCGTCGACGATCGATCTGAGGGGACTCGTGCCCCCTCCGATCACGCCGCAGGACTCGCACTGGGTACACAGCCCTAAAGCCTGGGGCTTCGACATGTTCATGCTCGGCGTGGTCTGCGTCGGCTATGCCACGTTCGTCCGCTGGAGGCTCAGGCTCCAGGGCTAATAACACGATCTGGCCACCCCCCAGTGGCCGCCACTTCTGCGTGGTTTAATCCGGCGAGGATCTGCCGCACCCGACGGCAGCCGACCGCAGGAGACGACCTTATGAAGAAGTCAGCAGCAGCCATGGGCGTAGCCATCGCCGCCATCTCGCTCGGCGTCGGCCTCGCCGGATGCGGCTCGCACTCGAAATCGACGACCACATCCAGCTCAACGTCAACGTCATCGGCAACGACGACGACCACGACTTCGACCTCCGCGCAGGCGTCGGGACCGAATCAGACGATCGCCGACTACATCAAGCAGAACGGCATCCAGGAAACCATGATCAGCCATACCACGCCGGGCGCGCCGACCATCGACCTCCCCGTGCCTGACGGTTGGAAGGTCGTGCCCGAGAGCACCGACGCCCCCTACGGCGGCATCGCGTTCAACACCCCCACCGATCCGAACGATCCACCCAAGATCATCGCGATCGTGGAGAAGCTGACGGGCAATGTCGACACCGACAAGCTGTTGGCGGTGGCGCCGGGTGAGGTCAAGAACCTACCGGGCTATAACGGCGGCGATGGCGACAAGAGCACGCTGAGCGGCTTTCCCGCATACCAACTCGGTGGCGACTACACGAAAGACGGAGCGCAACGGGTGGTTGCCCAGAAGACGGTGGTGATCCAGGGCAAGGATGGCCTCTACGTGCTTCAGCTCAATGCTGAGGGCCCTCAACCGGATAAGACTGCGTTGATGGACGCCACAACCGTGATCGACGACAAGACCACCATCACGCCCTGAGGTGCCGACAAGACGCGGCCGCGCCACACCGGTGGTGCGGCCGCGTTTTTACCGACGCGCCCCCGTCAACTGCTGTAACGCATATTCCGCGATCGCGATCAGTGCCTGTTTCGCCGAATCACGTTCTCGTGCATCGACACTGATCACCGGCACTCCCGACGGCAGGGAAAGCGCCCTACGCACTTCGTCGGTCGGATACTTGGGCGCCCCGTCGAACTCGTTGACCGCGATCAAGAATGGCAACCGACGCGCCTCGAAGAAGTCGACCGTTGCGAAGCTGTCTTGAAGACGGCGGACATCGACCAGAATGATCGCGCCAATGGCGCCGCGCACCAGGTCATCCCACATGAACCAGAAGCGCCGCTGACCGGGCGTCCCGAACAAGTACAGGACCAGATCCGCGTTGCCCAGCGTGATACGGCCGAAATCCATCGCCACTGTGGTGGTCGTCTTGGTCGGCGTGCCCGCGAGTTCGTCGACACCCACCGACGCCTCCGTGAGGATCGCCTCCGTCCGCAGCGGCATGATCTCGGAGACCGCGCCGACGAAAGTGGTCTTGCCGGCGCCGAATCCGCCGGCGATCACAATCTTCGTCGATGCGACCGCCCGCGTCTTAGAGCGTGTGGAGGCCACGCAGCGTCCTCCCGATCAGCTCCCGGCGCTCTTCCGGCGACGAGCTGTCGTCGAGCGTCGGCAGCACGCGCAGGTACCCGGACTGCACGAGATCACCCACCAGCACGCGCGCCACACCAAGGGGCACGTCGAGCCGGGCCGCGATCTCCGCCACCGACGGCCGGGTGGCACACAGCTTCACGATGTCCCCCTGTATGTCGTTGGGCGGCCAGCGGCGATTTCTAGCGGACTTGCGCGCCTCGATCGGCGCCGCCAGAGGCAAGGCAACGCTGGCCTTCGTCCGTCCGGCCGTCAGAGTGTACGGCCGTACCAAACTCGGCTTCTTACGGGGTGCTGGCGCCCGGGATTTGTCCATCGCACCTCACGAGGGCTGTGGCGCTCGTCGCGACGACTTCACCACGGCGCCAACCCGTTCGACGAGAACCGCCATCTCGTATCCGACCTGGCCGATGTCGCACGAGGTGGACGCCAGCGCCGCCAGATGCGACCCGTCGCCGACCCGCATCAGCAACAGATAACCGTTCTCCATCTCGACCACCGACTGCAGCACCTCACCGCCATCGAACAGCTGCGCCGCCCCGGTGGACAGGCTCGCCAATCCCGAACTGACGGCGGCCAATTGGTCCGCGCGTTCGACCGGCAAATGCTCGCTCGCGGCAACCAGCAGGCCATCGGCAGACACCAGGATTGCGTGGGACACACCGGGTATCTCGCGGGCGAATACGGACACCAACCAGTCCAGCGACTTGCCGTGGGGTCCACGCGCGGGCTGCGTCATTCGTTATCCTCGCCGGCGAGCGGCGGGTACCTCCCGCTCGCTGGGGACTGCCCCCAGTCCGGGCGGTCTTCTCGCGCGTGGGACCGGCCGGCACGTACCCCACTCCGGTGGCTGGACAGTGACGCCCGGACCGCGTCCGGGTCGCGGTGGACAAGCTCGTCGGCCCCGGGTCCCACGCCATAGTCGTCGTCGGCCCTGTGATGCCCGGTGCCGTTCGGCCAGTCATCGGCGGGTGATTCGGCCGAGCCCGGTACCAACCGGGCACCGGGCTCGCGCACCGGCAGACCCTGCTCCGTGTGCCGACCGACGGGCGCTTCCTCGGCCTGCGCGGCCGCCGCCCAGCCGCTGTCCCACACCGACTCCCAAGATTGGAAGGGTTCCATCAGGTCTGACGGATCGACCAGCCACTCCGACACCATCCGCTGGAAGATGACGTCGGTATCGCCCAGCGGTGACGACGGCGGCCGGGTGCGGGCAGGCGTCGGCTGGTGTTCGTCAGGCGCCGTCTCCGGCCGCTCGTCGCGCGTCGCGGGCGGAGCGTCCCACTGCTCAGCGGGCGCCGGCCCCTCGTGCTCCGCGGTCTGCTCGCGTGACGAGAAGAACGCCGACGTGTCGGCGGGTGCACGCGGTTCGGGCGGCACCTCGGCAGGTGGTTCGGGGACGCGGACGATTCCGCTCGCACCCGGGTCCCGTTGCGGCAGCAACGGCTCATCCTGCGGCGATTCGCTGCCGTTGCGGTGGGGCTGATGCAGCAGGCTGGCGTCCACGTGCCGCGCCGCCGATCCGACCGCGTCCGATCCGACCGCGTCCGATCCGACCATGTCCGATCCGACCATGTCCTCGCGGCGGTGGGCCGTGGTGGTATCCGGGGCGGGCTCCGCCATCGGGGTCACGGCACGATGCTCGGGGCCCGTCCACCCGGGGACCTGCGACCGCTCGATCAGATAGGCGGGAATGAACACACCCACGGTTGTGCCCGAGCGGGGCTCTTCGGCCACCGAGCTGCGCAACCTCACCACCAGCCCGTGCTGTCGAGCGAGGCGTCCGACCACGAACAGGCCCATGTGCCGGGTGGTGTACGGCGTGACCTCGCCGCCTGACTCCAGTCGCGTGTTGGCCATCCGGATGTCGCCCCCGGTCATGCCGAGGCCGGCATCGCTCACCTCGATGACGAGCCCGCGATTGCCCGTGTGCACCGCCGAGACCCGCACCTCCGAGGCCGGTTGCGAGTAGAGCAGTGCATTGTCGATCAATTCGGCAAGCAGATGCACGATGTCGCCCGCCGCCGAACCGACCACCGCGCTGTCCGGCACCGTCGCGGTCACGACGCGCTGATAGTCCTCCACCTGTGAGGCGGCGGCACCGATGATGGCCGCAACCGGCATCGACTCGGTCTGCTCGCGGCGGATCTTCGCGCCGGACAGAACCAGCAGGTTGGTGCCGGTGCGCCGCATCCGCGCCGCGAGGTGATCCAGCTTGAACAGCGCGGCCAGCCGCTGCGGATCCTGCTCGTTGCGTTCGAGGTCGTCGATCAGCGACAGCTGCTGGTCGACCAGCGACCGGCTCCGCCGCGACATCGTCTCGAACATGTCGCTGACGTGCGCCTGCAGCCGGGTCTGCTCGGCCGCCATCAACAGCGCCTGCTCGTGAAGGTCGTCGACGGCATGCGCGACCTGGCCGATCTCCTCCGTGGATTGCACCGCGATCGGCTGGATCGGCATCGGTTGCTCGCCGGCGTTGATGCGTTCGATCTCGGCGGGCAAATCCTCGTGCGCGACCCGCAGCGCACCCTCGCGCAGCCGCCGCAACGGCCGCACCAACGCCCGGGCCACGAGGAGCACGAGGACCAGCGCGGCCAAGATCCCGCCGAGGACGATCGCGGCGTCGCGGATCGCCGCGTTGCGAGCCGACGTCGCCTCCTTATCCACCGCTGACGTCAACGATGTGGTCCCGGCGATCACCTTTTTCGCAATGTTCTCGGTGGTCTGCAGAGACTGCAGCAGGTCCGGGTTGCCGACGAGCACCGAAGCAGGGTCGGAGATGATGGCCATCCGGCCGACCATCTGCTGCTGCAGCGTCTTGGCGTCCGGTGAGTTGACCCCCAACACCTCGCTCATCCCGAACAACGTCGATGGCTCGGTGCCGGCGAGCGTGATCATCCTCGTGCGAAGCTCGGGCTCCGGCAGCTCGCCGCCGCGGTTGACCAGCAGCTTCTGCATGAACATCTGGCCGCGCGCGCCGACCGCGCGGCTGAGGCCCTGGGCCTCGGCGAGGATCTTTTCGTCGTTCACCCTGACCGACCCGGTGATCGCGTCCTCGGCCGTCAGCAGCATCGGCGCGTACATCGTCACGGTGTCGACCAACCCGATGCTGTTCGACGCGACTCGGTCCAGCAGCACCGGCCCGCTGTTCAGCAGCGTGGTGACACCCGAGCGGACGTCGGGATCGACGTTGGTGCCGGACAATTTGCGCTGAAGCTCCGCGCGGGAGTCATCGAACACCTTCCGCGCCACCGGGCCGTCGGTTGCGGTCCCATATGCGAGCACAGCGCTTTCCAGCGCCCCGATGTAGTCCTGGATCGGCCCGACCATGTGCGCGCGGTCGGCGGCGAGGCGCAGATTGCGGGCGTCGGTCATGCTGTTGTATACGCGCAAACCGCCGAGCGCGAGCGCAACCGCCAACGGGATGACAACGATCGCCACAACTTTCCAGCGAACCGACCAGTTGGACGGAGACCACCGAGTCGGCCGCTTGGCCGACTCTCCGGCGGGATCCTCTTCTATCTCCTCGGGCAGCACCGGCTGCTCGAACATGCTCATCGGATCGGGCCCGTGTTAGCGACCGATTCGCCGATGGGGTGAATGTGCACCTGATTCATCGACTTTCCTGCTTAGTCTGCCCGATGTCGGGCGTGGCGGTAACCGCCTGGCAATTTGACGAGTATGACAGCCATCGCCGGTAGGCACCACCGTACTTACTGAACAGACAGAGTTCACAGGCGCATCGTCGCGCCGCGCAAATTCTACGCGAGCAAATTTCCGCGTGCGAAGGGCGGCCCTTTAATTTAAGGTTCGCCACCCTATGTTTGCTCCTCGCATGAGACCGCGCCATCAGCCATCATTTGCACGTGTTCCGCCTGATGTTCTTCTCCCCGCGCATAGCACCCAACACCGGCAATGCCATTCGAATGGTAGCGGCGACCGGATGCGAGTTGCATCTCATCGAGCCACTCGGCTTCGACCTGTCTGAACCGAAGCTCCGGCGTGCCGGGCTCGACTACCACGACCTCGCGTCCGTCACGGTGCACGAGTCGCTGGCGGCGGCCTGGCGCGCACTTTTGCCTGCACGGGTCTTCGCGTTCACCGCGCACGGGCAGCGGTCGTTTGCCGACATCTCGTATCGGCCGGGAGACGTGCTGCTGTTCGGGCCGGAGCCCACCGGTTTGGACGCGCAGACGCTGGCCGATCCGCAGGTGACCGACAAGGTACGGATCCCGATGATCGCCGGCCGCCGGTCGCTCAACCTGGCCAACGCCGCGGCCATCGCGGTGTACGAGGCCTGGCGCCAGCAGGGCTTTGCCGGGGCGCGCTAGCTTCACCAGCTATCGAAGTGCACGACCTGTTCGACGGGCAGCCGCTTGGCGGGCCGGAAATCGGTGCCCTTGGTGTACGCGACCGGGAACAGGCCGCCCTGCCGGTACTGCTCGTAGGGGATGCCGAGCAGCTCGGCGGCCTGGCGTTCTCCGTGATTGATCAGGTGCAGTGTGGTCCAGGCCGATCCCAGCCCGCGCGACCGCAGCGCGAGCATGTAGCTCCACACCGCCGGGAGTAGCGAGCCCCAGAACGACGCGCCTCCCTGGGTGGCGAATTCGACGTCGCCCTCCAGGCACGGGATCATCAGCACCGGCGCTTCATGCATGTGCTCGACCAGATACGTCGCCGACGACACCACCCGGTCCCGCTGCTCTGCGCGTGCGTCTCCCTCCGCATATTCCGGCTTGGACTGCTGGCTGTACCACTCGAAGTTCTTGCGATAGATCTCGCCGAGGGCCTTCTTCTTGTCGGCGTCCTCGACGAACACCCACTGCCAACCCTGCTGGTTGGAGCCGGTGGGCGCCTGGATCGCCAGCTCGAGACATTCCAGCAGTACCTCGCGCGGCACCGGCTTCTCAAAGTCGAGGCGTTTACGCACCGAACGGGTGGTGGTCAGGACTTCGTCGGCGGACAGGTTCAGGCTCGTCATGGGTGGAGACTACATTCGCGGATATGACAGCCGAATTGACGCAGGACGTTTCCGAGAGGCTCAAATCGGATCGCTATGTTTGGTTGACCACCGTGGCGAAATCCGGCCAGCCTGTCCCCCGCCTGGTGTGGTTCTACTTCGACGGCAAGGACCTGACGGTCTATTCGATGCCGAACGCCGCGAAGGTCGCGCACATCAAGGCCCACCCGCGGGTCAGCCTGAATCTGGATTCCGACGGCGGCGGTGGCGGAGTCGTGGCCGTCGGCGGTGAGGCCAGGATCGACGCGGTCGACGCCGATCCGATCGCCGATGCGCAATATCAAGCCAAGTACCACGACTACGCCGTCAGCATGGGGATGACCGAGGAGTTTCTGGCCACATTCACCGCGCGGCTGAAGATCAGCATCGACAAGGTGTGGACGACGCCGTCCGCGGAATGATCGCCGCTCAGCGGCCCGGCACTCTGTTCCGCTTCGCTTGCGCTCAGCGAAAATCACGCGAGCGGGAGCCGATCGCCAGCTCGATGCTGCCCATCCGCTCGGCCAGCACGGTGACGGCCCCGGTGGCGTTCTGCAGCTGACCGCGGATCAGCATGGCCGGGGCGGTCTGGGCGACCCTGCGGTGACGGGCCCACACCCCGGGTGTGCACAGCACGTTGACCATCCCGGTCTCGTCCTCGAGGTTCAAGAACGTCACGCCCCGCGCGGTGCCGGGACGCTGCCGGTGAGTGACGGCACCCGCGACCAGCACCCGGGTGCCGTCGGGGATGGCCAGCAGCCTGTCCGCCGGGACGACGCCCAGTGCGTCGAGGTCGTCGCGCAGGAACTGGGTCGGATAGCTGTCCGGTGAGATGCCGGTGGCCCATACATCAGCCGCAGATAACTCCACCTCGGTCATGCCGGGCAGCGAAGGGGACCCCAACGCCGATCCGATGCCGGGCAGGTGATTCGGCCGCTGCGTGGCGGCCGCCCCCGCCGCCCACAGCGCCTCGCGGCGGCTGATGCCGAAGCAACCGAGCGCGCCCGCCGTGGCCAATGCTTCAGCCTGCGGCACGGAAAGCTGCAGA
>CAWHDL010000015.1:0-42357 GCA_963828065.1 uncultured Actinomycetota bacterium | reverse complement strand
CGCGATGACGAACGGGAAGTGCCTGTTGAGCTTCGAGGTCGCTGCGCCGACCCAGATGAGCAGCATGACGAGCTTCGCGCCGACGATGATGTCGGTACCGGCGAAGATAAAGACGAGCGTCAGGCTGCCGTAAACCTCGCCGCGCGCGGCCAGAAATATCACCTTGTCGCGAAGGCCGAGCACCGCCAGCACGACGAGGATGGCCACAATCTGCCAGAGCGGAAGCAGCCCGATCTCGGTGCCCAACGCGGGGATCGGGCCGGTGCCGTCGGAAAACAGCGCGACGGGCAGCAGCACCAGGAACGCCGCGTAGAGCGCGACGTCGATTGGGGTGCGCGTCGTTCCGCGAGTGAGCGGGATCCGGTTGGGCCACGGGGGCAGTCGATCGTGCCGGGGCGCAACCAGTAGAGGATCGACCCCAACGGTGGCCAGAGACGGCTGTTGAGCGGGCCGAATCCGCAGCCGAGCCCGATGACCTCGAACAGCATCGTGAAGAGCACGACCTTCTCGAAGACGATGGGCTCAGACCACCACTGGCCGACGTGGGTGAAGCCGTCGATCCCGCTGGTCGCCAGTGCGAATAACCAGCCGCCCAGCACGTACAGCGCGATCTTGACGAGATAGAAAGTGTGCAATGCCGTGGGTGTTCCGGCACCGGATTCCGCCCAGCGTGCCGCCATCCGTCGTATTTTCTTACCGCGCGGGTAACCGGCCCATTCCTGCATGTCGAGCGTCGGCAGGTTAGGTGTGAGGAATCCCATTACGGTGCCTTTCGAGTTACACGGCCAGTTACATCGCCAGCCGTGCACGCGGTGTGTCGCTGTCGCCTACCGCCGTCGCCGGATAGACGACCTGACATGATGCAATTTCCGGGCGCCGTATCGGAGGCACGTGGTGGGAGGTGACAGTGGGTGAGACCGAAGGGCTTCCGCGTCGAGTGGCGTGGCGCCAGCACGGCACGCCGTCCGATCCCCGCGCTCACATCATCGCCGCCGCGTCCCGGTGCCTGGCCACCGTCGGATTGGAGCGGACGTCGCTCACGGCGATCGCCAATGAGTCCGGAGTGTCGCGTCAGACGATCTACAAGTACTTCGCGACCAGGGACGAGATCATCGTCGAAGCGTTGGAGAAGGAGGCGGCTGAAGCGTCGGAGCGGATCATGGCGGTCGCTCGCAACAATACGACGGCAGCCGGGTATGTCGTCGAGCTCCTTGTTTCGGCGTACTCCGAATTCAAGCGGAATCCGGCGATCTCGCCGGTGATTGCGGTCCTCGAAGGTCCTGCAGCACGTGCGCGAGTGTTGACACCCGACGTGGTCGCCACCGTGCGCCATTTCTTGGAGCCGATCCTTTCCTATCTCCCCGACAGGGAGTCCCAACTCGATGAGATGACCGAAACGTATATGCGGTTTCTTTTGTCGTTATTGACATTTGAGAGCGCTGCCACCCGATCGCAGGGCTCGCTTCGCAGTTATCTGCATCGGGTGCTCGTGCCGGCCCTCGGGCTCCCGGCCGATCCCGTCTAGGTTGACAGTCAGGACATGTATTGTCAATGATGTCATTGACATAAGTAAAGTGGGCCACCCGACAGGAGGGTGCATCGCGATGGTGCTTGCCCGCAGTTCGGGGTCCAGACAGTACTCCGACCTGCAAATCGTGGGCGCGGGAGCGTCGGGTACGCGCGGTTGCGGTGCCGAACTATTCGCTCTGAGCGCGACACCTTCACCTCGAGCTTGCCGTGGAGACGGCGGTCGAAAGGCGGTGTTCGGCAATGACAATTGAGCCGCGTACCCCTGTGGTGGTCGGCGTCGGTCAGGCAACCGAACGTGTTGGTGACGCCGATTACCCTGGGATGTCGGCGGTCGACCTCGCGACCGCCGCGGCACGGGCGGCGCTGCAACACTGCGCGGCAGTCGCAGAGGTATGCGTGATCGGCACTCCCGACGAGAAGTGGGGTGAGGCGGTCAGCGCGGTCATCGTGCTGCGGCCCGACCAGCCGGGTGACGATGCGGCTATCGCCACGTTGACGGCAGGGATCAGAGCCATGGTCAAGGAGCGCAAGGGCTCGGTGCAATCGCCCAAGCAGACGATCGTCGTTGATTCGGTGCCGACGCGACCACGTTGGGCAAGGCCGGCAAGAAGGCGGTGCGCGCCCAATTCTGGGAAGGCTTCGATCGACGTATCGGTTGACGCGATTCCGCTGGCGACACATCGGACGTCGACTCTTTCCAAACAACCACACGCCACCCGAATGTAGTTAGAAGGAGGACGCCTGCCTCATGGTCGATCCGCGCACCCCAGTCATCGTCGGAGTCGGCGAGTTCGCCGAGAGGGTGGACGATCCCGATTACCGTGGACTTTCACCAGTAGATCTAGCCGCGGAAGCGGTCAGGGCAGCGTTGCGCGATACCGAGGCGGACGTAGCGGCCGTCATCAGCGCGGTCGACGCCGCTGCAGGGATGCGCCAATTCGAAACGTCACACCCCTACGCGCCCGCCCCCTTGGGGCGATCTAACAACTACCCGCGCTCGGTCGCCAATCGAGTAGGCCTGAACCCACGTCGCCTCATCCTCGAGGTCGTCGGTGGGGACGGCCCGCAGAAGCTGGTCAACGAGATGGTGGCGGCTATCGCCGGCGGTAAATCGGACGTAGCCCTGGTGTTCGGATCGGATGCGACATCGACCAACCGATGGTTCGCCAAGCGCGACGACAAGCCGGACTTCACCGAGACCGTCGACGGCGAATTGGAGGACCGCGGTTACGGTCTGGAAGGGCTGCTCACCGACTACATCATCAACCACGGACTCGTCAGTGCGCCAACGCAGTACGGGGTTTTGGAGAACGCGCGACGGGCGCGCCTCGGGCAAAGTAAGGATGAGTACGCCCGCAGCATGGGTGAGTTGTTCGCGCCCATGACCAGGATTGCGGCTAACAACCCGCTATCGGCGTCACCGGTGGAACGGTCGGCGGAGGAACTCATCACCGTGACCGCCGACAACCGGTTGATCTGCGACCCTTACCCGCGCCTGCTGGTCGCCCGCGATCAAGTCAACCAGGGCGCGGCAGCTCTGATCATGTCGGTCGAGGTCGCGCGGCGCTTCTCGATTCCGCAGGAGAAGTGGGTATACCTGCACGGGCACGCCGATCTCCGGGAGCAGGAACTGTGGGGCCGTCCGGATTTGGGAGGCAGCCCTGCGTCGACCCTCGCGGTGGAAGAGGCCGTGCGCGTGGCCGGCATAGGAATCGACGACGTCGATTTCTTCGATATCTATAGCTGTTTTCCGTATACGGTCTTCAACTTCTGCGATGGAACGGGCGTCGCGACAAACGATCCCCGCAGTTTCACCGTGACCGGTGGCCTGCCCTATTTCGGCGGCGCGGGGAACAGCTACTCGATGCACGCGATCGTCGAGACTGTCGTCGCGGCGCGCGGTCGCCCGGGATCCTTCGGGCTGGTAGTCGCCAACGGCGGTATCACGACGAAGTACTCGGCCGGCGTCTACTCGACTGCGGAGCGGCAGTGGGAGGCAGATCGCTGCCCGCAACTGCAGCAGCGAGTCGAGCAAGCCCCCAGGGTGGGCTGGACCGAGGTCGCCGACGGAGCGGCTACCGTCGAGACGTACACGATATGTCACGAGTGGCAGGATCCGATCGCGGTGATCGTCGGCAAGCTCGACGGTAGTGGTGATCGATTCCTGTCGGTGAGTTCGGACGACAACCTGATCACGGCCGGCGACCTGATTGGGGCCCGGGTCAAGGTGTCGTCGATGGGCGGCGTCAATCGGTCGGTGCCCGGGTAGCGCCGACGTTCGCAACTAGTGCGACACAGGCCATCGCGGCCGGCGGTTTGGAGAGTGGTTGATGAGCCAACAAGGCCCCACGGCTGGACCTTCGATCGATCCTGCGCTGCAAACGGTCGCTCGATTCTTGCCGTATCGCAAAGGTTTGTTCGCGCGCCACCTGCGTCTTGTCCGAAGCGGGACGACGATTGCGGAGAAAGTGGCGGCCCTTCGGGATGCCCGAGTCATTGCGGTGTCGGCTACTGCGAGTGTTCGGCTACATCGGCCAAACACCCCCGGCGGTGTGTCGCCCGCTGTCCTTTGGATCCACGGCGGGGGTTACGTGGCGGGGTCGGCGGCGATCGGAGACCGCGTCGTTCGGAAAATGGCCGAAGACGTCGGCGCGTTGGTGGCCAGCGTCGAATATCGACTCGCGCCGGAACATCCCTTCCCCGCGGCTCTCGACGACTGTTATGCCGCCCTTGAGTGGTTGGCCGCTCGTGACGACATCGATCACCGACGGATCTTGGTTGCCGGAAAATCGGCGGGTGGAGGACTGGCGGCGGCCCTAACGCTGCGCTGTGTGGATGCCGGGCTGGTCGATTTGGCTGGGCAGGTTCTCATGTATCCGATGCTTGACGATCGGACTGTCCGGCGAACGACCGCCGCCGGCGCCCGAGGATGGACTCCGGAGGACAACGAATTCGGTTGGCGATCATATCTGAATTTCGAGCCCGGAGCGGACGGCGTGAGCGCCTACGCTGCACCAGCACGACGCGACGACCTCTCAGGTCTCCCGCCGACCTGGATCGGCGTCGGCACCGCCGACCTCTTTCATGACGAAAATGTGGACTACGCCAACCGGCTGCGCCAAGCGAACGTGCCGACGCAGCTGGAGGTTGTTCCTGGCGCATTCCACGGCTTCGATGTCGCCGGGGCTGGTACTCGACTCGCACGACAGTTCACCACGCACAGACTAGTCGCGATCCGTCAATTACTCGCGACCTAGGTCAGCGCAGCACACCCCTCCAAGCCTCCACCAACTGTCCATGTTCTGACTGATGAATCGCTGCCGTATTTCCGGCAAGTCCTGTCGCGCGCCGCCGTCCGCCACGCCGAATCACAGCGATCTCCCAATAACAGCGAAGTGCCGATCTCTTTGCGCAGCTCCTCGACCTTTGCAGCAGTCCCCCGAACAGCGGAATTGGTAACCGCAGGGGTTGACGGGCCACCGACAGTTCCATCATGGGGAAACCAGATGAACCGCCGACTTGTATGAGATCCGCGGGACTGGAGGCTAGTTGATCTAGCGTCCCGTCGTGGCGCCGACCGGTCTGACTCGTGAACCGCATGCCGCCTACGGGCTGGCTCTGCCGGGGTTTGTCGAGCCGGTCGGCGCCGTGGCCGTGGTCTGACTCAACAGAGGACTGATCGTCACCGGGAGCTTGAAGTCGGCGTGTCGTCCGCGGTCTCCTACTTGTGCCGTCGGATGAAAGGTTCAACCGCATTGATCATCATCGGAGTCGATCCTCATAAGCGCACCCACACCGCGAGCGTCGTCGAAACGGACACCGACAAAGTGCTGGCAACGTTGCAAATCGACGCGTCGTTCGCGGGCTACCGACGACTCCTGAAGTGGGCGTCGGGTTTCGAGCAGCGCCGGTGGGCAGTGGAAAACGCTCGGGGTTTGGGCCGGCATTTAGCCCAATGGTTGGTCGCGCGAGAGGAGGTCGTCGATGACGTGCCCTCGACAGCAACGGCACGTGTTCGCGAGCTGTCTCGGGGCGGACGACGCAAAACGATGTCATCGACGCCGCAGCGGCGGCGAGCGTGGCCGCGCTACGCGGTGAGGCGAACCCTGTCGTGGCCGATGATCTCACCACAGTCCTCGCCATGCTCGACGAGCGCCGCGACAACATGGTCACCCAACGCACCAGGCTGATCAACCAATTGCATGCGCTGCTGCGTGATCTCCTGCCCGGTGGCGCGCCGACCGATCTGACCGCCAGTGGCGCGTCGCGATTGCTGATTGGCGTGCGTCCGGCGGGTCCCGTCGAAGCTGCGCGTAAACAATTGGCCCGCGACCTGGTCGCCGAGATCCGCGACACCGATCAGCGGCTGAAGACGCTCACAGCCCAAATCACAGACTCCCTCGACGCGCACGGCACCCGACTGCGAGAGGTCCCCGGCATCGGCCCCGTCATCGCGGGGCGGTTGCTCGGACGGACTCGTCGTGCGGGCAGGTTCCGCAGTGCCTCCGCGTTCGCGAACTACGCCGGTGTCGCACCGATCGAAGTCGCCAGCGGCGACCACGCGCGACACCGTTTACCACGCGGTGGTGATCGGCAACTCAACCTCGCGCTGCACATCGTCGCGCTCACCCAGGTACGCATGCGCGAGAGCACCGGTCGGGCCTACTACGACACAAAGATCGTCGCCGGCAAATCCCATAACGAGGCCATGCGTTGTTTGAAACGCCGGCTGGCCAACCGGGTTTGGCGACTCATGCTCGCCGACGAACGCCGTTTGGCGGCAGGCCCGGGAGGACACTCGGGGGCGACTCTGACATCCAGCGCGGCTGGCTCAACCCCGACCACCAGCTCTTCGGACAAGTCACTTCCCGGACCCGCCGATCGCAACTGTACGACTCCCAGCCCAGCGGCTTGACAAACACAGAGGAACCCCGGTGTCGTCGTCGGCGTCGCTGCTGAAATTTTGTGGTCTGACCAGCGTCGTAGTGCCGTGATACTGGGTGGGTGGGTGTGGGTGCGCTGGTGCAGTACGTGGGGGAGGTGCTGGGGCGGGCGCATTCGTTGTTTGGTGATCCGCCCGATAGTGGCGGGCCGGCGGCGGTGAGCGCGGGTAACACGCTGGCTGCTGCGAGCGGTGTGGTGGCCGCGGCGGGGCGCCGGGTGGATGCGATGTCGGGGGCTTTTGCGGCTAGTTACGGTAGTTTCGCGGGTTGGGCGGGGCCGGCGTTGGATGGGTTGGCCGGCCTGGACGATGGTTTGGGGGGTGCGCTCACCGATGCGGCGGGCCGCTGATCGCGGTGGGCGGGGCCAGTCGCAGGCGGTGGTCGACGGTGCGGCGGCTGATGCGACGGTGTTGGCGCCGTGGTCGGGGACCCCGGCGGGGCAGCAGGTGTTGTTGACGCGGCTGCGCGGGCGGCTGGCCCAGCAGCAGCAGGTGCTCGCGGCGTTCAAGGCTCGTGATGCGCGGCTGGCCGCGGTGTTGCGGTCGATGGCCTACCGCTCCCGGCTTGGCGGGGCTGGGATGCCTTTGAGCCCTTCGGGTTTGGGCGCCACCCCCGGCGGCAGCGGCCTAGGGTCCATACCCGGACTGTCGGGGATGCCGTCGATGTCGGCGTTGACCCGTGACGCACGCAACCGCAACATCCAGCGCATCCAATTGGCGGCCCGCTATAACCCTCGTGATGTGCCGGCGGGACCGGGCGGGGCGGCGGCGGCAGCCGCGTTGTCGCGCCAGGGCGCTCCGTATGTGTGGGGCGCTAAGGGCCCCAATCGTTTTGACTGTTCGGGGCTGACGCAGTGGGCGTGGCGGCAGGCAGGCGTGCAGCTGGGCGGGAACACCTACGCCCAGATCAACGAGGGTGTGCCGGTGCCGCCGGGGCAGGTCCGCGCGGGCGATCTGATCTTTCCGAAGGATGAGTTCGGCAGCTCGGGTCCTGGGCATGTGCAGCTGGCGATCTCGCCGACCGCGGTCATCCACGCCCCGCAGAGCGGCGATGTGGTGCGCGTGGTGCCGATGCCGTCGTCGTATGTCGCGCGCCGCCCGGTCCCTGCCCAGTAGTCGTCAGCGCCCGAAAATTCGTGCACAGGGCAGGGTTCCAGCAGGGTTAGGCTCGATTCGACCCCAGGAAGGAGTCGGCCGGTGCCACCATCGCCGTTGAAGCAGCAAGCCGCCCAGGTGCTTGGGCTGTTGTCGCGGGCCCAGACGGTGTTCGGCGGCGATCAAGAGCCCGCCGCCCCACCGGAATCGGCGATTCCGCCGCAACTGGAAGACAACTTGGGTCTCGGGTTCTTCGAGGGTGCGCACGGGCCGGTCGCGGCTGGCCTGCCCGGCGGGGCCAACCGATGACAGGTGCCAGGACGTTTGACGAGCTCACTCACTGGAATGTGTGGGACCGTCAGCACGGCGTCGAGGGCTGGTCGGACCCTGGCTGGGCCCTACCCGGGGACAACACCCGCTATATCAGCCGGGATGACCCCTACTGGACCTCGGTGCTGAACAAGGCCCGCAACGCCTACGGTGACCCCAACATTCACTTCAACTCCGACGACAACGTCGGCCAGGAACGCTATTTGGTGTACGGGGATGGAACCAGGCTGCCACCGGACGGCACGGTCGTCTACCACGATGCGGCGGGCAAGAAGAACTGGATCCAAAACACCGACGGCACCGTGTCGCTGCAAAACCCTGACGGCACAGCCGGATCCGCGATCAAACCCACCGGCTACCGGCCCACGTCTGACGGCAAGTACGCACCGGTCGACCAGCACGGAAACCAAGTCGCACCGCTTGCAGGTGGTATGCCGCCCAGCAACAACGGCTTCTACACCGATCCGAAGACCGGAATCCTCACCCCGAAAAACGCCAACGGCGACTATTACACCTTCGACCCCGCCAGCGGCCAACTCGCGTATTTCAACAAGGACGGCCAGCCGATCACCAAGGAGCAGTACGACACTGGCCGGCCGGCGCCGGGCACGCCGGGAAGTGACCCGAAGACGTTGCCGACCGATGAGCAGCAGTCGGGCCGCACCGCTGATGCGGTCAAGAAGTTGCAGGATGAGCTGAAACGGCGCTACACCAACATCAGCGCCGCTGAGGAGCAGTTGGTGGAGAGTCTGCTCAATGCGCGCGCCACCACGGCCGACGGGCAGGCGAAACTCAACGACATCCAAAAGAAAATCATTGAGGCGGTTAACAATCCGGATTTGTCGTTGGACACCCCGGCCGGGGAGTCGGCGTTTCTGAAGTTTCTGCGCAGCCAGGTGGCCGCGATCGGTGATGTGTTGAAGTCGGGCACACTGAACGCCGACGATGAGTCCAAGGCGATCGCGGCCTTGTCGAACCTGTATGCCCTCGACCGCGGTGATCCCAGCCAAACCGTTCCGCCGCCGGCGCCGCCCGCCCCCGGTCAGCCGCCCGGCAGTTCGCCGGCGCCGTCTGTCGCGCCCGGGGAGTCGGTGGATCCGGGGCTGTTGGGCCCGAGTGAACCGCTGCCCGATCCGACGCTGGGCGATCTGGGTATGGGCGGCGCCCCGTTGGGCCCCGACCCGCTGTCGTCGTTGGCGTCGATGCTGCCCGCGGCGATGGGCGGCGTCCCGGCGCTGGGCGGCTCCGGTGGCAGTCCGCTGGATTCCCTGGGCGGGTTGGCCGGCGCGGCCGGTCCGCTGGCCGGGTTGGCCTCGCAGCTCGGCGATCAGGCCGCCCACCACGACGACCCCGCCAAGGACGACAACAGCGACAAGAAGAGCCACAACGACCAGGACAATAAAGACGCCCCGCAGCCGCCGCCTGAGCAGCAGCCCGCGCCGGCCCCGGCGAGTCAGCAGCCGCCGCAGCCGCAGCCGAACGGCACACCGGGACAGGGCGCCCCGCCCGCGGGCCAGGCCCCTGCGCCCGCGCCGCCGCCCACGTCGGTGCAGTTGCCCGACGGGTCCACCGTCAATGCTCGCACCCCTGGTTTGGCGGCGGCGGTGAAGTCATACCTGGCGGGCACGCCGCTGGATGTGGCTTACCGGCAGGCCGGTATTGAGCTGCCGCCGCCGGGCACACCGGTCACCAATCCGGTCGACCCCGGTCAGCTGGCGGCGGGGGCGATCGGCATGTTCAAGGACCATTACGTGGTGGCGCTGAGCGCGGCCAAGGCGATTCAGGATGGGCAGGTGGTGTCGCTGGCGTCGGCGGCGTCAGGGCCGGACTTCCTCGGCTGGATTGACCCGTCGGCGCTGGGCGCGGCGGCTGTCACCGCCCAGCCCGGGGTGGGCAACCCTGTTGGGGCGCCGGGCCAGCTGCCGGCCCCCAGTGGGCCCCCGCCGGCGGCGGTGGTCACGTCGATGTCGGTGCCGGCGGGATGATCGGCTGACAGCCAACCTCAGATCACGCAGAATTGCCCTGGTACGACCACGTAAGGAGAAGTGATGGCGGATTCGGTGAAGATCAACCCTGATGTGTTGCGCGAAGTTGCTCAACAACACGACACCGTCGCTGATCAGATCGCCGATGCGCGGCGGGCCGGTGAGAACATCCACGCGGCGGTGCAGACGTACGGCCCGATCATGCACCAGGTCAAGGCCGCGGTGGGTGATCTGCTGGCTGAGCGTGACCAGGCGTTGTTGGCCCACCACGCGCAACACCGCGCGGCCGCCGACGCGTTGCGCCGTCACGCCAATGACGTCGTCGACGTCGACGCCGAAAACACGAGGAACCTCACGCTTTGACCGACGAGTCGGGGTTGCCGCTGAGCAAACAGTCTTTCACCGCGTCGACACCCGACGGCCAGGTGTTTGTGCGGGTGGCTGTGCGCGGTCACATTCTGGGCGTTCAGGTGGAACCGGCAGCGATGCGCCGAGCCGGCCATGAGCTGGCCGAGCGCATCATGGCCGCCGCGGATGTCGCGTATCTTCAGGGGCAGGTGGCCGTACGTGCTGAATGGGAGCGGGCGGGCATGGAGTTGGACGCGATGGAGGGGATGCCGACCCGCGAGGATCTGGCTCGCGCCGAGCAACGCTTGAGAAGGCTCTAGCGCGATGAAGGTTGATCCGTCGGGGCTGGCGTCTGCCGCGCTGCGGATCACGGCTGCGTTGGCGCAATTGCCGCCAGGGGATGAAGTGCATCCGCCGCTGGCTGCTGATCCGGCCTCGCAGGGCGGCGCGGCGCGGCTGACAGCGGGCGGGTCGACGATGGTGGCCTTGATTGGCGAGCAGGCATCTGGTCTGGCTGCAACCGCCGAGGTGCTAAGCGGCATAGGCGCGGGTTTCGATGGCATTGAAGTGGCCAACGTCGCGAACCTTTCGAGCTTGCGCGGCGCCGCTTCGTCGGCGCCGTTCACCGGATTCGCCCCACCGGCCGCGCACGGTCCTGATGTGCGGCCGCCGCTGCCCCCGCCGGCCGCGGTGATGGGGGAGGCGATTTCGCGCGCGACGCACGCCGGTGATCCGGGCGCCGGCGAGGTGTTCATTACCGGCTGGTCGCGCGTTGCTGCTGCGCTCGATGACGCAGCGACTGTGGTGGCACGGGTTGTCGACAATCTGCCCGAGACATGGAGCAGCCAGTTGTCCACCCCTGTGGTGCGCGCTCATCTGCTGGGCTATCAGAAGGCGTTGGCCGGATCGGCGTCACGGGCTCGCGGGCTGGCGCGTCAGGCCGATCTGCACGCCGGTGATGTGATCCAGGCCCGCCAGGACATTCCCTCGCCGCAGGAGTTCGACGAGCTCAATCAGCGGATACGGCAGACGTGGCAGGCGAACCGGGCTACGGGCGGAAAGTATGCGCCGGCGCTGGCGGCGCTCAACGCCCGCAGGGCCGACCTCAACGCTAGGGCGGTGAAGGGGTTCGGCACCTTTTACGCCAAGACAGATGCCACGACGGCAGCCCAGCTCCAGGATGAGAATCCGCTGCCAATGGACGATCCGGGTGCCGGACCGGATGGTGCTGACCCGACCACGTCGAAGGGTGACCCTGCCGGCGGCGATCAGGTCGACGCCGGGCATGGCCTCGACCCGGCGGGGGTCAGCCCGCAGAGCGCCGGCGAGCTGGCCGGGCTGCTTCCCACGCTGATTCCCGCGGTGTTGGGTGCGGCCGGGGGGCTTGTGGGTGGTGTGATGTCGACGTTGACCAAGGCTCCCGAGGCGTTGGCGCAGGCCGCGGGCGCCGCGGTGCAGGGCGTATCGGGGGCGCTTGGACCCGGCAACGACAGCCCCGGTGTAGGTGGAACCGTTTCGGGTCTGCCGGATGATTCCTCAGCGTTTAGCGGGGACGGGGGTGCGACCACCCCGGCGTCTGGTGGTCCGACGTCTGCGACGCCACCGGTTGTGCCGTCGACCGGGTCGACCCCGACGCCGCCGACGATGCCCGGCGGGGGGCTGCCTGCGCCCGTTGAGGCCGCGCCTGCTGCGGGCGGGATGATGCCGATGGGTATGCCGATGGGCGGGATGATGCCGCCTGGTGGCGCCGGCCCGGGCGCCGGTGGGCAGAAGCGGCAGCGCCCCCACCATGTGGTGGTGCCGCGCATTCCGCACACGGAGTCGGTCACGGGCAAGGTCAGTGAGGATCGCATCGCGGTGTCCTCGATCGCTCCGCCTTCGCACGATCCGCCCGATGATGATCTGTTGCCGCCGGCGAAGGGCCCGCAGCAGCCGTTGATTCGTCGTATCACGATGGCCCCGCGCAAGGATGACGACGGGTCGTGACCGAGAAGGTTCCGCCTGAGGGCCCCGGCGACGACGATGATGACGGCAGAGGGTTTCACGATCCCCACGATCCGGAGGCGGATGGTTCGGCGTTTGATGACCTGGACGATGCCGAGAAGGTTAAGTTCTGCGAGGCCGAGGTCGCTTCGGCTCTGGCGAAATTGGATGATGCGATCGCGCGGCTGGCCGCGCTGCGCACGGAGGTTGAAGATCCGGACGGCCTTGTGCGGTTCACCCTGGGTGAGGACGGCCGGCTACTGAGCCTGTTCATCCATGACGCGGCCACGGCGTCGTTGACGAACCTTGTGCTGGAACAAAAGCTCAACGGGTTATTCGCCGCGGGAAACGATGTGATGCGCCTGGCCCGGAAAGAATACTGGGGCGACCTTCAGCCCTGAACCGAAGAAGAGGGAAGACTGACGTGCCGGTTCAATCCCAGTATCGCGCACCAAGTTTGACGTGCACGAACAGTGCGACTGCATCCCCGCTGCACCACATATGCACCACACCGTGGGTGCGGATGCGACGGCAGTGATCCGCGTCACAAATCCGTGGTGAGAAACGACACGGCATCCCATCGCGTTGCGGTTCCAAGAACTGTCGCGCAGCAGGGGTAGCGTTTTTGCCCAGGATGTGACGAAACCCCGACCGGGGGTTCGGCCCGCCAGTCGGGGTTCACGTCAATTCGCATTTTGGTCGATGCAGTGTTGACGGTAACACCAGACACTTCGGTTCCTCCATAGGCCGCCGGATGGCGAGTCGGCGATTTCGACCACATCCGGGATGGAATCACCATGGCGCCACAGGATGAACCGCTGCGCACCGATGAGACGCAGAAGCGGTTGCTGGACTGGGGGTATCAGCAGCCCCCGTCGGAGCGGCTCGCCGAGCAGATCCTCGACCCCGAGGGATACAAGGACATCGACCCTTCTCACCCGCTCGGCGGCCCAGACGGCGGTCGGGACGGTGAGTGCACCCGCGACGGCGAGAAAGGCGTTTGGGCGGTCTACTTCCCCCGCGATCAGCAGTCGCTGAAGGACATCGAGGACAAACTGGCGGCGGACATCGAGGCCGCCCGCAAGCACAATCCCAAGTTCCTGGTGTTCGTGACCAACCAGGAGATCCGTCTTGCTGAGCGCGCTCGTCTCCGGTCTCTCGGCGGCGATATCAGAATCGATCTGTTCCATCTGGAACGGGTGGCAGGCATCTTGGATCGGCCCTACATGGGCCCGGTGCGCGAGCAGTTTTTACGCATCCCCGCCATCGGTGTTGCGCCGATGGACATCACGGCTTCGGTGGTGGGCACCGCGTACGCGTTCACCGACGACGCCCGGTTACTGGACGCGTGGGTTGCGGTCGAGGAGCAGCACATCCGAAAGCGCTCCGAAGAGGGGCACGAGCGGGTCCGCAAGGAGCAGGCGGCCAAGGAACGCGCCGAACGCGCCGAACGGGAGAAGCAGGCGCGGAAAGCTGCTGCTGAGAGAGCCCGCGCGGCTCTGGAGAGGCCGTGGGACATCGCTGCGCAGATACCGGCGTGGGACATCGCTTCACACGTATCGATGGCCGATCTCTTCGGCCATAACCCGATCATTGACAACCTCATAGACATGCCGCGCCTGGGTTCGCCGCGCCTCGCCGGGATGGGTGAGCCACCGAAGCGACCGGAACCCTTGAGCGAGGAGCAGATCCAGGACGAGGTTGCCCAGTACCGCGGTGAACTGGAAGGGCGCTGGCCGGCCTGTCGCGACTACCTCGCCAGTGTCGCGTGGCCAGCACTGCGGTTGCGCATCTGGAATGCGGCCGAGAGCTTCCTCACCGACGTCCAGGTCATCTTGACCTTTCACGGGGCACGCGGTGTCCGTTTCAAGGGCGTACAGGCGTTCGAGTTCATGAAGGTCCAGGACCCCGACTGGTGCCCGCCGAGTGACCCCCGGCTCGGCCACGTCGCCCCGCCCATGCTGCCGCGACTGCGTCGTCCGGATATGTACCCGATCGAATGGCGGCACAACGACGACGGCGAACTTGAGGTGACCGTCACGCTTCCGCAGCTTCGACCCCACCCGGAATGGCGCAGCGAGCACCATGGCGATGACGTCGTGCTGATTGCGGACCCCGACGTGGAAAGCGACGAGATCACCGTCACTTACACAGCGACCGCCCAGGGGTACGGCGAGAAGTTCGACGGCGATCCGTTCACCGTTCCCGTGGAACGGGCGCCAATGCGCGACGTGCTCAAGGACGCGGACAGGGCGAAAAAGGACGCGTCGTAGCAAGGCATTCGCGGGTAACGGCGGGCACCATGTCGTGATTTTCTAGATGGAAGGGAGAACCACCATGATCACCATCCAGGCCGCCCTGTGCACTGCTCTTGCCTGGCGAACCCACCGACTCGCGGCGGCGCGACACCGGCTCACACCGTAGTCGTAGCGTGATCCGTATTGTGGTATCAGCTGGGGTTTTCTGTGTGATATTGCATGTGATATTGCATGTGATATCTGTATAGTGTTGGTATGGGGAGCCGTCGGAAAGGTACAGAGCAATGGCAGTGACAACCGGGCGACCGGACTTAGCCGCCTACAACGAGGCCGTCGGGATGAGCACCGCGGAATTGGTAACCGCGCTGCGGGACCTGCTCGGCGCGAAGCTGGTCGCCTACATCGGCGGGGTGAAGGAAACGCGGGCCGTTCGGCAATGGGCCGAGGGATCTCGCAAGATTGCGAATCGTGACGATGTTGAGCGGCTGCGCGTGGCGTATCGGGCGGCCCGGATGATCAACGTAAGAGACAGCACCCAAGTCGTTCAAGCGTGGTTTCAGGGGCTGAACCCTTTCCTTGAGGATGTATCGCCCGCTCGACTGCTTCGGGATGGCGATATCGACGCTGATGGACCGCGAGTAATCGCCGCAGCCCGCCAGTTCGCCGCTGTCGGTTGATCGCCCCCGGCCCCAAGATTCCGACCGAGTTCGGACCGGTGCAGTGCACGACCCTCGATGAACAACGGGTCCACCACGTCGGCTACAAGCCGGACCCGTGGATCTGGGCGCCGTGGGAGTTCGCGCAAGGCGGCCGCTTCAGCGGCAGGTGGGATGACTCGGACGGAGAGTGGCGGGCCAAATACGTGGGGGCTACCCGGGTGGCTTGCTATCTCGAGGTGCTGGCGAGCTTCCGTCCGGATCCCACGCTCGAAGCGGACATGGACGTCATCGAGAGCGACGATGACGAATTCCCTACCATCCCGCCCGGTCGGCTGGACTACGGCTGGTGCGACGAGCGACTCGTCTGCACCGCACGGCTATCCGGCTGCTTCGCCGTGCCTAGCCATCACGAAACGCTTCCGACGCTGCGCGAACAGTTCCTGCCACTCGCAACAGCTTTGGGATTAACGGATATCGACGCCGCTGCTGTCCGAGAAGGCGAACCGCGAGAACTGACACAGTCGATGTCAGCGTGGATCTACGAGATCGTTGGCCCCGACGGCGAGCGCATAGATGGGATCCAGTACCTGTCGCGACATGGCGATGACCTCGCACTCTGGGCAATCTACGAGCGTGGTAGCACGCAGTCTCCACCTGAGGTCACCGCACGTGACGAACCAGGCGTCATCTCTCCCGACGACGAAGATCTGGCCGAGGCGATGCGCATACATCGGATCACCTGGCTGTCGAACGACCGCTAGAGGCCGGATGATGGGCTGGCGCGGATGCGGCGCTCATCTTTTTAGCTAGCTTAGCTAGATTCGGTATGGCCCGCGAATTCGTGCACGCGACACCCTCTCGGTGGCCTTAGTGTTGTGTCATGGGCGGTGACGAATACCGATCTCCCGTCACGCCTTTCGGTGGCTGGGTGACCGACCACAAGCTGGCCCGGCTGATGCCGTTGGAGACCGCCCCCCACATCCTGGGTCAGGTCGGAGATGTGCGAGTGAGCCGGCGTCTGAGGAAATGAAGTGGTGCGTGAGACAAACCAGCCAGCCATCGTCGTGAGACAACTTCAAAAAGCGCAGGTCGTGGCGGTCGTGAGGTGCCATCTGCGGTGAGAACCGACAGAAGCGCGGGGCCACATTCCGTTCCTGCGACGAGCATCGCAGTAGCGAGAGTGAAGGGCCCGGACCTGGGTGGGAGGGAGATCCGGGCCCTTCGCGCCCCGAGGTGGGAGCACCGGGACACCTACGACGCTACCGCACCCCCGTAGGTGCTCCGTGCGCGAATTTCGTTGTGCGCCAACGTCTAACTGTGGCGTTGGTCAACGTACCTTCGCCCCATTTGGCGCGCCGCCACGAGGCCAGGTCGCCCCACTCGTCGGGCTCATCAACCGGGTGCTCGTCGTAGGCGGCGTAACTCGCGTCCACCTCGGCTGCTCGATGGCGAGCGAGTAAGGCCCCGAGTGCCTCATCGACGAGGGCCGCGTCGGTGATCCCTGCCCGCACGCGGCGCGCATTGCTCAGCAACTCGGCGTCGACGGTGGTGCTCAACCGTATGCGAGTGATGCCACAACTATGCCGCACTTTGCCGGGCACATACTTCTGAAAGTGCCTGTTGACGCTTACGTTTTGGGCGATGGAGCGAAATTGGTGCTGAACTCGCCCGGGTAGGCCGTTACGCTGGGGCTATGTCTGCGGGCGGGACGACTGGGCCGGACACGACGACAGGTGGCAATGGCGGTTATTCTGCACCGCCGGCGCCGCCCGGGTTTCTTCCGGCGCCACCGCCCGCGCCGCCGGGCTACCCGAGGCCGGCGGCGTACGGCCCGACACCGCGGCGCTTCCGCGGCGTTCTTGCCGGCATCGGAATCCTCGTCGCTATCGCGTTGGGCGCTGCCGCGCTCGTTGTTTCCCTGACGAACACACACACGGCGCCAGCCGCGCAACCGGCCCCTCCTTCAATGAATCAGCCTGTCTCGACCACAGGCGCAGATCGTGCACTGTGCGAAGCGATAGCACCGCTGATCAAGGAAGATTCGGAACGAGGCAAGGCGTTCGTCGCGCTCGGCCACACCGGTACGCCCGAACGCGATGCCGGGATTTCTGCTTACGTGACTGCCACTACGGACTGGGTGAAACGTGCCCAGGCTGTCCTGGACCAAAAGATGAGCTTGCCGCCGGGTTTCCTACTCCGGTCACTGCAGCGGTATGTGGACGATGACCGAGCGTACGTTGCAAGTCTGCGGCCTGGCCCTGCCACGGACGCTGATAATGCTGCCTGGAATGACAGCCTGGTCGCTCTCAGCGGTCCGTATGAGGTGTGCGGCGATCTGGGTGTGCCTCTGTGGTAGAGGTTGGCGCGCCGTCGGCGATGCCGCACCGTCGGTATTCGGGGTTAATTCTGGGTGGGCTGTGGCCGCTGACTTCTCCGGATGACTGGTCGGATGTCGCTGACGGGCTTTTCAGGAAAGCCCAGTCGCTGGAAGACAATGCGGCCACGATTCGCCAGCGTGCGGAAGGCGTGGTCGGTGAGAACTCCGGCAAGACGATTGACGCGATGTACCAGGTGTGCCAGCGCCAGGCCGCCGCGGTTTCTAGGTGGGCCGAGACGTATCGTTCGATGGCGCGAGCGGTTAGTGAGATCGCTCGCGTAATCTATTCGGCCCGAAGCACGCTCGACAGGATCGACGCAAATGCGAACGAGGAGATCGAGCGGATCCAGCAGGAGGCTGCCGCCCGCGCGCGTATCGGAGACAGCGTATTAATCTATGCCGAGGCGCAGGCGCGGATTGCCGCTGTCATCGCGGAGGCAAAGGCTGAAGCCACCGCGGAAAGTAGTAAAGCTGCGGCCAAAATCGCGAGTGTGACAGGCGGCATAGGGGGCGGCCAGATAGCACCGCCTGGCGCGTCTAACGGAGCACCGCCGGCCATAGACCGCGAACTTCAAACACACTTTGGTCCTGGCGGCGGCCCAGGCCCCGGTCTGCATGGTTTCCTCCAGAACCTGCCGCAGGGCGGCGGCCCAGACGGGTCCTCACAGCAGCCGCCGGTCCCCATGAATACGAAAGGTAGGGGTGAGTCGGGGCCAAGCGACCCGGGTACCCAACCAGCCGGTGGTGATGGCCAGCCGGGCCCTGGCGAGCCAGGGAAAGGCAGTGCTGACCAGACAGGAACGGGCGAACCGGGAAGGGGTGGCCAGCCGGGCCCTCCTGTCCCGGGTCAAGTAAAAGGCGCGAACGAGCCTGGCCCTGGCTCACAATCGCAGTTGCCTGCCGGGGTGCCGCCGGTGATGCCGTTTGCGCCGTCGATGGGTTCGCCGTTGTCGTCGGGTAGCGCTCCTGGTGGTGGTGTGCCTTTTAGTCCGGCGCGGGGGCTGTCGTCACCGTCGTTGCCGATGTCGTCGGGTTTGGCCGGCAGTTCGGCGCCTCCGCTTGGTGGGCCGGGTTTGAGTGGTGCGGCTGCGCCGTCGCTGCCTTCGACGGCGGGTGGTGTGCCGCCTGCAGCGTCGGGGGCGGATTTCAGCCGGGGTTTTAACGCCGGGTTTGGTGCTGGCCCGGGTTCGGCGGTGTTGCCGCCGCCGGTACCCGGGCCTCCGCCGTCTGGGTCGGCGATGCCTGCGGTTGCGCCCTCTGCTGGGCCGCCTCCGGTGGCCTCGAGCGCGCCACCGGCAGCGGCTTCGGCGCCGCCGATGGCTGCGCCGATGATGCCGCCGCCGGCGGGTCCGCTGCCGCCGTTCGGGTCGGATGTCACGCCGAGGCAGGTAGCGCCGGCGTCGGGTCCGGCCGCTGCCGCACCGCCTCCGGCACCGCCGGCGGTGTCGACGAATGCCGCAGCTGTTGCGCCGCTACCTCCTGGTGTCGCGGGATCGGGTGTGGGCGCTGCGGCGGCCGGCGCGTACGCGGGTGTGAAATCCAGCAGCGACCCGCTGCTGGAGATGGCGTCGAAGCTGGTGTATCAGCTGATGCATGCCTCGCTGGTTTACGGCTGCATGGACTGGTGTGTGGGGATTTTCAAAACACCGCATGGGATTGACACGGTGGTGGTCAGCAACGAGGGCGCGGGATATATCCCACCCGGGGTGTTCGTTCCGCGGTCAGCCCGAATGCTGTTCTGTGACACTGGTTTAAGCGCAGAATTTCGGAAGCGGTGGTTCGGCTGGGTGAATCCCGCGCAGACGATGCTGGCGTATTCGGCGCTGATTGGCGACCACAACCCGAACATCGAGTTGTATGCCTTGGCGGTGTCAACTGATCATGGTGGTTCGGCGGTGCCCGCTCGGGATGCGCGAGTGCCTCAGTATGAGGATTGCCCATTGCTGACGTCGCCGATCCGCGCTGAGGCCGAACCGATGCCGTTGGATGAGATGCACATGCACCGTTTGCAAACCGTTGCCGCGGGGGAGTATTCGCGGTTGATGGCGGCGACGATTCCGGATGCGCAGCAGCGCGATGTGTCGTGGGCGACCACTCGTGAGGCGGTGCAGACCGCGTTGAATCGGGCGTCGAGTCTGTTGGGCTTGGAGGTGCCGCCGGTGATGCGGCGCGTGTTGTCGGCACTTGATCGCGGCGAGCGGGTCAGTGACGAGCAGTGGAGCGACCTCGAGTTCGCGCGGTACAACTCGACGCTTGAGAGCGCCAGCCAGCGCGCGGGCCGGCTGACCGGTGATGATGGAGTATCCCCGCATGCGCGGGCTTGCCACAATTTGGCGCGTGTCGCCGAGCTGCTGATCATGTGGCGCCGCGACCCGATTTACCCCGATATCGCCTACGAAGCGCGACAGATCGCAGCGGAGGCCCAGCTGTGGCCATCCAACGATGCTTAGTCCGGATGCGAGGAGATAGCAGATGAGTGGTGGGGACGACGTCGTAGTTAACCCCGAGAGCGTTGAGCAGACGGCGCAGGCGGTGTCAACGGCTCTGGGGCAGGCAGCCGAGCCCGGCCCTGTTCCATACGCGGCGGGGGCGTCACCGATTGATGCGGCGGCCACGGCCGCGTCGGGTCAGGTGATCGCGCTTGTGTCGGCCGGGTCGGGGGATCTGGCACCTCGGGGTGGGGAAGTGATGGGTGTAACGCAGGATGCGTTGGCGGGCTTGCAGAGCGCTGACGGGCAGAACACGACGGATCTTCAAACGGTTGGCGATCAGGCGCAGGCCCAGTTGCCTGTGCGCCCGGGCGCTGCGGCGAGCGCCGCAAGTGCGGCCCAGGGCGGCCCGGCAAGCGCCCTGACGGGTGGGTTGGGCCAGGTGGACCAGATGTTGTCGAGCGGCGCATCGGCGTTAGGCGCGCCGGCGAGCGCGCTGGGTGAGATGTCGTCGCCTGCGAGCGCGTTGTCGGGTTCACCGTTGTCGTCGTTGAGCGAGCCGGCCGCGCAGGTGTCACAACTGAGTGGACATGGCGAACCGCCGGCTGGTCCTTCACCGGATGGTGAGCAGCCGTCGCCACAGACACCACCGCAGCAGTCCGCCTAAGCCGATCGGCTGTTCGCGATAGGAATCGGGGTCGGTGAAATTGGCGCCGATTCTGGCGGTTGGGCCGGGTTAGGGTGATCTGGTGACGACGCAGCCGTTTAATCCGCCAGGACCCCCAGAGCGGCCGCCCGCGACGGGCGGGGGGAAGATCGCGGTGGACCCGCCGATTAACGCCCCGATCCCCCCGCAGCGCAGTGTGTGGGCGATTGTCTTCCCGATCGCGCTGATTGTGGGTGTGGTGGGTTTCATCGTTGCGATGTATGTGACCGGTATGCGCAGCTTCGGCACGTATGGGTTGTTCGGCGGCATGATGGCTTTTGGCTTGGTGGGCACGTTGATTCGTGGCCGGGGGGCGTCGAACAAGATGTCGCATAGCGCGCTGACGCAGTACCGCCGCGACTATTTCGCCCGCTTGGATGATGTGCGCGATGAGGTGGACGCGCAGCGGCGGCGGCAGTGGGAACATCGCATGCATTTCCATTGGGAGCCTGCCCGTTTGGTGGGAGTGGCTGGTTCGGCGCGCATGTGGGAACGCAGCCCGCGCAATGACGAGTTCGCGGTCGTGCGGGTGGGTGTGGGCAAGGTGGCGTTGGCGATGCAGATCGAGACGCCCAAGGTTCCGCAGACTTCTCACATGGAGCCGGCGACAGGGCATGCGTTGCGCAAGTTCCTGATTGAGCAGGAATACATCGACGATATGCCGAAAACGATTTGGCTGCGCCGTTTTCCGGGTTTGTCGCTGGTCGGCGAGATGGATGATGTGCGGGCGGTGGCGCGGGCGATGATCTGTCAGCTGGCGGCGTTTCACAGCCCGGCTGATTTACAGATCATCATTGTCAGTTCGGCGCCGTCGCAGTGGGATTGGGCCAAGTGGCTGCCACATGTGCAGCACAGTTCGCAGCGCGACGGCTGTGGCGAGCGCCGCCTGCTGTTTTCCTCGCCGGCGAAACTGGAGGCGTTTCTTGATGAGGCCGAACCGCCGCGCGCGGAGTGGTCACCGCCCCCGTCGGGCCCACAGGGTGGGGAGGGCGGCGCGCTTCCGCTGCGGGTGGTGATTGATGACCATTGCGCCACCGCGGAGGACTGGGCGGGACTGACCGGCAACAACGGATATGACGGGACCTGCTTTGTGCGGTTGGCGCCGTCGGTGCCACCACCGCCGGCGTCGCCTGGTGGGTTTTCTGCGCGCACGTGGGTGGGGTTCAGCGACTCGACGACGTATCGGCTTTCTGACGGCGCGCTGCGCAAGAGGCTGGCAGCCGATGATCCGGCGTTGTTCAACGCGGCGCGCCGGCCCGGCGATGAGCTCGACGACGCCTTCTATGCGACCGCTGATCAGCTGAGTGTGGCTGAGGCGCAACGGTTCGCGCGGGCGTTGGCGCGGTGGCGCGCTGCGGGTGCTGCGGCGGTGGCAAGGACCGAGGAGGAGCGGCGCACCCTGTTCGACGCGTTGGGGGTCAGTGATCCGGAGCGGATGGATCTGGACCGGATGTGGGCGCCGCGCCGTACGCAGGGCCGGGAGTGGCTGCGGTTCCCGGTGGGGGTGGACCCGTCGGGTCAGGTGGTGGAGTTCGACCTGAAAGAGGGCTCCCAGCAGGGCATGGGGATGCACTCGTTGTTCGTGGGCACGACGGGGGCGGGCAAGTCTGAGGGCATCATCACCGAGGTGTCGTCGTTGGCGTTGACGCATTCCCCGGAGGTCGTCAACGTGGTGTTCACGGACTTCAAGTTGAAGTCTGCCGCCGGGACCCTGGAGCGGTTTCCGCATGTGGTTGCGTCGGTGAGCAACTTGGCCACCGAGCGCCACTTGGTGGGTCGCATGTATGAGGCCCTGGATGGGGAGTTGGATCGCCGTGGCGCGTTGTGCGCGGCGCTGCCGGATTGCCCGGACCTTAACGTCTATAACCAGCGTCGGCTGACTGATCCGTCGTTGCCGCCGGTGCCGGCGCTGTGGATCATTTGCGACGAGTATCCCGAGCTGCTCGGCGATGATCAGTGGGGGCCGAAGTACGAGGAGCTGTTTTGGCGCATCGTGCGGCTGGGCCGCGCCTACCACATGTTCTTGCAGCTGGTGGGCCAGACGGTGGACACGCAGAAGTTACGCAAGATTCGCAAGCTGCTGGGGTTCACCATCGCCGCCCGTACCGGCCGCGAGGAGGATTCGCGGGAGGCGATCGGCACGAAGGTGGCCGCGCACCTGCCGGAGACGGGTGCAGAGGGGACGGCGTTTCTTCAGGTGGCGTTGCGGCAGCCGCGGGAGTACCGGTTCTTCTTCTCGTCGGGGATGTATGTGCCGAAGGCGCAGACACCCGCTGAGGCGCAGTCGCGCCGTGCGGGCACGTGGTTTGAGCCGCGGGCATTCACCGTCGCCGAGGCGGTTGACACCGACGGCCTGTTGGCGGCACCGCCCCAACCTGAACCGCAGGTGGCCTACGCGCCGGAGGCTGCTCCGCGGGCCCGCAAGCTGGTCGACACGGTGATCGAGAAGACGCAGGCGACCGGCGTGTGGCCGCCGCGGGAACTGTGGTTGCCGCCGCTGGGGGAGCCGCCGACCGCTGATGACTTGGTGGCCCGTTTGCGGGGCAGGCCCTGGGATGTGGACTACGGCGACAATGCTGGGCTGTTGATGCCGGTGGCGTTGGAGGACCGTCCTCGCGAGCACCGCCAGGATGTGCATTGCCTTGACCTGCTTAACGACAACGCGTTGATTGTGTGTGCGCCGCAGCGCGGCGCCACCACGGCGGTGATGACGATGGTCACGGCGGGGTCGCTGATGTACCGCCCGGAGCGGGTGCAGTTCTACTGCATCGCCGCGAGTGGACCGCAGTTGGCGGACGTGGCGAGCCTGCCGCATGTGGCGGCTGTGGCGCCGCTGGTGGACCGTGAGGGCGTTAACCGGCTGATCGCCACGGTGCAGGGCATTGTTGCCGAACGCGAGGGCATCTTCGCGCGGGAGGGTCTGAGCATGGACCGGCTGCGCCGGGCCAAGTTCGGGACCGGACGCCGTCAAAGCGGCACCCCTGAGGAGGCCGCCAAGAATGCGGCGGCCGGGCGGGTGGCAGGCGGTGATGTCGTTCTCGTCGTCGACGGTTGGGCCAATTTCACCGAGGCGATGGGTTCGCAGGCCGATGCGGTCTTGGCGCTCTCGCGCGCCCGCAACTACGGGGTTCATGTGGTGGTGACGCACACCAGCTGGAGCTCGGGGTTGCGCATCGCGCTGAAGGACGAATGCCGGCAACGCCTGGAGATGGTGTTGACGGACTGGGCGGCCTCTCAGGTGCCGCGGATCGGTGGGCGCCAGCCGGCGCGGGAGGTGCCCGACAAACCGGGCCGCGGTGTCAGCTTCGAGGGCCATCATTTGATGGTTGGGGTGCCCGAGCTGGATCAGCCGGCCGGGCGGGTGGCGGCATCCGACGTCGGGGCTGTGGTGGCCCGGGTCGCGGGGGTGGATCGGGCTGCCGAGGTGCTGCGCCTGCCTGAGCGGGTGACCGCTTGATGAGGTTCTCGCTCGCGCTGACGGCTCGCTTCCGCGCTCGATGGTGCCCTTCGGTTTGTCGGAGTCCACGCTGCAACCGGCGTATGTCGATTTCGCCGATCATCCGCACGTGGTGGCGGTCGGCCAGGGCGGGTCGGGCCGCACCGCTTTCCTGCGGTCGATGTGCCGGGCGATCACAAGCCGCTACAGCCCCGGGGAGGCGGTGATTGCGTTGTTTGAACCGCGCCGCAGACTGGTCGGGGCGGTACCGAATGACTGGCTGACGGTCTATGCCTACACCACCACCGACATCGCGGAGGCTGTCAAGCTGCTCGGCGCGAAGCTGGCGGGCCGCCTGCCTCCACCGGGAACCAGTCAGGAGGACATGCTGACCCGCCAATTCTGGAGTGGCCCGGAGGTTTTCGTGGTCGTGGATGACATCACCTCGTGGGGTTTGATGAACAACCCGCTGCTGGGCTTGGCTGACTTTGTGGATCACGCCGCCGAGATCGGGCTGCACGTGATCGCCGCCGCCGACATCCGCAGCTGGACTCAGCAGTCTCAGGGTTTGGGTGCGCTGGGCCGCATCGTCGGGTCGTTGGCGCCGGTGCTGCTTCTTGACGGGCGCCGCCAGCACGGCGTTCTCGCCCACGACCTGCACGCCGAGCCGCAGCGGCCGGGCAAGGGCATCTATGCGACGGGCTCAGGCCATGATGGTGTGCTGGTGGGGTGGACCGAGCCGCCACCGCCGCCGCCCCGGCGAAACTTGTGAGCGTCGCTAACGTTGGGCGGGAAGGAAAGTCGTGAGCGTAGCGAACGATTGGCCGGTCGGCAATTTCGTGCAGCGGGCCTACCGGTGGCGGGTTTAAACTAAGGGCGCGCGCCGCCAAGGCGCGATTCGAGTTTCGGGGAGGCGTCGCGAATGTTTGGTTTGATCGAGGTCGATCCGGCGGTGCTCGCCGCGTCGGCGGGTGTGGAGAACGCAGGAGCTGCGACGATGGCCGGCGCGATGGCGTCGGCGGCACCGCTGGTGTGCTCGGTGCTGCCGCCCGGCGGCGACACCGTCTCCGCGGCCGCCGCGGCCGGGCTCAATGCCCGCGGGGCCGCGACCGAGGCCATGATGACCGAGCTGACCGCGATGCGCGCGCTGTTCGGCGACACCATCGGGGTGAACGGGGTGAGTTACGCCGCCACCGACACGATCGGTCAGGCGATCCTGTCGGCCTAGCGGGTCGGCAAGCGTCCCAATGATTCTCGGTGATTTCGCGGCCAACACGCCGCAGGCCAACTACTACACCCTGATCGCCGGCGACCACGCCGCCAGCACCGAGGCCGCCGCGGCGGCGTATCAGGCCCTGTCGGACGCGCTGGCCGCCGAGATGGCGGTGATGGGCGTCCAACACGACGATGACCGCCGCCGAGGGGTGGACGGGCCTGGGCGGGTCGGCGATGACGATGACCGCCGGCATGTTCAGCGGCGCAATGAGTCTGGCGGTGGCCTGGCTCAACGAGGCGGTGGTTGCGGCCACCAACATCTCGTCGGCCTATCATGCCGCCGAGACCGGCATGATTCCCGGCCCGGTATCCGACACCAACCGCGCCACCCAACTGGGGCTGGTGATGACCAACTGGGGCCAGAACACCCCGGCGATTAATGCCCTCGACGCGCGAATACCTGCACCACTGGATGCAGAACGCCTCCTGGATGGGCACCTTCCAGGCGGCGGTGACCGCGGCGCTGGCGGTGCTGGCCACCCCGCCGCCGCTCGCACCGGTGACCGGGAACCCTGCCGTGGCCGCGGCGGCCGCGAGCCAGGTAGCCGCCGACCCGGCCATCAACGCGCTGTCGCAGGGCACCCAGTCGATGACCGAGGCGGTCAGCGGCCCGGCCAGCCAGGCCGGTACCCCGGCGGCGGCCGGTGGTGAGCTCATGCAGTCAGCGTTGCCGCAGGTGATGTCGGCGGCGGGCCAGTTCCCGCAGCTGCTGTCGCAGGCACCGCAGGCGGTGTCGTCGCTTCCGCAGATGCTCGGGCAAAGCATGGGTCAGTTCGGCGGGCTGCTGGGCCCGCTGAGCGGCGCGACCTCGCTTTCGGGGGCCACCCCGGCCGAGCTCGCCCCGATCAGCGCCGCGGGCGGCAGCATGGCGCCGGTCGGCGGTGGTGCGGCCCTTAACGCGTTCGCTGGTGGTGCTGCCGGGCCGAGTAATGGGGTGCTGTCGGCGTTCACCAAGCCTGTTAACAGTTTTTCTCCCGCGACGTCCCCGAAGCTTCCCGGGGCGTGGAGGGTGCCCGAGGAACCCATTCCTGCGCCGGTGTCGGCGTCGCCGGGCGGCGGGGGCCTGTATGGGGCGCCGGCGGCGATGTCGCGCGAAAGCGCCGGCGGGCAGGGCCAGCGCACCCCGACGCGGACCCTGCAGCTGACTGGGCACAGCACGGCGAACAGGGGGGATGATCCGCGAAATTAGTGCATGGCGGGGTGGTTGACACCCCATAGACTCAGCAATCAGATCAACCGACGTCCGAATTGGAGAAAGGCAACGACTCACTATGGCACTTGTTGATCAGGATGCCGTCCATGCGGCAGCAAACGGATTCGAAGGCCAAATGCACGCCGCGGTCGATGTTTTGAACCGCTATCTGCAGTCTGTGCAAAACGTCAACGCGCCGGGCGCCTGGCGCGGCCCGTCGGTCGGGGCGAGCACCGTCACCGGCGAGGAAATCCACTCCGCGCAGACGCGGCTGCAGAACAAGTTCGAGCTGGCGATCCAGACGTTGCGCCAGAACGTTCACGGGTTCGGCGACGTCGATGCCCAAAGCGTGTCGAACATCCAGGCCGTGACCAGCCATATCACGCTGTCGCATTTCTGAGCACCATCAGGCTTTAGGACAAGGAAGGGAACACACACTATGTCTGGAGTAGGCGGCGACCCCACCCTGGAATACAACCCGGGTCCGATCGGGGAGATGGTGCACGCTGTCATCACGTGCAGCGCCGAGCTGGAGCAGGTGCGCCACACCTGCATGCAGATTGTTGCGGGATTGCCCGACGGCTTCAAGGGCCAGAACGCTCAGGCGCTGGGCGACGTGATGATGTACATCAACCAGGGCATTGACGAGGGCCAGCAGGTCATCCGCATGCACGGCGACGCGGCCGACACCGCGCTGACTCATTTCCTGGGCCAGGATGCCGCCGGCGCGGCGAGCATGAACTCGGTCATCTAGGACCGCCTGGCGCACAACGTTTTTCGGGAGGGAGAGACCAAGTTGTCGGTCTCTCCCTCCCGATGTGTTTCGTGAAGGGACAAACCGGTCATGGCGTTGACGACGACGGCCAACGGTGTGTGGGTGCTGCAAGCCCTGCTGGGTGTGGAGACGCTGCCGATCGCGCTGCGGCTGCGCCCGTTCATCCCGTCGCTTTATGAGGAGTCTGTGTTGGTGCAGACCACGGCCGGCCCGATACCGCTGGCCCAGACCGCGGAATACGCGAGCCTGGTTGCGGCCGGGGTGATCGACAGCGCCGGCGCCGTGGACGACACGGTGCGCGACTGGATGACGGTGCTGGGCCGCGCCGAACGGCAGGTGGTGCTGGTGATCCGCCGTCCGGACCCGAAAACCGCGGGCACGCAATCACCCACGGTTGAGGAACGCGTACTGGTGGTGTGCCGGCATCGCCGATGGATGGCGATGGCCGCCCGCGACGGCGACGAGGTCGTGATCGATGCGGTGGGGGAGTCCGATCAACCCGCCGGGCAGGTGGAGTTGATCTGCAACACGGTGCTGCCGGGGTTCGGCGAGGCGGTTGCCGCCGACGTCGAGGGCGTCAACGTGCCGGCCGAGTTGATCTATTCGACGCTGAGCAGCGCGGCCCCGCACGGGCGCGGCGCGCTGGCGGCGGCGCTGGCGCGGCTGGGACTGCAGCCCGGGCTGACCGAGGTGCTCACCGCGGCGGCCCGTTGCGACGAGTCGGCGATGGCCGTGGTGTCTGTGATCGACTCGGGTGTCGCCGAGCATGTGCATCCGCGGGTGCTGACCGTCGCCGACACCGAGTACGGCCGGGTCGCCATCACCACGTCGGCGGGGGCCGACGGCAAGGAGTGGATGACGATCTGGCCGGCCACTGTCGCGGGTCTGCGTGATGAGTTGACCACGCTGCTGGCTGCTCCGCAGGCGGCGTGACGCATGGCGCTGAATCTGACGTCGCGGCTGCAAGTTACGGCGCACTACTTCTGGAGTCGGCGCAATGCGGCAGCGTTGAGTCATCACGGCGTGCGCATGGAGTACGACCCCGAGCAGCGCCGTTCGGCGGCGCTGATTTTGGGTTTCACCTTCGCGATATTGGCGGTGGCGTTGATGTTCATCCTGTCGTGGTTCAAACCGGCTGGGCAGGTGGGCACCTCGGCGATTCTGGCCGACCGCGACACCGGGGCGATCTATGTTGTGGTCGCCGGGCGGCTGCATCCGGCGCTGAACCTGATCAGCGCGCGTCTGGTGGCCGGTGAAGCCAAGAACCCGACCTTCGTTAAGGCCGCGGAGCTGGCGAAGTACCCCAGCGGTCCCACGGTGGGCATTGTCGGTGCGCCGTCGGCGATGCCGTTGCGCACGGCTGGGCTGTCGCAGTGGGCGGTGTGCGACACGGCACCGGCAGCCACGTCGACGTCCTCGGCGGCCGCGGCGCCGGTCGTGACGGGGATCGTCGGTGGGTTGACGGTGGGCCAGCGTTCGGCGCCGTTGCACATGCCGGACGCGATTTTGGCCAGCCACGCCGGCAAGACGTATGTGGTTTGGGATGGGCATCGATCCGAGATTGACCTGTCCAACAAGGCGGTGGCGTTGGCGCTGGGCGTCGACTCGTCGGCCCCGCCGCCGGTGCCGTTGTCCACGGCGCTGTTTGACGCCGTGCCTGCCACCGACCCGTTAACCAGTCCGGTGATTGCTGGTGCCGGCAATCCGTCGCCGTGGGACATCGCCCCGGGGGTGGTGGTGGGCTCGGTGTTGTCGGTGCGCGATCTGCAGCAGGCCGGCGGCGAGACGTTGTATGTCCTGTTACCTGATGGGGTCCAACGGATTTCGCCGTTTGTGGCCGCGCTGCTGCGCAGCGCGAACTCTTTCGGCGACGTGTTGCCCGCGGTGGTGGCCCCCGACCGGTTGGCCAGGGTCCCGGTGGTCGATAGCCTGCCGGTGGCGTTTTATCCGGCCACTCGGCTGCACCTGGTGGACACGGCCATCAACGGCACGACGTGTCTGGCCTGGTCGAAGGGCCCCACCGATCGGGCGGCGCAGTTCAGTGTGCTCTCGGGGCAGGGGTTGCCGATCCCGGTCGGCGCCGATGAGCAGATTCTGCACTTGGTCAAGGACGCCCGCGGCCCGCAGGCGGTGGAGGCCGATCAGGTGTTCATCGGTAAGGACGCGCCGAACGTGGTGATGACCACCAGTGCCGCGCCGGCCGCAGACAGCAAGGAGGCGCTGTGGTGGATTTCCGATCAGGGCGTGCGTTATGGCATCGAACTCAGCGATGACTCGCTTAAGGCGTTGGGGGTGTCGCCGGCCTCGGCGGTGCAGGCGCCGTGGCCGCTGATCCGAGTCTTTGCGCCAGGGCCGGCGTTGAGTCGCGCGGATGCGATGACCCAGCACGACAGTTTGGCCCCGGTGGTGGGTGCCGAGGCGCTGGAAACCGGGACGCCTCATTAACACGGGTAACAGAAATCAATGGGGGGAAAACATGTGCAGAGATCGCGCATCGGCGCTGTTAGGATGCCATAGTGACTGATCGGGACAGCGACGACGTCAAGGACCAGCAGGCCAAGCCGGGCGGTGCCACCACCGACGATCACCCGCCGCCACCGCCGCCGCCGCGGCCGTATGCGGGCGAACCACCCGTAGCGCGCCCAAGCCCACAGCGCCCGAGCCAGCCCCCACCTTCTGAGCCGCTCGGCGCTTGGCCCGCCGCGCCGCCGGCCACCATGCCCATTCCCCCGAGCCCCAACCGGGGGTCGCGGGGCAGCACCGGGTGGGCCCGCCCGAGCAGCAGCCCCGGGCTGAGCAGCCGCCGCGACCCCAGCAGCCGCCTCGGGCTCAGCAGGGTCCTGGTGATGGCCGCCCGCACCGTCGGCGCCGCCGCCGGCGCGTCACCACGCGTCGGACTCCGGCTGGCCGAACACCGGACCTCAGCCGCGGCCGGGGTTGCAGAACACCAATGCCGATACCCCGCCGCACCTGGCGGCCGCGGCCGAGGAACAGGCCAGCTGGGGTGAGGACTATCAGCGGCCGCCCGCATCGGCGTCGGCGGCGACCAACTGGTCCTACGTCGAGGGGTTTCGCACCAGCGAGCTGGTGCCCACGCGCAAAATCCCGCCCGGGCGGGGCTGGCGCAGGGTCCTGCACAAATCCACCTTCGGGCTGGTGAACCTCGGTTTGTCGCGTGATGAACGCCGCCAGGCCGAACTGGAGACAAAGATCCGGTCGCTGCTGCGGGGCCACTACAAGATCGGCGTGCTGGGCAAGGGCGGCACCGGCAAGACCACCGTCGCGGCCGCTGTTGGCTCGATCATCGCCTCACTGCGCCAGGACGACCGGGTGGTGGCCATCGACGCCGACACCGCGTTCGGAAAGTTGGGCAGCCGGATCGACCCGCGGGCGGCGGGCTCGTATTGGGAGCTGGCCGCCGACCAACATCTGCACAGCTTCGCCGACATCCGCTCGCGGGTCGGCAACAACGACGCCGGGCTGTTCGTGCTGGCCGGGGAGGGCGCGACAGCACGCCGTCGGGTGATCAACCCGAAGATCTACCGGGAAGCCGTGCATCGGCTGGATAACCATTTCACCATCTCCGTCATCGACTGCGGGTCGACAATGGACGCCCCGGTCACCCACGAGGTCCTGCGTGACCTCGACGCGCTGCTGGTGGTGTCCTCACCGTGGGTGGATGGAGCCTCAGCGGCTGGGCAGACGATGGACTGGCTGGCAGATCACGGCTACACGGGCCTGTTGCACCGAACGGTGGTGGTACTCAACGACTCTGACGGACATGCCAACCAACGCACCCGCGAGCTGCTGCGTGAACAGTTCGCCAGCCGCGGTCAGACCGTCGTTGAGGTTCCCTACGACGCGCATTTACGCCCGGGCGGTGTGATCGATGTCGACATCGAGCTCAACGGCACCACCCGGCGCCGATTCGTCGAGATCGCCGCGGCGATCGCCGAGCACTTCGTGACCACCACCGACGGCCCGCGGGAGCGGCGGTGACCTCAACGCAGCACGGTTCGGCGTCTTCGCCTGGGGCCCAAGCCCCGCTGGTTCCGGCCTCGACCCGGGTGTCGATCCTGGCCGGGGCGTCACACCAGATCGACATGGTGTTGCCGGCCGCAGTTCCGCTGGCGGCGCTGCTCGATTCGGCGTGTGAAACAGTCAACCGGGAACTTCGCAGCCGCGGCGAAGACGAATTGCCGCCGGGGACATACGAGTTCGTGCGCGCGGTCGGCATGACCGCCTTGTCAGGTGATGCCTCTCTGACCGCGCAGGGCATCGTCGATAGTGACGTGCTGGCGCTGGCGCCGATCGGCGCGGGCCAACGCTACGGGCCGAATATCGAAAACGTCTCCACCGCGCTGGCGCGCTGGGCCAGTAAGCGTTTCCCGCCGGTGTCGCAGCGGGACGCCGCGCTGGTTGCGGTGGCGCTGACAGGCACTGCGCTGGGGCTGGCCGCACTGATTGTGTGGCGGATGCGCTGGGCCGGCTCGTCTGCGGTGCTGGCGGCCGGGGTGTTTGGCGGCGCCGCCGCGGTGCTGGTTGTCGCGGCGGCACTGTGCGGGCGGCTTAACGCGCCCCGAGCAGCCACCGACGCGGCGGCGATCACCGGTCTGATCGCCGCGGTCCTGGCCGGCGCGACCGCCCCGCCCGGTGCGCATCCTGGTGCGGCGCATGGCTTTTTGGCTGCCCTGGTGGCCTGTGTGGGTGTGTTGATGCTGGCGCGGTTGACCGGCCGACATTGGACGCTGGCGGCCGCGGTGATCAGTGTGGGGGTCGCTGCGATTGGGGCCGGCGCGGTGCGCATGTTTTGGCCGGTGCCCGGCCAGCGCATCGCGATAGTGCTGCTCATCGCGGTGCTGGTGGCTGCGCGCGTCGCCCCCACGTTCGGGTTGTGGATGGCGCGGGTGCCTCGGCAGACGTTCGAGTCGATCACCGGCCGCGACATCTTCGCCCGCGCCCCCGGCCAGCCCGAGGACACGCTCTCGCCGGTGGAGTCCGCGCCGCACGACATCACGTTGCGCGGCGAGCAGGTGGGCGAGGTGGCCCGCCGCTCCAACCGTGTGCTGACGGGGGTGCTGGCGGGCATCGCCATCGTGGAGGTGGGCGCCTCGATCGCCGCGGTCAACCCGGGCCAGCCCAGCCAGTGGCCCAAGGTCGTCATCGTGGCGGTGGTGGCGCTGATCCTGATTCTGCGCGCGCGGGCCTTCCGCGATCGCGGCCACGCGATCACGATGGTGTGCGGGGCGGCGCTGTCGCTGTTGGCGATTCCGGCCCACTATGGGTTGGCCGCCGACCCGGCCGTGCCCGCCACCGGGTTGTGGTCCGCGGCGGCGGTGGTGGCGGTGGCGCTGGGCGCGCTGCTCGCCGGCACGTTTGTCCCGTCGCACTACTTCTCCAACCCGGTGCGCGAGGCCGTGGAATACCTGGAATACGTGCTGTATGCGTTGGTGATTCCGTTCGCGGCGTGGGCGATCGGGCTGCTTCATTACGTGAGGTATCACTAGGATGCGCGCACGGCAGGCGGCCCGCAGCGTGGCCGCCACCCTGGGTGCGGCGACGCTGCTCGGTGCGCACGTTCTGGCCGCACCCGCGGCGCTGGCGGTGACGCCACCGGTGATCGACCCGGCCGCGCTTCCACCCGATGACGCCCCCGGGCCGCCCGAGGAGATGCGACAAAACCAGGGGTGCGCGCAGCCGGCGGTGGTGGCCGATCCTGATCTGGCCCAGCCGCCGCCGGGCAACGTCATGCTGAATATCAAACAGGCCTGGCAGTACTCGACCGGCGCGGGTGTGACGGTGGCGCTGATCGACACCGGGGTGACTCCCAATCCGCGTTTTCCGGCGCTGTCGGCCGGCGGGGACTATGTGCAGGGCCTGCCTAACGGCGGGCTGACGGACTGCGAGAGCCACGGCACGGTGGTCGCCTCGATCATCGCGGCCGCCCCGTTTAACCCGGCTGACCGGCCGAAACCGCGCCCGGCCGGCGCGCTTGCGCCCGCGCTACCGCCGCCGCCGCCGGCGAACCCGGCGCCCACCAGCCCCACGCCCACACCGCCGTCACCGTCCACCTCGACGGTGACGATCACCGCCCCGCCGCCACCGCCGCCGCCGCCACCGGAGGAGGGCCCACCACCGGACGCCCCGGCGTCGGGCCCCCCGGCCTCGGGCAAGCAGCCGCTGATCGGGCCCCTGCCGCCGGGCGCACCCGACGGCGTTGTCGGGGTGGCCCCGGACGCGGCGCTGATCTCCATCAGGCAGTCCTCGGTGGCGTTCAGCCCGACCCATCCCACCCCGGAGGAGAACCAAACCCACCGCAAAGCCGGTGACATCATCACGCTGGCCCGCGCGATCCGCCACGCCGCCGACCTCGGGGTGAAGGTGATCAACGTGTCGCTGGATTCCTGCATCAACGCCGCCACCCCGGTCAATCAGGACCCGCTGGGCGCGGCGGTGCGCTACGCGGCCGTCGAAAAGGACGTGGTGATCGTGGCCGCCGCCGGCAACCAGGGCGACCCCGACCAGCCCGACTGCGGCCAAAACCCTGCGTTTAACCCACTTAACCCCGACGATCCGCGCGACTGGGCCGGGGTGCGCACCATCGTGACCCCGGCGTGGTTTTCCGACTATGTGCTCTCGGTGGGCGCTGTCGCCCCCGACGGGCAGCCGATGCCCGATTCCATCAACGGCCCATGGGTGTCGGTGGCCGCGCCCGGCTATCGCATCATCGGCCTGTCCAGTGTCAACGGGGCGCCGGTGAACGCGTTGCCGGACCGCGAGCCCGGCCTGGGAGACGGGTTTTGGGGAACCAGCTTCTCGGCTGCCTACGTCTCGGGAGTGGTCGCACTGGTGCGCGCGAAATTCCCGAATCTGACTGCGCGTCAGGTCATTCGGCGGATCATCGAGACCGCCCACAACCCGGCCCGCGGCGTGGACAACCAGGTCGGTCACGGCGTCGTCGACGCGGTCGCCGCGTTGACGTTCGACGTGCCGGCCGGCGACCCTGCCCCACCGGAGCACCTGAGCTCCGCGCTGCGTGTGCCGCCGGCGCCGCCGGGCCCGGATCTGGGGCCGCGTAACGCCGCGTTGATCGGCGGCGCGGCGGTGCTGGGGCTGGCCGCGATGATCGCGGCGGTGGTGGCGTTGCGCCGGAGAATGCAGTGAAAGCCCGCGCGGTCGCGCTGCGCCCCGCCGTGGGCGCCCTGATGGCCGCCGAAGCGGCGGCGTTGGCTGCGTTCGTCGCGTTGCCCCCGCACCGGGCGGGCTGGTGGCCGGCCACCGCCATTTCCGCTGCGGCGCTGGTGGTGTTGATCGTGACGGTGTATCGCCGCAACGCGCCCGGCTGGGTTGCCGCCTGGGCCCGACACCGGCGCCGCCGCCGCCACCGCGTCCCGGTGGCCGCGGCTGTGGACGTGCCACACGGGGCCATCGTGTGCGGGGTGCGCGTCGACGAGTACGAGGCGGTCACGATGATCAAGGCGAGCGGGCGACCGTATGCCCCCACGCTGCTGCGCGGCTCGACACGCTCCTTGACGACCAACGTGATACCGATGGCCGTGCTGGCCGGATTGCTGGATCAGCCCGGGTTTTTGCAGCTGGCCGGCATCGACATTGTCAGCTCCGGGCAGCGGGTACGCGGCGTCGGCGGCTACGCCCCGCTCTACAGCACGCTGCTGGCGGACCGGCCGGCGGCCGGTCGGCGCGACACCTATCTGATCGTGCGCATCGACATCACCGGGTCGGTGCCGGGGCTGACCTACCGGACCTCGATCGGGGCGGCCGCGGCCGCGGCCACCGAAAGGATCATCAACGCGCTGCTGCAGAACGGGATTCGCGCGACGGCGCTGAGCGCCGCCGAGCTCGACACCGCGTTGACCGAACTCGGCGTGGGTCTGGTGACACCCCCACCCAGACCCGAGCAGCCCGCCGCCGACCAGGCCGCCGACGAGGCCCAAGCCGCACCGGCGGTGGCGGTGCCCGTCGGAGCGCATCGAGGCGCTGCGGCCCCACAGACGCGCTGGCGCAGCGTGCACACCCGCGAGGGCTATTTGAGCAGCTACTACTTCTCGCCGGAAGACATCACCACCGCCGCGCTGAACCGGATGTGGGCGCTGCACACCGATGAGGTGGTGCAAACCACAAGCATCTGCAAACACAGAAACACAGAACCCGATGGGGGTGGGCCGGTGCTGGTGTCGGCGATGGTGCGCACCTGCGATCCTCAGGAGGCGCCGCAGCCACCGACACTGGACCTCAACCCGCTGCCCGGTGAGCAGTACGCGGCCACCGTGCGCGCCGCGCCGACCGCCCGCCCAGCCATCACGCTGCCGGCTCGGCGGTTGAATGGCTCTGAGCCACTGCAGATCCCGATCGGGGCGACCGGCATCCTGGTCGGCGCAGCGCTGAAGGACGACCCAGACGCCGACCCGCCGATCCAGCGTGACGACATGGTGATGTTGGCGCTGACCGATCCGGACCGCGCCACCCGCATCAGCATGAACACCTCCGAGTTCTACGTGCGTCAGCTGCTGATCCGCGCCGCGGCGGTCGGGGAGCGCATCGTGATCTACTCTCATCAGCCGACTCGCTGGAACTCACTGACCCAGCCGAACATCGCTGTGGCAGAGCGGCGCCGGCCGCCGCCGTTCGTGCCGACGATCACCGTCAACGACCGGCCCACGGCATTGTCGGCGGCCGGGCTGTCGGCCACCGTGATCAGCCTGGGCCCGCTGGCCGACGACGGTCCCACCCCCGATCTGCGGTTCGTTCAAACCTCGGATTCGGCGGTGCAGATCAGCACACCGACCCAGTCGATGCAGATCGCGATCGTGGCCTTCCGCCAGGAACAGGCCTGGATGGGCTATGACATGACGCGTCGCCGGCTGTAGATTCTCATTTTCTTTGTCATATTCTCATTTTCAGTGTCATCGCAATGTCATCGATGACACGAAAACGAGAATACGTAGCTATGATTTTTAGTTGGGTGTCCCTATTCTGGTTGTCGTCTGCCTACCGCGCGATCTGGCCCACGTAATATCCGAGCCGATCTTCGACGTCCCCAGGCTTGTGAAAGCCACTGGCCATGAGCGCTTTGATTCCTTCCTGGGCGGCGGGTCGCCCAAGCGATGCGATGCACGCATCCCACCCGGCGGCGAGTTCGACGTCCGGCGGCAGGCTGGTGTTGACGAGGCGCTTGGTATTGGCGATCGCCCATTTGTCGAAACCGGCGATGCGGGTCGCTAGCGCCTCGACGAACGCGTCTAGATCGGCGTCGGGGAGGGCGCGATTGACGTAGCCGTAGGCCTCGGCCTGTTCTCCCCGGATGTCTTCGGAGCTCAAGAGCACCTCGAGGGCGCGGTTTCGGCCAATGAGTTGGGGCAGCCGGGCCATGGGGCCGCCGCCGGCGACCATCCCCACGCCCACCTCCCATTGCGAGAGGATCGCCTTTTCCCGGCTGGCGAAACTCATGTCGCAGGCGAGCGTGATCTCGCTGCCGTTGCCCGTCGCACGCCCACGGATGAGGGCAATGGAGACGACTGGCAGGCGGGTCAGACGCGCGAGGAAGTCCGGCCAAGGCGGCAACCCCGTCGGACCGGCCGGCATTGCGGTCAAGTCTTCGAGCTTGGCCAGGAAGTCGGAGTGATTGAGAAAGTAGTCCTCAACGGCGCTGTCGAAGACCACCACCCTGACGTGCTCGTCGGCTTCCAGGGCGTTGATGAGTTCCTGAAACTGCCGGACCATTACCGGGCCCATGACGTTGATCGGCGGGTTATCGATGGTGACTCGCCAATAGGCAGGCGACCGTCGGTCAAGGCGGATCTGTTCGGAGTTGGTCGGTGAGTTCACCGTTGTCATTGGGTTCTCCTCGTATTCGTAGTGTCGTAAACCGGTTGAGTTCCCTTAACGGCCTTCTCGAGCAACGGATTATCCGTGCGTCGCCGCGACTACTGCCGCGGCCGCCTGACTGACGATTTCGTCCTGGCAATCCATTTCAGTGGCCTCCGGTGGTTTGGGAAGTTATCTTCAAACCGCTATGCCGTCCCCGACGCTGGGCGTCGTCGGCGTCTTACTTGCGAGCCAGTGGAACTTCTGCACGGCGATACTTACGTCTGGTCGACGGTGCACGCGCCGGGACGATGGCGTTTTCATTCGGGTGGTTCTGCACCGGCGTATTCGGCCACCATGTATTCGGCGTACCAATCGGGCCAATTCGGATCGGGCTGTCCGATCCGGTTCTCGTGCTGTCCGTGAGCGGTCGCCGCGCGTCGAAGTGCATTCGCGAGCTCGCCAGCAGAACTGAACGACGTCGTGGCGTCAATTCGCCCCGGCAGCCGAGCCGTGATCTCTTGTAGCCACCAGCCGTTGCCGTCGGGGTCGCTGAAGCAAGCGAACGAGGCATAGCTCTGGTGCTCCGGGTGTGGGCCCGGGACTCTGCCTGTGGTGCCGGCGTGGTGAAACACACCGCCGACGTCGTGGAAGACCTCACTGACCTCGACTCCCGCTGCCATCAATTCGGTTCGCGCGGCCTCGATGTCGGTGACTGCGAGATGCAGTCCTGTGACGGGGGCCGTTCCTGCTGTGGTGATCCCGGCACCGAAGATGATCGAGCACGGTGAGCCGGGCGGTGTGAATTGAACGACACGGAAGTCGTCGCCTGCGGCGATATCGGCGTCTAGACGCCATCCGAGTGACAGGTAGAAGTGTTTGGCCCGGTCGACGTCGGTCACGGGAAGCACTACGACTTCGAGTTTAAGGTCCATTGCTTTGTTCCTCTGGGTAAGGGCCGCCGTGGTGCTCGCGACGCGGGCTGATTGCTTTCGTTGGCTGTGCTCGCACAGCGAAGACATTGGCTCCATCGAAGAGCGCCATCGCGGCAATGGCTGCACCGCAGGCGATCTGACGCGTCCCGCGTAACATCAGCATCTTGCGCATCGATGACGGCTGAGCCATGGCGTTGGAGGCGGACATGATGTCACGCCAGGGTGGCGGGGTCACTGGGATGTGGCGAGAGTTGCGTAGTCGTCGCCGTCATCCACGGGTAGAGGGGCAACGACCTCATGATGCCGTCGAGCTCATCTGGGTCGCGGGCGTTCCACAAGCCGAGAGTTCGCCGGACGGACTCGTCTGCGGGCAGCGCCCACAACCGCCGGAGGTGACCTCGGCTGGAAAGCTCACGAGCCCGCTGGGCTTCGCGGTCCAACTTGTCATCCACGGCAATGGAAGGCGTCCCGCCCGGGACGGTAATCGTCATGGCGATCAGATACTCCCGGCCTGGCCCGACACCGGACAGCGCGGGATCGTTCGGGTGCGGCGAAAGCGCCGTCACTTCGTCGGTGCGCCAGATCCGCAACGGCATCGACGCGAGCACGCTTTCAAGGTCGTCGGCGTCATCGGCAGAGAAGAGACCCAGCGTGCGCCACTCGCCGGGTTGCAATGGGGGACGCCACAAACGGTGCAGGCATCCGCGCTCTGCGAGGTCGTGCGAGTGGGCGGCCTCATGCTGCCGCACCTCGCTCACTGCTTCCTCGGTCGTGCCTTCAGGAACGTGGGTCGTCATGGTGACCAGGAACTCCACGATGCCTCCTTGGCGAAGTTACCTGTGGGCCAGGCGATTCGGATCGATGCGACCTCGTTGTCGCGCACTGTCAATCCTGGAGCGAGTTTGTTGAGCCCTACGCTTTTTGAGAATCGACAGCGCCGCTGTCGATTCTCATCCAAGATGGCGGAATTCTCACAGTAATGGCGGACGAGTGGCGGATCCGCCACAAAGATGAGAATCTGATTAGCTGATCTACGCATCACGGTAGGCGGTTTCCGGTTTTCCGCACGAAGGGGTAACTCCGAGTGTCACGCTGAATTAGCGGCGGTTTGACCGTGCGGAGTAAGCAGTGTTGGGCGCTGCAAACCTTCCTGGATGAGGTCCCCTGGGAGCAGCTCAGCGGTGTCACGGACAGCTGAAGTAAGGAAATTCGGCCGTGATCCGCGCTGGGTCGGGCGCGACACCGGCGCCCAGCGGGGAGTTGGTCAACACCGACAGCACGTTGTCCAGCACGTTGTCCATCAACCCGCGCCCGTTCATTCCGGTGTAGTCGAAGGATGCGGGCGTGCCCAGCTCGTAGGGCAGGGTCATCGATCCGAACAGGTCGGCCACGCGGCGCGCGTAGGCGGCCGGATCAGCGGAAGTGCCGGCGAGTGTGACGTATTTGGTGACGGTGTCGATGGTGCGCGCGACGAACCGCGAATTGTCCCCGGACGGGGCGGTCGAGTTGAACGCCTCGCTCAACTCGTCGTCGTTGAGGTGGAGGTGGGTGAACATCGGCAGGCCCCAGCGGGCCACTTGCTGCTCAGGCGCGTGGCCGCACAGCGACACCGTGGCCCAGGCCTGCACCCTGGTCGTGCTGCTGATCAACTCGTTGGGCGCCTCGACGACGATGCCGGCGACGGTCCGATCCCGGAAGACGTTGACGTGGTTGGCGAAAGCCTCGGGTTTGTAGACGCCGGCCGCGGAGGCATCCCTGAAGTCATTGAGGCCCGCATTAGCGCCGAACACATCGTGCACCACTCCGGCGAAGACGCGCACCCCGCTCTCACCGGCGACTGTGACGCCGGTCGTTCCCGACGCGATCAACTCGCCAGATCCACCCTGAGCTGCGTCGGCGCCGGTGGCGAGGCGCAGCTCGAAGGTCTGTGCGTGTCCGCCCGCGGGGGCCGCGCTGTGCACCACCTCAGCGAACTTGAGTTTGAAGGACACCTCCTCATGGGCGTCACTGTCTGTGTCGAAGCGAAACACGTAAAGAGCCTCATCGCGAAAAGGGGCAGACGTCTCCGCGGTGGCCGCCGGGTTGACCGTCATCGCCATCACGGTCGTCTTTCCGGGGTCGCCGGCGAAAAGATAGAAATCGCAGAGATTCAGACGGGGGTCTTCGCGACCCGTCGGGGTGTCGAAGTGATGGGACATCGGTCTCGGCTCTCCTGAATCCGTCAGCGACAGGCATGGTGAGACGTCGGCGAGCTGCGTCCATTCTGCGCCGGTCACCGGCGAGAGGCAACGGGAAACCCGATGTCACGGATGTGCTGAGTACCCATCAGTTCGCGTCCAATTGCAGTCGGTGAACGTGCAGCGCAGCGCGGCACCGACGGTGCCCTTCAGGTTGTCCGGGCACGTGACGAATTCGGGTGCGTGCCCGAATTGTTGGTTGAGCTGTTTGCTGATCTGGCCGGCGATGTCGTCCTTGCTGACCGTCTCGATGATGTCGAAGTTCACCGTGCCGCCGTTAACGCTGCTGACGGTGACGTTGACGCCGTCGTTCTGCCCGTTGGTTGTCACGGTGCAGTCGAGTGTCGCCCCGACAGTGGCCTTAAGGTCGTCGGGGCAGGACACCGAGTCGGGGTTTTACCCGGACTGCTGGGCGACCTTCGAACTGATCTGGTCGGCGACTTCACTCTTGGCCACGATGGTGGCGGCCCCGGTCGACGCCGGTATCCGCGCGTCCAGGGAAACGCGTAACGCTTATTCGCCACGGCATCGCGACCGACTAAGTTCGCCGGCGGCGCTGTGTGACACGTGACGTTTCACAACGCATCATGAAAAGCCCGTCAAGCCGACCTCGATCGTCTCCGAAATCGCGGACAACCGTATGGCTCGAGGATCCGCCACGAAGATGAGAAAAACCGCTCCGCCATTTTAATGAGAATTCTGCAAACCTGCAGGTAGGGGAGTCGGTATCTGCCACACGCGGGTGAGAACCTACATCTAGGGACGACGACGACGACAACAACGACGACGACGACGACGCGAGACTGTAGGTGCGGAGCAGTTCGCCCCGCGTGAGCTCATGGAGCTGGCCGTGGAGGCCGAGGCGCACGGCATGGACAGTGCGGCGGTGAGCGATCACTTCCAGCCCTGCCGCCAGGGGGCGGGCACGCGCCGTTCTCGCTGGCCCGGAGGACCGCTGTCGGTGAGCGCACCAGCTGCTGCTGCTGGGAACCTCAGTGCTGACGCCGACGTCGACGCGGCCATTTCAGGTCATGACGAGGCAGCGAGCGCCACGTGACCCGAACCTCCACCTCGGACTAAGCGTGCATCTTCAGCGAGGACGCAGAGCACTACCATCCCTGCGATCATTACGAAACAATGCGTGTTGAGAACATCTCGGTCCTCGACTACTCGAAGGAGACCACGATGAGCAACGACCAGATCACCGCTCTGGTCACTGGCGCCAACCGGGGACTAGGTAAGCGGTTCGCAACCCAACTCATCGAGCGGGGAGCGAAGGTCTACGCCGCCGCGCGCCGACCCGAAACGATCGACGTGTCCGGCGTCGAACCCATCCAACTGGACATCACCGACCCGGCCTCAGTGCGCCGCGCCGCGGACGTGGCCAGCGACGTTACCGTGCTCGTCAACAATGCGGGTACCGCAACGCGCGCGTCAGTGCTGTCCGGGGCGTTCGAGGACGTCCGGCTGGAGATGGAGACGCACTACTTCGGCACGCTGAATGTCATCCGCACCTTCGCCCCGATCATCGAAGGCAACGGCGGGGGAGCGATCCTCAACATGCTGTCGGTGTTGTCCTGGCTGCATGATCCGACCTCCGGCGCCTATTCGGCAGCCAAGGCGGCCGAGTGGGCGATGACCGACGCAATCAGGCAGGAACTTGCGCCTCGCGGCATCCACGTCACCGCCGTGCACGTCGGCTACATAGACACCGACATGGCCGCCTTCGCGCCTGCAGATCAAAAGAGCGATCCCGCGGTCGTCGCCCGACTCGCGCTGGACGGCTTGTTCGCCGGCGAGCCGGAGATCCTCGCCGACGACCTAACACGCGCGACGAAGGCGCATCTGTCCGGCGGTATGCAGCGGTAACTCCGCCCGGCCGGCTTTACGGTCGCGCTGGACGTTATCTTTCGTCGGCGGCGCGGTCCAGTTCTCATTTGCGATGTCCACTGGATGTCCACTGTGGACAAGAAAGTGAGAATCATTGTGTTGGTGTCAAACTCGCTCGCACTAGCTCGCCGATGACGGCAGCTTCGGCGC